>NZ_JBIWKU010000003.1:253765-291327 GCF_044765825.1 Streptomyces flaveolus | reverse complement strand
GGCCTCCCGATCTGCCCCCCCGCGCCCCCCCCCCCCCCCCCCCCCACCCCCCCCACCCCCCCCCCCCCCCCCCGGGGGGGGCCGCCCCCCCCCCCCCCCCCCCCCCCCCCCCCCCACCGCCTTGTCCGCATACGTTCGTCCCGCTGCGAGCCGCCGGGCCAACGGCGGCTCCCCAGACGGGAGATCGGGGGTGCGCGCGTGCGCATCGGACTGCTTACGGAGGGTGGCTATCCGTATGTGAGCGGTGAGGCCGGACTCTGGTGCGACCGGCTCGTGCGCGGGCTCGAGCAGCACGAGTTCGACGTCTACGCGCTCAGCCGCAGCCGGCGGCAGGAGGACGAAGGGTGGGTCCCGCTGCCGCCGCAGGTCACCCGGGTGCTCACCGCGCCGCTGTGGGACGCCGACGACGACGGCCGCGGCGGCGGCTCGAAGGGGATCGTCGGTAGGGTGACGCGGAGCGACCGCTGGGCGTACGGACGGCGCGCGCGCCGGCGCTTCGCCGAGTGCTACGGCGAGCTGGCCGCCACCCTGTGCACGGCCGCTCCGCAGGACCCGTCCGGTACGTCGGCACAGGCGTCGGCCGTTGAGGCGGACCGTTTCGCCAGTGCGCTGTACGGCCTCGCCGAGCTCGCCCGCGACGAGGACGGACTGGCGGGCGCCCTCCGCTCGGAGACCGCCGTGCGCGCCCTGGAACGCGCCTGTCGCGCGCCCGGCGCCCCGCGTACCGCCCGCGCGGCGCGCGTCCCCGAGCTGCTGACCGTCGCCGCACGCCTCGAAAGCGCCCTGCGCCCCCTGTCGCTCGGCTGGTACGACGCCGACGGGCTCGGCGCGGTCGACCTGTGCCACGCGGCCTCCGGCGGTACCGCGGCCCTGCCCGGCCTGCTCGCCCGGCACTTCCACGGCGTACCCCTGCTGGTGACGGAGTACGGCGTGCGGCTGCGGACGCACTACCTCACGGACCACGGTTCGCCGCCCGCGATACGGTCCCTGCTGGCCGCCTTCCACGGCAGGCTGGCCGCCGAGACCTACCGGCGCGCTGCCGTGATCACGCCCGGCAACGCGCACGCCCGCCGCTGGCAGGAACGCTGCGGCGCCGACCGCGCCAAGCTCCGCACGGTCCCTCCCGGCATGGACGCGGCGCCCTTCGCGGAGGCGGGGGAGTCGCCGCAGTGCGCCGATCCGCACACCCTCGTCTGGGTCGGCCGCGTCGAGCCCGCCAAGGACCTGGTCTCGCTGCTGCACGCCTTCGCGGAGATCCGCAGGCAGGAGCCCGCGGCACGGCTCAGGATCGTCGGCGCCCCCGTCGGCCCCGAGGGCGCGGCCTACCTCACCCACTGCAAGGCCCTGGCCGCACAGCTCTTCCCCGACGAGGCCACCGGTCCGCACGCCGTCGGCGACAACCCGGTGTCCTTCGAGGAGACCGGCGGACCGGAACTGCCCTCCCGCGCCGACGCGTACGCCTCGGGCGCCCTCGTCGTCCTCTCCAGCGTCGTCGAGGGATTCCCGGCCGGCCTGGTCGAGGCCATGTTCTGCGGCCGGGCGACGGTGTCCACGGACGTCGGCGCCGTGGTGGAGGCCATCGGCGGCACCGGACTCGTCGTGCCCCCGCGCAATCCGCGGGCGCTCGCCGAGGCATGCGTCGCCCTGCTACGCGACCCCGAGCGCCGTGAGCGCCTGGGCGCCGCCGCGCGCGCCCGCGCGCTGGAACTGTTCACCGTCGAACAGAACGTCGCGGCATTTCACGGCGTTTACCTGGACATCCTCGCGCTCACGCCGGTCCGCCGCGTCGTCCTCGACGCGACCGGGGAGCCCCTGCCGTTCGCCGTTCCCGCCGAGGCGCAAGTCACCGGACGCTGGACCGGCCCCGCCGGCCGAGTCGTGGCGCGGGGCGGACCCGCCTGGGCGACGGACACCCCCGTCCGCGCCACGACCGCGTCGGCGGCTTCCACGACCGAGGGGGCCCGATGAGCGGCCTGGGCGAACTGGACCGCCCCGAGACCCCCAGCAGCCCGGGGGCCTGGGACGAGCGCTCGCAGGACTGCCTGGACGAGGAGAGACCCGGTGCGGGAACCCCCGCCGGCGGACGCCCGCGCGCGGGGCGCACCGAAGGGGCGCCCCCGGCCGGCAAGCAGCCGCCCCCCGCCGCCCGCCGCGCCGCCGATCCCGTCAAAGCCCTGATGCACCGTCACCGCGACCTCTGCGAACGGGCCGTGGACCCCCTGGAGATCGCGGCGGGGCTGGAGGCACACGGCGTCACCGACCGGACCGCGGCCCGCTTCCGGCACCGGGACGTCTTCTCCCTCGCCGAGGAGATGTTCGCCCGCGTCCCGCGCGACGCCGACGCAGCCGCACGCCCCGCCGCACCGCCGGCGCCCCGGGTGCGAGGCACCTGGATCGTCCTCGCCCTGCTGCCCGGGCTGCTGTGCGCCGCAGCCGTGGCCGGCCTGCGCCTCACCGACGGACGGTCGCGGCTGACCGTGGCCGTCGTCGCCGCCCTCGCGGTGACCCTGGCCCTGCGCGCCGCACTGCGCCGGGGCCCGCTGAGCGCCGGTACCGACACCGGCTCCAGCTCGACCTGCTGGCTCGTCGGCTACGCCCTGCTCGGCGACGGCCTGCTGAACGCCGCCCTCACCGGAGGCCCGGACGGCCTGCCCGACGGCACCGGTGGCGGACCCTGGCCCGTCACCGTCGCCCCCGTCGTGGCCCTCGCCCTGGCCTGCGCACCCGCCGCCGCAAGCGCCCACCTGTTCGCCGCCGGGGCCCGCCGCAAACTGGCCGCCAGCCGCGGCCTGACGGACTTCTCGGCCTCCGTACGTCCTCTGCTGCTCGGCACGTTCGCCTTGTTCCTGGGCGCGCTGACGGCCCTGCTCGCGCTGACCGGCGCGGTCCTCGGCGAGTCGGCCGCCTACCCGCAGGCGCTCACCCTCGGCGCGCTCCTGCTGCCGGCCCGTCTCCTCGCCGTCCACGGCTTCACCCATGCCTCCAGGCTCGTCCTCACCGCCACGGCAGCAGCCGAGGCGACCGCCCTCGCCACGGTCTTCGCCGGCCGCCTCCCCGGCTGCGGATTCCTGGCCGCTCCCGTCGAGGCCCTCGTGGCCGCCTCGGGCCCGGCCGGTGTCCCGGTGACGGCCTGCGGCATCGGCGCCCTGGTCCTCCTCGCGCACGCGACCCGCCGCCTCACCAGAGCGTCCGCCCACGCACCCACGGAGCGGCCGCGATGACCGCGCGCTCCGGGCAGCCCCCCACCCACATTCCGCACCACACCCAGAAGGAGACCCTCAGATGACCACCTCCCGACCGGACGCCACGGCCCCGGGAGCCGCGCGATGAGAGTTCTGCTGATCGGGGCCAACGGCTACATCGGCCGGTTCGTCGCCGACCGTCTGCTCGCCGACCCGGCCGTCCAGCTCACCGCCCTCGGCCGCGGCGACGACGCCGACGTCCGCTTCGACCTCGCGACCGGCAGCCCGGGCGCCCTCACCCGCTTCCTCGACGCGGTCCACCCGGGCGTCGTCGTCAACTGCGCCGGCGCGACCCGGGGCGGCGCCCGCGAACTCACCCGCCACAACACCGTCGCCGTCGCCACCATCTGCGAGGCCCTGCGCCGCAGCAGCTGCGGCGCCCGCCTGGTGCAGATCGGCTGCAGCTCCGAGTACGGGCCCAGCCAGCCCGGCTCGTCCACCGCGGAGGACGCCGTGCCCCGGCCCGGCGGCCCCTACGGCGTCAGCAAACTCGCCGCCACGGAACTGGTCCTCGGCTCCGGTCTGGACGCCGTCGTCCTGCGCGTCTTCTCGCCCGCCGGCCCCGGCACCCCCGCCGGCTCCCCGCTGGGGCGCCTCGCCGAGGCGATGCGCCGCGCCATGCAGTCCGGCGACGGCGAGCTCAGGCTCGGCGGCCTCGGCGCCCAGCGCGACTTCGTCGACGTCCGCGACGTGGCGCGTGCCGTCCACGCCGCCTCGCTCTCCGCCGCGCAGGGCGTCATCAACATCGGCTCCGGCCGCGCCGTCCGCCTGCGCGACGCCGCCGCCACCCTCGCCCGCGTGGCCGGCTACGGCGGCGCCCTGCACGAACTCGACGCACCGCCCGGCGCCCTGCGGCCGGTCATCGGCCACCCCCGCACCGAATCCGTCGGCCACCGCGTCGACGCCCTGGGGCACCACCGCGCCGAGTCCGTCGGCCTCCACCGACCGGATTCCCCGGTGCACCGCGGCGACCACCGCGCCGACGCCGAGCACGCGGCCCCGGTCGCCCACCCCTACCCCGACGGCTGCGGCGGCTGGCAGCAGGCCGATGTGCGCACCGCGCGCGACCGGCTCGGCTGGCGGCCCCGGATCAACCTGGAGGAGTCCCTCGCAGACATCTGGATGGAGGCGGCATGCCGTATCTGACCAGTGCGCCCACGGGCACCGCGAGCACCGGCGTCCGCACCGGCCTCGGCGTCCCCGGCCTCGCCCACCCCCTCGTCGCACCCGACGAGTGGGCCGGCCTCACCAGCCCCGGCACCCCCCTGCACTGGGTCGTCCTCAACGTCGCCGACGGCCCCGGCACCCAGCCCGACCCGCACTGCCTGGAGGCGTCCGGCCGGCTGCGCAACGCGGGCGTCCGCGTCCTCGGCCACCTCGACGCCGCGTACGGAGCCCGCGGCTTCGGGGAACTGATCTCCGACGCCCACCGCTATCTCGACTGGTACCGGGCCGACGGCTTCCTCCTCGACCGCTGCCCGTCCGAACGGGCCGCGCTCCCCGAGGTCCGCCGCACGGTCGGCACGCTCCGCGTCATCCGTGACGACGCCCACATCGTCCTCGGGCACGGCACCCATCCGTACCCCGGCTATGCCGAGAGCGCCGACCAGCTCGTCACGTTCTCGGGCACCTGGAGCGACTACCGCTGGTCCCAGGCGGCCGAGTGGAGCGCCGACTACCCGCCCGAGCGCTTCTGCCACTTCGTCCACGGCGTCCCCCGCGGACATCTGGAGGAAGCGCTGCGCATCGCCCGCTGGCAGGGGGCCGGGACGATCTACTTCACCGACCGCACGAACCGGTCGGGGAGAGTGGACCCCTGGGAGACGATGCCCGGCTACTGGGACGAGATCGTCTCGCGTATCGGGACAGGTGTCTCGGAATGAAAAAGGCCGTGGCAGTGTTACGGAGAGAACAACCGTAATGATTGACCGACCAACGGAGTCCCCGTGTCGCTGCCACCCCTGGTCGAGCCGGCCGCCGAGCTCACCGTAGACGAGGTCCGCAGGTACTCCCGCCACCTGATCATCCCCGATGTGGGGATGGACGGGCAGAAGCGGCTGAAGAACGCCAAGGTACTCGCCGTGGGCGCGGGCGGCCTCGGCTCGCCGACGCTGATGTACCTGGCGGCAGCCGGTGTCGGCACGCTCGGCATCGTGGAGTTCGACGAGGTCGACGAGTCGAACCTGCAGCGTCAGGTCATCCACAGCCAGGCCGACATCGGCCGTTCCAAGGCCGAGTCCGCCCGCGACACCATCAAGGGCATCAACCCGTACGTGGACGTGGTCCTTCACCAGGAGCGGCTCGAGGCCGACAACGTGATGGACATCTTCAGCCAGTACGACCTGATCGTCGACGGTACGGACAACTTCGCGACCCGCTACCTGGTCAACGACGCCTGCGTGCTGCTGAACAAGCCCTACGTCTGGGGCTCGATCTACCGCTTCGACGGCCAGGCGTCCGTCTTCTGGTCCGAGCACGGTCCCTGCTACCGCTGCCTCTACCCGGAGCCCCCGCCCCCCGGCATGGTCCCCTCCTGCGCCGAGGGCGGCGTCCTGGGCGTGCTGTGCGCGTCCATCGGCTCCATCCAGACCAACGAGGCCATCAAGCTCCTCGCGGGCATCGGCGAGCCGCTCGTCGGCCGCCTGATGATCTACGACGCCCTGGAGATGCAGTACCGCCAGGTCAAGGTCCGCAAGGACCCGAACTGCGCGGTCTGCGGCGAGAACCCGACCGTCACCGAGCTCATCGACTACGAGGCCTTCTGCGGCGTCGTGTCCGAGGAGGCCCAGGCGGCGGCCGCCGACTCCACGATCACTCCCAAGCAGCTCAAGGAGTGGATCGACGACGGCGAGAACATCGAGCTCATCGACGTCCGCGAGCCGAACGAGTTCGAGATCGTCTCCATCCCGGGCGCCCGGCTGATCCCGAAGAACGAGTTCCTCATGGGCTCCGCCCTGGAGAGCCTCCCGCAGGACAAGAAGATCGTCTTGAACTGCAAGACGGGTGTCCGCAGTGCGGAGGTCCTGGCGGTCCTGAAGTCCGCGGGCTTCTCGGACGCCGTCCACGTCGGCGGCGGCGTGATCGGCTGGGTCAACCAGATCGAGCCGGAGAAGCCGGTGTACTGATCACCGCTTTCGCTCACCAGCGAGACTGACGAAGCCCACGGCTCTGACCAGCTCAGATGCGGTGGGCTTCTGTCGTTATCGGTTGGCATTGGCTGACCTTGGACGGCCCAGGGACGGCCCGACGAAGCCGCCAGCCTGACCCTAAACGCCTGCGCCACAGCGCACCTCTCTGATGCAATCCCCTCGTGAGCGATTCACTTCTCACCGCATCCATTGCGGCGATCACCGCCCTCGCGGCCTCTGGTATGACCTCATGGTTGGCTCTCCGGGGCGTACTCCGCCAGGCAGAGATGCAACGAGAAGTCGCAGCGCAGGATCACGCCGAGCGGCGGGCAGTGGAGAGCCGGTCTGCACAAAAGGACGCATGTATCCAGTTCGTAGAGACGGCCATCCGCTGCGCCGCGCTCATCCAACAGACCAGATCGTCCGGCATAGCCGAGGAGACGTATCAAGATCGATTGGAGGCAGTGCGGACTGGCTTGCTTGAGCTCATCCGAGCTCAGGCAGTCTTGAGTGTCGAAGGCCCCAGCAGCGTCGCAGTAGCTGCTACTGAGGCTCGCTGGAGTATTGATCGCGAGTTCGCGGCGGCCCTCGACGAACGCACCGGCGCCGCCACTGCTGAGGTAGTGCGCGCTGCGGGCGATGCTAGGCGCCGGGCCGTCGGTCGTGTCGGAGGCGCAGCCAGGCGGGCCTTCGGCAACGAGAACGGCCCATCCTTGGCTGCTCCATGCGTCGGGAGCGTTGCGCCGCCAGGCTGAGGGAATAGACGGTGGACACCGGACGCCGTAGCGTTCGCTGCTGTTGATCTCTGCCCCATGCCAGTAGCGGCCCGCCGGCCCCCGGACGCACATCCCGTTACACCACACGGATCCGCAGTCCGGTGCCGTCGCTGCCGACTGAGACGGCCTGGTGCCGGGGGCCGTTCGCAGATGCTCCGGTGACAACCGACGCCCACGAATCCCGCAGACGGTGAGCTCGACGCAAGTAGGCGCTGACTCTCCCTTCACGAAGGTTTTCATACATCCCCTTCTCGACTCCTCTGAATATTTCGAGAGTCGCACCGTTGGGGAGGGGCATGGAATACTTGATGCCAACAAATCGATGTGATTCGATGTTGGATTCAGAGCTAACTGTGAACGTTTGCCAGTCTGGAGCTGGGGCATCCATGGGCAAGCGCTGATGATCTGCGGTACTTGGTGAGGCCCATTGAGACGCAGACGTGTTGTCACCCGCGAACCGGAGAACAGAATGAGCAGCGTTTCTTGCCAGGATGCGAAATAGCCATTCTTTGCTGTCCTCGGGTACTCGGAAGATTACAGGAAGCTCGCTCACGCTTGCCTCGTACTCAGAGTGTGCGGACTCCACGTCTGCTTCGCTAGGCTCAGATTCTCCGTCTCCGAAAAGCTCGCGTTGACGTGCATAGAACTGTTCGAAGGTGGGCTTGCCCGATTCCCACTGCTGGGGACCAGGATCCTCGGATAGCAAGAAATCAAACTCGCCGGATTCTCCGTTCCACAGGTCGTCATCGCCAGGCGGGTCGAGTGCGTCGATGGAGATGCCCGAGGTGGATAGGCGAGAGGCAATGATGAGGCTGGGTAAGGTACGAGCCCCTAACTCGATGGAACCCACTTGTAGCGAGGCGGTGGCCAACTGCTGCTTCGAATGGTAAGCGTTCCCGTGAGTGCCTTTGCACTCCAATACATACACCTTGCAGCCTGAGCGCCCCCCTCCGGAGCGACGACCCACCAAGAAATAATCTGGGCGCATCGTTGCCCTGTTCTTCTGCCGGACTAGCCCTACCCCTTCAATGAAGCCAGCTGCAAGCGCCACATCAACGTCCACGCTTGAAAAGAGCCAGCCGGGGTATTTCCGCTCAAGTATTCTTTTGGCTACCACCAAAGCTAAGCCAATGCCGAGTTGTTCTGATTGGGCTACTTTATGATGGTGCACTATATCGGACCCTGCTTTAGTCAGGGCCAATACCTGTTTCCTGTTACTTCTGAGGGTGGCGCAGTATCTTACATGTGCCCAGTGGCGTGCTATGTCAGCGAAAGGTGAATCCGTCACAAAAGTGGTGGCCAGTCCCAATTCGCGCAGCACCTCTGCCGGACTAGAATCAATTCCAGAGAATAAGTTGGGCGGAATCGAATACACCGGCTTCCGGTAAAGGTACGAGGCGCCACGTTTTGGTCCTACGCGCTCCCGGGCTTCCTTCTCGACCTCTTCGGCCAGTTCTGGCGTCGAGCTGACGACGAGCTTGGAAGGCGTCCCCAGCTCGCGCACTAATGCACTGAAGTCAAGATGCATGCTTCCCCCCAGGACGCAGCACTGCTCGGACGAGCAGATCGACCGTAGATGCCAAGCTAGGCAGACACAAGACCGCCTGTGCCACGCCAACATGGGGCAACAGTGGGTCTCGGGTCGCTGCGACACGGCCTGGCGGATACTAGGCGAAGGGCCGGCCGTCTCCGGGGCGAGCGATGGGCTCCTGCATGGCCACAGCTGATCACGGGCGGCCGTGACCTGCGGCTGCCTAATCGGTCAACGCCCTGACCTACTGCCGAGCTGCCGGTAGTTGTCGACGTTGGTCACCATTGAGCGCCTTCCACGGCCCGAGGACGGCCCGGGAGGGCGCTCAATCCTGCCCTGGGTCTGTCATGCAAGCTCAACTTCTCCTCTGAGGTTGCGGTCTTCTACGGTGGGTGGTGAAGCCGAGTGCCATGCTGCTCACCATGAAGCGGATGCTGCAGCGGACTGCGCTCGGGGTCGTCCTCGTCCTCGTCCTAGCTGGGTACGTACTGCTCTTGTGGCGTGGGCCTTGGTGGGTTGACGGTGACCACCTGCGTACTCGGGACCTTCAGCCCGCGGACGGCGTCGTCATTACAGGCTTCCGCACCATGCTTGTGGCACTCGGCGCCGGAGCCGTAGCTGCGTTTGGCCTGTACTACACACACCGCAACCATCAGTTGGCGCAGCGTCAGTACGAGCAAGGACAAGCTCAGTTTCGCCTCACCCAAGACCAGTTCGTGCAAGCCCAGGAGCAGTTTGCTCACACGCAAACCAAGGATCGTGAACAAGCGGAACTTACTCGGGAAGGTCAGGTCACTGAGCGATATGTGGAAGCGATCAAACTTCTTTCGTCAGATAACCTCACACAGAGGCTAGGCGGCATTTATTCGCTCGAACGCATAATGTGGGATTCAGATAAGGACCGATCGACCGCAGTGGAGGTGCTCGCAGCCTTCATTCGAGACCGTGCCGCCATAAGAAACTCAGATGAACCAGATCGCGACATAAGGCCGGAAGAGGACGTGCAAGCTGCCCTTACGGTACTCGGGCGCCGTCGCATTCATGACGAGAAAACTGACTTCATTAATCTGCGCGGCACGGATCTGCGCGGAGCTAATCTGATGGATGCGCAACTCGATCATGTTGACATGCAGAAGTGCTTGCTCCAACGTGTCTCGTTCTATCGGGCGTCGTTGCGTTGTGCTGACTTCTCCGAGGCGGTGCTGACTGACGCATTCTTGGGGGACACGAGAATTAGTGCAGCCAAGTTCACGATGGCCAACATGACGCGTGTATCCCTATGGAAGGCTGAGGGTGACGCCGTCGACTTCACAGGCGCCGACATGGAAGGAGTCAAGCTGATGCAGTGTGAGCTCCCTTCGGCCTTCTTCCTGCGTGCTTCTCTGGATAATGCAGAGCTCTCCGCCGCCAATTTGGATAATGCCGATCTTCGGCATGCCGATCTCCGAAGGGCAAAGGGGGTGACTTCAAAGATCATTGAGTCAGCTCGATGTGACGATAAAACCCTCCTTCCTCAACTCGCTGCTGAGACTCCCGACGTTGCTGAGTAGGTGGGTCAAGGAAGTGGGATGATCGCGTACCTGTAATAAACGGTTGCGCATTTTCCCTCGAAGGTCGGTGGAGCGGCTTTGGGCTGGAGCTGATTTGGCGCGAGTGATCATGGCCCATTACGCTAGCCAGCGGATCGGGCAGGTTTGTGAGCCTGCCCGTTAGTGCCCGATTTTGGGCCATGATCTTCGAGGCTCGCGCCAAATTGGCTGCCTAAAGCCGTGGAGCCGACCGCCCCAGCCACAGAGGGTTTTCCTACCTCTGCCCGCATGCACGCAGCGCGCCGCCGGGCGCGGCCAGCCGGGGCGAAGACAGGAGGCAGGCCGCGCCGCAGAGGCGGCGCGCGCCCGCGCCGTGCGCGGGCCTTGATGAAGTAGAGAAAGTCTTACCGCGCTACTGGCCTGTCATCGAGCAACCGATCACGCGGCCTGGTTCTTCGGCTCCTCGCCGTGCTCCAGGTACACCGGGCTCGCGTTGCTCCTTGACTCGACCGCTGCCCGGATGCGTCGGGCTAGCCGGGGGATGGTCCGCTCGGCCAGCTGGTCCGCGGTGAAGAAGGCGAAGCTCTTCAGTTCGTCCTGTTGCAGCTCAATGCCGGCCAGCTGCTCTTGGCTGAGCTGGCCGCCGTCGAAGAGGTACAGCACCTTGTCGCCCTCGGCTTCGTTCGGTGCCCAGTCGACCGCGAGGAGGCGTCCGATGGGCGGAGTGATTCCCAGCTCCTCGCGGACCTCGCGCACGGCAGCGTGAAGGGGGGATTCGCCGGCCTCGACGTAGCCGCCGGGGATGTCCCAGTAGTCCTTGTAGGTGGGCTCTACCATGAGGACGCGGTCCGCGTCGTCAAAGAAAAGCGCACCCGCTGCCATGCGCGGATGCGCCATCTTCGCTTCGTGTGCGTTCGCTGCCATGCAGCCGAGGGTACCCAGCTCAGACGACGTGCAGCCTGTCGGCCAGATCCGCCAGGTTTCGGCTCGGCCGGCCTCGCTGCCCTCGCACCCAGGTGAGGACCAGCTCTCGTGCCAGGTAGTGGCTCCGGACCTGTTCAGGCGCCCAGCTCTCTGCTTCGAGGACTTTCGCGAGCGCGTCATCCATCCGGTTGTACGCGCTGAGCGCTCGTGCCACTTCGAGGTTGTGCCGCGTCCGGCGCTCCGTCGGCAGCCCTGCCGTGTTGATCCGCGGCCCCAGGTCGACGGCGACCTGCATGTCGCCCAGCTCGGCCGCCGTGGCTACTCGATGGATGGCGACATTGGTCGGGCCGAAGGCGGTCCAGACGTGGTTGGCGTCGGTGCCGAGTCGGTGGGCTGCCCGTTCTGCTTCATCCAGGAAGGTTCGTGTCGTGACTCGGTCGTCCGCACGGGCCGAGGCCACAGACCCGGCCAGGAACAGGGTTCCGTAGATGGACAGGAACTCGGGCGACGCCTCTGAGAGCCCCGGTCGCAGGTACTCGCCGGCGTCCCCGACCAGCTGCACGGCCGCGTCGAATCGGCCGTTGGACAGCAGGCAGTGTGCGACGGAGCGGAAGAGAGAGCCTGTCACCACGGCGTCGCCCGACTGCTGTGCTGCGGCCAGTCCGCGGTCTGCTGCGATCCATGCCAGGTCGGTCTCGCCGAGCTTGGTGAGCACCATGGCCGCGCCTTGGTACGTCATAGCCATCAGCTTGTGGGCCTGCTCCCGTTGCTGACCCTGGTAGGCCTGAGCCGCAATGAGCGCGTCGGCCAGCAGCAGAGGCAGGCGGCGGGTCGCGAACCCGTAGCGGGAGTCCTGGTAAGCGTCCCAGACTTCGGCAACGTTGCTGCTCAGCTCGTCGAGCGATGTCGGCTCGCCCTCGGTCGTGACACCCAAGAGTGGAGTGAGCTGGCGGTAGTTCATGAGGGCCGAGCGGAGTGCCGGCACTGTGCGGGTGCCGCTGTCCGGCGTCCACTCCAAGAGGGTCGGTTCGGCCAACAGGTCGCCGAGCGTGACGTCCAGAGCATCGGCGAGCGACTTGATGACCGAGAGCCTGTCCAGCTCGATCCGGTTGTTCTCCGCCTTGCTCAGCCAGTCCACCGTGCGGCCAACGAGCCCGGCCAGGACCTCCTGAGAGATTCCCCGCCTGCGGCGGTACCAAGCGACTCGCTCACCGATCGTCAGGTTCGTCGTCATTCCTCGCATGGCTAGAGCGTCTTCCCATCTCCCTATGGGACCCCGGAGGAATTTTCCGGGGTAGTGCGGCGCCTCGCTCCTAGCGTCGTAGCTATCCCAAGAGGTTGCCAGACCGAAGACGCGACGAAGGAGCCACGATGCCGCTGACCCCGGCCGAAGTGGTGGAACTAACCCGGGAGCTGAGGGCACTTGCCGAGGAGGTGAACGTCATCGCATGCCGTGCCGACGAGTTGGTCAGCCGTCTTGCGGCTGCTTCCGGACCAGTTGCTCAAGCTGATCCATCCGCTCCGAGAGACGGCGCACCTCGCGTCGTACGTCAGACAGATACCCGGCGATCTCCTCGAACTCCGGGCTGTGCTTCGTCGGGCGAGGCTCCTCGGGGAGGGTGACGAAGCTTCCCTTGCCCTGGTGGGAGATCGCGTAGCCGTCTTCGCGGAGTCGTGAGATCGCCTGGCGGGCCACGGTCCGTGAGACGTCGTGCGTGTTCATCAGCTCGGTCTCGGACGGCAGCTTGGTGCCCGGTTCTAGTTCTCCCTGCCGGATGCGCCTCTTGAAGTCGTCGGCGATCTCCAGGTACTTCGCCCGTCCGGTGAACTCGGCCATAGCCCCTCTCAGTGCTTGTCGCACTAAGTGCAGCACATCGAACCGACAACAGTCGAGAAGCACTTGACGTACTAAGTACTTTAGGTGCACTCTCGTGACAGGTCAACGTACTAAGTACGTCAAGTCGAACGCCTAGGAGCGCACTCATGCGTCAGATTCCCGTCGACACGTCCGCGGCCACTGTGATGGTGGCGCAGCCCCCGCAGCCGAAGGTGAAGGACCGCCGTACCGGCGAGCGAGCCATGGATGCCGAGACCGGTGCCGCGCTGTCGACCGTAGACGTGATGTTCGCGGCCAACGGTGAGGTGGAGATCCTGTCGGTGACCGTCCCGGAGTCCGGGATCTCGGGTGACCTGATGATGGGCACCCCGGTCGCGCTGACCGGTCTGATCGCCCGGCCGTGGGAAAACGAGTTCAACGGTCAGAAGCGGCACGGCATCGCCTTCCGCGCCGTCGCGGTCACCTCGCTCGCCGCCGGCGCCTCGTCCTCGAAGGCGGCTTGAGCCATGACGTGGCTGATCGTCGCCCTGGTGCTGGTCGTCGCCGCTGCGGGTCTCCTGCGGTGGCGGCGCCCCGCCTGGTACTGGCTGACCTTCGGGGTCACCCTCGCCGTCCTGCGGGTCCTGGTCCGCTACGGCTCGGTCATGGACGCCTGCGGCCTCACCGTCCCGGCCCCGCGCTGGCGCCTCACGGTCGCCAGGGTGACCAACCGGCCCGTCCCCGGCCCGCGTGCCCCGCGCATCCTGCGGCTCCGCGTCACCCGCACCGGCCTGGTGCTGCGGCTCAAGCTCCGTCCCGGTCAGGACGCCTTCGATGTGGCGGCCTCGTGTGACCGGCTGCGGCACTCGTTCGCCATGTACGGCGTCACCTCCCGTGAGCTGCGCTCGGGTGTGGTGGAGCTGCGGATGACCGGCTACGACGTCCTCAAGCGCGTGCAGATGCCCGCCCTGGTCGACTCCCGGCCGATGCGGGTGCCGGTCGCCCTGCGCGAGGACGGAGCCGTGCACTACCGCGACTACCGCGCCGTGCCGCACGGGCTGGTCATCGGCGCCACCGAGTCCGGTAAGTCCGTCTACCAGCGCAATCTGGTGGCCGCGCTGGCACCGCAGCGGGTCGCCCTGGTCGGCATCGACTGCAAACAGGGCGTCGAGCTGTTCCCGCTGGCCCGCCGGTTCTCCGCGCTCGCCGACAACCCCGACACGGCCGCCAAACTCCTCGACGCGCTCGTGTCCCACATGCAGGACGTCTACCAGCTCATTCGCGCCGAGCAGCGGATCACGGCTGATGTGCCGGATGCGGAGATCGCCGCCGACATCTGGGACCTGCCCGAGGACCTGCGCCCGGTGCCGATCGTGGTCCTGGTCGACGAGGTCGCCGAACTCGCCCTCTTCGCCACCAAGGAGGACGAGAAGCGCAGGGACCGGATCATCACCGCCCTGGCCCGGCTGGCCCAGCTCGGCCGCGCCGCCGGTATCTATCTGGAGGTCTGCGGGCAGCGTTTCGGCTCTGAACTCGGCAAGGGCATCACGATGCTCCGTGCCCAGCTCACCGGCCGCACCGCCCACCGCGTCAACGACGAAGCCAGCGCGAACATGGCCTTCGGCGACATCGCCCCGGACGCCGTGCTGGCCGCCATCCAGATCCCCACCGACACGCCCGGCGTCGCCATCACCGGCGACTCCGCCGGCGGCTGGGCCCGTATTCGCGCCCCGCACACCTCGCTGCGCCAGGCCGTGAACGTCTGCAACAGGCACGCCGACCTGACTCCGGACCTGCCCGCCCTGGCCCCGTTCCGGCCCGCCTTCGGCACGCTCGCCCCGGTCCCGGCCGTCGAGTCGGCCCCGGCCGCCGCCTGAGCGTTGCCCCTGCCTCGGTCGGCGCGACCGTCCTTCGCGCCGGGTCCCTACCCGCTTCATGCCTGAAGGAGAGCCCTTCTCATGCCTCAGTCTCTGGCAGCCCTGGATGACCTCGTCCCGGACGACTTCCTTGCTCAGCTCACTGCCTTGCGGGAGGCACGTGATCAGATGGACCGGCAGATCCGGGTGTACCTGGCCTACGGGCGGGAGTTCACCAGCCCTCGGCCCTACACGCTGGCCTCCCTGGCTGATGCGGCCGGGCTGTCGATCTCCGGCGTACGTACCGCTTACACCCCGGCTGACCGCGACACCGTGGCTCACGCTCTGGGCCGAGGCCCCCGGAGCCGGTCATGAGGACGCCCACCCGCTCTCTCCGCCTAGATGCCGTGCTGGTCCAGGCCGTCATCGCCGGAGCGCTGTCCTTCGCCCACCTGCACGACCTGGCCGCCGCCGCGGGACAGGACGGCTGGAAGGCCTGGGCCTACCCCATCTCGGTGGACCTGCTTTTCGTTGCCGCCTGGCGTCGCCTGCGCACCGACGGGCCATCCCGGCTGGCCTGGTGCTGGTTCCTGATCGCCCTGGTCGCCTCGCTCGGCGCCAACATCGCCACCGCCGGACTCCTCGACCTGGACCGCGTCCCGGCCTGGCTGCGCATCCTCGTCGCCGGATGGCCCGCCCTGGCCTTCCTCGGCGGCACCCTCCTCGCCCACACGCCTGCGGACCACACCCCGGCACCCCAGGCATCCGCAATTCCGGCCCCGGATCCCGCTCCCGAAGTCGAGCGCGAATCGGAGCCGGACCCCACGCCCGTAACCGTCCCGGCGCCCGAAGACACACCGGCGCTCCCGGTTGCCGAACCGGCCCCAGCTTCGCCGCCGGCGATTCCGGTCCCGGCCGCGCTGGTGGACCACGCCCGCAAGGTCGCCGCCGACCACGAACATCGCACGGGATCCCGGATCGACACCGACACCCTGCGCGCCCGCCTCGGCGTCCCGCCGCACCTGGCGGACGCCATCGCCGCCCAACTCGTCTGACCTGGAAGGAGCTTGCCGCATGACGCGTGACCCGGCCGACCTGACCGCCGCCGACCACCTGGACGCCGCCCGCGACATGGTCGCCGCCGACCGGCCTTACCTCGCCCACCTGCTCGCCGAGGAAGCCGCCCGCCGCACACCCGACCCGGCCACCGCCGCCGGCATCCGCGCCGCCTTCCCCACCGCAACCACTAACCGAACGGAGACCGACTGACATGCCTGCCCGTGACTTCTTCCACTCCGTGATGCGGATCGGCCCGGTGCAGATCGGCACCCACCGCGACCGCCACGGCACCACCAAGCACGCCGCCGTGTGCAGCAACGACGGCTGCGGCTGGTCCGCCGACTACACCAGCCAGTCCGCCGCCCAGCTCGCCGCCCGCACCCACCGCTGCAAGATCCGCTAGGAGGCCATCGTCATGGACGTCCCGCTCTGGTTCGCCTTGCTGTGCGTCGGAGTCCTCGGCGTCAAGCTCATCCGCCCGCCCTGGTGGCTCATCGCCGTACTCCTCCTCGGCGGCTACCTCCTCGCCGACAGCCTCCTCGCCCCCGTCATCGACACCGCCATCAAGTAAGGAGATCCGCCCATGCTCCGGCCCAAGCTCCCGACCATGCCCCAGCCCACAGGCACCGTCACTCCGCCCGCCGTCATCGAGCCGACCACCATCACCCCGGGCACCCCGCCGTCGGCCCCCATCGCCCCGGCTCCGGCCTCGGCGTCGGCCCGACCCACGGTCCAGCTCACCCCAGGCACCGCGCTCGCCCTCGTCGGGAGCGGCACCGCCGTCGTCCTGGTCGTCGGCGCCGTCCTGGTCTCCATGCTCCTGGCGGTCGCCGTCACCGCCGCCTCGGTCGCCGTCTGCGCCGTCGTTCTGCGCTCGCTGCTCGCCTCCGACGCCAAGCGCCGCTGACCGGTCTCGGGGCGACGCACAAGCCGCCAGCACGCCGCCGTCTCTGGGACAGCACTCCGCCAACCGCCATCGTCAAAGAGGAATGTCATGGATCTGCAGATAGCCGCCGCCCTGGTGCCGTTACTGGGCTGGGCCGTGCACGGAAGCGTCCTCACCAACCGGCTCGCCTCCGCTCGCCGTGACCCGCTGACCGGTCTGCACACCCGCGCCGGATGGACCGCCCGCGCCGAACACTGCATCAGCCGGCACCCGGCCGCGGCCGTCCTCCTGGTCGACCTCGACCACTTCAAGACCCTGAACGACACCCACGGCCACGCCGCCGGAGACGCCGCCCTCGTCGCCACCGCCGACCGGATGCGCACCTGGTGTGGACGCCACGGCACCGCGGGTCGTCTGGGCGGGGATGAGTTCGTGGCTGTCGTCCAGGACCTCGCCGCCGCCGATCTGGATGCACTGATCGCCGCACTGCACCGGCCGCTGCACTACGCCGGGAAGTCGCTGCCGCTGGCCGCCTCGGTCGGGGTGTGCCGCCTCGCCGAGCTGCCGATGCCGCTGCTGACCGATGCGCTCGCCGCCGCTGATGCGGCCATGTACGCGGCCAAGGGCCGTGGTCGCCGAGGCTCGCGCCTCTCTCGCTGACCGGCCGCCGGGTGGCGCACAAGCCGCCAAGCACGCCGCCACCCGGGGCCGTTCCTTCCAACCGCAATCGAAAGGAACCACCATCATGGCCCAGCACACCCCGCCCGCGCCGCGAATCTGCCCGGCCTGCGACGGCTTCGCCACCGTCGCCGTCACCCTCGGTGGCCGAGACTCCCGCGGCCACTTGCGGACCATCACCACCGACTGCCCGGCCTGCCACGGCACCGGCACCGGCACCGCCCCCGCCCGCCGCGTCCGGGAGGGTGCCCGTGCCTGACGCACTGCTCGACCGCGCCACCCTCGGCGACCTGCTGAGGGTGGCTTCGGCCGTCGACTACCACCGCTGGGAAGACCAGGTCCGCCGCACCGGCGGCTGCGCCGACCCGATCCACCTGACCGGCTGGACGATCCACAAGGACGCGACCACCGGCGCCACCCTGCACCACTACTCCACCAAGGACGAGCCGGGCGGACGGCTCCGCGTGGCCTGCGGCAACCGACGTGCCTCCCGCTGCCCGTCCTGCGCCTGGACCTACGCCGGCGACACCTACCACCTCATCCGTGCGGGGCTCGCTGGTGACGACCGCCGCGACATTCCCGCCACTGTGCGGGATCACCCGCGGGTCTTCGCCACCCTCACCGCCCCCTCTTTCGGCCGCGTGCACAACCGGCCCGATCGCGGCACCTGCGGCTGCGGCACCCACCACGCCCCGGACGCCCCCGAGCTGGGCACCGCCCTCGACCCGGCCACCTACGACTACGCAGGCGCGGTGCTGTTCAACAACCACGCCGGTCAGCTCTGGCAGCGCTTCACCAACCGGCTGCGCCGCGAGATCGCCGCCCGCGCCGGCATCACCCAACGCGAACTCAAGGAGTGCGCCCGGCTGTCGTACGGCAAGGTCGCCGAGTTCCAGAAGCGTGGCGCCGTGCATTTCCATGCCGTGATCCGCCTCGACGGACCCGACGGCCCCGGCACCCCGCCGCCGTCCTGGGCCAGGGTCGACCTCCTCGCCGACGCGATCCGCGCCGCCGCCGGCCACTCCTACACCTCGGTCTCGGTCCCGGCCGCCGACGGCCAACCGGCCCGCACCTTTCGCTGGGGCACCCAGCTCGACGTCCGACCCGTGAAGGCGTTCGGAGACGGCTCCGACATCACCGAACAGGCCGTCGCCTCCTACGTCGCCAAGTACGCCACCAAAGCCGCCGAGAACACCGGCACCCTCGACCGCCGCATCGGGGAACTGTCCGAACTCGACCGGCACGGCGTCCCCGACCACGCCCGCCGCCTCATCGAGGCATGCAAGATCCTCGATCCGCTCTATCCGGACCGGCGGCTGTGGGCCTGGGCTCACATGCTCGGCTTCCGCGGCCACTTCTCCAGCAAGAGCCGCCGCTACTCTCCACCACCCTCGGCGCCCTGCGCCAGGCCCGCGCTGACTACCGGGCCGCCCAGGAACACGCCGCCCTCGGCCTGGACGACCGCGAGCCGGACACCGTCCTCGTCCTCGCCGACTGGCAGTACGCCGGCCACGGCCACACCCCCGGCGAATCCGTCCTCGCCGCCACCATCGCCCGGGATCTCCACCTCAACCGTGAAACCGCCCGCGAAGCCCTACGCGACCAACTCGCCGACGAAAGGGCGTGCTGACCATGGCCTCAGAGCTGCCGAACCGGTTCCTGACCCCTGAGGACCTGGTCGAGATGTTCGAGCTGCCCAGCGTCGAGACGGTCTACCAGTGGCGGCGCAAGCGCACCGGTCCCCGCGGCTTTCGGGTCGGCCGGCACCTTCGCTTCGACCCGACCGACGTGCGGGCCTGGGTTGACTCCCAGATCGGGGAGGCTGCCTGATGGCCGGCCACATCCAAGACCGCTGGTACAAGGCCGAGGTCGGCCCAGACGGTAAGACCCGCAAGGTCAAGACCGACCGCCACGGCCTCGGCCTGCGCTACCGTGCGCGCTACATCGGCCCGGACGGTACGGAGAAGTCCAAGAGCTTCCCGGACCGACAGAAGCGGCTCGCTGAGCAGTGGCTCTCCCAGATCGAAGCGGACATGGCGCGCGGGCAGTACATCGACCCGCAGGCCGGTCGCCTCACCGTCCGGCAGCACGCCGAACGGTGGCTGGCGTCGCTCACCATGGACCCCGGCACCTTCGTGAGCACCGAGCAGCGCATCCGCCTGCACGTCCTGCCGTATCTCGGCAGCCGCACCCTCGGCTCACTGCGGCCGACGCACATCCGTGAGTGGCTGCGGAAGGTGCAGGACGGGGGAGTCGCGCCCGCCTATCAACGGGTGATCTTCGCGAACCTCTCCACCATGCTCACAGCCGCCGTGGATGACCGCCTGATCGCTGAAAATCCCTGCCGTTCGTCGTCGGTACGGGCTCCGAAGCTCGATCCCCGCCGCATCGTCCCGTGGTCGCGTGACCGTGTGCTCGCGGTTCGCTCGGCTCTTCCGGAGCAGCACCGGGCCATGGTGGACCTGGCCGGTGGTTGCGGCCTGCGTCAGGGGGAGGTGCTGGGCTTGGCGGCTGAGGACGTGGACTTCCTCGAAGGAGTGGTTCACGTGGTTCGGCAGGTGAAGCTCATCCGTAACCGCCCGGTGTTCGCGCTGCCCAAGGGAGGCAGGACACGTACGGTCCCGCTGCCTGAGAGCGTGGCCCGGTCGGTCGAGGAGCACATCAGTCAGCATCCGCCGGCCGATGTGACCCTGCCGTGGCGGGCGATCGACGGGGAGCCGGTTACCTCGTCGCTGCTCTTCCATCGGGATCAAGGCCGTCCGGTCAACCGCAACGACTTCAACCGCTGGGCCTGGCGCCCGGCTCTCCGATCGGTGGGTGTGCCCCTCGGTCGGGCGAGTGGGATGCACGCGCTGAGGCACTTCTACGCGTCCGTCCTCCTGGACGCGGGGGAGAGCGTTAAGGCTCTGTCCGAGTACCTCGGGCACCATGACCCGGGATTCACGCTGCGCACGTACACCCATCTGATGCCCAGCAGTGAGAAGAGGACCCGGGAGGCGGTGAACCGTGCCTTCGGGGACGGCCCGGACACCGATGACGGCCCCACGACGGCCCAGGAGGGGTGAGGATGCGAGAAACGCGCAGGTCAATCTGCATCCAGCCTGACTTGCCGGTGTACTGAGCCGTCACCGGCTCGGCAAGTCCGGGCTCCGCTCGCTCCGGTCTGTGGACGGCGGGGGTTTCGCGCACCGCGGGTGCCCGAAGCCCCCGCCGTCGTCATGAGCAGACCTTGCCGTCCTTCGGCACCGTTCCCTTCAGCAGGTAGGCGTCGACCGCCGAGTCGACGCAGTCGCTGCCGCTCCCGTACGCCCCGTGGCCCTCGCCCTTCCAGGTGAGCACCACACCGACGCTCTTGCCCAGCTCGTCCGCCATCCTGCGGGCGCCCTCGTAGGGCGTGGCCGGGTCGCCGGTGTTGCCGACCACGAGGATCGGCGCCGCGCCGGGCGCGCTCACCTCCGGCGTCTCGTGCTGCCCGGGCACCGGCCAGTCGTGGCACCAGCCGGCCGTGTCCCAGCCGAGGAAGGGGCCGAACACGGGGGAGATCGCCTCGAACTCGGGCAGCCGCTTCCTGGTCTCCTCCGCCGTCGGCCGCTGCTTGCCGTCCAGGCACGATATGACCCGCTGCGAGTGGGTCGTCGTGCCGTAGTGCCCCGAGCCGTCGCGCTCGTTGTAGCCGTCGGCGAGGGCCAGCAGCTCCGAGCCGTCACCGTCCTGGGCCGCCGCGAGCGCACTTGTCAGGGTCGGCCAGCCGTCCTTGCTGTACAGCGGCAGCACGATGCCGGTGATCGCGAGCGTCTGCGTCAGCTTCCGTCCCTCGGACGACGTCGGCAGCGGCTCCGCGTCGATCCGCTTCAGCAGATCGGCGATCTTGCGCGTGCCCTGCTCGGGGTCCTGCCCCGTGGACTTCAGGTAGTCGTCCAGCGCGCGCTGGAAGCCCCGCGTCTGGTTCTCCGCGTGGCCCATGGTGTCGGCGCTCGGGTCCACGACCGCGTCGAGGATCATCCGGCCCACGTGCTTGGGGAACAGGTGGGCGTAGACGCCGCCGAGTTCGGTGCCGTAGGAGATGCCGAAGTAGTGCATCTTCTCGTCGCCCAGCACGTGCCGCATCAGGTCCATGTCGCGGGCGGTGTCCGTGGTGGAGACGTGCGCCATCAGCTTGCCGACGGCCTTCTCGCAGCCCTTGCCGAAGTCGGCGGCGTCCTTGAAGAAGGCCTGCTCCTCGGCCGGGGTGTCCGGCGTCGCGTCCACCGACTCGGCGTCCTCGATCGCCTCGTCGTCGCGGCAGCGGATGCCCTCGCTGGCGGCCACCCCTCGCGGGTCCCAGCTCACCAGGTCGTACCGCTCGTGCAGGGCGGAGACCGTGTCGGCGTAGGACGGCATCATGGACACGCCCGAGCCGCCGGGTCCGCCGAAGTTGAACAGGAGGGAGCCGGTGCGCCGGTCGCCGCTCGCCTTGGATCTGATCAGGGCGAGCCCGATCGTCTCGCCGTCCGGCTCGGCCCAGTCGAGCGGCGCCTGGAGCGTGGCGCACTGCCAGTCGCCGCCCGGCGCGGGAGCGTCCGCGGTGCCCTTGCAGCGGCCCCAGTCGAGTTTCTGGGAGGCCAGCGACGCGGGCACCCCGGAGGGTGCCGCCGCGGACGGCCGGGCACTGCTCGTGTCCCCGTCGTCCTGGTCGCCACCGGACGAGCCGCCGCTGCAGCCCGCCGTCAGCAGTGCGGCGGCGGCGGTCAGAGCCGTCCACCGTACGAGACGTGCCATGGGCAATCCCCCCTCGCTGGCCGTCCGCGCCGTGCGGCGGATGGCGGTCATGCCATCGTAGGTGGAGGGCACGATGCCCGCCGAGCCCTGTGGATAACGCTGTGACCTGGGGGTTCGGTCGAAAGGGTGGCGCGTAACCGGGGATCAGGAGCAGACGGTCCCGGCCGCCGGCACCTTCCCGTCCAGCAGATAGCCGTGCACCGCGTCCTGCACGCACCTGTTCTTGCTGTCGTACGCCCCGTGCCCCTGCCCCTTGTACGTGAGTTCCACCCCGACGCCCTTGCCCAGCGCGTCCACCATCTTCGCGGCGCCCTCGTAGGGCGTCGCCGGGTCGCCGGTGTTGCCGATCACCAGGATCGGCGGCGCACCGGGCGCGCTGACGTCGGGGTGTTCGGCCGCGCCGGGCACCGGCCAGTCGGTGCAGCTGACCAGGCCCCAGGCGAGGTAGTCGCCGAACAGCGGGGAGGCCTTCCGGAACTCGGGCAGCTTCCCCTCCACGTACGCGGGGTCGTACCGGGGTTTGTCGTCGGCGCAGTTGATGGAGATGTTCGCCGCGGTGATGTTGCTGTACTCGCCGTTCTCGCTGCGCCCGTTCAGCGAGTCCGACAGCACCATGAGGATCCTGCCGTCGCCGTCGTAGGCCTGCTCCAGGCCCTCGGTGAGGTACTGCCAGAAGTCCTTCGAGTACAGCGCCTGGGCGATGCCGCTGGTCGCGGCGGTCTGGGTGAGGTCGCGGGGGAAGACGCCGGGGATCGGTCTGCGGTCGAGGTCCTTCAGCAGCCGTGCGATGCGGTTCTTCACGTCCTGGACGCTGTTGCCGACGGGGCAGTCCTCGACCTTGGACACGCAGTCCTGGGCGTAGTTGTCGAGGGCCAGCTGGAAGCCCTCGGCCTGCCCGAGCGAGCTCTGCTCGGCGTTCTGCGTCGGGTCGACGACCGCGTCGAAGACGGCCCGGCCCACGTTCTTCGGGAACAGGTGGGCGTAGACGCCGCCGAGTTCGGTGCCGTAGGAGATGCCGAAGTAGTACAGCTTGTCGTCGCCGAGGACCTGGCGCATCAGATCCATGTCGCGGGCCGCGTCGGTGGTGGCCACGTGCGGCAGCACCCTCTTCGAGTGCTTCTCGCAGGCCGCGTTGAACTTCTCGGTGTTGTCCATCAGCTCGGTGCGCTCGGCCGCGTCGTCGGGGGTGGCGTCCTGCTGGAAGTACGTGTCGAGCTGCTCGTCGTCCAGGCACTCCACCGGGGCGCTGCGGCCGACGCCGCGCGGGTCGAAGCTGACCAGGTCGTAGCGGGTGCGGAGCTTCGCGTAGTCCTGGCCGAAGGCGGGCAGGGTGGTGACGCCCGAGCCGCCGGGGCCGCCGAAGTTGAAGACCAGCGAGCCGATCCGCCGGTCCGCCGCACCGCTGGCCTTCGCCCGGATCAGCGCCAGGCCGATCGTGTCGCCCTCGGGGTCGTCCCAGTCGAGCGGGGCCTTCATGGTGGCGCACTGCCAGTCGTCGCCGTCCGGCAGCGGGGAGGGCGCGGGGCCGCCGCCCTCGGCCTGGGACGGTGCCGGGCAGTCCTTCCACGCGAGCTTCTGGCCCGGCAGGTCCTCGTCGTCCTGCGGACCGTCGCCGCAGCCCGCGAGGAGGGCGGACAGCAGAACGGCGGTGGCGGTGAGGGCGGCGGCGCGCAGCCGGGCGGGAATCGGCATGCCCCCATCGTGCGGCCGGGCGGGTCCGCGCGCCCGGGGCACGAGCCGTACGAGCTACGGGGGCGGCGCAGGGTTCTCGCGGGCCCCTACAGCGCTCCCTTCCGGGACAGGTGGTTGAAGGCCAGCCAGCCCGGCAGCACCGGCAGCCACAGGGTGAGCAGCCGGAACAGCAGCACCGCCGGTGCGGCGACCTCCTTGGGCAGGCCGACGGCGATCAGGCCGACCGTCAGGGTCGCCTCCACCGCGCCGACACCGCCCGGCGTCGGCGCCGCGGAGCCCAGCGCGTTGCCCGCGAGGAAGACGACGGCGACGCTCGCCAGGCTGATCGACGACGACTCGTCGCCGAAGGCCCGGATCGAGGCGTCCAGGCACATCACGAAGCAGGCGGTGAGCAGCAGCATGCCGCCGATGCCGGTGACCAGCTTCTGCGGCCGCTGGAGGACGTCCAGCATGCGCGGCACGACGCCGGCGAAGAGCGACCGTACGCGCGTGACGACGAATTTCCGCAGGAACGGCACCGACGTCACCACGAGCACGAGCACCGCCACCGTCAGCAGACCCGCGATGACCGTCCGGGACGGCGACAGCGAGGGTGTCTTCTCGGTGCCGGTCAGATAGCCGAAGGACAGCAGCATCAGGATGTGGCAGCCGAGCCCGAACAACTGCGAGGCGCCGACACTCGCCACCGCGAGCCCCGGCCGTACCCCCGCCCGCTGAAGGAACCGGGTGTTCAGCGCGACGCCGCCGACCGCCGCCGGAGCGACGATCTTGACGAAGGATCCGGCCACCTGTGCGGCCACGGTCCGTACGAACGGCACCCGCTCGGGCACGAACCCGAGCAGGGCCATCGCCGCGGCGACATAGCTCGCCGCCGAGAACAGCACGGCCGCGGCGACCCAGCCCCACTGGGCGTTCGCGATCAGCGGGCCGAACTCGATGTGCGTGAGCTGGGTCAGCAGGAAGTACGCGCCGATCGCACCGGCGATGAAACTGATCAGCGTGCGGGGGCGCACCCGCTCGAGCCGGGCCGGCTCGACGGGGGCCTGCGGCCTGATCCGCAGCACCGCGTGCCGGATCTGCGTGAGCAGGTCCTCCTCGCGGGCCTCCTCCAGCGCATCGTCCAGGGCCCGCTTCTCGGCCCGCTGTTCCGCGCGGGCGGCCTTCTTGTCGGGCTTGCCGGGTACGGCGGCCTCGTCCGCGCCGTCCGCCTCGGAGCGGGCCAGCTTGGCTTGGCGGGAGGCCTCGAGGACCGCTTCCCGTTCGCGCTCGGCCCGCTCCCGGGCCAGCTTGCGCAGGGTCGCGCGGGTGGAGCGGCTGAGCGCGATGGGCTGGAGCATCGGCAGGCAGTCGGCCACGGCGTCGGGGCCGAGCACGTCCACGGCCGAGGCGACCGCGCGTTCGGCGCCCACCCGCAGGCCGAGCGTCACCAGGAGCTGGGAGATGTCCATGCGCAGCAGCAGGTCGCCGGCGGCGATCTCGCCGATGCGCAGCTCGGTGAGGATCACGGTGCCGGAGCGATCCACCAGGATGGCGTCGCCCACCAGCCGGCGATGCGCGATGCGCCGGGACTGCAGGGCACGCACCTGCTCCCAGGCCTCGCGCAGCAGGCCGTCGGTGATCTCTTCGTCCGGCAGGGAGTCGAGGGTGCGGCCGCCGGTGTGCTCGTAGACGAGCATCACGGCGTCGGGACCGAGTTCGGACGTCGCGATCAGCTTCGGCGCGTTGGCTCCGGCCGCGATGGCCGCGTAGGCGAGCAGCGCCTCCTGTTCCAGCGCCTGCCGCAGTGAGGGGAGGCTGCTGCGGGTGGCGAAGCCGCGCAGTGTCAGATTGCGCCACGCGCGGTAGAAGAAGCCCTGCGCCTGCTGCTCGCGGTCGACCACCGTCACGTCCAGCGGCCGGCCGTCCTCCAGCGTGACGAAGTAGCGCCGGCCCCGGTCGCCGGTCTCGGCGTTGTCCTGCGGCGCCTCCTGGCGGGCGGCGGTCACCGGGCGGAAGCCGACGGTCCGCAGGCCCGCCATCAGTGTCCGGCCGGTGGGGCGGGCGTTGGGGGAGCCGACCGCGTACAGCGTTCCGTAGGCCACGGTCCAGCCGATGAGGACGGTCAGGATGATCGAGAACGGCGTCGTGTAGCCGGTGACGAGCATGGAGAAGGCGTCGAGGAGCAGCACGATCCACAGCACCGCGCGCCAGCGGGGTCTGCGGGACATCCCGACGGCCGTCATGTAGGCGATGACCGGCGCGAGGTAGCCGTGCACGGGGTCGGTGAGCGCGTGGATGTCGCCCGGTGAGGGCTGGGTGAGCGCCTCCTGGATCGAACCGGGTGCCGCCTTGGCCACCCACAGGTCCGTGGCGAGCGTCACCCCGTGCGCGAGGACCGCCGCGAGCACGCCGTCGGCGATCCGCAGCCCGTCCCGTTTGATCAGCCGCTCGACGGCGAACGCGACGGGCACCAGCAGGATCGCGATGCTGGAGGCCAGACCCGCGATCTTGATCAGCAGGTCGGGGGCCTGCCCGGTGCCCTTGTTGATGTCCTGTTCGAGACCCGAGGTGGTGCCGTGTGCGAAGGCGGCGACGGCGAGCAGCACGACGACCCCGAGAACACCCACCAGCAGCCGCATCAGGTCGGACGGCCGGTGCACGCGAGAGGGGAGGAGCGGTTCGTCGCCGTCCACCTCGTCGATGTGTGCGACGTCACCGGGGTCGGCGGCGGTCGCCGAGGGGCCGTCGACCGCGTTCCGGGTGGTCTTCTCGGCACCGTCGGCGGACTGCTCGCCGCTGCCGGCGGGCTTCTCGTCGCCGTCGCCGGGCTTCGCGCCGCCGGCGGCTGCGTCCGGGCGCGAGGAAGAGTCAGAGGTGCCCTCGGCGTCCTCGGGGTGCACACCCTGCTGCTTCATCGCCTCTTCTTGCTCTCGTATCACTGGTCACCGACCGCACGATGGTGGCATGCCGGACCGACAGCCGGGGGCATCAGGGTGCCCGTGCGGGCGGCACAGTCTGCCCGAAGCCCCGCTCGCGGGCGAGGGACGCGCACCGTCGCGAGCGCGCCCCGTTGTCGGTGGGGTGGGGCAGGATGGGACGGATGAGCGAGCAGAGCCTTCCGGACGACGTCCCTCCGGAGTACGGGGACGCGCTGCCCGAGTACGCCGAGCGGGTCCTCGACGTCGCCGAACGGATTCCGCCGGGCCGTGTCATGACGTACGGGGACGTCGCCGAGTACCTGGAGGAGGGCGGGCCCCGGCAGGTCGGCCGTGTGATGTCCCTCTACGGCGGGGGCGTCTGCTGGTGGCGGATCGTCCGCGCCGACGGGGTCCTGCTCGCCGGGCACGAACGGGAGGCGCTCGGCCATTACCGGGCGGAGGGCACGCCCCTGAAGGAGGCGAGCAGAGCCGCCGAAGGCCATCAGCCGCGCATCGATCTGAGACGAGCCCGGTGGGACGGCGGCGAACGCGCGCAGGGTCACATCTGACAGCTTCCGGCATCGGACGGGCCGGTGTGTGGCCAGTGATCCGGATGAGGGAAACGGGACACATCGGGCACGTTCGCGACATGACGTACGTTCGAGGGGCGGGGGACACATGCGCCGTGAGTGACCCGGGGGAAGAAGGGGAAGCCCTGCTTCCGCCCCTTGCGTCGGCGTAGCGTCGGCCGCGCGCGTCCCCCTCATACGGCGGCCACCGCCGTCCCCGCAGGACGGACAGCCCACCAGCACACCCACCAGGACCGGCGAACCACGTGAGCTCCTCTTCCTCCACCGGACGCCCGTCGCACCCCCAGGCGCGACGGGGGAGCTCCGGCGCCTACCGACTGGTGCGTACCCAGCCGCCGCGTGTGGCTCCCCCTCGTCTGGACGCCGCGCAGCGTGCCGTGGTTGACCACGGGGGCGGGCCGCTGCTCGTCCTCGCCGGTCCGGGCACCGGGAAGACCACCACCCTGGTCGAGTCCGTCGCGGACCGGATCGCCCGTGGCGGCGACCCGGAGCGGATCCTGGTCCTGACCTTCAGCCGCAAGGCGGCCGTCGAGCTGCGCGACCGGATGGCGCTGCGCATGGGCGCCGCGCGCGCTCCCCGGGCGACGACCTTTCACTCCTTCGGTTACGCCCTGGTCCGCGCCCACCAGGACAGCGAACTGTTCGTGGAGCCGCTGCGGCTGCTGTCCGGTCCGGAACAGGACGTGGCGGTCCGCGGGCTGCTGGCCGGACAGGCGGACCTGGAGCGGCTCGGCCTGGCGCATGTGCGCTGGCCCGACGAGCTGCGCGCCTGCCTGACCACCCGCGGCTTCGCCGACGAGGTCCGCGCGGTCCTCGCCCGCAGCCGCGAGCTGGGTCTCGGCCCGGACGCCCTGGAGGCGTTCGCCCGGCGCATCGGCCGCCCCGACTGGCGGGCCGCCGCCGCCTTCCTCGCCGAGTACCTCGACGTGCTCGACCTGCAGGGCGTCCTCGACTACGCGGAACTCGTCCACCGCGCGGTGCTGCTCGCCCGCCGCCCCGAGGTCGCCGCGCAGCTGGCCGCGCGGTACGACGCCGTGTACGTCGACGAGTACCAGGACACCGACCCGGCCCAGATACGGCTGCTGCACGCCCTGGCGGGCGGCGGACGCACCCTCGTCGCCTTCGGCGACCCCGACCAGTCGATCTACGCCTTCCGGGGCGCGGACGTGAACGGCATCCTCGACTTCCCGCACGCCTTCCCGCGCGCGGACGGCCACCCGGCGCCGGTGGAGGTGCTGCGGACGTCGCGCCGTTCCGGGGCCGCCCTGCTGGCCGCCACCCGGCTGCTGACCCAGCGCATGCCGCTGACCCGCCTGCCCGCCGACAAGGTACGTGCGCACCGCGAGCTCGGCTCCGTACGGGACGGGGGGCGCGTCGAGGTGTACACGTACCCGACGTACGGCACCGAGCTCGACAACATCGCCGACATCCTGCGCCGGGCCCACCTCGAGGACGGGGTCCCGTGGAGCGACATGGCCGTACTCGTGCGCGCCGGGTCGCGCTCCATCCCGGCGGTGCGCCGCGCCCTCACCGCGGCCGGGGTCCCGCTGGACGTCGACGGCGACGACCTGCCCCTGCGGCACGAACCGGCGGTGGCACCACTGCTGACGGCCCTGCGCGCGGTGGCGACGGCGGTGGCGGAGGAGCGGCCGGGCGCCCGCGCCGCTGACGCGGCGGAAGCCGAGCGCGGCTCGGGGGACGCGTCCGAGGCTGCGCCGGGCTCGGACGGCGTGCCCGATGCCGAGCCCGGCGGCGAGGTGTCCGATGCCGAGCCCGGCGGCGGCGAGGTGTCCGAGCCCGGGCCTGGCGACGCGTCCGGCGGCGGCGAGGTCTCCGGCGGCGGCGAGGTGCCCGAAGCCGAGCCCGGCCCCGGCGACGTGCCCGAGGCCGGCCGCGCGGCAGACCCCGCCGGAGGTGCCGGCTGGCTCAGTACTGAGACCGCCCTCACCCTGCTCACCTCCCCCCTCGCCGGCATGGACGCCGCCGACCTGCGCCGCCTCGGACGCGCCCTTCGCGACGAGGAGCGCGCCGCCGGCAACCCGCTGCCGCCGCCCTCGGACGAGCTGCTCGCCCGCGCCCTGGCCGAGCCCGAGCGCCTCGCGGTGCACGACCCGGCGTACGCGCGCGGTGCCCAGCGCCTCGGCGCGCTGCTCCGCAAGGCCCGCGAGCGCCTAGCCGGTGGCGGCAGCGCCGAGGAGGCACTGTGGGACCTGTGGGACGGCACCCCGTGGCCCACCCGCCTGGAACGCTCGGCCAGGCGCGGCGGCGCCGCCGGACGCAACGCCGACCGCGACCTGGACGCCGTGTGCGCCCTGTTCGCGACCGCCGCGCGCGCGGAGGAGCGCACGGGCGGGCGCGGCGCGCTCAACTTCTTGGAGGAGATCGACGCCGAGGACATCGCCGCGGACACCCTCACGCGGCGTGCCGTACGCCCCGACGCCGTCCGCCTGATGACCGCGCACCGCTCCAAGGGACTCGAATGGCGGCTGGTCGTCGTCGCGGGTGTCCAGGAGGGCCTGTGGCCGGACCTGCGCCGCCGCGGCTCCCTGCTGGAGGCGGACCGGATCGGCCGCGACGGACTCGCCGAACCCCTCACCCCCGGCGCGTTGCTCGCCGAGGAGCGCCGCCTGTTCTACGTGGCCGCCACGCGCGCGCGTGAACGCCTCGTCGTGACCGCCGTGAAGGCACCGGCCGACGACGGCGACCAGCCCTCCCGGTTCCTGACCGAACTCGGCGTCGAGCCCTCCGACGTCACCGGCCGCCCACGCCGGCCCCTGGCCGTCGCGGCCCTCGTCGCCGAACTGCGCGCCACCACCGTGGACCCGCGCGTCTCCGGCCCGCTGCGCGAGGCCGCCGCCCGCCGCCTGGCCCGCCTCGCCGCGCTCGCCGACGAGGACGGCCGTCCGCTGGTGCCGTCCGCCCACCCCTACCGCTGGTGGGGCATGTGGGACCCGACCGAGAGCAAGGTGCCGCTGCGCGACCGCGACCAGCCCGTCACCCTCTCCGGCAGCGCCCTCGACCAGCTCGCCAACACCTGCGCCCTCCAGTGGTTCCTCGGCCGTGAGGTGAAGGCGGACGCCCCCGCCACCGCCGCCCAGGGCTTCGGCAACGTGGTGCACGTCCTCGCCGACGAGGTCGCCTCCGGTCACACCCCGGCCGACCTCGACGTCCTCATGGAACGCCTGGACTCGGTGTGGAACGCGCTCGCCTTCGACGCGCCGTGGAAGTCGGCGCAGGAGAAGGCCAACGCGCGCGTGGCGCTCGAACGCTTCCTGAAGTGGCACGTCATGGACCGCGCCGGGCGCACACCGGTGGCGAGCGAGCACGACTTCGACGTGACCCTGGAGGCGGGCGACTACGAGGTCCGCATCCGCGGCCAGATGGACCGTGTCGAGGCCGACGGCGACGGCCGCGCCTATGTCGTCGACTTCAAGACCGGCAAACAGGCGCCCAGCTCGGCCGAGGTGGCCCGCCACCCCCAGCTCGCCGTCTACCAGCTCGCCGTGCGCGAGGGCGCCGTCGACGAGGCCTTCGACGGGGTGCGCCCCGAGCCGGGCGGCGCGGAACTCGTCCAGCTGCGCCAGGGCGCGGCCAAGCGCGACGGCGGCGAGACGCTGCCCAAGGTGCAGGCTCAGGACTCCCTGGCGGGCCCGGAGGGGGAGTGGGTCGGGGACCTGCTGGCCACGGCCGCCGGCAAGGTCCTCGACGAACGGTTCACGCCCACCGCGGGCCAGCACTGCACGCACTGCGCCTTCCGCGCCTCGTGCAGCGCGCGGCCCGAGGGACGGCACGTCGTGGAGTAGGGCAGTCCGAGGACGGCCTCTCCGTCGCGAAGCGGACAGCTCGCCGTGGACCGGTGCGCCGGGTGTGACCAGTCGCACCACACGTGCTGACCTGCGCTTCTCCCCGCCCGCGGGCCGCATCCGGCATCCGCTGTCAGTGGCCGGCGCTAGCCTCTTCGACGTGCCCGCCCGTATCACCGATCCCGAGCAGCTCAAGGAGCTCCTCGGCATCCCCTTCACCCCGGAGCAGACGGCCTGCATCGTCGCGCCGCCCGCCCCGCAGGTGATCGTGGCCGGAGCCGGGTCGGGCAAGACCACGGTGATGGCGGCGCGCGTGGTGTGGCTGGTCGGCACCGGCCAGGTCGCCCCCGAGCAGGTGCTCGGCCTCACCTTCACCAACAAGGCGGCCGGCGAACTCGCCGAACGCGTCCGCAAGGCCCTCGTCCGGGCCGGCGTCACCGATCCCGACGTCATCGACCCGGACAATCCGCCGGGCGAGCCGGTGATCTCCACGTACCACGCCTTCGCGGGCCGCCTGCTGACCGATCACGGCCTGCGTCTCGGGCTGGAGCCGACGTCCCGCCTGCTCGCCGACGCCACCCGCTACCAGCTGGCCGCGCGCGTGCTGCGCGAGGCACCCGGGCCGTATCCGGCGCTCACCCGCTCCTTCGCCGACCTGGTCGGCGACCTCCTCGCCCTCGACGCCGAGCTCGCCGAACACCTCGTACGGCCCGAGGAGCTGCGGGCCTGGGACGCGGGCCTCCTGACCACCCTCCAGGGCGCCAAGCTCACCAACGCCGATCTGCGCAAGGTCCCCGAGGCCGCCGCCGCCCGCGGCGAACTCGCCGACCTGGTGATCCGCTACCGGGCAGCCAAACGCGAACGCGACCTCCTCGACTTCGGCGACCAGATCGCCCTGTCCGCCCGGCTCGCCGGGCTCCCCGAGGTGGGCCGCGTCCTGCGCGACGAGTTCCGGGTCGTGCTGCTCGACGAGTACCAGGACACCTCGGTGGCCCAGCGCATCCTCCTCGCCGGCCTGTTCGGCGGCGGCACCGGCCACCCCGTGACCGCGGTCGGCGACCCCTGCCAGGCGATCTACGGCTGGCGCGGCGCCTCCGTCGCCAACCTCGACGACTTCCCGGAGCACTTCGCCCACGCCGACGGCCGCCCCGCCACCCGCCAGGCGCTCAGCGAGAACCGCCGCAGCGGCGGCCGCCTCCTCGACCTCGCCAACGGCCTCGCCGAACCCCTGCGCGCCATGCACGCGGGCGTGGAGGCCCTGCGCCCCGCCCCCGGCGCCGAACGCGACGGCCTGGTCCGCTGCGCCCTCCTGCGCACGCACGCCGAGGAGATCGACTGGATCGCCGACTCCGTCGCCCACCTGGTCCGCACCGGCAAGGCGCCCGGCGAGATCGCCGTCCTGTGCCGCACGGCGACCGACTTCGCCGAGATCCAGGGCGCGCTGGTGGCCCGCGACGTCCCCGTCGAGGTCGTGGGCCTGTCCGGGCTGCTGCACCTGCCCGAGGTGGCCGACCTGGTCGCCGTCTGCGAAGTGCTCCAGGACCCCGGTGCCAACGCCGCCCTGGTCCGCCTGCTCACCGGCCCGCGCTGGCGCATCGGCCCGCGCGACCTGGCCCTCCTGGGGCGCCGGGCCCGGCTGCTCGTGAGCCACGCGCGCGTGGACGGCGACGACGACCCCGACCGGCGTCTCGCCGCGGCCGTCGAGGGCGTCGACCCGTCCGAGGTGATCTCCCTCGCGGACGCCCTCGACACCTTCCTGGAGACCCCGCTCGACGGCACCGGGGACGACGACGGGCTGCCCTTCTCGCCGGACGCGCGCGTGCGCTTCGCCCGCCTGGCCGCCGAGCTGCGCGACCTGCGCCGAGCCCTGTCCGACCCCCTGATGGACGTCCTGCACCGTGTCCTCGCCACCACCGGTCTGGAGGTCGAGCTGTCGGCGTCCCCGCACGCCCTGGCCGCCCGCCGCCGCGAGACCCTGTCGAACTTCCTGGACGTCGCCGCCTCCTTCGCCGCGAGCGACGGCGAGGCCAGCCTGCTCGCCTTCCTCGGCTTCCTGCGCACCGCCGCGCAGTACGAGAAGGGCCTCGACAACGCGCTGCCCGGCGGCGAGAACACCGTCAAGGTGCTCACCGCGCACAAGTCCAAGGGCCTGGAGTGGGACGTCGTGGCCGTCCCCGGGCTGGTCACCGGCACCTTCCCCAGCGGGCAGGGCCGCGAGAAGTGGACCGCCCAGGGCAAGGTGCTGCCGCACGCGCTGCGCGGCGACGCCGACACCCTGCCCGACGTCCCGTCCTGGGACTCACGGGGCCTGAAGGCCTTCCACGAGGCCATGAAGGAACACCAGCACACCGAGGAACTCCGCCTCGGCTACGTCACCTTCACCCGCCCCCGCTCCCTGCTCCTGGGCTCCGGCCACTGGTGGGGCCCCAGCCAGAAGAAGCCGCGCGGACCGTCCGACTTCCTCCAGGCCCTGTACGACCACTGCGCCGCCGGGTACGGCGAGATCGAGGCATGGGCGGACGAGCCCGCCGAGGACGAGGAGAACCCGGCCCTCCTCGCGGACACCGCCGACCGGGCCTGGCCCCTGCCCCTGGACGACACGGCCCTCGCCCTGCGCAGGTCCGCCGCGGAGACGGTCCTCGCCCACCTGGACGCCCTCGCCGCCCGGGACGACGGCCGGCCCACCGCCACGCACGACCCGGACGTCTACGACGACCCGGACTGGCCGCCGCCCCCCGAGGACGACGAGTCCTTCCCCGACCCGGAAGAGGCCTTCGAGGGGGCCTTCGACGGGGCCTTGGAAGAGGCCTTCCCCGACGACGAGGACCCCGGCCGGCCGGAGGACTCCGCCGACTGGGACTCCTGGACGCCCGACCGCCCCACCCCGCGCCCGACCGTCCCGCACCAGGCGCCACCCCCGCGCCGCCCCGGCGTCCCCCGGCCCCAGGAGCCCCTGCCCGACCCCGCCCCCCGGGCGACCACCGCCTCCCGGCTCACGCCCGAAGAGGCCCGTACCGTCGCGTCCTGGGACCGCGACCTGGACGCCCTCACCGGCGAGCTGCTGCGCGCCCGCGAGAGCGTCACCGAGGTGCGCCTCCCGGCGTCGCTGACCGCCTCCCAGCTGCTGCGCCTGGCCGCCGACCCGGACGGCTTCGCCCAGGAGCTGGCCCGCCCCATGCCCCGCCCGCCCCAGCCCGCCGCCCGCCGCGGCACCCGCTTCCACGCCTGGGTCGAGTCCCGCTTCGAAGCACTGACCCTGCCCCTGCTGGAGCCGGAGGAGCTGCCCGGCAGCGAGGCCGAGATCGCCGACGAACGCGACCTGGAGTTCCTCAAGGACGCCTTCGAACGCACCGAGTACGCGCACCGCACCCCGTACCGGGTCGAGGCGCCCTTCCAGCTCACGCTCGCCGGACGCGTCGTGCGCGGCCGGATCGACGCCGTCTACAAGCAGGGCGAGGGCCCGGCGGCGACGTACGAGATCGTCGACTGGAAGACGAGCCGCGACGGCACCGCCGACCCGCTCCAGCTCGCCGTGTACCGCCTCGCCTGGGCCGAGCAGCAGCGGGTGCCGCTGGAGTCGGTGACGGCCACCTTCCTGTACGTACGCAGCGGCGAAGCCGTGCGGCCCGACGGCCTGCCGGACCGTGCCGCGCTGGAGGGCCTGCTGCTCGGCGAGCCGGTCGGTGACGAACCGCACGATCGGGGTGTGCGCGCGGGCCGATAGGCTCGTGAGCATGAGCCACACCGTTGACAATGCCGTCAGCGCCGTCCGTACGTACATCGAGCACCACCGCGCCGCCTTCCTCGACGACCTCGCCGAGTGGCTGCGCATCCCGTCCGTGTCGGCCCAGCCCGCCCACGCGACCGACGTACGCCGCAGCGCCGACTGGCTCGCCGCCAAGCTGAAGGAGACCGGCTTCCCGACCGCCGAGGTCTGGCCCACCGCGGGCGCCCCGGCCGTCTTCGCCGAGTGGCCCTCCGGCGACGCCGCGGCACCGACGGTCCTCGTCTACGGCCACCACGACGTGCAGCCGGCGGCCCGCGAGGACGGCTGGCACAGCGACCCCTTCGAGCCCGTCGTCCGCGACAACCGCCTGTACGCGCGCGGAGCCGCCGACGACAAGGGCCAGGTGTTCTTCCACACACTCGGCGTCCGCGCCCACCTCGCCGCCACCGGCCGCACCGCTCCGGCGGTGAACCTGAAGCTGCTGATCGAGGGCGAGGAGGAGTCCGGCTCCCCGCACTTCCGCGCGCTGGCCGAGGAGCACGCCGGGCGGCTCGCCGCCGACGCGGTGATCGTCTCCGACACCGGCATGTGGTCCGAGGACACCCCCACGGTCTGCACCGGCATGCGCGGCCTCGCCGAGTGCGAGATCCGGCTGCACGGACCCGACCAGGACATCCACTCCGGCTCCTTCGGCGGCGCGGTCCCCAACCCGGCCACGGCCGCCGCCCGCCTTGTGGCCGCCCTGCACGACGACCACGCCCGCGTGGCGATCCCCGGCTTCTACGACGGCGTGATCGAACTCACCGAGCGCGAACGCGACCTCTTCGCCGAGCTGCCCTTCGACGAGCACCAGTGGCTGCGCACGGCCAAGTCGTACGCCGCCCACGGCGAGGCCGGCCACACCACCCTGGAGCGGATCTGGGCCCGCCCCACCGCCGAGGTCAACGGCATCGGCGGCGGCTACCAGGGCCCGGGCAGCAAGACGATCATCCCGTCCTCCGCCATGGTGAAGCTGTCCTTCCGCCTGGTCGCGGGACAGGACCCCGGCCACGTCGAGAAGGCCGTCCGCGCCTGGGCCGCCGAGCAGGTGCCGGCCGGCATCCGCTGCGAGATCACCTTCGGATCGGCCACGCGCCCGTGCCTGACACCGCTGGACCACCCGGCGCTGCAGTCCGTGGCCCGCGCCATGAGCCGTGCCTTCGGCAAACCGGTCCGCTTCACCCGCGAAGGCGGCTCCGGACCGGCCGCCGACCTCCAGGAGGTCCTCGGCGCACCGGTGCTCTTCCTCGGCATCTCCGTCCCGTCCGACGGCTGGCACGCCCCCGACGAGAAGGTCGAGCTCGACCTGCTCCTCAAGGGCGTCGAAACCTCCGCCCACCTGTGGGGCGACCTGGCGGAGCACTGGCGCCACGCACCCTGAGTCCCCGCTCGGCCCGGATCCGGACCGGCATCGCGTGCGCGGCACACTGAAAGGGCCGCCCCGCGCCGCCGATCCCTCCCGGACCCGGTCGCCACCCGCCGTACGACCCGCTGAACCGCCTGCCGAACCACAACCGCTCACCGGGGGAGTTGGAAGCACCCGTGACCACCTGGACCGACCACACCGCCGACCGTCCCATCTCGCTCACCGCCCCGAACGGCGTCGACCGCGCCGCCCACCACCGGCTCGACGAGGCCTGGCTCGCGGCGGCGTGGAGCCACCCCTCGACGCGCTGCTTCGTGGTCTCCGGCGGTCAGGTCCTCATCGACGAGGCACCCGACGGGCGCACCGAACTCGTCATGACCCCCTCCTTCGAGGCCCCGCTCACCGAGGCGCACCGGTACTTCCTGGGCACCGACGAGGACGGCGTCAGCTACTTCGCGCTGCAGAAGGACTCCCTGCCCGGCCGCATGGACCAGTCCGCGCGCCCGGCGGGGCTGCGCGAGGCCGGCCTGCTCCTGTCGCCCCGCGACGCGGGCCTGATGGTCCACGCGGTCGCCCTGGAGAACTGGCAGCGCCTGCACCGGTTCTGCTCCCGCTGCGGCGAGCGCACCGTCATCGCCGCGGCCGGTCACATCCGCCGCTGCCCCGCCTGCGGCGCCGAGCACTACCCGCGCACCGACCCCGCCGTGATCATGGCCGTCACGGACGCGGACGACCGCATCCTGCTCGGCCGCCAGGTCCACTGGCCCGAGGGCCGCTTCTCGACACTCGCCGGTTTCGTGGAGCCCGGGGAGTCCATCGAGCAGTCGGTGCGCCGCGAGGTCTACGAGGAGGTCGGCATCGCCGTCGGCCCCGTCGAGTACGTCGCCAGCCAGCCCTGGCCCTTCCCGTCCAGCCTCATGCTGGGCTTCATGGCCCGCGCGACCTCGACGGACATCAACGTCGACGGCGACGAGATCCACGAGGCCCGCTGGTTCTCCCGCGACGAGCTGGGCGCCGCCTTCGAGTCCGGCGAGGTGCTCCCGCCCTACGGCATCTCGATCGCGGCCCGCCTGATCGAGCTCTGGTACGGCAAGCCGCTGCCGACCCGCGGCTTCGTCTGACGCGGAACAGGACAGAGGGGCGGGGGGCGGGCCCGGGCCGCCCCCCCCCCCCCCCGCCCCCCGCGCCCCCCCGCGCCGGGGCCGGCGCGCGGGGGGGGGGGCCGGGGGGGGGGGCGGGCGAGGGTCAGGGGCTGGCGCGCGGGG
>NZ_JBIWKU010000003.1:0-253755 GCF_044765825.1 Streptomyces flaveolus | reverse complement strand
CCCGCCCCCGGCAAGCGCGCGCGGGCCCGCCTGCAGCGCGCTGTGGACGGCCACGCGCCGGCCCCCCGGGGGCTTCGCGCCCCCCGCCCCCGCCGGGGGGGGGGCCCCCCCCCCGGGCCCCCCCCCCTCTGTCACGGACCGAGCCGCTCAGACGCCGATCTTCTGCTTCACCTGTGCCAGCGACGGGTTCGTCAGCGTCGAGCCGTCGGGGAAGAGCACGGTGGGAACCGTCTGGTTTCCGCCATTCGCCTTCTCCACGAACGCGGCGGAATCCGGGTCCTGCTCGATGTTGATCTCGGTGTACGCGATGCCCTCGCGGTCCATCTGGCTCTTCAGCCGACGGCAGTAGCCGCACCACGTGGTGCTGTACATCGTCACAGTGCCCGGCATGTCTCTCGCGCTCCTTCGGCGGCTCGGGGATGAGGTCGCAGGGGGTGAACGTCCGGGGCGGCGCCGCCATTCCCGGCGCGTGACGCTTGTCGCATCAGTACGACCATCGGTCCGTACCTGTGGACAACCGGCGCACCCGTCTCGTGCGACCTGGCAGCATGGCCATGTGACAGCAGCAACGCACTCCACCCTTTTCCCGCAGGTACCGGACTCGGCCGACGCGGTGCTCGAAGGGCTCGACCCCGAGCAGCGCGAGGTGGCCACCGCCCTGCGCGGCCCGGTGTGCGTGCTGGCCGGCGCCGGTACCGGCAAGACCCGGGCGATCACCCACCGCATCGCCTACGGGGTGCGCGCCGGGATCCTCCAGCCGTCCAGCGTGCTCGCCGTCACCTTCACCAACCGCGCCGCGGGAGAGATGCGCGGCCGGCTGCGCCAGCTGGGCGCGGCCGGGGTCCAGGCCCGCACCTTCCACTCGGCGGCGCTGCGCCAGCTCCAGTACTTCTGGCCGAAAGCGATCGGTGGTTCCCTGCCCCGGCTCGTCGACCGCAAGATCCAGCTCGTCGCCGACGCGGCCGCCGCCTGCCACCTGCGTCTCGACCGGGGCGAGCTGCGCGACGTCACCGCAGAGATCGAATGGGCCAAGGTCACCCAGACCGTCCCCGCCGACTACGCCCCCGCCGCGGCCAAGGCGGGCCGCGAGGCGCCCCGCGACGCCGCGGAGATCGCCCAGCTGTACTCCGCCTACGAAGACCTCAAGCGGGGGCGCGGCGTCATCGACTTCGAGGACGTGCTGCTGCTCACGGTGGCCGTCCTCCAGGACCGGCACGACGTCGCCGAGCAGGTCCGCGCCCAGTACCAGCACTTCGTGGTCGACGAGTACCAGGACGTCAGCCCCCTCCAGCAGCGTCTGCTGGAGCTGTGGCTCGGCGACCGCGACGACGTGTGCGTGGTCGGCGACGCCAGCCAGACCATCTACTCGTTCACGGGAGCAACCCCCGACCACCTGCTCGACTTCCGCAGCCGGCACCCCGGCGCGACCGTCGTCAAGCTGGTCCGCGACTACCGCTCCACCCCCCAGGTCGTCCGCCTCGCCAACGGTCTGCTCGCCCAGGCCCGCGGCCGGGCCGCCGACCACCGCCTGGAGCTGGTCTCCCAGCGCCCCGCGGGCCCCGAGCCCGTCTACACCGAGTACACCGACGAGCCGGCCGAGGCTGAGGGAGCCGCCCGCCGCATCCGCGAGCTCGTCGACTCCGGCGTCCCCGCCGCCGAGATCGCGGTCCTGTTCCGTACGAACTCCCAGTCCGAGACCTACGAGCAGGCCCTCGCCGACGCCGGCGTCCCCTACCAGCTGCGGGGTGCGGAGCGCTTCTTCGACCGGCCCGAGGTGCGCAAGGCCGGCAGCGCCCTGCGGGCCGCCGCGCGCTTCGGCGGCAACGACCACCTCCTCGACGACGCCGTCGACCTGCCCTCCCAGGTGCGCGCGGTGCTGTCGGGGGAGGGCTGGACACCGCAGCCCCCGGCGGGGTCGGGAGCAGTCCGGGAGCGCTGGGAGTCGCTGGCCGCCCTGGTCTCCCTCGCCCAGGACTTCGCCGCCGCCCAGCCGGGCGCCACCCTGAGCGACCTCGTCGCGGAACTGGACGAGCGGGCCGGCGCCCAGCACCCTCCGACCGTGCAGGGCGTCACCCTCGCCTCGCTGCACTCGGCCAAGGGCCTGGAGTGGGACGTCGTCTTCCTGGTGGGCGTCGCCGAGGGCATGATGCCGATCACCTACGCAAAGACCGACGAGCAGATCGAGGAGGAACGCCGCCTCCTCTACGTCGGCGTCACCCGCGCCCGCGAGCGCCTGCACATCTCCTGGGCGCTCGCCCGCTCGCCCGGCGGCCGCCCCAACCGCCGCCCCAGCCGCTTCCTCAAGGGACTGCGGCCCGGTTCGGCCCCGACCGGCGCCCGCACCTCCGCCGGCGGTCCGGGCGGTGTGGAGCGCGGCTCCGGGCGCGGCCCCGCGGCCGCCGTACCGCGGCGGACCCGGCGGACGCCGGCCCGCTGCCGGGTCTGCGGCCGCACGCTCACCGAGGCCGGCGAGATGAAGCTGATGCGCTGCGAGGACTGCCCGTCCGACATGGACGAGGGCGTCTACGAGCGGTTGCGCGAGTGGCGGGCGGTCCAGGCGGGGCGCAGCGGTCAGCCCGCGTTCTGCGTCTTCACCGACAAGACGCTGATGGCGATCGCCGAGTCCGTGCCTCAGGACGAGCACGAGCTGGCGAGGATCCCGGGGGTCGGCGCCCGCAAGTTCAACCGCTACGGAGCCGATGTTCTGGCCATCTGCGCAGGCCGGGACGTCACCGGGCTTGACGACGGAGACTGATCCGAACTCGTCGAAAAAATAGTTTGCGCATGCGCCGGGAATCCCCATAGGTTCTTGGTCACGGGGAACAGCGGCCTTCCCGGAGGCCCTGGATCCGTGCTGTACTTGCATATCCGCGGACCGGTTCGCACCGGTCCCCCGAGACGCCGAGAGGAGGCGAGCCCAGTGATCAGCATCAACATCAGCACCACCGCCGGTTCCACCGCCAAACTGACCGATCGCTCTGCCGTCTCCCTGCGCATGCTCGGCGTTTCCAACCCGGGCACCGGTCTGTCCGGCATTCGTGCCGTGCGTCCGGCGTCCGCCTCCGTTGCTCCCTCGGGCCTTCCCGTCCGTGAGCGCAATGAGCGACCGACCAAGGCACTGGAAGCAGCAGTAGTGGCACAGGCTCACGCCTATGCCTTTACGGCGACCGGTGCCGGATTCCGGAAGCAGACGACGCAGCACCACCTGATGTGGGCCTTCCGTGGGCCAGAACCCTGGAGTGATCCAGCCTGATCTCGATCAGGCCGGCGCCTTCAGGGCCGCGGAACCCCATCCGGGATCCGCGGCCCTTCTGTTTTCCCCGAACGGGGACGACAGCACGAAGGAGCCTCGGGACAAGAAAAGAACCCGGTACCAAGCCGCACCCGGCCGACCGGCCGGAACGACCAGACGAGGAAGACCAACCGTGCAACTCGAAGCGCACGCCCCGTCCGTACCGCCTTCCGACACGATCCCCAAGCCCGGCCTCACGGAGGACCCCACCTTGACCCCGCTCACCGCGCTCACCGCGCTCACCGCGCTCGACGACGCCATCGAGAACCTCGGCGTACCCGTCCCCTGCCGTTCCTACGACCCGGAGGTCTTCTTCGCGGAGTCCCCGGCGGACGTCGAGTACGCCAAGTCCCTCTGCCGCACCTGCCCGCTGGTCGAGGCCTGCCTCGCCGGCGCCAAGGAGCGGCGTGAGCCCTGGGGCGTCTGGGGTGGCGAGCTGTTCGTCCAGGGCGTCGTCGTCGCCCGGAAGCGGCCCCGTGGCCGCCCGCGCAAGAACCCGGTCACAGCATGAACATCACCGGAACGATCGACCGCCCCCTCACGCACGACCCCAAGAAGCAGGCCCCGATGAAGCCGTCCACCGACGAGATCACAGGCACCGCGCCCGAAGACTTCACCACCAGCGACGCGAAGGACTCGCGTCAGAACAGGACCCGAGAGATGCAACTCATCCCAGAAGCCCTGGCACGTGCGCATATGCACGAGCGCCTGCATGAGGCCGAGCGGGAACGCCAGGCCATGCGCCTGGTGACCGCCCGCCGGATGCAGCGCCGGGCCGAGCGCGCCTCGCTGCGCGCCCGGCGCGCGCTCGCCATGGCGGTCATGCAGTAACCCACCACACCCGAAGCGGTGGCCTCCGTCCAGGAGGCGAAACCTTCCCCGTGGGGGCCGGTCCGTCCGAACGGACCGGCCCCCACGGCGCGTTCAGCCCCGGCGGCTCACGCCTCCACGGCCTCCTCCACATCGTCCCCGTACTCCCCGAACTCGGCTTCGTTCTCGCCGGCGTCCTCGGGGACGAAGCCCACGAGCCACTCCTCCAGCTCCTCACGCAGCCGCACCGTCGCGCCCAGCTGGCACAGCACCCCGATGGTGCTGAGAGTCACCCGGTGGATCAGCAGATAGGCCGGAGGCAGGTTGAGCTGCTTGGCCAGCTGGTAGGCGGGGGAGCGGGGATCGGCGATCCGGGCCGCCTGGCTGCGCATCCAGCCGCGGGTGAAGGTGAACTCGTCGACCCGGGCGGGCTCGATGATCGGCAGGAGGTAGTCGAGGACGGCGTCGGGATCCAGCTCTATCGACTCCTTGACGAAGCCCTCCGAGCAGAGCATCTCGTAGACGCTCTCGGCCTCGCCGTCCAGCGTCATGCGCAGCGCCGCGCCGATGGGCTCCGGCAGCCCGCCCGGGAGGCGGTCGACCGTGCCGAAGTCCAGAACGCCCAGCCGCCAGTCGTCGTCGCCCTCCGGTCCGCCGGGCAGCAGCCGGAAGTTGCCCGGGTGCGGGTCGGCGTGCAGGAGGCCGGTGCGGGCCGGACCGGAGAACAGGAAGTGGGCCAGGAGCTGGCCGGCCCGGTTCCGCTGCTCCGGTGTGCCGTTCGCGATGATCTCCGACATCGGGATGCCGTCGATCCACTCGGTGATCAGGACCTGCTCGCACTCGTGGACCACGTCCGGCACCACGATGTCCGGGTCACCCGCGAACTCCTCGGCGTGGGCGCGCTGCGCCTGCGCCTCCAGGTCGTAGTCCAGCTCCTCGGAGACCCGGTCCTTCAACTCCGTGATCAGCGGCTTGATGTCCATGCCGGGCACGAGCGGGCCGAGGAGGCGGGCGAAGCGGCTGAGCTGGTTCAGATCGGACAGCAGGGCCTCGCCGGCGCCCGGGTACTGCACCTTGACGGCCACCTCGCGGCCGTCGTGCCACACCGCCCGGTGCACCTGGCCGATCGAGGCCGCCGCGGCGGGCTTGTCCTCGAACTCCAGGAACAGGTCGGGCCAGTCCTCGCCGAGCCGCTGCGCGAGCACCGAGTGCACCGTGCGCGTCGGCATCGGGGGAGCGGCCTCCTGCAGCTTGGTCAGCGCTGCCCGGTAGGGACCGGCGACCTCTTCCGGCAGCGCCGACTCGAAGACGGACAGGGCCTGCCCGAACTTCATCGCGCCGCCCTTGAGCTCCCCGAGCACCTTGAACAACTGCTCCGCCGTGCGCTGCTGGAGCTGCTGGCCGACGATCTCCGCGGACTCGCCCACGATCCGCTTGCCGAGTCCCCAGGTCGCCCGCCCGGCGAAGCCGAGCGGGAGCGCGGCGAGCTTGGCGGTCCGGGTGACCGCCTTCCGGGGAAGATCAGACATGCGCCCTCCAAGTCCCAGCCGGCCGCGCCGCTGCTGCCTCACGGCGGGCTTCGACTGACGGCCATTGCCCAGCCATTGTCGCGCGCCGACCCCCGTTCCCGGGGGTGTGTTCCTGCTTACCTTTCCGAGCGGCTCCGCACGGGCACGCGGGGTGGGGCCGGACCGGTCGGGTACGCCATCGCAGCGCGGGCAGCGCCACCTCCCAGCGCACGTCGGCGCTGGACGGTGTCCGGCCGTCGAGAAAGGCGAGGGCGTGGGCCGCCGCCAGCCCGGCGACGGCCGTGGCCAGCGTCATGTCGCAGGGGGGTACCTGGCGCTGCCGGCCGGAGCGCCACTGCGCGACCAGCCGCGGCCAGGTGGGGTCGCGGTCGGTGCGGTCCGCGTGCAGACAGCCGGCACAGCCCGTCTCGCCCGGCAGGACCAGGGGGCCGACGACGCCGGTTCCCTCCACGACACCGGCGTACAGGTGGGGCGTGCCCGATGCCATGAGCGAGTCGGCGTGGGCCGGATCGGGCGCGTGCGACGCGACGTCGTCGCGCGGGGCGAGGACCACCAGGGAGAAGCCCGGGCCGCCGTCCTCGGGCGGTGACGTGGGGACCCGGCGCGGCCGCCGGTCCGGGGCGGCCCGGCGCACGGCCCGGCGGGCGGCCTCGTCCCGGCGCTCGGCGACGGCCTCGGCCGGCAGCCCTCCCGGGGTGACGTCCCACGGTTCGACGCGTCCGGTGTCCCGCACGTCGACCTCGCCGACGCCGGCCGCCGACAGCAGGCAGGCCAGCACGGCGCCCACCCGGCCCGCACCCCGCACCCGCACGCGCATCGCGCGCCGGGCGGCCAGGTGCCGCATCGCGTCCCCCGGCCGGGAGGTCGTCAGGGACAGGGACGCGAGGTCGGGGCGGAGCCGGTCGAGGACCTCCTTCTTCTCCCGCAGGGCGTCGGCGGCAGGCCCGCCGCCCCGGGAGTCGTCGAGGAGCCCGGCCCCCGCCAGCCGCTCCACCAGCCGGTCGACATGGCCGTCCGGCAAGTCCATGCGGCGCCCCTCCTCGCGCAGGAGAGCCGGCCCGCGGGTGCCGTTGAGCAGGTCGAGGAAGCTGCCCGTCGCCGTGTCCACAGGGCGGAGCGTGAGCGCGTGCGCCGGCGTCATCCCGAACTGGACGGTGTTGAGATCGCGCCAGCCGCGCCTGAGCGCGGGCTTCACCATCGGATGCATGACAGAACCCCCGTAAGTCCTCGAACGTCCCCGTGCGCCGGCGGCGACCGGATGTGCGGTGGCTGTGCGGTCGGTCACCCGTCCGCCGGCGAGTGCCAGCATGCCCGGATCCGCCGCGAGGCGTCGAAAGTTGTCCACAGGTGGTGGGTGTTTGTCGTACAAGCTGTCGTGCGGATCGGCGCGGACCCGTCCCGGAGCCGGGACTTCCCCGTGTGCAGCGGGTAACGTCGGGGCGTGTCCGCCGACCCACTGCACCGCGCCGGAGCGCCCCAGCGCACGCCGACGAGTCCGCCGCCGAGCGGCACGGGGGCGAGCGCGATCGAGGTTCGCAGGAGCACCCGTCGACGCCGGACGGTCTCCGCGTACCGCGAGGGCGATCGCACCGTCGTGCTCATCCCCGCCCGGATGTCCGAGGCGGAGGAACGACGCTGGGTGAGCGTCATGCTGGACAAGCTGGCCGCCCAGGAGAGCAAGCGTGTCCTCGGCGACACCGAGCTGGCCGAGCGCGCCGAGCGGCTGTCGGCCCAGTACTTCGAGGGCCGGGCCCGGCCCGCCTCGGTGCGCTGGGTCACCAACCAGAACACGCGGTGGGGCTCGTGCACCCCGGCCGAGGGCAGCATCCGCCTGTCGCACCGCCTCCAGGGCATGCCGGAGTACGTCGTCGACTACGTGCTCCTCCACGAGCTGGCTCATCTGCTCGTCCCCGGGCACGGGCCCCGGTTCTGGCGGCTGCTGGAGGCGTACCCGCGGACCGAGCGGGCCCGGGGCTACCTCGAAGGCGTGGTCGCCGCCGACCGGCTGCCGCACGTGCCCGGCGCCAGGAGCGAGTGACAGGGCCGCGGAAGGCGTCCGGTACAGGCGGGCGCGGGTTCTGTACCGGCTCTGTACCGACATCGTCCGGTGTCCGGGTTTGCCGTTAGCCTGACGCGACGCACTCGGATTCGGATGGGGGACGGTCGTAACGCATGGCCAGGGAATTCCAACGCGGCCACAAGGCCAGGATCAGTGACCTCACCGCGGGCACGGATCTGTACGTAGGCGTGCAGATCTCCGGCCCCGGTCTGACCTTCGACATCAGCTGCTTCGGGCTCGACGCCGACGAACGGCTCTCCGACGACCGGTACTTCGTGTTCTTCAACCAGCCGAAGACCCCCGAGGAGTCCATCCAGCTCCTGGGTGCGCAGGCGGGGGACACGGAGTCCTTCCGCGTCACCCTGGACAGGATCCCGCCGCAGATCCAGAAGCTGTCCTTCACGGCGACGATCGACGGCGCCGGGCAGATGTCGCAGGTCGGCCCCGGATACATCCGGATCGTCGCGGGCGGCGAGGAGGTGGCCCGGTATCCGTTCAGCGGGGCGGAGTTCTCCACCGAGCGCGCGGTCATGCTGGGCGACTTCTATCTGAAGGACGTGTGGCGCTTCGCCGCCGTCGGGCAGGGATTCGACGGCGGGCTCGAGGCGCTGCTGAGGAACTTCGGCGGCGAGGTGGCCGAGGACGACGCCCCCGCGCCGCAGCAGGCGCAGCAGCCGCAGGCCGGTGCCGCCCCGGGGTTCGCTCCGCCCGCCCAGGCATCGGCGCCCCCGGCCTTCGGCGCCCCGGCAGCCGCCCCCGCCCCGGCCCCGGCACCCGCGCCGGCTCCCGCTCCGGCCCCGCAGGGCTTCGCACCGCCGCCCGGAAGCACGCCGCCCCCGGCGCCCGCGCCCAACGTGCACGCCGCGCCGACCATCATCGCGCCCCTGCACAGCCCGTCCGGCGGCTCCCCGGTGCCGCCCCCGGCCCCGGCGCCCGCGCCGTTCGGCCAGCCGGGTCAGCAGCAGCCGTACGGACAGGTCCCCGGCCAAACCGCCCCGCCGCCCCCCGGCTACGGCCCGCCCCATGCCCCCCAGACCCCGCCCCCGCCGCCCGGTTACGGCCAGCCGGACCCGCCCCCGGGCTACGGGCAGCAGGCACCGTACGGCGCCCCGCAGGCCATGCCCCAGGGTGCCCCGCAGGGCCCCGGTGTGGCCGCCGCGCTCCAGCAGTTCCGCGAGACGGCGCCCGGGCAGCGCTGGACCCAGCAGAACAAGAAGCTGGTCCGCGTCGACCTCGGCGCCGAAGGACAGCCCGTCCTCGCCCGGCAGGGCAGCATGGTGCTCTACCAGGGCAAGGTCGACTTCAGCTACAAGGGCGCCGGATTCGCCGGCCGGATCGTGGGCAACGCGACCGGCCAGGAGATGCAGCTGATGCGCTGTTCCGGCAAGGGCCAGGTGTTCCTCGCCGACAACTCGGCGATGCTGCACCCCATCGAACTCCAGGGCGACGCCGTCTGCGTCTCCGCCGAGAACGTCCTCGCCTTCGACGAGAGCCTCCAGTACGAGGTCCGCCGCATCGAGGGACACGGCATCCCCGGTGGCGCGCTGTTCACGATGCAGTTCCAGGGCACCGGCACGATCGTCGTCAAGACCCACGGCGTGCCCGTGGTGCTGCCGGTCACGCCCACGACGTTCGCCGACTGCAACGCCGTCGTCGCCTGGTCGGCCGCCGCCCAGGTCGTCGTCTCCAGCCAGGTGCGGATGCGCCGCAACTCCTACGCGGGCGACACGGGCGAGAGCGTCAACCTGCAGTTCCGGGCCGCGCCCGGCAATTTCGTCGTCGTCCAGCCGTACGAGATCTGAGGGAGAGCCCGACATGAACCAGCCGCTCGCGGGCTACGCCCCCGCACCGGTCACCGCCCGCATGGAGAACCACGGCAACCACATGCTGAAGGTCGCCATGCAGACCGGGAACGACCTCCTCGCGCGCGTGGGCTCGATGGTCGCCTACGAGGGCTTCGTCCAGTACGAGCCCAACCCGCCGGCCGTGCGCCAGATCGCCAAGGACTGGATGACCGGCGAGGGCGCGCCCCTGATGAAGTGCTCCGGCGACGGGCTGCTCTACCTCGCGGACTACGGCGCGAACGTCGTCGTGATCAACCTCAACGGCGACGGGATCAGCGTCAACGCCACGAACCTGCTCGCCTTCGACGCCCACCTCACGTGGGGCGTCGAGCGGGTCAAGGGACTGGCGAAGTTCGCCGGCCAGGGCCTGTGGAACACCAAGATCTCCGGCCAGGGCTGGGTGGCGCTCACCTCCCGGGGCAAGCCGATCGTCGTCGACTGCGGCGGTGGCGAGGACGAGACGTACGTCGACCCGGACGCGCTCGTCGCCTGGTCCCCGAACCTCAAGGTGAAGGGCAAGCGCAGCTTCAAGGCGCAGTCGCTGATCGGCCGCGGCAGCGGCGAGGCCTACCAGATGGCCTTCTCCGGTCAGGGCATCGTCGTCGTCCAGCCCAGCGAGGACAGCACCGACCGCCTCCGGGTCCGGGGCTGAGGGGGAGCCAGAACATCATGCAGAGCCCGCTTTTCGCCTACAACGACCAGCAGACCCAGGAACGCTGGAGCCTGCAGAACAAGCACATGCTCCGCGTCGCCCTGGAGGGCCACGACGACGTGCTCGCCCGCAAGGGCACGATGGTCGCCTACCAGGGCCTCGTCGAGTTCGACGCCGAGTACCAGAACAACAGCCAGTCACGCGCGCGTGCGCACACCGGTGAGGGCCTGGACCTGATGCGCTGCCACGGGCAGGGCACCGTCTACTTCGCCAACCTCGCCCAGTGCATCCACGTGATGGAGGTCGAGCAGGACGGCCTCACCGTGGACAGCAGCTACGTCCTGGCCATGGACTCCTCCCTGCACCACGAGGTCATCGCCGTCGACAGCCTGTACGGCATCTCCGGCTCGGGGAAGTACCAGCTCAACATCACCGGCCGGGGCAGGGTCGCGCTGATGACCTCGGGCTCCCCGCTGCTGATGCAGGTGACGCCCGACAAGTACGTCAACTGCGACGCCGACGCGATCGTCGCCTGGTCCACCGGTCTGCGCGTGCAGATGCAGGCCCAGACACACTCCTCCGGGGTGTGGCGGCGCCGCGGGACCACCGGCGAGGGGTGGGAGCTCAGCTTCATGGGCAACGGCTTCGCGCTGGTGCAGCCCAGCGAGCTGCTGCCGCCGCAGAACGCCCAGATCGGGTCGGGTCTGGCCGCGCAGTACGGCATGGGACAGCAGGGCGCCCGTGGCCAGAACCAGGGCAACGTCTGGAGCTGACCGCGCGACACGGCCACAGTCCGGTGAGGGGTGACCGCACACGCGGTCACCCCTCACCGGTCACAGCCGGGCGCGGGTGGCCTCCACCAGGCGGACCACCGACTCGTCGGCCACGTCCGCGACCTCGGCGTACGGGAACCAGCGCAGGTCGAGGGACTCGTCGCTGATCGCTTCCACGGCCCCCTCGGCAGCCACCGCCGCGTACTGGACGTCCAGGTGCCAGGCGCAGGGCGTGTGGTGGCGGTCCAGCCGCACGGGGCCGCCGGGCAGCAGGGTCAGTCCGGCGATGCCCGACTCCTCCGTGCCCTCGCGCAGGGCGGCGCGCGCCAGCGTCTCGTCGACCGGCTCGCAGTGGCCGCCCATCTGCAGCCACATGCGCAACTTCCGGTGCAGGGTGAGCAGCACCCGCCCGCGCGACGGGTCGATCACCAAGGCGCTCGCCGTGATGTGACCGTCCGCGCAGGCCTTCCACATGCCGTCCGGATGCGCCGCCAGATGGTCCAGGTAGACCTGACGCAGCTCGTCCTGGCCCTCGTGGCCCTTGAGGACCAGGACCGCGTCGTCGTGGAGGCTCACTCGGCGTCGTCGCCCTTGCCGTCGGCCTCGTCCTTGCCCTTCTCGTCCTTCTTCTTCAGGTCGGTCCTGCCCGCGGCCTCACCGAGCATCTTGTCCAGTTCGGAGAAGTCCAGCTGCTCGCGGTGCACGAAGCCGTCCGGGTCGTCCAGGTCGGTGGCGTTCGGCAGCATGTCCGGATGGGCCCACAGGGCGTCCCGGCCGTCCACACCGCGCGCGTCCGTCACGGACGCCCACAGACGCGAGGCGTCCCGCAGGCGGCGCGGGCGCAGCTCCAGGCCGATCAGCGTGGCGAAGGTCTGCTCCGCCGGACCGCCCGAGGCGCGACGGCGGCGCAGCGTCTCGCGCAGCGCGTCCGCGGAGGACAGGCGCGGCTTGGCGGCGGCGTGCACCACCGCGTCCACCCAGCCCTCGACCAGCGCCAGCGCCGTCTCCAGACGGGCCAGGGCGGCCTTCTGCTCCGGGGTGTCCTCCGGCTGGAACATGCCCTGCTGGAGTGCCTCCTGCAGCTGCTCGGGGTTCTGCGGGTCGAACTGGCCGACCACGTCCTCGAGCTTGGCCGTGTCGACCTTGATCCCGCGGGCGTAGCCGTCGACCGCGCCGAACAGGTGCGAGCGCAGCCACGGCACGTGCGCGAACAGGCGCTGGTGGGCGGCCTCGCGCAGGGCGAGATACAGCCGCACCTCCTCCTGGGGGACGCCCAGGTCCTTGCCGAACGCCTCGACGTTCGCCGGCAGCAGCGCGGCCTTGCCGGCCGGGCCCAGCGGCAGGCCGACGTCGGTCGAGCCGACGACCTCGCCGGCGAGCACGCCGACGGCCTGACCGATCTGGGTGCCGAACATGGCACCGCCCATGGAACGCATCATGCCGATCAGCGGGCCGGCCATGGCCTGCATCTCCTCGGGCAGCACGTCGCCCATGGCGGTGCCGACCCGCTCGGCGACCGGGTCGACGAGCTCACGCCAGGCGGGGAGGGTCGCCTCGACCCACTCCGCGCGGCTCCAGGCCACGGCGGAGCCCGCGCCGGAGGGCAGGGCGGTCGCGTCGTCCAGCCACAGATCGGCCAGGCGGACGGCCTCCTGGACGGCGTTGCGCTCGGTGGGGCCGACACTCGCGTCCTTCGTGCCGTCCGGGGTGCCCTGGGCGACCGTCTGGCGGGCGATCTGCTTGGCCATGTCCCAGTTCACCGGGCCGCCCTCATAGGAGAGCATCTGGCCCAGCTGCTGGAAGGCGGCGCCCAGGTCGGTGGGGTTCATGGAACCGAACATGGCAGCGAACGGGTTGTCCGCACCGGGGCCTCCAAGGCCACCGGCTCCGGACATCCCGAAACCGAACGGGTTGGCCGGTCCCTGACCACCGCCGCTCTGCTGGTCCTTCTTCTTGCCTTCGTCGCCGTCGTCCGGCTCCTCCGGCGGAAGGCCGAATCCGAATGGGGTGTCACTCACGGGGTTCCTCGGCTGGTAGGGCCGCCGGTTCTTTCCGGCGGCACGGCTGCCCGACATCACCACCCAGCGTAGACACCCGCGGCGGTTCGGGCCTCGGTGCTTCGCCGACTGACGGCCTGCGGCAGGATGGATGCCACCTGGTACGTACGCGTCACTCGCGCCCGTACTGAAGACAACCGCTGGAGACGCCCGGTGAGTTCCCCAGATCCGCAGGTTCGCGCAGCGCGAAACCAGTCAACCAGTTCCGCCGCCCCCGGCGCGCGCGGACCCGTGGTCGCGGTCACCGGTGCCGCCTCCGGCATCGGTGCCCTGCTCACGGCACGGCTGGCCGCGTCCGACGAGGTCAGACAGGTCGTGGCCATCGACGAGCGGCGCGGCGAGTGCGCGGACGCGCGCTGGCAGATCCTGGACGTGCGGGACCCGGCCATCGCCGAGAAACTGCGCGGCGCGGACGTCGTGGTGCACCTGGCACTGGACCTCGACCTGGAGACCGACGCGGCCGCCCGGACGGCTTACAACGTCCGGGGGACGCAGACCGTTCTGACCGCCGCCGCGGCGGCCGGAGTGCACCGCGTCGTGCTGTGCACCTCCGCGATGGTCTACGGCGCGCTGCCGGACAACGAGCTGCCGCTGTCCGAGGACGCCGAGCTGCGGGCCACGGCCGAGGCCACCGGGGTCGGGGACCTTCTGGAGATCGAGCGCCTCGCCCGCCGGGCGCCGCGCGCCCACCCGGGCCTGAACGTGACCGTCGTCCGCCCCGCCGTCCTGGTCGGGGGCATGGACACCGCGCTGACCAGGTATTTCGAGTCGCCCCGGCTGCTCGTGGTGGCCGGGTCGCGGCCCGCCTGGCAGTTCTGCCACGTCGACGACCTGTGCAGCGCTCTCGAGTACGCCGTCCTGGAGAAGGCCGAGGGGGAGCTGGCCGTCGGGTGCGACGGCTGGCTGGAGCAGGAGGAGGTCGAGGAGCTCAGCGGGATCCGGCGGATGGAGCTGCCGTCGGCCGTCGCGCTGGGCGCCGCGGCCCGCCTGCACCGGATCGGACTGACGCCCTCCCCGGCCGGAGACCTCGCGTACACGATGTACCCCTGGGTGGTGAGCGGCAGCCGGCTGCACGACGCCGGGTGGCGGCCGAAGTACACCAACGAGGAGGTGCTCGCGGAGCTGCTGGAGGAGGTCGCGGGCCGGCACACGGTCGCGGGGCGGCGTCTGGGGCGCAAGGACGCGACGGCGGCCGGGGCAGCGGGTGCGACGGTCGCGCTGCTGGGCGCGGCGGCGGTGGTCCGGCGGGCGCGGAAGGCCCGGCGGCGGATCTGAGGCGGGCGCCGTCCTGTAGGAGGCTCCAAGGCGGTACGCGCGGGTGCCGGGCGATGACGCTATTCCGTGCCGTGCGCACCGTGGGGCACGATGGGCGTATGGCATCCACGAACGACCACCCCGGTGAGCAGGCCGCCCCGGACCCCGTCAAGCTGATCGGCATCCGGGAGACGCCCCTCTCCGTGGACGAGGTCTTCCGGGCCGTCGGGGACGACGCGGCCGGCGGGACCGCACTGTTCGTCGGGACCGTCCGCAGCCACGACGGGGGCACCGACGTCGACCGGCTCGGCTACTCGTGCCACCCCAGTGCCGAGGCCGAGATGCGGCGGATCGCCGAGAAGGTCGTCGCCGAGTACCCCGTACGGGCGCTCGCCGCCGTACACCGCGTGGGGGACCTGGAGGTCGGGGACCTCGCCGTGGTCGTCGCCGTCTCCTGCCCGCACCGGGGCGAGGCCTTCGACGCCTGCCGGAAGCTCATCGACGACCTCAAGCACGACGTTCCCATCTGGAAGCATCAGACCTTCTCCGACGGAACCGAGGAGTGGGTCGGCGCGTAGCGCCGTCGTTGAGGGGTGGTGGTCGGGTGACGGGTGGGCGGGTCGGCGCGTAGCGCCGTCCGGGCGACGGGTGGGCGGGTCGGCGCGTAGCGCCGTCCGGGCGACGGGTGGGCGGGTCGGCGCGTGCTGACGGGCCCCGGCGCCCGCAGACCCTCGACCCCCTTGACGGCCTTCGCCGCCCACCTCGTGGCTCCGGTTGCGTAACCGGCCCCCCGGCGTGAGCGTTGTCACGGCGGATGGTTAATCTGCTGATCAGTCAGTCGCGGAGCTCATGGGGTTGGGAGGTCGGCATGGCGGCGCTCGCCTGGTTGCTGATTCCGCTGGTGGCCGCGGTAGCCGCGGGTCTGTGGGGAAGCTGGGCCAACCGCACCCGCAGGATCCGGGGCGACGGCCCCGAGCTCGACGGGTATGCCCGGTTCCGCGAGGCGATGGAGAAGTCCCGCACCGGAGCATGACGGGCACTGCCCTGACGGTGCTCCGACAGCCGCGTCCCGTAATGTCGTCCCATGCCACGCCGCACCGCGACGATGCTCGCCTCCACCCTGATGCTGATCGCGCTCCTGTGCGCGGGTGTGTTCATCCCCGTGCCCTACTCGGAGATGTCACCGGGGCCGACGGTGAACACGCTCGGGGACCACGACGGCGAGCCGGTGCTGCAGATCTCCGGGCACAAGACGTACGAGACGAGCGGTCATCTGAACATGACCACCGTCCGGGTCACCAGTGCCGACTACCGGATGAACCTCGTGGAGGCCGTCTACGGATGGTTCTCGCACGACAACCGGGTGGTGCCGCACGACACGCTCTACCCGGACGGCAAGACCGAGGAGGAGGCCACCCAGGAGAACGCCGAGGAGTTCAGCCAGTCCCAGGAGAGCGCGAAGGTCGCCGCCCTGAAGGCACTGGACATCCCGGTGAAGTCCTGGGTGATCGTCTCCACGGTCGTCAAGGGATCCCCGGCCCAGGGCAGGCTGCACGCCGGTGACGTGATCCGGGCTGTGGACGGCACGACGGTCAAGGAGCCCGGCGACGTCGCCGACCTGGTGACCAAGCACAAGCCCGGCCAGGACGTCGTCTTCACCATCGTGCCCGCCAAGGAGCAGGCCGCCGCGGAGAAGGAAGGCCGGACGCCGACGAAGACCCAGGAGGTCGCGATCACCACCGCGACCTCCGACGACGCCGGCGAGAAGCGTGCCATCGTCGGGATCAGCGCCGGGACGGACCACACGTTCCCGTTCTCCATCGACATCAAGCTCGCCGACGTCGGCGGACCCAGCGCCGGTCTGATGTTCGCGCTCGGCATCTACGACAAGCTCACGCCGGGCAGCCTCACCGGCGGCACGTTCGTCGCCGGCACCGGGACGATCGACGACGCCGGCAAGGTCGGTCCGATCGGCGGCATCGGGATGAAGACCATCGGCGCGCGGGAGAAGGGCGCCCGGTACTTCCTGACGCCCGCCGACAACTGCGCGTCCGCCGCCGACGACACCCCGGACGGGCTCACCCTCGTGAAGGTGAACACCATCGACGACGCCATCGGCGCCCTCGACGACATCCGCTCCGGGAAGACCGCCGACCTGCCGAAGTGCACGGCCGGGTAGACGGCGCACCGGGCAGCCCGACGGGCCGCCCGGGACCGCTCGGGACTACTCCTCGAAGGTCGCCGTCAGCGCCTGGGCCAGACCGGGCACCAGATCGGAACCCGTGAGGACCTCGGTGGCGGAGTCCTTCTCCCGCAGCCGCAGAGCGGACTCACGGGCGCCGTCACGCAGCACCGCGACCGTCATGCGGACCTCCTGACGGTCCGGGTGCTCGGCCACCCACCGGGTGAGCTTCTCCCCGTCCAGGTCTGCCGGCACCTGGGCCTCGGCGGACGGCGGCAGCATCAGGCGCTCCACGGCCAGCGCGCAGCCGACCACGGCGTCGGGCCAGGCGATGGTTCCGAGGAACTCGTCCAGCGGCTGGTCCGTGGGAATCTCGTCCTGCTCGATCGGGGTGAAGCCGGAGCTCTCCGTCTCCTCCTGCAGACCGAGCCGGTCCGCGAGCGTGGGCTGGTCGGCCCGCAGCCGGGCGGTGTCGACAAGGGCGAAGAGGCGTGCGGGCTGGTCCCAGCCGAGGCCGGAGACGTACTCGTCGATCTCGAGTACGGCCCGGGTGAGGGGGCTCGCTGCCATGGGGGTGTTGGACATGGTCACAATCCTGCCTCGTTCCTGGGCCGAATCGGGAACCGAGTAAACGATGAGTAAGTTGCATAGGTGTGGGCCCACGACGACGGGGGCGCACGGGGGGCCCACGAACCCGAGGGCCTGACGGATCAACAGCGACTTCGAGGTGCGCACCTTGGCTTTCCAGATGCCGGACCGAGGCGGAGGCCCGACGGGGCCACGGATCAGAGTGGGCCGCCCGTCCCGGCGTGTCCGCACCCTGCTGATGACGCTCGGTGTCCTCGCCGTGCTCGGCATGGCGTTCACCATGTTCGCGGGCTTCTGGACGGACTGGCTGTGGTACCGGTCGGTCCATTACTCGTCGGTGTTCACGACCACGCTGTGGACCAAGATCGGTCTCTTCTTCGTCTTCGGCCTGCTCATGGCGCTCGCCGTCGGCCTCAACATCTGGCTGGCCCACCGGCTCCGCCCCCCGTTGAGCGCCATGTCGATGGAGCAGCAGAACCTCGACCGCTACCGGATGGGCATCGCCCCGTACAAGAAGTGGCTGCTGCTCGGCATCACCGCCCTCGTCGGCCTGATCGCCGGCGCCTCGGCCTCCGGCCAGTGGCGGACGTGGCTGATGTGGGTCAACGGCGTGCCCTTCGGGCAGAAGGACCCCCAGTTCAAGCTGGACGTCTCCTTCTACGCCTTCGACCTGCCCTGGTACCGGTTCCTGCTCGGCTTCGGCTTCGCGACCGTGATCATCTCGGTGATCGCCGCCGCGCTCACGCACTACCTGTACGGCGGCCTGCGCGTCACCAGCCCGGGAGCGCGCGCCACGGCCGCGGCCACCGGCCACCTGTCGGTGCTCATCGGCGTCTTCGTCGCCCTCAAGGCGGTCGCGTACTGGCTCGACCGGTACGGACTGGCGGTGAAGTCCAGCGACTTCAAGGCGACCGACAACTGGACGGGCCTGAGGTACGTCGACGCCAACGCCTACCTGCCGGCCAAGACGATCCTGTTCTGCATCGCCGTCATCTGCGCGCTGCTGTTCTTCGCCACCCTGTGGCGGCGAACCTGGCAGCTGCCCGTGATCGGCTTCGGCCTGATGGTGCTGTCGGCGATCCTCATCGGCGGTCTGTACCCGGCGCTGGTCCAGAAGTTCGAGGTGCAGCCCAACGAGCAGGCCAAGGAGGCGCCGTACGTCGAGAAGAACCTCGACGCGACGCGCAAGGCCTACGACATCGAGGGCACCCAGGTCACCGAGTACGCCGGCGAGAGCAAGACCGACGACAAGACCGGGCTCCGTGACGACGTCGACGCGACGGCCTCGATCCGCATCATGGACCCGAACATCATCTCGCCGACGTTCCAGCAGCTCCAGCAGATGCGTAACTACTACGCGTTCCCGAACAACCTGGACGTCGACCGCTACTCCAAGGACGGCAAGGACCAGGACACGGTCATCGGTCTGCGCGAGCTGAACCTGGCCGGCATCCCGAAGAAGAACTGGATCAACAACCACTTCCGCTACACCCACGGCTTCGGCGTGGTCGCCGCCAAGGGCACCCAGGTCGACTCCGAGGGACGTCCGGTCTTCACCGAGTCCGACCTGCCGTCCAAGGGCGACCTCGGGACGTACGAACAGCGGGTCTACTACGGCGAGAAGACCACCACGTACTCCATCGTCGGCGGTCCCCAGAAGGAGATCGACTACTCCGACGACAACGGTGAGAAGACCACCAGCTACAAGGGCGACGGCGGGGTGGACCTGTCCAACCCGATCAACCGGGCCGCGTACGCGGTGGCGTTCAGCGAGCCGCAGATCCTCTACTCCGGCGCCATCGGCGAGGGGTCGAAGATCCTCTACAACCGCACGCCGAAGGAGCGCGTCGAGGCGGTCGCCCCGTGGCTGACCATCGACGGCGACGCCTACCCGGCGGTGGTCGACGGCCGGATCCAGTGGATCGTGGACGCCTACACGACGACGAACGGCTACCCGTACGCCTCCCGTACGACGCTCGGCGACACGACCGCCGACTCGCTGACGGCGCGCAACGACTCGCGCGCGGTGGTGGCCCAGCAGAACCAGGTCAACTACATCCGCAACTCGGTGAAGGCGACCGTCGACGCCTACACGGGCGACGTCAAGCTGTACCAGTGGGACACCCAGGACCCGGTCCTGAAGACCTGGATGAAGGCGTTCCCGAACACGGTCAAGGCCAAGAGCGAGATCTCCGACGCGCTGATGTCCCATCTGCGCTACCCGCAGGACCTGTTCAAGGTCCAGCGCGAGCTGCTCACCCGCTACCACGTGAAGGACGCCACGACGTTCCTCAGCGGCAGCGAGGTGTGGCAGGTGCCGGACGACCCGACCAACAAGTCGGGCGACGCGGTGCCGCCGTACTACCTGAGCATGAAGATGCCCGACCAGAAGCAGCAGGCGTTCTCGCTGACGACGACGTTCACGCCGATCGGACGCGACAACCTCAGCGCGTTCATGGCGGTCGACGCGGAAGCGGGCACCAAGGACTACGGCAAGATCAGAGTCCTGAAGCTGCAGACGAGCACGACGGTGAACGGACCCAAACAGGTCCAGAGCCAGTTCAACTCCGAGCAGGACATCGCCGAGTCCATCAGGCTGCTGAGAGGCGGCGACTCGGAGGTCGAGTACGGCAACCTGCTGACGGTGCCGCTCGACGGCGGGCTGCTCTACGTGGAACCGGTCTATGTGCGCGGCGGCGACCTCAAGTACCCGCTGCTGCGGAAGGTGCTGGTGTCCTACGGCGGCAACACCGCCTTCGAGGACACGCTCGACGAAGCCCTGGACAAGGTCTTCGGGGCGAAGGGTTCGGCCACCGAGCCGCCGGACCAGGGCGACGACACCACCACACCGCCGCCGACGTCCGCCAACCCCACGGTCCGGGACGCGCTGAACGACGCCCAGAAGGCCTTCGAGGCCGGTCAGGAAGCTCTCAAGCAGAACGACTGGACGGCGTACGGCAAGGCGCAGAAGGACCTGGAGGACGCCCTCCAGAAGGCCGAGGACGCGCAGGCCCAGGCCGGCCGTAGCGGTGGCGACAAGAACGGCGACAAGAACCCGGACGCCAAGACCCAGGACGGCAAGGCGAGTCCCGGTCCGACCCCGACCGGCGGCGCCGGCGGGTCGGGTACCGGCTGAGCTGGTCAAACGCCCATCCCGCGCCGTGATACGGTTGTGAACACAACGGCGCGGGGTGGAGCAGCTCGGTAGCTCGCTGGGCTCATAACCCAGAGGTCGCAGGTTCAAATCCTGTCCCCGCTACTGAAGTCGTGAGCTACGTGCGAACGGCAACGAAGGCCCGGATTCCGAAAGGGATCCGGGCCTTTGTGATGTGCGAACGCATGTGCCGATGACGGCGACGGCCGCGCCGGTGGGGGGAGTTGGGGCGATCCGTGTTTGACTTGTCTCCCTGTGGGCATGTCGACAAAACGCTGAAGTGACCTCAATGGCTGCGGTATACCAGGTGTACCCGGGTTGCGGGTGGTGCGACGATGGACGTTATGGGGGAGATGGCAAATCTGTTCGAGACGGGGCGTTTTGTGCAGCCGTCCGGCCGGGAGGAGACCGGGGACGAGGCCCGGGAAGCCGCCGACGAGGCCGCCGAGGAGGTACGCCGGCGGCTCGCCGCCGAGGCCGGTGACGTCGAGGCGATGAGCGTGCTCGGGGCCATGCTGCTGCGCCGTGGTGATCTCGACGGAGCCGAGTCCCACCTGCGTGCCGCCACCGCGGCCGGTGACCGTGCCGCCGCCAACAACCTGGGCGTCCTGCTGCACCAGCGCGGCTATGCCGACGAGGCCGCCGGATGGTGGCGGATCGCCGCCGTGGCCGGGTCCTGTGCGGCCGCTCACGCGCTGGGGCGGCACTTCCGCGAGCGCGGGGACGAACCCGCCGCCGAGTACTGGCTCCGCCAGTCCGCCGAGCAGGGACACGTGCTGGGCGCCTACGCGCTCGCCGACCTGCTGGAGCACCGTGCCGACGCCGCCGGCGCCGAGCGGTGGATGCGGGCCGCGGCCGAGCGGGGGCACCGGGAGGCCGCGTACCGGCTGGCCCGCGCGCTGGACCGGCGCGCCGGGCGGGACCTCGACGGCGACGGCGACGCCGGTGTCATGCGCTCCGTGACCGAGCGGGCCGACCGGGCCGACCGGACCGAAGGGAGCGAGGAGGCCGAGCAGTGGTACCGGCAGGCCGCCGCGCGCGGCCACCGGCGGGCCGCACTGCACCTCGGGGCGATCCTGGAGCGGCGGGGCGAGCTCAGGGAGGCCGGGCGCTGGTACCTGACGTCCGCCAAGGACGGCGAGCCGCGCGCGGCCTGTGCGCTGGGCTTCCTGCTGCGCGACGCCGGGGACACCGAGAGCGCCGCCGTGTGGTGGCTGCGGGCCGCGCAGGACGGCGACGGCAACGCGGCCAACGCGCTGGGCGCGCTGCACGCCGAGCGCGGCGAGCCGCAGACCGCCGAGCGCTGGTACCGGGCCGCGCTGGACGCCGGGGACGACAACGGCGCCTACAACCTCGGGCTGCTCTGCGCCGAGCAGGGGCGCACGGCACAGGCCGAGCAGTGGTACCGGCGTGCCGCGTACGCCGGACACCGGGAGGCCGCGAACGCGCTGGCCATCCTGCTGCTCCGGGGCGGGGACGCGACCGGCGCCGAGCCGTGGTTCTCCAAGGCCGCCGAGGCGGGCAGCGTGGACGCCGCCTTCAACCTCGGCATCCTGCACGCCGGACGGGGCGAGGACCTCGCGGCACTGCGCTGGTACGAGCGGGCCGCCGCCGCCGGGCACACGGAAGCGGCGTTGCAGGTCGGCATGGCGCGGCTGCGGGACGGCGACGAGCCGGAGGCGGAGCGGTTCCTGCGGTGTGCGGCGGGGGGCGGCAGCCCGGAGGCCGCGTACCGCCTGGCCACGCTGCTCGACGCCCGCCGGCCGCCGGCACCCGCGCACGAGCTGGGGGAGCCGGCGCAGGAGAAGACCGAGTGCGAGGAGTGGTACGAGCGGGCGGCCTCGCAGGGCCACCGCCGGGCCCAGGTGCGCGTCGGGATGCTGGCCGCGGCACGGGGCGACGTGGTGGAGGCGGCGCGGTGGTACCGGGAGGCGGCCGAGGCCGGCTCCCGCAACGGCGCGTTCAATCTGGGGCTGCTGCTGGCCCGGGAGGGCAGCGAGCCCGAGGCCGTCGTGTGGTGGCGCCGGGCCGCCGATGCCGGGCACGGGCGGGCGGCGTTGCGGCTCGCGCTGGTGTGTGCGCGGCGGGGGGAGCTGGACGAGGGGCAGCGGTGGGCCGACCGGGCGGTGTCGCTGGGGCCGCAGGAGGTGGCGGAGCGGGCGGCTCGGTTGCGGGACGCGTTGCGGCAGGAGCTGTCGGCGTAGCGCTGCGCCGAGCCGGGCGCGCGTTTCGGGGCGCCGGTACCGGTGCCCGGTGGGGCCCGCGGCCCGCCGCTACGGGGTTGCCGCTGCGCCCAGTAGGAGCGATTTGCTTCTTGTCACGCGGGTGACGTAGTGTTCCATTCATCGACGCGGGGTGGAGCAGCTCGGTAGCTCGCTGGGCTCATAACCCAGAGGTCGCAGGTTCAAATCCTGTCCCCGCTACTGAAGACCGAGGGCCGGAATCCGAAAGGGTTCCGGCCCTCGGTGCGTTCGGCGCGCGAAGCGTCAGCGTGTCAGCGCAGCGCAAGAGCCCCGGCACCCATCGGTGCCGGGGCTCTCGTGCGAGCCGGGTTACGCCGCGGCGCAGTTCGGGCAGGTGCCGCGGTACGTCACCTCGACGTCGGAGACCGTGAAGCCGAAGCGCTCCGTGTCGGGGAGGTCGGCCAGCGGATTGCCGGTCGGGTGGACGTCGCGGATCGCGCCGCACTGCGCGCAGACCAGGTGGTGGTGCGGCCGGTGCGCGTTCGGGTCGTACCGCTTCGCGCGCTTGTCCGTCGCGACCTCCAGCACCTCACCGAGCGAGACCAGCTCGCCCAGGGTGTTGTAGACGGTCGCCCGGGAGATCTCCGGCAGCTTCGTGACAGCCCTGGCGTGCACCTCGTCGGCGGTCAGATGGACATGATCGCCGTCGAGGACCTCGGCCACGACACGTCGCTGCGCGGTCATGCGCCATCCGCGACCACGCAGCCGTTCCAGTAGGTCACTCATACAGACCAGCCTAACAGCAAGGGGGACCAGGTCCCGAACGGGTGTGACTTTGGAGTCTTACTTGACTTAGACATTGTCTATTGTAGGATCGAGAACGGCATTAGCCAAGGGACAGGTTTTACAGGATTGGCGCAGGAGGCGTACGTGACTCAGGGACCGCTTACTACGGAAGCCGGTGCTCCGGTAGCCGACAACCAGAACAGCGAGACCGCGGGCGTCGGCGGCCCCGTGCTCGTCCAGGACCAGCTCCTCCTCGAGAAGCTGGCCCACTTCAACCGTGAGCGCATCCCGGAGCGTGTCGTGCACGCCCGTGGCGCCGGCGCCTACGGCACCTTCACGGTCACCGCCGATGTCACCAAGTACACGCGCGCCGCCTTCCTCTCCGAGGTCGGCAAGGAGACGGAGACCTTCCTCCGCTTCTCGACCGTGGCGGGCAACCTGGGTGCGGCGGACGCCGTCCGTGACCCGCGCGGTTTCGCGCTGAAGTTCTACACCGAAGAGGGCAACTACGACCTCGTCGGCAACAACACCCCGGTGTTCTTCATCAGGGACGCCATCAAGTTCCCCGACTTCATCCACACCCAGAAGCGCGACCCGTACACGGGCTCGCAGGAGGCGGACAACGTCTGGGACTTCTGGAGCCTGTCGCCCGAGTCGACCCACCAGGTGACCTGGCTGCACGGTGACCGCGGCATCCCGGCCTCCTACCGGCACATGGACGGCTTCGGTTCGCACACGTACCAGTGGAACAACGAGGCCGGCGAGGCCTTCTGGGTGAAGTACCACTTCAAGACGGACCAGGGCATCAAGAACCTGACCGCCGAGGAGGCCGAGGTCCTCGCGGGCAAGGACCCCGACTCCCACCAGCGCGACCTGCGTGAGGCCATCGAGCGCGGCGACTTCCCGTCCTGGACGGTCGGCGTGCAGATCATGCCCGTGGCCGAGGCCGCCAACTACCGCTTCAACCCGTTCGACCTGACCAAGGTGTGGCCGCACGCGGACTACCCGATCGTCTGGTTCGGCAAGCTGGAGCTCAACCGCAACCCGGAGAACATCTTCGCCGAGGTCGAGCAGTCGATCTTCTCCCCGGCGCACTTCGTGCCCGGCATCGGCCCGTCCCCGGACAAGATGCTCCAGGGCCGCCTCTTCGCCTACGGCGACGCCCACCGCTACCGCGTCGGCATCAACGCCGACCACCTGCCGGTGAACCGCCCGCACGCCACCGAGGCGCGCACCCACTCCCGTGACGGCTACCTGTACGACGGCCGCCACAAGGGTGCGAAGAACTACGAGCCGAACAGCTTCGGCGGCCCGTTCCAGACGGACAGGGCCCTGTGGCAGCCGGTCGCGGTCTCCGGTGTCACCGGTGACCACGAGACCCCGCGGCACGCCGAGGACAACGACTTCGTCCAGGCGGGCAACCTCTACCGCCTGATGACGGAGGAGGAGAAGGAGCGCCTGGTCGACAACCTGGCCGGTGGCATCTCCCAGGTCTCGCGCGAGGACATCATCGAGCGCGCGATCAACAACTTCCGTCAGGCCGACGGTGACTTCGGCAAGCGGCTGGAGGCCGCGGTCCAGGCCCTGCGCGGCTGACGTCCAGCACTGGACCGCTTGTCGTAGCGGCGGGCCGGATCCCCGGGAACGGGGGTCCGGCCCTTCGTCGTACCGCCCGGCTGCCGTCCGCCGGACGGCGTCAGGCGATCACCGCCGGTGCCTCGCGCTGCCGCCGCACCGGCGCCCAGCAGCGGATGATGTCGCGGACCGAGACGACGCCGACGGGCTCGTCGTGCTCGAGGACGATGAGATGGCGGAAGCCGCCGTGTGCCATCGCCCCGGCGGCCTCCTCCACGGTCCAGGACGGCGCGGCGAACACGACGTCGGTGGTGGTGTGGGCGTGGGCGCGTTCGGTGTCCGGGTCCTGGCCCCGGCCCAGCGAGTTGAGGATGTCGCGTTCGGTGAGGATGCCGATGCCGCCGGCGTCGGGGTCGTGCACCACGGCCGCGCCGACGCGGCGGGCGGACATCAGTGCGGCGGCCTGGCGCAGGGTGTGGGCGGGACCGATGGTGAGGACGATCGAGCTCATGGCTTCGCGGACGAGCATGGGTGGAGCCACCTCCTGCCGGTGATCCATGAGTTAGTTCATGGATTCACAAGTTCACAAGTGGGGGGACTCTCAGAGTGGCAGGTGAAGCAGGGGTCAACAAGGGGGCGCGGAGGGCGAGTCGGCGGGCGTGCGGGGGGACTCAGTAGCGCTGGTTGAGATAGCCGAGCAGTTCGTCGTGGAGCCGGCCGTTGGACGCCGCGGCGTTGCCGCTGTGCGGGCCGGGGCGGCCGTCCAGGCCGGTGAAGGTGCCGCCGGCCTCCGTGACGATGATGGCGTTCGCGGCCATGTCCCACAGGGAGAGCTCGGGTTCGGCGCACAGGTCGACCGAGCCCTCGGCGACCATCATGTACGGCCAGAAGTCCCCGTACGCGCGCGTGCGCCACACCTCACGGGTCAGGTCCAGGAAGCCGTCCAGCCGGCCCTGCTCCTCCCAGCCGCTGAGCGAGGAGTACGCGAAGGAGGCGTCGGAGAGCGCGGAGACCTGGGAGACCTGGAGCCGGGAGGCCGAGGTCAGGCTGCGGCCGGTGAAGGCGCCGTGGTCCTTCACGGCCCACCAGCGGCGGCCGAGGGCCGGGGCGGAGACGAGGCCGACGACGGGCTGGTAGCCGCCCTCGCCGACCTCCATGAGAGCGATCAGGGTGGCCCAGACGGGGACGCCGCGCACATAGTTCTTCGTGCCGTCGATCGGGTCGATGACCCAGCGGCGGGGGCCGGTGCCCTCCGTGCCGTACTCCTCGCCGAGGACGGAGTCGCGGGGGCGGGCCCGGGCGAGGTGGTTGCGGATGAGTTCCTCGGCGGCCTTGTCGGCCTCGCTCACCGGGGTCATGTCCGGCTTGGTCTCGACCTTCAGGTCGAGGGCCTTGAAGCGGTCCATCGTCGCGGCGTCGGCGGCGTCCGCGAGGACGTGGGCGAGGCGGAGGTCGTCGAGGTAGTCCGGCATGCGGCCACGGTATCGGGCGGGGGTGGGGCGGGGCCACCAGGGTTTGCGCGGGGCGTTGCGGGGGCGGGCCGGTGAGCCGGTGTTTGGCGGGGTGCGGGCGTGTCGGTGCGGGGCCGGGGCGAGTGGTGCCGCCCGGCGTGGCGGGGTGCCTCCCCCACTCCCGGCTCCGTCGAGCGGGGGGACACCCCCACCGCGTGGGGGCACCTCCCAGGCCGTTCAGGCACTGGGGGAGGCACGCCTGCCCGTAGCTTCGGCGGCATGGCGGGAGAGTGCACGGCCCCTTGACAGGTGTGGCATACCCGTCAAATCTGGGCGCTGAGTCGCTTCGGCCGAGGGAGGCGATCATGCCTGCAGCCCGGGAGTCCCTGCTCGACGCCGCGTACACGGCGCTGGCGCGCCGGCCGTGGGCCGCTGTGCGGATGGTGGACGTGGCGGCGGCGGCCGGGGTGTCGCGGCAGACGCTGTACAACGAGTTCGGGAGCAAGGAGGGCCTCGGCCGGGCGCTCGTCCGGCGGGAGGCGGACGGGTATCTCGCCGGTGTGGAACGCGCGCTCTCCGCGCTCGGCGACCCACGCGAGCGGCTCACCGCGGCGGCCGAGTGGACGACCTCAGCCGCCGGGCGGAACGCGCTGGTGCGGGCCCTGCTCACCGGCTGCTGGGGTGCGTGGCTGCCGGCCCCCGCGCCGGGGGCCGTACCGTCCTCCTCCGCCGTGCCGGCCCAGCGCCGGGCCGACGGCCCGCTGCCCTCGCCCGGCGACTTCGTGGCGCTCGTCCGCGACCGCGCCGTCGCCGCCCTGTCCGGGCCCGGGGTTCCCCGCGCGGAGGCCGCCGACCTCGCCCGCACCTGCGAGCTCACCGTCCGGCTCGCCCTGTCCTGCGTCGCGGCCCCGCCCGCCGAGGGCGGTGTGTCGGAACTCGTCCGCACCGTCCTGCCACGGCAGTTGGCGCCGTGACGGCCGGACGCGTCAGTGCGCCGAGCCCGACAGCTGAAGCCCGATCACGCCGATGATGACGAAGCTGATCGAGACGATCTTCAGCGTGGAGACCAGGTCGCCCAGGAACACCATGCCGTAGATCGCGGTGCCCGCCGCCCCGATCCCGGTCCACACGGCGTACGCCGGGCCGACGTCGAGCTTCTTCAGCGACATGGTCAGCAGGCCGAAACTGCCCAGCGCGAAGGCGCAGAACGCGATCGTGGGCCAGAGCCGGGTGAAGCCGTGCGACAGCTTCAGACACACGGCGAAGCCGGTTTCGAGCACCCCGGCCACGATGACCAGCAGCCACGCCATGTGTCGTCCTCCCGTGGTCCCGTACCGTGACCGCTTCGTCGATTCATCGGCTTTTGCTCGGCCTTGGATCCGGCTTGGTGCGATTATGCACTTGCCGGTCGCACGGCACGGCAAACAACGCGGAGGTCAGTCGCCCTCCGTCCGTTCCCGCGTCGCCAGCAGCCGGCGCAGCGAGTACAGCCGCGCCGGGTCGGCGTGGCCCTCGGCGACCCACGCGTCCAGCGCGCAGTCGGGCTCGTCGTGACTGCACGCACGCGGGCAGCCCTCGGTGCCGGGCACCAGGTCGGGGAAGGCGTTGATCACGCGGGACGGATCCACGTGGGCGAGCCCGAACGACCGCACGCCGGGGGTGTCGACGACCCAGCCACCCGTCTTCGAGGACAGCGGCAGGGCGAGGGCCGAGGTCGTCGTGTGCCGGCCGCGCCCCGTCACCGCGTTGACGTGGCCCGTGACCCGGCGGCGCTCCTCGGGCACGAGTGTGTTGACGAGGGTCGTCTTGCCGACGCCGGAGTGGCCGACGAAGGCCGTGATCTTGCCGTCCAGATGTTCCCGTACGAGGTCGGCCGCGGCGCCGTTCTCCAGCTCCTCGCGGCTGGTGACGACGTACGGGATGTCCAACGCGCCGTACAGGCCCAGCAGTTCGTCGGGCGGGGCGAGGTCCGACTTGGTCATCACGAGCAGCGGGGTGAGGCCGCCGTCGAACGCCGCGACCAGGCAGCGGTCGATTAGGCGCGGACGCGGCTCGGGGTCGGCCAGGGCGGTGACGATGGCGAGCTGGTCGGCGTTGGCGACGACCACCCGCTCGTAGGGGTCGTCGTCGTCCGCCGTGCGGCGCAGCACCGATGTGCGCTCCGCGATGCGGACGATCCGCGCGAGCGTGTCCTTCGTGCCGGACAGGTCCCCGACCAGGGCCACCCGGTCGCCGACGACCGCCGCCTTGCGGCCCAGCTCGCGTGCCTTCATCGCCATGACGATCCGGTCCTCGACGAGGCAGGTCAGCCGGCCCCGGTCCACGGTGAGGACGAGTCCCTCGGCGGCGTCCTCGTGCTTGGGCCGGATGTGCGTACGCGGCCGGTTGCCCTTGCGGTTGGGGCGGGAGCGGATGTCGTCCTCGTCGGTGTGCTTGCCGTAGCGGCGCATGGCGAACGGTCCCTACGCCCCGAGCATCCCGGCCCACAGGTCGGGGAAGTCGGGCAGCGTCTTGGCGGTCGTCGCCACGTTCTCGATCTCCACGCCCTCGACCGCGAGGCCGATGATCGCGCCGGCGGTGGCCATGCGGTGGTCCTCGTAGGTGTGGAAGACCCCGCCGTGCAGGCGGCGCGGGCGGATGTGCAGCCCGTCGGCGGTCTCGGTGACGTCGCCGCCGAGCTCGTTGATCTCCTTGGTGAGCGCGGCCAGCCGGTCCGTCTCGTGCAGCCGCAGGTGCGCCACCCCGCGCAGGGTCGAGGGGGAGTCAGCGAGGGCCGCGACGGCCGCGATACCGGGGGTGAGCTCGCCGACCTCGCCGAGGTCCACGTCGATGCCGTGCACGGCACCGGATCCGGTGAACACGAGGCCGTAGTCGGTCAGTTCACAGGAACCGCCCATGTCGGTGAAGATCTCGCGCAGCCGATCGCCGGGCTGGGTGGTGCGGGCCGGCCAGTCGGGGATCACCACCTTTCCGCCGGTGACCAGCGCCGCCGCCAGGAACGGCTGGGCGTTCGACAGGTCCGGCTCGATCGTCAGGTCGCGGCCGAGCAGCGCGCCCGGCGTGACCCGCCAGACGTTCGGCTCGCCGCCGGACTCCGGGGTGTCCACCTGCGCGCCGACCGAGCGCAGCATGTCGACGGTCATGCGGATGTGCGGCATGGACGGCAGCGCCGAGCCGGTGTGGCGGACCTCGACGCCCTGGTTGAAGCGCGGTCCGGACAGCAGCAGGGCGCTGACGAACTGCGAGGACGACGACGCGTCGATCTCGACCGGGCCGCCCTCCAGGGCGCCGCCGCCGTGCACGGTCATCGGCAGCGCGCCGCGTCCGTCGTCGTCGACACGGGCACCGAGCGCGCGCAGCGCGTCGATCACCCCGTGCAGCGGGCGCTCGTACGAACGGGGATCGCCGTCGAAGCGGACGGGACCGTCGGCGAGGGTGGCGACCGGGGGGAGGAAGCGCATGACCGTGCCGGCGTTGCCGACGTCGACCGTGGCGGGACCGTGGAGGCCGGCCGGGATGACCCGCCAGAACTCGCCGGTGCCGTCGGGGCCGACGCCCTCCTCGATCTCGACGCCCATCGCGCGCAGTGCCCCGGCCATCAGCAGGGTGTCCCGGGAGCGCAGCGGGCGGCGCAGCCACCCGGGCTCGGAGGCGAGGGCGGCCAGCACCAGGGCGCGGTTGGTGACCGATTTGGATCCCGGCACATGGACGGTCGCGTCGACGGCTCCGCTCGCGTGCGGGGCGGGCCAGAGGGCGGTGTGCGCGGAATTCACGGTCATGGGCCCCACTTTAATGGCTGAAGCCGATCGGAGATTTTGATCAAAGGCGGCGAAATCCGACCGAAACTGCGCCTTGGGAATTGCCGTGCATATATGCGGCAGTCTTCGGCGCCCGCGCGACCGCCGGCCCCGGGGGCCCGCTCACAGCTCCAGCAACCAGCGGCCCCCGCCGACCAGCGAGCACAGCGAGACCGCGTGGAACAGGAAGAACCACACCGCCGCCGGCGCATGGGACAGCCGGGCCAGCTGGTCCGCGTCCGAGTCGCCGGCCCCGCCCCTCGCCCGCTTGGCCTGGAGCTCGAACGCCGGCCGCACACCGCCCAGCAGCAGGAACCACACCGCCGCGTACGCGAACGCCGCCTGCACCTGCGGACCGGCCAGCCAGGACACCAGCAGGAACGTCCCGCCGGTCAGCACGACCGTCAGCACTCCGTACGCGTTGCGGATCATGACCAGCAGGGCGAGCAGCAGCGCCGTGGCCACCCACAGCAGCAGCGTGACGCGTCCCGAGGCCAGCAGCGCGGCCCCGCCGAGGCCCAGCAGCGAGGGAGCGGTGTAGCCGGCCACCGCGGTGAGGATCATGCCGAGCCCGTGCGGCTTGCCCCGGCTCACGGTCAGGCCGCTGGTGTCCGAGTGGAGGGTGATCCCGGTCAGCGTGCGCCCCGTGAGCAACGCCACGAGCCCGTGACCGCCCTCGTGCGCGATGGTGATCGCGTTGCGCGCCGTCCGCCACAGCGGGCGCGACACGACGACGGCGAGCGCGGCGACCAGGGTGGCGATCACCACCCACAGCTCGGGGTCGGGCTGGGTGCCGGTGATCTCGTCCCACAGGGAGGCGGGCGAGACCGATGCGAGGTGGTCCATGGGGGGGGAAGGCTCCTCGTACGAGCGCGGGGTCTGGCAGTGTGGCACGTATGTGCGGACGGTACGCGGCGAGTCGTCGACCCGAGGATCTCGCAGGAATCTTTGAGATCGAGAAGTGGGAGCCCGAGGAGACCCTGGAGCCCGACTACAACGTGGCCCCCACCAAGGAGGTCTACGCCGTCCTGGACCGTCCTCTGAAGGACGTCCAGGACCCGAGGCCGGTTCGCCAGCTGCGGAAACTGAAGTGGGGACTCGTCCCCTCCTGGGCCAAGACCCCCGAGGGCGGCGCCCGGATGATCAACGCCCGCGCGGAGACCGTCCACGAGAAGCCGTCCTACCGCCGCGCCTTCGCCACCCGGCGCTGCATCCTGCCCGCCGACGGCTACTACGAGTGGGTCACCGGCAAGCAGGAGCGGGACCTGGAGGTCGAGGGGCGCAAGAAGCGGCCCCGCAAGCAGCCCTACTTCGTGACCCCGGCCGACGGCTCCGTGTTCGCCATGGCGGGGCTGTACGAGTTCTGGCGGGACAGGACGCTGCCGGACGACCACCCGGGGGCCTGGTGGGTGACGTGCTCGGTGATCACGACCGAGGCGGAGGCCACCCCGCTCGCCGTCGCCCCGGCCGACGGCCCGCGCGCCCTGGCCGACATCCACCCCCGGATGCCGCTGATGCTGACGCCGGACCGGTGGGACGCGTGGCTCGACCCGGCGCGCACCGACCCCGACGACATCACCTCCCTGCTGACGCCCCCGCCCGCCGGGACGATGCGCGCGTTCCCCGTCTCCACGGCCGTGAGCAACGTCCGCAACAACGGGCCGGAGCTGCTGAAGGAGCTGGACGGGCCGGAAGAGGGCACACTCTTCTGACGTGAAGACCGAGATCATCGACACGGAGGCCGGCGCCGCCCGCATCACCTGGCACCCGGCCGCGAAGCCCCGACTCGTCCTCGCCGCGAGCCACGGCGCCGGCGGCGGCATCGAGGCACGCGACCTGGCGGCACTGGCGGCGGCGCTGCCCGCGCGGGGCGTGACCGTGGCCCTGGTCGAACAGCCCTGGCGGGTGGCCGGCAAGAAGCTGGCGCCCGCCCCGAAGACCCTGGACACCGGCTGGCGGGGTGTCTGGCCCGCGCTGAACGGCCCCGGCCTGCCGGTGATCTCGGGCGGCCGCAGCGCCGGCGCCCGCGTCGCCTGCCGCACCGCGACCGAGCTGGGCGCCCACGCCGTCCTCGCCCTGAGCTTCCCGCTGCACCCGCCGGGCAAGCCGGAGAAGTCCCGGGCCGGGGAACTGCTCGGGGCCGGGGTGCCCACCCTCGTCGTACAGGGCGGCAATGATCCGTTCGGGAAGCCGGAGGAGTTCCCCGAGGGGACCTACGACCTGACCCGGGTGCCGTACGGCGATCACGGCTTCGCCGTGCCCAAGCGGGCGGGGATCACCCAGGAGGAGGCGCTGCGACTGATCACCGACGGCGTCGCGGAGTGGGCCCGCTCACTCGGCTGAGGGCCCGGGAATGACCGGCGGGCGACCACTGTTGTGGCCGACGTACAGAGTTGCTGAACATCAGCACCGACGCCGTACGAGAGGAAGTCCGCCGCATGGCATCAGCCTTCTGCCCAAGTCGCAGCAGCCGCGCCGACCTGGACTGGACGGTGCTGCACGCGGCGAAGACCGCCCCTGTTCGGGCGGCGGGCGGACCGGATCGTCGTCTATCCTCCGATTCCAGCGGGGCCGGTTTCGTCTCCGCGACGTCACTGGAGGAGGTGGGTCCGGTCACTGGGACCGACGCAGGGACCGATCACGGCCAGGCGGAGCAGCCCGAGGGCCGGGGCACGGGCGCGGAGTCGACCGCGGAGCGCAGCGCGCGCTTCGAGCGGGACGCGCTCGAGTTCCTCGACCAGATGTACTCGGCCGCGCTGCGCATGACCCGCAACCCGGCCGACGCCGAGGATCTGGTGCAGGAGACCTACGCCAAGGCGTACGCGTCCTTCCATCAGTTCCGTGAGGGCACCAACCTCAAGGCGTGGCTGTACCGCATCCTCACCAACACCTTCATCAACTCCTACCGCAAGAAGCAGCGCGAACCCCAGCGCAGCGCGGCCGAGGAGATCGAGGACTGGCAGCTCGCGCGGGCCGAGTCGCACATGTCGACGGGTCTGCGTTCCGCCGAGTCGCAGGCGCTCGACCACCTGCCCGACTCGGACGTGAAGCAGGCGCTCCAGGCGATCCCCGAGGAATTCCGCATCGCCGTGTATCTGGCCGATGTAGAGGGCTTTGCCTACAAGGAGATCGCGGACATCATGGGGACACCCATCGGTACGGTGATGTCCCGGCTGCACCGGGGCCGCCGTCAGCTGCGCGGCATGCTGGAGGACTACGCCCGCGACCGTGGTCTGGTCCCGGCCGGCGCCGGAGAGTCGAACGAAGCGAAAGGCTCGGGGTCATGAGCTGCGGAGAGCCGCACGAGACGGATTGCAGCGAAATCCTCGATCATCTCTACGAGTTCCTCGACCGGGAGATGCCGGACTCGGACTGCGTGAAGTTCGAGCACCACTTCGAGGAGTGCTCGCCCTGCCTGGAGAAGTACGGGCTGGAGCAGGCCGTGAAGAAGCTGGTCAAGCGGTGCTGCGGACATGACGACGTGCCGGGTGACCTGCGCTCCAAGGTCATGGGCCGGATCGACCTGATCCGCTCGGGCCAGTCGGTGCCCGAGCACGACGTGACGGCGGCGCCGTCCACTCCGCAGGAGTCCTGAGCCCGGCGGGCCTCGCGTGGCGCGTCACTCGTACGTGCTAATCCGCGGGGCATCCGCCCGCCTCCCCCCGTCGCCGAACCTAGGCTCGCGAGCCTGACAGGCTCGGCCGGGGGAGGCGCTCATGGACGCGGTACCGGCACGGGCGCGTGCGTATGTCGCCGGTGTCGTCCTCGCCGCCCTGCTCTGTCTGCGCCCGCTGCCCGAGATGACCACTCCCTGGTGGGCGGTGCTGCTGCTCGCCGGGCTGTACGCGGGCTGCGAACAGGTCGCCCGGACCCGGTTCGTCGGGACCTGCTACCCCGTGCTGCTCGCCGGGGCCTTCCTGCTTCCGCCGCCCGCCGCCGCACTCGTGGCGCTGCCGGGGGCCCTGCTGTCCCCGGTGACCCAGCGGCCGGCCGCCCTGCGACGGACCTGGCGGGCCGCGCAGCTGACACTCGCCGTGTGGGCCGCGGCCCGGGTGCACGCGGAGTTCGGCGGACGGGACGCGGTCGCGGCCGCCGACTTCCCCTACGCGCTCGTGCCGGCCGGGGCCGCGGTGCTGGGCTTCTGCCTGGTGCTGACCCTGCTGGACGGCGGAATCCTGGCGCTGGCCGACAGGGTGCCGTTACGGCGGGCGTGGCGGGGGCTGTTCTCCCGATCGCTCGCCCCGATCGCCGTGCACGGGCTCGCCGGTCTGATGATGGCCGTCCTGTGGCGCAGCCCCTACGGACCGGTCGCCGCGCTGCTCGTGCTCCTGCCGATGTGCGTGGCGTGGTGGTCCTTCGCCCAGTACCACCGGGAGCGAGCCGCGCACCAGGCGACCATCCGCGCCCTCGTCCAGGCCGTCGACATCAAGGACGGCTACACGCGCGGGCACAGTGAGCGGGTCGGCCACGCCTCGATGATGATCGCCCGCGAGCTGGGCCTGGACGACGAACGCGTCGAGACGCTCCGCTTCGCCGGGATCCTGCACGACGTGGGCAAGCTCGGCGTGCCCACGCGGTTGCTGCGCAAGGACGGGCCGCTCACACCCGAGGAGCGGCGCGTGATCGAGCTGCACCCCGAGTACGGGCACGAGATGGTGCGCGGCATCCGCTTCCTCGGCGAGGCCCGGGCCGCCGTACTGCACCATCACGAACGCCTGGACGGCAGCGGATACCCCTACGGGCTGGCGGGCGGCCAGATCCCCGAGTCGGCCCGGGTGGTCGCCGTCGCCGACGCCTTCGACGCCATGACGTCCACACGGTCCTACAGCAGGGCGCGGCCCGTCGCGGCCGCCGTGGCGGAACTCCAGCGGTGCGCGGGCACCCACTTCGACCCCCGGATGGTCCTGGCCCTGGTGCGGGCCCTGGAACACCACGGCTGGCACCCGGCCGTGACCTCCGATGTCACTCCCGCCCGCCCGTCCGGGGCGGTCGACGGCCGCAGCGAGGACGCGCACGACAGTGTGGCGAGGGGGGCCTCGTGACGCCGGGACGGGCCGGCCGGGACGCACGGCGGCCGGCGGTCCGCCCCGCCGGCGACCGGACGTCGGTCCCGCGCGTCGGAAGGGGCGCGCGGTGACGCCGCCGGGGGCGGCCGGGGCGACGGGGGGCCTCCGTCCCGCCCGCACCGGCCGTGGCCGAGCCGGCCCGTGGCCGGGGCGGGAGCGGCCCGGGACGGGGGCGCGGACCCCCGCGGTACTCCTGATGTACGCCGGCGCCGCCCTCGTCGCGCTCGTGTGCCTCGCCTCCGTGCTGTGGTCGGGCACCGTGGAGCGCCCCGTCGCGCTCGCCTTCGGCATCCTCGTCGCGCTCGGCGAGCTCACCCGCCGCACCGGGGGCGAGGGCCGGGAGACGGCGCCGCTCGGGACCGCCGGAGCGCTGGCGTACGCCCTGCTGGGGGAGAACGCCGGACAACCCGTGCACCACGGGGCCGCCCAGACCGTCACCGTGGTGCTCGTCGCCTCGCTGCTCGGCAGCGTCCCGCACATCGCGCGCGGGGACGGGCCCGTGCTCGACCACCTGGCGCGGCGCCTGCTCACCGTCGCCTTCGCCGCCGTGTGCTTCCAGCCGCCGGCCGGGCAGGGCACCTTCCGTGACTGGGGCGGTCCCGCCTACGCGCTGCTGCTGATCGCGCTGCTCGCCCTGACCGCGCTGTGCGACGCCGTGCTCGCCGCGGCACCGGCGCACGCGCGCACCGGCTGGCCCTTCGGCCCGCTGCTGCGCGAGGAACTGCGAGCCATGGTCGGCATCACCTCCGCGGTGTGCGCGACGGGGGCGGTGATGGCGCTCGGAGTGGCCGTCGCGGGACTGTGGGCGCTGCCCGTCTTCAGCGTGCCGTTGCTGCTCACCCAGCTGTCCTACCGGCGCTACGCCGACGTCCGGGCCACCTACCGGCAGACCATCGCCTCCCTGGCCCGGGCCACCGAGATCGCCGGGTACACCCCGGCCGGGCACGCCCGCCGCGTCGCCGAGCTCAGCGCGGCCGTCGGACGGGACCTGGGGCTGTCCGGGCCGGAGCTGACGGTGCTGGAGTACGCGGCCCTCATGCACGACATCGGACAGCTGAGCCTCGTCGACCCGGTCCCGGCGGGGGCCACGGCCGCCCTGCCCGTGTCGGAACAGCGGCGGATCGCGCTGCTCGGCGGGGCCGTCGTCCGCCAGACCGGCGTCGACGCGGCCGTCGCCGTGGTGGTGGAGCGGCAGGCCGACCCCTGCCACGAGCAGCCGGTCGCCGCGCGGATCGTGCGCGCCGTGAACGCCTACGAGGAGAAGGCACGGGACGCCGGGCCCGGCGGCGACCTCACCGTGCTGGAGGAGCTGCGCCTGGCGACGGCCGGCGACTACGCTCCGGAAGTCGTGGAGGCACTGGCCCGAGTGCTCTCCCGAGGCAGCCTTACCTCGCCCCCGGCTGGGTAACCCATGGGTAATGAGCGCCCCGCAGGCCGTACATGGTTTGATGCGCAGGAGAGGGTGTACGGGGGCGCGGAAAGGCACAGCCAGCCCACTGAACGGAACTGGCAGGCGGGAATCGTGAGGATCTTCGGCAAGGGACGGCACCGGCCCTCCGCCTCCTGGCGGCAGGCCACCGACCGGGCGTTCACACTGATCGGCGACGGTCGCTACGAGGACGCGGGCGCGCTGCTGACGCGAGCGGCCGACCTGGAACCCTGGCTGTCGGAGTCGTGGTTCAACCTCGCCCTGCTGCACAAGTTCCGGCACGACTGGGAGCAGGCCAGAGCGGCGGGCCTGCGGGCCGTGGCGCTGCTCGACCGGGACAGCGGAGCGCCCGACTGGTGGAACGTCGGCATCGCCGCGACCGCCCTCCAGGACTGGCCCCTGGCCCGCCGCGCATGGCAGGCGTACGGGCTGAAGACGCCCGGCGACGCCACGGACGCCGGCGAACCCCTCGGCATGGACCTCGGCAGCGCGGCCGTACGGCTGTCGCCCGAGGGCGAGGCCGAGGTGGTGTGGGGGCGGCGGCTGGACCCCGCCCGCGTCGAGGTGCTGTCCATTCCGCTGCCGTCCTCCGGGCGCCGCTGGGGCGAGGTCGTGCTGCACGACGGCGTCCCGCACGGGGAGCGGACCACGGCCGCCGGGCACGCCTACCCGGTCTTCGACGAGATCGAGCTGTGGGCGCCGTCACCCGTCCCCACGTGGGTGGTCCTCCTGGAGGCCGCCACCGAGGCCGACCGGGACGCCCTGGAGCAGCTCGCCGCCGACGCCGGTTTCGCCGCCGAGGACTGGTCGTCCTCCGTGCGGCTGCTGTGCCGGATGTGCTCGGAGTCCCGGATGCCGTCCGACGAGGGCGACGGCGAGCATCTCGACCCGCACGATCACAGCGAACCGGGGCACCCCGGGCCGCTCGGGCACCGGACCGACGGGCAGCTGTGGGTGCCGGAGCGGGAGTGCGGGGTGGCCGCGCCGGCCTCCCTGGTGCGGGGGCTGCTGGACGGGTGGGTGGCGGACAGCCCGGATTCCCGGGACTGGCGGGACCTCGAAGAGGTCTGCTGAGGCCGTCGTCCCGTTCCCCGTACCCTGTAACAGGCATCAACCCGGGTTTCATGAGGAAGGCGTACGTCGGTCATGGCGCAGCAGGACACCGATCAGCAGCACGCGGGCGTGCTCCCCGTGGACGACGAGGGCTTCGTCGTCGACACCGAGGACTGCGAGGAGCGCGAGGCTGCCTGGCGTGAGCGCGGTACCTCGCGTCCGATCACGGTGGTCGGCAATCCCGTGCTGCACAAGGAGTGCCAGGACGTCACCGACTTCGGCGAGGAGCTTCAGCAGCTGGTCGCGGACATGTTCGCCAGCCAGCGCACCGCCGAGGGCGTGGGCCTGGCCGCCAACCAGATCGGTGTCGACAAGAAGGTCTTCGTCTACGACTGCCCCGACGACGAGGGCGTCCGTCACGTCGGAGTGGTCTGCAACCCGCGCCTCGTCGAACTGCCCGCCGACCGGCGCCGCCTGGACGACAGCAACGAGGGCTGCCTGTCCGTGCCGACCGCCTACGCGCCGCTCGCCCGCCCCGACTACGCCGAGGTGACCGGGCAGGACGAGAAGGGCAACCCGGTCAAGGTGCGCGGCACCGGCTACTTCGCGCGGTGTCTGCAGCACGAGACCGACCACCTCTACGGGTACCTCTACATCGACCGGCTCTCCAAGCGCGAACGCAAGGACGCGCTGCGGCAGATGGCCGAGAACGAGCCGCGCTACCCCGTGGTCGCGAACGACTGATTCACCCCGGCCTCACAAGCCCCAGGCGCACGGCGTCCGTTCGGGTCCGACCCGAGCGGGCGCCGTTCGTCTGCCCGTCACCCGTTCGATCCCTGTCGCCCGCCCGGAGATCCAAAAGCCGACACACAACAGGAAAATTCAGGCGCCGTAGGGTAGTGAATGCAGCAAATCCGTTCCCAGAACGGTCAGTTGTGGTGCTGAATGGAAGAGCGGGGATACGCAACGGCGCACGCCCCGCTCAGCGGGAGGAGTGCGCCACCGGCGGCTGAGAGGGGTTTGTTCGTGCACGCTTTCTCACACGGCACCACAGCGACACCGACCGCGACCGCAGTTCCACCGCAGCTCTCACTCCCGGTGATCGAGGCGGAATTTCCCCGGCAACTGCACCCGTATTGGCCGAAGCTCCAGGAGAAGACCCGTACCTGGCTGCTCGAAAAGCGGCTCATGCCGGCGGACAAGGTCGAGGAATATGCCGATGGCCTGTGCTACACGGACCTCATGGCCGGGTACTACCTGGGCGCCCCCGACCAGGTCCTTCAGGCGATAGCCGACTACAGCGCGTGGTTCTTCGTCTGGGACGACCGGCACGACCGGGACATCGTCCACGGCCGTCCGGCCGCCTGGCGGCAGCTGCGCGACCGGCTGCACACGGCGCTGGACTCACCCGTGGACCACCTGCACCACGAGGACGCGCTGGTCGCCGGATTCGCCGACAGCGTGCTGCGGCTGTACGCCTTCCTGACGCCGACGTGGAACGCCCGGTTCGCCCGGCACTTCCACGCGGTGATCGATGCGTACGACCGGGAATTCCACAACCGCACCCGTGGAATCGTGCCCGGCGTCGAGGAGTACCTCGCACTGCGCCGGCTCACCTTCGCGCACTGGATCTGGACCGACCTGCTGGAGCCGAGCGCGGGGTGCGAACTGCCCGACGCCGTGCGAAAGCACCCCGCATACCGGCGGGCGGCACTGCTGAGCCAGGAATTCGCCGCCTGGTACAACGACCTCTGCTCGCTCCCGAAGGAAATAGCGGGCGACGAGGTCCACAATCTCGGAATCAGTCTCATCACCCATCATCAACTGACTCTGGAAGAAGCGATAGAAGAAGTCCGGCGACGCGTGGAGGAATGCATCACAGAATTCCTCGCCGTCGAACGGGACGTATTACGGTTCGCCGACGAACTCGACGACGGAACCGTACGCGGAAAGGAACTGGGCGGCGCCGTGCGGGCCAACGTCGGCAATATGCGGAACTGGTTCAGTTCCGTCTACTGGTTCCACCACGAGTCCGGCCGGTACATGGTCGACAGCTGGGACGACCGGTCCACGCCCCCGTACGTCAACAACGAAGCGGCAGGTGACGAATGACCGTCGAGTCCTCCCCCAAGTCCTCGGTTTCGCTCGGACAGGGGGCGCCCCCATCCCCTGATATCCGGACCGATCACGCCCCGGAGCTGCGCGAGCCGCCCGTCGCGGGCGGCGGCGTCCCGCTCCTCGGCCACGGCTGGAAACTGGCCCGCGACCCGCTGGCCTTCATGGCCCAGCTGCGCGACCACGGCGACGTGGTGCGCATCCGGCTCGGCCCGAAGACCGTGTACGCGGTCACCACTCCGGCGCTCACCGGCGCCCTCGCGCTGAGCCCCGACTACCACATCGCCGGCCCGCTGTGGGAGTCGCTGGAGGGCCTGCTCGGCAAGGAGGGCGTGGCCACCGCCAACGGCCCGCTGCACCGGCGCCAGCGGCGCACCATCCAGCCCGCCTTCAAGCTCGACGCGATCCCCGCCTACGGGCCGATCATGGAGGAGGAGGCGCACGCGCTCACCGAGCGCTGGCAGCCGGGGCAGACGATCGACGCCACCTCCGAGTCCTTCCGCGTCGCCGTGCGCGTCGCGGCCCGCTGCCTGCTGCGCGGCCAGTTCATGGACGAGCGCGCCGAGCGTCTGTGCGTCGCCCTCGCCACCGTCTTCCGCGGCATGTACCGGCGGATGGTCGTCCCGCTCGGTCCGCTGTACCGGCTGCCCCTGCCGGCTAATCGCGAATTCAACAACGCGCTGGCCGATCTGCACCTCCTGGTCGACGAGATCATCGCCGAGCGCCGCGCATCCGGTCAAAAGCCGGACGATTTGCTGACGGCTCTGCTGGAGGCCAAGGACGACAATGGCGACCCGATCGGGGAACAGGAGATCCACGACCAGGTCGTCGCGATACTCACCCCCGGCAGTGAAACCATCGCCTCCACGATCATGTGGTTGCTTCAGGCACTTGCCGAACACCCGGAACATGCCGACCGCATACGCGACGAAGTCGAAGCGGTCACCGGTGGGCGCCCTGTGGCATTCGAGGACGTCCGCAAGCTCACGCACACCGGCAATGTCATCGTGGAGGCCATGCGTTTGCGTCCCGCCGTATGGGTATTGACGCGGCGCGCCGTGGTCGAGACGGAACTCGGTGGCTATCGCATTCCGGCCGGGGCGGACATCATCTACAGTCCGTACGCAATCCAGCGCGACCCGAAGTCGTACGCCCGCAACCTGGAGTTCGACCCGGACCGATGGCTTCCGGAACGCGTGACGGAACTGCCGAAATACGCCATGCGGCCGTTCAGCGTGGGCAATCGCAAGTGCCCCAGCGACCACTTCTCCATGGCCCAGCTGACGCTGATCACGGCGGCACTCGCGACCAGGTACCGCTTCGAGCAGGTGGCGGGCTCGAACGACGCCGTGCGCGTCGGCATCACGCTGCGTCCCCACGACCTGCTGGTCCGGCCCGTGGCGAGGTGAGCACGACGGGGACGCGTCTCAGGCGGCGGCCTCGGGGCCCCCGAAGGCGCGCCGGTAGGCGTGCGGGGTGGTGCCGAGAGCCCGGACGAACTGGTGTCTCAGGGCCGCCGCCGTACCGAAGCCGGCGCGCCAGGCCACCGCGTCCATCGTCTCGTCCGTCGCCTCCAGCAGCCGCTGGGCCAGCAGCACGCGCTGGCGCAGGATCCAGCGGTAGGGAGTCGTGCCCGTCTCCTGCTGGAAGCGGCGGGCGAAGGTGCGCGGCGACATGTGCGCCCGCGCCGCGAGCTGCTCGACGGTGACCTCCTGGTCGAGGTGCTGTTCCATCCAGGACAGCACCTCGCCGACGGTGTCGCAGGAGGAGCGGGGCAGCGGCCGCTCGATGTACTGCGCCTGACCGCCGTCCCGGTGGGGCGGTACGACCATGCGCCGGGCGATCTTGTTGGCGACCTCCGGGCCCTGCTCCTTGCGCACGATGTGCAGACAGGCGTCGATCCCGGCGGCGGTGCCGGCGGAGGTGATCACCGGGTCCTCGTCGACGTAGAGCACGTCCGCCTCGACCCGCGCCCCCGGGTACTGCCGGGTCAGCTCGTCGGCGTGGTGCCAGTGCACCGCGCACCGCCGCCCCTCCAGCAGCCCCGCGGCGCCGAGCACGAAGACCCCCGAGCAGACGCTCAGCACCCGCGCCCCCCGGTCCACGGCCCGCCGCAGGGCGTCCAGCAGCGCGGGCGGATACACGCGGCGGGCGTAGTCGCTCCCGGCCGGCACGGTGATCAGGTCGGCCTCGTCGAGCCGGTCCAGCCCGTACGGCGTCGAGACGGTGAGCCCCCCGACGTGGGTGCCCAGCGTCGGGCCCTCCGCGGACACCACCGCGAAGTCGTACACGGGCAGCCCGTCGTCGCTGCGGTCGACGCCGAAGACCTCGCAGACCACGCCGAGTTCGAAGGGATGTGCGCCGTCCAGCAGAACGGCGGCCACGTTCTTCAGCATGCCGTCAGTGTGCCTCGAAAGTGGCAGGAAATCGAGGCCCTACGGCAGTCCTGCCACTCACGGTAAGGAGTCTGGAGCGCGACAGTGGTGTCTATGAACGCAGACCAGACAGAAGCCCTGATCGGAATGCTCCTGACCTTCGGACTCCTGGTCCTCATGGTCCTCCCCTCGGTGATCGGCATCGTGCGCGACCGGCGCATCGATCGGCAGATCAGGGAGGCCCAGGAGGACCGGGAGAACCTGGAGGACCGGGAGTCCGTCCCACGGAGGGAGACTCAGAAGTCCTCGTCCAGGTCGACGGTGCCCTCCACCGCCACCTGGTACGCCGAGGGACGACGCTCGAAGAAGTTGGTCAACTCCTGAACGCCCTGGAGCTCCATGAAGGAGAAGGGGTTCTCGGAGCCGTACACCGGGGCGAAGCCGAGCCGCGTCAGACGCTGATCGGCCACGCACTCCAGGTACTGCCGCATCGAGTCGGTGTTCATGCCCGGGAGGCCGTCACCGCACAGGTCGCGCGCGAACTGCAGCTCGGCCTCGACGGCCTCCCGCAGCATGTCGGTGACCTGCTGCCGCAGCTCGTCGTCGAAGAGGTCCGGCTCCTCCTTGCGGACGGTGTCGACCACGTCGAAGGCGAACGACATGTGCATCGTCTCGTCGCGGAACACCCAGTTGGTGCCGGTGGCCAGGCCGTGCAGCAGGCCCCGGCTGCGGAACCAGTACACGTAGGCGAAGGCGCCGTAGAAGAACAGGCCCTCGATGCACGCGGCGAAGCAGATGAGGTTGAGCAGGAAGCGGCGGCGGTCGGACCTGGTCTCCAGGCGGTCGATCGACTCGACCGAGTCCATCCACCGGAAGCAGAACTCGGCCTTCTCCCGGATCGAGGGGATGTTCTCCACGGCCGCGAAGGCGGCGGCGCGGTCGTCCGGGTCGGGCAGGTAGGTGTCGAGGAGCGTCAGATAGAACTGGACGTGGACGGCCTCCTCGAACAGCTGCCGGCTCAGGTACAGCCGCGCCTCGGGGGAGTTGATGTGCTTGTAGAGGGTCAGCACCAGGTTGTTCGCGACGATCGAGTCGCCCGTCGCGAAGAAGGCCACGAGCCGTCCGATGAGGTGCTGCTCCTCGGGGCTGAGCTTCGCGAGGTCGGCGACGTCCGAGTGGAGGTCGACCTCCTCCACGTGCCAGGTGTTCTTGATGGCGTCCCGGTAGCGCTCGTAGAAGTCCGGGTAGCGCATGGGGCGGAGAGTCAGTTCGAAGCCCGGGTCGAGCAGGTTCTTCGTGGTGTCGTTCATCACTGGCAGGCCTCGCAGGACTCGGGGTTTTCCAGGGAGCAGGCGACCGCTTCGGGGTCCGGGGCGGCCTGCACGGGCACGGTGGCCCGGCCGGCGGCGCGGGCGATGCGGGTCGCCGGGCGGGAGCGCAGGTAGTACGTGGTCTTCAGGCCCTGCTTCCAGGCGTACGCGTACATCGAGGAGAGCTTCCCGATGGTCGGCGTCTCCAGGAACAGGTTCAGCGACTGGGCCTGGTCGAGGTACGGGGTGCGGGCGGCGGCCATGTCGATCAGGGCGCGCTGCGGGATCTCCCAGGCGGTGCGGTACAGCGCGCGCACGTCCTCGGGGATCCACGCGAAGTCCTGCACCGAGCCGTTCGCCTCGCGCAGCGCCTCACGGGTGCGGGCGTCCCACACGCCCAGCCGCTTGAGGTCGTCGACCAGGTACGAGTTGACCTGGAGGAACTCGCCGGACAGCGTCTCGCGCTTGAACAGGTTGGACACCTGCGGCTCGATGCACTCGTAGACGCCCGCGATGGAGGCGATCGTGGCGGTCGGCGCGATCGCGAGGAGCAGCGAGTTGCGCAGCCCGGTCGTCGCGATGCGCTCGCGCAGGGCAGCCCAGCGCTCCGGCCAGGCCGCCCGGACGTCGTAGTGGTCGGGGTGCAGCACGCCCCGGGCGGTACGGGTCTTCTCCCAGGCCGGCAGCGGACCGTTCCGCTCGGCGAGGTCGGCGGACGTCTCGTACGCGGCGAGCATGATCCGCTCGGCGATGCGGGTGGACAGGTCCCTGGCCTCGGGGGAGTCGAAGGGCAGGCGCAGCTGGAAGAAGACGTCCTGCAGGCCCATCGCGCCGAGGCCGACCGGGCGCCAGCGGGCGTTGGACCGGCCCGCCTGCTCGGTCGGGTAGAAGTTGATGTCGACGACCCGGTCCAGGAAGGTGACGGCGGTGCGGACGGTGGCGTCCAGCCGTTCCCAGTCGATGTCGCCGCCGGTCACGAAGGCGCCCAGGTTGACCGACCCGAGGTTGCAGACCGCGGTCTCCCCGTCGTCGGTGACCTCCAGGATCTCCGTGCAGAGGTTGGAGGAGTGGACGGTGTGGCCCGGCTCGGCAGTCTGGTTGGCGGTGCGGTTGGCGGTGTCCTTGAAGGTCATCCAGCCGTTGCCGGTCTGCGCGAGGGTGCGCATCATGCGGCCGTACAGCTCACGGGCCGGGAGGGTCTTCCTGGCCAGGCCCTTCGCCTCGGCCTCCCGGTAGGCCGCGTCGAACTCCGCGCCCCACAGGTCGACCAGCTCCGGCACGTCCGAGGGCGAGAACAGCGACCAGGGTCCGTCCGCGTCCACCCGGCGCATGAACTCGTCCGGGATCCAGTGGGCGAGGTTCAGGTTGTGCGTGCGGCGGGCGTCCTCGCCCGTGTTGTCCCGCAGCTCCAGGAACTCCTCGATGTCGGCGTGCCAGGTCTCCAGGTAGACCGCCGCCGCGCCCTTGCGCCGGCCGCCCTGGTTCACCGCGGAGACCGAGGCGTCCAGCGTCTTCAGGAACGGGACGATGCCGTTGGAGTGCCCGTTGGTGCCGCGGATCAGCGAACCCCGGGCGCGCACGCGGGAGTAGGCGATGCCGATGCCGCCGGCGTGCTTGGAGAGGCGGGCGACCTGGTGGAGGCGGTCGTAGAGGGAGTCCAGCTCGTCCTTGGGGGAGTCGAGGAGGTAGCAGGACGACATCTGGGCGTGCCGGGTGCCGGAGTTGAAGAGGGTGGGGGAGGAGGGCAGGTAGTCCAGGCGGCTCATCAGCCCGTAGAGCGCGGCGACCTCGTCCACCGAGCGGAGTGTGTCGTCCTCCGCGAGCCCGGCGGCCACGCGCAGCAGGAAGTGCTGGGGGGTCTCGACGACCTTGCGGGTGAGCGGGTGCCGGAGCAGGTAGCGGCTGTACAGCGTGCGCAGCCCGAAGTAGCCGAAGCGGTCGTCGGCGGCCGGGTCGGTCAGCGCGTCCAGGCGGGCCGCGTGCAGCCGTACGAACCCGGCGGTGCGGTCGGCGATCAGTCCCTCGCGGTGGCCGGTGGCGACGGACTCGGTGAAGGAGGTGACGCCCTGGGAGGCGGCCTCGGCGCGGATGCCGATGGTCAGCAGCCGGGCGGCCAGCCGGGAGTAGACCGGGTCCTCCGAGATCAGGCCGGCCGCGGCCTCCGTGGCCAGCTCCCGCAGCTCCGCCTCGTCGGCCCGCGCGGACCGGCCGCGCAGTGCGGCGGCGGCGACCCGGCCGGGGTCGGCGTCGGGGAGGTCGGCGGTGAGGTCGGTCAGGGTCCGCAGCAGGGCGGCACCGGGTCCGTCGGCTTCCTCGGTCACGGGGGTCGCAGAAGCCGTCGCAGCGGACGCTGAGACCGGGTCGGCTGGCGCGATGGTCACGTGGGGCACTCCCTCGCTCGGCACGGGGCCAGGCGGAGGGCGGGGGCAGCTCACGAGCGCACGCGGCGTCGCGTCCACCGGCCCATTCCGCGAGGCCCGGACGTCATGGCACCCGGACCGGGACGGCCGGGCGCACTGTCGGCAGGTCCTCGGACTGAAGCCCGTGCGCGCTCACGCGGGTACGCGAACACACACAAGTACACCGTTGCGGGACAGTTCCGGATTCGCACCGGATTCCCCTGCGGCGACAGCGAGCATGAGCATACATCTTGTGCCGGGTTCCGCGAGCACCCCCAGATGTTGTGCCGCGCCGGTGTCAGAGCGTCAGTTGGTAGGTGAGCAGCGTGATGTCGTCGAGCTCCGGCAGCGGGTTCCAGTCGCGGTCGGGCGTGCGGGTGAAACCCAGGCGTTCGTAGAGCCGGTGGGCGGTGCGCATGGTCCGCTGGGTCGACAGCACGACGCGTGCGCAGCCCTCGACGGCCCGCGCGCGGTCGACACAGGACCGTACGAGGGCCTCGCCGACACCGCGTCCCCGCGCGTCGTGGGCGACGGCGAGCATGCGTATCTCGGCCTCGCCGGGCCGGGCGATGTCGGCCATGGGGCCGCCGGACGGCACGAAGGTCACGCCGCCGAGGACGCGGCCGTCCGCGGCGGCGACCAGGAGCTCCGCGGCGGCGGCCCGCTTGGCCGCGTTCCGCAGTTCGCCGAGGTAGGGGTCGCTCCCGCCGAAGTCGAGGAGGCCGTCGTGGAGATAGGCGTGGGCAGTGATGTCGCCGAGGGCCCCGTACTCGTCGGGTGACGCCGGCCGGATCGCGAAGTCCATGGGCCGAGTGTGCCCGACGGGCACGACGACGGGCCGCCGGATTTCTCCGACGGCCCGTCGCTCGCGGGGGATCAGTGCGAGGTGCCCGCGGTGGCCGGGGGCAGCTCCACCTGGACGCCGGGGTCGCCCGCGTCCGCCGTGTAGTCGCTCGGCCGGGTCTCGTCGATGCCGTCGGGTGCCTTGGCGGCCTTCAGGACGAACGTCAGGACCACGGTGACCAGGACGTTCAGCACGAACGCGGTGAGACCGATGTAGCCGATCTCGCCGATGCCCGGGATCTCCTTCGAGGAGCCGCCGAAGTGCGCCTGCGTCGGCGAGGCGACCCCGTACGCGGCGGCCGTGCCGTAGACCATGCCGACCGCCCAGCCGGCGAGCAGGGCCCAGCGGTGGAACCAGCGGGTGAACAGGCCGCCCACCAGGGCCGGGAAGGTCTGCAGGATCCAGATGCCGCCGAGCAGCTGGAAGTTGATCGCGACCGTCTTGTCCATCGTCAGGACGAAGACCAGGGCGCCCACCTTCACCAGCAGCGACACCAGCTTGGAGACCTTGGTCTCCTGCGCCGGGGTGGCGTCGGGCTTGATGAAGTCCTTGTAGATGTTGCGGGTGAAGAGGTTCGCTGCTGCGATCGACATGATCGCCGCCGGGACCAGGGCACCGATGCCGATCGCCGCGAAGGCCACGCCCGCGAACCAGTCCGGGAACATGTCCTCGAACAGCTGCGGGATCGCCAGCTGGCCGTTGCTCACCTTGACCCCGGCCGCGATCGCCATGAAGCCCAGCAGGGCGAGCAGGCCGAGCATCAGGGAGTACAGCGGCAGGATCGTGGTGTTGCGGCGGATCACCTCACGGCTGCGGGAGGACAGCGTCGCGGTGATCGAGTGCGGGTACATGAAGAGCGCGAGCGCCGAACCGAGCGCCAGCGTGGCGTACGTCCACTGGCTCGCCTCGCCCGGCACCACCGCGCCGCGCGGCTTCCCGGTCGCCTCGTTGGTCTGGCTGAACGCCTCGCCCGCCTTGGCGAAGATGTCGTCGAAGCCGCCCAGCTTGATCGGGATGTAGATGATCGCCACCGCGATCACGAGGTAGATCAGCGTGTCCTTCACGAACGCGATCAGCGCGGGGGCGCGCAGACCCGACGAGTAGGTGTACGCCGCCAGCACACCGAAGGCGATCAGCAGCGGCAGGTCCTTGACGAACCAGTTGGTGTCCTCGCCGCCGCCTACGCCCATCACGTCCAGTACGGCCTGGATGCCGACCAGCTGGAGCGCGATGTACGGCATCGTGGCGAGGATGCCGGTGACGGCGACCGCGAGCGACAGGCCCTTGGAGCCGAACCGGCCGCGCACGAAGTCCGAGGTCGTCACGTAGCCGTGCTTGTGGGAGACCGACCACAGGCGGGGCAGGAAGGTGAAGATCAGCGGGTAGACGAGGATCGTGTACGGCACCGCGAAGAAGCCGGACGCGCCCGCCGCGTAGATCGCCGCCGGGACGGCCACGAAGGTGTACGCCGTGTAGAGGTCGCCGCCCAGCAGGAACCAGGTGACCCAGGTGCCGAACGAGCGGCCGCCGAGGCCCCATTCGTCGAGGCTGTGCTCGTTCTCGGCCTTGCGCCAGCGGGCGGCCAGGAAGCCCATCGCGGTGACGAGCACGAAGAAGAAGATGAAGACGGCGAGTGCGACGCCGTTCACGCCGTCGTTCACTGGGCACCGCCTTCCCGGCGGGCGCGCTGGTCACGCTGCCAGAGCTTGTACGCGATCACCGTCAGCACGGTGGAGATCAGCACCCACGCCATCTGGTACCAGTAGAAGAACGGGATGCCGATGAGCGTGGGGTCGGTCTTGGCGTACGAACCGACCCACAGCATGGCGACGAACGGTGCGACAAGGCAGAGGGCGATGACGACGCGCACCGGCGTCACCGTCGGCCCTCTGCTCACTTCTGGGGCTTGTGACATGCGGTGGCTCCGTCCCCTCGCTGATCACCTGGTGCAGTGCGCACGAAAATGTAGGTGACGGCGTCAAGAGAGCGGAAGACCTCGTCCGTATATCGGTCCTCAACCGCAATGTCGCGTGCCGCGCGGGAACGACAGGCCCTAGTCCTGGGGACGCTTGAGGCGAGCCACGAACTTGTAGCGGTCGCCCCGGTACACCGACCGGACCCACTCCACCGGCTGGCCCGTCCGGTCCAGCGAGTGCCGGGAGAGCATCAGCATCGGCAGGCCGACGTCGGTGCCGAGCAGGCCGGCCTCGCGCGGGGTCGCCAGCGAGGTCTCGATGGTCTCCTCGGCCTCGGCGAGATGGACGTCGTACACCTCGGCGAGGGCCGTGTAGAGGGACGTGTACTTCACCAGCGACCTGCGCAGGGCGGGGAAGCGCTTCGCCGACAGATGGGTCGTCTCGATGGCCATGGGCTCGCCGTTGGCCATGCGCAGCCGCTCGATGCGCAGCACCCGCCCGCCCGCCGTGATGTCCAGCAGCCCGGCGAGCCGTTCGTCGGCGGTGATGTAGCCGATGTCCAGCAGCTGCGAGGTGGGCTCGAGGCCCTGCGCCCGCATGTCCTCGGTGTACGAGGTGAGTTGCAGCGCCTGCGACACCTTGGGCTTGGCGACGAAGGTGCCCTTGCCCTGGATGCGCTCTAGGCGGCCCTCGACGACCAGCTCCTGCAGGGCCTGGCGCACGGTGGTGCGCGAGGTGTCGAACTCCGCGGCCAGCGTGCGCTCGGGCGGGACCGGCGTGCCCGGCGCCTGTGTCCGGGTCATGTCGAGCAGGTGCTTCTTCAGTCGGTAGTACTTGGGCACGCGCGCGGTACGGACGGTCGCCCCACCCTCGTTCTCCGCACTGCTGACGTCGGTGCTCATGCTCTGCCTTCCCGGCTCCGGGTGCCGAAGCGACCGACATCCCCTATCGGCCACGGCTCACATCGTGGCACGGGTTGGTGCCGGGAGGATCCCGCACGCTCCGTGATCCCTTCTGTATACCTCCGAGGTCCCCGTTGGTCTAGTCCACCGCGCCGCCCGAGGTCATTGGTACGTGCCGTCCGGCCGGTGCCGGCGCCGCGCCGTGGGGCGGTGGTACACCCGGCACCGGTCCGTCCGATGTGTCGCTTGCGCAATGAAAGGTCCCTGCATATCTCGGTCGCATCACGGACGCCCGGAGGGTGCTTGAACACCCTTGACAGCCCTATTGGTCTGGGCCAAGCTCCCCGTACTGGTCTACACCATTGGTCCAGGTCCCGGCCCCATGGGCGGTCCGCGTCGACGAGCAACCGCGGGGAGGCAGGGGGGTTTTGTGGCATCCCTGAGGAGGGTGGCGTGAAGCGCAAGCTGATAGCCGCGATCGGTATCGCGGGCATGATGGTCTCGATCGCGGCGTGCGGGGGCGACGACGGCGGCGACGACGGCAAGAAGGCCGGGGCGGACGGCTACGCCGGCCAGACGCTCACCGTGTGGGTGATGGACGGTTCCTCGCCCGACCAGTGGCAGTCGGACCTCGCCAAGGAGTTCGAGGCGAAGACCAAGGCCAAGGTCAAGTTCGAGATCCAGAAGTGGAACGGTATCCAGCAGAAGCTGACCACCGCCCTCTCCGAGGAGAACCCGCCCGACGTCTTCGAGATCGGCAACACCCAGACCCCGGCCTACGCCAAGACCGGCGGCCTGGCGGACCTGAGCGATCTCAAGAGCGGGCTCGGCGCCGACTGGTCCGAGTCCCTCAACAAGTCCGCCGTCTTCGACGGCAAGCAGTACGCGGCCCCGTGGTTCGTGGTCAACCGCGTGGTCATCTACAACAAGAAGATCTGGGCGGACGCGGGCATCAAGGACACGCCCAAGACCCGCGACGAGTTCTACAACGACCTCAAGACGATCGGCGAGAAGACCGACGCCGAGCCGATCTACCTGCCCGGCCAGAACTGGTACCACTTCGTGGGCCTGGCCATCGGTGAGGGCGCCGAGCTGGTCAAGAAGGACGGGGACAAGTACGTCTCCAACCTGGACGACCCGAAGGTCGCCGCCGCCACCGAGACCTACAAGAAGTTCCAGGCCCTGTCCAAGGCGCCCAAGGACAAGGACGAGGCCACCCCGCAGCAGGGTGAGATCTTCGCCAAGGGCAAGACCGGCGCCATCATCGGCATGGGCTGGGAGGCCGGCACGGCGATCACCGCCAACCCGGCGATCGAGAAGGACCTCGGCTACTTCACCATCCCCGGTGCCACGGCCGGCAAGCCCGAGGGCGTCTTCCTCGGCGGCTCCAACCTGGCCGTCGCCGCGGGCAGCAAGAAGCAGGAGCTGGCCAAGGAGTTCCTGAAGCTCGCGCTCTCCGACAAGTACGAGGGTGCGCTGGCCAAGGCCAACGGCGTCATCCCGAACAAGGAGTCGCTGCAGGGCAACCTGCAGGGCAACGCCGCCGCCGAGGCCGCCGCGCCGGCCGCCGCGGGCGGTGACACCACGCCGCTGATCCCGGAGTGGGCCGCGGTCGAGAACGACCCCAACCCGATCAAGACCTACCTGACGGCCGTGCTGAAGGGGAAGTCCCCCGCCGAGGCCGCCAAGCAGGTCGAAGGCGAGTTCAACAAGCGCCTGGCGCAGCAGCAGTAACACCGGGTGAGCCGGGGCGGGGGCTGGCACACGACGGCCCCCGCCCCGGCTTGAGTTGGACAGGTCGAGAAGAAGAGAGACCGCGAGCATGACCGTGCAGACCGAACGGCCGCCCCGAGGCCCGTCGGACGTCCGCAAGGCGGACGGCGGGAACACCGGCCAGGCGAAACCGAGAGCCGCGTCCCGCGCCGGCGCGCTCGTCCCGTACCTGTTGCTGCTGCCGGCCTGCGCGGCCACTGTGCTGCTGCTCGGCTGGCCGCTGCTGAAGGACGGCCTGCTGTCCTTCCAGAACCTCAACATGGCGCAGCTGATCCAGCACGTCACCGAGTGGACCGGCGTCGACAACTACAAGGAGGTCCTCACCGGCGAGGACTTCTGGCGGGTCACCGTCCGCTCGATCCTCTTCACCGCGGTCAACGTCGTCCTCACCATGGTGCTGGGCGGCCTGATCGGCCTGCTGCTCGCCCGCCTCGGCAGGGTGATGCGGTTCGTGCTGATGATCGGCCTGGTGCTGGCGTGGGCGATGCCGGTGGTCGCCGCGACCACCGTCTACCAGTGGCTCTTCGCCCAGCGCTTCGGCGTCGTCAACTGGGTCCTGGACAAGCTCGGCTGGCACTCCATGGCCGACTTCAGCTGGACCGGCAGCCAGATGTCGACCTTCTTCGTCGTCACCGTGCTGATCGTCTGGATGTCCGTCCCGTTCGTCGCGATCAACCTCTACGCCGCGACCACCACCATCCCCGGCGAGCTCTACGAGGCCGCCTCCCTCGACGGGGCCGGCGTCTGGCGCAGCTTCACCACGGTCACCCTGCCGTTCCTGCGCCCGTTCCTCTACGCGACGACCTTCCTGGAGATCATCTGGATCTTCAAGGCGTTCGTCCAGGTCTACACGTTCAACGGCGGCGGCCCCGACCGTCTCACCGAGATCCTGCCCGTCTACGCCTACATCGAGGGTGTCGGCAACCAGCACTACGGCATGGGCGCCGCGATCGCGGTCCTGACCATCCTGATCCTGCTCGGCCTGACCGCCTACTACCTCAGGATCGTGCTCAAGCAAGAGGAGGACGAGCTGTGAAGCGCTCACTCTTCGGCCGCCTGTGGCCCAACGTCACGGCCGTCGTCCTGTTCATCGGCCTCGTCTTCCCCGTCTACTGGATGTTCGCCACGGCCTTCAAGCCGACCGGCGACATCATCTCGGAGGACCCGGTCTGGTTCCCGACCGACATCACCTTCGAGCACTTCAGGACCGCGGTCGACGCCGACCACTTCTGGACCTACGTCACCAACTCGCTCATCGTCACCGTCTGCGCGGTCGTCTTCTCGCTGATCATCGCGCTGGCCGGGGCCTTCGCCCTGGCGCGGATGCGGTTCAAGGGGCGGCGCGGCTTCATCGTCGGCTTCATGCTCGCCCAGATGGCGCCCTGGGAAGTCATGGTCATCGCCATCTACATGATCGTGCGCGACGCGTCGATGCTGAACAGCCTCGTCCCGCTCACGCTCTTCTACATGATGATGATCCTGCCCTTCACCATCCTGACGCTGCGCGGCTTCGTCGCCGCCGTGCCGAAGGAGCTGGAGGAGTCCGCGATGGTCGACGGCTGCACCCGCGCCCAGTCGTTCCGCCTGGTCATCCTGCCGCTGCTCGCCCCGGGCCTGATGTCCACCTCGATGTTCGGCTTCATCACCGCCTGGAACGAGCTCCCCCTCGTCCTGGTCGTCAACAAGGAGGCGGAGTCCCAGACCCTGCCGCTGTGGCTGACCAGCTTCCAGACGGTCTTCGGCGACAACTGGGGTGCGACCATGGCCGCCTCCTCCCTCTTCGCCGTCCCGATCCTGATCCTCTTCGTCTTCCTGCAGCGCAAGGCCGTCAGCGGCCTGACCGCCGGCGCCGTGAAGGGATAACGCCATCCGATGACGACAATCGCCAGCGGCACCGACACGCTCACACGCGACGCGCTGACCGTCCTCCAGCCCGGTTTCACCGGCACCACCGCCCCCGACTGGGTGCTGCGCCGCCTCGGCGAGGGCCTGGCCTCCGTCGGCCTCTTCGGGCGCAACATCGCCTCGGACGAGCAGCTGGCCGCCCTCACCGCCCAGCTGCGCGCCGAGCGCGAGGACGTGCTGGTCGCCATCGACGAGGAGGGCGGCGACGTCACCCGCCTCGAGGTGCGCACCGGCTCCTCCTTCCCCGGCAACCTCGCCCTCGGCGCGGTGGACGACGTGGGGCTCACCCGGCAGGTCGCCGCGGAACTGGGCCGCCGCCTCGCCGCCTGCGGCGTCAACCTGAACTGGGCCCCGTCCGCCGACGTCAACTCCAACCCCGGCAACCCGGTCATCGGCGTGCGCTCCTTCGGCGCCGGCACCGACCTGGTCGCCCGGCACACCGCGGCCTACGTCACCGGGCTGCAGTCGGCGGGCGTGGCCGCCTGCACCAAGCACTTCCCGGGCCACGGCGACACCGCCGTCGACTCCCACCACGCCCTGCCGCGCATCGACGTGGACGCCTCGGTGCTGGCCGAGCGCGACCTGGTGCCCTTCCGCGCGGCCATCGCCGCCGGCAGCCGCGCGGTGATGAGCGCCCACATCCTGGTCCCGGCCCTGGACCCGGACCGTCCGGCAACGTTGTCCCGCCGCATCCTGACCGACCTGCTCCGCGGCGAGCTGGGCTACGACGGTCTGATCGTCACCGACGGCATGGAGATGCGGGCCATCGCGGGCACCTACGGCATCGAACGCGGCAGCGTGCTGGCCGTCGCGGCCGGCGCCGACGCGATCTGCGTGGGCGGCGGCCTGGCCGACGAGGAGACCGTACGACGACTGCGCGACGCCCTGGTGGAGGCGGTCCGCTCGGGCGAGCTGCCCGAGGAACGCCTGGCCGACGCGGCCGAGCGGGTGCGTGCCCTGGCCCGCTGGACGGCGGCGGCCCGGGCGGACGCCTCGCGGTCCGTGACCGCCGACGGCGACGTGGGCCTGCGCGCCGCCCGCCGCGCCCTGCGCCTCACCGGCGCCGAGGGCTTCACCCCCCTCACCGAACCGCCGTACGTCGCCGCGCTCACCCCCGTCGCCAACATCGCGGTCGGCGACGAGACCCCCTGGGGCGTCGCCGCCGAGCTGGGCCGCCTGCTCCCCGGCACCGAGACCGGCAGCTTCGCCGGAGCGGACGCCGGGGACCAGGTGCTGGCGGCGGCCGGCTCGCGCCGCGTCGTGGCGGTCGTCCGCGACGAGCACCGCCACCCCTGGATGGCGGCGGCCCTCGACACACTGCTGGCGGCCCGGCCCGACACCGTCGTGGTCGAGATGGGCGTCCCCGGCGCCGAGCCCCGCGGCGCCCTGCACGTGGCCACCCACGGCGCGGCCCGCGTCTGCGGCCTGGCGGCGGCGGAGGTCGTCGCGGGCGTCTGACCCGAGCATCCGGCCGTCACGACGAAGGCGCCGCACCCTCCGATCGGGGGGTGCGGCGCCTTCTGCCTTCGGGCCCGCAGGGGGTGTGCGCGGACCTGTCGGTCAGATGCCCTGCCAGTCGGGCTTGTGGGCGTAGGTGTGCCGGAAGTAGTCGGCGAGCTTCAGCTTGCTCGCGGCGGCCTCGTCGACGACGACCGTGGCGTGCGGGTGCAGCTGCAGCGCCGAGGCCGGGCACACGGCCGCGACCGGGCCCTCCACGCTCGCGGCGACCGCGTCCGCCTTGCCCTCGCCGGTGGCCAGCAGCACCAGGTGCCGGGCCTCCAGGATGGTGCCGATGCCCTGCGTGATCACGTGGTGCGGGACCTGCTCGATGTCGCCGTCGAAGAACCGCGCGTTGTCGACGCGGGTCTGCTCGGTCAGCGTCTTGATCCGGGTCCGCGAGGCGAGCGAGGAGCACGGCTCGTTGAACCCGATGTGCCCGTCGGTCCCGATGCCCAGGAGCTGGAGGTCCACCCCGCCGGCCTCGCCGAGCGCGCGGTCGTACGCCTCGCAGGCGGCCTGCACGTCGGCGGCCGTGCCGTCCGGGCCCATGAACGCGTCCATGCTGATCCCGAGCGGTTCGAGCACCTCGCGCCGCAGCACCGAGCGGTACGACTCCGGGTGTTCCGCCGGCAGCCCCACGTACTCGTCGAGCTGGGCGATCCGTGCCCGCGCGGTGTCCACGGAGCCCGCGCGCACCCGGGCCGCCAGTGCCTCGTACACGGGCAGCGGCGTCGAGCCGGTGGCGACCCCGAGCAGGGCGTCGGGCTTGCGCCGGAGCAGCTGCGCCATGGCCTCGGCAATGAGCTCGCCGCCCGCCCTGGCGTCGGGAACGATGACAACTTCCACGCTTGCCTGCCGTTTCGAAGTAAGGGACCCACCCGGTGCCCGGGACTGGCTGTGTGGTTTAGACCAATCTAACAGAGGAGGGTCCCGGAGGCGTGTCGAAACGGCGGCCGGACCCGGACGCGTGCCGACGTGCGCGCGGAAATTGCCCCGGCCGTCCGGCCCCGCTCGTGAGCCAACAGGGTTAGGCTTCAGGCGACCGCCCGGATGCCCGGGTGGCCGTCGGAACACGACAACTGCAAAGACCGTCCACCGCATGGACATGGCTAGTGGTCTAGTCCACAATGGTCACCGAGACACTGGCCGCGACACTCATGCGAGATGGACGTCGGACTTCCGCCTTCCCCGCACAGGAGGGCGGACCGAGGAACCGGAGCTCTCTGCCCTGACTGCCCCGGCTCCTCATCCTTCGGCCGACCGGGACCGCACACCCCACGGCCGATGTTGCTCCGGGCTGCGGTGCCGGGAGGGTTGAGGGTCCCTCCCAGGCGCCGCGGCCCGCGGGTGTTTCCGGGCCCCGGACGCGGCGGAATCTGGCCGATTTCGATCGCTGTCCGTACCGCCAGGTACGCTCGGCCACGTGCCCTCCATGAACGAACTCGTACGCCAGCACACCGCCCTCGACGACTCCGACCTCGAGTGGCTCCACCTGCTGGTCTCGGAGTGGCAGCTCCTCTCCGACCTCTCCTTCGCCGACCTGGTCCTGTGGGTCCCCACCCGCGACGGCACCCGGTACGTGTCCGTCGCCCAGATGCGGCCCAACACCGGCCCGACCTCGTACCAGGACGACATGGTCGGCCACCTCGTCCCGCGCGGGCGGCGCCCCATGCTGGACGTCGCCCTGGACGAGGGCCGGATCGTGCGCGAGGGCGACCCGGAGTGGCGCGAGGAGGTCCCGGTCCGCGTCGAATCCATCCCCGTACGGCGCCAGGGCCGCGTCCTCGGCGTCATCGCCCGCAACACCAACCTCCTCACCGTGCGCACGCCGAGCCGTCTGGAGCTCACCTACCTGCAGAGCGCCTCGGACCTCGCGCAGATGATCGCCGCCGGAGCCTTCCCGTTCGAGAACCAGCAGGTCGACATGGACGCCTCGCCCCGCGTCGGCGACGGCCTGATCCGCGTCGACGGGGACGGCATCGTCCAGTACGCCTCCCCGAACGCGCTGTCGGCCTACCACCGGATGGGCCTCGCCGCCGACCTGGTCGGCCACCACCTGGGCCGGACCACGGCCGAACTCGCCCCGTCCCGCGGCCCGGTGGACGAGGCGCTCGCCAAGGTGGCCAGCGGCTGGGCGCCGCGCGAGTTCGAGATCGAGGCGCACGACGGGGTGATCCAGTTCCGCGCCATCCCGCTCAAACCCAAGGGCACGCGCATCGGTTCGCTGGTGCTGCTGCGCGACGTCACGGAACTGCGCCGCCGTGAGCGAGAGTTGATCACCAAGGACGCCACCATCCGGGAGATCCACCACCGGGTGAAGAACAACCTCCAGACGGTGGCGGCCCTGCTCCGGCTCCAGGCCCGGCGCATCGAGTCCGAGCGCGGCCGCGAAGCGCTGGAGGAGGCGGTACGCCGGGTCGGTTCGATCGCGATCGTGCATGAGACGCTGTCTCAGAACCTGGACGAGCGCGTGGAGTTCGACGAGATCGCCGACCGTGTGCTGGCGATGGTCGCCGAGATCTCGCCCGGCAAGGTGACCGGCCGGCGCACCGGCCGCTTCGGCATCCTGGACGCCGAGGTGGCCACACCGCTGTCGATGGTGCTGACCGAGGTCCTGCAGAACGCGCTGGAGCACGGCTTCCGCGAGGGGGACACCGGCACGGTCGAGGTCTCCGCGGTGCGCGGGGGGACGACGAAGGAGGCACGGCTGCTGGTCACCGTCCAGGACGACGGGGTCGGCCTGCCCGAGGACTTCGACCCGCACCGCTCCGGCAATCTCGGGCTGCAGATCGTCCGCACGCTGGTCGAGGGTGAACTGGGCGGCACCTTCGACATGGTCCCGGCCCCCGAGCGCGGCACCAGCGTGATCCTGGACATCCCGGTGCCGGCGCAGAAGTAGGAGCGGCGGGGGAGAGGGCGGAAGCAGGACCGGGGATACCGGCCGGGGACAGCAAAAAGCCCCGGACCGGTGAAGGTCCGAGGCCAGTGCTCATGCGATGCGGAGCATCGGGGGTACTGCGCGCTGCGGCTCGGGGGCGGGAGTTGCGTACTCGCTGTACGCGCCGCCAAGCTCAGGCTGTCAGCAGGGGTGACTGGTCAGGCGGAGGCCTGACGAGCCCGGTTGCGGGCGGCACGGCGCTTCATCGCGCGGCGCTCGTCCTCGCTGAGACCACCCCAGACGCCGGAGTCCTGACCGGACTCGAGCGCCCACTGCAGGCACTGCTCCATGACAGGGCAGCGACGGCAGACGGCCTTGGCTTCCTCGATCTGCAGCAGCGCGGGACCGGTGTTGCCGATGGGGAAGAAGAGCTCGGGGTCTTCCTCGCGGCAAACGGCGCGGTGACGCCAGTCCATGGCTGCTACCTCTCCTTGGTATGACTGTGCAGGGTGCTTGTGAATGTGAACGCTTTCACGAATCCCTCAACAAGGGAAGGGCCTACCGCCAGGTTCCCGGCGTGGTCCTTGGGTTTGAAGAGGGGTTCCGGTGATCTGTGGAGGCTGGTGTTGCGGGCCGTCCCGATCGCCAAGAAGAGACTCGCAAACCTCGGCGGTGGATACAACCCCTTCCGGAAAGTTTTTTTTGATTCTTCGGTGTCGACTAGGTCACAGCCGTACTTCTATGGGGTGGACCCTGGCCTAAACGTTCGAGTGAAAGGACTTTCGCCGGTTCTGCTCACACAATCACACGCAGTGCACGGCGTACGCCTGTGAACGTCACGCTCGTCCGCAGCCCCAGATGGTCACCGTCCATCTGGAGGGGCAGGGGCACCTTCGAATGCAAGGTGAAGTCACTCAGATCGTGCAGGGTGACGGCGTGCTTGCCGCGGGGGCCGCGCTCGGGGGACGAAGTGAGCAACTGGGTGCCATACCGGGCAACCGCGGCCGTCGACAGCCGGCTGAGACCGAACACGTCGAGCCCGGTGTCGAACGACGCCTCGGGCGACGCGTAGATCGGACGGTTCCCGAGGAACGTCCACGGGCACGTGTTCGAGACTATGGACAGCACCAGATCGGTGACCGGGTCCTCACCGGCGCGTTCCAGCGTGATGGTGCCGCTGCGGCGGTGCGGCTCACCGATGAGCTGGCGCACCACCTGGCGGACGTAGAGAGCGTGTGTGGATTTCTTGCCCTGTTCGCGGTGCTGCTCGACCCGGCCGACCACACCGGCGTCGAAGCCGAGTCCGGCGTTGAAGGTGAACCAGCGGGCCGGCACGGACTCGTCCTCCGAGCCCGGCGTGCCGGAGGCCAGTCCCAGACCGACGGTCCGTTCGCTGCCCTCGCGCAGCGCGTCCAGCAGGGCGCCGGTGGCCTCCACCGCGTGGTTGGGCAGGCCGAGGGCGCGGGCGAAGACGTTGGTGGAACCGCCGGGGACGACCGCCAGACCGGGCAGGTGCTCCGGGGCGGGGCCGGCGTGCAGCAGGCCGTTGACGACCTCGTTGACCGTGCCGTCGCCGCCGAGGGCCACCACGAGATCGATGTCGTCGCTCAGCGCGGCCTGCCGGCCGAGGTCGCGCGCGTGGCCGCGGTACTCGGTGGTGACCGCCTCCAGCTTCATCTCGCTCGCGAGCGCGTGGATCAGCACGTCGCGCGTGCGCGCGCTCGTGGTGGTTGCCGCCGGGTTGACCACGAGAAGTGCACGCATGGTGTGCAGGGTACCTACTGGGCGGTACCCCGGCCCAGACCGAGGTAGGGATCAGGTAAGAGACCGGCGCGGGACCGGGCCGCGGACACCGGCATCGTGCGGGCTACCCTTCAGGGGTGAGCAGTGAGCAGAACCCCACCCCCGAAGCCGAAGCCGCCGAAGAGGCGGGCCCTCGACCCGGCCGGCTGACCGTCGCGGCCGCGCTCGCCGCGCTGGAGGGGCTGGCGCTCGTCGTCGGCGGCGCCTGGATGCTCGTGGAGGGGCTCACGGGGCAGCCCGACGACCGGACCTCGGCCGTCACCGGCGGCGTCACCCTGATCGTCCTCGCCCTGCTGCCGCTGCTCGCCGCGCGCGGGCTGCTCGGCCGGCGCGGCTGGAGCCGGGGACCCGCCGTGATCACGCAGATCATGGCCCTGCCGGTGGCCTACAACCTGCTTCAGGCCGACAGTGTGGCCATCCCGGCGGGGATCGTGCTCGCCGTGGTGTCCGTCACGGCGCTGGTCCTGCTCGTGAACCCCACGACGACCCGGGCCCTCGGCATCCGCGGACCCGGCCGCGTCGAGAAGTAACCGGCGCGACCGGCGCCGAGGACTACTCCTCGACCAGCAGCTTCTCCCGCAACTGCGCCAGCGTGCGCGCCAGCAGCCGCGACACGTGCATCTGGGAGATCCCGACCTCCTGCGCGATCTGCGACTGGGTCATGTTGCCGAAGAAACGCAGCAGCAGGATCCGCTTCTCGCGCGGCGGCAGGTCCTCCAGCAGCGGCTTGAGCGACTCCCGGTACTCGACGCCCTCCAGCGCCTCGTCCTCGGCGCCGAGGGTGTCCGCGACCGCCGGCGACTCGTCGTCGGTGTCCGGGACGTCCAGGGACAGCGTGGAGTACGCGTTGGCGGACTCCAGGCCCTCCAGGACCTCCTCCTCCGAGATCGCCAGCTTCTCGGCGAGCTCGTGGACCGTGGGGGAGCGGCCGTGCAGCTGCGAGAGCTCCGCCGTGGCCGTCGTCAGGGCCAGCCGCAGCTCCTGCAGCCGGCGCGGGACGCGCACCGCCCAGCCCTTGTCCCGGAAGTGCCGCTTGATCTCGCCGACGACCGTAGGCGTCGCGTAGGTGGAGAACTCCACCCCGCGGTCCGGGTCGAAGCGGTCGACGGACTTGATCAGCCCGATGGTGGCTACCTGCGTGAGGTCGTCCAGGGGCTCGCCCCGGTTGCGGAAGCGGCGCGCGAGGTGCTCGACGAGCGGCAGGTGCATGCGGACCAGCCGGTTGCGCAGTTCCGCGTACTCGGGGGTGTCCTTCGTCAGCGTGCGCAGCTCCAGGAACAGGGCCCGCGCCCCGCTGCGGTCCTGCGGGTCGTGCCGTGTGCCCTGGGTGCCGCGCGCGCCCGGCGCCCGGTCGTCGGAGTGTCGCTCGTGCTCGCTCATCGTCCCGCCCGTCGCCCTTTCCCGAGCCCTCGCCTCCGCTCGGCCGGGCCGGGCGGGCGTGCCCCCGGTCCGCCCGGCCGTGGGCGCGCTCCGCACGGCACCGCCCCCGCTCCCGGCCCCCGGAGGGGCGTCGTCCTCCGGGTGCTGCCGGGCCTGCTCGGGAATGCCGTCGATGCCGTCCGTCATGCGTGGGGCCTCGTTCTCAGAACGTGCGCCCTCGGCCGACAGCTCTCGTGTGCCGCGCTCTTCGTCCCGCACCGGCCCGTCCCCGTTCCTCACGTCGGCCCGGGTCCCGCGCCGCGCTGTTTGTAGAGGCTGATCGAAACGGTTTTGTCCTCGTCCACGGCGGAGGAGACCTTGCCCGCGAGAGCGGACAGGACGGTCCAGGCGAAGGTGTCCCGTGAGGGGGCGTGACCGTCCGTGGTCGGCGCCGAGACAGTGACTTCGAGCGAGTCGTCGACGAGGCGGAAGACACAACTGAGCACCGAGCCGGGCACGGCCTGCTGCAGCAGGATCGCGCAGGCCTCGTCCACTGCGATGCGCAGGTCCTCGATCTCGTCGAGGGTGAAGTCCAAGCGGGCTGCGAGGCCGGCCGTCGCCGTACGCAGCACCGACAGGTAGGCACCCGCGGCCGGCAGCCGGACTTCCACGAAGTCCTGGGTCGCGGGCTCGCCTGCGATCTGGGACACCCTCACCTCCAAGGTGGTACAAGCGTTACAGGGCCGGGGGTCGCCCCGGGGGTAACGCGACACGTGGTTCAGCGGTGACGTTATCGCGCTCCGAACTTTCCTGTCCCCGAGACCCCAACCCCTTGCTGTCACTCATAGTAAACACATGAACACGCACAGTGGCTAGGGGTTCGGCGGGCCCAAATCGGGAGAGCGCGCGCCGGGTTGACGTACCCAGGCGCCGGACGGTCGAACCGTCCCCCGGCGCAGTCGTACCAGGGTCACACGAGGACGTGATCCACGAAGCACCAGCGCCAGGTCTCCCCGGGCTCGAAGGTCCGCATCACGGGGTGGCCGGTCTCCTTGTGGTGCGCCGTCGCGTGCTGCCTCGGCGAGGAGTCGCAGCAACCGACGTGGCCGCAGGTGAGACACAGCCTCAGCTGCACCGGATCCGTCCCCTCGGCAAGACATTCCGGGCAGGTGTCGCCCAGCGGCTTCGGCTCCGGGTGCGGCAGCGCGTCGGCGTGCGTGCACTGTTTCATGATTGCCAGGTTACGACGGGCGTGCGGATGACCGCGCGGAGAAAAAGGGTGGGCGAGGACCATGGACGTGATGCCGCTGCTGTTGCTGGTGGCGGGGAGTGCCGCGATCGCCGCGGCGGGCCGGCGCACCCCCGTGCCGGCGCCGCTGCTACTGGTCGCGGCCGGTCTGGCGGTCAGCTACGTGCCCGGGGTGCCCGAGTACACCCTGGACCCGCACGTGGTCCTGCCCCTGCTGCTGCCCCCGCTGCTGTACACGGCGGCCACCGACAGCTCCTACCTCGACCTGCGGGCCCAGCTGCGGCCGGTGGCGCTGCTGTCCGTGGGGTACGTGCTCTTCGCGACCTTCGTGGTCGGCTACGCCGCCTACCTGATCGTGCCGGGGCTGCCGCTGACCGCCGCGCTGGTGCTCGGCGCGGTGGTGGCCCCGCCGGACGCGGTCGCGGCCACGGCGGTCGCGCGCCGGGTGGGGCTGCCGTCCCGGATCACCACCATCCTCCAGGGAGAGTCCCTGGTGAACGACGCCACCGCGATCACCGCCTACAAGGTCGCCCTCGCGGCGGCGGTCGGCGAGGGCGCCACCTGGGCGGGCGGGATCGGCGAGTTCCTGATCGCCGCGGTCGGCGGTGTCGGCGTCGGGCTGGTGCTGATGGTGCCCATCCACTGGCTGCGCACGCACGTGAAGGACGCGCTGCCGCAGAACACGCTCTCCCTGCTGATCCCGTTCGTCGCGTACGCGGTCGCCGAGCAGGTGCACGCCTCCGGGGTGCTGGCGGTGGTGGTCGTCGCGCTCTACCTCGGCCACCGATCGTGGGAGGTCGATTTCGCCACCCGGCTCCAGGAGGAGGCGGTGTGGAAGATGGTCGCCTTCGTCCTGGAGTCCGCCGTGTTCGCGCTGATCGGTCTCCAGCTGCCCGTGGTCCTCAAGGGCCTCGGCGCGTACGAGGGCGCCGACGCCGCCTGGTACGCGGTCGCCGTCTTCCTCGTCGTCGCCGCGGCCCGTTTCGTCTGGGTGTACCCGGCGACCCTCCTGCCGCGGATGCTGTCGGCACGCATCCGCGCGCGCGAGGAGGACCCCGGCTGGAAGGGGCCGTTCGTGATCAGCTGGGCCGGGATGCGGGGCGTGGTCTCGCTGGCCATCGCCTTCTCCATCCCGCTCACCGTGCACGGCGGCGCGCCCTTCCCCGAGCGCAACCTCATCCTGTTCCTGACCTTCACCACGGTCATCGGCACCCTGGTCGTGCAGGGCGTGACCCTGCCGCCCCTGATCCGCCTGCTGAAGTTCCCGCCGCGCGACGTGCAGGCCGAGACGCTCGCGGAGGCCAACGCCCAGGCGCAGGCCTCCCGGGCCGCCGAACAGTGCCTGGACGACCTGCTCGCCGACGAGCGCAACGCCCTGCCGGCGCCCCTGGCCGAGCGCCTGCGCACGGTCCTGGAGCGCCGCCGCAACGCCGTGTGGGAACGCCTCGGGCAGGCCAACCCCGTCACCGGCGAGACCATCGACGACACCTACCGGCGGCTGTCCCGGGAGATGATCAGCGCGGAGCGCGAGGTGTTCGTCCGGCTGCGGGACGGCCGGTACATCGACGACGAGATGCTGCGGACGCTGCTGCGCCGCCTGGACCTGGAGGAGGCGGCGGCGTACCGGGAGGCCGCGTAGGGCCGTCCGGCGGATCGAGGCGTGGAGGAGCCGCAGCCCCGGACCGGCGCCGGTGTGCCGGGGGGATGGGCCCCCGCGAGTCCGTGCGAGCGTGGGGGAGCGGGCGACTGACGCAACGCCGCCGGGGACAGCGCCCACGCCCCTCGGGCAGGGGGAGGGTGTGCCGGACCGCACGTCCGCGGCACGATCCGCCGGACAGGTGCTGGACCGGTCTCAGGGGAAGGGGCGGCCGGTGACGACCGCCGCGAGGGTCGTTCCCCGCGGGAAGGCCCCCTCCTCGGCCAGCGTGAGCAGGGCGTACAGCATCTTCGCGACGTACACGCGCTCGACGGGCAGGCCGTGGCGTCGTTCGAAGTCCGCGGCGAACGAGTCGAGCTCTGGGGTGGTGCGGGCATAGCCGCCGCAGTGGAAGCGGTCGTCGAGGCTCCAGGTGCCGCGCGGCCCGCCGAAGGCCCGCTGCTGGAGCCGTCGCACCTCGTCGGCCATGAAGCCGCCCTTGAGCACGGGTATCCCGAGCGTCCGCCGGTCCCGGGGGAGTCCGGCGGCCAGCCCGGCGAGCGTGCCGCCGGTGCCGCAGGCGAGCGCGACGACATCGGCGTGCCCGGCCAGCTCCTCGCCGAGGGCCCGGCAGCCGCGGACGGCCGCGGCGTTGCTGCCGCCCTCGGGGACCACGACCGCGTCCTCGGTGCCCGCCGCCCGCAGCAGGGCCGCCAGGGTCCCGGGCTCGGCCTTGCGGCGGTACGTCGAGCGGTCGGTGAAGTGCAGCCGCATGCCGTCGGCCACGCAGCGGGCCAGGGAGGGGTTCAGGGGCCGCCCGGCCAGCTCCTGGCCGCGCACCACGCCGACCGTCGGCAGCCCGAGCAGCCGGCCCGCGGCGGCCGTGGCGCGCAGGTGGTTGGAGTACGCGCCCCCGAAGGTGACGACGGTACGACCGTGCGCCGTGGCGAGATTCGGCGCGAGTTTGCGCCATTTGTTGCCGACCAGGTCCGGGTGGATCAGATCGTCGCGCTTCAGCAGCAGCCGCACCCCGCGCCGCTCGAACCGGTCGTCCACAGCCTCCTGCAACGGCGAGGGCAGCCGGGGGCGCAGGGCGGCGAGGTCGGCGGGGTCGGTGCTGGTCACCGCGCCATTGTCACGCCGCTCCGCGCACGGCGTCCGCGGTCACTTCAGCCGGTCCCGGATCCGCGCCCGCATCGACGCCATCGTGAACCCCCTCGGGTCCACCTTCCCCGGCTGCCACTCGAGGTGGCCGATGACGGAACGTTCCGTCCACCCGTGATGGCGGCAGACCGCGGCGGCGGCCCGCTCGATCGCCTCCAGCTGTGCCGCCGGCCACGGGTCCTCGCCGTCGCCCAGGTTCTCGCACTCGAAGCCGTAGAAGTGCCGGTTGCCGTCGGTGTTCGCCTCGTTGTCCCGGGGCAGCGCCTTCTCCGCGATCACCGCGCGCAGGACGTCGTCGTCACCCAGCCCGGCGTGGTTGGCCCGGCCGTAGCCGACCAGGTGGACCTTGCCGTCCTTGGTGACGACCCCGTGGCACAGCGGCCCCGGCAGCCCCTCGTAGCCCTTGCGGCAGATGTCCACGGTCCGCGCGCTGCCCTGGGTGACCGTGTGGTGGATCATCACGCCGTGGACGGGGCCCCACGGGCCCTTGTGGTTGCGGTTGTGGTGCCGCCAGTCGCCGACCTCGACGACGCTGAGTCCCTCCGCCTTCAGGGCCTTGAGGAAACTGCCCGCGGACATGGGTGAGGCCATGGCCGACTCCTTCACGCTGCGCGACGACCGCCGGGCGCGACCGCCTCGTACGGTGCTTGTACCGAAACGGAGCCGTCCCTATGACTCGTTCGGGCCGTGTGCGAGCCGATCCGGACAATGTTGGCCCCGGGGTGACGGCAGGGCCCGGCCCCGGGCGGCCGCGCGAACCCCTCTTCCTGCCCCGGCGGACGGTGATCCATTCCCGCTCTTTCGGGTAATAGCACCGGCACGCTCCGTGAGCAAGGCTGGTCCCCGCACATCGATGCCGGGCGCAGGCGTCCGGCACGACCGGGAGGGCAATTCCTTATGTCGGTAGGCGAAGAGGTCCGCACCGAGCAGACCAGGCCGCAGCAGAGCCTCGGCACGGCGGCCGCGCGGAACCTGGCCACCACGACCAAGTCCGTACCTCAGATGCAGGAGATCAGCTCGCGCTGGCTGCTGCGCACGCTCCCCTGGGTGGACATCCAGGGCGGCACGTACCGGGTGAACCGGCGCATGACCTTCGCCGTCGGCGACGGCCGGGTGACGTTCGTGAAGACCGGCGACCGCGTCGAGGTCATCCCCGCGGAGCTGGGCGAGCTGCCGGCCCTGCGGTCGTACGAGGACGAGGAGGTCCTGTCCGAACTCGCCCAGCGCTGTGAGCAGCGGGAGTTCGGCCCGGGAGAGGTGATCGCCTCGTTCGGCGGTCAGGCCGACGAGGTCTATCTGCTTGCGCACGGCAAGGTCGAGAAGATCGGCACCGGCCCGTACGGCGACGACGCGGTCCTCGGAGTCCTCGCCGACGGCGCCTACTTCGGCGACCAGGCGCTGCTCGACGGGGACGCCATCTGGGAGTACACCGCCCGCACGGTCACCGCCTGCACGGTGCTGGTGCTGCCCCGCCAGGAGGTGGAGCAGGTCGCGGAGCGCGCGGACACCCTGCGCGAACACCTCCAGCAGCAGCGCTCGATCCCCGAGCAGCGCACCAACAAGCACGGCGAGAAGGCCATCGACCTCGCGGCCGGCCACAGCGGCGAGCCGGACATCCCGCACACCTTCGTCGACTACGAGGCGCGGCCCCGCGAGTACGAGCTGAGCGTCGCCCAGACCGTGCTGCGCATCCACTCGCGCGTGGCCGATCTCTACAACCAGCCGATGAACCAGACGGAGCAGCAGATCCGCCTGACCGTCGAGGCGCTGAAGGAGCGCCAGGAGCACGAGCTCATCAACAACCGCGAGTTCGGGCTGCTGCACAACTGCGAGTACGACCAGCGGATCCAGCCGCACGACGGCGTGCCCGGCCCGGACGACCTGGACGAGCTGCTCAGCCGCCGGCGCGGCACCAAGCTGCTCCTCGCCCACCCGCGGGCGATCGCCGCCATCGGACGTGAGCTCAACAAGCGCGGACTGGTTCCCGAGACGATCGACATCGCCGGCAACCGCATCCCGACCTGGCGCGGTGTGCCCATCTACCCCTGCAACAAGATCCCGGTCAGCGAGGCCCGTACATCCTCGATCATCGCGATGCGTACCGGCGAGGCGGACCAGGGCGTCATCGGTCTGCGGGCCACCGGCATTCCGGACGAGATCGAGCCGAGTCTGTCGGTGCGGTTCATGGGCATCAACGAACAGGCCATCATCAAGTACCTGGTCACGGCCTACTACTCGGCCGCGGTCCTCGTGCCCGATGCGCTCGGCGTCCTGGAGAACGTCGAGATCGGCCGCTGGCGGTGACGCCTGTCTTCCGAACGCCGTGTCCCCGCCCGCCCGGGCGGGTACACCCCGGGGGTACGCAGACGGACGCATGGGGGAGGTGAGCCGATGACGGAGGCTGGGCACGGCGCCGCCGAGACGCCTCACCCCACCGGCATCCTGGAACGGCACGGGGCCATCGGCGGGCAGCGCGGCAAGGAGCCGGCGGCACCCGTGTCCGACGGGCACGAGGCGGCGGAGCTCCTGCGCCGGTCCCGGGCCTCGGTCGATCCCGAACTGCGGTCCGCCATCGCGTCGCTCCCCGCCGCCATGCGCCGGGTCGCGCTCTACCACTTCGGCTGGCAGCACGCGGACGGCACGCCCGCCTCCGGGAACGCGGGCAAGGCGATCCGCCCCGCCCTCGTTCTCACCTCGGCCGCCGCGCTCGGCGGGGCCGGGGCCCGGGCGGCGGCGGTGCGGGCGGCTGCGGCGGTGGAGCTGGTCCACAACTTCACGTTGCTGCACGACGACGTGATGGACCGGGACGCCACCCGCCGTCACCGGGCGACCGCCTGGGCCGTGTTCGGCGACGCCGACGCGATCCTCGCGGGGGACGCCCTCCACGCGCTGGCCCTGCGGTTGCTGGCGACGGACCCGCATCCGGCGTCCGCCGCGGCGGCCACCCGGCTGGCGGACTGCGTCATGGAGCTGTGCGAGGGGCAGCAGGTGGACACCGCCATGGAGCGGCGCGGCCCGCACGAGGTCACCCTCGGCGAGACGCTCGCGATGGCCGAGGCGAAGACCGGCGCGCTGCTGGGGTGCGCCTGCGCCCTCGGCGCGCTGTACGCCGGCGCCGCCGACGAGGACGTGCAGGCGCTGGACGCCTTCGGCCGCGAGGCCGGCCTGGCCTTCCAGCTCATCGACGACGTCATCGGCATATGGGGCGACCCGGGCCACACCGGGAAACCGGCCGGCGCGGACCTCGCAGCCCGCAAGAAGTCACTGCCGGTGGTCGCCGCCCTGGCCGCCGGCACCCCGGAGGCCGCCGCGTTCGCCGAGCTGTACGCGGCACCGTATGCGGAGGACAAGGAGGATCTGGAGCACACGGCACTGGCCGTGGAGCGGGCGGGCGGCCGGGACTGGGCGCAGGCCCAGGCGGCCGACCGGATGGCGCGGGCCATGCAGGAGCTGGCCCGCGCGGTGCCCGAGCCGGAGGCGGCGGGCGGCCTGCTCGCGCTGGCCGAGTTCGTGACCCGGCGCAGCACCTGACGGCCACGGCCGCGCAAGACCCCGGAGCCCGTGCAGCGTTCGGCACCTGACCGCCGTGCGACCGCACCGCCGAGGGCTCCGGTACGGCGGGTCCCGCACTTCCCCACGGTGTGCGGGGCCCGCCACCCCACCGCGTACCGCCCGGAACACCGTTCACCCTCCTCGGATGCCTGCCGATAGGCTCAACCGCCGTACGCGTGGGCGCTGTTGAGGCGAAGGGGCGGGCGGGACATGGGTGTGGCGATCCGGACGGCGGGGGAGGGCGACCGGGAACTGGTCGTGCGGCTGCTGGACGAGGCTTTCCAGGACGACCCGGTGAGCCGCTGGGTCTTCCCCGGCGAGGAGTACCGCCGCAGGACCCACCGCCGGCTCATGGCCGCCTTCACCGACGCCGTACTCGCGGACGGGTGGATCGACATCACCGAGGACGGCGCGGCCTGCGCGCTGTGGCTGTCCGTGTCCGAGGACGGGCACGACGACGGGCACGGCGGCGAGACCGACGAGGCGGGCGCCGACGGACCCGCCCAGGTGCGCGAGGCGGTGGACCCGGACAACGCGCGCGTCGAGCGGATAGCCAGGCTGACGGAGGGCATCCACCCCTCCGGCCGTGCCCACGCGTACCTGTGGATGATCGGCGTGGCCCCGGGGCGGCAGGGCGAGGGCCTGGGCACCGCGCTCATCGAGTCGGTCCTCGACCGCTGCGACCGCGAGGAGCTGCCGGCCTATCTGGAGGCGAGCAGCGCCCGCAGCCGGGGGCTGTACGAACGCCTCGGCTTCGAGTTCACCGGCCGCGCCCTGGACCTGCCGGACGGCCCCCGGATGTGGCCCATGTGGCGCGAGCCGCGGCAGGGGGCCCGCTAGGCCTCCGGCACCACCGTCGCCACGATCCGTTCCACCAGAGCGTCCGGGACGTCCACCGTGGGCAGTACGCCGTTCAGGACGTCCGGCAGGGTCAGGTGCTCCAGGATCAGCCCCAGCATCGCGAGATAGAGCACGACGACGGTCTCGTCACCGCCGGGCAGGCCCGCCGCCCGGTGGAACTCCATGCCCTCCTCAAGGTCGCCCCGCACCGAGCGGGTGTACGAGGCGAGCAGTCCGGGGCGCCGGGTGGCCTCCAGCCGCATCTCCAGCAGGGCCAGGTAGCCGGTGCGGTCACGGGTCGCCCGGCCCATCAGGTCGTGCATGAAGGCGGTGACCAGGGAGCGGTCCTTCGGCCTCGTCAGCAGTTCCGCCACCACCTCGGGATCGGGCGCGAGCCGCTGGTGCAGCCGGGTGTCGATCTGGCGCAGCAGATCGTCGCGACCGGTGAAGTAGTTGGACGCGGTGCCCACGGGCACGCCCGCCTCGGTGTCCACCGCGCGGAACGTCAGCCCGCGTGCCCCCTCGCGGGCCAGCACCTCGACGCCCGCGTCGACCAGGGCGGCGCGCCGCTCCGGATTGCTGACCATGTGGAACCTCTTCTCTTGCTCGACCCCTTGCAACCTCTACACATGAAGCACTATAACTGAAGTGGTTAACGTTCCGGACTTCTTCTCCTCCCGACGGAAAGAGACCACTTGCGCAAGCTCACGTACTTCGTCGCCTGCTCGATCGACGGCTTCATCGGAGGCCCGGACGGCGACGCGTCCTTCATGATGCCGTTCGTCGACGAGGAGTTCCTCGCGTTCCTGACAGCGGAGTATCCGGAGACGATGGCGACGCACGGCCGCCGGGCTCTCGGTCTCGACGACCTGCCGAACAAGCGGTTCGACACGGTCGTCCAGGGGCGGGCCAGCTACGACCTGGCCCTGAAGGAGGGCATCACCAGCCCTTACGCCCATCTGCGGGAGTACGTCGCCTCGCGCACGCTCGTCCCGTCACCCGACCCGAAGGTCGAGATCATCTCGACGGACCTGGTCGGCAGGGTCCGCGAGCTGAAGGCGGGGGACAGCCCCCTCGGCATCTACCTGTGCGGTGGTTCCGCCGTCGCCGGCGAGCTGATCGACGAGATCGACGAGCTGGTCATCAAGACGTACCCCGTCGTGCTGGGCACCGGCATGCCGATGTTCGGCTCCGGCTTCGAGGTCTCCCGGTTCGCGCTGGATTCGGTACGGGCGTTCGGAAACGGTGTCCTGGTGCGTACCTACGGCAGGAAGCGCTGAGCCGCCTCCCGGGGAGCGGTACCACGCACCGAAGGGGCCCGGCCGCGTTGGCGGCAGGGCCCCTTCGGGCTGTCCGTCGGCCTGCGATGGTGCACCGATCGCAGGCGTGCGGAGAGACTGACCGGACGTCAGGCCTTCTTGGTCTCCCAGAAGATCTTGTCGATCTGGGCGATGTAGTCCAGCGCCTTCTGGCCGGTGGCCGGGTCGGTCGACGCCTTGGCGGCCGAGAGGGCCTTCAGGGTGTCGTTGACCAGCTGGTGCAGCTCCGGGTACTTCTCGAAGTGCGGGGGCTTGAAGTAGTCGCTCCACAGCACGGAGACGTGGTGCTTCGCGAGCTCGGCGCGCTGCTCCTTGATGACCGTGGCACGCGCCTGGAAGTGCGGGTCGTCGTTGCCGGCCATCTTCTCCTGGACGGCCTTCACCGACTCCGCCTCGATGCGGGCCTGGGCCGGGTCGTACACGCCGCAGGGCAGGTCGCAGTGGGCGCTGACCGTGACCTTGGGGGCAAACAGGCGGGAAAGCATGGAGCGTTCCTTCCTCGTGATCGTCTTCTCAGGGGGGACATTACTCCCTGGGAGGCCCGTTTTCGCGAGTGCCCCCGTGGGCTTAGGACAAAAGTCCGGGGTGAGACTGAGACTGGTGGAGGAAAGACCGGGGAGGTGCCGGGTGATGCCGGAGCTGTCGCAGGAGTCCGAGCGGGCGAGAGGGCCGCTGCCGTTCGGGCCGGCCGAGGTGACCGGGCCGTCGATGGTGCCCACGCTGCACCACGGGGATCTGCTCCTCGTGCACTGGGGGGCCAGGGTCAGGCCCGGTGACGTGGTCGTGCTGCGGCATCCCTTCCAGCAGGACCTGCTGGTCGTCAAGCGGGCGGCGGAGCGGCGCGGGGCCGGCTGGTGGGTGCTCGGGGACAACGCCTTCGCCGGCGGCGACAGCACCGACTACGGGACGGTCCCCGAGGACCTCGTGCTGGGCAGGGTGCGGTTCCGGTACCGGCCGCGGCGGCCCGGTCAGCGCTCGCCGCTCGCCGTGGTCCGCTGGGCCGTCTCGGCGCTCAGGCCGGTGCTCTCCGACCGGTCCGCCTCCAGGCGCTTGCGGGCGCGGTAGGCCGCCACGTTGGCGCGGGTGGCGCAGCGGTCGGAGCAGTAGCGCCGGGAGCGGTTGGTGGAGGTGTCCAGGTAGGCGTTGCGGCAGGGGGACGCCTCGCACAGGCCCAGGCGGTCCACGCCGTACTCGGTGAGGTGGAAGGCCAGGCCCATCGCGGCGATGGCGGCGAAACCGGCGGTCGCGTTGGACGGGTGGTCCGCCAGGTGCATGTGCCACAGGGGGCGGCCGTCGTCGTCGCGGTGGTCGTGGCCGGAGATCTGCGGGCTCACCGGGAACTCCAGGAGCAGGGAGTTGAGGAGGTCCACGGCGAGCGTCTCGTCGCCCTCGTCGGCGGCCTCGAAGACCGCGCGCAGCCGCCCCCGTACCGACCGGAACCGGGTCACGTCCGAGTCCGTGGCCCGCCGGGCCGCCGACTGGTTGGCGCCGAAGAGTTCGCGGACGGCCTCGACCGAGGTCAGGGAGTCCTGCCCCCGCGCCGGTTCCTCGGTGTTGACGAGACGCACGGCGTAATCCGAGTAATAGGCCAGTTCCACTTGTAGTCCTTACGAAGGGGCTCTATGGTCGTGCCTGCGGTCAGGTAACAGCTGATCGTGCCTACAGGGTATTACGTACGCCGACGTGACGGAGGGGCTCGATGACGGACGCGGAGATCACCACCACCACTGCCGACTGGAACGCCTGGCAGGAGAGCTGGGACCGGCAGCAGGAGTGGTACATGCCGGACCGCGAGGAACGCTTCCGGATCATGCTCGATATGGTCGAGACCCTGACCGGCCCCGCACCCCGCGTGCTCGACCTCGCCTGCGGCACCGGCACCATCACCGCCCGGCTGCTCGCCCGGTTCCCGGATGCCGTCAGCACCGGCGTGGATCTCGACCCCGCGCTCCTCGCCATCGCCGAGGGCACCTTCGCGGGCGACGACCGGGTCTCCTTCGTCACCGCCGACCTCAAGGACCCCGACTGGCCGGCGAAGCTGCCGTACGACTCCTACGACGCCGTCCTGACCGCGACGGCCCTGCACTGGTTCCACGCCGAACCCCTCGCCGCCCTCTACGGTCGGGTCGCGGAGCTGGTCCGCGACGGCGGTGTCTTCATGAACGCGGACCACATGATCGACGAGACCACGCCCCGGATCAACGCGGCCGAGCGCGCGCAGCGGCACGCCCGTATGGAGGAGGCCAGGCGGGACGGTGCCCTCGACTGGGCCGAATGGTGGCAGCTCGCCGCCAAGGACCCCGTCCTCGCCGAGCCCACGGCCCGGCGCTTCGAGATCTACGGCGAGCACGCCGACGGCGACATGCCCTCGGCGGCCTGGCACGCGCGCGTGCTGCGCGAGAAGGGCTTCGGTGAGGTGCGGCCGGTGTGGTGCTCCCCGTCGGACACGCTGCTGCTGGCGCTGAAGTAGGAGCACGCGCCGAGGGGCGGTACGGAGATCCGTACCGCCCCTCGGCATGCGCGTGCGCTCAGAGAACCTTGGACAGGAACGACTTGGTCCGCTCGTGCTGCGGGTCGGTCAGCACGTCGCGCGGGTTGCCCGACTCGACCACGACGCCGCCGTCCATGAAGACCAGGCTGTCGCCCACCTCGCGGGCGAAGCCCATCTCGTGGGTGACCACGACCATCGTCATGCCGGACTCGGCCAGGTCGCGCATGACGTCCAGGACGTCACCGACCAGCTCCGGGTCCAGGGCCGAGGTCGGCTCGTCGAACAGCATCAGCTTCGGGTCCATCGCGAGGGCCCGGGCGATCGCGACCCGCTGCTGCTGGCCGCCGGAGAGCTGCGAGGGGTAGTTGCCGGACTTGTCGCCCAGGCCCACGCGGTCCAGGAGCTGCAGGGCGCGCTCCCTGGCCTGCGCCCTGCTGACGCCCTTGACCTGCACCGGCGCCTCCATGACGTTCTCCACGGCCGTCATGTGCGGGAACAGGTTGAAGCGCTGGAAGACCATGCCGATGTCCCGGCGCTTGAGGGCGACCTCGCTGTCCTTGAGCTCGTAGAGCTTGTCGCCCTTCTGGCGGTAGCCGACCAGGTCCCCGTCGACGTACAGCCGTCCGGCGTTGATCTTCTCCAGGTGGTTGATGCACCGCAGGAAGGTCGACTTGCCGGAACCGGAGGGGCCGATGAGGCAGAACACCTCGCCCTGCTTCACCTCCAGGTCGATGCCCTTGAGGACCTCGACCGCGCCGAAGGACTTGTGCACGCCCTCGGCCTTGACCATGGCGTGGGAGGACTGCTTCATGCCGCGGCTCCCTTCGGACGGCGCGTGGGCAGAACGGCGGCCCTGAGGCGCTGCAACGGCGTCGGCGGCAGGGACCGGCTCGAACCGCGGGCGTAGTAGCGCTCGACGTAGTACTGCCCGACGCTCAGGATCGAGGTCATGATCAGGTACCAGGCGGCGGCCAGGAAGTACATCTCGACCGGGGAGCCGGCGTTCTGGCCGATGTCCTGGGCCTGCTTGAACAGGTCGTAGAACTGCACTGCCGAGACGAGCGAGGTCGTCTTCAGCATGTTGATGACCTCGTTGCCCGTCGGCGGCACGATGACCCGCATCGCCTGCGGGATCACGATCCGGCGGAGCGTCTTCGTGTGGCTCATGCCCAGGGCGTGCGACGCCTCGGTCTGTCCTTCGTCGACCGAGAGGAGACCGGCACGGCAGATCTCGGCCATGTACGCGGCCTCGTTGAGACCCAGGCCGAGCAGCGCCGTCAGGAGCGGCGTCATGAAGGACGACCAGTAGTCCTTGTAGATCGGGCCCAGGTTGATGTACTCGAAGACCAGGCCCAGGTTGAACCAGACGAAGAGCTGGACCAGGACCGGTGTGCCGCGGAAGAACCAGATGTAGAACCACGCCACCGACGAGGTCACCGGGTTCTTCGACAGCCTCATCACGGCGAGCAGGATGCCGCCGGCGATGCCGATCGCCATCGAGAGCACCGTGAGGACCAGGGTGTTCCAGACGCCGTCGAGAATGCGGTCGTCGAAGAAGTATTCGGGGATCGTGCCCCAGTTGATCTTGCCTTGCGCGAAGGCGTAGACGACCGAGCCCAGAAGGGCGAGCACGACGACCGCGGACACGTACCGCCCCGGGTGCCGGACCGGAATGGCCTTGATGGCCTCCGGCCCGGCGGGGGGCCTCGCGTCGGGACCGGTCGTCTTGTTGACGTCAACAGTCACGGATGGAGCCTTTCAGAGCCGCGTCGAACCGGACGGTTCAGGAGCCGCCGTTGATCTTGGCCTCGGTGACCGCGCCGTCCGCGACACCCCACTTCTCGACGATCTTCTTGTACTCGCCGCTGTCGATGACGGCCTGCACGGCCGCCTGCAGCGCGTCGCGCAGCTGGGTGTTGTCCTTGGCGACGGCGATGCCGTACGGGCCCGCCTCGACCTGGTCGCCGACGATCTCGAAGTAGTTGCCGCCGCCGGAGTTCTTCACCGAGTACGCGGCGATCGGGAAGTCGGCGGAGACGACGTTCGCGCCCTTGGAGCGCATCCGGGTCTCGGCCTCGGGGTTGGTCGCGAAGTCCTCGATCTTCAGGGTCTTCTTGCCGGCCTTCTCGCACTTCTGCGCCTGATCCTTGGCGAGGTCGTGGGAGAAGGTGTTGCGCTGCACGGCCATGGTCTTGCCGCACAGGTCGTCCCAGGTCTTGATGCCCTGGTCGTCGCCCTTGTTGGTGTAGAGCGAGACGCCCGCGGTGAAGTAGTCGACGAAGTCGACGCCGGCGCCGACCTTCTTGCCGGTGTCGGCGTCGATGCCCTCCTGCCGGTCCTTGGTGTCGGTCATGGCCGACATGGCGATGTCGTAGCGCTTGGATGCCAGACCGCCGAGAAGGGTGTCGAACGTGGCGTTCTGGAACTCGAACTTCACGCCGAGCTGCTTGCCCATGGCGGCCGCGAGATCGGGGTCGATGCCGGCCGTCTTGCCGGAGTCGTCCTTGAACTCGACCGGAGCGTAGGCAATGTCGGATCCGACCTTGATGACGCCCTTGTCACGTATCGCCTGCGGCAGCTTTTCGGCCAGCGGGGCTCCCGAGGCGGACTGGCTGTCGCCGCCGTCGTTCTTCTTGGTCTGGTCGCCGCATCCGGTGAGCAGCAGAGCGCCTGCGACCGCGATCGCACCGACCGCTGCTAGCCGGGACTGCGCGGCGGTCGGACGACGGGTGGAGCTTGCGGTCATGGTGGTTCCTCCGGCGGATGATGGAGTTGCCGATGGGACGGGACGCCGGCCGGGGGACCGACAGGCGCTGTGGGTCGACGAGAGCACACGCCTTCGAGTGTCGCGACCTCGTGTGATTACGGCATCTTGCCATTCGGACTCGGCCATTCAGGGGAGCCGTCATGTCAAAATCGGATAACGGGTGACCCCCCGAACCGCACCAGGTCGGTACATCACGACCGAACCTTTCCGGGAATCGGCCCTTCCGGCCGGAAGATCTTCGGTATTTCTCGTTATACGGACATGGTTCGCGGGCGCGTGTCCCCGTTGAGATGTTGTTCTCCGGGACTGTCAAGAGGTGCCGGGAAGTTGACCGGATACCCGGCTATGAGTCATGTCACCGACATGCGGCGAGCGGCGTCCGACATGTGAGCTTGCACTTATCGGACTCGTCGCCGGAGGCGTCCGTCGGGTAAGAAGGTTCTTTACACCCCTCATCAGGGGCTCAGGGCGCGTGTGCGGCGCGCCCGTCGCGCAGGGGCCCATGCGCATCAACGTGCCATGTCCCTGGGCGGTGCCCGCCCACCCCTCACCAGGAGTGGACAAACCCTCAAACCATGAACACTTAAGGGGTAAGACAAAGTGGCAGCGGAGATCGTCAATCCTCGCAGCGACAGTGACGTCGGTACGGACCAGGAGGCCGGGGCCGAGCCCCTCGACTCCTTCGACCCGGCGTTCGCGCTGCACCGCGGCGGCAAGATGGCTGTGCAGGCCACCGTGCCGATCCGCGACAAGGACGACCTGTCCCTGGCGTACACGCCCGGCGTCGCGAAAGTGTGCAGCGCGATCGCCGAGCAGCCCGACCTCGTGCACGACTACACCTGGAAGTCCTCGGTCGTGGCGGTCGTGACGGACGGTACGGCGGTGCTGGGACTCGGGGACATCGGGCCCGAGGCCTCTCTTCCGGTGATGGAAGGGAAGGCGATCCTTTTCAAGCAGTTCGGCGGTGTGGACGCGGTCCCGATCGCGCTGGACTGCACGGACGCCGACGAGATCGTCGAGACGGTGGTGCGCCTCGCGCCCTCGTTCGGCGGAGTCAACCTGGAGGACATCTCGGCACCGCGGTGCTTCGAGATCGAGCGCAAGCTCCAGGAGCGTCTCGACATCCCGATCTTCCACGACGACCAGCACGGCACGGCGGTCGTGACGCTGGCGGCGCTGCGGAACGCGGCGCGGCTGAGCAAGCGGACGCTGGGTGAGCTGCGGGCGGTGATCTCGGGCGCGGGCGCGGCCGGTGTCGCCATCGCCAAGATGCTGGTCGAGGCCGGCATCGGGGACGTCGCGGTCGCCGACCGCAAGGGTGTCGTCTCGGCCGACCGGGACGACCTGACGCCGGTGAAGCAGGAACTGGCCTCCTTCACCAACAAGGCCGGGCTGACCGGCTCGCTGGAGGAGGCCCTCGCGGGCGCCGACGTCTTCATCGGCGTCTCCGGCGGTACGGTGCCGGAGCCGGCGGTGGCCTCGATGGCCGAGGGCGCGTTCGTCTTCGCCATGGCCAACCCGAACCCCGAGGTGCACCCGGAGGTCGCGCACAAGTACGCGGCGGTCGTGGCGACGGGGCGGTCGGACTTCCCGAACCAGATCAACAACGTGCTGGCGTTCCCCGGCATCTTCGCGGGCGCGCTGCAGGTGCGGGCGTCGCGGATCACCGAGGGCATGAAGCTCGCGGCGGCGGAGGCGCTGGCCTCCGTCGTGGGCGACGACCTCGCGGCGGACTACGTCATCCCGTCCCCGTTCGACGAGCGCGTCGCGCCGGCCGTTACGGCGGCGGTGGCGGCGGCGGCTCGTGCCGAGGGGGTTGCGCGCCGGTGACGGTGTGAACCGTGTGTCGTGAGCGGCCTCGTCCGAGCGGACGGGGCCGTTCGCTTTGGGCGGTGGTGAACCGGGCGGCGTCGTATCGCGGGGTGGGAGGGCGGCGGGCGGGGCCGGCGTCGGGTGGGCGGGGGTCGGACCGGTGGGGGCGCTGCCCGGCGTTGCGGGGTGCCTCCCCCACGCTCGGCTGCGCTCGCGCGGGGGACCCCCATGAGCGGGGGGCCCCACCGCCCACCCGCGCCGCCCCCCTGGGGGTGCCTCCCAGGCCGTTCAGGCACTGGGGGAGGCACGACGGCCCGCACGCAACTGCGTGGCAAGAGGGTGTGTGTCACACGGGCGTACGGTTTCGGATGGCGGGTGCGGAACCTATCGTCAAGGTCATGTTCGCTGCCTACGCCGCCCGAATCGACCGCGACCAGCCGCTGAACGGTCTGGAGCTGGGGGAGCGTCCGGCCCCCGAGGCCCGTCCCGGCTGGAGTGTCGTCGATGTGCGGGCCGCTTCCCTCAATCACCACGACCTGTGGTCCCTGCGCGGTGTCGGCCTGCCGGAGGACCGGCTGCCGATGATCCTCGGCTGTGACGCCGCCGGTGTCGACGCCGACGGCAACGAGGTCGTCCTGCACTCCGTGATCGGCCAGACCGGCCACGGGGTCGGACCCGAGGAGCCCCGCTCCATCCTCACCGAGCGCTACCCGGGAACGTTCGCCGAGCAGGTCGCCGTGCCGACCTGGAACGTCCTGCCGAAGCCGAAGGAGCTCTCCTTCGAGGAGGCCGCCTGTCTGCCGACCGCCTGGCTGACGGCCTACCGGATGCTGTTCACCAACGCCGGGGTGCGTCCCGGTGACTCGGTGCTGGTGCAGGGAGCCGGCGGCGGGGTCGCCACGGCCGCGATCGTGCTCGGCAAGGCCGCGGGGCTCAGGGTCTTCGCCACCAGCCGGGACGAGGCCAAGCGGAAGCGGGCCCTGGAGCTGGGCGCGGTGGAGGCCGTGGAGCCGGGCGCGAGGCTGCCGCAGCGGGTCGACGCCGTCATCGAGACCGTGGGTGCCGCGACCTGGTCCCACTCGGTGAAGTCGCTGCGGCCCGGGGGCACGCTCGTCATCTCCGGCGCCACCAGCGGCGACCGGCCCTCCCACGCCGAACTGACCCGGATCTTCTTCCTGGAGCTGAAGGTCGTCGGCTCCACGATGGGCACCAAGGACGAGCTGGAGGACCTCCTCTCCTTCTGCGCCGCCACCGGCGTTCGTCCGGTCATCGACGAGGTGCTTCCGCTGGACCGGGCCCGGGAGGGCTTCGAGCGGATGGCGTCCGGCGAGCTGTTCGGCAAGATCGTGCTCACCGCCTCCTGAGCCCCCTTCCTCCCGAACGTCCGCGGCGGGTCCGGTTCCTCCGGGCCCGCCGTTCGCTTTCCCGCCCCCCCGTGATCCAGTTGTCAACTGGGGTTGACGAAACGAGCCTTGTCAACCTACGTTGACTGCATGAGCGAAGCAACGGATCTCGCCGCGCGTGCGGGCGACCGTGACCCGCGGGTCGGGCTGCGGGCCGTCGCCGCACTGCGACGGCTGCTGGAGCAACTGGAGGCGGTGCAGGTGCGCAGCGCGCGCAATCAGGGCTGGTCGTGGCAGGAGATCGCCACGGAACTCGGGGTCAGCAGGCAGGCCGTGCACAAGAAGTACGGGAGGCATTGATGTTCGAGCGGTTCACGAAGAACGCCCGCGCCGTGGTCGAGGGCGCCGTCGAGTACGCCGAACGCACACGGACGGGGAGCGTCGGCGCCGAGCACCTGCTGCTCGCCCTGCTGGACCGTGAGGGGAGCCGTGCCTCCTTCGCGCTCACGGCGCTCGGGGGAGGCGAGGGCCGGGAGTCGGTGCGCCGGGCCCTGGAGGAGGCGCGGCGGCGCGCCGGTCTCTCGCAGGCCGAGGCCGACGCCCTCGCCGGGCTGGGCATCGACGTCACGGAGGTCGTCGCCCGGGTGGAGGAGACCCACGGCGTCGGCGCCATGTCCGGCGGGCGGGCGGGCCGGCGCTCGCGGTCGGGGCGTCCCGGCTTCGGCCAGGACGCCAAGGACGTCCTGGAGAAGTCCCTGCGGATGGCCCTCGCCCGGCGGGAACGGTACATCGGGGACGAGCACCTGCTGCTCGCCCTCACTGTCCGCCCGGGAGTGCCCGCCGAGGTGCTCGCCGACCACGGCGTGACCCACGACTCCCTGACCCGGGTGCTCGGCGGCGCGGGGGAGGCCTGCGCCTGACCCGGGCGGACGGGCCCTGCCCGCACCGGGGGTTCAGGCCTTCGGTGTCCGCAGTATCGCCCCGATGTGGGCGGCCGCGGCCGACAGCTCGCGGCGGGCGTCGCGGAGCTGGTCGGCCGTGACGCCGTGGTCGCGGGCCGCGTCACGGATGTCGTCCCGGAAGCGGTCCAGCAGCCGGTCCAGGTCGCGGGCCGGATCACCGGTGGACTCCGCGGTGTCCTCGTGGGCCCACGCCGGCTCGTATCCGGCCGGGAAGTCCGCGGGGGTGCGGGAGTAATCCGGCCGGGAGGCGGACGTACCGGTGTCCGTGCGGCCGAAGCCCCAGTCCCTGCCGAGGTCCTTGCCGAAGTCCTTTCCGAACTCACCGACCTCCTTGACGAGTTCGCCCAGGCCCTCGCGCAGTCCCGTCGGCCAGTCGCCCCGCGAGAAGTGGTCCTGCATCTGCTCCTGAACCCGCTGGGCGATGCGCTGCACCTCCTCCTGCGCCTGGGCGCGGGCCCGCTCCTGCGCCTCCTTGGCCTGGCGCCGGGCCCGCTGGGCCTCGTCACGGGCACGGCGGCTCTCGTCCTTGGCGCGGCGGGCCTGCTCCTTCCATTCCTGCTTGACCCGGCGCATCTCCTCCTTGGCGGCGCGCCAGGCCTCCTTGTCCCCGAGGTCCGTGCTGTCGCCGAGGCCCCCCGTTCCCTCGGCCCGGGGGCCTGTGCCGGTGCCCCGGCGGGCCTCGCCGGCCGCCGCCCGCATCTCCCGGCGCAGATCACCGGCCGCGCCGCGCACATCGGCCCGGATCTCGGCCGCGAGCTCGGCGACCGAGTCGCGGATCTCCAGCTCCAGGTCGGCCAGCTCGCCGCTGCGGTCGGCCAGCTCGGCGCGGCCCGCGTCGGTGATGGCGTACACCTTGCGGCCGCCTTCGGTGGTGTGGGTGACCAGGCCCTCCGCCTCCAGCTTGGCCAGGCGCGGATACACCGTGCCCGCCGACGGCGCGTAGAGGCCCTGGAAGCGCTCCTCGAGGAGCCGGATCACCTCGTAGCCGTGGCGCGGGGCCTCGTCGAGCAGCTTCAGGAGGTACAGGCGGAGGCGGCCGTGGGCGAAGACGGGGGGCATGTCAGAGCACCTTCTTGTCGGTCGTGCCGTCGGCCGGGGCGTCGCTGACGCCGTCGTTCCGGCCGGAAGCGGAATTGTCCCCCGAGTCGCCCTGTGTGCCGCCCGCCGGTCCGGTGTCCTCCGGCTCCCACGGTGTGTCCTCCACGGGCGGCCGGCGCAGCAGCGCGATCGAGCCGGAGACCGTCGTGGCCTTCAGCCGGCCGTTGCCAGCGCCGAGCCGGCCGGTGATCCGCTTGGCACCCCACTGGCCGGTCACCCGGAGGTCCTCGAAGGCACTGGAGACCGTGCCGCTCGCGGTGTTGGCCTCCACCTCGGCGTCGGCCGGCTGGGGCAGCCGGATGGCGATCTCGCCCGAGACGCTGGTGAGGCTGATGTCGGTGGGTCCGTCGGCCGAGTCGAGGTCGACGATCATCGAACCGCTCACCGAGTCCGCCTTGACGGACGAACCGGCCTCCACCACGGTCAGGTCCCCGGAGACGGAGTTGAAGCGCAGGTCCCCGGTGAGGGCCTGGGCCTCCAGATTCCCGGCGACCGTGTCCGCGCGGACCGGTCCCGCGAGGCCCACCAGGGTGGTGTCCCCTGAGACGCCCTTCACCTCGGTGCCCGCGTCGATCCCGGAGACCACGGCCGCGGCGCCGACGACGCCCACTTCCACGCGGGTGCGGGTGGGGACGGCCAGGGAGACCACCGCGCTACGGCGCCAGCCCTTGCGGTCCAGCCACTTCAGGAAGCCCTTCCAGGGCAGGTCCTCGTAGGCCACGGTGAGGGTGCCGTCCCGGTGGGTGACGATCAGCGGCGGGCCCTCGATCTCGGACACCTCCAGTCTGGCGGAACCCTCGTCCGTGCCCACGACGTTCACCGTTCCGTTGACGATGCGCACGTGGAGCTCGCTCACGGACTCGTCGAAGGTGAGCTTCCTGGGCTCCGCGACGGACCACTCGGACATGCTGGGGACCTCCTGACCGAACGCGCCATATCGCGTCCTCGCTCATTCACGATATATCGCGGAGGGGGAAAGTCAAGACACCCGTTCCGGTGGTCGTGACATGCCGAAGGGCCCGCCCCCGGTGGGGCAGGCCCTGTTCTCACATGCGCGGGAGTCGGGACGGACCGGCGGAAGCGTCCCCGCGGTTCGCCCGCTCGTCGTCCCTACTCGTCCTCGTCCTCGTCGTCCAGCCGTGCCAGCCACGTGGCCAGCCGCTCCACCGGCACCTCGAAGTCCGGGTTCAGGTCGACGAACGTCCGCAGCTGCTCGGCGAGCCACTCGAAGGTGACCTCCTCCTCGCCGCGCCGCTTCTCCAGTTCCTCGATGCCTCGATCGGTGAAGTACACAGGTGCTCTCCTGGGGATGGGCCGCCTGGGGCCTCGGGTCCTACCCGTCAAGGTTATGCGCCCGCGCGTGGAGGGCGAGCTCCGCGTCCCCGGGCTCGGCCTGTGCCCATGACGACAGGGCGCGGCCCCCGGAAGTACCGGGGGCCGCGCCCTTCGTCATGGGCCGTACGAGGCTCAGGCCTCGAAGACCTCACGCACCAGCTGCTCCTGCTCGGCCTGGTGCCGCTTCGCGGAACCGACGGCCGGGGACGAGCTGTGCGGGCGCGAGATGCGGCGCAGGCGCTCGCCGTGCGGGACGTCGGCGCCGACCGCCAGGTCCAGGTGGTCGATCAGGTTGAGCGCGATGAACGGCCAGGCACCCTGGTTCGCCGGCTCCTCCTGGGCCCAAAGGTACTTCTCGGCGTTCGGGTACTTGGCGATCTCCGCCTGGAGCTCGGCACCCGGCAGCGGGTACAGGCGCTCGATGCGGATGATGGCCGTGTCCGTGACGCCGCGCTTCTTCCGCTCGGCCTCGAGGTCGTAGTAGACCTTGCCGGCGGTGAAGACGACCTTCCTGACCGCGGTCGGGTCGACCGAGTCGTCGCCGATGACCGGCTGGAAGCGGCCCGTCGTGAACTCCTCCGCCTTCGACGCCGCCGCCTTCAGGCGCAGCATCGACTTCGGGGTGAAGACGACCAGCGGCTTGTGGTGCGGGTTGTGCACCTGCCACCGCAGGAGGTGGAAGTAGTTCGCCGGCGAGGTCGGCATCGCGACCGTCATGTTGTTCTGCGCGCACAGCTGGAGGAAGCGCTCCGGGCGGGCCGAGGAGTGGTCCGGGCCCTGGCCCTCGTAGCCGTGGGGGAGGAGGAGGACCACACCGGAGGTCTGGTTCCACTTCTGCTCCGCCGAGGAGATGAACTCGTCCACGACCGTCTGCGCGCCGTTGACGAAGTCGCCGAACTGCGCCTCCCACAGCACGAGCGCGTCGGGGCGGGCCAGCGAGTAGCCGTACTCGAAGCCCATCGCCGCGTACTCGGACAGCAGGGAGTTGTAGACGTTGTACCGGGCCTGCTCCTCGGCCAGGTACAGCAGCGGCGTGAACTCGTCGCCCGTCTCGCGGTCGATGATGACCGCGTGGCGCTGGCCGAAGGTGCCGCGCTGCGAGTCCTGGCCCGCCAGGCGCACCGGCACGCCCTCCAGCAGGAGGGAACCGACGGCGAGGGTCTCGCCCATGCCCCAGTCGATCGTGCCGTCCTCGACCATCGCCGCCCGGCGCTGCAGCTGCGGCAGCAGGCGCGGGTGGACCGTGATGTGGTCGGGGATGTTGACCTGCGACTCGGCGATCCGCTTGACGACCTCGGCGGTGACCGCGGTGTTCACGGAGACCGGGAACTCGGCCTGCGGGTCGGTGGGCGCGGCGGCCGTGGGCTGCGAGGTGGCCTCGCGGACCTCGGTGAACACCTTCTCCAGCTGGCCTTGGTAGTCCTGGAGCGCCTGCTCGGCCTCTTCCAGGGTGATGTCGCCGCGGCCGATCAGGGACTCGGTGTACAGCTTGCGCACCGAGCGCTTGCGGTCGATCAGGTCGTACATCAGCGGCTGGGTGAAGGCCGGGTTGTCGGACTCGTTGTGACCGCGGCGGCGGTAGCAGATGAGGTCGATCACCACGTCCTTGTTGAACGCCTGGCGGAACTCGAAGGCCAGGCGCGCGACGCGCACGACGGCCTCCGGGTCGTCGCCGTTCACGTGGAAGATCGGGGCCTCGATCATGCGGGCCACGTCCGTCGCGTACATGGAGGAACGCGAGGACTCGGGGGCCGCCGTGAAGCCGACCTGGTTGTTGATGACGATGTGCACCGTGCCGCCGGTGCGGTAACCCCGCAGCTGCGACATGTTCAGGGTCTCGGCCACCACGCCCTGGCCCGCGAAGGCCGCGTCGCCGTGGATCGCCACCGGCAGGACGGTGAAGTCCGTGCCGCCCTTGTTGATGATGTCCTGCTTGGCGCGCGCGACGCCCTCCAGGACCGGGTCCACCGCCTCCAGGTGCGAGGGGTTGGCCACCAGGGAGACGCGGATCTGGTCGCCGTCCAGGCCGGTGAAGGTGCCCTCGGCGCCCAGGTGGTACTTCACGTCGCCGGAGCCGTGCATCGACTTCGGGTCGAGGTTGCCCTCGAACTCGCGGAAGATCTGCGCGTACGACTTGCCGACCACGTTGGCCAGCACGTTCAGCCGGCCGCGGTGGGCCATGCCGATGACGACCTCGTCGAGGCGGGACTCGGCGGCCGAGTCCAGCACGGCGTCGAGCAGCGGGATGACGGACTCGCCGCCCTCCAGGGAGAACCGCTTCTGGCCGACGTACTTGGTCTGCAGGAAGGTCTCGAAGGCCTCCGCCGCGTTCAGCCGGCGCAGGATGCGCAGCTGCTCCTCGCGCTCCAGCTTGGAGTGGGCGCGCTCCACGCGGTCCTGGATCCACTTGCGCTGCTTCGGGTCCTGGATGTGCATGAACTCGATGCCGGTGGTGCGGCAGTACGAGTCGCGCAGGACGCCGAGGATGTCGCGCAGCTTCATCATCGACTTGCCGGCGAAGCCGCCGACGGCGAACTCGCGCTCCAGGTCCCACAGGGTGAGCCCGTGCTCGGTGATGTCCAGGTCGGGGTGCTTGCGCTGCTGGTACTCCAGCGGGTCGGTGTCGGCCATGACGTGGCCGCGGACCCGGTAGGAGTGGATCAGCTCGAAGACGCGGGCGGCCTTGGTGACGTCGTCGTCGTGGGAGGCGTCGATGTCCTTGAGCCAGCGGACCGGCTCGTAGGGGATGCGCAGCGCCTCGAAGATCTCGTCGTAGAAGCCGTTCTCGCCGAGGAGCAGGTTGGCGACCTGGCGCAGGAACTCGCCGGAGGCGGCGCCCTGGATGACCCGGTGGTCGTAGGTCGACGTGAGCGTCATGACCTTCGAGATGCCGAGCTTGTTCAGGGTGTCCTGGCTGGTGCCCTGGAACTCCGCCGGGTAGTCCATGGAGCCGACGCCCATGATGACCGACTGGCCGGGCATCAGACGCGGCACGGAGTGGACGGTGCCGAGACCGCCGGGGTTGGTCAGCGAGACGGTGACGCCGGTGAAGTCGTCCATCGTCAGCTTGCCGTCGCGGGCGCGGCGGACGATGTCCTCGTAGGCCTGCCAGAACTCGAAGAAGTTCAGCGTCTCGGCCTTCTTGATGGCGGCCACGACGAGCTGGCGGTCGCCGTTGGGCTTCACCAGGTCGATGGCCAGGCCGAGGTTGACGTGCGCCGGCTTGACGAGGGTCGGCTTGCCGTCCTTCTCGCCGAACGCGTAGTTCATCGTCGGCATGGCCTTGATGGCCTGCACCATCGCGTAGCCGATCAGGTGCGTGAAGGAGATCTTCCCGCCCCGGGCGCGCTTGAGGTGGTTGTTGATGACGATGCGGTTGTCGAACAGCAGCTTCACCGGGACCGCGCGCACGGACGTGGCCGTGGGCAGCTCCAGCGAGGCGTTCATGTTCTTGGCGACCGCGGCGGCCGGGCCGCGCAGCGTCACGAGCTCGGGGCCTTCGGGGGCTTCCTTGGCGGGCTCGGCCTTCGCCTGCGGCTTCGCGGCCGGCTTCGCGGGGGCGGCGGCCGGCTGGGGAGCCGCCGGAGCCTGGGCCGGGGCGGGCTGCGCGGGAGCGGCCGGGGCGGGAGCCTGCGCCTGGGGCGCCGGGGCGGCCTGCGGCGCGCTCGTGCCCGTGGTCGTCGCGGAGCCGGCCGCCGCCTGGGCGGCGGCCGCCCCGGGCTTGTAGTCGGCGAAGAAGTCCCACCAGGCTCGGTCCACGGAATTCGGGTCCTGGAGGTACTGCTGATAGATCTCGTCGACGAGCCATTCGTTGGCACCGAACGCGGCAGCGGGGTTCTTGCCCGCTTGGTCGGTGTCGGTCGAGATGCTCGAGTTACTGGGGGACTGTGGCGACACGGCGAGAACCGCCCTCTTCCGCTTCACAAGGTGGTGGACAGCGGGAATCAAGGCTACGCCTCCCCGGACCGGAAGGTCAGACCGGGCCCGTTCAACGTCGCGTAAGTCACATTGCAGACCGTGTTTCGGCGCTGGAAATGGCGGGAAACAAGCGAGGTTCTGTTGCGCGTGGGAAGGGGAGACCGCGGCCCTGCGCGAAGAATTCGCGGGCCTGTGCCTGATCACACGTGTCCGTCAGCGCGAACGCTCGTGGATCTTGGTGCTCCGCTTCGAACCCTACGTCAACTCGACGTCGGCGGCAGGCCCGGAAGAGTGATGAGAATCCGGCAGCCCCGCTCGGATTCGGCCACACCGATCCGGCCGCCGTGCAGATCCACCGCCCAGCGGGCGATCGCCAGACCGAGTCCGGTGCCGCCGTCGCTGCCGGGACCGTGCGGCCGGGACACCGAACCCCGGTTGAACCGCTCGAACACCCGTCGCCACTCCGACCGCGGAATGCCGGGCCCCTCGTCCAGAACCTCCAGCTCGAGGGATTCCGGCTGTGCCCCGCGCCGCGCCCTGACCGTCACCCGGCCGTGCGGCGGGCTGTGCTTGACCGCGTTGTCGATGAGGTTGGCGACCACCTGGTGGATGCGCTCGGGGTCGGCGTGGGCGGTCAGGTCGGACGGGAACACGTCGAGGGCCAGATGCACGTCGGTACGCGTGTGGCTGCCGGATCCGGAAGCGATGCCCGCGCGCGCCGAGGCGACCATGTTGGCCTCCTTCAGTACGCCCGACAGGTACGGCCACACCTCGAAGCGCCGCTTGCGCAGCGGTACGACGCCGTTGTCCAGGCGAGAGAGGTCCAGCAGCGTCTCGACCAGCCGGCCGAGCCGCTCCGTCTGCCGCAGCGCGGTCCGCATGGTCTCCGGGTCGGCCTCGGTGACGCCGTCGACGATGTTCTCCAGCACCGCGCGCAGGCCCGCGATGGGGGTGCGCAGCTCGTGCGAGACGTTCGCCACCAGCTCCTTGCGCTGGAGGTCCTGGGCCTCCAGGTCGTCGGCCATGCGGTTGATCGTGACGGCCAGGTCGCCCAGCTCGTCGCGCCGGTTCTCGCGCACCCGGCGCGTGTAGTCGCCGTGCGAGATGGACCGGGCCACGGCGTTCATCTCGTCCAGCGGCGCGGTCAGCGAGTGCGCCACGAACTGCGTGATCAGCAGTGTGGCGATCATCGAGAAGACCGTGATGAAGCGCAGCTCCGTCTTCGTGTGCACCGCGATCACCGACAGGCCGGTGGTGATCAGCACCGACGTGACGACCAGCGCGCCCAGCTTGGTCTTGATCGAGAACGGGCGTACGCCGCCCCAGGGCTCCCCGGGGCTCCTCCGTGCGGCTTCCCGTCCCGAGCTCATGGCGTCGGCGTCTCCAGCGCGTAGCCCACGCCGTGCACGGTGCGGATGCGCTCGGCCCCGATCTTGCGGCGCAGCGCCTTGATGTGGCTGTCGACGGTCCGGGTGCCGGAGGCGTCGGCCCAGTCCCAGACCTCGGCCAGCAGCTGCTCGCGGGAGAGCACCGCGCGCGGGGTGTTGGCCAGGCACACCAGCAGGTCGAACTCGGTGGGCGTCAGGTGGACGTCCTCGCTGCGCACCCGCACCCGGCGCTGCGCGTGGTCGATCTCCAGCTCGCCGAGGCGCAGGATGCCGCTGCGCGGCGTCGAGGCGGCCACGACGGCCCGCTCCACCCGGCGCAGCAGCACGTGCACGCGTGCGGCCAGTTCACGCATCGAGAACGGCTTGGTCATGTAGTCGTCGGCGCCCACGCCGAGGCCGACCAGCATGTCCGTCTCGTCGTCGCGCGCGGTGAGCATCAGCACCGGCACCGGCCGCTGGGCCTGCACACGCCGGCAGACCTCCAGGCCGTCGAAGCCGGGCAGCATGATGTCGAGGATCAGCAGGTCGGGCTGCCAGGCCTCGGCCGTGTCGACGGCGGCAGGGCCGTCGCCCGCCGTTTGCACCAGGAATCCCTCGGCGCGCAGGCGGGTCGCGATGGCGTCCACGATCGTCTGGTCGTCCTCGACCACCAGCACCCGGCGCTGTGCGCCCTGGGTGGCCGTCGCCGTGCCGTTGTGGGAGGTCTGTGTCTGCTCCATCGCCCGCCCCTGAGGTGTGCTTTCCGGAATCCGTGGGGTGATCCCATGACTGCGCTTGACGCTTGAATGATCTGCGCCAGGGCAGCAGCGTACGGGGAGGTGCCGCGCCTTTGCTATCCAGGCCCGATGCCGAGGTGGACGACGTCCGGAACGCCCCGGGCAACCGGGATCTCTTCGGTACGCACCTGCTGGAACCCGGCATTACGCAAGGTTTCTTCGAATTCCGGAGAGGGCTGCGCGGACCATACGGCGAGCACCCCGCCGGGCCTCAACACCCTTGTGCAGCCCGCGAGTCCGGACGGCGAATACAGCCCGTCGTTGCCCTCGGTGACGGTCCAGTCGGGGCCGTTGTCGATGTCGAGGCACAGCGCGTCGTACGTGTCGGAAGTCTCATTGACGTAAGCCACCAGATCCGCCTCGACGATCTCCGCGCGCGGATCGGCCAGCGCCCCGGCGGACAGCTCGGCCAGCGGCCCGCAGCGGTGCCAGTCGATGACGGCGCGTTCGCGTTCGACGACCGCGATCCGCCCCCAGCGGGGGTCGGCGGCCGCGTGGGCCAGGGAGAAGCCGACGCCGAGCCCGCCGATGAGGACGTGCGGTGCCGCCCGGCCGTCGAGCGCCTCGGCCGCCGCGTCCACCAGCCGGCGCTCCGAGCGTCCGTCGGAGGTGTCCATCAGGAAGCAGCCGTTCGCGATGATCTGCAGCAGCTTCCCGTGCCGGCGCAGGACGACCTCGCCGTACGGGCCCTCGCGACGGTCCAGAACTTCCGGGGTGCCGTGGGAGTCGTAAGAGGTGATGGGCATCGGCCCATCCTGGCACTCCGGCAAGGGGAATGACCGGCGGTCCGGTGGCGCTGGTGGTGCGTGAGGGCGGCTCGCGACCCGGCATCGCCCCTTGATCGCTCAGAGCGAACAGGCCCTCGGGAACAATCATCGGCTCCCGAGCATTGAGTCGGCATAACTCAACTTGACTGCCGAAGGGGAGATCATGGCTGCTGAGTCCGCTGCCTTCACACCGCTCACCCTGCCCGTGCTGCCGCTCGACGACGAGGTCGTGCTGCCGGGGATGGTCGTCCCCCTGGACCTGAGCGACTCCGAGGTACGGGCCGCGGTGGAGGCCGCGCAGGCCGCCGCCAGGGACGAACCGGGCAAGCCCCGGGTCCTGCTGGTCCCGCGCATCGACGGCACCTACGCGAAGACCGGTGTCCTCGGCACGGTCGAGCAGGTCGGCCGGCTCGCCGACGGAGACCCGGGCGCGCTGATCCGCGGCCGGAGCCGGGTGAGCATCGGCGCCGGCACCACCGGCCCGGGCGCCGCGCTGTGGGTCGAGGGCACCCGTATCGACGAGAGCGTGCCCGATCCGCTGCCCGGCCAGGTCGCCGAACTCGTCAAGGAGTACAAGGCCCTCGCCACCGCCTGGCTGCGCAAGCGCGGCGCCTGGCAGGTCGTCGACCGCGTCCAGGCCATCGACGACGTCTCCGCGCTCGCCGACAACTCCGGTTACTCGCCCTTCCTCACCACCGAGCAGAAGGTCGAGCTGCTGGAGACCACCGACCCGGCCGCCCGCCTGAAGCTCGCCACCCGGCAGCTGCGCGACCACCTCGCCGAGCAGGACGTCGCCGAGACCATCGCCAAGGACGTCCAGGAGGGCGTCGACAAGCAGCAGCGCGAGTTCCTGCTGCGCCGCCAGCTCGAAGCCGTCCGCAAGGAGCTGCGCGAGCTGAACGGTGAGCAGGAGGGCGAGGAGTCCGACGACTACCGCGCCCGCGTCGAGGCCGCCGACCTGCCCGAGAAGGTCCGCGAGGCCGCGCTCAAGGAGGTCGACAAGCTGGAGCGGTCCTCCGACCAGTCGCCCGAGGGCTCGTGGATCCGCACCTGGCTGGACACCGTCCTCGAACTGCCGTGGAACGAGCGCACCGAGGACGCCTACGACATCCAGGGCGCCCAGGCCGTCCTGGACGCCGAGCACGCGGGCCTCCAGGACGTGAAGGAGCGGATCACCGAGTACCTGGCCGTGCGCAAGCGGCGCAGCGACCGCGGCCTCGGCGTCGTCGGCGGACGGCGCGGCGGTGCCGTGCTGGCCCTGGTGGGGCCGCCCGGCGTCGGCAAGACGTCGCTCGGCGAGTCCGTCGCGCACGCCATGGGCCGCAAGTTCGTCCGCGTCGCCCTCGGCGGCGTCCGCGACGAGGCCGAGATCCGCGGCCACCGGCGTACGTACGTCGGCGCGCTGCCCGGCCGGATCGTGCGGGCGATCAAGGAGGCCGGGTCGATGAACCCGGTCGTGCTCCTGGACGAGATCGACAAGGTGGGCTCCGACTTCCGGGGCGACCCGGCCGCCGCGCTGCTGGAGGTCCTCGACCCGGCGCAGAACCACACCTTCCGGGACCACTACCTGGAGGTCGAGCTCGACCTGTCCGACGTCGTGTTCCTGGCCACCGCCAACGTCCTGGAGGCCATCCCCGAGGCCCTGCTCGACCGCATGGAGCTGGTCCGCCTCGACGGCTACACCGAGGACGAGAAGGTCGTCATCGCCCGTCACCACCTGCTCCCGCGCCAGCTGGAGCGGGCCGGTCTGGACAAGGACGAGGTCACGATCGACGAGGGCGCGCTGCGCAGGCTGGCGGGCGAGTACACCCGCGAGGCGGGCGTGCGCACTCTGGAGCGGTCGATCGCGCGGCTGCTGCGCAAGGTGGCGGCCCAGCACGAGCTGGGCGAGCGGGAGCTGCCGTTCACCGTCACCGACGGCGACCTGCGCGGCCTGATCGGCCGGCCGCACCACGTGCCCGAGTCCGCGCAGGACCCGGCGGAGCGGCGCACCGCGGTGCCGGGCGTGGCCACGGGCCTCGCGGTCACCGGCGCGGGCGGCGACGTGCTGTACGTCGAGGCGTCCCTCGCCGACCCGGAGACGGGCGCGGCGGGTCTGACGCTGACCGGTCAGCTGGGCGACGTGATGAAGGAGTCCGCGCAGATCGCGCTGAGCTTCCTGCGCAGCCACGGCGCCGAGCTGGAGCTGCCGGTGGCCGACCTGAAGGACCGGGGGGTGCACATCCACTTCCCGGCGGGCGCGGTCCCCAAGGACGGCCCGAGCGCGGGCGTCACGATGACGACCGCTCTCGCGTCGCTGCTCAGCGGGCGCCTGGTCCGTACGGACGTGGCGATGACCGGTGAGGTGTCGCTGACCGGCCGGGTCCTGCCGATCGGCGGTGTGAAGCAGAAGCTGCTCGCCGCGCACCGGGCCGGGATCACCACGGTGATCATCCCGAAGCGCAACGAGCCCGACCTGGACGACGTCCCGGCGGAGGTGCTGGACAAGCTCGACGTCCACGCCGTCACCGACGTCCGGCAGGTCCTGGAACTGGCCCTGGCACCGGCGACGAGCGGTGCCGAGCCGGAGGTTCCGGTCGCGGCGTGACGGACGTGACCGGGAGAGGTGAGGGCCCGGGTCCCCGAGAGGGGGACCCGGGCCCGGCCCCTGTGCGGGGCAGCCGTCGGCGAGTGCCCGTCGGCGATGCTCAGTCGTCGGCGAGTGCCTGCACCCGGTCCAGGGCTCCGTTGCTGTGTCTGTCCGGGGGCAACCCCCGGGCCCCCGGCCGGGGGTGTGTGGATCAGCCGTTGGCGAGTGCCTGCACCCGGTCCAGAGCTCCGTTGAACTTGTCGTGGTCCCCGACTGTCGGGCCCGACGAGGTGTACTGCCACATCGTGTAGTAGCCCCAGCCGGCCGGCAGCGTCCCCACCGTGGAGGCGTACCGGGCGATCCACAGCGGGTTGGTCGCGGCGAAGCCGCTGTAGTCGCCGGTGCACTGGGTCCACCAGCTGGTGGCCGTGTAGATGACGGCGTCCCGGCCGGTGCGGGCCTTGTACTGGTTCAGGAAGTCCCGGATCCAGGTCACCATCGCGCTCTGCGTCTTGCCGTAGCAGGCGGCCCCGTACGGGTTCCACTCGATGTCCAGCACGCCCGGCAGCGTCTTGCCGTCCCGGGACCAGCCGCCGCCGTGGTCGACGAAGTAGTTGGCCTGGGTCGCGCCGCTGGTCGTGTCCGGGGTGGCGAAGTGGTACGCGCCGCGGATCATCCCGACGTTGTAGGAGCCGTTGTACTGCTGGGCGAAGTACGGGTTCGTGTAGTACGTCCCCTCGGTGGCCTTGACGTAGGCCCACTTGACCCCGCTGTTCCACAGGGTCGACCAGGCGACGTTGCCCTGGTGGCCGGAGACGTCCACGCCCTCCGTCTGGGTGGCGTCGCCGGGAACGGGGGTGCCCTGCTGTCCGTCGTGGGCCAGGACGCCCATGCCCATGTGGGCGGAGCCGCGGGACGGGACGTCGGCGGCCGACGAGGGCTGGGCGAGGAGAAGGGAGAGGGCGGCGAGCAGAATCCCGGTGGCGGCGAAACGCCGGCCGCGGGCCGATCCGGATCTGTGCACGAGCATGAACGTGCCTCCGATGGCTCGGTGGTGCTCGGTGGGGGTTGCGTGGGTGGGGAGAACCCGTGAGTGGCGTGAGCATGCCATTCACAGGTCCGGTGAAGACGCTACGCACGTAGAACGGGGGGTGGGAAGAGGGACTGGAAGCTGCCGTTGGTCTAAGCCTGCGAAATACTTGCCAAGCTGCGGTGATGGCGGCCCGTGGCGGAAACTTTCAGGACCGGGAAAATCGAGGCAGGGGCTGACGTGCACGAAGACGGAAACAGCGGCGGTCGCCAGAGCGAATCCCACCTGTCCGGCAGTGGTGTGAACCAGCCACAGTTCCTGGCGCTGGAACGCGAGTTGACGGTCCTGCTCCGGCGCGCCCGGGCCAACCAGGGCGAGATGGCCCGGGAGGTCCACCCCGACCTGGAGTCGTCCGCGTACGGCCTGCTCGTCCGGCTCGGCGAGTGCGGTGGCCAGCGCGCCACGGACCTCGCCGCCTACATCGGAGTGGGCAAGGCGACGATGTCCCGCCAGCTGCGCGCCCTGGAGGAACTCGGCCTCGTCGCCCGCGAACCCGACCCCGCCGACGGCCGCGCCTGGCTGGTCACCCTGACCCCGGAGGGGCAGGAGCGGGTGGGCAGGGTGCGGGAGGCCCGCCGGGCCCGGTACGCCCGCCGGCTCGGCGACTGGGACCCGCGGGAGGTGGCGGAACTGGCCCGCCTGCTGCACGAACTGAACCGGGGGATGGAGAAGTAGCTCCGCGGGCCCGCCCCTTCACAGCTCCGCGTACACCACCGTCGCATCGTCGTGCGTCTTGCTGCGGCCGAGGAACTCCCGCGCCCCGGCCGCGTCCCCGTGCTCCAGCTCCCGCACCCGGTCCACCAGTGCCTGCGCGCCCTGCTTGCGCACCAGGGCGAGGCAGTCCGCCCAGTCGCCCTCGCGGAACTTCTCCACCCAGCGCGCGGCCCCGTCCGTCAGCGCCGCCAGCGCCCGCACCTCCGCGCGGGGCAGCGCCCCCGTCACCGCCCGTGCCGCCACCGCGGGGTCCGCCGCGGCCGTGAAGAAGCCGCCCTCCTTGTTGCGGAAGCCGGCGTCCACGATCGCGTCCGTGGCAAGGGCCGAGCGCGGCAGACGGGCCAGCCGGTCGTCCAGGACCGCCGTGACCGTGCCGGCGGGGGCCTCCACCAGCAGGGCGGAGTCGGACAGCACCAGGTACTCGACCAGGTCGGGGGACCAACGCGCCAGGACCACGGTTGCCTGAGGTGTGCGCGGGTGAGAAAGATCACAGGTTGCCGCGTGTGCCACGGAGGTACGTGCGATGGCGCGGGCCAGGACGTCGGAGAGAGGAACATCCGCGAGTGAAACGGTCAGTTCGGTCAGCGCCCCACCGAGCCGCGCGGTGAACCAGGGCACGGAATGCAGACAGCCCGTCGCGCCCCTCGGCGGTGTCACGCCGTCCAGCACGACGAGCGAACCACCCTGTCCCGAGGCCGGTAGTGCGACGCTCGCGAAGTCCTCGTTGGGGTGGTCGGCGAGGCCTGGTTCCGAAACGAGTTCCGTACGCATCCGGCCAGTCTGCACGACCCCTTCACAGCGTCCGCAAAAGACCGGCAACTCTCCCCGAAAACACCTCGGTCGCGCAGGTCAGCAGCCGGATTTGGGGTGGAATGCTTCACTCCGGGAACGCGTGGCGGCACATATTGCCATCGCCCGTCGCAGACGTCCAACCGGCGCGCGGACCGGGCACGTCGCACGAGCCACGGGAACTTGCCCGCCAACTCCCGTCCGGGGTTCACTCCTTCGGGTGGCGGGTCAGGTGATGCACGCCCACCGCCCACCGGCACTGGGAGGGTCTGGAACCGGTGGGGGGCCTGCCCTGCTCACGCGGTTTCCCCGTCCGGCGCACGGTCGGCGGCGGGGGAGCAGCCCAGAGCTTGGGGAAGGGTGCACGCGCCGGCCGGCCAGTTGACGGAGCGCCACCCGGGCCCACGGGTACACGAGTCAGGAATGCGAGCACCGGTGCACAAGACGCGGCCTCGTCGTACAGGCAAGCAGACGGCCCCCGGGGGGAGCGCGGAGCGAACCCCCGGCACCCCCTCCACCCCGGTGGCCGAGGCGCCGCCCGTCGGCAAGGGCCGTCCCACCCATGTACGCAACCGGCTCATCGTCGCCGTGGCGGTCGTGGCAGCGGCCGTCGCCGGAGCCGGGGCTCCCTCGGTCGTGGCCGCCTCCGGGCAACTGCACGACACGCAGGACCTGGTGACGCTCGCCGAGCAGACCCAGGACGCGCTGACCCTCGCCCACTCCCTCGCCGACGAGCGGGACGAGGTCACCCCCTACATCGCCGCGGGCCGGCCGAAGTCCAAGGCCCCCTCCGAGCAGCGCAGCGCCCGCGTCGACCGGCAGGTGGAGGAGCTGCTCGCCGACACGGACACGCCCGCGTCCCTGCGCGAGGACCTCGACGCCATCGCCGCGCTGCGCCGGGCGGCGCTCACCGGGAAGAGCACCGCCCTCCAGGCGCACGAGGCCTACTCCGAGGCGATCGCCGAGCTCCACGCCCTGGCCGAGGAGCTGGCCGAGCGGATGCCGCCCCGCGCGGGCGCCGGCGCCCACGCCCTCGCCGAACTGGACACCGCCGTCCAGCAGGCCGCCGCCACCCGGGGACTGCTGCTCGCGGCCCTCGGCGTGCCGAGCAGCACCGAGACCGTCATCGACCCGGTCACCGGGCTGCCGACCGAGTCCGTCTCCTCCTCGGACGCCGACACCGAGCAGCGCGACGCCCTCGCCGCCGCCGCCCAGCAGGCCCGGGTGCGCTCCGACGCGGCCCTCGCCGACTTCCGCGAGGGGGCGCCCAAGGAGGCGCGGGACAGCTTCGACGCCACGGTCACCGGGCCGGAGGTCAACTCCGCCGAGAAGTACCTCGCCGGCCTCACCGACCAGCCCACCCTCTCCGACGACGACCTCGGCACCTCCGTCAAGAAGCTGGACGCCGCGCTCTCCGCCCGCGTCGACGCCATGCGCGGTGCCGAGTCCGCCCTGTACGAGAAGCGCACCCAGGCACTCGAGCAGCTGCGCGACGACGACGTGACCGCGCTGGAGATCCGGATCGCCGCCCTCGGCGCCCTGATCCTGCTCGCCCTCGGAATCGCCACCGCCATGGCGCGCACCCTCACCCGCCCGCTCTCGGTGCTGCGCCGCGGCTCGGCCCGGCTCGCCGGCGCGCCCGACCCCGCCGCCGAGGAACCGGTCGCCTTCACCGGCCGCAACGACGAGTTCGCCCAGGTCGTCCGTTCCGTCAACGCCCTGCACGCGCACGCCGCCACGCTCGCCGAGCGCGTCACCACGCTGGAGGCCGACCGCAAGCACCTCGTCGGCCAGCGGCAGAAGATGGCCGACGCCCGCGAGGAACTGCGCGCCGAACTCGCCGAGTCCGCCGCCCAGCTCGAGGTCGTCCGCAAGAGCATCGGCTCCACCTTCGTCAACCTGGCCCTGCGCACCCTCGGTCTGGTCGAGCGGCAACTCGCCGTCATCGAGAGCCTGGAGGAGCGCGAGCAGGACCCGGAACGCCTCGCCACCCTGTTCAAGCTCGACCACTTCGCCACGGTCATGCGCCGGCACAGCGAGAACCTCCTCGTGCTGGCCGGCACCGAGCACATCCAGCACAGCGCCGGTCCGGTGCCGCTGGTCGACGTGGTCCGGGCCGCGGTCAGCGAGATCGAGCGGTACGAACGGGTCCGCATCGCCGCGCTGCCGCCGCACGCGCACGTGGCCGGATTCGCCGCCGACGACCTCTCCCACCTGCTCGCCGAGCTGATGGAGAACGCCACGTCCTTCTCGCCGCCCGACCTGCCCGTCGAGGTCTCCGGCTGGCTGCTGGAGAACGGCGAGGTGATGCTCTCCGTCCAGGACGAGGGCATCGGCATGGCCACCGAGCGGCTCCAGCGGCTCAACGCCCGCCTCACCGACTTCGACCCCGAAGCGCCCTACGACCAGGAGGGCGAGGACGGGCTCGGGCTCGGCCTGTACGTGGTGGCCCGGCTCGCCCACCGGCACGGGGCGCGCGTGCGGCTGCGGGAGCAGAAGCAGGGCGGCGTCGCCGCCGTCGTGGTCCTGCCGAGCACGCTGCTCGCGGCGGCGCCCCCGGCGGCCCTCGCCCCGGTCGCGCCGGTGTCCGACGGCACGGGCTCCTTCACCCTGCCGGGCGCCGGCGCGGAGGCCAACTCCAACGTCCTGCACGGCCGCACGGAGAAGGGGGTGCGGCAGGACGTCGACCCGCTGGTGGCCTCGGCGGAAGAGGCCGTACGGCGCGCGGAGGCGGAGGCCGAAGCGGAAGCGACGGCGCAGGCGGCGGACGCTGCCGAGCCCGCGGAGGCGGCGGACGCCGGGGTGACCCCCGAGCCGACGGAGGCGGGCACGCACGCGCAGGAGCCCACCGACGAGGCCGCGGAGACCGGCGAGACGAGGGCTGCCGAGCCGCAGGAGGCCCCGGAGACCGGGGGCGCGCACGGGGTCAGGGACTTCCCGGACGACACCACCATGGAGCTCTTCCTGCCCGCACAGCCGCAGGAGCAGGAGCAGGAGCAGGCCGAGCCCCGGGACCAGGCTCCGACCGAGCCCCCGGCCCCCGAGCCGGCCGCCCCGCAGCCCCCGGCCCCGGCTCCGCCGCACGCCGCCGCCCCGCCGGAGGCGCCCGCTCCCGCCGACGACCCCTACGCCATCGGCCCCGACGTCCACGAACGCACCGCGGACGAGAGTGCCGAGCCGGCCGGTGGCCCCGTCACCGCCAAGGGTCTGCCCAAGCGGACCCCGAAGATCACCACACCCGCCGCGGTCCCACGGCCGCGCACGGCGGGTTCCGTCGACGCCGAGGCGCTGCGCCGCCGCCTGGGAGGGTTCCGCCGGGGGGCGGAGGCCGGGCGGCGCGACGTCGAGGCCGAGATCGCCGAGCGGACGGACCAGAACGAGGCGCCGCCGGCCGCAGGCACCACCGAAGAAGCCACGGGGGGCACTGTCGAGGAGGCAAGCAGTTGACCGCTCCCAGTACCTTCGGGCTGAGCAGCGAAGCCCGTAATCTGCACTGGCTGCTGACCAACCTCGTCGAGGAGGTCCCCGGCATCCTGTCCGTCGCCGTGGTCTCCTCCGACGGCCTGCTCCTGCTCTCCTCCGACCAGGACAGGAACGAGGCGGCCCGGGTGGCGCGGGGCGAGCGACGCGCCGGCCCGCGCGGCTCCGCAGCCGACCTCGCCACGGTCGTCTCCGGCGTCGGCAGCCTGACCATCGGCGCCGCCCGGCTGATGGACTTCGGCAACGTGAAGCACACGATGGTCGCCATGGACGAGGGCAGCCTGTTCGTGATGTCGATCAGCGACGGTTCGCTGCTCGGCGTGCACGGTTCCGCGGACGCCGACATGAGTGTCGTCGCGTACCACATGGCGCTGTTCGTCGGCCGCGCCGGTCACGTGCTGACCCCCGAACTCCGCAGCGAGCTGCGGAAGTCCCTGGAGTCCGAGTCGACGGGGAGTGCCCGATGAGCAGCAGTCCCGGGATGAACAGCCGGGGTCACCTCCCCGTACGCGGCGCGGACCGCAAGCCCTCCCGCGTCCGCCCCTACTCGCTCACCGGCGGCCGCACCCGCTTCGGCCACGTGCTGCTCGTCGAGACGTTCGTCGGCGCCACCGCGGGCACCGCAGCGCTCGAAGCCGCCGAGGAGCGCAAGGAACTGACGAACGGTTCGCTGACCTCCCGCGTGATGCCGGAGATGCGGGCCATCGTCGAACTGTGCCGCCGTATGCGTACGGTGGCCGAGATCGCCGCGCTGCTGAAGATGCCGCTCGGCGTGGTCCGCGTGCTCCTCAGCGACCTGGCGGACCAGGGAAAGATCCGTGTGTACGGCACCGGAACCGGCCACGGCACGGGCCGCCCGGACCGCGCACTGCTCGAAAGGGTGCTCAGTGGACTCCGTCGTCTCTGACGCCGCCTACGGCGTCTCCCCACTCGTCGACCCGGACGAGACCGTGCAGCCCTGGCAGACGGATCGCACCCGTGCGCCGATCGCGACGAAGATCGTCGTGGCGGGCGGCTTCGGCGTCGGCAAGACCACGCTGGTCACCACCGTCTCGGAGATCGCGCCCCTGCAGACCGAGGCGCTGATGACCGAGGCGAGCGAGGACACCGACGACCTCACCGCCACCCCGGACAAGCTCACCACCACCGTGGCCATGGACTTCGGCCGCATCACGCTCGACGACGACCTGGTGCTCTACCTGTTTGGCACGCCGGGCCAGCAGCGGTTCTGGTTCATGTGGGACGACCTGGTGCGCGGCGCGATCGGCGCCGTCGTCATGGCCGACACCCGCCGCCTGACGGACTGCTTCCCGGCGCTCGACTACTTCGAGAGCTGCGGACTGCCGTACGTCGTCGCGGTGAACCATTTCGACGGCAGCGAGCTGTTCGATGCGGAGGACGTGCGGGAGGCGTTGACGATCCCCGCGCACATACCTGTAATGATCATGGATGCGCGCCGCCGGATCTCGGCCATCGAGACCCTCTTGTCCCTCGTGGGCCACGCGCTCGACGAAACCCCCGAGTAGGAGACGGAACACCCGCATGCGGAAGATACTCGTCGTCGGAGCCGGCCAGTCCGGTCTCCAGCTCGCCCTCGGCCTCCAGTCTCACGGCTACGAGGTCACCCTGATGTCCAACCGGACCGCGGACGAGATCCGCACGGGCCGGGTCATGTCGACGCAGTGCATGTTCCACACGGCACTCCAGCACGAGCGCGATCTCCAGCTGAACTTCTGGGAGTCCCAGGCCCCGAAGATCGAGGGACTCGGCGTCTCGGTGGCGGCCCCCGGCTCGTTCGACCCGGGCCCCTCGCAGCGCGCGATCGACTGGCTGGGCCGGCTCGACGGCTACGCGCAGTCGGTCGACCAGCGGGTGAAGATGGCCGGCTGGATGGAGACCTTCGCCCAGCGCGGCGGCCAGCTCGTCATCCACGGCGTGGCCGTCGGCGACCTGGACTACTTCTCCCGCGCCTACGACCTCGTCCTCGTCTCCGCGGGCAAGGGCGAGCTGGTCCAGATGTTCGGCCGGGACGCCTCCCGCTCCCCGTACAGCGAGCCGCAGCGCGCCCTCGCCGTCGCCTACGTGCACGGGCTGGGCCCGCGTCCGGAGCACCCGGACACGGAGGCCGTCCGCTGCAACCTGGTGCCCGGCGTCGGCGAGATGTTCATCATGCCGACCGTGACCACCTCCGGCCGCGCCGACATCCTGTTCTGGGAGGGCATACCCGGCGGCCCGCTCGACGCCTTCAAGGACGTGAAGGACCCCTCGGAGCACCTCTCCCTGACCCTGGAACTCATGGAGAAGTTCCTCCCCTGGGAGTACGCGCGGGCCACCAAGGTCGAACTGACCGACGCCGGCGGCACCCTCGCCGGCCGCTACGCCCCCACCGTCCGCAACCCCATCGGCCGCCTCCCCGGCGGCGGCGCGGTCCTCGGTGTCGCCGACGTGGTCGTCGCCAACGACCCCATCACCGGCCAGGGCTCCAACTCGGCCTCCAAGTGCGCCGCCGCCTACCTCGCCTCGATCCTGGAGCACGGCGACAAGGAGTTCGACGAGGCCTGGATGCAGCAGACCTTCGACCGCTACTGGGAGACGGCCCAGCACGTCACCAAGTGGACGAACGCCATGCTCGCCCCGCCGCCGGAGCACGTCCTGAACCTGATCGGCGCGGCCGGCCAGCTCCAGCCGGTCGCCGACCGCTTCGCCAACGGCTTCAACAACCCGGCGGACTTCGAGAACTTCTTCTTCGATCCGCAGAAGACGGAGGCCTACCTGATGGAGGTCTCCGGAGCCACCGGCGCGTAGGGCGCGGCGTATCCCTCGTCGGTTCCGCCCGTCGCCCCCTCGGGGAGCTTCGGCGGCGTGTACCGCCGCAGAGGCTCCCCACCGGGGTCGGGACGTACGGCGCCCAGCACCGGGTTGGCCGCGATCGGCGACACCTTGACCTCGGCGCCGGGCCGCGGCGCCTGGACGACCATGCCGTCGCCGAGGTACAGCGCCACATGGGTGGCCTCGGGGAAGTAGACGACGAGGTCGCCGGGCCGCAGGTCCTCCAGCGGGATGTGCTCCAGCCGCGCCCACTGCTCCTGGCTGGTCCGCGGGATCGGCGTCCCGGCCCGCTGCCAGGCCACGGAGGTCAGCCCCGAGCAGTCGTACGACGCAGGGCCCTCCGCGCCCCACTGGTACGGCTTGCCGAGCTGCTCCACCGCGAAGCGCACCGCCCGGTCGCCCTCCGCGGACGGCTTGTCGTCGTCGCCGATCGCGCCGGACGCCATGAACCGCTTCTGGGCCTCGGCGATGCCGTTCTTCTCCAGGGCGGCCAGCTCGGTCAGCCGCTCGGTGCTGAGCGAGGCGAGCATGTCCTCCACGGCGTGGAGCCGGGCGTGCACGGCGTCGCGGTCCTTCTTCTGCTTTTCGGCGAGGGCGACTTGCTCGTCGAGGGCCTCGCGAGCCCGGCGGGCCAGGTCGTCGGCCTTCTTCTCGTGGCCGGCCAGGCGCCCCACCGTCTCGACGCGCTCCCGGGCCAGCCGCCCGATCACATGCCCCTGGTCGAGCGCGTGCTGGGGATCGCGGGCCAGCAGCAGCCGCAGGTAGGGGGAGAGGCCGCCGCTGTTCTGGTACTGCTGCCGGGCCAGCCGGCCGACCGCGCCACGGCCGTCGCGCAGGGAGAGCCGGGCCCGGGCCAGCTCGGTCTCCAGCCGCTGCACCTTCGCGCGCTGTCTCGTCAGCTTCTCCTCGGTGCCGTTGTAGGTCTCCGTGGCCTTCTCGGCCTTCCGGTACAGGCCCTGAAGCTCCGTCAGCAGTTCGGCCACGGACCGCTCCGCGGGGGCGGGCGCGGGTTGCGCCGTGGCGGGTACGGGTGCGAGCGCGATCCCCGCCGTCACCGCCGCCGTACAGGCCAGACGGAGAAACCTTCCTGACATGCTGTCACCTCCGGTGCGGCGGCCCCTTCGTCCGCTCCGCACCGCGAGCATCAGACGATCTTGCGGAACGCGCGCGCCGGTGTGCGCGGTTCGGCGCAATCACGTCACCCGTCGGCGTCGTCCGGCTTGCCACCCGGCGTGGCGTCCGGCCGGGACCACGGCCAGCGCCGGCGGGAGCCCTTGCCGCCCTCGGGATCGTAGGCGTACTTCCAGCGTGCGAACCCGATCCGCGCCCGTTCCGAGCGGGGCACGCGACGGTAGACGAGCACGGTGGGCGGTCCGCCGTCCGGGGCCGGTACGGGGATGCGGTACGTCTTCGGCGGATGCCCGGTCGGACCGACCAGCACGGGCAGCACCCGCCCGTCCATGGGGCCGCCCTCGAAGGGGGTGTCTTCGCTCTTCACGGCACCAGTGTCAGACATCCTCCGCCAGCACCTCGACCAGCGCCGAGGTCTGCGGGTCGCGCCGCGCGGTAACCGTAAGCATGGCGAGGAACTGATCGACGAGCCAGTCCCGCAGCTCGTCGACGGGCGGCTGCTTGCCCTCGTCCAGCCAGATCAGCGAGGCCGCCTCCACCGCCGTGATCCACATCCGCACGGTCATCCGGAGCCGCGGGCCGGCCTCGGCGACCTCCAGGTGGCTCATGATGTGCTCGGCGGCGGCCCGGCGCACGCCGTCCACGATGGACGTGGTCCGGGAGGTCTCGGCCACGCTGCCGCCCCGCAGCAGGGCGCTGAAGCCGGTGTCGTGCTGGTCGACGAAGGCCAGGTAGCGGTCCAGGGCGCGGGACAGCCGGGTCAGCAGGGGCCCCTCGCGGGGTTCGTCGAAGCACTGCCGCAGCTCGTCGGCGGCCGACCTGAGGGCGGCCTCGTAGAGCTGCTGCTTGCCGCCGGGGAAGTACCGGTACACCAGCGGGCGCGAGACCCCGGCCTGCTCCGCGACGTCGTCCAGGGAGACCTCCTCCGGCGGCCGGTGCGCGAAGAGGGCGAGCGCGGCGTCGAGCAGCTGACCGCGGCGCTCCTCGACGCTGAGCCGGCGGTAGGCGGGGGTGGGGGCCTGCGGGGTCATGGACCGCAGCGTAATCGCTCCGCTGGGTGGGGCTGGGGGGCCGGTGCGGTGGGCGGTGTCCGGAACGTGCCGTCGGGTCCGGCGGGGGGTACGTCACGTGGTCCGGCGCTGCGGGGGTGTCCGGCGCTGGTGCGGGGCGGGGGTGGGCCGCGGCGCCCGGCGCTGCCGGGGTGCCTCCCCACTCTCGGCTTCTCCCCCACGCTCGGCTGCGCTCGCGCGGGGGGACCCCCATGAGCGGGGGGACCCCCACCGCCCACCCGTGCCGCCCCAGCGGCACTGCTGCCCGCAGCTACGGCAGGTCGAGTGCCGCAGCCGCGGCGGCACTGCTGCCCGCAGCTCAGGGGGGTCGGCTGCGTGTCTAGGCCAGGAGGCCCGAGGACTTCCACAGGCGGCGGCCGGCTCCGCGCAGGACGCCGATGTCGTCCAGGAAGTCGGTCAGGCGCTTCGCGCCGGTCTGCATGATCTCCTTGCGGTGGCCGCTGGCCTGGACCTGTGCCAGGGCCTCCCGCTTGTCCAGGCCGACGTTCGTGTAGACCTCGGGGTTGATGAAAGCCTTGGAGAAGACGCGGGCGAACTCGCCGGAGGTGACCCGGGTGAACTCCTGCGACCACTTCGGGGCCGTCACCATCTGGCGGCGCAGCTCCTCACGGGCGTAGCGCACGTGGCGGGCCTCCTCCACGACGTGGATGCGCGTGACGCCCCGGATCAGCGGCTGGATCCGCTCGTCCGGGAAGGTCAGCCGCTGCATCCAGTCCAGGACCTCCTCGCCGAGCAGCGTGGCGGTGAAGGAGCCGGGCGTCGTGGAGATCGTCTTGAACAGGCGGCCCAGGTGCTGGTGGACCGGGCTGACCGGGTACCACGGGGTCTCACCGCGGGATATCAGCCGGGCGAACATCTTGGAGTGCCGGCACTCGTCCTCGATCTCCGTCAGCGCGTACCGCACGTGCGCGCTCGTCGCCGCCTTGTCGTAGATGTGCCGCACCAGCAGCTGCATGAGGATCAGCTCGAACCAGATGCCGAGCGAGGCGAGCGCCGCGGCCTCGTGCTGGGAGAGCAGGATGCGCTGTTCCTCGCTCATCCGCTTCCACATCGGGGTGTCGTACAGCGACACCAGCTCCGGAGGCCAGAACCACTTGCCCTCCTCGAAGGGCGCGTCCCAGTCCAGTTCCTTGTCCGGGTCGAAGGAGTGCTTGGCGGACGAGTCGAGGAGCCGTTCGGCCACCTGCTCCCGGTCCTTGAGCAGGCCGAGCGCGTCGCGCAGACCGTCGAGCGCGTCGGCTTCCGTCAGGGTCGTCATGGCTGTCCCACCTCTTCGTGTTACCCGCGGTCACTCACTCGTCTTATGAGACTGCCTGTCAGCAAGCTCGTCAATCCCCTGGGCGAGACTTGTTGACCGCGAGTAAAGAAGTGAGGGGTGCTCAGGTCCCTAGACCGAGCAGCCGAGCCCCTCCGGCACCTCGACCGCCGCCGGCCTCGACGCCCCCGGCGGGAACGACGTCCGCAGGGTGAAGGCGTACGGCGTCGGACCGTGCGTGCGCAGGTGGAGCAGCCGTGACTCCGCCTCCGCGACCGTCGGCCGGTGGCCCGCCGGGACCCACCACAGGGTCGCCATCGCCTCGGCCACCCGCTCGAACCACTCTCTGCGCCGGGCCAGCATCTCCCGGTGCTGCCCCTGGTACATGAACGCCGTCAGGGCGTTCGCGTCCCGCCACACCGACATGTTGATGATCAGCCAGGAGTCCCCGAGGACCGGGATGTCGGTCGCGTCCCCCGCCTCGCTCTGCAGGCGCCACACGAACCCCTCGGCGGAGTCAGCGTCGGCGTTCACCGGGTCGAGCCCGTCCACGAAGTCCTTCAACTGCGGCGATTCCAAGGGTGCTTTGAGGCGGGCGATGTTGACCTGTGCGAGTTCGTACGCGGCGTCAGTCATGTACCGAACGTTAGGTCGGGCTGTCTGGGTGCCGGTACCCCCGTCTCATTCCGCGAGCACCGCCTCCATCACCGCGCGCGCGATCGGTGCCGCCAGCCCGCCCCCGCTGATGATCTCCCGGCCGCCCGGGGTGCCCTCCACGACCACCGCCACCGCGACCTTGGGCTCCAGGTCCTGATCGCCCTGCGCCCACGAGACGAACCAGGCGTACGGAGTACCCGAGTTGCCGACGCCGTGCTGGGCGGTGCCGGTCTTGCCGCCGACCGTGGCCCCCGGGATCGCCGCGTTCGCGCCGGTGCCGTCCTCCACCACGCCGGTCATCAGCTCCTTCAGCTCCCTGGCCGTCGACGGCCGCATCGCCTGCCGGGCGGGCCGCGACCCGGCCGTCGCCACGAGGCTGCCGCCCGCCCGCACCGTCCGCTCCACCAGGTACGGCGCCCGCACCTGCCCGTCGTTGGCCACGGCCGCCGCCACCATCGCCATCTGCAGCGGGGTGGCCCGCGTGTTGTACTGGCCGATCGACGACAGTCCGAGCTGCGCGCGGTCCACCGAGGTGTCGAAGGTGCTCCGCGCGACCGAGAAGGGGACGCGCAGCCCGTCGTCGTTGAATCCGAACGCCTCCGCCGTGGCCGCCATGTCCGCCACGCCCACGTCCACGCCGAGCTTGGCGAACACCGTGTTGCAGGACCACTCGAAGGCCTCCCGCAGCGAGGCGTCCCGGCACCCCTCGCCCTCGTTCGTCAGCCGCGTCCGCGTGCCGGGCAGCGTGTACGGGTCGGGGGAGCGGGTCGGCGCGTCGAGGTCCGGGATCAGGCCCGCGTCCAGCGCCGCCGCCGCGGTGACCACCTTGAACGTCGAACCCGGTGGATAGGTCCGGCGCACCGCACGGTTGAGCATCGGCTTGTCCGGGTCGCCGTTCAGCCGCTCCCAGGTCCGGGTGGCGGCCGAGCTGTTCCCGGACAGTAGCTGGGGGTCGTACGACGGGGCGGACACCAGTGCCAGGATCCGCCCGGTCGACGGCTCGATCGCGGCCACCGCCCCCTTGTGACCGCCGAGCCCCTCGAACGCCGCCTGCTGCGCGGCCCCGTTGATCGTCGTCACCACGTCACCGCCCGGGTTGCGGTTGCCCGTGACGTCGTTCCACAACGGCAGCGGCGCGAGCATCGGGTCGGCGCCGGACAGCAGGCTGTCCTCGGCGTGCTCCAGCAGGGTCGTGCCGTACACCTGCGAGGCGAAGCCGGTGATCGGGGCGTACATCGGGCCGTTCGCGTACGTCCGTTCGAAGCGCAGGTGCTCGCCGGTGTCCCGGGAGCCGGTGACCGGCTCGCCGCCGACCAGGATGTTGCCGCGCGGCTGCTGGTAACGGGCGATGTCCGGACGCCGGTTGGCGGGGTTGTCGTCGTACTCCGGCGCCTGGACGATCTGGACGCGGGCGGCGTTCACCACCAGGGCGACCAGCAGCAGCGCGCAGAAGGCGGCGGCGTGCCGGATGTACCGGGTCATCGCGGCTCCTCCCCGCTCACGGTGCCGCCCGCCCCGTCGCCCAGGCTGCGGGCCGCGTGGCTGACCCGGATCAGCAGGGCCACGATCGCCCAGTTGGTGACCACCGACGAACCGCCCTGGGCCAGGAACGGCATCGCCATGCCGGTCAGCGGGATCAGCCCGGTCACCCCGCCCGCGATGACGAACACCTGGAGCGCCACGATCGAGGAGAGGCCGACCGCGAGCAGCCGGCCGAACGGGTCGCGGGCGGCGAGGCCGGCGCGGAAGCCGCGCTCCACCAGCAACGCGTACAGCAGGAAGATCGCGGTCAGACCGAGGAAGCCCAGTTCCTCCCCGGCCGTCGCCAGGATGAAGTCCGACTTGACGGCGAAGCCGATCAGGACGGAGTGCCCGAGGCCCAGGCCCGTGCCGGTCACCCCGCCCGCGGCGAACGCGAACAGCGACTGGGCGAGCTGGTTGGCGCCCACACCGGCCTCGATCGACGCGAAGGGGTGCAGCCAGTCCTCCACCCGGCCGTGCACGTGCGGCTCCAGCCAGCCCACGGCGACCGCGCCCAGCGAGGCCAGCAGCAGGCCGACGGCGATCCAGCCGGTGCGGCCGGTGGCGACGTAGAGCAGGACGACGAACAGGCCGAAGAACAGCAGCGAGGTCCCGAGGTCGCGCTCCAGGACCAGGACGCCGACGCTGACCAGCCACACGGCGACGATCGGGCCGAGCACCCGGCCGGTGGGCAGTTGCAGCCGCCACACGCGGCGGCCCGCGTACGCCAGGGCGCTGCGGTTGGCGGCCAGGTAGGCGGCGAAGAACACGGCGAGGAGCACCTTGGCGAACTCGCCGGGCTGGATGGAGAAGCCCTCGATGCGGATCCAGATGCGGGCGCCGTTCACGGCCGGGAACAGGATCGGCACGGTCAGCAGGACGAGCGCGGCGGCGACGCACACGTAGGCGTAGCGCTGGAGGGCGCGGTGGTCGCGCAGGAGCAGGACGACGACGATGAACAGCGCGACGCCCAGCGTGGACCACACCAGCTGGGCCGGTGCCGCCCGGTCGTCCGGCGTCTCCAGGTCGAGCCGGTAGATCAGCACCAGGCCGAGGCCGTTGAGCAGCACGCCGATGGGCAGCAGCAGCGGATCGGCGCAGGGGGCGCGCAGCCGTACCGCCAGATGGGCGAAGACCGCGAGCACCCCGAGCCCGGCGCCGTAACCGGCGGCGCCGGGCGGCAGGGTGCCCTGCTGGGCGAGGCCGACGTTGCAGTAGCCGAACACCGACAGCAGGACGGCCATGACGATGAGGGCGAGTTCGATGCCACGGCGCCGGGGGAGGCGGGCGGCGGGAGCGGGGGTGTCCGCCTGTGCCACGGTGATTCCGGTCTCGGTTCCGGACTTGGTCATGTCCGGAACTTACCTAAATGATGGGGTGTGCGAGCTGTCGGCATCAACACCAGCGCGGCGCGGGACCGATGTTGTCGATGCAGCGGGCCGCGCCCCAGGCCCCCGTGCCCTCCGTGAGGAGGGACCAGAGCGGGTTGCCCCGCACCCGGTCGCCGGGGGCCTTGCGGTAGACGTGGACGGTCTCGCCCCGGCGGGCGTACCGGATGACCTGCGAGCCGCGGCTCGGCGAGATGCGCAGGGCGAGCCGGTCGGCCGTGACGCGGCCCCGGTGGTCGCCCTGCTGCTGCCGGCCGTCGCGCCCGCCCCCGTCGCCGCCGTTCTCCCCGGCAAGGTCGCCGGTGATGCTGCCGGAACCGGAGCCCCCGCCGTCCCAGTCGTCGTTCGCGACGGCGGGCGTGACGGCGAAGCCGGCGGCGAGCGTGCCGGTTCAGGGCCGCTGAGGCAGCGTCAGGATCGCCAGCGCCCCGCCGTCGGGCGGATTCGCGAACTCCAGCCGCGCGCCGAGCACCTCCGCCTGCCCCAGCGCGATCGTCAGCCCGAGCCCGTGCCCCTTCGCGCCGCTCTCGGTGCGGAACCGCTGCGGCCCGTGCGCGAGGAGGTACTCCGGATAGCCGTCCCCGTGGTCCCGCACGGTGATCACCGGCCCGTCCACGGTGAGCACCACCGGCGCCCGCCCGTGCCGGTCGGCGTTCGCGACGAGATTGCCGAGCACCCGCTCCAGCCGCCGCCGGTCGGTCTCCACCCGCGCGTCCCGTACGACGTCCACCCGCGCATCGGTGCCGGAACCCCGCACGACCCGCCGGGCCAGCGCGCCCAGCTCCTCCGGGTCCGCCTCCAGACGCTCCCGCCCGGTGTCCAGCCGGGAGATCTCCAGCAGGTCCTCGGTGAGCGTGCGCAGGGCGGCCACCCGGTCCCGCACCAGCTCGGTCGGACGGCCCGGCGGCAGCAGCTCGGCCGCCGCGTGCAGCCCGGTCAGCGGGGTGCGCAGCTCGTGCGCCACGTCCGCGGTGAACCGCTGCTCGGCGAGCAGCTTGCCCTGCAGCGACGCCGCCATGGAGTCCAGCGCGGTGGCGACCGAGGCCACCTCGTCCTGCGGGCGCGTCGGATCCTTCGTCCGGGGATCACCGACCCGCGCGTCGAGGTCGCCCGCGCTGATCCGCCGCGCCACGCGCGCCGTCGTGTGCAGCCGGCGCGTCACCCGGGTCACGGCGAACGCGCCCACCACCAGCGTCGCCCCGATCGCCAGCCCCGACGACCACACGATCGCCCGGTCCAGGCCGTCGATGGTGCGCTCGCCCTGGGAGTGGTCGACCCGCACCGCGAGGACCCGGCCGCCGTCGGCCGGGCCCGCCGCCCACATCGTGGGGCGCCCGCCGTTCTCGGCGACCATCGTCCCGCGCCGGCCGGAGGCGGCCAGCTCCCGCAGCGACCGCGGCAGCCCCGGCGGATCGACCCTCGCCCCCGGGCGCAGCGGGTCCCCGGCCTCGTACGCCGCCGTCGCCTCCCGCAGCCGGGCCAGAGCGACGTCCCGGGCCTGCCCCACGGTCTGGTCGGTCACCGAGACGTGCACCAGGACGCCGAGCAGGGCGGCGAGCGCGCAGCACATCACGGTGATGAACACGGCGGCCTTCAGGGCGAGCGGGCCGGCCCACCGCGGCAGGACGGCCCTCACCGGGTGCTCGCCGACGGAGAGGCGGACGGCGACGCGGACGGCGAGGCGGTGGGGGAGGCGGACGGCGAGGCGGTGGGGGAGGCGGTGGGGCGTTTCGCGCCCGCCGCGTCGCCGGTGCGCAGCATCTCGTCGTGGGTGAGGAGCATCGCGTTCTGGTCGGGGTCCCAGGTCCACTGGAGGCGGTACTCGTAGCCCGCCACCTCCGACGGCGACCGGACGATCAGCGACCGCCCGGCCAGCTCGACCGTGCTCACGGCGTCCTCGTAGGACATGACGCGCACGAGCCGGCCCTTCTCCACGCTGTAGACGCGCACGGCCGTCATCTTCGCGGGCAGCAGCCGGAAGCCCAGCGTCAGCTCGGCGTGCCCGTCGCCGGTCAGGTCCCGGTAGTACGGCTTGAGGACGGGGCAGCGGGCGCTCTCGCCGGCTGCGCCGCAGTCGGCCATGCGGCGGGCCGTCTCGCGGTACGGCGCCTTGTCGCCCGCGTAGTCCTTCGGGTGCGCGGCGATCTCGGCCCGTACCGCGGCCAGCGGGTCCGCACGGCGGATGTCGCCGCCCGGCACGGCGACGCCCTCGACCACCTCGTGGTCCACCTCGCCGATGTCGTAGGCCGGGGACGACGCCGGCGTCAGGTCGGGCCACAGCCGGGCGGGACTGACCGCGGTGGATGTGGGGCCCGCGCTCCGCAGCCCGCCCGTGTCACCGCAGCCCGCCACCGTCACCGAGGCCGCCGCGGTCGCCAGCAGCAGCACGCAGGCGGCGGGGACACGGGCCGGGCGCCCACGGCGGCTGGGGAGCACGGCACTCCTGGAGTTCGGTGATCGGCGAGTCGGCGATCGTCGTCGGTGGCCCCGCACCCTCGTTCGTACGGGAGTCCATTTTGCCTGCCCGGCCGCGTGCCGGGCTACTCGGCCAGTTCCTCCAGCAGCCGGGCGGTCACCAGACCGGCCCGCAGATACTCCGCGAACAGCTCGTTGTGCAGCGCCCACGGCGAGCGGCGGGTCCGGATCAGCCGCATCGCATCCTCGGCGCCGCGGCCTCGGTGCATCAGGACCTGGGCCACCACGAGTCCGGAGCGGTTGTAGCCGTGGTAGCAGCGGACCAGGACCCTGCGTCCCTCGTCCAGCGCCTCGCCCGCGGCCTGGGCCAGCCGGATCACCCCCGCGAGCTGTGTCCCGTCCAGCGGCCCGTCGGGGATCGGCCACACCTGGTGCTCGACGCCCGGGTCCGGGCCGTGACCGGGCAGCCTGAGCAGGGTCTGCACGAGGTCGAACTCGTCGCGCACCACGGCGGACTCCAGCAGTCCGCCCTGCCGCCTGAACTCGTGCCCGCCCATCCACAGTCCGGGCACGATCTCGTCCCACGGCCTCGCCGGGGCCGGTACGTCGGATCCCTTGCCACGGGTACGCAACGCGCCTCCCCATCCCGCCCGAGGACCTGCCCCGTTCCCGTTCCAAGGTAGCCCGGTCTTGCCCCACGAGCACCCTCCTGGTCCCATGGTCGTGGGGTGATGGTGCATGAGCGGACTGCGCGTCATACCGACCTGGCGGCACGGCCGGGAGCGGCTCTACGTCTGCCGCGCGGACGGCGGGAACATCGCCTGGTACGACCGTGAGGCGTCCCGGGTCAGCCTGCTGAGCGACGAGCGCGAGGACGAGGTGCTGGAGGCCCTCGGGCCCTTCCTCACCGGCCCCGTCACCGTCGGGCCGCCCCCGGTCCCCACCCCCGCCGAGCTGGCCCGGCTCTCCCTCCACCCGGACGACGACCTCGCCCCCAACCGGCCCGGCGAGGCGCTCCTGGTCGCCCTGGACCGCGACCCCGGCCCGGCGCACCGGCTGCGGCCCGACCCGCGCCGCCGGGAGCTGGCGGCCGAGCAGCTGACCGGGCAGGTCCTCGACCGGCTCGAAGGCGCCGGCTGGCACACCCTGCACTCGGTCCCGCTGCCCGGCGGGGACCGCATCCACCACCTGGTGATCGGGCCCGGCGGCCTCTTCGCCCTCCATGTGCTGCCCGCCCGCAGGCAGCGGGTCCGGATCGCCGACCCGCTGGTCACCCTGGGCCGCCGCGCGCCGTGGCCCCTGCTCGACCGGGTCCGCGCCGACGCCGACCGCGCCTCCTACGCCCTGACCGCCGAGGTCCGGCCCGTCCTGGTCCTCGCCGGCCCGGCCGGCGTGGAGGTCGCGGTCCCGCCGCGCGAGGTCCGCGTCCTCACGGCCGAGGAGCTGCCCGGCCTGGCCCGCCCGGGCGGGGTGCTCAAGCCGGCGGACGTGGAGGCCCTGCACGCGATGGCCCGGGACCGCACCGCGTGGACGCGGGTGTGACGGTCCGGCGTCGGGACGGGCCCGGGAACCGTCAGGGCAGCGGCGCCGCCCGGCGCCGGTCGAACAGCGGTGCCAGCAGGTCGCCGTAGTCCTGCACCCGCGGTCCGAGGTCCCCCGCCCGGAACACCAGCTGCTCCGCCCGCCGGCACGCGGCCACCTCCTCCCACGTCACCGGCGTGGAGACGGCCGGTTCGGTGCGGGCCCGCATCGTGTACGGCGCGGCGGTCGTCTTGCGCGCGGCATTCTGGCTCCAGTCCACGAACACCTTCCCGGGGCGCAGGCTGCGGGTCATCCGGTGCACCACCAGCCGAGGCAGGGCCCGCTCCGCCTCCACGGCCAGCGCTTTCGCGTACTCCGACACCCGCTCGGACGACGACCCGCGCACCCCGGCCAGCAGGTGCAGCCCCTTCGCGCCGGACGTCTTGGCGTACGCCTCCAGCCCGTCCGCCGCCAGCCGGTCCCGCAGCCACAGCGCGACCTCGCAGCAGTGCACCACGGTCGCGGGCGGCCCGGGGTCCAGATCGAACACCAGCCGGTCGGCCTCGCCGGGATCGTCCGCGGTCCACTGGTGCGTGTGGAACTCGGTCACCAGGTTGGCCGCCCACATCAGGCTCGCCAGGTCCTGCACCAGCACCATCCGGGCCGGCCCCTCCGACCGGGGCACCTCGGCGGTGGTGACCCAGTCGGGCGTACCCGGCGGCACGTTCTTGGTGAAGAACAGCTGGCCGTCCGGTCCGTCCGGGTACCGCAGGAAGGACACCGGGCGGTCCCGCAGGTGCGGCAGCAGCACCTCGGCGGTCGTCGCGTAGTAGTGCAGCAGCTCGCCCTTGGTGAGGCCGGTCGCCGGATACAGCACCTTCTCCAGGTTGCTGAGGGCCACCCGTCGCCCCTCCACCTCCGTGATAGGCGCCATACGATGAGAATCTCATGAAACACGGACAAACCGCCCAGCGTGGCAAGCGATCGGAAGGGTGCTGCACGTGAGGTCCATCTGGAACGGCGCCATCTCCTTCGGCCTGGTCAGCATCCCGATCAAGCTGGTGAACGCGACCGAGAGCCACGCGATCTCCTTCCGCCAGATCCACACCGAGGACGGCGGCCGGATCCGGTACCGCAAGGTCTGCGAGCTGGAGGACCGCGAGGTCACCCAGGGCGAGATCGGCAAGGCCTACGAGGACGCGGACGGCTCGATGATCCCCATCACCGACGACGACCTGTCCCACCTGCCGATCCCGACCGCGCGGACGATCGAGATCGTGGCCTTCGTGCCCGAGGAGCGCATCGACCCGCTCCAGTTGGACGCCGCGTACTACCTGGCGGCGAGCGGCGCCCCCGCCGCCAAGCCGTACACCCTGCTGCGCGAGGCACTCAAGCGCAGCAACCGGGTCGCCATCGCCAAGTACGCGCTGCGGGGCCGTGAGCGGCTGGGCATGCTGCGGGTCGTCGGCGAGGCGATCGCGATGCACGGTCTGCTGTGGCCGGACGAGGTGCGCGCCCCCGAGGGTGTCGCCCCGGACACGAACGTCACGGTCCGCGACCAGGAGCTGGACCTCGCGGACGCCCTGATGGACACGCTCGGGGAGATCGACCTGGACGACCTGCACGACGAGTACCGCGAGGCGCTGGAGGAGGTCATCGCCGCGAAGGCCGCCGGCGAGGCGCCCCCGGAGAGCCCGGAGCCGGCGCGGTCCGGCAAGGTGCTGGACCTCATGGCCGCCCTGGAGAACAGCGTGCGGGCGGCGCGCGAGTCCCGGGGCGAGGAGGGGGAGGAGGCCGAGGTCAGGACGCTGCCCAAGACGGCGGCGGCCCGCACGCCGAAGGAGACCGGCGGCAAGAAGTCCACGTCGACCGCCGCGAAGAAGACGGCGGCGAAGAAGACGGCCGCCGCCACGAAGAAGTCGACGGCCGCCGGGTCCGGGAAGAAGACGGCGGCCAAGACCACGGCGAAGAAGGGGGCGGCCAAGAGCACCGCGAAGAAGACGGCATCCCGCAGACGCAGCGCGTGACCCCACGGGAGACGGTGGCCGACCGCGGGCTTCGGGCGCGCGGGGTGCTGGGCCGGGTGATGGTTCCGGGCGTTGGTGCGGGTGCTGGGCGGGGTGGGGCGTGGGCGCCGGCACAGGTGCTGGTGCGGGCACTGGGCCGGACGCGGGCCGCGGACGCCGGCGCGCGGCGCTGAGCCGGGTGCGGGCGCGGGTTCCGGTGCGGGGCGTTGGTCGGGCGAGGACGCGGGGCGCCACCCGGGCGGTGGCGGACGCCCGGGGAACGGCCGACGGTCCGGGCTCGAAGGCCGCGGGGGTTGCGGAAGTGCCGGGTGCCGCTTGGGCGGTGGGGCGGGGGCTCAGTCGATCGTCGGGGTGGTGGCGGGGGCCGGGGGAGCGGTGGACGGTCCGGGCTTGAAGGCCGCGGGGGTCGCGGAGGTGTCGGGTGTCGCTCGGGCGGTGGGGCGGGCGCTCAGTCGATCGTCCGGGTGGTGGCGGGGGCCGGGGGAGCGGTGGAGGGTGCGGGCTTGGGGGCCGTGGGGGTTGAGGAAGTGCCGGGTGCCGCTCGGGCGGTGGCGTGGGGGCTCAGTCGATCGTCCGGGTGGTGGCGGGGGCCGGGGGAACGGCTGACGGTACGGGCGCGAAGACCGCGGGGGTCGCGGAGGTGCCGGGTGCCAGGGAGGCGGCGGTGGGGAGGGCCGTTTCCTCCAGGCGTCGGCCGATGGTGTCGCCGGGTCCGCGGGCGGGGGTGCCGGGGCCGGTGGACAGCTGCGACCACGCCGTGAGCGCGAGGGCCACCGCGGCGGCCGTGCCGACCACCCTTCCGGCCCGCCGGAGCCGGGCACGGCCGTCCAGCTCACGCCACGCCGGACCGGCCCACGGCTCCTGCGGACACCAGAGGTCACCGACCGCGTCCACCCCCTCCCCGCCCGGCGACGCACCCGACCCCGGGCGCACCGCTCCGGGGCGGGGGCGCGGACGCGGGTACGCACCCGGGCGCAGGTCCGGCGAGGGATGCGCGTCCGAGCCGGGGAGCGCGCCGGTCCCCAAGAACGTGTCGGCGTCCCCACCCGGGCGTGGCTCCGGCGGCGCCGGATGCGCGTCCCCGGAGCCGGTCCCCGGGCCCGCCCCCAGGCGCCCGTCCCGCGCAGGGCCCGTGGCCGGGGGTCGGGGGCGGTGGCCCTGGGACCGCTCGCGGGCGGACGGTTCTCTCGGGGCGGTGGCGCGGATGGCCTCCTCACTGTCCGCGAGGAACTTGCGCCAGACCTCCGCGGGCACGGACGGCGTACCGTCCTGCTCCTCCGGTGTGGCGCCGCCGTCCGGTCCTGATGCCGTCATGTTCCCCCTCTTCCCGATCCCGTCGCGTACGCCTCCGCCCCGCCCCGCCTCGCGGAACGACGCCTCGCCGCCGTCCACGGCCACCCCCATGAACGCGCACGGACGCCGGGCCGTTCCCGGGCGCCACCGCGCGTACCCGGCCATGATCGCGGCACCCGGGACTCGGCCGGCGGGAAGCGGGCGGTGACGGCGTGGTGGCGGTCGCCGTGGAGCACGTCATCGCGCGGCGCCGCGCGGAGGTCGCCGCCGTCGGCGAACGGCTCGCGCCCCCGCAGCGGGCGGCATTCGTCGAGGGGCTCACCGCCTTCAGGGAGGCGGGCGGTGAGCCCCTCGCCCCGTCACCGGACGACTCCGCGCCGCATCCGCCGGTCCGGGCGGCGGACGTCACGGCGCCCCCCGGCGCCTGATTCCCCCCGCCGTTCCCGCGGCGCGGTCAGGGAGCCGCCGGTGACGGCGTCGGCGTCGGCGCGGCCGTGTTCACATTCAGGTCGGGGCGCGGCCTGAGCACCAGCACCCGCTCCCCCGGCTGCGGCGGGGGCGGGGTGACCTTCTCCTTCGGCAGCTTCGCCGGGCCGGTCTGCTGGAAGGTGACCTGGTCGTACTCGACCAGTCCGGTCTTCTCCAGGACCGTGATGTGGTCCAGCACGGTGTCGTTGGCCAGGTCGGCCAACTGCCGCACGAGCGTGTTCTTGGTGGTGGCCCGGATCTTGGCGATGGCCGGGAAGATCTGACCGTGGGTCACACGCATGATGTTGACCGCCGAGGAGTCGAACTCCCTGCCGCTCTTGGCGTCGACGGTCGCCACGAAGCCCTGCTGCTGCGGGGAGGCCAGGTTGGGCAGGGTGATGCCCAGCTCGGGGGCGATCTCGCGGCACATCGCGTCGAGGCCGGCGTGCCCGACGACCAGGTGCTCGCCGGCCGTCCTCATCTCCTTGGTCGTGCCGCGCCGCATGGCCATCTCGCCCAGCGGGTACTCCCACAGCCCGGCGGCGCGGACCTTGACGACGAAGTCGCGGTCGGCCTCGGTGAGCGGCCCGTACTTCGTACTCGCGACGACGCGGTCCTGATTGCCGTCGGGCTTGTCCAGGCCGAGCAGGGCCGGGAAAGCCAGCGCGGTGAGGGTCAGGGTCATCGCACCGAACAGGACGACGACTCCGATCCTGCTGCGGGACGGCCGCATGATGCCTCCAGGGCGACGCGTGGGACTCGTACGCCAGGAGGTACGCAAACGGCGCGCGGATCGATCACCGCTCCGGCACAAAACTTGGACCGGCCCCGCCCCCGTCCCGCTCAGCCGAGATTCGCCCCGTACACCCGGTCGACGGTGATCGTGACCAGCACCCGGCGGTCGGACACCATGACCGCCCGGTACTCGTCCCAGTCCGGGTGCTCCCCGGCGGCCGCCCGGTAGTACTCCACGAGCGCCTCGACCTCCGGGCCGTGCGGGTCGGTGCCCGGCCCGGTCAGGGTGACTGTGCCCTCGGCGGTGGCCCAGGACCTGCCGTCCGGGGCGGTCACCTCCAGCGCGGCCCGCGGGTCCCGGCGCAGGTTGGCGGTCTTGGCCAGGCCCTCGCGGGTCGAGACGCGGATGACGCCGGCCTCGGGGTCGTAGGACGGGGAGACGGGGGACAGCTGCGGGCGGCCGTCCGCCTTGATCGTCGCGAGCACGCCGAGCCGGCTCGCCGTCAGCAGGGAGCGCGGGTCGAAGGAGGGTGTGGTGGTCATGGAGGGATCATCACCCCTCGCCCCGCCCGCTGTCCCGCGAACCGCCCGCCGGCGGGGCAGGTCGTTGTCAGGGAACCGAGGGCCCGCCGACGTAGCCGCCGTCGCGGTCGTAGGGCCAGGCGTTGGCGACGCAGCCCTTGAGGCCCTTGATCTGCTGCATCATCGCGGGTGCGGGGCGGCCGGGGCCGGGGCAGGTCTCGTGGCCGTGGCCGATGCGGTGGCCGACCTCGTGGTTGACGATCAGCGCCCGGTACTCGCCGATCGGGCCGTCGAACTCCGGTGAACCGAGCACCCAGCGCTTGAGGTTGACCACGACATCCGTGCCGACGCTGCAGTTCACCTCGCCCCGGGTCCGCAGGCCCGCGGCGCCGCAGATCTCGTCGACGGTGCCGGGCGTGGCGATTTTCACCACGAAGTCGTACGAGCCCGAGCCGACGAGCCGGAACGAGTCGGTGCCGCCGCGGGTCCAGCCGCGGCGGTCGGCGAGCACCTCGGAGACCTCGGCCGCCGCCTCGCTCGGCCGGATGTCGATGCCCTCCTCGACGAGCACCTTGTAGCGCCGGACGCGGCTGCCGGTGCCCACGGTCGTGCCGTCGGCCTGCGCCGTGATGAAGGTGCCGGGACCGGTCGCGGGAATGGCGACGGCGGCGGGGGACGCGGACGGAGAGGCGGAGGCGCTGCCGCTCGGGGTCGCGGACGGCGGCGCGTCCGTGGCGTCGGGGCCGGCCGGCCGCTCGGCGGCCTCCAGCACGTCGGCCGTGTCGGCCGCCTGATCGTCCGTCACCGCGAGCCGGGCGTCGCGCCAGTAGGCGCCGGCGGCACCGGCGCAGAGCAGCACGGCGCCGAAGGCGGCACCGGCCAGGGCCACGCGGACCGGACGTCGTCGCCGCCGCTGTGCGTGGGTGCGGGATCTCGGCCCGTCACCCCCCGACGCCGTTCTCCGGTGGGGGCGGCGGGCGGTGGATCGGCCCACGACGTGCGTCCTCTCTCCTGGTCGGCGGGGCGCGCGGCGGACCGTGGTCCGGCCGCCGTGCGGATCCGGCACGGCACGGGGTGCCGGGCGGTGACAGGTGTGCGGCGCGCTCCCGTGGCACACCTGTGCGCTTCTGCCCCCACGAAGATCAAAGCGGAAGGGTGTGCGAAACCCTCACAGGCCCTCATGTGGGGCTTCTCACCCGGGAGTTGACTCCCTCGGTGCAACCCTCGGCCGCCCTCGACGGTCCGCGCGGGCCTCGCGCCCTGACGGCGGCCGGTACGCGCGTCGGGGCCGCCCGCGGAGGGCGGGCGGCCCCGACGCTGCGGGCGGCGGACCGGCGTCAGCCGGCGGTGCTCCGGTCCCAGGTGTAGAAGCAGCGCGCCATCGCGTCCTTGGGACTGCGCCAGGTCGCCGGGTCGTACGCCGACACGTACGGCTCGAGCCGCTCGCTGACCTGCCGGAACTCCGGATGCCCGGTCAGCCTGCCGATGGCGGGAGCCGGGTCGTCGTCGCTCTCGATGAGGTGCAGGTACACACCGTCACCGAACTCGAAGAGACGGCGCCGGTTGACGCCCACCAGATGGGGCAGCTCGCCGCGGTCGGACTCGGCGAACACCTTCGCGATGTCCGGTGCCGCGCCCGGAGCCATCCGGGCGACGATCAGAGTGTGGTGCATGGGGAGGTGCCCTTCGTCGGTGCCGGTCGGCACTGTGGTTCGACGGGATCAGTCGGCGAGCACCGCGGCGGTCCGCCGCTCGCCCGCGGCCTGCTCGATCCGGTCCCGGATCAGTTCCATCTGCGTACGGGAGTTCCGGTTGATGTGGTCCGTCATCCCCGCGTCGTCGACGGGCGCCTCCGGCTTCATCGCGAAGTCCTGGACCCAGCGCATCCGGGTCCCCTCCGCGGTCTCGGTGTACTCCCAGACGATGTTCATGTACTGGAAGGGACCGGTCTCCACCCGGTGGGCGCGGACGGTGCGCGTCACGGGGTCGGCGACGCGCTCGGACACCCAGCTCCACACCCGCCCCTCCTCGTCCGGGTGCATGGTGAGCCGGAAGGTGACCCGGTCGCCGTCGCGTTCCAGGACGTCCACGGAGGCGTACTCGCTGAACAGCCGGGGCCAGTTCTCGATGTCGTTGGTCATGTCCCAGACCAGCGGCATCGGAGCGGCGATGGTGATCTCGTTGTCGGTGTGCCCTGCCATGTCACACTCCCGTCTTCAGGGCGCCGTTGATCAGCGCGAGGAAATCCGCGGGCGTCTTGCAGCGCTCGGCCTGCTCCGGCAGGCCCAGCCCGTACCGCTTCTCCAACTCGGCCACGATGCCCAGCAGGCCGAGGGAGTCCAGGCCGAACGTGTCGAAAGTGGCGTCGGCCTGCTGCTGGAGGGTGACCGGGTCGACGTGCACACCGGCGGTGCGCTTCATGAGCGCCGACAGTTCCTCGACGGTCACCTGGTAGTCCACTTGGTCGGTCATGTGGAGGTGCTCCTTCACTCGGATCGGCGCCCACCGGGAGGCGGCGCCCGCTCGGGATGGTGATGGCTCGGGAGGGGGCGGGACGGGTCCGTGCGGTGCTCAGGCGGTGGGCGCGCCCTGGCGCAGGACCAGCGCGGAGTTGCAGCCCATGAGCCCCCGGCCGAGGACCAGGGCCGTGCGCGACTCGGCGGGACGGGCCCGGCCGGCCACCAGGTCCAGGTCGTGGCAGACGTCGTACACGTTCGGCGTGGGCGGGATCAGCCCGTGCTCCATGGCGAGCACCGCGGTCGCCACGTCCAGCACCGGCGCCGCGCAGTACGCCCGCCCGGTCCCGGTCTTGGGCGCGGTGACCGGCACCCGCCGTGCGTGCGGCCCGAGGGCGTCGGCGAGCGCGAGGGCCTCGGCCCGGTCCGCCTCCGGCACCCCGAGGGCGTCCGCGAACACCACGTCCACCTCCTCGGGCCGGCAGCCGGCCTCCGCCAGCGCGCCCTCGATCGCCCGCGCCAGCCCGGCCCGCGACTGCTCCCAGCGGGAGGCGCCGGTGAAGGTCGCCGCGTGCCCGGCCACCGTCGCCCGCGTGTCGGCCCCGCGCTCGCGCGCCGCGCCCTCCTCCTCCAGCAGGAGCATCGCCCCGCCCTCGGCCGGCGCGAAACCGCAGGCCGCCTGCGTGAACGGGCGGTAGGCGCGGTCCGCCTCGGTGGCCCGGCTCAGCTCGGGGTAACCGAGCTGGCAGACGATCGAGTACGGGGCGAGCGGCGCCTCCGTCGCGCCGCACACCACCGTGTCGGTACCGTTCCGCACGGCCAGCGCCGCGTGCGCCAGGGCGTCCAGACCGCCCGCCTCGTCGGCGGCGACGACACCGCACGGGCCCTTGAAGTCGTTGCTGATGGAGATCTGGCCGGTGCTGGCCGCGTAGAACCAGGCGATCGACTGGTACGGGCCGACGTACCGCGACCCCTGGCCCCACAGGTTCTGCAGCTCCCGCTGCCCGAACTCGCCGCCGCCCGAACCGGCCGCGGTGACCACGCCCACCGAGTACGGCGACTCGACGTCGGCCCGGCCGAACCGCGCGTCGCTGAGCGCGAGCTGCGCGGCGGTCATCGCGAAGTGCGTGAACCGGTCGGTCTGGACGAGATACCGCTCCTCGGTCAGTTCCGACGGGTCGAAGCCGCGCACCTCGCCCGCCACCCGCAGCGGCAGGTTCTCGCAGCCCTCCCGGGTGACGGGCCCGAGGCTGCTGGTGCCGTCCGCGACGGCCTTCCAGTGCGCCTCCGCCCCGATGCCGTGCGGGGACACCACACCGAGGCCGGTGACGACCGCCCGCCGGGGCCGTTGTCGTCCGCTCATCGCGGCCCTCCTTCCGTGCCGGAACCAGAACCGGAACCGCTGAGTACGACGGCGGACTGGAACCCGCCGAAGCCACTGCCCACCGACAGCACGTGCCGAAGCGAACGCTCCCGGGCCTCGCGCGGCACGTAGTCCAGGTCGCACTCGGGGTCGGGGGTCGTGTAGTTGGCCGTGGGCGGCACCACCTGGTGGTGCATCGCCAGCACGCACGCGGCCAGCTCGATCGAGCCGATCGCGCCGAGCGAGTGCCCCACCATGGACTTGATCGAGCTCATCGGCGTCTTGTAGGCGTGATCACCCAGCGACCGTTTGACGGCGGCGGTCTCGTGCCGGTCGTTCTGCTGGGTGCCGGAACCGTGCGCGTTGACGTAGTCGACCGAGGAGCCGTCCAGCCGGGCCATGGCGAGCGCCGTGTCGATGGCCCGCGCCATCTCCAGGCCCTCCTTGGTGAGCCCGGTCATGTGGTACGCGTTGCCGAAGGTCGCGTAGCCGGAGATCTCGCAGTACACGTCCGCGCCGCGGGCCCGGGCGTGCTCCAGGTCCTCCAGGACCAGCACGGCCGCGCCCTCGCCCATGACGAAACCGTTGCGGTCGGCGTCGAAGGGCCGGGAGGCGTGCGCCGGGTCGTCGTTGTTCGGCGAGGTCGCCTTGATGGCGTCGAAGCAGGCCATGGTGATCGGCGAGATCGGCGAGTCCGCCGCGCCCGCCAGGCACACGTCGACACGTCCCTCGGCGACGGCGTGGTAGGCGTACCCCACCGCGTCCAGGCCGGACGTGCACCCGGTGGACACGGTCTGCACCGGCCCGTGCACGCCGAACTCCTCGGCCACGGCCGACGCGAGCGTCGCCGGGGTGAAGGCCCGCTCCAGATGCGGCTCGGCCCGCCGCTCGTCCACGTCCCAGCGCGAGCCGCGCTCGCTGACCAGGACGTAGTCGTGCTCCAGCCGGGTCGTGCCGCCGACCGCGGTGCCCAGCGTGGCACCGGCCCGCCACGGGTCCAGCCGGCCGAGGTCGAGCTCCGCGTCGCGCACCGCCTCGGCGGCGGCGACGAGCGCGAACTGCACGTACCGGTCGCACCGCTGCACGGTGGCGAGATCCAGCCCCAGCGCGGCGGGATCGAAGTCGCACTCGGCGGCGATCTGGGAACGCAGGCCGGCCGGATCGAAGAGGGAGATGCGCCGCGTCGCCGTACGGCCGTCGGACAGCAGCCCCCAGAACTGGGGTACGCCGATCCCGCCGGGAGCGACGACGCCTATGCCCGTGACGGCGACCCGTCGCCGCGTCATGACACCGCCTCGGCCGCGGCGGCGGGACGCTCGTGCCCGGCGCACCCCGCGTGGCCCTCGTGCGGCAGGGCGTTGCCCTCCGCGTCCTCCGTGTCGACGTGGCCGAGCTCCGGCCGCGGGGCCAGCGGCCCCAGGTGGAAGACGATCCGCGCCTCGACGCCGCCGACGTTGCGGAAGCGGTGGCGCACGTTCTGCGGGATCAGCACTCCCTGCCCGACGGAGAGCGAGTGCGGCGCCCCGTCCAGGTCCACCTCGAGCGTGCCGTCGGTGACGTACACGAACTCCTCGGAGTACGGGTGGTAGTGCTCGGCGATGCGGTCGCCGGGCTGCACGATGGCCACGCCCATGAAACCGCTGGTCGACCCGGCGGTGGTGGGGGTGAGAAGGGCGCGGAGGTCTCCGCCGCGGCGCGTGTTGGGCGCGATGTCGCCGAGGGAGACGATGCGTACCTGCTGGTCTGTCATGTCGGTCACTCCGGAAGGACGGAAGGCGGTGGGGGAGGACGGCGCGCGGCCCGGCCGGCGGGCCGCGCGCCGACGGGTCAGGAAGGGAGCGAACGCCGGTCGGTCAGCGGCGTCATGCGGGCCCGCGCGAGCAGCCGCGACAGGGTGCCGGCGTCCGTCAGGGGCCCGTCGATGCCGACGGAGGCGATGTCCAGCAGCCGCTCGGCCACCGCGACACCGGCCGCGTCGGCGGACCCGGCGCGGTCGTGCAGCCCCAGGACGAACGCGGGCGCCTCGTCCGGGTCACCGGCCACGTCGACCAGCCGTACGACGAGGTCGTCGCGGTGGAAGACGGTGGCGGCGAGGACCGGACCGTCCGGCGTGTACACGGCGGACGCGTCCTGCCGGGCCAGCAGCCGGGCGAGTTCCGGCCCCGCACCGGCCCGGACCGGATACAGCAGCGCACACCGCTGCGGACGCGCCTCGGCCCCGGTCGCGGACGCCACGTGGTGGACGGCCGGCATCGCGGCCAGGGTGAAGAACCGGCGGGCGGAGTGCGGATCGTTCAGGTCGCGGTCCTGCTCCAGGTACGGGTTGAGGGCCTCCTCGACGGCCCGGACCCCGGGCTGCCGGGCGACGTGACGCAGCGCGGCCTGCAGATCGCCCTTCACCTCCACGGCCCGCACGATCCGGTTGCCGTGCATGAAGAGCGAGGTGCGCAGCAGCCGGGTGGCCTCGTCGACCTGGGCCTCGGGGGACGCGTAGTTGGACAGCAGCTCGGCGACCTTGGCCTCGCTGCCGGGCCGCACGGTGAAGGTCAGGGCGTGCCGGACGACGTTGCCCCCCACGCGGGGAGCGGCCCGCAGCTCCTCGCCGGCCGCTGCGGACGGTGCGGCGCCGTCGGCCGCGGTCTCCCGCAGCACGCTGTAGCGCAGGGAGCGGGTGTCACGGACGCAGTCCTGCAGGGGCTCGACGGTCGCCAGGTGCTCGTCGCTGTTGACCCACGCCAGGAAGGGCGCCGCGCTCTCCCATTCGCTGGTGAGCAGCCACTGCGTCGGGTTCTCCAGGGACTGGCACAGCTGGTCGCTGACATGTCCCGGTACGGCCGCGACCCGGTGGCGGATGCGCTCGTAGGCGTTGAGGAACTCCTGCTGCATGCCGTCGTGGATGTCCAGCATCAGCACGACCCGTACGCGCGAGCCGTCGAACGCGGATATCGAGACGCCACCCGCGTCCGCGGACACGGCGGCCGTCGCCCCGGCACCCATGGCTGCGGCATTCGTCGATCCGGTATCCGACGACACGACGGGAGAGACCGTCATCCGGCCCACCTCTTCTCGGGGGAACTTCCTCGTGGACTGGGGGAGTACGACCGTCGCTGCCCGCGCCGTGTGCGGCGGGGTGCGCCGGTCGCGTAAGCACGATCGTGTGCCGTGCCCCCGGGGACCGCGAACCAGACGGGTTAAGCGGGTGAAGCCTGAGCCGCCGCGGGCGTCACGGGGCATGCATGAAGGCCCGGCCCCTGCATGTCCCGGGACCTGCCACTCGACGACGGCCCGACCGGGCCCGACGCAATGGAGGACGAGCGATGAACGAAAGAGCCGATCGACCGGGACCCGGGGTCCACCGCGTCCCGGTGCTGATCGTCGGAGGGTCCCTGGTCGGCCTGTCGACCTCGGTTTTCCTGGGTCGGCTCGGCGTCCGGCACACGCTGGTGGAGCGCCACGCCGGCACCTCCATCCACCCCCGGGGACGCGGCAACAACGTCCGCACGATGGAGCTCTTCCGGGTGTCGGGCACCGAGCCGCACATCCGGCGGGCCGCCGCCACGCTGGCCGACAACCACGGCATCCTCCAGACGCCGACACTGGTCGGCGACGCGGGGGAGTGGCTGTTCAAGCAGATCGACCCCGGCAACGGACTCGCCCGGTTCAGCCCCAGCGGGTGGTGCCTGTGCAGCCAGAACGACCTCGAGCCCGAACTGCTCGCCCACGCCCGCGAACTCGGCGGCGAACTGCGCTTCGGCACGCAACTGCTGTCGTTCGACACGGACGCCGAGGGGGTCACCGCGGTCGTCGAGAACCGGGAGACCGGCGAGCACACCACGATCCGCGCGGACTACCTGGTGGCCGCCGACGGTCCCCGCAGCCCCGTCCGCGAGCAGCTCGGCATCGGTCAAAGCGGTCCCGGCGACCTCTTCCACAACATCAGCATCACCTTCCGCTCCCGCCGGCTCGCCGACGTCGTCGGCGACCGCCGCTTCATCGTCTGCTACCTCACGGCTGAGGACGCGGACGGCGCCCTGCTCCCGGTGGACAACCGCGTGAACTGGGTCTTCCACGCCCCCTGGCACCCGGAGAACGGCGAGACGGTGGAGGACTTCACCGACGAGCGCGTCGCCGCCCACATCCGCCGCGCGGTCGGCGACCCGGACCTCGACATCGAGATCACCGGCAAGGCCCCCTGGCACGCCGCCCAGCGCGTCGCCCGCAGCTACCGCTCGGGCCGCGTCCTGCTGGCCGGCGACTCGGCCCACGAGATGTCCCCCACCGGCGCGTTCGGCTCCAACACCGGCATCCAGGACGCCCACAACCTCGCCTGGAAACTGGCCGCCGTCCTCGACGGCTGGGCCGGTGACGGCCTCCTCGACACCTACGACGCCGAACGCCGCCCGGTCGCGGAGGCCACCAGCGCCCGCGCCGCCGCCCGCTCCGCCGAGCACAGCCACCCGGGCTTCGCCCCGCCCCCGGCAGCCGGAGGCGGCGGCGGACCGCAGCGCGGCATCCTCAACGTCGCCCTCGGCTACCGCTACCCCCAGGGCGCGGTCGTCGGCGCGGACCCGGCGACGCCGGTGGTCCCGGACGCGCTCTCGCTGACGGGCGAACCCGGAAGCAGGGCCCCGCACCTGTGGCTGCGCCGCGGCGACGACCGCGTCTCCACCCTCGACCTCTACGAACGCACCCTCGTCCTGCTCAGCGACGCGACGGAGGCCAGCGGCTGGCACGAGGCGGCGACGCGGCTGGCCCACGAGATGCGGGTCCCGCTGACGCCGTACCGGGTGGGCAAGTCCCCCGACGCCGAACTGCTGCCCGAGGACGACGACACCGACTGGGCGAAGTCCCACGGCGTGACGCGCGGCGGGGCGGTCCTGGTGCGCCCGGACGGCTTCGTGGCGTGGCGCGCCCCCGGACCGGCGCCGGACCCCGCGGCGATGCTGCGTCAGGTGCTGACGTCGGTCCTGTCCCTGGCCTGACACTCCGGGCCCCGCTTGGCCAGACCCGAGCGGCATGGTTCACGCCAACGGGTGAATCCCTGAATGGGCGTCCGGTCCGCCCCCGCCGGGTGCGCTGTGCTGAGTCCGCTGAGACACAGCGCGCGTCACCGGGCAGGGGGAACGGAACACATGGACATGGTCGTCCTGGGCGCCTGGCTGCTGACCGCGGCCCTGGGCGCCTACCTCGCCACCGTCTGGATCCGCCACGGCGGCCTGCGCCAGCGCACGCCCGGCGTGACGCGGCTGCCGCTGTGGCTGGTGGTCGGTCACGTGGTGCTCGCCGTCAGCGGCCTGGCCGCCTGGGCCGTCTACCTCCTGGGCGGACTCCGGGGCACGGCGTGGGCGGCCTGCGCCGCGGTCCTCGTCGTGGCCGCCCTCGGCTTCATGATGCTGCTGCGCTGGCTGCCCAGCTCCGGCCGCCACTCGCAGGCCACGGGCACGGCGGAACGTCACTTCCCGCTGACCGGGGTGGTCGCGCACGGCATGAGCGCGGGCGCGACCGTGCTCCTGGTCGTCCTGGTGGTGATCCGCCAGGTCTGAGGGGCGGCGCCGCGGCGCGGTCAGTGGCCGCGCAGCCGGGCGAGCGTGGCGTCGAGGTCGGCGGGCCGGGGCCGGTTGTGGGGGAGCCTGGCCAGCACGGCCGCCATGCCGCAGGTGTCGGTGAGGGCGGAGAAGACCAGTCCGCCCGCGATGCCCGCGGACAGCAACTGGAAGGCCGGATGCACCAGCACGCCGAGCAGGAGGCCCAGCAGCACGATGAGCCCGGCGGTGAGGCGGACCTGCCGTTCCATGCCCCAGGTGGCCTTCGCGGTCCCCGCGGGCCGGGCGAGTTCGTGCCCCTGCGCGGCCCACGCGCCGGTGCCACCGACGAGGGTCGCGGCGTGGACGCCGTGCTCGGCGAGGACGCGGCAGGCGTTCGCTGAGCGGTTGCCGGAGGCGCAGACGACGAGCACGTCCCCGCGCTCGGCGGCGGCCCGGACGGCGGGCAGGGCATGCCGGAGCCGGTCCAGCGGCACGTTGAGGGCGCCGGGCAGGTGACCGCCGGCGTACTCGCCCGGGGTGCGGACGTCGATGACGGTGAGTTCGTGCAGGCGGGAGTGGGCCTGGCGGGGGTCGAGGGTGGCGGGGGTGGTCATGGGACGAGGTCCTTCCTGTGGACGTCGGGTTGTGCTGTGGTCGCCGTTCACGGGACGAGCGCGTCGGCGAGCATGAAGAGTGCCACCGCGAGGAGCACGTAGGCGAAAAGGGTCTGCAGCGTCCGGCCCCTGACCTTCCCGGCCAGGCGTTTGCCGTCCCAGGCGCCGAGCACGGCGGCCGCGGTGAAGGGGCCGACGACGGCCCAGTCCAGGTGCATCCCGGTGCCCGCCCGTGCGCCGAGCGCGGCCAGCGAGTTGACCGTGATGACGAGGAGGCTCGTACCGACGGCCCGGCGCATGGCCAGACCCAGCACGCCCACCAGCGCCGGCACGGCGAGGAAGCCGCCGCCCACACCCAGAAACCCGGTCACCGCGCCGAGCCCGGCACCGACGGCACCGGCCTTCGCGGGGCGGACGGGGGGACCGGGGCGGCCGGACGGGTCGGTGGCCGGGGAGCGCAGCATCCGCGCCGCCGCCAGCGCGGCGACGACCGAGAAGGCCACGACCAGCGCCGTCGCCGGCACCCGGTCGGCCAGCACTCCGGCGAGCATCGCGGGCACGACGCCCGCGGCGGCGAACAGGAGCCCGGTGCGCCAGGCGACGTTGCCGTCCCGGGCGTGCCCGCTCAGTGCGGTGGCGGAGGTGAGGGTGACGATCACGAGGCCGGCCGTCGTCGCGTCGGCCGGGCCGAAGTGGAGCAGGTAGATCAGGGCGGGTACGGCGAGGACGCTGCCGCCCCCGCCGAGACCCCCCAGGGCCAGGCCGGCGACGGCACCGGCGACGAGCGCGGCGATCAGAGCGGTCATGCTCAGCGGTCGGCGCGGTCGGCGCGGTCGGCGCGGTCGCTCCGGTGGCCCGGGTCGTCCGGGTCACCGGGGCCGGTCACCGTCAGCCCGGCCGCGTCGGCGGCGTCGAAACCGTCGTCGACGGCCACGACGTCCCGTCCGGCGGCGTGGAGCAGCGACGCGGCGATCGCGGCCCGCATGCCGCCCGCGCAGTGCACCCACACCGTGCCCGCCGGCACCTCGCCCAGCCGCTTGTGCAGCTCGTGGACCGGAATGTGCACGGAGCCCGCTATGTGCCCGGCGGCCCGCTCGGAGTTCCGCCGTACGTCGAGGACGACCACCCCGTCCGTGCCGCGCTCGGCCAGTCCGGCGAACGTCGACCTCGGGAACGACACCGGCGACCCGCCCTCGGGCACCCACGCCTCGGGCGCCCCGGTCGCGGCGCCCGCGGGCCGGTCGATACCCACCCGGACCAGCTCCCGCTGGGCGGCGGCCACCTGCTCCGGGGACTCGGCGAGCAGCGTGACGGGCTTGCCCCACGGGATCATCCAGGCCAGGTACGTGGCGAGCTTGCCGTCCGCCTCGAAGTTGTACGACCCGGCGACATGCCCCTCGGCGAAGGCCACGCGGCTGCGCAGGTCCACGACCCACTCACCGGCCGCCAGCCGGGCGGCGATCTCCTCGGCGTCGGCGACGGCCGGCGGGGTCAGGTCGACCGGGGCGGGGCCGCCGGCGTTGGCCGGGCTCATGTGGGTGTAGTACGCGGGCACGTCGTCCAGCCCGGCCAGCAGCCGGGCCACGAAGGAGTCGACGTCCTCGGTCAGCGCGGCGTTGACGGCCTTCTCCCGGCCGATCGTGGTGGCGTCCCCCTCGGCCTGCGCGGAGGAACAGAAGCTTCCGAAGCCGTGCGTCGGGAGGACGGACGTCTCGTCCGGCAGCTCCGCGGCCAGCCGGTGCGCGGAGGCGTGCTGGGCCCGGGCCAGTTCCGCGGTCAGCCGCGGCTCCACCAGGTCCGGACGCCCCACGGTGCCGATCAGCAGCGAGCCCCCGGTGAACGCCGCCACCGGCACGCCGTCCTCCCGCAGCACGTACGAGGTGTGGTGCGGGGTGTGGCCCGGGGTGGCCACCGCCCGCAGCTCCAGCCCGGCGTCGACGTCGACCGTGTCGCCGTCCGCCACCGGCACCCGCGAGAACGAGACGCCGGCCCCGGCCGGCACCAGGTACACGGCGCCCGTCACCCGGGCCAGCTCCAGACCGCCGCTCACGTAGTCGTTGTGGAGGTGTGTCTCCACCACGTGCGAGATCCGCACCCCGCGCCGGGCGGCCACCGCCAGGACCTGGTCGATGTCACGCGGCGGATCCACCACGACCGCGCTCCGCGCGCCGCCGGCCAGGTAGGAACGGTTGCCGAGCCCCTCCAGTTCGAGGGTGTCGACGAAGAACATCGGAAACTCCTTCACAGACGATTACCCCCCGGGGTATCCACCGTAACACGGGTACCCCGGGGGGTATTTTCACGCTTGACCTGAACCAAACTTGAGCTTCTAGGTTCGTTCCAGAGCCGCAGGAACCGACCCGCGGTGGCTTTCCGAGGAGGTTCACCATGACCGAGGACTCAGCCCCCACCGAGATCCCCGACCGCTACCGCTACGCCGTGATCCCGCACATCATGGTCGACGACGCCGCCGCGGCGATCGACTTCTACGAGCGGGCGTTCGGCGCCCGCGAGGCCTTCAGGATCGACGCTCCGGGCGGCGGGGTCCTGCACGCCGAGATCACCGTCGGACGGTCGGCCCTGATGCTCGGCGACGCGGGCGAGGCCGGCGCGGAGACCGCCGGCTTCGCCGCGCCGGCCTCGCTGGGCGGCGGCACCTCCGTCATGCTGCACGTCTTCGTGCCGGACGTCGACGGCCTCGCGCGCCGCGCGGAGGCCGCCGGCGCGGAGATCCTCCAGCCGCCGACGGACATGTTCCACGGCGACCGCACGGTCATCCTCAAGGACCCGTCGGGTCACAGGTGGGTCTTCCTGACCCACCTGGAGGACCTCTCGGAAGAGCAGCTTCTGAGCCGCCTGCCCACCGCCGGCTGACCGACGCGAGGGGTCGTGTTGTCAGTCCCCTCTGCCATCATCCCGCCATGCTGAACGACGCCCCGGCGACCCGCCCCAGCGGCCACGACTCGCCCCCGACGAGCCCCGCCGCCCGGCTGATGCGCGCGCTGACCGACCCGTCGTTCACCGGCGAGGACGGGCGCCACGACCTGTCACAGGTCACCGACGAGGAGCTCGGCAGCCTGTTCGTCGCGGCCTACCGGGTGGACGCCTCGGCCACACCCGCAAGGCGGGCGGCAGCCTTCACGATCGGGGCCGCGGTCAGGGAACGGCAGCCGCGCTACACGCCCGCCGCGTGCCGCCGGCTGTTCGAACTGCTCGTCGAGGAGTGCGAGGAGCACGGCTGGGCCGACCTCACCCTGGGCCTGGACGCACTGCAACACTGCACGGGCCCGCTGCCCGACGTGTCCGAACCGGCCCGCGCCCTCGTCGGGTTGTGGCTGGCCAAGGACTCCGTACGCCAGCCGTACGCGCTGCTCGCGGTCGCGTCCCTCGCCGGCGACGAGACACTGAGCACGGCCGTGGAGCGGCTCTCCCGCGACGTGGGCCCCGTCATCGCCGACGAAACAGCCGTCATCGCCGGGCTCCCTCCGGCCGAACAGGCGGTGCTCTCCGAGATCGACCGGGAGCACCGATTCGTCCCGCCGCACGCCCACGCGTGGCACAGATCGGCCGAGAACCCGGCGTACGTGGCGTTCACCCGCCGCGCGCTGGAAGCGGCCGCCGACCGCACCGACGCCATCCGGGCCGGCGAGATCCCGTACCGGGCGGACAAGGCGTTCACCGACCGGGAGGTCACCTCCCTCGGCCAGGCCCTGCGGGTCGCGCTGCTGCGCGACGAACCCTGGCTGCCGGAGCTGTTCGACCGGCTGCTGCCCGGCATCGCACTCGCCCCCACGGCGGCGAGGACACTCCCGTCACAGGCCCTCCTGTACGAAGTGGTCCGCGCCGCCCAGGACTACCCGACACCCGAGCTGGTCACCGCGATCCGCACCGTGCGCCGTGCCGTCCGGCACGCCGGCGTGCCCAAGCAACTGGACAAGATGCTCAAGAAGGCGGACGCGGCCCTGGCCGAACGCACCGACGTGGCACTACGGCTGCCCAGGCTCGACTTCGACGGCGACGGCGTCCTGCGCCGGACGGCCGGCGACTACCGGGCGCTCGTCACGGTCACCGACACCGCCACGCTGACCTGGGAGAAGGACGGCCGCCCGCTGCGCACCGTCCCGGCACCGGTCCGCCGCGACCACCCCGCCCTGGTCAAGGAACTCCGCGACCTGGTGAAGCGGCTCAACGCCCAACTGGCCACCCTCCTGCGGGCCCTGGAGGGCGGTTTCACCGTCGACGCCGTCCACCCGTACGGCCGGTGGCGCACCGAGCTGGCCGGCCACCCCCTCGCCCGGACCCTCGTAGGCCGGCTGATCTGGGAGATCGAGGTCGCGCCCGACGAGTGGCGGGCCGTACTCCCCGAGACGGACGAGGCCCTCCCCGACGCCCCCGACGACGCCTCCGTACGGCTCTGGCACCCGCTCCGCTCCGACCCCGACGCCGTAGGGGCCTGGCGGGACCTGCTCACCGAACGGCGCGTACGGCAGCCCTTCAAGCAGGCGTTCCGCGAGATCTACGTCCTCACCCCGGCCGAGGAACAGACCGGCGTCTACTCCAACCGCTTCGCCGCCCACCTCGTCCACTACCGCAAGTTGTTCGCCCTGTTCCGCGCCCGGGGATGGAAGAGCCGCATGATCGGCCCCTGGGACGACGGGGACGGCGACGAGGCCGAGCGCACCCTGGCGGCGGGGGAGTGGCGGGTCCGCTTCCACCACACCTGGTCCGACTCCGCCGGCGACGACGACCTGGCCACGACCGACCAGGTGCGCTTCGACCACCGGCAGGAGGGCACCTGGCGCGAGACACCGCTGGCCGACGTGCCCCCGCTGGTGTTCAGCGAGGCCATGCGCGACGTGGACCTCTTCGTCGGCGTGACCTCGATCGCCACCGACCCCGACTGGACCGACGGTGGCGCCCGGCGCGCCTACTGGGAGCGGACCGCGTTCGGCGAGCTGACCGAGAGCGCCCTGGCACGCCGCGACGTACTGGAACGGCTCCTGCCCCGCCTGAAGATCGCCGACCGCTGCACACTCGACGGCCGCTTCCTGCGCGTCCGAGGCGACCGGCGCGCGTACAAGATCCACCTCTTCTCGGCCAACGTCCTGATGGAGCCGGACGACAGCTACCTGTGCGTCGTCGCGGCCCGACGCGCGACGGACCGCACGGTCTTCCTGCCCTTCGACGACGAACGGCTCGCCCTGATCCTCAGCAAGGCGTTCCTGCTGGCCGCCGACACCGACATCACCGACGAGACCATCCTCCGCCAGATAGAACGAGGTGCCTGATGGCCACCGTGACCTTCCGGGACGAGACGCCGACGGGCAAGCAGCTCACAGAGCGGAAGCTGACCGGCCTGCCCGACCGGATGACGGTACGGGAGCTGATCGCCCTCCGAGTCCGCGAGGAGACCACCCGCCACAACACCCACCCCGTCGACGCGGCCCGCCGGACGAAGGCAGCCGAACACGCCTTCCTGACCAACGGCTTCTTCGTCCTGTCCGGCGACCGCCAACTCGAGTCCCTCGACGAGACGGTGGACCTGACTCCGGCCCCCACCCTGATCTTCATCAAGCTGGTCGCCCTGGTCGGCGGCTGAGACGGTCGTACAGTGGCCCGGGGCAACAGGCCAGCCGCACGGGGGAATTGAGCAAGTATGCGATCAGCCGGACCGACCCGGACACTCATCACCGCCATGCTCTGTGCCGCAGCCGTCCTGCTCCTCGGCGCGTGCGGGAGCGAGGTGGCCGACCGGGGGGACGGAACGTCACCGTCGCGGACGACGGCGGAACCGATCCCATGGACGACGATGCAGCCGTCCGAGGTCACCGGAGTCCGTCTCGGCGAGGACCACCGCACCCTGCTCCTCGATGCCCAGGTGCCCAGCGGCCCGCACCCGTGCGTGCGCGAGCTGAAGGCGGTCCTCACCGACCCGCTCTCGGACCTCGCACGGGTACAGGTCACCTTCACCTCGCCGTCGGGGGACAGGGCGTCCGGATGCACCGAGGAGAGCACGGCCACCGCACGGGTGACGCTGCCGGAACCACTGGGCGACCGGGACGTGATCGTCGACAACTACACCCGCTTCACCGCCCACGGCGCCACCCCACCCGCGCTGCGCCTGTGCGGAGAGCTGGGCTGCACCCCACCGGCCACGGGCTGCACCGCGCCCTCCTACGAACAGGCGCTGAAGGCGGTCGACGCCCCCATGCACACGTACCGGAACGCGGAACACTGCGACGGCAAGTGGCTCGTCCTGGACTTCTCCTGGCGCACGGGACCGATCTGCGGCGACACGACGAACCCCGCGTGCACGTCCCGCCTGGGCGACCGCTGGTTCTACCGCGCGGAGAAGACGGGATGGGACCCGTTCTTCCGCACCGCGACAGGAGGCTGTGAGGCCGTACAGCAGAGGGAGCCCGCGTTCCCCACCTGGCTGTGCGCGTCACTGCCCCCGCTGTCCCGCAGCGGAACGGAGTGACAGGACGTTGCGATGCCGACCGCGCCGGTGATTGGGTGACGCGGTGCAACAGCCGCCTCCACAGCCCCAGTACGGCCAATACGGCCCGTACGCACCGTCCACCCCGTACTACGCCCAGCCGACGCCCCATCCCGTCGTGCCGCCGGCGGAACTGTCCGGCCTGTGGGAGCCACAACCACCGCGTTCGAAGGCCGGACGACGGCTGCGCTTCGTCCTGACGGTGCTGTACTTCCCGTTCCACGTGATGCTGTGGCTGATCATCATGGCGTTCGTCGTGGTCTACGGCCTGGTGATGGAATTCGTCTGCGGCATCCTCCCCTTCCTCGAACGCCCGGTGCTGAAGGTGCTGGACCGGACGATCGGCTACTTCCCCGCACGGCCACGCTGGTGGACCTCATGGGGCGAGCTGCAACGCGAGGACGACCCGGCCTTCCACCGGGAGCGCATAGAGAAGCACCTCCGCAAACAGAAGCCCAAACAGCGCACGACGCTCATCAGAACCCACAAACACCGCTGCGTCGGAGCCCGCACCCTCCTGGAAATCGCGGTCCCCCACGGCTGGACCCTCAGCGACGGCGCACCCGCCCGCCTCCGCGAGGGCATCGAACTGTCCCGAACGACACGCTGACGGCCGGTGACCAGGGAAAACCAGCCGGTCACTGTGTGATCTCGCAGCACAGCCCTGGCCAGCCCTTTCACTGTCGAGAACCAGGGTGCCGCCGGGGATGGCAGGGGAACGCGATGATCGACTCAGAAACTTCCCGGAACCTATTGACTCCGCAGATTGCCTGCCTAACCTGATTAATAAGCCACAAAACCGGAAGAGCCATGAAGTCGATGAGGACGTCTAGTCGGCGGAGTGACTTGGACAGGATGTGGTCCAGGCCCCCGGCAAGCCGGCGCGATACCGGAGCGACAGTGACGACTGAAGCCCCAGGACACGTGCAGCACTACCGGGGACTGTTTTTTGCCCCCACGGCCTTCGCGGCACGGTCGGGTCGCGGAAAGATCCCGTCCACGCCGCGCCCGCGGACCCCGACGCACGCCCACCCGGACTGACTCACGCCTGCACATACGCGAAGACCCCGGCCTCAGCGTTTCCGCTGGTGACGGGGTCTTTGGGCACCTCATGGTGGGTGCCCCCGGCAGGATTCGAACCTGCGCACACGGCTCCGGAGGCCTCTTCTGCTCGCTGCTCTTCTCCTACTCAGCCAACTGTAGGGCGGCAATTGCCGGTGACTCGTCCACGAATGGTCCATGAGCCGCCCACTGGCACCACCTCGAGCTGTCGGGGGGGACACCGTCCCCCGCACGTCAGTGAGAGGCAGAGGCTGGATCTCGCCAATGGTGAGGACAGCCGCGATCAGCGGCACTACTCTCCGTGTGGTGACAGCTGCACAGGGGATGACAGAAGACGAGACGTGCCGGGCACTGGTCATACCTGCCCTCGCGGATTCCGGGTGGACCAGTGATCAGATTCGCCCGCAGTTCCGCATCAACGACGGGCGGCTCACACCCACGCCGAAGCGGCACGTCTACGGCGACCCTCTGGTTGCCGACTATGTGCTGGAGTACGCACCGGACGTCCCAATCGGGGTTGTCGAGGCCAAGCGCTACCGAGTCGATGCCAACGACGGTGTGGAGCAGGCTCGTCGGTACGCCGCGAAGCTTGGGCTGTCCTTCGCTTACGCCACCAACGGTCGACAGATCGTGGAGATCGACTATAGCGGTGCTGCTCCCACGATCCGGGACATCGACCGTTTCCCCACGCCCGAGGAGCTGTGGAGCCGCTATCTGGCCGACCAGCAGGCGGACTCCAGCGTCGGGCGCGAACTCCTGGCTGCCCCCTACGATCACACGCTGCGAAATTCGGACAACACCGCCAAGCGGCCCCGCTACTACCAACGCGTGGCGGTAGCCCGCACCCTCGCGGCCATCGCCGCAGGGCAGAAGCGGATCCTTCTCGTGCTGGCCACTGGTACGGGGAAGACCATGGTGGCTCTTCAGACAGTTGCCAAGCTCTACAGGTCCCAGTGGATCTCCGGCCGCAAGCCCAGAGTTCTGTACTTGTCCGACCGCTCGATGCTTGTCGACGATCCCAAGGACAAGTACTTCCTCCCCGTCTTCGGCCAAGACGACGTCCACAAGATCAGCGGCGAGCCCGTGCGAGGCCGGAAGATCTACTTCGCTCTGTACCAGGCGCTGGAGAAGGGCGATGAGGAAGAACTTTTCCGTCGCTACGAACCCGACTACTTCGATCTTGTCATCGTGGACGAGTGCCATCGCGGCAGCGCCCGGGACAACTCGCAGTGGCGTCGCGTGCTGGAGCACTTCTCACCTGCGACCCAGCTCGGGCTGACCGCCACCCCGATCAGTAAGAAGGAGGTCGACACCTTCGACTACTTCGGCGAGCCCGTCTATACCTACTCGCTGGCCGACGGCATCGAGGACGGCTTCCTGGCCCCGTACCGGGTGCGCAGGGTCCGGCTCAACGTGGACATGGAGGGCTACCAGACCGAGCCAGGGCAGCGGGACAAGTACGGCAACGAGATCCCGGAGGGCGTTTATGGCCCGAAGGACTTCGAGCGGGTCATGGTGATCCTGGAGCGCACGGAGGCAGCGGCGCAGTACGTCATCGACTACCTGCGCTCTACCGCGGAGGACGGCAAGCACGGTAAGACCATCGTGTTCTGCGAGGACAACAACCACGCCGCACGTATGCGCACGGCCCTCTTTAATGTGGCCTCGGCGGAGGTGCAGGCGCACCACGACTATGTCGTGCGGATCACCGACGCCGACGGCCCCCATGGCAGGGCTCTGCTGGATGACTTCCGCAAGGACGACTCCGACGAACCGGTGATCGCCGTGACGTCGAAGCTGCTCAACACGGGCATCGACCTGCCGGCCGTACGCAACATCGTCCTGTTCCGGCGCATCGGCTCGATGCCCGAGTTCAAACAGACCATCGGTCGGGGCACCCGTCTGTGCCCGGAGATCGGCAAGGGGTCCTTCGACATCATCGACTTCGTCGAGGCCACCCGGCTCTTCAACGACCCCGGGTTCGACGGCCCTCCGCTCCGCGTCGTACGCGATACCGCAGACGAGCAAGGGCATGTGGTCGGGAGCGCACCGGAGACCCCCGAGGGCGACGAGATCGACCCGGAGAGCGTGACCGAGCCCGAGGCCGCGTACGACCAGACGGACGGCGGCAGCTTCGACGAGCCCCGTGCCGATGACAGGGTGGACGACCCTGACGAGGTGGACCGCATCCAATCCCGCGGCAGGCGCTACGTGGTCAACGGAGTACACGTCTACAAGTGGGGCGAGCGGCGCTACCAGCTCGACACGGACGGCCGGACGATGAGGCTGGTGACCATCCAGCAGTGGGTACACGACCGCGTACTCGAACTCGACCTCGCACCGGACAAGCTGCGCTCCCAGTGGGCCGTCGCCAAGAGCCGGCGCGAACTCATGGCCATCCTGCACACCGCCGACGTCGAGGCGGAGGAGCTGCCTGAGGAGTTCGGTAGCCCGGATGTCGATCCGGTCGACCTGCTCCTTAACGTCGCCTGGGGACTGCCGCTGGTCAGCCGGGAGGAACGGCTGTACCGATTCCTGCACGAGCACCGGGACTTCCTGGAGTCCTTCCAACCTCAAGCCCGACAGGTGCTGGAGGAGATGCTGCTGAAATTCGCCGAGCATGGCTCGCCCCAGCTCAAGCCGGAAACCCTCGGGGTGCGCCCGTTCACCGAGATGGGTTCGGTGGTCGAGCTGGCGAACCGCTTCGGCGGCGCGAAGTCTCTGCACGAGGCCATAGACGAGCTGAGCAAGCGGCTACTGGAAGCTTCGTGAGTAAAATAAAACTGTAGTTTGATGTCAAAGGGTCTCGCTAAACTAAAGACGACTATTAGGTATGTGTCCCTGATAGGCTGCGTAGGTGCTCAGAGACCGTACGGACACCAGGGCTGCCCTCTGGCGCATCGCCGGCGGGCAGCGTGGTTACTTCACCGCAGCTCAGGCGCTTGAGGCTGGGTACTCGTACCAAGCCCAGCGGTACCACGCCCAGCGTGGCAACTGGACGGCCGTCGATCGTGGTATCTACCGCTTCCGTGAGTTCGACGTCCTGCCCGGCGGTGAGGACGACCAGCTGGTCCGCTGGTCCTTGTGGAGCAGGGGGCGCGCGATCGTTTCCCACATCACCGCCCTGTCTGTTCACGACCTCGGGACGGCCAACCCATCACAGATCCACCTCACAGTCCCTCCCGGCTTTCGTCAGAAGGACGATGCTGTAATCCTTCACCGGGCCGAACTGGCCCAGGACGAGATCGAGGAGCGTGACGGCTACCGCGTGACGACACCGGTACGGGCGATCATCGAGTGCGCGGCCGCGCAAGTGGAGCAAGACGTAGTGGGCTCAGCCGTCGTGGAGGCTCTGGAACGGGGGCTGGCTACCCGGCGACGCCTCCTGCACACGGCTCAACGGCTGGGCGCGCGAGCGGAACTCGGTGTCGAGCGGGCGCTTCAGGAGACGCAGTGACCGATCGCTATCGTGACGCCACCGCGCTCCGGCGGCCCCTTGAGGTCCGGCTTAAACAACAGGTAACCGATACCGGTACAGACCTAGCTAGGCGGCGCCGTCGCGTCGTCTTGGATCGAGTCGCAGCCCGCCTCTCCGCTGACGCGGCAGCGGGTTGGGTCCTCAAGGGCGGGGCAGTGACGGAGTTCCGTCTGCGTGGCAGAGCGCGCACAACCAAGGGCACAGACAACAGCGAAGCCGTACCGAAGCAGAAAGACTGAGATGGCGTCCACTAATAAGAAGGCGGCTGTGGCCACCACGTCAAGGGCGCGGCTCGCGTCCGTCATCAAGTCGGCACGCGACACCATGCGCAAGGATGCCGGCCTAAACGGTGACCTCGACCGCCTTCCCCAGCTTTCCTGGCTGCTGTTCCTCAAGGCATTCGACCAGCGTGTCGAGCAGGTGGGACCGCTATTCGACCCCGACTATCGCCCGGCGATTGAAGAGCCGTACCGGTGGCAGGACTGGGCGACAAAGCCGGACTTCAGCGGTAACGAACTGAAGACCTTCATCAACGATGAACTCATCCCGCATCTCGCCGGACTGAAGGGCGGCGACGCCGAGGACCCACGGAACGTCCTGTCGACCATCTTCAAGGATGTCAACAACCGCATGCAGTCCGGGACCCTCCTCCGGGATTTGGTGAACCTGGTAGACGAGATCCACTTCGACTCCTCGGACGACATCCACACGATGGCGTTCCTCTACGAGTCGATCCTCAAGGAGATGCGAGACGCAGCCGGCGACTCCGGCGAGTTCTACACCCCTCGCCCCGTCAACCGCTTCATGGTGCAGCAATCCTTCCTCAGACTGGGAGAGTCAGTCCTCGACCCGGCCTGCGGTACTGGAGGCTTCCTGGTCCAGGCATACGAGGACCTAGTGCAGCGCGTGGAGACCGACACCCAGCGCAGGCAGCTGCACGACGACATCCGCGGCATCGAGAAGAAGTCGCTCCCATACCTGCTGGCCAGCATGAACCTGCTGCTGCACGGTATCGGCGCGCCACGGTTGGTCCGAGAGAACGCCCTGCTGCAGATGCGGGACGCTACGGCAGCGGACCGGGTGGACGTGGTGCTGACGAACCCGCCGTTCGGGGGTGAGGAAGAGCGGTCGGTGGTCGAGAAGTTCCCGAAGGGCTACCAGACCCAGGAGACGTCCTGGCTCTTCCTGCATGCCATCCTTGACCAGCTAAAGAAGGGTGGACGCTGCGCGATTGTCCTGCCGAACGGCAGCCTCTTCGCTAGCGGCGAGAATAGCATCGGTGCCCGCATCAAGCAGAAGCTGATGAAGGAGTGCAACCTGCACACCATCGTCCGGCTGCCCCAGGGCGTCTTCGCTCCCTACACCCAGATCCCGTCGAACCTGCTGTTCTTCGAGAAGGGGCAGCCGACTGAGGAGGTCTGGTTCTACGAGATCCCGATGCCGGACGGCCGTCGCGGCTATACCAAGACGAAGCCGATGCGGGTCGAGGAATTCGAGCCGTGTGTGGAGTGGTGGGGCGGTGCGAGGCGCGAAGGCCGCGAAGAAGGCGGGAACGCGTGGAGGGTATCGGCGACCGAGATCGTGAAGGCTGGGTTCAACCTCGACATCCCTAACCCGCATGTCGGAGATGGCCTCGCGCACCGCCCACCAGAGGAGCTTGTGAACGAGCTCATCAAGACGGAGAGCGAGATTCTGGGACTTCTGGAGGAACTGCGCGAGGAACTTGGAGGACGACGATGAAGCGTAGTGACGTCCGCATGGGAGATGTTCTGCGTCTGGACCGGCGTCCTGTCGATGTAAGCGCGGATGGTGACTATGTCGCTCTAGGAATGAGGTCTTTCGGTCGCGGAATCTTCCACTACGAGACCTGCAAAGGGGACGAACTGTCCAAGCTTCGCCATTTCAGATTTCCAGCGCATGCGCTCGCGTTCAGCAACATCAAGGCGTGGGAAGGAGCGGTAGCTGTCACCAGTGAGGAGGATGCTAAGACTGTTGCATCAAGCCGGTTCCTCTTTTATGTTCCGAAGGGGGAGGATGTTGATGTCCGGTATCTTCGCTATTACTTCCTCAGCTTTAAGGGTCTTCGCCAGATCGGTCAGGCATCTCCTGGATCGGCTGATCGGAACCGGACGCTCAGTATTAAGTCCTTCGAAGATCTTGAGGTGACCATCCCCGACATTGATGAGCAGCGCCGCGTCGCCGACAAGCTCGATATCCTCATGTCGAAACTTGGCACAACGGTCGCGGCCTCTCCTAGCGCGGAAAATCCCCGCCAAATCGCAGTATCTGGGCTCGATCGGGTACTCTCCCGCTGGGCAACCGGCACAATCAGAGTGGATGAGGCCTGCGCACTAGTAAGCGACACTGTTCATCCTGGTGACGATGCAAGCCCGGCCAGGGAGTTCGTGGGCCTGGAACACATTGCGCCACACTTCGGTACGCGAATCGGATCCCGCCCGCTCGGTGATGAGAAGGGACGTAAGTTCAGGTTCGCATCGGGGGATGTTCTCTATGGTTACCTGCGCCCATATCTAAACAAGGTGTGGCTCTCCGACCGCGCCGGGCTGTGCAGTGTGGAGCAGTATGTACTACGCCCCAACGGCATCATGCCTGGCGAGCTTCTTGCGGCTGGCCTGCAGAGCAGATCCACTTTGGACAAGGTCCTAAATGCCACCCATAATCTCCAGCTTCCGCGCCTTCGCTCTGGTCTCCTCATGGCCATGGAGATTCCCAGTATTCCGCGCGACCGCCACAAGCAGGCGGTCGCCGATGTCAATGCATTCATGCAGAAAATTCGGACCCTTGATGACCGCCAGCGCTACCGTGACGAACTTCTGACTGCTGTCCGCCCCGCCCTCCTCAACGCTGCGTTCTCCGGGCAGCTGTAGCTGGCCCGAAGCCGGCGCTCAGCCGGAGGGTGGCCTCCACCCGTCGCCACTCCCGGTCCGTGACCACCACATGGTCCAGGAATCGGAGTCCGACTGCCCCCGCTCCTGCCGACAGGCGGGCTGTCGCGCGGCGGTCGGGCTCGCTGGGCTCCACGCCGGCCTATGGGATGGTTGTGGGCTCCGCCGAAGGCCGTGCCGCTCGTGGCTAGGACCAGGGTCAGCACATCGCGGACAGGAAGAAGAGAGCGGTCAACCGTGCCCTCGGTCAGCGTCGCCTTCCGCAGTACTGCGCCAGCCGCGTCGCACACGACCACCACGACCCGCTCGTGCCTCAGACCCCTCAGCAGCGGTGCTGCGATCCCTGGCCAGGTCGGCGTATCTGCGAACGTATTGCCAGACCTCGGCTGGTGCTGCCCGGCGCCCCAGCTAAAGGGCGGCCGCGACGCGCACCGCCTTCGCCCGCCCCATCCCTGAGAGCCCCGCCAGCTCATGTGCCGGTGCCCGGGAGAGTTCGCACAGCCCGCCGTGCTGAGCGATGAGCTGCCCGGCCAATTCCACCGCATCGTCCGTGCCTGAGCCAATCCGCAGGGCAAGGGGTTCGCAGTCGGAGAGCGCTTCCGCTCCTCGATCCAGCAGCCACTCCCGGGGCCGGTCAGCAACCGGTACATCCACCATCCGCATTCGGCCCCAACTCATCCATCAGTCCGCAGAATCGCGGTCGATCGGTTCGTCCAGGAGGGAGTCGGAGTCCGCTTCCTCCTCTAGTCCCTCGTTATCGGGCAACGACTCCTCACCCCTCGCGGCAGGGCTCACCGGTCCCGCCGCTCCACCGATCAACTCCATCAACCGCCGGTGCAACGTCTCCGACCTCACGCGCAGAAATGTGTCGTAGTCGTCCCGCAGCGCCGCCTGGTAGGCGTCTTCCTCTACCAGGCAGGTGCTCAACCGCTCACGTAGCGGCCCCTCGCCCTCGATATCGGCCAGGTCCCGCAGATACTGCGAGGGCGGCCGGTCGGTCACCCAGATGTTGCTGTGAGAGGTCAGCATGACCAGATTGCCGCAGACATTCGCCCCGGCGCTGCTCACCCCGCGCGACCGCAGAAACGCCTTGGGAAAGAAGTGGTGAAACTCCTTATCGTTCTGCCACGACAAGGCCCTGCCCACGTCGATCCGTTGTCCAGTGAGCAGGTCCAGCGGGTCCTCGTACGCAAGGAGGAGAGCGAGGAGCTTGCTCGGTGCGTTCCGTTTGGAGAAAGCGCTCCGCCGCCACACAGCGCTCCGCGGGAGTGCCGCTCCCGTCTCGATTTCTTGGGCCTCACCCTTGGCGAAGGAAGTGATCGCCTGCAGGTCGGGACCCATCTGGGCCTCGCTCCAGCCCTTGAAGTACTCACCGCTCGCGGTCAGCCAGAACCAGCGGCGCAACGCGTCGTACTGCGCGGACGAAGGCTTCGGTAGCTGCCGGAACACTTCGACGAGCACCGCGAACTGGTTGTAGTAGGGCAGCGCATCGGCCTTCGGTGTACGGATCTGGGTGCTGAGGAAGTCCACCGCCCGCTCGGCCGCCTTCGCCGCCTCGGCCACAGCCTCCCGCAACCGCTCCTTGTCGAGTTCTCTCAGACGGTTGATGTCCTTGGTGGAGAACCCGAATCCGGAGGCAACCGCGATCGTGCGGAGCATGGTCTTGGTGTCGACCCGGCCGTAGCGCTTCGCGTCGAGGACCTGGAGCAGTGATTCGATCTCCTCCTTGAGGTCGAAGTCGGGGCTCCATGTGCCCGCCCGCGCCACGTCGACGATGTTCATCGTCGTGCCCGTGCTGTTGATCCGCACGAAGACCTCCGCCGACTCCTCAGCAGACATGTGGTCCAAGGTCACCACTGGCACCAGGTAATTGGCGAACTGCTCGTACAGCTCGGTCGCGCGCTCGCGCAGCTCGGGGGACAACTCGGCCACCTGACCGAAGAGAGATCCCGCCGAGCTCACCTTCCGCATGGGAATGATGTGCGGCCCCGTCGGGCTCTCCGGGGTGCGCTGGAAGAAGCGCTCCTCTTCCAGGTCGTAGGCGATGTCCCAGGCGCCGGTGCCGCCGTGCAGTGCGCCGATGATGCTGGCGAGCCTCTGCTGGCCGTCGAGGATGTACTTGACTGGGCGACCGGGGCGCGGCGGGTCCACATCCAAGCCAGCGACGGTTTCCTCGCTCGCGAGTGGCTCCGTGGTGTCCCACAGCAGCAGGCTGCCGATGGGGTAGTTGCGCAGCACCGAGTCCAGAAGGTGGAGGATCTGGTGCGGCCCCCACACGAACGCCCGCTGGTACTTCGGAAGCACGATCTCGCCGGTCAGCACACGGTCGGCGAGCCGGGAGACCGGCACGATCGTCGGTTCCGGGCTGGCGGATTGGCGCCTGCGGCCTGTTGCGCTCACTGAGCATGCCCCCGTATGCCGAATCCTTGGAAGAGTGTTCACTGTGCATCCTAGGGAGTAGCACTGACAGACAGACGTGCTCGAGACCGGATCGGCACGGATGCTTCGGCACTGTCGTGCCCAGCAGAGCTCACTCTCGCGGCCGCCGGACGCTGGCGGCCTTTAGAAGCACAAAGACCTGCACCCACGGTTCTGCCAACCGACAGGGTCCCAACACACTTTCCAACTGTGGTGGTGCCTTGCGGGGGCGCGTCCAGGGTCGTTCACGGGTGGTCGGCGGCCGGTGCCCGGCTAGCTGCGGAACGCGTCTGAACGCCTATGAACGAGACGGGCCGCTGCCCTCTTACGCCGGGTAGGTTAACCCCAAGCCCTGCTATTAGCCGGTGAGTTAACGCCAGTCGAGTCCGTGCCATTTGTGCGGCACCCGATCGGCTGACCAGGCCAGGTCACTACGGGGAACCTAGGGCGTCACGGCTGCGCAACAGATCAGACGCTTGACGGCGGCGCTCGCAACTCTGTGGTTGTGCATATCGACATCAACATCGGCGGCACGCTCGCATCCGTTGCACTCGGTGCGGGGTTGACCGCCGGCATCAACTCCCGTGTGGCCGCCCGTACCGAAGCCAGGCAAGACCGAGAGACCCTCGGCGCTCAGTTCGACGCCATGGTGCTCGCCGTCGCCGGACTCCGCGCAGCGATCGAGGCGGACCATGTCCTGTGGAGCGGCTGGAAGGAGCAGGCGCGCACCTTCGTACTGGCGGCGGTGACCGGTCTCGCCCCGGCTGCGTTCGTCACGGGCTCCGACCGCCGCGAGGTCGCCGCCGCGCTCGGCGGCGCAGGCTGGTTCCTGGCCCACGAGCGGCATCAATCAAGGGCAGCCTCCGCCGGCATAACCCCGAAGCTCGAAGCAGTCATAGCCGCCGCCGCTCCGCTTCAGCGACACCCCAGCAGTGATGTCGTCGACGCCACCGACAGACTCGTGGCGGCCACCTTTAGCTATCACGCGTCGCGCGACTCTCGGCACCTCGACTCAGCAGCCGCCGACTTCGGAAACGCGGTGCGCGCTGTGCTTCACCCCGCCCCACGACGGCGTCTCCCGCGGCGCCGCCGCGGCCAGTAACGTCCGGGCAGCCTGAGGCGTACGCTGATCGCGAGTCCTCGAAAATGTAGCGTTTAGGGGGCGTGAATCGTGTGCCGTGAGTGCTAGAACCTCGCCTCAGAGGTGCGCAGATTGCAGAGTTGCGGCGCACCCTGCTCAGGCGTTGACGATCTTCTGGACCTCGCGCAGCTTCTCATCCGCAGTCAGTGACGAGTAGTCGCCGCTCACCAATCCGTCCAAAGCGCTTCGTACGTTGTATGACTGGGGGCGCAGAATGGCATCCAGAATACGGGCACGCTCGCCCCCATCCCGCGTGTACACCCACAACTGCTGGTCCTTACGGGGCTCCGTGTTACACCGAGGATCCAAGACGGCGAGCGGGAAGTACCCGAGACCGACGGATTCAAGCTCACGAGCGATGGAGCTGAGAACATGCTTGCCGAGTCTGTCGAAACCCAATGAGGTCCGTAGACGCCCCAAGTTGTCTTGCATCAATCCGCCCTCATCCTCGCATGCCCCAGCTGTCTCCTGAAGATCAGCCACTTCGCCCTCCCTCTTATGCAGTACCGAGCTGGAAAATCCTACAAAGTTCAAGTTGCTTATTCTGATGGCCAAAAGCGCTTCGCGTTTACGGCTTCGATGAAATTGGTCTCTATTTCTTCTTCAAGATTGAGCGCCAGAATGTCAATTGGCGGGTAGGTGACAAGTTCCCTTATTCTGTTACAGATTTCATGCGCCAGACTCAGATCTCCCTCTCTGTACACGAGAAGAATGTCGACATCCTTGGGATGGTGATTGGTAGGATTTGTGGCGGAGCCGAATACGTATAGCTGCACCTCGGTGAGGTGTACTGGCCAACAGGCAAGCACCTGGCCGAGGATCCGTTCGGTGCACCGCAAGGTGGCTCGGTTACGGATTTTTCAGCGCTCCCATAAGGGAACTCAGGTTCAGTAGGCGAACGCCAGCGTGTTTGGCGTGCTCGAGTGCGGCCGCTGTCATCCTCCCATTGGGATTGGAGTTCAAAACGACGTCCATCCCTGGGTGGCGATCCAGCGCCTTTACTAGAGCCTCCTCGCTGAACTCATATCCATATTCAACGGATACTGTGACGTTGGACATGTTCCCCACTCGGACAATCCGCATGGAAGACTCGCAGATCATCTGGACTTGATGGACCTGTGAATGCTGACGCAAGATTCGTCTGGTAACGGTCACATCGTTCGACAAGAACCCCTGTGGGTTCTCCTCGGTCATCGACCAAAATACTTCGCTCATTGTCTGTACGTCTGAACCCAACGCGGCGGCACGCTCGCGGGCAGACCACAGGTAGTGCGAAGCTTTAGGGACCAGGCAGATAATTGTCGCTATATCCTCCCGAATAATTTCCTCCACCAGATCCGCGGACAGGACCTCCACCTGAACCGGCGCGATCGTCAGAGCAACACCATCTTTTCGAAGTACACTGAGACGCTTGTCGGAAAGACGCTTCGATGATGCAACTGCGCTGTGCTGCGCGATTTTAGGGATGAACCAGTCGGTGAGATACCGGATCTCAGTCATTTGTTCGCCTCACTGAAAAGCGCTTCTGCTCGCTCCGGGAAGCGAGGTGCCGGCCCGAGGAGGGTTTCTCCTCTGTGTTTACTCTCAAGAGCGTCAGTATGCTGTCTAAGTAGTTCTGCCGTTTCCATCTCTTCAGCAGTGGCCAAGTCCTCGTTCACCTCTATCAGTGCCACTAGGAGCCGATTATTTGGCACGATTTCATTCAGAACGCAATCGGACCAGACTGCGGCCCGCTCGCGCGAGTCGATTGCCCCTGTCTCGGGATTCGGCCCTTTCGCCCTGAACGACGTCATGTTGCGCAACAAAAGGCGTTTTGCTGCTTTCCGGGCATCGCTGCGGTTGGAGAATGTCGGTGTCCCGCCGATGTAAGCAATGGCCTGCTGGCGGTCCTTCTTTGCTTTGAGTAGAGACTCGACTGGGTAACTCTCGGGCGCCTTGTCAATTTTGGTGTGACAATTCGGACAAAGGAGAACGATATTTGCTGGGTCGTCTCGGAACTCCTGGGATGCATCAGCATTCGCGCGTGGGCCTTCGTCGCTGTAAGCGACAATGTGTGCCCGTTCGGCGATAGGAATGGATCTCTTGCGTGCGGGGTCGCTTGGGAAGAGAGTGGTATTGCATAGAAGGCAAGTTCCCGCCGATTCGGCAAATAGAGCGCGATCGGCGTCTTGGCTTAGAGTTGGCCGCCCCGAGATGCACGCCATCCAGCACTCCCCTTGTGAAGATAATGTGTGTGCCATGGATCATGCCAGAGCCCCAACCCCCTGGCCACCGCTTCGCCTATAAAGACCCGACGAGGTCGGCGGAGCGGCTTTGGGCTGGAGCTGCTTTGGCGCGAGTGATCATGGCCCCGTAAGCTTCCGGCGCGTCGGGCAGTCTGTGGACCTGCCCGCTAAAGCACGACGTTGGGGCCATGATCTTCGAGGCTCGCGCCAAAGTGGCTGCCTAAAGCCGTGGAGGCGACCGCCCCAGCCACGACGCACCCCTTCTCTAACCCCAAGCGGCTGATTGCCCTGAGCGCGGCACGGGCGCCGGCCGGGCTGGAGCGGGGCGGAGACAGGAGCGCAGGCCCGGCCGGGGGTCGGGCCGCGCGCGGTGAGCGGAGCGAGCCGCCTTGAACCAGTAAAGAAAGTTGTAACTCAGTCCGTGGTGCGGGGCTTGAAGTCGTGCGCGCACGCGGGTAGTTCGGCCGGTCCTCGGTGTGCGAATGGCAGGAAGAGTGCTGGTCGGACCGTCCATGTGATGCGGGTGCTGACGTGTGTGACTGTCACTGTGCAGGGCTCCGACCGCAGGAGGGCCTGTCTGGTGTCGATTCGGCCGTCGTACAGCCAGGTCCATGCCTCGTCGGATGCGTCGGAGTCGAGTGCTGGTGAGATGGTGCGTAGGGCGACTGCGATCCAGCGGTCTGCCTGTGGTGCCGAGTGGGCGTCGAAGGAGGCCCGGAGTGTCGGCCTTTCGTCAGTGGCCAGGTTCTCGGTCCAGCACTCGCACCAGTAGCCGCGGGTGAGCGCCTTCATGAGGTCGCTCTCGTGGGGTAGGCCGCCAGGACGTAGCGGGTGGTGTCGTCGTAGAGGGTGAGTTGGTAGCCCGTGCCTGTGGCCAGGTAGGTGAGGGCGCGTTCGTGCTCCGCCTCGTCTGTCAGCCAGTGCAGTCCCGGGCGTGCGTATGCGACGTCGAGCTGGTCGGTGATGTGGCGCGTGCGTTCACGTAACCAGCGCAGAGCCAGGCGTGGGCTCGTTGCCGCATGTGATCCCAGTGAGATCGACCGGGCCTCGTCCATGGGGTAGGCGGCGGCCTGGCACTGGTAGGGGTGGAAAGGGCTGCCCGCCGCCGGTGCTGCGGGATGCGGGTGCGTCAGCATCGGTGTTCTCCCGTGCTGCCCGGTGCGGCGAACAGTTCTGCCGTGACGGTGTGGCCGGCCTCGCTGTGGTGGACGATGACCCGGTGGGCGAGGGCGCTGACGAGTCCCAGGCCGCGGCCGTGTTCGGCGTCCTGGTCCTGGTGCTCGGCCTTGGGGGCTGTGCTGGTGCCTCCGTCGTCCGTGATCGACAGGGCGATGGCCTGGGGCGATACCGCCAAGGCGAGGTGGAAGCCGCCCGACTGCTGCCCGCTGGCCGTGTGCAGGATCGCGTTCGCGCTCAGCTCGCTCACGATCAGTTCGGCGTCCTCCGCCCATGGCGATCCGCGCAGGATGTCCCGCGTCCAGCGGCGGGCTCTGCTCACCTCTTCCGGGAATCCTGGACAAGACAGTCCCCAGACCCTCGCCGTACTCGTATACTCGTGCATACAAGTTCCTTCATGCTGGTAGGCCGCCATGTGCAGCGGGTTCGGGCTAGACGAGTTTCACGCCGTCATGGGCGCGGATGGCCGGCGGAGACGCCGCGTCGAGTGCGTCCAGGACGCGGATCGCGTACGCCTCGTCGGCAAGCTCGGTGACTTCTTCGCGGGTGGCCCAGCGCAGTGCGCGGGTTTCGGCTCCGGTGGTGGGAGCGCCATCGGCGGCTTCGCAGCGGAAGACCAGCGAGACGATCAGACCCGTCATGTTCTTGTAAACGCCGGTCAGGATCGCCGGAAGTGCGATCTTGATGCCGGTCTCTTCGAGGACTTCACGCTGAAGGGCCTCGGGGACGGTCTCCTCGCGTTCGAGGACACCGCCCGGCGGTTCCCACTTGCCGTTGTCCCGGCGCTGGATCAGGAGGGCCCGGCCCTGGTCGTCAACGACGACTCCGGCCACGCTCACGGAGTGCGGGCGTTCAGTGCTCACGTTCCTCGGCCCTCTCGGCTGACTAGGCTCTCCACCGTAGCAACAACACTCGGCCACTCGTCTAGATACCTAAAGGAGTACACGTGAGCCCTCTTCCTTCGGGCCTCCTCGGTGATCTCGACCCCACGAGCGATCGTGCGGTCTTCCGGCAGATCGCCGACCAGTTGCGCGAGGCCATCGACCGTGGGCGGTTCCGTGAGGGCGAGAAGCTGCCCTCGGAGGCCGAGCTGGTCGAGCACTACGGGGTCTCCCGGATGACGGTCCGGAACTCCTTCTCCATCCTCCAGGGCGAGGGCCTGGTGCACGCCGAGCACGGCAAGGGCGTCTTCGTCCGCCCCCGGCCGCCGGTGCGCCGACTCGCCTCCGACCGGTTCGCCCGGCGGCACAGGGAGCAGGGGAAGTCCGCGTTCATCGTGGAGGCCGACGCCGCCGGAAGTCACCCGCAGGTCGACAGCCTGGAGGTGAAGGAGGAGAAGGCCAGCCCCGACGTCTCCGCACGGCTCGGGTCCGTGCGGCGCGTGCTCGCCCGGCGCCGGCGGTACCTGCTCGACGGGCGCCCGGTGGAGTTCGCCACCTCGTACCTGCCGCTCGACATCGCCCGCGGCACGCAGATCGCCGAGCCGAACCCCGGCCCCGGCGGCATCTACGCCCGCCTCGAGGAACTGGACCACCACCTCGACCACTTCGAAGAAGAGATCCGCGCACGGATGCCCTCGCCGGACGAGGTCCGAACGCTGCGGCTCGCCTCCGGAGTGCCGGTCATCCACTTGATCCGGACGGCCTTCGACAGTGACGGGCGGGCCGTGGAGGTCTGCGACACGGTCATGGCGGCGGACGCGTACGTCCTGTCGTACCAGCTCCCGGCCACGTGAGCGCATGACCTGCGGTGGTGCGCGGGGACGCTCTCCCGAACTCGTACACCCCAACACGCTTACTCGTATAGACGAGTGGGCAAGTTGTATGGCAAGGTGATCGCGTGATCCCGGAAGTCGGGCTCACAGGTCGATTCTTGTCTAGACGAGTAGATAGGAGTGTGTGCCTTGCGCACCATCCGCGTTGAGACCTCCGCCGCCACGATCCTGCTGACCGAGGCCCCGGAACCGAAGATCCGCGACCGGCAGACCGGCGAGATCGCCAAGGACGCCGTGTCCGGCGAGGCGCTGATGACCATCGGCGTCGTCTACATCGAGGACGGCGAGTCCTCGCTGCTCAAGGTCACCGTTCCGGAAGGCGGCATCTCCGAGGGGCTGGTCCTCGGCTCTCCCGTGTCGCTGCCGGGGCTGGTCGCCCGTCCGTGGGAAAGCGTCTTCAACGGGCAGCAGCGTCACGGCATCGCCTTCCGGGCCGCCGCCGTCACGCCGGCCGCGTTCCCGGCCGCCATGGGGGCCACGGCCTGATGACCGATCTGGTGACGCTTCTGGAGGTGGGTGGTCCTGTCGCCGCGCTCGGTGGCGGGGCCGCCTACACCCGGGCCAAGTACCCGGCTGCCTACTGGTCCGCAGTCGGCCTGCCGATCACCACCGCCCGGCTGCTCGGCTCCTACGGCTCGGTCATGGACGCATGCGGCCTCACCGTCGCTCCGTCCCGGCTGCGGGCCCTGACCATGAAAGCCACCACCCGCCGCGAGGTCCGGCCGGTCCCGCCCCGCCGGGGCATCATCCGGCCCACCTCGACCGGCTTACGGCTTCGGCTGCGGCTGGCTCCGGGGCAGGAACCGGCGGACGTCGCTGCCTCCGCGGAACGGCTGCGGCACGCCTGGGGCGTCCACGCCGTGTACGTGACCGCCGTCAGGCCGGGCGTGGTCGAACTGCGGCTCGTCGGCTTCGATGTGCTGCGGCGGGTACGGATGCCCCGCAAGGTCGAAGCGGGACTCCTGCAAGTTCCCGTCGCGCTGCGCGAGGACGCCACGCCCTTCGTACGCGACTACCGCGTCATCCCGCACCAACTCACGCTGGGCGCAACGCTGTCCGGCAAGTCCATGTACCTGCGCCACCTCATCACGGGCCTCGCCCGTCAGCCCGTCGCCCTGGTCGGCATCGACTGCAAGCGCGGGGTGGAACTGGCGCCGTTCGCCTCCCGTCTGTCGGCGCTCGCCACCGACCCGGAGCAGGCGGCCGAACTGCTGCCCGTACTGATCAAGGAAATGGAGGACCGGTACGACCTGATCAAGGCCCGGCAGGGCATCGCGCCCGGCACGCCGTTCGAGGAGATCACCTCCGACATCTGGGGCCTGCCCGAGGGCGAACGGCCGGTGCCGGTCGTGCTGTTCGTCGACGAAGTGGCCGAACTCTTCCTCGTCGCCACGAAGAAGGACGAGGAACGGCGCGACGAGATGGTCACCCAGCTCATCCGCCTCGCCCAACTCGGCCGGGCCGCCGGCATCTACCTGGAGGTCTGCGGACAGCGCTTCGGCGCCGAACTGGGCAAGGGCGCGACCATGCTGCGGGCCCAGTTGACCGGCCGCGTCTGCCACCGCGTCAACGACGAAGCCTCCGCCAAGATGGCGCTCGGCGACATCGCGCCCGAAGCCGTCACGGCCGCCTGCGCCATCGCCCCCGAACGGCCAGGCTTGGCCGTCGCCGGTGACACCTCGGGCGGCTGGTCCCGCATCCGTACGCCGTACCTCTCCCTCGGCGACGCGGCACGCATCTGCCAGGAGTCGGCCCACCTCGCGCCCGAACTGACCGCGCTGAAGCCGTTCCGGCCCGATGCCCCCGCCGGACTCGTCGAGACCCCGGCACCAGTACCAGTCGTCCGGCCATTCCCGGTCGCCGACTGAGGCTCACCCCTCCTCAGCATTCAACTGGCGCGGCTGCCTCGCGCCACGTCCCTACCCCGTCATGCCCGATTCCGGAAGGAGCCGCGTCATGCGTGCTCACCTGGCCCGTGTCGACGCGGTGCTCGTCCAAGCACTCATCGCGGCGGCGCTGTCCTTCGCCCACCTTCACGATGTCGCCTCGGCGGCCGGACAGGACGGGTGGAAAGCGTGGGCCTATCCCGTCTCGGTCGACCTGCTGCTCGTCGCCGCCTGGCGCCGACTGCGGTCCGGTGACGCCAAGGCGTCCGGGTGGTGCTGGTTCGTGATCGCTCTCGCCGCCTCGCTCGGCGCCAACGTGGCCACCGCCGGTCTGCTCGACCTGCACCAGGTGCCGGCCTGGCTGCGCATCCTCGTCGCCGGGTGGCCCGCGGTCGCCTTCCTGGGCGGCACGCTGCTCGCCCATTCGGCGTCCGCCTCCACCGACAGTGCCCCGGAGGCCGCCGACGTCGTCGAGGACCAGGACGAGCGGGACGGCCGGGAGAACACGCCCGATCCAGCACTCGGACAGGCCGAGCCGACCACCTCGCCCGCACCGCAACCGGCCCCGGTGGCCGTCCCCGAACTGCCTGCCGTATCCGTCCCGGCCGCACTCGTCGAGCACGCCCGCAAGGTCGCCGCCGAGCACCACACCCGCACCGGCACTCCCATCGACACGCCAACCCTGCGCGCCCGCCTCGGCGTCCCCGCGCCCCTCGCCGAAGCCATCACCGCCTGCCTCTGAAAGGAGTCTCCGTGACCGCGAACCGCCGCTTCCGCTCCGTCGTCCGTATCGGCCCCGTACAGGTCGGCACCTCCTACGACGGCCGGGGCCGCGAGAAGCACACCGCTGCGTGCACCGCCCCGCGCTGCGGCTTCTCCGCCGACTACGACAGCCGGGCCGCCGCCGAGCTGGCCGCCCGCACCCACCGCTGCCCCGTCCGCTGAAAGGACTCCGTGCCCGTGACCGTCAGCCTCCCGCTCGTCGTCGTCCTCGGCTTCTTCGCCTGGGGAGCGGTCAAGTTCCTCGGCGTCCGCACCTGGGTCGTCGTCCTGGTCGCCCTCTTCGGGTTCTGGCTCTCGCACACCTTCCTCGCCCCCGCCATCGAGTCCGGTACGCGCTCCGGCGTGGACGTCATAAACGGCTCACATGACTAGACGAGTAGACCAGAGGAGTTCCGCTGTGTTCCTGCCCAAGTACCCCGACAGCCCCACCCCGCCGCCGGCGCACACCCACACTCCGACCGACCCGGCGCCCGTACGACGCGCGCTGCCGTCCGTCTCGATCAGCACCGGAACGGTCGTCGCCGTGATCACCGGCGGCGTGGTCCTGACCGCGCTCCTGGCCGCCGTCGCCGTCACGGCCGTCTCGGTGGCCGTCGCCGCCGTCGTCCTGCGCTCCCTGCTCCGCGAGCACCACCGCCGCTGAACACGACGCGCACACCCCTGGGGCGGCCACGACACCGCCAAGCATCCGGCCGCCCCAGGGCTCTCACTCCCGACCCGAACAGTCAGAAGGAGAGAAGCCATCTTCACCCGCCCCACCCCGCCCCCGCTCCCGGAACTGGCCAAGCTCGCCGCGCACGGCACCCTGCCCGGTATCCTCCGCCAGCTCTCCGGCCTCGGCGGCTGCACCCAGCCGATCCGCCTCGACGGCCACCGCACCGAGTACGACGTCGACACGACCACCGGCGAGATCGGCCGCGTCCTCCAGCACCTCGACTCGACCGACCTGCCCGCCGGCCAACTCCTCGTGCGCTGCAACAACCGCCGAACTACCCGCTGCCCGGCCTGCTCGGAGGTCTACCGCCGCGACACCTTCCACTTGATCACCGCCGGACTGCGCGGCGGCAAGGGCCTGACCGAACAGGTCGCCGCGCACCCGCGCGTCTTCGCCACCTTCACCGCACCGAGCTTCGGCCCGGTCCACAACCGCCCCAGCGGCCCAGCGGGCACAGTGCGCCCCTGCCGCTGCGGTGCACGCCACGACCAGGACGACCCCGCCCTCGGCACCCCGCTCGACCCGGACACCTACGACTACGAAGCGGCCGTGCTGTGGAACGCGCACGCCGGGGCCCTCTGGCAGCGCTTCTCGACCTACCTACGCCGGGAGGTCGCCAAGCGCGCGGGCCTCTCCCAGCGCCGGTTCCGCGAACACGCGCGGGTGTCCTTCGCCAAGGTCGCCGAGTACCAGAAACGCGGCGCCGTCCACTTCCACGCCGTCATCCGCCTCGACGGCCCCGGAGGCGGCGACACCGCCCCGCCGACCTGGGCCACCGCCGAGCTGCTGACCGATGCCATCCGGGCCGCGACCTCGAAGGTCCGCGTGGACGGGCCGGTCGTCGACGGCCGCGCCCACACCTTCACCTTCGGCTGCCAACTCGACGTCCGCACGATCCGGTCCGCCGACTTCAACGACGGCCAGGAGCTGACCGAACGGGCCGTCGCCGCCTACATCGCCAAGTACGCCACCAAGGGCGCCGAGACCGCGACGGGAGCTCTCGACCGGCCGCTGAAGTTCGCCGCCGAGTTGGCCCAGCTCGATATCAGCGACCATGCCCGCCGCCTCATCCGCACCGCCTGGGCCCTCGGCGCACGCAAGGACCTCGAACACCTCCGCCTGCGCGCCTGGGCCCACATGCTCGGCTTCCGCGGCCACTTCTCCACCAAGTCCCGCCGCTACTCCACCACCCTCGGCGCCCTCCGCGACGCCCGCGCCGAATGGCGCCGAGCCCAGGTCGCTGCGGCGAACGGGCCCGAGCTCGACACGACGTACGTCCTCGCGCACTGGGTCTTCGCCGGGACCGGCCTGTCCGACGCCGAAGCCTGGCTCGCCACATCCCTCGAACCCGCCCCCGGAACGGAAGGAGAATCGACATGGACCACCGACGCGACGAGCTGATGACTGTTCGGCAAGTCCTGGATGAGTTGGGCGGTGTCTCTCGCCGAACGTTCTACCGGTGGCGCGAGCTGGGACAGGGACCCGCTGCATTCAAGCTGCCCAACGGCGAACTTCGGGTGTGGCGGAGTGACTTCACCACGTGGCTGCGGCAGTTGGAGGCGGCGGCGTGAAGTCTCTCGACGTAAAGGTGTGGGGCGTCCGGAAGAGGAACACCAAAAAGTCTTCCTATGACGTCCGGTGGACCGTTGCCGGGAATGTGTTTTCCGAACAGTTCCGCACCAAGGGGCTCGCGGACCACTACCGTTCCAAGTTGCTCCGCGCCGCCCATGCTGGCGAAGAGTTCGACACAGAGACCGGGCTGCCCGATTCGATGGTCGAAAAAGCAGCCTCAATGACCTGGTACACCTTCGCTTTGAAGTACCTCGCCATGAAGTGGCCGCACGCAGCACCAAACACGCGCAACGGGATCAATGAGGCCCTGACCGCCGTGACGATGGCCCTCCTCGACGAGCGACCGGGGCAGCCTCCCGAGGAACTGACCAGGAGGGCGCTTCGCAACTGGGCCTTCGTCCTTCCCGGACCGGACGAGCGCGAAGTGCCGACCGAGATTGCGAACACCTTGCACTGGGTGGCCAAGGCATCGCGCCCGCTCTCGGACCTCGGTGACGCTGCGATTGGCAGGGCCGTCCTGGATTCGCTCAAGCTGAAGCTCGACGGGACGGCGGCAGCCGCGGAGACCGTCCGACGCAAGCGTCGGACGCTCGTCAATGCGCTGCACTATGCAGTCGATCTCGGGGAGTTCAAAGAGAACCCGATCACAGGCATTCGCTGGAAGAAACCGAGGGTGGCCGGGGAAGTTGATCCTCGGGTGGTCGCCAATCCCGCTCAGGCGCGTGCCCTGCTGACTGCAGTCTCGTACGTCGGTGGGTACGGCCGGGCGCGTGGTCGCCGACTCGTCGGCCTGTTCGCCTGCATGTACTACGGCGCCTTGCGTCCGGCTGAGGCCGTCGGCCTCACCGATGCGGACCTGAAACTGCCCGAGGCCGGCTGGGGGACGGTGTTGCTCAACCGGACGCGTCCCAGCGTTGGAAAGCAGTGGACAGACTCCGGTGAGACTCATGACGACCGAGGCCTCAAGAACCGACCAGCGGAAGAGGTCCGGCTCGTGCCGATCCCGCCCCAACTCGTCGCCATCCTCCGGCAGCACCTCGACACGTTCGGCACCGCTGAGGACGGGCGGCTGTTCACCAACGAGCGTGGGGGAGTGGTCGGGTCATCGACGTACTACCGCGTCTGGCAGGAGGCCCGTGCGCTGGCGCTTCCGCCGGCCGCGGTCGCCTCTCCGCTCGCGGCTCGCCCGTACGACCTCCGACACTCTGCCCTGTCGACCTGGCTCAACTTCGGGGTGGACCCGACGGAGGTCGCCGAGCGTGCGGGCAACAGCGTGGAGGTCCTGCTGAGCCGCTACGCCAAGTGCATCGACGGACGGCAGGAGATCGTCAACCGCAAGATCGAGGAGTTGTTGCGCGAGTACGAGTGATCACGCGCGCAGGCCGTCAGCCCTCCAGCCCGCTTGGGCCGGAGGGCTTCGCCATGTCTCGGCCGTGTGCCGTCGGCCATTGGTTGCTGGCTGCACCTGCCGCGTCGTGTTTCGCCCCGCTGGCGGACGGTTGCCCCAGGGGTTCCGTCCGGTTCGCGCTCTACGCTTGGACTGCCGGGCTGGCGACCCTCGCAGTATGGGGGCCTTGGAGGAAAAGCCGCGGCGGCTGGGGGCTGGGCAGCCCCGCTGCCCGTACTGCGGGCTGCTGCAGGATCGGGTGGCGACGCTGGAGCAGGACTGGGTATTGCTGGAGCCGGACATGCATCCGCTAGCCCACACAGTGCCGGCGGAGCATCGGTGGATCGAGCTGTCCGACGGACGGGTGACGGTCTACGGGGTGTGCCCGCCGGATCAGTTCCAGCGGTGCCGCATTGAGCACCGTCTCGCCTGCCCGGCACAGCCGCTCCCGGACCTGTGGCCGTGGTTGACGAGCCTGCGAGGCGAGAACGCCCGACAGGCAGAGCGACAGAGCGATCCGGAGCCACCTCCGCCTCCGGAAGAGTGGCCGGACGCCGGCTGACGGGCACTTCGAAAACCTCGGGGCTGACCAGGGAGGATGCCCCAAGATCCTGTCCACGAATAGTCCACGGACCCCGGCATACGGCCGCTCCGGGCGGCACATAGCTGCACATACGCGAAGACCCCGTTCTCAGCGTTTCCGCTGGTGACGGGGTCTTTGGGCACCTCATGCTGGGTGCCCCCGGCAGGATTCGAACCTGCGCACACGGCTCCGGAGGCCGTTGCTCTATCCCCTGAGCTACGGGGGCGTGTCGGCCGGGGAGCTGTTGCTCGCGGCGACGGGTAGAACACTACCAGCTCGGTCGGGGTGGTCATGAACGGGTTTTCACCGCTGGCCGCCGTTCCTCGCCGGGGCCGAAGCGGAGCGTCGGCGTCAGGGGGGAGGGCGGCGATGTCCCCCGCGTGGGGTGGAAGTGGGGAAAACCCGGACGCGGTGGCCGGGCCGGACCTACTCTCGAGTTGTGCCTAGGGCGTCTGGCCGAGTTCTTGTTGTGGACGACAACAAGGTCATCCGGCAGCTGATCAGGGTCAATCTCGAGCTGGAGGGCTTCGAGGTCGTGACCGCGGCCGATGGTGTCGAATGTCTGGAAGTGATCCATCAGGTGCGGCCCGACGCCGTCACGCTGGACGTGGTCATGCCGCGGCTGGACGGGCTCCGGACCGCCGCGCGGCTGCGTGCGGATCCGCGGACCCGGGACCTTCCCCTCGCCATCGTCAGCGCCACCTCTCAGTACGAGGTCGGCGCCGGGGGAGAAGGCGGTGTCGCTGTCGGTGTCGATGGTGGCGTCGACGCTTTTCTGTCCAAGCCCTTCGAGCCCGCCGAGCTCGTCGCCCTCGTACGGCAACTGGTCGACGGGCGGAGCGACCTCTTCGGGGCCGCCGGGGAGAATGAGGCCTCCGCCCAGGCCGAGTCGGCCGGGTAGGTGCTCCGCCCCGCCCATCGATCCGCCCCGCCCACCGATCCGCATGCCGACGCCCTGGTCATCGCCGCCGACCAGGACTCCGCCCGCGCCCATCGATCCACCCCGCCCACGCGGGCTTCCGTCCACATCCCGGGATTGCCGTAAACCGGTTCGCTTACCCACCCCCTTCCTCCCATACGCTTGACCCGTGACCCCCGTAGAGCTCTCCCGCACCGTGCTGCACGCGGTGCGTCGCGCTGTCGACGCGGGTGAGCTCCAGGTGGCCGTTCCCGAGCGGGCCGTGGTCGCTCCGCCGGGGCCCGGGGGGTGTGGCGACTACGCCACCAACATCGCCCTCCAGCTCGCAAGGCCGGCCGGACAGCCCCCTCGCCGTGTCGCCGAGGTGCTGCGGCCCTATCTCGCCGACGTCGACGGCATCACGGACGTCGTCCTCACCGGGCCCGGGTTCCTCAACATCAGCCTCTACGGCACCGCCCCCGCCGCCCTCGTCGAGGAGATCCTGCGGCGCGGCACCGGCTACGGACACGCCGACGGACCCGACGGACGGGTCGTGCAGCTGCACTGCCCCCACGATCTCCGTGCCGTCGTGGTCGCCGAGGCCGCCGCCCGCATCCTCCGTTCCCAGGGCGCCCTCGTCCGCACGAGCTGCGCGGCCCCCCTCGCCCCCGAGTGGACCGCTGCCCTCGGGGTCCGCGTCGACGCCGCCGGGCCGGCGCCCGCGGAGCTCGCCGTGACCACCCGGCCCGTGCCCGCCCCCGGCGATCCCGACCCCCTCCGCCTCGGTCGCGACGCCGGCCGCTGGGCCCTGCTCCACCCGGCCCCGCACGACCGGCCCCGGACCGGCGGCGAGCACCTCGTCCAGCGCGAGAGCAACCCGCTCTTCCGCGTCCGGTACGTCCACGCCCGCGCCCGCGCGCTCACCCGCAACGCCGCCGACCTGGGCTTCACCGCCGAGCCGGGCCCTCTTGTCCGGCCTGCCGGTTACGCAGCGTCCCCCGCCGAGTCCACCGCCCAGGCCCTCCTCGCCGCCCTCGCCGACCACCCCCGCGTCCTCGCCGCCGCGGCGGAGCACCGCGCCCCCGACCGGCTCGCCCGGCACCTCGTCACCGTCGCCGACGCCGCGCTGCCCTTCCTGCCGGCCGTGCTCCCGCGCGGGGCGGAGAAACCCTCGGCCGCCCACCGCGCCCGGCTCGCGCTCGCCGAAGCCGCCGGGACGGTGCTGGCCGGCGGCCTGTCCCTGCTCGGTATCGACGCACCCGACCATCTCTGAGAGAGCCCTGAAGACGCCATGAGCCGTTCCGCCCACCCCGCCGGGCCCCGTCACGCCGACGTCCTCCCCGAGGGGCACTACTCGGCGCCGCCCGCCGACCTCAACGCCCTCGACCCCAAGGTCTGGGCCCAGACCGTCGCCCGCGACGCGGACGGCGCCGTCACCGTCGGCGGGATTCCCGTCACGCGGCTCGCCGAGGAGTACGGCACCCCCGCCTACGTCCTCGACGAGGCCGACTTCCGGGCCCGGGCGCGGGCCTGGCGCACCGCCTTCGGTGCCGACGCCGACGTCTTCTACGCGGGCAAGGCCTTCCTGTCCCGGGCCGTCGTGCGGTGGCTGGACGAGGAGGGGCTGAACCTCGACGTGTGCTCCGGCGGCGAGCTCGCCACCGCGCTGTCCGCCGGGATGCCCGCCGACCGCATCGCCTTCCACGGCAACAACAAGAGCGAGCGGGAGATCCGGCGGGCCGTCGAGGCCGGTGTCGGGCGGATCGTGCTCGACTCCTTCCAGGAGATCGTGCGCGTCGCCCACATCGCGCAGGAACTCGGCACGCGCCAGCGGGTGCAGATCCGGATCACCGTCGGCGTCGAGGCCCACACGCACGAGTTCATCGCCACCGCCCACGAGGACCAGAAGTTCGGCATCCCGCTGGCCGGCGGGCAGGCCGCCGAGGCCGTGCGGCGGGCGCTGCAGCTCGACGGGCTCGAGGTCATCGGGATCCACTCCCACATCGGGTCGCAGATCTTCGACATGTCGGGCTTCGAGGTCGCCGCGCACCGCGTCGTCGGGCTGCTCAAGGACATCCGTGACGAGCACGGTGTCGAGCTGCCCGAGATCGACCTCGGGGGCGGCCTCGGGATCGCGTACACCAGTGACGACGACCCCCGTGAGCCGCACGAGATCGCCAAGGCGCTGACCGAGATCGTGACGAGGGAGTGCGAGGCCGCCCGGCTCGCCACCCCCCGCATCTCCGTCGAGCCCGGGCGGGCCATCGTCGGGCCCACCGCCTTCACGCTCTACGAGGTCGGCACCATCAAGCCGCTGGAGGCGCTGCGTACGTACGTCTCCGTCGACGGCGGCATGTCGGACAACATCCGCACCGCGCTGTACGACGCCGAGTACAGCGTGGCCCTCGTCTCCCGCACCTCCGACGCGGAGCCCATGCTCGTCCGGGTCGTCGGCAAGCACTGCGAGAGCGGCGACATCGTGGTCAAGGACGCCTTCCTGCCGGGCGACCTGGCACCGGGTGACCTCATCGCCGTACCCGCCACCGGGGCGTACTGCCGGTCCATGGCCAGCAACTACAACCACGTGCTGCGGCCGCCCGTCATCGCCGTGCGGGACGGTGAGGCACGCGTCATCGTCCGGCGTGAGACGGAGGATGATCTGTTGCGTCTCGACGTCGGATGAGACGTCGGGCGAGGCGCCGGACCGGGCGTCGGACGACGTCGGGGTGGAAGATCTTCCGTCCTCCAGCCCTGCGAAAATGAAATAAATGTCTCACGATCCGGACGAAACGCAGAAAATCCCGTCCGGTGCATGAGACTGGTCCCACCGTAGAAGGTATGAAGGAAACGAGGTCGGATGATGCGTACGCGTCCGCTGAAGGTGGCGCTGCTGGGCTGTGGAGTGGTCGGCTCAGAGGTGGCGCGCATCATGACGACGCACGCCGACGACCTCGCCGCCCGCATCGGGGCCCCGGTGGAGCTCGCCGGGGTCGCCGTACGCCGGCCCGACAAGGTGCGTGAGGGAATCGACCCCGCCCTGGTCACCACCGACGCCACCGCCCTCGTCAAGCGCGGGGACATCGACGTGGTCGTGGAGGTCATCGGTGGCATCGAGCCCGCCCGGACCCTCATCACCACCGCCTTCGAGCACGGCGCCTCCGTCGTCTCCGCCAACAAGGCCCTCCTCGCCCAGGACGGCGCCGCCCTGCACGCCGCGGCGGACGCGAACGGCAAGGACCTCTACTACGAGGCCGCCGTCGCCGGTGCCATCCCGCTGATCCGTCCGCTGCGCGAGTCCCTCGCCGGCGACAAGGTCAACCGGGTGCTCGGCATCGTCAACGGGACGACCAACTTCATCCTCGACGCCATGGACACCACCGGCGCCGGGTACCAGGAGGCCCTCGACGAGGCCACCGCCCTGGGCTACGCCGAGGCCGACCCGACCGCCGACGTCGAGGGCTTCGACGCCGCCGCCAAGGCCGCCATCCTCGCCGGGATCGCCTTCCACACGCGCGTGCGCCTCGACGACGTCCACCGCGAGGGCATGACCGAGGTCACCGCCGCCGACTTCGCCTCCGCCAAGGAGATGGGCTGCACCATCAAACTGCTCGCCATCTGCGAGCGGGCCGCGGACGGGGCGTCGGTCACCGCGCGCGTGCATCCCGCGATGATCCCGCTCAGCCATCCGCTGGCGAGCGTGCGCGGGGCCTACAACGCCGTCTTCGTGGAGTCCGACGCCGCCGGGCAGCTCATGTTCTACGGGCCCGGCGCCGGCGGTTCGCCGACCGCGTCCGCCGTGCTCGGCGACCTCGTCGCCGTCTGCCGCAACCGGATCGGCGGCGCCACCGGGCCCGGCGAGTCCGCCTATGCCGCACTGCCCGTCTCGCCGATGGGCGACGTCGTCACGCGCTACCACATCAGCCTCGACGTCGCCGACAAACCGGGCGTCCTCGCCCAGGTGGCGACCGTGTTCGCCGAGCACGGTGTCTCCATCGACACCGTCCGGCAGTCGGGGAAGGACGGCGAGGCCTCCCTCGTCGTCGTCACCCACCGAGCGTCCGACGCCGCCCTCGGCGGTACGGTCGAGGCGCTGCGCAAGCTCGACACCGTGCGGGGTGTCGCCAGCATCATGCGGGTTGAAGGAGAGTAACCAGCAATGACCCACCAGTGGCGCGGAATCATCGAGGAGTACCGGGACAGGCTGCCGGTCTCCGACAGCACGCCGGTCGTGACGCTCCGTGAGGGCGGCACGCCGCTCGTGCCCGCGCAGGTGCTCTCCGAGCGCACGGGCTGCGAGGTCCACCTCAAGGTGGAGGGTGCGAACCCGACCGGGTCCTTCAAGGACCGCGGCATGACCATGGCCATCAGCAAGGCCAAGGAGGAGGGTGCGCAGGCCGTCATCTGCGCGTCCACGGGCAACACGTCCGCCTCCGCCGCCGCGTACGGCGTGCGGGCCGGGATGGTCTCCGCCGTCCTCGTGCCGCAGGGCAAGATCGCGCTCGGCAAGATGGGCCAGGCCCTCGTGCACGGCGCGAAGATCCTCCAGGTCGACGGCAACTTCGACGACTGCCTCACGCTCGCTCGCGCGCTGAGCGACAACTACCCCGTGGCGCTGGTCAATTCGGTCAACCCGGTACGTATCGAGGGGCAGAAGACGGCCGCCTTCGAGATCGTGGACATGCTCGGCGACGCGCCCGACATCCACGTCCTGCCGGTGGGCAACGCGGGCAACATCACCGCGTACTGGAAGGGCTACAAGGAGTACGCCGCCGACGCGATCAGCACGAGGACGCCCCGGATGTGGGGCTTCCAGGCCTCCGGCAGCGCCCCGATCGTGCGCGGCGAGGTCGTCAAGGACCCGTCGACCATCGCCACCGCCATCCGCATCGGCAACCCCGCCTCGTGGGACTTCGCGCTCGCCGCGCGGGACGAGTCCGGCGGCGCCATCGACGAGGTGACGGACCGTGAGATCCTGCGCGCATACCGGCTGTTGGCCTCCCAGGAGGGCGTCTTCGTCGAGCCCGCGTCCGCCGCGTCGGTGGCCGGTCTGCTGAAGGCCGCCGAGCAGGGCAAGGTCGACCCGGGGCAGCGCATCGTGTGCACCGTCACCGGCAACGGGCTGAAGGACCCCGACTGGGCCGTCGCCGGCGCCCCCCAGCCGGTCACCGTCCCGGTCGACGCGGCCACCGCGGCCGAGCGCCTCGGCCTCGTCTGAGCACGCGCCCGGCCGGGCGCGTGCCGGGCTCTCGGCGGGGCGGCCCGGCCGTCCCGCCGACGGGAAAACGCGCCCCTCCCACCGGCGCGAACGGGCGTAAGCGACGCCCATCCGGGAAAGCCCTTAGCGGGGGGTGCACAGGGGGCTTACGACACGCATCGTGCGCCGCCTGTGCGCCCTGTGTCGCCACAGAACCTTCCTTCGATAGGCTGTACCGAACCCGCCCGCCGCATATGCCGCGGTACCGCGCTGTCTCCGCGGTCGGCAAGCGGCAGCGGTCCGGTCGCCCGTTCGGCAGGAAGCGGCGGCCCCGGGGTTCCTGTACGTCACCGAATGCCGATCGAACGTCATTCGACCACCACGCAGCTCAAGGAGAGTCATCGAGCGATGGCCGGTCCAGCGTTCCGCGCCGCCGCCGTCCGGGTGCGCGTCCCCGCCACCAGCGCCAACCTCGGCCCGGGCTTCGACGCCCTCGGCCTCGCGCTGGGCTTGTACGACGACGTGGTCGTCCGGGTGGCCGACTCCGGGCTGCACATCGACATCGCGGGTGAGGGCAGCGAGACGCTGCCGCGCGACGAGAAACACCTGCTCGTACGCTCCCTGCGCACCGCCTTCGACCTCCTCGGCGGACAGCCGCGCGGCCTGGAGATCGTCTGCGCCAACCGCATCCCGCACGGCCGCGGCCTCGGTTCCTCCTCCGCCGCCATCTGCGCCGGCATCGTCGCCGCGCGCGCGGTGACGATAGGCGGCGAGGCCCGCCTCGACGACGCCGCGCTGCTCGACCTCGCCACCGAGATCGAGGGCCACCCCGACAACGTGGCGGCCTGTCTGCTGGGCGGCTTCACCCTGTCCTGGATGGAGTCCGGCGCCGCCCGGGCCATCAGGATGGAGCCCTCCGATTCCATCGTTCCGGTGGTTTTCGTGCCCGGAAAGCCGGTCCTGACGGAGACCGCGCGCGGTCTGCTCCCGCGCACCGTGCCGCACGTCGACGCCGCCGCCAACGCGGGCCGCGCCGCCCTGCTCGTCGAGGCCCTGACCAGGCGCCCCGAGCTGCTGCTGCCGGCCACCGAGGACCGTCTCCACCAGGAGTACCGCGCGCCGGCCATGCCGGAGAGCGCCGCACTGGTGGAGCGGCTGCGCGGCGACGGCATCCCGGCGGTCATCTCCGGTGCCGGCCCCACGGTGATGGCGCTCGCCGACGCCGTCACGGCCGACAAGGTCGAGGCGCTGGCGGGCACGGACTGGGCGGCCAACCGGCTGAGCCTGGACCAGCAGGGCGCCAGCGTCCTGCCACTGGCGACCTCCGGTGACCTCTAGACGCGGACGGTTGCCGGATTTCGAGAGGGGGAATGTTTGTTGGATCCGGTAGTGTTAATCTCAAGTCTGCACCCGACCCCACCATGGCGAGGTGCCTCGTGTCCCCGTCCGGGACAGACATTCTTCCGGGAGCCCCCCAAGCCGCATTGTGTGCTCGACGTCGTACGTCATCAGTACGGCCGACACGGACACTGAGCGGCCCGCCGGGCACGCTTCGGAACCGGTGCGACCACACCGCGTGACACAGACACTGGGTGCCACGGCCAGGGGGAGCGCCATCACCAGATATCTCTTCCGCCGCTTAGGCGGACCACCGCCCCGGCACGGTTCACACAGCAAGGACCGAAGCCGGACAGCACAACCGGTCGCCGAGCCAGACAGGCCGACGTCCGCTCCAGGGAAGGACCCTTCGTGAGCGACACCACCGATCTGATGGGCGCACGTGTCGAGGAGACCGCTGCCGCGCCCGCCACGGACGCCTCCGCGCCTGCCACCGGTGCCGGCTCCCGGCGGCGCCGCGGTACCGGCCTCGAGGGCATGGTGCTGGCCGAGCTGCAGCAGGTCGCATCCGGCCTCGGCATCAGGGGCACCGCGCGGATGCGCAAGAGCCAGCTGATCGAGGTCATCAAGGAAGCGCAGGCCGCGGGGGGCGCCCCCGCCAAGGCCGCGCCCGCCGCGGACGCCGCCGGCGAGACCAAGCCGAAGCGCCGCGCCACCTCCCGCTCCCGTACGGGCGACGAGAGCGCCACCGCCGAGAAGGCCGCGAAGGCCGGCAAGGCCGAGAAGAAGGCGGACAAGACGGCCGCCGACAAGGCCGTGGCCCAGCAGCAGATCGAGATCCCCGGCCAGCCGTCCCCGAAGGTGTCGGCCTCCGCCGACCAGTCGGGTGCCCCCGCCGACGACGCCCCCTCCGAGCGCCGCCGTCGCCGGGCCACCGCCGACGCCGGCAGCCCGGCCGCCGCCACCGACACGGCCGTCGCCGAGGTCAAGAGCGAGCCGAGGAACGACTCCTCCGCGCAGCAGTCGCAGCAGAACCAGGGCGACGGGCGGGGCGACGCCGGTGACGGCGCCGAGGGCCGCCGCCGCGACCGCCGCGACCGCGACCGCGATCGTGACCGCGGGCGTGACCGCGACCGCCGCGGCAAGGGCGACGACCAGCAGCAGAACCAGGGCGGCGGTCAGCAGCGCCAGCAGCAGGGCGGCGGACGCCAGGACCGTCAGCAGCAGGACGACGACGACTTCGACGGCGGCCGCCGTGGCCGTCGCGGCCGCTACCGGGACCGCCGGGGCCGTCGCGGGCGCGACGACATCCAGCAGGAGCCGCAGATCAACGAGGACGACGTCCTCATCCCGGTCGCGGGCATCCTCGACATCCTCGACAACTACGCGTTCATCCGGACCTCCGGCTACCTGCCCGGTCCGAACGACGTGTACGTCTCCCTCGCCCAGGTCCGCAAGAACGGCCTGCGCAAGGGCGACCACCTCACCGGTGCGGTGCGGCAGCCGAAGGAAGGCGAGCGGCGCGAGAAGTTCAACGCGCTGGTCCGCCTGGACTCCGTCAACGGCATGGCGCCCGAACACGGCCGCGGACGGCCGGAGTTCAACAAGCTGACGCCGCTGTACCCGCAGGACCGCCTCCGCCTGGAGACGGACCCCGGCGTGCTCACCACCCGCATCATCGACCTCGTCTCGCCCATCGGTAAGGGCCAGCGCGGTCTGATCGTGGCCCCGCCGAAGACCGGCAAGACCATGATCATGCAGGCGGTCGCCAACGCGATCACCCACAACAACCCCGAATGCCACCTGATGGTCGTCCTCGTCGACGAGCGTCCGGAAGAGGTCACCGACATGCAGCGGTCGGTGAAGGGCGAGGTCATCTCCTCGACCTTCGACCGCCCGGCCGAGGACCACACCACGGTCGCCGAGCTCGCCATCGAGCGCGCCAAGCGACTGGTGGAGCTGGGCCACGACGTCGTCGTGCTGCTCGACTCGATCACGCGTCTGGGCCGTGCGTACAACCTCGCCGCCCCGGCCTCCGGCCGCATCCTGTCCGGTGGTGTCGACTCGACCGCCCTGTACCCGCCGAAGCGCTTCTTCGGTGCGGCCCGCAACATCGAGGACGGCGGCTCGCTGACCATCCTCGCCACCGCCCTGGTGGACACCGGGTCCCGCATGGACGAGGTGATCTTCGAGGAGTTCAAGGGCACCGGCAACATGGAGCTCAAGCTCGACCGCAAGCTCGCCGACAAGCGCATCTTCCCGGCGGTGGACGTGGACGCGTCCGGTACCCGTAAGGAAGAGATCCTGCTCGGCAGCGACGAGCTGGCCATCGTCTGGAAGCTGCGCCGGGTGCTGCACGCGCTCGACTCGCAGCAGGCGATCGAACTGCTCCTCGACAAGATGAAGCAGACCAAGTCGAACGCCGAGTTCCTGCTGCAGATCCAGAAGACGACCCCGACGCCGGGCAACGGCGACTGACGTCTTCGCACACCACAGAGCCGCCCCCGTCACACCCGTGACGGGGGCGGCTCTGTGCGTTGTCTGTGAACAGGTGTACGATCACGCCTTCGCGAGTGTTCGGCGTCCGGGGGGATCGACCGGCGCCACGCCGCTCGCTTCACCAATTTCTCATCTCCTGGGGGGACTTGAGTGCCTACATCCCTGTCCGCGTCCGGACGGACCCGCCGCCACAGACGCGGCACTCGTGTCGCGCTGCCCGCGCTCGCCGCCGGCCTCGCCGGGCTCGTGGCCGCCACGCTGACGACGTCGTCCGCCACCGCCGCTCCCACCGTGCCGGACCCGACGGTCCGGCCCGCCCCGAGGACCGTGCCGCAGGCCGAGCTGCAGCGGCGCATCGCGGGCGCCGTGGCCGGCGACGACAAGGCCGGCGAGCACGCCGGCCGGACCCAGCGCAGTGACACCACCGGCGACGCCGCCGCGATCGACCCGAAGATCATCGGCGGCACGCAGACCGGCATCTCCACCGCGCCGTGGATGGCCCAGCTCTGGTACTACGACGACCGCGGCACCACGGGCGAGAGCGACGACATCGGCTTCTTCTGCGGCGGCGCCGTCGTCGCCCCGACGAAGATCCTCACCGCCGCGCACTGCGTCAAGGGCTACAACTGGTACGCCAACGGCGCCGTCGTCACCGGCACCGCGCAGCTGGCCACGAACAGCGACCTGCACGGCGGCACCGTGTCCGGCGTGTGGCGGCAGTGGAACCACCCGTCGTACAACGCGGTGACCATCGACAACGACCTGGCCCTGCTGACCCTGCCGAACCCGGTCACGGCCAAGCCGATCCCGATGACGACGGCGAACGACACGGCCTCCTACCAGGCCGGGACCGGCGCCAAGGTGTACGGCTGGGGCCGCACCAGCTCCACCTCCGACGACATCTCCGACGTGCTGAGGACGGCCACGCTGCCGATCCAGTCGGACGGCACCTGCGCCGGCGCCTGGGGCGCCGACTACGTCAAGGGCCACATGATCTGCGCCGGCGCACCCGCGACCGGGTCCGACACGGGCACCGTCACGCCGTGCAACGGCGACTCCGGCGGCCCCCTGGTCGTCGGCGGCCGCATCGTCGGCGTCGTCTCCTGGGGCGTGGAGGACTGCGTCGCAAAGGGCGCGTACGGTGTCTTCGCCAAGGTCAGCACCTACGCCGGCACCACCTACCCGCGGGTGGACGACACCGACATCAGCGGCGACGGCCGCGCCGACCTGTGGCTGCGCCAGGCGTCCAACAAGGTGGGCTACTCCCAGAACTCCAAGGGCACCTCCTTCGCCGCCCGCGAGGCCTGGGGCGACTGGAGCGGCGTCAACCTGGTCGTCCAGGCCGACCTCGACCGGGACGGCTACCAGGACCTCGTCAGCCGCGGCACCGACGGCAGCCTGGTCTGGTCGCACTACCAGCCCTCCAGCCAGTCCTGGGCGCACAAGACCCTCGCCACCGGCTGGGGCAGCCGCAAGCAGATCCTCGTGCCGGGCGACCTGACCGGGGACACCCTGCCCGACCTCCTGTCGCTGGACTCCGCGAACACCCTCCTGCTCTACCCGGGCCGCGGCAACGGCACCTTCGGCAGCCCGATCCGGGTGACCACCGGTTTCTCCGCCTACAACCAGCTCCGCGGGCACGGCGACTTCACCGGCGACGGCAAGGCGGACCTGCTCGCCCGCGCCGGCAACGGCGACCTCTACCTGTACTCGGGCCGCGGTACGGCCACCAGCGCCTTCTCGTCCCGGATCAAGCTGCGGTCCTGGCCCGACGTCAAGACCGTCGTCTCGCCCGGCGACGTGACCGGCGACGGCAAGGCCGACGTCGTGGCCATCACGAAGTACGGGAACGCCTACCTGTACGCCGGTACCGGCAAGGCCGGAACCGCGATCTTCGCCACAGCCGTCAAGATCGGCAGCGGCTACGGCAGTTACGACATCGTCAGCTGAAACCGCAGGTGACCGCGGGATTCGCGGTCCCGCAGGCGACTCTCTGTGCCCGGCGCGTCACGCGCCGGGCACAGTGTGTTGTGCAACCCTGTCCCGAGTTCCGCCGTCCGACGTACGGGGGGACGATGGTGAGGTACCGGTGGAAACCCGCCGGATCCGCACCGACCCGACCCTGAGAAGCAGGGGGTAGCCGACCGTACGAGAACCGAGGAGCACATGTCCGCCGAGAGTATGCCGGATCCCGCCATACCCGGCCCCGGAGAGTCCGGCGCCGACGGGCCCCGCCGCCGGGGCAAGGGGCGCCGCCGCAAGCCCCGCGACAGACGGCGCAAGGCGCTGCTCGCCATGGCCTGGACCGCCGCGGGCATCGTGGTCCTGGGCGGCACCGGCGCCGGAGTCCTGTACTTCAAGCTCAACGGCAACCTCACGAGCGTCGACATCGACCAGGCCCTCGGCACCGACCGGCCCGAGAAGGCCGACAACGGCTCCGAGAACATCCTCGTCCTCGGCTCGGACACCCGCTCCGGCGGCAACAAGCGGCTCGGCGGCGGCGCCGACGACGGCACCGCCCGCTCCGACACGGCGATGGTCGTGCACGTCCACAAGGGACACAAGAAGGCCAGCGTGGTCTCCATCCCCCGCGACACCCTCATCGACCGGCCCGAGTGCACCGGCACCGACGGCGACGAGCACCCCGCCGCGACCGACGTGATGTTCAACTCCGCCTACTCCACCGGCGGCGCCGCCTGCGCCGTGAAGACCGTCGAATCGGTCAGCGGCCTGCGCATGGACCACTACCTCGAGGTCGACTTCAGCGGCTTCCAGCAGCTCATCGACGACCTCGGCGGCGTCGAGGTCACCACCACCGCGGACATCAAGGACCCCGACAGCCACCTCGACCTGAAGGCCGGCACCCACCGGCTCGACGGCGAGCAGTCCCTCGGTCTGGTCCGCACCCGGCACGGCGTCGGCGACGGCTCCGACCTGGGCCGCATCCAGCTCCAGCAGGCCTTCGTCAAGGCCCTGGTCAACCAGGTCGACGACATCGGCCTGCTCGGCAACCCCAAGAAGCTGTACGACGTCGCCGACACCGCCACCAAGACCGTCACCACCGACTCCGACCTGGGCTCGGTGAACTCCCTGATGTCCTTCGCGAGCGGCCTCAAGGGCATCGGCCCCGCCAACATGCACATGGTCACCATGCCGGTGATCTACGACCCCGCCGACGCCAACCGCGTCCTCGTCGAGGAGGCCAAGGCCCGGCAGGTGTGGGACGCGCTGAGGCACGACCGGCCGATCCCGGCGAGCGCGACCGCGGACACGGCCACCGGCCAGGCCAAGGACGTCGTGTCCGCGTCCTGAGCACCCGGCACCCGGAAGGCGGCCTACGGCACCCGGGGAATAGATCACCCGGCCCCCCGGTTTTGGGAGATGCGGCCGGTCCTGGCAGACTGGTACGTCGGCCCCGGTTCACGCTCCCGCATCCCGCGGCGGCGACCCGGCGCCCTCCCGAACCTAGGAGACACCTTGAAGCGCGACATCCACCCCGAGTACGTCGAGACGCAGGTCAGCTGCACCTGTGGCGCGTCGTTCACGACCCGCAGCACCATCGACTCCGGCACCATCCGGGCCGAGGTCTGCTCCGAGTGCCACCCGTTCTACACGGGCAAGCAGAAGATCCTCGACACCGGTGGCCGCGTGGCCCGCTTCGAGGCCCGCTTCGGCAAGGCTGCCGCCGGCTCCAAGAAGTAGCGAGCCACCGATCGCCGGTCCACGGCCGCACCCCCGGGCGGGGGGCGCCGGGACCGGCGTTTTTGGTCGCCCGCCTTCCCCCTCACCGCAGTAGCAGGAGCCCAAGATGTTCGAGGCCGTCGAGGAACTCGTCGCCGAGCACGCCGACCTGGAGAAGAAGCTCGCCGACCCGTCGGTCCACTCCGACCAGGCCAACGCGCGCAAGCTGAACAAGCGTTACGCCGAGCTCACCCCGATCGTCGCCACGTACCGCTCCTGGAAGCAGACCGGCGACGACATCGAGACCGCACGCGAATTCGCCGCCGACGACCCGGACTTCGCCGCCGAGGTCAAGGAGCTGGACAAGCAGCGCGAGGGGCTCACCGAGAAGCTGCGCCTGCTGCTCGTCCCGCGCGACCCCAGCGACGACAAGGACGTCATCCTGGAGATCAAGGCCGGTGCGGGCGGCGACGAGTCGGCGCTGTTCGCCGGTGACCTGCTGCGCATGTACCTGCGCTACGCCGAGCGGGTCGGCTGGAAGACCGAGATCATCGACGCCACCGAGTCCGAGCTGGGCGGCTACAAGGACGTCCAGGTCGCCGTGAAGACCAAGGGCGGCCAGGGCGCCACCGAGCCCGGCCAGGGCGTCTGGGCCCGGCTGAAGTACGAGGGCGGCGTACACCGCGTGCAGCGCGTGCCCGCGACCGAGTCCCAGGGGCGCATCCACACCTCCGCGGCCGGCGTGCTCGTCACGCCCGAGGCCGAGGAGATCGACGTCGAGATCAACCCCAACGACCTGCGCATCGACGTCTACCGGTCCTCCGGCCCCGGCGGCCAGTCCGTCAACACCACCGACTCCGCCGTGCGCATCACGCACATTCCGACCGGAGTCGTCGCCTCCTGCCAGAACGAGAAGAGCCAGCTGCAGAACAAGGAGCAGGCGATGCGTATCCTGCGCTCCAGGCTGCTCGCGGCGGCGCAGGAGGAGGCGGAGAAGGAGGCCGCGGACGCCCGTCGCAGCCAGGTCCGCACCGTCGACCGCTCCGAGAAGATCCGTACGTACAACTTCCCGGAGAACCGCATCTCGGACCACCGCGTCGGCTTCAAGGCGTACAACCTGGACCAGGTCCTGGACGGCGACCTCGACTCGGTGATCCAGGCCTGCGTCGACGCGGACTCGGCGGCCAAGCTCGCCGCCGCGTAAGCACCGCCGCACCACCCGCACCGGACCACAGCTCAGCCCCGGAGGACCAGCGTGAACCTGCTGCTCGCGGAGGTGGCCCAGGCCACCCAGCGGCTGGCCGACGCCGGCGTGCCCTCGCCGCGCACCGACGCGGAGGAGCTCGCCGCGTACCTGCACGGCGTCAAGCGGGGCGAGCTGCACACCGTGCCGGACGCGGACTTCGACGCCCGCTACTGGGAGGTCGTCGCCCGCCGCGAGGCGCGTGAGCCGCTCCAGCACATCACCGGCCGCGCCTACTTCCGCTACCTGGAGCTCCAGGTCGGCCCCGGCGTCTTCGTGCCCCGCCCCGAGACCGAGTCCGTCGTCGGCTGGGCCATAGACGCCGTGCGCGCCATGGACGTCGTCGAGCCGTGCATCGTCGACCTGTGCACCGGCTCGGGCGCCATCGCGCTCGCGCTCGCCCAGGAGGTGCCGCGCTCGCGCGTGTACGCCGTGGAGCTGTCCGAGGACGCCCTGGTATGGACCCGCAAGAACATGGAGGGGTCCAGGGTCGAGCTGCGCCAGGGCGACGCCCTGACCGCCTTCCCGGACCTCGACGGCCAGGTCGACCTGGTGGTCTCCAACCCGCCGTACATCCCGCTCACCGAGTGGGAGTACGTCGCCCCCGAGGCCCGCGACCACGATCCCCAGATGGCCCTGTTCTCCGGCGAGGACGGCCTCGATCTGATCCGCGGCCTGGAACGCACCGCGCACCGCCTGCTGCGCCCCGGCGGGGTCGTCGTCGTCGAGCACGCCGACACCCAGGGCGGCCAGGTGCCGTGGATCTTCACCGAGGAGCGGGGCTGGGCCGACGCGGCCGACCACCCCGACCTCAACAAGCGCCCTCGCTTCGCGACCGCCCGCAAGGCGCTGCCGTGAACACCCCGATGACTTCGACCCCGCAGTACGTGTACGAGGAGGCCCGCTAAATGGCTCGGCGATACGACACCAACGACGCGACCGACCGTGTGACCGGTCTGCGTGAGGCCGCGTCCGCCGTCCGCCGTGGCGAGCTCGTGGTGCTGCCCACGGACACGGTGTACGGCATCGGCGCCGACGCGTTCTCGTCGGAGGCCGTCGGTGACCTGCTGGAGGCCAAGGGCCGCGGCCGCAACATGCCCAGCCCCGTCCTGATCGGCTCCCCGAACACCCTGCACGGCCTGGTCACCGACTTCTCGGAGAAGGCCTGGGAGCTGGTCGACGCCTTCTGGCCGGGCGCGCTGACCCTCGTCGCCAAGCACCAGCCCTCGCTGCAGTGGGACCTCGGCGAGACCCGCGGCACGGTGGCCGTGCGGATGCCGCTGCACCCCGTCGCCATGGAGCTGCTCACCGAGTTCGGCCCCATGGCCGTCTCCTCCGCCAACCTGACCGGTCACCCGGCGCCGGAGGACTGCGACGCCGCCCAGCAGATGCTCGGCGACTCCGTCTCCGTCTACCTCGACGGGGGCCCCACCCCCGGCAACGTCCCGTCGTCCATCGTCGACGTCACCGGCGAGGTGCCGGTGCTGCTGCGCGCGGGCGCGCTGTCGGCGGAGGAGCTGCGCAAGGTGGTACCCGACCTCGAGGTGGCGAATTGACGGCCCCTGAGACGGGGCGTGGCATAGGCATCGGGGAACGCGCCGCGGAGGTGACGACGACCTTCGGCTTTCCGCGCGACAGCTTCCGCATCCTCCACGTCAGCACGGGCAACGTCTGCCGCTCGCCCATCACCGAGCGGCTGACCCGGCATTTCGTGACGGAGCGGCTGGGCGTCCTGGGCGGCGGCCTCATCGTGGAGAGCGCGGGCACCTGGGGCCACGAGGGCGCGCCCATGGAGGCGAACGCGGAGACGGTCCTCGCGGAGTTCGGCGCGGACGCGGCCGGCTTCACCGGGCGTGAGCTGCTCGACGAGCACGTGATCCGGGCCGACCTGGTGCTGACGGCGACCCGGGACCACCGGGCGCAGGTCATCTCCATGGGGCACTCGGCGGGGCTGCGCACCTTCACGCTCAAGGAGTTCACCCGCCTGGTGAACGCCATCGACCCCGCGACCCTGCCGTCCCTGGACGAGGGCGTGGTCGCGCGTGCGCGCGCGCTGGTGCGCGCGGCGGCGGCTCTACGCGGGTGGCTGCTGGCGCCCACGGCGGAGGCGGACGAGGTGTACGACCCCTACGGGGCGCCGCTGACGTTCTTCCGGTCGATCGGCGACGAGATACACCAGGCGCTGGACCCGGTGGTCACGGCGCTGACCGGGGTCGCCGCGCGGACGTGACGCGGTAACTCGGGCATTCGGGACTTTCCGGGCCTACATTGGTCGTACGTCACCGTCGACGCACGCCCGGAGCGCACCATGTCGGTCACCCACGCCCTCGAGGCCGGTCACAGCATGTTGGAGGGACTGCTGCGGCAGGACCCCGAGCTGGCCGAGATCCTGCTCGCCGAACGCCGCCGGCAGTCGACGACGCTCCAGCTGATCGCCGCCGAGAACTTCACGTCCCCCGCCGTGCTGGCCGCCCTCGGCTCCCCGCTCGCCAACAAGTACGCCGAGGGCTATCCGGGTGCCCGGCACCACGGCGGCTGCGAGATCGTCGACGTGGCCGAGCGGCTCGCGGTCGAGCGGGCACAGGCCCTGTTCGGCGCCGAGCACGCCAACGTGCAGTCCCACTCCGGCTCCTCCGCCGTGCTCGCCGCCTACGCCGCGCTGCTGCGCCCGGGTGACACGGTCCTGGCGCTCGGCCTGCCGTACGGCGGTCACCTCACGCACGGCTCGCCCGCCAACTTCTCCGGCCGCTGGTTCGACTTCGTCGGCTACGGCGTCGACGCGGAGACCGGGCTCGTCGACCACGACCAGGTGCGCACCCTGGCCCGCACGCACCGGCCCAAGGCGATCGTGTGCGGGTCGATCGCCTATCCCCGCCACCTGGACCACGCCTTCTTCCGCGACGTGGCCGACGAGGTCGGCGCCTATCTGATCGCGGACGCCGCGCATCCGATCGGCCTGGTGGCCGGGGGAGCGGCGCCCAGCCCGGTGCCGTACGCCGACATCGTCTGCGCCACCACGCACAAGGTGCTGCGCGGCCCGCGCGGCGGCATGATCCTCTGCGGGAGCGAACTGGCCGAGCGGGTCGACCGGGCCGTGTTCCCGTTCACACAGGGCGGCGCGCAGATGCACACCATCGCCGCGAAGGCCGTCGCGTTCGGTGAGGCGTCGACCCCGGCCTTCGCCGCGTACGCCCATCAGGTGGTCGCCAACGCCCGCACCCTCGCCGCCCACCTCGCCGCGGAGGGGTTCGTCGTGACCACCGGCGGCACCGACACCCACCTGCTCACCGTCGACCCCGCCCCGCTCGGCGTCGACGGCAGGGCGGCCCGGGGGCGGCTGGCGGCGGCCGGGATCGTGCTGGACTGCTGCGCGCTGCCGCACGCGGACGCCCGGGGACTGCGCCTGGGCACGGCGGCGCTGACCACGCAGGGCATGGGGGAGCGGGAGATGCGGACGGTGGCCACGCTGCTCGCGGGGGTGCTGCGGGGCGCCACGGACCCCGCCGCGGCGCGGGACGGCGTACGGGACCTGACCGCGGAATTCCCGCCGTATCCGGGCTGAGGTGGGGTAGGGGCACACCTGTGCACAGCCACTCGTGCAACCATCGTCGCTACCCGGAAGTCCTCACCCGTATGCGCGCATCGCTAGGGTGTGGGGCTGGGAATGGCCAGCGAGACCTGTGGGGAAGCCCGTGCGTGAATACCTGCTGACGCTCTGCGTCACGGCCGCGGTGACGTATCTGCTGACAGGGCCGGTACGGAAGTTCGCGATCGTGGCGGGAGCGATGCCGGAGATCCGGGCGCGTGACGTGCACCGGGAACCCACTCCGCGGCTCGGCGGGATCGCGATGTTCTTCGGACTGTGCGCGGGCCTGCTGGTCGCCGACCACCTCACGAACCTCAACGAGGTCTTCGAGAAGTCCAACGAGCCACGGGCCCTGCTCTCCGGGGCCGCCCTGATCTGGCTGATCGGCGTCCTGGACGACAAGTTCGAGATCGACGCCCTGATCAAGCTGGGCGGCCAGATGATCGCCGCCGGTGTGATGGTGGTGCAGGGTCTGACCATCCTGTGGATCCCCGTGCCGGGCGTGGGGACGGTGGCCCTGACCCAGTGGCAGGGCACACTGCTCACCGTCGCGCTGGTGGTCATCACCATCAACGCGGTCAACTTCGTGGACGGCCTCGACGGGCTGGCCTCCGGCATGGTGTGCATCGCGGCGGCCGCGTTCTTCATGTACGCCTACCGGATCTGGTACTCGTACGGCATCGAGGCCGCCGCCCCGGCCACGCTGTTCGCCGCCATCCTCATGGGCATGTGCCTGGGCTTCCTGCCGCACAACATGCACCCCGCCCGGATCTTCATGGGCGACTCCGGCTCGATGCTGATCGGGCTCATCCTCGCGGCCGGCGCGATCTCGGTCACCGGGCAGGTCGACCCGGACGTGATGAAGCTGTTCTCCGGTTCCGAGCGCAACGCCGTGCACCAGATGGTGCCGGTGTACATCCCGCTGCTGATGCCGCTGACCATCATCGCCATCCCGGCCGCCGACCTGATCCTCGCGATCGTGCGGCGCACCTGGCGCGGCCAGTCGCCGTTCGCCGCGGACCGGGGGCACCTGCACCACCGGCTGCTGGAGGTCGGGCACTCCCACAGCCGCGCGGTGCTGATCATGTACTTCTGGTCGGCGCTGATCGCCTTCGGCGCGCTCGCCTACTCCGTCAACTCGGCGTCGATGTGGATCGTGCTGGGCGTCGTCTTCCTCAGCGCGATCGGCCTGGTGCTGCTCCTGCTGCCCCGCTTCACCCCCCGCGCCCCGCGCTGGGCCGAGCACTTCGTGCCGCCGCGCTACCGGCGCCGCAGGAAGGCGGCCGCCGAGGCGCCGGCCGCCGCGGACGAGGCGGAGGACCGCGTCCCCGTCGTCGCCGGCGTCTCGGGCGTCTCGGGTGTCAACGGCGCGACCGCCGTCGGCCCCCGCTCGGGCACAAGGTAAGAATCTGACTAGAGCATTGCCAACTCGTGGTGGAGCAAAGCGCCGTAATACCAGACAAGTCGGTGCGGTAATTGCACAGACGCGCACGGTCACTCTCATGTGTGACAGCAAGCACACCCTCAGGTAAAGACCTCATCAAATAGTTTGTGATACGGTTCACGAGAACCCCCGGGTAGAGCCTAAGGACCGTAGTGCGACGGTCTCTTGGCCGTCAGGACTCCGTTCGGCCCGGGACTACGCTCGTCCATGACGACACACTGCCCCCTGCGAAAAGCGGAGTTGCCGCCATGCCGTCCAATGACGTCCGGATCTTGCTTCAGGCTGCCGTGCCCACGGCTGCCGTCGGCGCTGTTGCCGCCGTCGTCAGTGCTGTGGTCGCCGGCGGCAAGGGGGCGGTCGGAGCCGTCGTCGCGACCGTGGTGGCGATGCTCTTCATGGGTATCGGTCTCTACGTTCTGCAGCGCACCGCCAAATCGCTTCCGCACCTTTTCCAGGCGATGGGCCTGATGCTCTACGCGGCACAGATCCTGCTGCTGTTCGTCTTCCTCGCCGTCTTCAAGAACACGACGCTGTTCAACCCCCGGTCCTTCGCGATCACCTTGGTCGCCGTCACGCTGGCATGGATCGCGGCGCAGACGCGGGCCCACATGAAGTCCAAGATTCTCTACGTCGAGCCTGAACCGTCGGGCAAAAAGCCCGAAAAGACGGGCCACTCGTCGTGAGGGGTAGGGCCGGGATAAAGAGGCATGTGAAGTCCTGCTATCGTCCGGTGCCAACTGCGGCATCGCGGGCGCGGGCATTCGAGCTGACGCCTGCTCAATCGCGAGGCGAGATGCCCCACAGCCGCCCCCACATCCGTAACACCAGTCCCGTGCCGAACTGCGGCCCCGCGCCGCGCCGACACAACGAGGTTGCCGTATCCATGCGCCACGCTGAAGGAGCCCGCGGTGAGTGCTGACCCGACGCAGGTGCTCGCCTTCGAGACCGACTGCCACATCTTCGACGGCTGTGGCTTCCCGGCTCCCGGCCTGCACTCGTTCCTGTTCGAGCCCCTCTGGGGCGACGCGGACAGCAACGTCTACTTCAACAAGACGATGTTGCTGGCGCTGCTCGGCTCGCTCGTCATCATCGGCTTCTTCTGGGCCGCCTTCCGCAAGCCGAAGGTCGTCCCGGGCAAGCTCCAGATGGTCGCCGAGGCCGGTTACGACTTCATCCGGCGCGGCGTCGTGTACGAGACCATCGGCAAGAAGGAAGGCGAAAAGTACGTCCCGCTGGTCGTCTCGCTCTTCTTCTTCGTCTGGATGATGAACCTCTGGTCGATCATCCCGGTCGCTCAGTTCCCCGTCACCGGCATCATCTCGTACCCGCTGGTGCTGGCCCTGATCGTCTACATCCTGTGGGTCTCGCTGACGTTCAAGCGGCATGGCTTCGTCGGCTTCTTCAAGAACGTGACCGGCTACGACAAGTCGCTCGGTGCAGTGCTGCCGTTGGCCATGACGATCGAGTTCTTCTCGAATCTCTTCGTCCGGCCGTTCACCCACGCCGTCCGGCTGTTCGCGAACATGTTCGCGGGTCACACCCTGCTGCTGCTGTTCACGATCGCCAGCTGGTACCTGCTGAACGGCATCGGCATCGCCTACGCCGGCGTCTCGTTCATCATGACGATCGTGATGACGGCCTTCGAGCTCTTCATCCAGGCACTGCAGGCATACGTCTTCGTGCTCCTGACCTGCACCTACATCCAGGGCGCCCTCGCCGAGCACCACTGAGCGTCCGCACCCCAACACCTGGTCGTCCGGTGGCCAACCCCCACCGGTCCGTAAAGAAAAGGAAGAACTGGCATGTCCCAGACCCTTGCCGCTGTCACCGGTGACCTGAAGGCTCTCGGCTCCATCGGTTACGGCCTCGCTGCCATCGGCCCCGGCGTCGGCGTCGGCATCATCTTCGGTAACGGCACGCAGGCCCTCGCCCGCCAGCCCGAGGCTGCCGGCCTGATCCGCGCCAACCAGATTCTCGGCTTCGCCTTCTGTGAGGCGCTCGCCCTGATCGGTCTGGTTATGCCGTTCGTCTACGGCTCCTGATCACTTCAGGCTGACGACCAGCAACCCAGACGAAAGGCAACGACATGAGCCAGCTGCTCATCCTGGCGGCTGAGGGGGAGGCAGAGAACCCCCTCATTCCGCCGATCCCCGAGCTCGTCATCGGCCTCATCGCCTTCGTCATCGTCTTCGGCTTCCTCGCCTGGAAGCTCCTCCCGAACATCAACAAGGTTCTGGAAGAGCGTCGCGAGGCCATCGAGGGCGGTATCGAGAAGGCCGAGGCCGCGCAGACCGAGGCCCAGAGCGTCCTTGAGCAGTACAAGGCCCAGCTCGCCGAGGCCCGGCACGAGGCCGCGCGCCTGCGCCAGGAGGCACAGGAGCAGGGCGCCACGCTCATCGCCGAGATGCGCGCGGAAGGCCAGCGGCAGCGTGAGGAGATCATCGCCGCCGGTCACGCCCAGATCCAGGCCGACCGCAAGGCCGCCGCTTCGGCGCTGCGCCAGGACGTCGGCAAGCTGGCCACCGACCTGGCCGGCAAGCTCGTCGGTGAGTCCCTCGAGGACCACGCCCGGCAGAGCCGCGTCATCGACCGCTTCCTGGACGAGCTCGACGACAAGGCGACGAAGGCCGAGGCCACGCGATGAACGGAGCGAGCCGCGAGGCCCTGGCCGCCGCACGTGAGCGTCTCGACGCGCTGACGGACTCCACGTCCGTGGACGCCGGCTCGCTCGCCGACGAGCTGGCCTCCGTCACCGCGCTGCTCCACCGCGAGGTGTCGCTGCGTCGGGTCCTGACCGACCCGGCGCAGGCCGGCGAGGCCAAGGCCGAGCTCGTCCAGCGCCTCCTCGGCACCCAGATCAGCGGCCCCGCCGCCGACCTGGTGTCCGGCATGGTGCGCTCCCGCTGGTCGCAGTCCCGCGACCTGGTGGACGCGCTGGAGGAGCTGGCGAACACCGCCGACCTCACCGCCGCGCAGAAGCGGGGCCGGCTCGACAACGTCGAGGACGAGCTGTTCCGGTTCGGCCGGATCGTCGCCTCGAACACCGAGCTGCGCGCCGCGCTGACCAACCGGTCGGCCACCACCTCGGCCAAGGGCGAGCTGCTGCGCAGCCTGCTCGGCGGCCGGGCGGAGCGGACCACCGAGCGTCTGGTGACGCGCCTTGTGACCGCGCCGCGGGGACGTAGCCTGGAGTCGGGACTCGAGTCCCTGTCCAAGCTCGCCGCCGACCGGCGAGACCGGATGGTCGCCGTCGTCACCTCGGCGGTGCCGCTGAGCGACACGCAGAAGCAGCGCCTCGGCGCCGCCCTCGCGAAGGTCTACGGCCGTCCGATGCACCTCAACCTCGACGTGGACCCCGAGGTCCTCGGCGGGATCCGGGTGCAGGTCGGCGACGAGGTCATCAACGGCTCCATCGCGGACCGCCTGGAGGACGCCGGCCGCCGCCTGGCGGGCTAGCGACCACGGCGGCCACGGCGACACGTCGCCGGCGGCCGACGGCACAGCACAACAAGCAGTACGTACTTACGACGGCCCTGGTTGGGCCGTGCAGAGGATTCACCTCTTATTGGGGGGAGTCCCGACTCGTGGAATACCCCCCAAGTGAAACTTCGGGCCCAACAAGGAGAGCAGGGAACTCAGATGGCGGAGCTCACGATCCGGCCGGAGGAGATCCGGGACGCGCTGGAGAACTTCGTCCAGTCGTACAAGCCGGACGCGGCCTCGCGCGAGGAGGTCGGTACGGTCACCCTTGCCGGCGACGGCATCGCGAAGGTCGAGGGTCTTCCCTCGGCCATGGCCAACGAACTGCTGAAGTTCGAGGACGGCACCCTCGGCCTCGCCCTCAACCTCGAGGAGCGCGAGATCGGTGCCATCGTCCTCGGTGAGTTCAGCGGCATCGAGGAGGGTCAGCCGGTCTCGCGTACCGGTGAGGTCCTCTCCGTGGCCGTGGGCGAGGGCTACCTCGGCCGCGTGGTCGACCCCCTCGGCAACCCGATCGACGGCCTCGGCGAGATCGAGACCAGCGGTCGCCGCGCCCTCGAGCTGCAGGCCCCCACGGTCATGCAGCGCAAGTCGGTGCACGAGCCGATGGAGACGGGCTACAAGGCCGTCGACGCCATGACCCCGATCGGCCGCGGTCAGCGTCAGCTGATCATCGGCGACCGCCAGACCGGCAAGACCGCCCTGGCCGTCGACACGATCATCAACCAGCGCGACAACTGGCGCACCGGCGACCCGAACAAGCAGGTCCGCTGCATCTACGTCGCCATCGGTCAGAAGGGCTCCACCATCGCGTCGGTCCGCCGCGCGCTGGAGGAGAACGGCGCGCTGGAGTACACGACCATCGTGGCCGCCCCGGCGTCCGACCCGGCCGGCTTCAAGTACCTGGCGCCGTACACCGGCTCGGCCATCGGCCAGCAGTGGATGTACGAGGGCAAGCACGTCCTGATCATCTTCGACGACCTGTCGAAGCAGGCCGACGCCTACCGCGCCGTGTCGCTGCTGCTGCGCCGCCCGCCGGGCCGCGAGGCCTACCCGGGTGACGTCTTCTACCTGCACTCCCGTCTGCTGGAGCGCTGCGCCAAGCTCTCCGACGACATGGGCGCCGGTTCCATGACGGGTCTGCCGATCGTCGAGACCAAGGCCAACGACGTCTCGGCGTTCATCCCGACCAACGTCATCTCCATCACCGACGGCCAGTGCTTCCTGGAGTCCGACCTGTTCAACGCCGGCCAGCGTCCGGCCCTGAACGTCGGTATCTCGGTCTCCCGCGTCGGTGGCTCCGCCCAGCACAAGGCCATGAAGCAGGTCTCCGGCCGACTGCGCGTGGACCTCGCCCAGTTCCGTGAGCTCGAGGCGTTCGCCGCCTTCGGTTCCGACCTGGACGCCGCGTCGAAGTCGCAGCTGGAGCGCGGTCAGCGCATGGTCGAGCTGCTGAAGCAGGACCAGTACCAGCCGATGGCCACCGAGGACCAGGTCGTCTCCGTCTGGGCCGGCACCACCGGCAAGATGGACGAGGTGCCCGTCGCCGACATCCGCCGCTTCGAGAAGGAGCTGCTGGAGTACCTGCACCGCCAGGAGCAGGGCCTCATGACCTCCATCCGCGAGGGCGGCAAGATGTCCGACGACACCCTGCAGGCCGTCGCCGAGGCCATCGCGTCGTTCAAGAAGCAGTTCGAGACCTCGGACGGCAAGCTGCTCGGCGAGGACGCCCCGTCCACCGCCAAGTGACGTAAGGAAGGGACCTGACTCATGGGAGCCCAGCTCCGGGTCTACAAGCGTCGCATCCGATCCGTCACCGCGACCAAGAAGATCACCAAGGCGATGGAGATGATCGCCGCCTCGCGTGTCGTCAAGGCGCAGCGCAAGGTGGCGGCCTCCACGCCGTACGCGCAGGAACTGACCCGCGCGGTCACGGCGGTCGGTACCGGGTCGAACACGAAGCACCCGCTCACCACGGAGGCGGACAACCCGACCCGTGCCGCGGTTCTGCTCCTCACGAGCGACCGCGGTCTGGCCGGCGCCTTCAACTCCAACGCCATCAAGGCGGCGGAGCAGCTGACCGAGCGCCTCGAGCGCGACGGCAAGCAGGTCGACACGTACATCGTCGGCCGGCGCGGTCTCGCCCACTACAACTTCCGTGAGCGCAAGGTCGCGGAGTCGTTCACGGGCTTCACCGACGAGCCGACGTACGCGGACGCCAAGAAGGTCGCGGCGCCGCTGATCGAGACCATCGAGAAGGCGACGGCGGAGGGCGGCGTGGACGAGCTCCACATCGTCTACACCGAGTTCGTCTCGATGATGACGCAGACGGCGGTCGACTCCCGGCTGCTTCCGCTGCGCCTCGAAGAGGTCGCGCAGGAGTCGGCGGCGAAGGACGAGATCCTTCCGCTGTACGACTTCGAGCCGTCGGCGGAGGACGTCCTCGACGCCCTGCTGCCGCGCTACGTCGAGAGCCGCATCTACAACGCGCTGCTGCAGTCGGCCGCTTCCAAGCACGCCGCCACGCGGCGCGCGATGAAGTCGGCCACCGACAACGCGGGCGAGCTGATCAACACGCTCTCCCGTCTTGCCAACGCGGCCCGCCAGGCCGAAATCACCCAGGAAATCAGCGAGATCGTCGGTGGCGCGAGCGCACTGGCCGACGCGACCGCGGGGAGTGACAACTAATGACCACCACTGTTGAGCCGACCGCTGCGTCGGGCGTGGCCACCGGCCGCGTCGCGCGGGTCATCGGCCCGGTCGTCGACGTGGAGTTCCCCGTCGACGCGATGCCGGAGATCTACAACGCCCTCCACGTCGAGGTCGCCGACCCGGCGCAGGAGGGTGAACTCAAGACGCTGACCCTGGAGGTCGCCCAGCACCTGGGTGACGGCCTGGTCCGCACCATCTCCATGCAGCCCACCGACGGTCTGGTCCGCCAGGCCCCGGTGACCGACACGGGCTCGGCCATCTCCGTCCCCGTCGGCGACTTCACCAAGGGCAAGGTGTTCAACACCCTCGGTGAGGTGCTGAACGTCGACGAGACCTACGACGGTGAGCGCTGGCCGATCCACCGCAAGGCGCCGGGCTTCGACGAGCTCGAGTCGAAGACCGAGATGTTCGAGACCGGCGTCAAGGTCATCGACCTGCTGACCCCGTACGTCAAGGGCGGCAAGATCGGTCTGTTCGGCGGCGCCGGCGTCGGCAAGACGGTGCTCATCCAGGAGATGATCTACCGCGTCGCCAACAACCACGACGGTGTCTCCGTGTTCGCCGGTGTCGGTGAGCGCACCCGTGAGGGCAACGACCTCATCGACGAGATGAGCGAGTCCGGCGTCATCGACAAGACCGCGCTGGTCTTCGGTCAGATGGACGAGCCGCCGGGCACCCGTCTGCGCGTCGCGCTGGCCGGCCTGACCATGGCCGAGTACTTCCGTGACGTCCAGAAGCAGGACGTGCTGTTCTTCATCGACAACATCTTCCGCTTCACCCAGGCGGGTTCCGAGGTGTCGACCCTGCTCGGCCGCATGCCCTCCGCGGTGGGCTACCAGCCGAACCTGGCCGACGAGATGGGTCTCCTCCAGGAGCGCATCACCTCGACCCGTGGTCACTCGATCACCTCGATGCAGGCGATCTACGTCCCCGCGGACGACCTGACCGACCCGGCCCCGGCCACCACCTTCGCCCACCTCGACGCGACGACGGTTCTGTCCCGTCCGATCTCCGAGAAGGGCATCTACCCGGCCGTGGACCCGCTGGACTCGACGTCCCGCATCCTCGACCCGCGGTACATCGCGGCGGACCACTACCAGGCCGCGATGCGCGTGAAGAACATCCTGCAGAAGTACAAGGACCTGCAGGACATCATCGCGATCCTCGGTATCGACGAGCTCGGCGAGGAGGACAAGCTCGTCGTCCACCGTGCCCGTCGCGTGGAGCGCTTCCTGTCCCAGAACACCCACGTCGCCAAGCAGTTCACCGGCGTGGACGGTTCGGACGTGCCGCTGGACGAGTCGATCGCCGCGTTCAACGCGATCTGCGACGGCGAGTACGACCACTTCCCGGAGCAGGCGTTCTTCATGTGCGGTGGCATCGAGGACCTGAAGAACAACGCCAAGGAGCTGGGCGTCTCCTGAGCCACGTGCTCATCGTGAGCCCCAGGGCTCACACCGGAGGGGGCGGGCACGTCCCGCCCCCTCCGGCACGCCCCTTAGACTTGTAACCAACACCCGGCTCTCCCGCCGGGTGGTGACCCGAGGAGCCACCTTGGCTGCTGAGCTGCACGTCGCGCTGGTCGCGGCCGACCGAGAGGTCTGGTCCGGCGAGGCCACCCTGGTCGTCGCGCGCACCACGTCCGGCGACATCGGCGTCATGCCCGGTCACCAGCCGCTGCTCGGTGTGCTGGAGTCGGGCCCGGTGACCATCCGTACGAGTGATGGTGGGACGGTCGTCGCCGCGGTGCACGGCGGTTTCATCTCGTTCGCCGACAACAAGCTGTCGCTGCTGGCCGAGATCGCCGAACTGTCGGACGAGATCGATGTCCAGCGCGCGGAGCGGGAGCTCGAGCGCGCGAAGGCGGAGGGCGACGCCCACGCCGAGCGCCGCGCGGACGTCCGACTGCGCGCGGCGGCGGGGCGCTGACCCACGGCGCTGTGCTATGACGTCACTCAGCCGCGGCTGGGACCGGAGCGATCCGGACCCGGCCGCGGCTGAGGCAGATCAGGGTGATTTTTCCGTTCCGTTACCTAGGAGACGAGGAGGTCGGTGCCGATGGTCCTCGCTCTGACCGTGTGCGGAATTGTCGTCGCCCTGGTGGTGGTCGGACTGTTCGTCTTCGGTCTGCGCCGCAGACTGATCCAGCGTTCCGGCGGCACCTTCGACTGTTCCCTGCGCTGGGACGCGCCCGAGGAGGGCGACGGCGGCGGCAAGGGCTGGGCCTACGGCGTGGCCCGCTACAACGGCGACCGGGTCGAGTGGTACCGAGTCTTCTCGTACTCTCCCCGGCCGCGGCGGGTCCTGGAGCGTTCCGCGATCGAGGTGGCCGGCCGGCGGCTCCCGGACGGGGAGGAGGAGCTGGCGTTGCTCTCCGACGCCGTCGTCCTGGCCTGTCTGCACCGGGGCACCCGGCTCGAACTGGCGATGAGCGAGGACGCGCTGACGGGATTCCTCGCATGGCTCGAGGCGGCTCCGCCGGGACAGCGGGTGAACGTGGCCTAGCCGCGTTCACCCGCTGACGCACGTGACGCTCCCCCCGGACCGGATCCGGGGGGAGCGTCGTCGTTGTTCCGCGGTGGTTACTTCAGGCCGCTGTCGATGGCGCTGACCAGCTCGCCGTTGGCGGTGTCGCCGCTGAACTCCCAGAAGAAGGAGCCGCCGAGACCCTGGCTCTTCGCCCAGTCCATCTTGGACTTGACGGTCGCCGGGGTGTCGTAGGACCACCAGTTGGTGCCGCAGTGCGCGTACGCGGTGCCGGCGACGGTGCCGGTGGTCGGGCAGCTGTTCTTGAGGACCTTGTAGTCCTCGATGCCCGCCTCGTACGTACCGGCCGCCGGGCCGGTCGCGGTGCCGCCGGGCGCCGCCTGCGTGACGCCGGTCCAGCCGCGGCCGTAGAAGCCGATGCCGAGCAGCAGCTTGCCGGCCGGCACGCCCGCCGCCTTGAATTTCGCGATTGCGTCGGCGGAGTTGAAGCCCTGCTGCGGGATGCCGGTGTACGAGGTCAGCGGCGAGTGGGGAGCGGTCGGACCGTTCTTCTCCCAGGCGCCGAAGAAGTCGTACGTCATCACGTTGTACCAGTTGATGTACTGCGCGGCCGGGCCGTAGTCGGCGGCCTCGATCTTGCCGCCGGCCGAGCCGTCGGCGGTGACGGCCGCGGTGACCAGGTCGTTGCCGAACTCGGCGCGCATCGCCTTCATCATGGAGCTGAAGGCGTTCTTGGTGCTGGTCGTGTCGCAGCTGAGGCCGCAGGCGTTCGGGTACTCCCAGTCCAGGTCGATGCCGTCGAAGACGTCGGCCCAGCGCGGGTCCTCGACCAGGTCGTGACAGGACTTGGCGAAGGCGGCCGGGTTCTTGACCGCGTCGGGGAAGCCGCCGGACCAGGTCCAGCCGCCGAAGGACCAGATGACCTTGATGTGCGGGTACTTGGCCTTCAGCTTGCGCAGCTGGTTGAAGTTGCCGCGCAGCGGCTGGTCCCACGTGTCGGCGACGCCGTCGACGGACTGGTCGGCGGTGTACGCCTTGTCGTAGTCGGCGTAGGAGTCGCCGATGGTGCACTTGCCGCCCTGGACGTTACCGAAGGCGTAGTTGATGTGCGTGATCTTCTCGGCGGAGCCGGAGGTGACCAGGTTCTTCACGTGGTAGTTGCGCCCGTAGACGCCCCAGTTGGTGAAGTAGCCGAGCTTGACCTTGTCGCCGCCGCCCGGGGTGCCGCCGTCGCCGCCGGTGGTGCGGACCTTGACGGCGCCGCTGGCCGGACCGGTCTGGTCGGCGGTGTCGCGGGCCTGGACGGTGTAGGAGTAGTCGGTGCCCTTGGTGAGGCCGGTGTCCGTGTACGTGGTGCCGGTCACCGTGGCGACCTTGGCACCGTCCCGCAGGACGTCGTAGTTCTTGACGCCCTTGTCGTCGGTCGCCGCCGACCAGGTCAGCTTCACCGAGGTGTCGGTGATGCCGGAGGCGGTCGGGGTGCCCGGCGCGGAGGGGGCCGCGTCACCGGGGACGGAGGTGCCGTCGCAGCTGCCGCCGTTGAGCTTGCAGCCGGACGGGGAGCCGGAGCCGGTGCCGTTGAAGCCGAACGAGACGGACGCCCCGGGGGCGAGGGTGCCGTTCCAGCCGACGTTCTTGGCGGTCCAGTGGTCACCGGAGTTGGTGACGGTGGCGTCCCAGGCGGAGGTGACCTTGGTGCCCGAGGGGAAGTCCCACTCGACGGTCCAGGAGTTGATGGTCGTGGTGCCGGTGTTCTTCACCGTCCAGTTGCCGCCGAAGCCCGTGCCCCAGTCCGAGGTCTTGGCGAAGGTGGCCGTGGCGCTCGTGGCCGCCTGGGCGGGGCTCGCGAGCCCGACCAGTCCGGCGAAGGGGAGGGCCAGGGTCGCGGCCAGGGCCGCGGCTCTGTGTCTGAAGCGCATGCTGCGCCTCCTTATGTGGGGATGTTGTTGTGGGCATGACTGAGCCTCATGCCCGCAGTGCCGCGAGAATAGAAAGGTCTGGACCAGAGGTCAATAGGTCTGGACCAGTGCTCGCAAAGGTGGGCTAGATCCCCAACTCCTGAGCCAGTACGGCCGCTTGCACCCGGCTGCGCAGTTCCAGCTTCCCCAGCAGACGGCTGACGTGCGTTTTCACCGTGGCCTCGGCCATCTCCAGGCGCCCGGCGATCGCGGCGTTGGACAGCCCCTCGCCGAGGCAGGACAGGACCTCGCGCTCCCGACGGGTCAGGCCCTCGAGGACGGCCGGGTCGGCGGTGGCCCCCCGGACCGGCCGCGCCGCGAACTCGGCGATCAGGCGCCGGGTGACGGCCGGGGCGACGATCCCCTCGCCGCCCGCCACCGTACGCACCGCGGTGATCAGATCCTTCGCCTCGGTGTTCTTCAGCAGGAACCCTGCGGCGCCCGCCCTGAGCGCCCCGAAGACGTACTCGTCCAGGTCGAACGTGGTCAGCACGAGCACGTCGGCCAGCCCCTCGCCGACCACCCGCCGGGTCGCCGACATCCCGTCGAGGCGGGGCATCTGCACGTCCATCAGGACCACGTCCGGGCGCAGCTCCCGGGCCAGCTCCACCGCCCGCTCGCCGTCCGCCGCCTCGCCGACCACCTCGATGTCCGGGGCGCTGCCCAGGATCAGCACCAGTCCCGCGCGGACGGCGGACTGGTCCTCGGCGACGAGGACGCGGATCATGCGGGGTCTCCTTCGGTCAGGGGCAGGGTGGCGCGGACGGCCCAGACCTTCGTGCCGTCCGCCGTCTCGGGTCCGGCCTCGAACGTGCCGTGCAGCAGCGCGGTCCGCTCCCGCATGCCGACCAGGCCGGCGCCCGAGCCGGGGGCGCGCGGTGCGTCCCGGTCACCGTAGGGGCTGGTGACCCGGACCCGCAGCAGGCGCCCGTCGCGGGTGACGGCCACCCCGACCGGTCCCTTCGACGCGTGCTTGAGCGCGTTCGTCAGCGATTCCTGCACGATGCGGTACGCGGCCAGCTCCACCGGCGCGGGGACTCCGTCGCCGGGCACCGCCTCCAGGGTGACGTCGAGGCCGTTGGCGCGGGCCCCGTCGACCAGGGCGCCGAGGCCGTCGAGGGTGGGCGCGGCGGCCGGCCCGGTGTCGCCGCCGGTGTCCCGCAGGATGCCGATCAGCCGCCGCATCTCGGCCAGCCCCTCGACGCTGTTCTCCCGGATCACCCCCAGCGCCTGCCGGGTGGTCGCCGGGTCGTCCAGGGACAGGGCGGCCGTGGAGTGGATGGCGATGGCGGAGAGGTGGTTGGCGACCATGTCGTGCAACTCGCGGGCCATCCGCGAGCGTTCCGCGGTCACCGCCTGGACGCGGTCCATCTCGGCCAGCAGCGCGGTCTGTTCGGCGCGCAGCCGGGCCGCGTCGGCTGCCTCGCGGTGGTTGCGCACGATCAGGCCGGTGGACGCGGGCGCGAACGAGACGATCCCGACGGCGACGCCGATCAGCAGCGCCTCGGGCACCCGCCACAGCGCGAACGGCACGATCGTGCCCGCCACCGTGAGCAGCCCGGTGATCCGCGGGATGCGGCGGGCCGAGGCGGGCGGGCCGTAGAGCACGGCGGCGTACATCAGGTCGGTGTACATGATCACCGTGACCAGGCTGCCCTGCGTGAGCGTGTCCGCGACCAGCGCGGCCGTGCCGATCAGCAGGCCGGTGCGCGGCGCGGCCCGGCGCAGCAGCTCGCAGCCCGCCGTGACGGCGAGCGGGACCAGCAGCGGCCAGCGGCCGTCGAACAGCACGATCGGCTCGTCGGCCGGCCGGACGCCCAGGCCGATGCCCCACAGCAGCAGCCCGCCGAGCAGACCGGCCGACGCGGCGTACACGTCGAAGCGGCGCGGGCGGGGGAGTCGTACGGGCATGCCACCATCCAACACGGCCCGCGTCCCGCCCGCCTGATGCCCGGGAAGGGTCCGGCACTGCATCTTTCGATGTACCGCGGGTTCGTCACCGGCGACGACGAACGCGGCGGATTCCCACGGGAGCCTGGAAGGGTGAACGAAGGGAGTGCGTCGTGGTCGTCGCGTTGATCATCGCCTGCGAGGTCGGCTTCTGGGTGCTGCTGGCGCTCGGGCTGGCCGCCCGCTACCTGCTGAAGTGGCGCCGCACCAGTGTGGTCCTGCTGCTGTGCGAGCCGCTCCTCGAACTGGTGCTGTTCGCCGTCACGGCGGTCGACCTGAGGAACGGCGCCGAGCCGGGCTGGGAGCACGGCCTGGCCGCGCTGTACATCGGCTACACCGTGGCGTACGGCCACTGCACGATCCGCTGGCTCGACGGCCATGCCGCCCACCGCCTCGGCGGAGGCCCGCCCCCGGTGAAGCCCCCGCGCCACGGCATGCCCCGGGCGCGCCACGAGGGCCGGCTGTGGCTGCGCACGGTGCTGGGCGGCGCCGTGGCCTGCGCGCTGCTCCAGGGCGCGGTCTGGTACGTCGGCGACGAGGGCGACGTCTCGTCCCTGCGGGCCTTCCAGTGGGCGGCCCTGCGCGTCGTCGGCATCCACGGGCTGATCGCCCTCACGTACCTGATCTGGCCGAAGAAGGCCCCGGCGGGCACGCCGTCGACCGAGGCCGGCGAGAGCGCCCCCGAAGGGGCGCGGGGAACGGCGCGGTCAGCCACCACGAAGCGGTAGACGGCCGACGGCCGTCACGCCCCTGCCCGCGGAGCGCTCAGCGTTCCCCGCCCGGTACCCACAGCACGTCCCCGACCTCCTTGTTGGCGGTGCGGGCCAGGATGAACAGCAGGTCCGACAGGCGGTTCAGGTAGGTCGCGGTGAGCGGGTTCATCGTCTCGCCGTGGACCTCCAGCGCCGCCCACGTGGAGCGCTCGGCCCGCCGGACCACCGTGCACGCCTGGTGCAGCAGGGCCGCGCCGGGCGTGCCGCCGGGGAGGATGAAGGACCGCAGCTTCTCCAGCTCGGCCAGGAAGCGGTCGCAGTCCGCCTCCAGCTTGTCGACGTAGAACTGCTCGACCCTCAGCGGCGGGTACTCCGGGTTCTCCACCACCGGCGTCGACAGGTCCGCGCCCACGTCGAACAGGTCGTTCTGGACGCGGACGAGGACCTTGACGACCTCCTCGTGCAGGCCGCCGAGGGCGATCGCCGTGCCGATCACCGCGTTCGCCTCGTTGGCGTCGGCGTACGCGGAGATCCGGAGATCGGTCTTGGGGACCCGGCTCATGTCACCGAGGGCGGTGGTGCCCTGGTCTCCGGTCCGGGTGTAGATGCGCGTCAGGTTGACCATGAGGCCAGCGTAGTTAGGCTCCGGCGGTCCGGAAGACGCGTGTGCCCACCGTCACGGTCAGCGCGGTGAGGGCGACGGCGACGAGGACGCCGTACAGCATGTGCGCCGTCGCGTAGCTGCCGACGTAGGCGTCCCGTACCGCGTCCACCAGATAGCGGAACGGCATCAGGTGCGACAGCACGTCCAGCCACGCCGGCCCCAGCGTCATCGGCAGCATCAGGCCGGACAGCAGCATCGAGGGCATCGTGAGCGCGTTGACGGTGGGCCCGAACTCCTGCGGCGTACGGACCTTCATCGCCAGCGCGTACGACAGCGAGGCCAGCGAGACGGTGAGCAGAGCGACGAACGCGAACCCGATCAGGACGCCGGGCAGGGGTGCGCGCAGGCCCATCGCCACCGCCGCCAGGACCAGCAGCACCGCCTGGAACGCGAACACCGTGGCGTCCCGCAGCACCCGGCCCAGCAGCAGCGCCAGGCGGCTGACGGGGGTGACGCGCATCCGCTCGACCACACCCAGGCTGTTCTCGATGATGACCGAGAAGCCCGCGAAGGAGGCGCCGAACAGTCCGAGTTGCAGCAGCAGGCCGGGCACGAGCATCTGCCAGGAACTGCCCCGCCCGCCCAGCGGCAGGTCGGTCAGCAGCGGGCCGAAGAAGAGCAGGTACAGCAGCGGCATCAGGACGCCGAACAGCAGCGCGAAGCGGGAGCGCAGCGACTGGCGCAGATAGCGGCCGTAGACGAGGCCGGTGTCGTGGAACAGCATCGGAGGTCCTCGGGTCGTCGGAGTGCTAAACGGCAACGGGGGCGGCGTCCGCGGGTGAGGCGCCGCGGCCGGTGATGGCGAGGAAGGTGTCCTGGAGCGAGGCGTCGAGCGAGCCGCCGTGGCGCAGCTTCAGGGCCGCGGGGGTGCCCTCGGCGGCCACCACGCCCCGGTCGACTACGACCAGCCGGTCGGAGAGCGCGTCGGCCTCGTCGAGGTAGTGCGTGGTCAGGAAGACCGTGGTGCCGTGCTCGTCGCGCAGCCGGCGCACCAGGTCCCACAGGCCGGCGCGGCTGCCCGGATCCAGACCGGTGGTCGGCTCGTCCAGGAAGAGCACCCGGGGACCGTGGGTGAGCGCCATCGCGATGTCCAGCCGGCGCCGCTGACCCCCGGACAGCGCGCCGCACTTGCGGTCGAGCAGCCCCGCCAGGTCCAGGTCGCGGGCCAGCTCCTCGGCGCGCTCGGCCGCCCGCGCCCTCGACAGGCGGTACAGGCGGCCCTGGGTGACCAGCTCCTCCCGCACGGTGATCTGCGGGTCCACGCCGCCCGACTGGGCCACGTACCCGCACGCCCGGCGCACTCCGGCCGGGTCGGACACCAGGTCGTGGCCCGCGACGGTGGCCGCGCCGCCGGTGGGGGCGAGCAGGGTCGTGAGCATCCGGAGGGTCGTTGTCTTGCCGGCGCCGTTGGGGCCCAGGAAGCCGAGGATCTCGCCCTCGCGGACGGTCAGGTCGATGCCGCGCACGGCCTCGACCGGGCCCTGTCTCGTCGTGAAGGTACGGGCCAGCCCGGCCGTACTGATGATTGCCATGCGCCCAGAAAAACAGAGTCACCCAAATTTTGCAATGACTCCAAGTTTTGGGCGGCTCCAGCGAAGTTAGGATGCGGGCATGGCCGAGGGACTCAGGGAACGGAAGAAGCGGCAGACCAGGCAGTACATCTCGGATGTCGCCACGAGTCTGTTCCTGGAGCGCGGCTTCGAGGCCGTGACCGTGGCGGAGGTCGCGGCGGCGGCGGACGTCTCCGTCAACACCGTCTACAACTACTTCCCGGCCAAGGAGGACCTCTTCCTCGACCGCTCCAAGGGCGTGGTCGACCGGCTCTCCCGCTGGGTGCGCGGGCGGCACGACGGGGAGTCGGCGGCACGGGCCGTGCTGCGGGAGCTGCGCGAGGAGGTCGAGTCGGTCTCGCCGCGGGTCGGCCTCATGGACGGGTACGCGCGCTTCATGGGGGTCATCGACGCCTCGCCCTCGCTGCGCTCCCGGCTCTGGGCGATCGCCCAGGAGGTGCAGGAGAACCTGGAACGCACCCTGCGCGAGGAGACCGGGGCCCTGGACGACGACCCGGTCCCCGCGCTGATGTCGGGTCAGATCAGCTGGCTGCACGGCACGGTGATGACGGCCATCGGCCGCCGGATGACGGCCGGCGGGAGACCGGCCGCGGTGTCCCGCGACGTCCTCGTGCTGCTGGACGAGATGGAGGAGCTGTTGAGCGACAGAGTGCTCAACTACGCCGTCCGAGGCGCGGACTGACACCCGAATGGCACCCCCCGGTGTGACGTCCGTCATTTGAGACGTGACGCGCGTTACTAACCGGTCACACAGCGGCTCACGCCCGCTAATCTCCGGCCGAGAGGACACAAACGGCCTGTATCAGGGGAGTCGCACAGTGGCACGGAAGCTCGCCGTCATCGGAGCCGGACTCATGGGGTCCGGCATCGCCCAGGTCTCCGCGCAGGCCGGCTGGGACGTCGTCCTGCGCGACGTGACCGACGAGGCGCTCCGGCGGGGGACCGACGGCATCAAGGCCTCGTACGACAAGTTCGTCGCCAAGGGCAAGCTCGCCGCGGACGACGCCGAGGCAGCCCTCGCCCGCATCACCGCGACCACCGACCTGGACGCCGCCGCCGACGCGGACGTCGTCGTCGAGGCCGTCTTCGAGAAGCTGGAAGTCAAGCACGAGATCTTCCGCGCCCTCGACAAGCTGGTGAAGGACGAGGCGATCCTCGCGTCCAACACCTCCGCCATCCCGATCACCAAGATCGCGGCCGTGACCGAGCGCCCCGAGCGGGTCGTCGGCGCCCACTTCTTCTCGCCGGTCCCGATGATGCAGCTGTGCGAACTGGTGCGCGGCTACAAGACCAGCGACGAAACGCTCGCCACCGCCCGGGAGTTCGCCGAGTCCACCGGCAAGACCTGCATCGTCGTCAACCGCGACGTCGCCGGCTTCGTGACCACCCGCCTCATCTCCGCCCTCGTCGTCGAGGCCGCGAAGCTGTACGAGTCGGGCGTCGCCACCGCCGAGGACATCGACCTCGCCTGCAAGCTGGGCTTCGGCCACGCCATGGGGCCGCTGGCCACCGCCGACCTGACGGGCGTGGACATCCTGCTGCACGCCACGAGCAACATCTACACCGAGTCCCAGGACGAGAAGTTCGCCCCGCCGGAGCTGATGCGCCGGATGGTGGACGCCGGTGACATCGGACGCAAGAGCGGGCAGGGCTTCTACAAGCACTGAGTCCGCACCGAGTCCATCCCCGGCCCGGGCAACATCACACGCCGGGGTGAATTCGGTATCGGTTCGCTTACAGGCGGCAACCTCCGACCGTTCCGGTCAGTCAGAGGTTGCACGACCTGATATCGCCGAGAGACCACCTCGTGGGACGAAAGATCGCCCCGTGGGACACATCGCCGAGACGAGACGCACGCCGGGGAGCGCATATGCACATCAGGGGCGACCACGTCGAGCTGGTCGTCGGGGGCCGCCTCGACGTCCGCAGCGCGGCGGACGCCCGTACGGTCCTGCACTCGGCCGTCGACGACGGCGTCGGCGACCTGGTCCTGGACCTGTCAGAGCTGGACTCCTGGGACGCCACCGGACTCGGGGTGATCATGGGGGCCCACCGGCGGGCCGGCCGCTGCGGCCGGCGCCTGGTGCTGCGCGGCGTACCGCCGCAGATGCAGCGCCTGCTGGTGGCCACCCGGCTGCACAGGATCCTGGCCATCGAGGGCGGTATCGGCGTGGAGACCCTGCCCAGGGTGTGACGCCCCGGGAGCCGGTGCGCCCCGGCGGCCGCGCGGACCTGCGGGACACGGTCCGGCGAAACGCCCGACGCGCGCAATCCTCACGAGACTGTGACGTCTCGGACGGGCCGGCACCCCGGACTGTCGGACATACTGAGCGAAGGTTTAGGGTCTGGCTGCCCGCCGCATCGCAACCCACTGGCGGGCCCGGACCAGAAGCGACAGCGCGGTGTGCGGCAAGGCCGGGAGGGGTGGTCCCGACCGGGGACCCGGCACACGACGCTTTTGGGGGGCTTGGACCTATGGACCCGAACGACCGGGGACCCGAGGAGCACGGCCACGACGGCAGCACGCCGCGCCCGCGCCCGCCCAGGGACTCGCTCACGCCCGACTTCGGACAGCACACGCCCGCGCTCGCCCGCACCGTGCAGCTCGTCTCCGGCGACTTCCTGCTCACCGTCAACCCCGTCGACGGCAGCGAGATCGAGGTCTGCCCGCCGGCCGAGCGGCCCGCCCGGCCGGAGAAGCTCACCGCGGCCGAACGGGCCGAACTGGACCGCGCCGCACGGCCGCCCGTCCCCCCGGGACCGGCGCGGCCCGCACTCGGGCTGCCGGCCCGCCAGGACGAACGCGAACGCCTGGCCCGGCTGCTGGCCCGCGGCCGGTCGGTGCGCCTGACCGGCCCCGCCGGCTCCGGCCGCACCAGCCTCCTCGACGTCGTCGCCGAGGACTGCGCCGACCTCGCGCCCGACGGCGTGGTCCGCCTCAGCGGCTTCCGCCGCACGGCCGACGACCTGCTGTACGACCTCTTCCACGCCGTGTACCGCGCACCCCTGCACCGGCCGGAACGGGAGGAACTGCTCGGTCTCGTCCGCGAGGTCGGCGCGGTCGTCCTCCTGGACGACGCGGAGTTCGGCGGCACCGCCCTCGACGAACTGCTGGACGCCACCCCCGAGTGCGCCTTCCTCATCGCCGCGACGCCGGACGTGCCCGCCCCCTCCGCCGGTTCCGCCGTCGAGGAGGTCTTCCTCGCCGGCCTGGACCGCTCGGACGGCGTGGAGCTGCTGGAGCGTGCCACCGGACGGCCCCTCACCGACGAGGAGGCCAACTGGGCAGGCGACCTCTGGTTCGAGTCCGAGGGCCTGCCGCTGCGCTTCGTGCAGGCCGCTGCGTTGCTGCGCCGGCGCGACCGGCTGCGGGCCGGCGCCGACGCCGTCGACGAGTTCGGCGTCTTCACCGACGCCCGCCCGGCCGACGGGGCGCCCTACGACGCCGCCGAGAGCGACGAGGTACCGCTGCCGTCCGTCGGCGAGGCCGCCGCGCCCGCGCCGCTGCTCGCCGCCCGGCTGAGCGCCTCCGCCCGCGCCACCCTCGAACTCGCCGTCGCCCTCGGCGGCGAGGTGCCGCACCAGGCGCACCTGCCCGCGCTGGTCGGCGACACCCACGCGGACGCCGCCCTCGGCGAGCTGGCGGACTGCGGACTGGTCTCGCCGGTCGGCTCCCGCTACCGGCTCGCCGCCGGGGTGCTCACCCAGCTGGAGAGCGCCGGATACGCCGACGACGCACGGGAGAAGGCTCCGGCCACCGCCCGGCACTACGCCTGGTGGGCCGGTCACCCCTCGGTCACCCCCGAGCGCGTCTGCGCCGAGGCCGACGCCGTGCTGGCCGCCCTCGCCGTGCTGGTGCCGGCGACGACCCCGCCCGCGGACGACGAGGAGAGCCCCGCCGTCCAGCTGGCCCGCACCGCGGCCCCCGCGTTCGCCGCCGGGCTGCACTGGAGCGCCTGGGAACGGGCGCTGCGCTCCGGCGCCGAGGCCTCCCGGCTCGCCGGTGACGTCGCCGAACAGGCCTACTTCCACCACGAACTCGGCGTCCTCGCGCTGTGCGAGGGGCAGCTCGACCGGGCCCGCGCCGAGCTGGAGGCGTCCATCGGGCTGCGCGGCGCGCTCTCCGACAAGCGCGGCGCCGTCGCGGGCCGCCGTGCCCTCGCCCTGGTGGCGGACCGCTCCGGGGACACACCCGGCCTGGGCACGGGCGCGCCCGGGGCCGCGGCGGCCGGACTCGGGGCCGTCGGCGGGGGACTCGGCGCCGCCCTCGGCCCGACCGCGGGCGAGGAGGTGCCCGACGCCCGGCACGAGGAGTCGGCGTCGCCGCCGGCCGGTGTGCCCGCGCCCTTCCCGCCGCTCCAGCCGTCTCCGCAGTCCCCGACGCTCGTCGTCCGCCGGGACTCGTCCCCCGGGCCCTCGCGCAAGGCCGGAGGCGGCATCAAGGGCCTCGCCCGGCGCAATCTGGTGGCCGCCGGCGCGGGCGCGCTGCTCGTCGCCGTGCTCGGCACGGTGGTGACGCTGGGCGCCACCTCCGAGAACGACGCGGGCACGCCCTCCGACCAGGTCGGCGTCAACCCGTCGGCCAGCCAGGGCGTCGACGACGGCAGCCTGGGCGCCGACCGGCCGACGGACGACGGCGACGGCTCCGCGGACACCGGCGAGGCGACCGCCCGGCCGACCGACCCCGGCCCGGACGGCACCCTCGGCACCTCCGACGACCCGACGCCGAGCCGGACGGCCCGGCCGTCGGGCAGCGCCGGCGGCAGCAGCGGGCCCGGAAGCCCGAGCGGCTCCGGCGAACCGAGCGGCCCGAGCGGCTCGGGCGGGCCGACGAAGACGCAGCCGCCGACGTCGCCCAAGCCGCCCACGTCGCCGAAGCCGCCGACGTCGTCCAAGCCGCCCACCGACCCGCCGTCGGAGACGCCCACGTCCGAGCCGCCCTCCGAGTCGCCGACGTCGGAGCCGCCCCCGCCGTCGACCCCGGAGACCTCCAACAGCGCGACCGGCCCCGGCACCACCCCTACCACCGCGAGCGCTCCCGTCAGCAGCCCCGCGACCGCCACGCAGAGCGGCACCGCGACCGGCGGCACGGGATCCGCTCCGGCGAGCGGGCAGATCATCTGAGACGGCGACACGAGAGGGGCCGGGTCCGCACCACGGACCCGGCCCCTCCCGCACGCGGGCTCGGCGCCCGCACCGCTCAGAACAGCCGCAGCTTGTCGTCCTCGATGCCGCGCAGCGCGTTGTAGTCCAGCACCTGGCAGCCGATGCCGCGGTCGGTGGCCAGCACCCGGGCCTGCGGCTTGATCTCCTGGGCGGCGAAGACGCCGCGCACGGGGGCGAGATGGGGATCGCGGTTCAGCAGCTCCAGGTACCGGGTGAGCTGCTCCACGCCGTCGATCTCGCCGCGCCGCTTGATCTCGACGGCGACGGTCTTCCCGTCGGCGTCCCGGCACAGGATGTCGACGGGTCCGATGGCCGTCGGGTACTCGCGGCGGATCAGGGTGTAGCCCTCGCCGAGGGTCTCGATGCGGTCGGCGAGCAGCTCCTGGAGGTGCGCTTCCACGCCGTCCTTGATCAGGCCGGGGTCCACGCCCAGTTCGTGCGAGGAGTCGTGGAGGATCTCCTCCATCGTGATGATGAGCTTCTCGCCCGCCTTGTTGACGACGGTCCAGACACCCGCCTCGTCACCGGCGCCCTCCTTGAGGGTGCAGGGAGGCGACATCCAGTTCAGGGGCTTGTAGGCCCGGTCGTCGGCATGGATCGAGACGCTGCCGTCCGCCTTGACCAGAATCAGCCGGGGGGCCGAGGGGAGGTGGGCGGTGAGCCGTCCGGCGTAGTCGACGGAGCAGCGGGCAATGACGAGACGCATGGTCGGCAACGCTACTCGACGCGTCCGTCCCGACGCGATTCGCCTCCGCCCCCGGCGCCCGACGGAACGCCCCACTTCTCCCATTGGACCCGTGTTGCGCACTGGCCGATTGTGTGCGTACCGGATGATGCCCATCTGGGCATTCTCCTGGTGCGGTCACGATCGGTTGCTTACGGTATTGAACGGGAGGTCGCGAGGTGTGTACTCAGCGTGTCCGACATCACGCGCTCCCTTCACTGTCCGGCAACCCCTGCTGGTCGGGGGTGCGAGAGGAGTACCCATGTCGCTCGACGTCTCACCGGCCCTACTCGAAAAGGCCGAGCGAGGCGAGGTCGACGAAGCAGAATTCGTCGACTGCGTCCGGATCTCCCTGCCCTACGCATGGGAGATGATCAGCTCCCTGGTGGCACAGCTGAAGGTCGACGGCGGAGCGTTCGCCGACAACCAGACGCCCCCGCCGGACGAGCAGGCGCGTGGCCAGCTGCTGCGTGCGCTCGCGAGCGACGCCATACGCGGTGCGCTGCAGCGGCACTTCGGGGTGCGGCTGGCCTTCCAGAACTGCCACCGGGTGGCGGTGTTCCCGTTGGACTCCTCCGTCGACGAGACGCTGACCCGTTTCACCTCGGTGCGCAGTCAGGTGCTGAACCAGTCGCCGGAATTCCGCGACTGCTGACGCCATGGTCGTCCGCTTGCCGCTCCGTACGCGGGAGGTGCAGTTCGTACCGGAGCGGCAAGCTTCCCGCCCGGCCCTTCGCGGGTCCCGGGCGTCCGTCCGTCCCCGGCCCGCTCAGCGGAGCTGGGGGAGTACCTCGGTCCCGAGCCGCCGCACGTTCTCCTCGGTGGCCGCGAGGTCGCCGGAGCCCTCGACGAGCAGCGCGAAACGGGAGATGCCGGTCCGCTCGCTGGTCGCCGCGAGCCGGTCCGCGCACAGCCGGGGCGTGCCCACCGGGTGCAGTCCGCAGAGCAGTTCCGTGTACGCCAGCGGGTCGCGCATCTGCCGGGCGCGGCCGTCCACCGTGACATGGGCGCCCAGCCCCTGCCGCAGCCAGCCCGGCATCGCCTTGAGCAGCGTCTCCGCCGCGTCGGCGCGCCGGTCCGCGATCTGGCAGACGCCGGCCGAGACATGGGCCGCGCCGTGGATCTCCGCGTCCGGGCGGCCGGCGGCGCGGGCGTGCCGCCGCCACAGGGCGACCATCTCGGCCTTCTCCTCGTCCCCGACGTGCATCCCGAGCAGCATCGGCAGTCCCCGCTCGGCCGCCGTGCGCACGCTCGCCGGGGAGGTGCAGGCCACCACGACCTCCGGCCCCGGAGCCTCGGACAGGGCCTCCGAGGGCCGCGGGACGACGGGTACCTCACGAAACCGGAAGCGGTCCCCGTGGGCGCCGACGGCCGGTTCGCGCAGCCAGCGCACCAGCAGATCGAGTGACTCCGGGAACCCCGTCTCGTACGCCTCCAGGCCCGCGCCGAACACCTCCAGGTCGACCCACGGGCCGCCGCGGCCCACGCCCAGCGAGAACCGGCCGCCGCTCGTGACGTGCAGCAGCGCGGCCTGCTCGCCGAGCGCCACGGGATGGACGGTGGGCAGCACGCTGACCGCCGTGCCGACCCGGATGCGGCGGGTGCGGCCCAGCAGCAGCGCGGCCAGCGTCACGGCCGACGGACACGTGCCGTACGGCACGAAGTGGTGCTCGGCCAGCCAGACCGTGTCGAGCCCCGACTCCTCGGCGACCTCGGCCGAGCGGACCGCGCGGTGCAGCGCTTCTCCCTGGCCCTGGCCCGGGAACTGGGCGCCCAACACGAAACTTCCAACGCGCATTGCTCTTCCTGCTTCCTCGGCTCCGACACGGAGCTCCCCCACACGGCATAACCGTCCGACACGTGCCGAGGACACGGCCGGGTGGGGGGATATGCGGATTGTCTGCAGAATCGGCCGTCACGGGAGGTCCGAGGGCGCCCCGTCCGTGCCGCGTAGGCTGGACGCGGCCCGTACTTCCTGTATAGCTCCGTGAGGTGTCCTGTGTCCCCGCGTCGCAACCGACCCAAGGGAGCCGGCATGTCCGGCCGGAGCGCCGAGGACGACGGCTCCGGCCGCTACGGCGGCTGGCAGTCGTCGGAGAGCTGGCAGGGCGAGGACTGGAGCGTACGGCACGTGGCGGGCGCGAGCGCGCAGGGGAAGGCGTACCGCTGCCCGGGCTGCGACCAGTTGATTCCGGACGGCGTCCCGCACGTGGTGGCCTGGCCGGCGCACTCGGGCGTCGACGACCGCCGGCACTGGCACAAGTCCTGCTGGAACGCGAAGGACCGCCGCACCACGCGGGTGCAGCGGTCCCGTAACGCGCCGAGGTTCTGAGCCCGCTCAGACGTCCCGCTTCTGGAGCAGGGCGAAGGCACCGGCGAACACGGCGGCCGTCACCACGAGCATGATCCACAGCGGGTCCCAGCCGGACGGGCCGGACTCCGTGAGCGAGTTGGTGTAGAAGATGCTCATCTGGTTCGGGATCGAGTACTCGAACAGGGCGGTGCGCACGTCCTCCAGGGACCGCGAGAACATGAACAGCGCGATCACCAGCGGCGCGAGCACGGCCCCGATCATGAGGGTGATGGCCCCCGCCGAGTGCCGGATGACGGAGCCGACGGCGAGCGAGAGCAGTCCGAGCAGCGCGATGTAGAACGAGACGCCCACGGTGCCCTTCAGCCACTCCTCGCCGGAGGGCGACACCGCGCCGTGGTCCTCCAGCAGGGCCACGTGCAGCAGGGCGACGAGCGTCGCGGACACCAGCGTCACCACGAACGCGACCAGGAAGAAGACGATCGCCTTCGCGGCGAGCACCCGGCCGCGGCTCGGGCAGGCGGTCATCGTCGTGCGGACCATGCCGGTGCCGTACTCCGAGGCGGTGGTCAGCACGCCGAGCGTGATGATGCACATGCTGCCGAGCAGCAGACCGAAGAAGCCGAGGCTCAGCGCGCTCTCGCCGGACGCGTCCGTGGTGGAGTTCGCCACCACCACTCCGGTCAGCGTGCCGATGCCGAGGACCAGCAGGACGAACACGCCCAGCGTCCACATCGTCGAGCGCACCGACCTGATCTTGGTCCACTCGGAGGCCAGCGCGTGCCCGAGATGCGTGCGCACCACCGGGATCGGCGAGGTGTAGGTGGGGTACGGCGAACCGGGCGCCGACCGCCACTCGGGTGCGGCCTGCGGCATCGGGGGCTGGGGCGTGCTCATCGGGCGTCCTCGGACTGGGTCGGGTCGGTGACGGGCGCGGGGGCGGTGGCGGGAGCCGGGGCGGCGGGCGCGGGCGAGGGGGCGGCCGGGGGAGCCGCCGGGGCCGCCGGGGACGGCTGCGCGTACGGGTTGTCCGACGGCGCGCCGGCCGCGGGCGCACCGGATGCGGCCGGGCCGCCGTACGGGCCCGCGGGGGCCTGGCCGGGCGGGCCCTGCGGCGGGGCGGGCTGACCGCCCGGGTGGGGCGGCGGCGGGGCGTACCAGCCGGGCTGGCCCTGCCCGGGCACCGGCATCGCCGGCTGCGCGCCGGGCGGCAGCGGCTGCTGGAGCCCGGCCTTCTGGTCGATGGTCGACCGGTAGTCGACGGCGCCCTGCGTCATCCGCATGTACGCCTCCTCCAGCGAGGCCTGGTGCGGCGACAGCTCCCACAGCCGTACGTCGGACTCGTGCGCGATGTCGCTGATCCGGGGCAGCGCCAGGCCGGTCACCCGCAGCGCCCCGTCCTGCTCGGGCAGCACGTGCCCGCCCGCCTCGGTCAGCGCGGACGTCAGCTTCTCGCGCAGCTGCGGCTCGGTGTCCGGCGTGCGCACCCGCGCGAAGTCGGCGGAGTTCGCCGAGATGAAGGCCGTCACGCTCATGTCGGCGAGCAGCTGGCCGCGCCCGATGACGATCAGGTGGTCGGCGGTCAGCGCCATCTCGCTCATCAGGTGCGAGGAGACGAAGACCGTACGGCCCTCGGCCGCGAGCGCCTTCATCAGGTTCCGCACCCAGAGGATGCCCTCGGGGTCCAGGCCGTTGACCGGCTCGTCGAAGAGCAGCACCTGGGGGTCGCCGAGCAGCGCGGCGGCGATGCCGAGCCGCTGGCCCATGCCGAGGGAGAAGCCCTTGGAGCGCCGCTTGGCCACGTCCTGGAGGCCGACCACGCCGAGCACCTCGTCCACGCGCCGGGCGGGGATGCCCGACAGCTGGGCCAGGCTCAGCAGGTGGTTGCGGGCGGACCGGCCGCCGTGCACGGCCTTGGCATCGAGCAGGGCGCCGACCTGGCGGGGGGCGTTGGGGAGCCTGCGGTACGGGTGGCCGCCGATCGTCACGTGTCCCGCGGTCGGGTTGTCCAGGCCGAGGATCATGCGCATCGTCGTCGACTTGCCGGAGCCGTTGGGTCCGAGGAAGCCGGTGACGGCACCGGGCCGCACCTGGAAGGACAGGTTGTACACAGCGGTCTTGTCGCCGTAGCGCTTGGTCAGGCCGACTGCCTCGATCATGCTCCGCACCCATCGAAAGGTTCAGGACAGCGGGGCACACGCCCCCGTAAGGGTTAGGAGGATATCGAGGCGCTGACGGTTCCCCTCAAGTCCGGGTAAAAAAACCGGCCGACCCCTAGGCGTCCCGCCGCTTCAGCACGAGGTAGCCGCCGACGAGCGCCGCCACCACCCACAACGCCATGATCCCGAGGCCGCCCCACGGGCCGTACGGGGTGTCGTCGTCGAGCGGTGTCACCACCTGCATGATCTTGCTGCCGGCCTGGTCGGGCAGGAACTGACCGACCTTCTTGGTCACGTCGACGTTGCCCAGGATGTTGGAGATCAGGAAGAAGAACGGCATCAGGATGCCGAGCGACAGCATCGGTGAGCGCAGCATCGCGGCGACACCCATCGAGAACATCGCGATGAGGGTCATGTAGAGGCCGCCGCCGATGACCGCCCGCAGCACGCCCGGATCGCCGATCGACGCCTTGAGGTCGCCGAGCATCGCCTGCCCGAGGAAGAAGGCGACGAAGCTGGTGATCATGGCGACGACGAAGGCGAGCCCGGTGGCCACGGCGATCTTGCTGAACAGGAAGGTGCCGCGCTGCGGCAAGGCCGCCAGCGAGGTGCGGATCATGCCGGAGCTGTACTCGTTCGCCACCACCAGCACCCCGAAGACGATCATCGCGAGCTGACCGAGACTCATCCCGGCGAAGCTGATGAAGGTCGGGTCGAAGGAGAGCCGGTTCCGCTCGCTCATGTCGCCGAACTCGTTCTTCGACAGGGCCGAGATCAGCATGCCGAGGGCGACGGTGACGACCACGGCCAGGGACAGCGTCCACACCGTGGACGCCACCGACCGGATCTTGGTCCACTCGGACCGGACGACCTGTGTCGCGGCCGTGCTCATCGCTGCCTCCAGTCGCTGCCCCACTGCTGTGCCGGCTGCTGTCCGCCCCGCTGTCCGCCCAGCTCCGCCCCCGCTGGGGGCGCCACCGCGAGCGGGGGCCCGTCGTGCGCGTGGTACTCCACCGACTCCGCCGTCAGCTGCATGAACGCGTCCTCCAGCGAGGCCCGCTGCGGGCTCAGCTCGTGCAGCACGATCTGGTTCCGCGCCGCCAGCTCGCCGATCGCCTCCGACTTGTCGCCGTCGACCTCCAGCACCTCGGCGCCGCTCTCGACGACCGTGATCCCGGCCCCGTGCAGCACGTCGAGCAGCCGCTCCCGCTGCGGGGTGCGGATCCGGACGTAGCTGCGCGAGTTCTCCTCGATGAACTCGGCCATCGAGGTGTCCGCCAGCAGCCTGCCCTGGCCGATGACGACCAGATGGTCGGCGGTCAGCGCCATCTCGCTCATCAGGTGGGAGGAGACGAAGACCGTACGGCCCTGGGCGGCCAGCGTCTTCATCAGATTGCGGATCCAGTGGATGCCCTCGGGGTCCAGGCCGTTGACCGGCTCGTCGAACATCAGGATCCGGGGGTCGCCGAGCAGCGCGCCGGCGATGCCGAGCCGCTGGCCCATGCCGAGCGAGAAACCCTTGGCCTTCTTCTTCGCGACCGCCGTCAGACCGACGGTGTCCAGCACCTCGTGCACCCGCCGGGGCGGGATCCCGTTGGCCTGCGCCAGGCACAGCAGATGGTTGTAGGCGCTGCGTCCGCCGTGCATCGCCTTGGCGTCCAGCAGGGCACCGATGTAGGTGAGCGGGTCCTTCAACTGGTCGTAGCGGCGGCCGTCGATGCGGACGTCTCCGGCGGTGGGCCGGTCCAGGCCCAGCACCATCCGCATGGTGGTCGACTTGCCCGCGCCGTTCGGCCCGAGGAAGCCGGTGATGATGCCGGGTCTGACGGTGAACGTGAGGTTGTTGACCGCCACCTTCTCGCCGTACCGCTTGGTCAGCCCCTCGAGCTCGATCATGCGGCCCACGCTAGAACGGGACGAAGCCCTCTGCCACCCCAGTGACAGAGGGCTTCGCCCGTGTTCTGCTCTTGTTCGCCGGACCGCGCCCCGGCGTCAGCGGGACTGCTGGGCCGGCACCCCGCGGGAGACCGGCTCGTCCTCGGCCGGCGTACCGGCGGCGGCCACCGCGGCGCCCGTGAGGGTCGCCAGCATCTCGCGCACGTTGGTCAGCTGCGCGTTGATGGAGTCGCGGCGGTTGGTGAGGGCGGCGAGCTCGCGCTCCGACTCGGAACGGATGCGGTCGGCCTTGGCGTTGGCGTCGGCCACGATGTCCTCGGCCTGACGCTGCGCCGTCTCGACGGTCTGGCGGGCGCGGCGCTCGGCGTCCGTGCGCAGCTTCTCGGCCTCCAGGCGCAGCTGCTCCGCGCGGTGCTCGATCTCCGCGAGGCGCTTCTCGGCCTTGGCCTGACGGGAGGCCAGGTCGCGCTCGGACTGCTCGCGGCGCTTGGCCAGGTTCGTCTCGAAGTCGGCAGCGGCCTGCGCGGCCTTGGCGCGGGTCTCCTCGAAGAGGGCGTCCGCCTCCTCGCGCTTGGACTGCGCGTCCTTCTGCGCCTCGGAACGCAGCTGCGACGCGTCGCTCTTGGCCTTCTCGACGATCCGGACGCCCTCGTCCTCGGCCTTGGCCTTGCGCTCCGCGGCGTACGACTCGGCGTCGTTGCGCACCTGCTGGGCCGCCGACTCGGCGAGCTCGCGGTGCTGCTCGGCCGCGCGCCGGGCCTCCTCCCGCAGGTCCTTCGCCTCCTCCTCGGCGAGGCGCAGGATCTTCTCGACCCGCGCACCGAGTCCGGCGTACGACGGCTCGGCGTCGTTGACCTGGGCCTGGGCGTTCTGAGTCTCGAGGTGGAGCTCCTCGATGCGCTTTTCCAGAGCGGTGATGCGGGAGAAAGCGCTGTCGCGATCAGAGATGATCTTGGAGATGTATTCGTCCACCTGAGCGCGGTCGTACCCACGCCGCACGTGCTCGAAGCCGTAGGGGGAAGTGTCGCTCATGGGGTTCCTGTCGAAAGAGACCGGGTGAGGTGATAGAGGGAATCCTAGGCGCCAATGCGGTGTGTCATCGAGCGGATGCGTGTTTGATCTGGAGAATGACACCTCTTTTGAGTGGCTAACCCACGGATTGCTTGCCAGAGTTCAGGTCAAAGGTCAAGACGGAGGGTGAGTCAGAGCCTTCCAGGAGACACCGAAACCACCCCGCACGCTAGCCGTCTGACGACTTGCCACCCGAACGGGGGGCGCCGACCGTCGCACCGGCCTTCACCCCGTTGTCCTTGCCGCCCGCCGGGGCCTCGAAGGACTCCAGCGCCTCCAGCACGTCCTGCACCCGCGAGATCTCCGCGTTGATGTCCTCGCGGCGCCGCACCAGGATCTCCAGCTCGCGCTTGCCCTCCTCGACCGTGCGCCGGGCCTCCCGGACCGCCTCGGCCTTGAGCTCCTCGGCCTCCCGGACCAGCGAGGCCTTCTTCTGCTCGGCCTCCTTCAGCAGCCCCTCGGCCTTCTTGACGGCGGCGATGCGCACCTTGCCGGCCTCGGAGTTGGCCTCCGACACCAGCTCCTTGGCCTTCGCCTCCGCCTTGGCGAGCTGCTCCTCGGCGGCCTTGATGAGCGCGTCGCAGCGGTCGCCGGCCGACTTCATCGTCTCGGCGGCCTCGCGGCGGGCCCGCTCGTGCAGCTCCTCGATCTCGGAGGTGAGGCGCTCGCGCAGCTCCTCCGCCCGCTCCCTTATGGCCGTCGCGTCCCGCCGGGCGCCGACGAGCAGTTCGTCCGCGTCCGTACGGGCCTTCTCCACCCGGGTGTTGCCCTCGACCGTCGCCTCGGCGACGATCCGGTCGGCCTCCGCACGGGCCGCGCCGACCATCGTGTCGGCCTGCGACTCGGCGTCCGCGGTGGTCTTCTGGGCCTGCTGCTGGGCCTCGGTGAGCAGCTTGTCGGCCTCGGCCGTGGTCTCCGTGATGAGCGTGTCGACCTGCTCGGCCGCCTCCGAACGCCGCTTGTTGGCGTCCTTGCGGGCCTCGTCCAGGGTGCGCTCGGCCTCCTCGCGGGCGGCCGTCGTCACCCGTTCGGCCTCCGCCGCCGCCTCGGTCTTGAGCCGCTCCGCCTCGGTGCGGATCCGCTCGGCGTGCTGCTGCGCGGAACCGACCGCCTCGGCGGCCTCGGCCCGCAGCCGCTCCGCCTCCCCCCCGGCCTCCGACAGCAGACGTTCCGCCTGGGCGCTCGCCTCGGCCCGGACCCGGTCGGCCTCGGCGACCGACTCCGTGCGCAGCCGCTCCGCCTCGCCGGCCGCCTCCGAGCGCAGCCGCTCCGCCTCGGTCGCCGCCTCCGCGCGGACCCGTTCCGCCTCCGCGACCGTCTCCGTGCGGATCCGGTCGGTCTCGGCGGCCGTCTCCGTGGTGAGCCGCTCGGCCTCGGACCGCGCCTGCGTGATCAGGGTGTCCGCCTGCGTCGCCGCGTCGGAACGGATGCGGTTGGCGTCCTCGCGGGCGTCCGCCCGGGTGCGTGCCGCGCTCTGCTCCGCCTCGGCGATCGTGTCCGACGCCTCCGTGCGCACCCGCTGGGCGTGCTCGGACACGTCCGCGCGGATCCGGTCGGCCTCCGTGATCGCGTCGGACATCGTCCGCTCGGCCAGCGCCTTGGCGGCCTCCGACTCCTCCTGCGCCTCGCGGCGCAGCCGGCCGGCGTCCTCGCTGGCCCGCTCCCGCTCCGCGTAGGCGTCGGCGCGGACCCGGTCCGCCTCCTCCTCGGCCTCGCGCCGGGTGCGCTCCGCCGCGTGCTCGGCGGCGCTGCGCAGCCCGGTGATCTCCTCCTGGGCCTGCTCGTGCAGCCCGGCGACCGACTCCCGTACCTGCTGCGCGTGCTGCTCGGCGGCCGACACCATCTCGGTCGCGCGCCGGTCGGCCTCCTCGACCAGCCGGGTCGCCTCGGCCTGCGCCTCCTCCACGCGGTTGCGCGCCGAGGCCAGCAGTTCCTCGCTCTGCTCGCGGGCCCGCTCGCGCTCCTGGTCCGCCTCCTGGCGGGCGGCGCCCAGCAGCTCCTCGGCCTCGCGGCGGCGCCGGGCGGCCTCCTCCTGGGCGGCGGCCAGCGTCTCGGACGCCTCGGCGGCGATGCGCTCGGCGGCGGCCTGCGCCTCCGCCCGCACCCGGTCCGCGCTCTCCTGCGCCTCCGACTTCAGCCGCTCCGCCTCGCTCGCGGCCTCCGACCGCAGCCGTACGGCGACGGCCTCGCCCTCCGCGCGGGACGCGGAGGCGTCGGCGGCGGCCTCGGTGCGCAGCCGCTCGGCCTCCGTCTCGGCCTGCTGCTGCAGCGCGCGGATCCGCTCCGCGGCCTCCGTGCGCAGCCGCTCGCTCTCCTCGGCGGCCTCGCGGCGGATCCGCGCGCCCTCCTCACGAGCCTCGGTCAGCGCCTGCTCGGCGGCGCTCCGGCGCTCCTCCGCCTCGCCGTGCAGCCGCGTCAGCTCCTCGGCGGCCTCCGCCTGCCGGGCCTCGACGGCACGCTCGGTCTCCTCGCGCAGCTCGCGGGCGGCCCGCTCGGCGTCCGCCTGGAGCTCCTCGGCGCGCTCGGCGGCCTCCGCGCGGTGCCGCTCGGCCTCGGCGCGGGTGCGCTCCAGCGTCTCCTCGGCCTGGCGGCGCAGGGTCGTCGCCCGCTCGATCGCCTCGGTGCGGACCTTCTCGCTGTCCGCGGTGGCCGTCTGCCGCAGCTCGTCGGCGTCCGCCTTGGCCTTGGCGAGCAGCTCCTCGGCGGTCTTGGCCGCCTCCTCGATCTGCGCCACGGCCTCCTTGCGGGCCTCGGCGCGGATCTTCTCGCCCTCGGCGACCGCGTCGGCGCGCAGCTGCTCGGCCTCACCGCGCAGCCGGCGCGCCTCCTCCTGGAGCTCGACCGTCTTGGCGCGGTACTCCTTGGTGTCGTCCTTCGCCGCGCCCTTGAGCTCCTCGGCGATGTCGTGTGCCTCGGCCCGCAGCCGGTCGGCCTCCGCCTCGGCCTCACGGCGGATCCGCTCGGCCTCCTCGACGGCGGCCTTCGTGGTCCGCTTGGCCTCCTCGGACGCCTTGTTCAGGACGTCCTCGGCGGTCTTGGCGGCCTTGGACAGCTGGGTGGCCGACTCCTCGGCGGTGACCGTACGGGCCTTCTCGGCGGCCTCGGCGACGATCTTCTCGGCCTCGGCGCGGGCGTCCGCGACCAGCTGCTCGGCCTCGGCCTTGGTGGTCTCGGCGTCCTTGGTGGCCTCGCTGACCAGCCGGGCGACCTGCTCCTTGGCCGTACGGGTGCGCTGCTCGTTGGCCGACTCGGCGCTCGCGAGGGTCTTGGCCGCGGACTCCTTGGCCTCGGCGACCAGCTTCTCGGCCTCGGCCTGCGCCTTGCGCAGCGCCTCCTCGGCCTCGCTCATGCGCTGCTCGGCGGTCCGGCTCAGCTCCTGGGCCTGCCGGCGGGCGGACTCCGACTCGCTCGCCGTGGAGCTGCGCAGCTGCTCGGCGTGGTCGGTGGCCTCCTGTGCCTGCGTGGAGGCGGCGTTCAGCAGCCGTTCGGCGTCCGCGCGGGCGCGGCGCAGGAGCTGCTCGGCCTCGGCGCGCGCCGTCTCGGCGTCGTTGCGCAGCCGCTGGCGGGCCTCGGAGGTCAGCCGTTCGGCCTCCGCGCGGGCCGCGGCCAGGGCCTGCTCGGCCTCGGCACGGGACTCGTCGAGCAGCCGGCGGGCCTGCTGCTCGGTGCGGGCGCGCAGCTGCTCCGCCCAGGCCACGTTCTCGTTGACGTGCGACTCGACGGTCTGCCGGCGCTCGGCCAGCTCCTGGTCGAGCTGCTGGCGCCGGGTCACCGCCTCCTGGTGCAGCTCCGCCTGGAGCCGGGCGGCCTGCTCGGCGTGCTCCTGGAGGATGCGCTGGGTCTGCGCGCGGGCCTGGCTCAGCTCCCGCTCGGCGTCCGCGCGCAGCTGGTCCGCCTGCACCTGCGCGTTGCGCAGCAACTGCTCGGCCTGGTACCCGATGTCGCCGCCGTCGAAGGCGGGCCGGGACATGATGGTGCGCCGCGCCTCGTGCAGCTTGGCGCGCAGCACCTCGACCTGGTAGCCGAGGTCCTCGGCGTGCTGGATCGCCTTTTCCCGCTCGGTCTTCAGCCGCTTCATCTCGGCCTCGAACCGAGAGAGGTGGTCGACGTCAGCCGCCGGCTCTCGCTCCTGGCTCTCGTAGCCCCGCACTGCGCGGTCCCATCCGTCCCCTGGTCGCAAATCCCTTAGAACGGGCTCCGTCCGTCCGCCGAACGGGGCCCCCGGGGGAATGGTGTCAGATCAACGGCGGAGCATGGGCTGCTGCCCCGTCGCTCGCCCCCCGAAACACGGACCCCGGCGGTCCCGGCGCCGACGACGACAGGACCGGGTCACCCTGGACTGAGCGGCGACCGCACCCAACCCTACCGGCCCTTATGTACGAGGGTCAGTGCTCAGGTGACTCAACGGCCGCCGAAGTGACCAGTTCTGTCAGGACGCCGTGGCAGTCCTTGGGGTGCAGAAAGGTGATCCGCGACCCCATGGAACCGCGCCGGGGCTCGTCGTACAGCACGCGTACGCCCTTCTGGCGGATGTCCGCGGCGTCCGCGTCGACGTCCGCCGTGCCGAAGGCGATGTGGTGGACACCCTCCCCGTTCTTCGCCAGCCACTTGCCGACCGCGGAGTCCTCCCGGGTCGGCTCCAGCAGCTGGAGGTACGAGGCACCGCCGTCCGACGTATCGTTGATCTTGAGCATGGCCTCGCGCACGCCCTGTTCCTCGTTGACCTCGGTGTGGAACACCTCGAAGCCATAGGTGGCACGGTAGAACTCGACGGTCGCGTCGAGGTCGTGGCAGGCGATTCCGATGTGGTCGATTCGCGTCAGCATGGAATCAGTGCAGCGCTCCGGAGGTGGTTGCGCAACGTGCGGGCGATCACACCGACAGCACAGTGACGGGCGGGATACCGCTCAGTACATTCGAGTAAACCCTCGTTCACTCCTCGGCCTGTGCGGGCCGGAAAAGGGGATCGCAGCTCATGTCTTCTGCAACGAACGGCACGACCTCCGTCATCGTCGCGGGTGCCCGCACCCCGATGGGGCGGCTGCTCGGCTCGCTGAAGTCCTTCTCCGGGGCCGACCTCGGCGGCTTCGCGATCAAGGCCGCCCTCGACCGTGCGGGGATCGGCGGCGACCAGGTCCAGTACGTGATCATGGGGCAGGTGCTCCAGGCGGGTGCCGGCCAGATCCCGGCCCGCCAGGCCGCCGTCAAGGCCGGCATCCCGATGAACGTCCCGGCGCTCACCATCAACAAGGTGTGCCTCTCCGGTCTCGACGCCATCGCGCTCGCCGACCAGCTGATTCGCGCCGGCGAATTCGACGTGGTCGTGGCCGGCGGCCAGGAGTCGATGACCAACGCCCCGCACCTGCTGCCCAAGTCCCGCGACGGCTACAAGTACGGCGCGGTGCAGATGCTCGACGCCATGGCGCACGACGGTCTGACCGACGCCTTCGAGAACATCGCCATGGGCGAGTCGACGGAGAAGCACAACACCCGCCTCGGCATCGCCCGTCCGGAGCAGGACGAGATCGCCGCCCTGTCCCACCAGCGCGCCGCCGCCGCCCAGAAGAACGGCATCTTCGAGGCCGAGATCACCCCGGTCGAGATCCCGCAGCGCAAGGGCGACCCGGTGCTGTTCAGCAAGGACGAGGGCATCCGCGGCGACACCACCGCCGAGTCCCTCGGCAAGCTCCGCCCGGCCTTCTCGAAGGACGGCACCATCACCGCCGGCTCCTCCTCGCAGATCTCCGACGGCGCCGCCGCCGTGGTCGTCATGAGCAAGGCCAAGGCGCAGGAGCTCGGGCTGGAGTGGATCGCCGAGATCGGCGCCCACGGCAATGTGGCCGGCCCCGACAACTCTTTGCAGTCGCAGCCGTCCAACGCCATCCAGCACGCCCTGAAGAAGGAGGGCCTGGAGGTCGGCGACCTCGACCTGATCGAGATCAACGAGGCGTTCGCGGCCGTCGCCGTGCAGTCGATGAAGGACCTCGGCGTTTCCACCGAAAAGGTGAACGTCAACGGCGGCGCCATCGCCCTGGGCCACCCCATCGGCATGTCCGGCGCCCGGCTCGTGCTGCACCTGGCGCTGGAGCTCAAGCGGCGCGGCGGCGGCGTCGGCGCGGCGGCGCTGTGCGGCGGCGGCGGTCAGGGCGACGCGCTGATCGTCCGGGTGCCCAAGGCCTGAGCCCCTCTTCTCCTCACGTACGTGCTACTCGGAACGGAGCTGTGATGCAGGACGTCTCCTCACTGGTCGCCCAGGCCAGGGAAGGCCGGCCGCGGGCCGTGGCCCGGCTGATCTCCCTGGTGGAGGGGGCGTCCCCGCAGCTCAGGGAGGTCATGGCGGCCCTCGCGCCGCTCACCGGGGGCGCGTACGTGGTGGGCCTGACGGGCTCGCCGGGCGTCGGCAAGTCGACGTCCACGTCCGCGCTGGTCACGGCGTACCGCAAGCAGGGCAAGCGGGTCGGCGTCCTGGCCGTCGACCCGTCCTCGCCGTTCTCCGGCGGTGCCCTGCTCGGCGACCGGGTCCGGATGTCGGAGCACGCCTCCGACCCCGGCGTCTACATCCGCTCCATGGCCACCCGCGGCCACCTCGGCGGCCTCGCCTGGGCCGCGCCGCAGGCCATCCGCGTGCTGGACGCGGCGGGCTGCGACGTGATCCTCGTCGAGACCGTCGGCGTCGGCCAGTCCGAGGTCGAGATCGCCTCGCAGGCCGACACCTCCGTCGTCCTCCTCGCCCCCGGCATGGGCGACGGCATCCAGGCCGCCAAGGCCGGAATCCTGGAGATCGGCGACGTCTACGTCGTCAACAAGGCCGACCGCGACGGCGCGGACGCCACCGCCCGCGAGCTGAACCACATGCTGGGCCTCGGCGAGGCCCGCGCCGCCGGGGACTGGCGCCCGCCCATCGTCAAGACGGTCGCCGCGCGCGGCGAGGGCGTCGACGAGGTCGTCGAGGCGCTGGAGAAGCACCGCGCCTGGATGGAGGAGCGGGACGTGCTGGCCGAGCGCCGACGGGCCCGCGCCGCCCGCGAGGTCGAGACGATCGCCGTCACCACCCTGCGCGAGCGCATCGGCGACCTGCACGGCGACCGGCGCCTCGGTGCGCTGGCCGAACGGATCGTGTCGGGCGAGCTGGACCCGTACCGCGCCGCGGACGAGCTGGTGACGGGGCTGACGCAGGGCTGACCCACGGCTGGCGCGGACCGGAAAAGGTATGGCCGGTCCGCGTACCCCGCTGCTAACTTGACGCGCGTGTTCCTCCTCTTGGCCTAGGGCCCGCCCCGCACGCGACCGCCGCATCCGGCCGTCGCGGGCTTCGGCGTCCCCTTGTCGCCTCCCTCCTGAGGAACCTTCGCGTGTCCACGCCCACTCCGCGGCCCTCGTACGCCGCCGGTCTCCGCGTCCCCCATGCCCGCCGCACGTTCGCGGCCGCCCTCGTCGGGCGGCTGTCGTACGGCACGGTCGGTCTCGCCCTGATGCTCTCCGTGACCCGGGCCAGCGGGTCGTACGCCGTCGCCGGCACGGTCATGGCGCTGTTCGGCGCCACGAGCGTCATCCTGTCCCCCTACCGCGCGGGCCTGGTCGACCGGCACGGCCCGCGCCGGGCCCTGCTCCCCATGGCCCTGCTGTACGCCGCCCTGCTGTGCCTCCTGGCGGCGGCCTGCGGTTATCCGGGCACGCCCCCGGCCGTCCTCGCGGTGACCGCGGCCCTCACGGGAGCCTGCACGCCCCCGCTCGGCTCCACGATGCGCGCGGTGTGGGCCGGCCTGCTGCCCGACCGGCGCATGCTCCAGCGCGCCTACAGCCTGGACGGCGTAGCCGAGGAACTGCTCTTCGTCTCGGGCCCGCTCCTGGTCGGCGTGGTGGTCGCCGTCGCTCCGCCGGCCGCCGGTGTGCTGCTCAGCGCGCTGCTGGTGGCGGTGGGCACCCTCGCCTTCGCCACGTCACCGGCCGCCGGCGCGCTGCGGACGGCGGGCGGCGCCAAGGAGGACGCCGGCCGGGCGGGCGCGGGGCACGGTCGCGCCCTGCTGCAACCCGTCGTGGTCACCGCGGGCGTCGGGGTCGCGGTGAGCGCCGTGGACCTGCTGGTCGTCGCCTTCGCCGGGCAGCGCGGCCTCGGGGGCGACACCGTCGCCTGGGTGCTCGCGGCCCTGTCGGTGGGCAGCGCGGTCGGCGGTCTGCTCAACGGCGCCGTCACCTGGAAGTCGGCCGCCCGCGCCCGGCTCCCGTTCCTCGCCGCCGGCCTCGGACTCTGCCTGGCCGCCGCCGGCCTCGCCCCCGGTGTCGGCGCCCTGGTCGCGGCCGTCGTCTGCGCGGGGCTGTTCGTGGCGCCGGCGCTGACGACGGCGTACCTGATCGCCGACGAGAGCGTGCCGCCCGGCTTCCGGAACCGGGCGGGCGCCTGGGTCAACGCCGCCGTGAACGCCGGGATGTCCGGCGGTTCCGCGGCGGTGGGCCTGCTGGTGGAGCGGCTGCCGCTGCCGGTGTGCTTCGCGGTGTCCGGCGCGGTCGCCGTGGCGGCGGCCCTGGTGCCGCCGGGCCGCCACGGCCGGCCGGGCGGGCGGCCGTGGCTGCTCAGTCGTCGTCCGGGCCGGAGTCGTCCGAGCCGGAGTCCGAGCCGTCCGAGTCGTCCGAGCCCGAGTCGTCCGGGCGATCGGCCGTGACCTTGCCGGTCTTCCCGTCGACCCGCCAGTCCTGCTCGGCCTTGCCCGAGGCGCGGGTGCCGACCTCCCAGACGGCCCTGCCGCCGCCGTGGTCGTCGTCGTCCAGCTCGACCGAGGTCACGGTGCCGTGGCCGGCCGCGGCCTTCGCGGCCTCGGCGGCGTCCACGGACGTGCCCTTCAGCGCGGCCCGCACCTCCGCGGTGTCGTCGGTGTCGTCCTCGGACTCCGTCTGCGAGCCGAGGACCTTGCCGGTCGACGGGTCGATCCGGACGCTGTGCCAGGTGCCGTCGCCGGCGAGGACGTCGACCTCCCAGGCCGCGCGCTCACCGTCGTCGTCGCCGTCCTCGTCGTCGAGTTCGGCGGAGACGGCGGTGCCCGGCGCCTCCCGCAGCGCGGAGGCGACGGCGTCGCCGGCCGAGACCTTCACCGAGGTCACCCGGGCGCCGTCGTCGTCCGTCCGAGGTGCCGTGCTCGGGGCGTCGTCCCCCGTGGTGGCCAGGGCCGTCGCCGTGCCGCCTCCGACCAGTACGGCGGCGGTGACGGCGGCGATCACGATGTTGCGCTGCATGCGGTTCCTCCCGAGTCGTCGACTGTCGCTTCGTTCCGACGTCCTCACTGTCACCGGCCGGCGCTGAGGGCAGCCTGAAGCCGCCTGAAGGGATCTTCAGCTTCGTTTTGGGACCCTTGCGCCATGCGCCTGTTGATCGTGGAGGACGAGAAGCGGCTGGCCCTGTCGCTCGCCAGGGGACTGACCGCCGAGGGCTATGCCGTGGACGTCGTCCACGACGGGCGGGAGGGACTGCACCGGGCGTCCGAGGGCACGTACGACCTCGTCCTCCTCGACATCATGCTGCCCGGCCTCAACGGCTACCGGGTCTGCGCCGCCCTGCGCGCCGCGGGACACGACGTGCCGATCCTCATGCTCACCGCCAAGGACGGCGAGTACGACGAGGCGGAGGGCCTGGACACGGGCGCCGACGACTACCTCACCAAACCCTTCTCGTACGTCGTCCTCGTCGCCCGCGTGAAGGCGCTGCTGCGGCGCCGGGCCCAGGGCGTCGGGGCCTCGCCGGTGCACGTCCACGGTGACCTGAAGGTCGACACCGCCGCCCGCCGGGTGTTTCTCGGCGACAGCGAAGTCGTCCTCACCGCGAAGGAGTTCGCCGTCCTGGAGGAGCTCGTGGTGCGGGCCGGGCAGGTGGTGTCCAAGGCGGAGATCCTGGAGCACGTCTGGGACTTCGCCTACGACGGCGACCCCAACATCGTCGAGGTGTACGTCAGCGCGCTGCGGCGCAAGCTGCGCGCCGGGCTCATCCGGACCGTGCGCGGCGCCGGATACCGGCTGGAGGCCGGGCGATGAGCCGGCTCTTCGGGTCCGTCCGGGCCCGCGCGACCCTCGCCGCCACCCTCGTCGTGGCCGTCGCCCTCGTCGCGGCGGGCACCGCGGTTCTGCTGTCCCTGCGCTCCAACCTGCTCGGCGAGGCGGGCACCCAGGCGGAACGCTCCGCGCGGGAGGTCGCCGCCGAGCTCTCCGTCGGGACGCCGTACGGCGATCTGTCGCTGGACGTGGACGACCGGCCGGTCCAGGTCGTCGACGAGGCCGGCAGGCTGGTCGCCGCCAGCGAGGACCTGGAGCGGATCAGCGGCACCGGCGTCGCCGCGGTGAAGCCGCTGCCGGCCGCCACGGGGGAGCGCGGCGGCGACGACGACGACCGGGGCGACGACGACCGGGGCGGCGACGACGACTCCGGCGAGTCCCTGGAACCCGGCGAGATCGGCGAGCGGACCACCGTCGGCGACGGGTCGGCGACGATCGACGGCGACACGGAGGACTACCGGTTCGCCGCCGTACCCGTGGAGACCCGGGACAAGAGCCGGCTCACCGTCTACGCCGGTGCCCCGCTGTCCGCCGAGCACGGCGCCGTCGACACCGCGCTGACCGTGATGCTGATCGGCTTCCCGGCGCTGCTCGCGGTCGTGGCGTGGGTGACCTGGCTGGTCACCCGGCGGGCGCTGCGCCCGGTGGAGGGCATCCGCCGGGAGATGGCCGCGATCACCGCCAGCGAGGACCTCGCCCGGCGCGTCCCGGTGCCGGGCACCCACGACGAGGTCGCCCGGCTCGCCTCCACGACCAACGAGACGCTGGCCGCGCTGGAGAGCTCGGTGGAGCGGCAGCGGCGGTTCGTCGCCGACGCCTCGCACGAACTGCGCAGTCCGATCGCCTCGCTGCGGACCCAGCTGGAGGTGGCCGCCGCCCATCCCGAGCTGCTCGACCTGGACGGCGCCGTCGAGGACACCGTACGGCTGCAGCGGCTCGCCGCCGACCTGTTGCTGCTGGCCAGGCTGGACGCGGGGGAGCGGCCCGCCGACGCGCGGGTCGACCTCGCCGCGCTGGCGCGTGCGCAGGCGCAGGGCCGGGCCGGGGTGGGCGTGCGGGCCGGGGACGCCGTGGCGGTCGCCGGATCGCGGGGACAGCTGGAGCGGGTGCTGGCCAATCTGCTCGACAACGCCCAGCGGCACGCCCGCTCGGCGGTGGAGGTGTCCGTGCGCCGGGACGGCGACGTGGCGGTGGCCGCGGTGGCCGACGACGGGGAGGGCGTGCCGGCGGCCGACCGGGAGCGGATCTTCGAACGGTTCGTACGGCTCGACGCCGCCCGCAGCCGCGACGACGGCGGGGCCGGTCTCGGGCTCGCCATCGCCCGTGACGTCGCCGTGCGGCACGGCGGCACGCTCACGGTCCGCGACGCGCCGGCAGGCGGCGCCCTGTTCGAGCTCCGCCTGCCGGTCGCCTAGGGCGTGTCGAGGGGGCCGTGCGGGGTCAGGGACGTCCTCGCTGGCCGCGCAGGTGCTCCGCGATGGGCCTGAGCGCCTTGTCGAGCTCCGTCAGGGCCTCGGGGGCCAGCAGGTCGATGAAGTGCCTGCGCACGGACGCCACGTGGTGCGGCGCGACCTTCCGCATGGTCTCCAGGCCGTGCTGGGTGAGGACGGCGTAGAGCCCGCGGCGGTCGGACTCGCAGTTCTCCCGCCGGACCAGGTTCGCGTTCTCCATGCGCGTGATCTGGTGGGAGAGGCGGCTCTTGGACTGCAGGGTGGCGGAGGCGAGGTCGCTCATCCGCATCCGGTCGTCCTCGGACTCGGAGAGGTTCACCAGGATTTCGTAGTCGTTCATTGTCAGGCCGAACGGCTGCAGGTCCTTCTCGAGCTGGTGCGTCAACAGCCTGTTGACCTCCAGGTGGGTGCGCCAGGCACACTGCTCCGTATCGGTCAGCCAGCGGGTGGCCGTCTCGGTCTCCATGAATGAAGTCTACCTAAAAAGTTGAAAGGCGAACTAGTGAGGGGTTTCGTGTGACGGTGAGACGGGTGCGCACGCGTTCGATGTCACACTCCGCAGGTTACCGCTCACAGCCCGAAGCGGCGCTGGAGGTCTCCCAGCTGTCCGGGAAGCCCCGGTACCCCTGACCGGCCCCCCGGCACGCCCTGAGTCCCGCCGCCGGGCACGCCCGCCTGCTGCGGAGTGACCCCCGTGGCCTGCTCCGCCATCAGCGTCTCGCTCGACTGCAGCAGCACCGTCCCCGCCCCGACGAACTCGAACTGGTGCTCCTCCCCGGAGGCACCGCCCAGGCCCGTCATCGCACGTAGACCGCCCAGCAGGCCGGTCATGTACCCGTGGTCGTAGTGATGGCAGGGCGAGGGGCAGTCGGCCCAGCCGACCAGGGCCTGCGGGTCCACCCGGATCGGAGGTTCCATGAACACCACCGGACCGTTCGACGCGGCCACGAACTTTCCGGTTCCGATCAGGGTCAGGAAACCCGGCACGATCGACTGCTTGAGAGCGAGACTTGGCTGAAAAGCGAGCAAGTTGCCCGAGCGAATGGTCAGGTTGCCGTCCTCGAGGTCGTACGAATTCACGTCGAAGGCCCGGTCGGCGAGCAGCATCTTGCCCGTCCCCTCCGCCACGACCCAGTCGCTCGCGTGCAGAGGCGAATGGAAGGACGTGCGCATCAGACGGTCCAGCCGGCCGTGCCCGATCCCGTGGAAATCGATCGTCCCGTAGTAGGCGATCATCTTCCCCTTCTGCAGGAACCACCGGCTCCCGGTGAGCTCCACGCAGAACGTGTACGCGTTGACGTTGTCGTCGGCCGGCAGCGTCGCCGGGTCGTGGTGGACGGTGCTCACAGCTTCTCCTCGGACGCCTGGACGTACACCGCGCCGCTGCCGCTCAGCTCCAGCTGGAACGCCTCGCCGGAGCCGCGCCCCACCATGTCCCGCCAGCCCAGCGCCGTGGACAGCCTGTTGCGGACGTCGCCGTGGTGGGCGACGTAGGCCTGCGGGTCGACGTGCACCGCCCGGTGCGGGGTGACGGGCACCTCGAAGACGCCCCCGTGGGCCATCACCGCCACCGCGCCGTGCCCTCGCAGGGTGGTCGTGAACAGCCCCTGCCCGCTGACCTGCCCGCGCACCATGCCCATCACCCCGCCCTGGGCACCCAGGAACATCGTCCCCTGCTCCAGGGTGCCCTCGAAGGCGAGGAGCCGGTCCGCCTCGACGTACAGCGTGTCGCCGGAGAGACGGATGACCTGCAGGTGGTGGCCGCCGTGCCCGAAGAACACCGTGCCGCTGCCCTCGACGGTCATCAGCGGGGTGTCCTCGTTCGCCACCCGGCGGCCGATCATCGACACGACGCCGCCCCGGCCGCCGGTCAGGTTCGGGGTGAAGGACACGTCCCCCCGGTAGGCGAGCATCGCGCCGCGCTGACTGAACAGCCGCCGCCCCGGCGTCACGGTCGCCCGGACCATCTTGGAGTTCACTTCCTCGAAAGCCATGTCACACGTCCCCCGCGATCGTGTTCCGCTCGCTCGGCTGCACGTACACCAGTCCGTCACCCTCGAAACGGATCTGGAATGCCTCCCCGCCGCCCTCGCCCAGCAGCGTGCGGAAGGTCACACCCGACTGGAAGGACTGCCGCAGGTTCCCCTGGTGCGCGACGTAGGCCCCCGGGTCCACGGTCAGCGGGTACTGCGCGCTCACCCGCAGCACCACCGCCGGACCGTGCGACATGATCGCCGCCTGCCCGTTCCCCTCGACCGTCGTGGTGAACAGTCCGTTGCCCTGCGCGGCGCCGCGGGCCCCCGTGAAACTGGTGCCCGTGCGCAGCCCGGCGTCGGCCGCCAGGAAGTTGCTGGACTCGACGTACAGCGTGTCGCCCCGGAGCCCCACCAGGGTGATCTCCGAGGCCCGGTCCGCGAACCAGCAGGTCCCCTGCCCCCTCACCTCCATCACCGTCATCTGCTCGCCGGTGAGCCGCCGGGTCACCATGCCCCGGATGCCCTCACCGCCGCCGCTCAGCTTCTTGAAGGCCATCTCCCCGTCGTACGCGACCATCGAGCCGTTCTTCGCCTTCACGGCGTCCCCGGTCATGTCGACGGCGAGCACCTTGCTGCCTTGGAGTCGGAACATCGCCACAAATGAGAACGTAGCCGTCAGATGGGCCCGCCGACAGGCCCCACGGGGGGACGGCGACCCCCTCACCCGGACGTGCCGCGGGTTTGCCACAATGGACGGGCGCTTGTGAGTGTGTTCACAAAGCGCCGGCTCGCGATCGATCCCTCCCCCATCCCCTCTCCCACCGAAGGTGACCCGTGGACCTCAAGACCGCCACCGCCCTCCGCCGCCTCCGCCTGGTCTCGGGCCCCGAGGCGATCTCGTTCATCCTGCTGCTCGTCTGCTCGGTCCTGAAGCGGACCACGGACTTCAACGCGGTGCCGGTGATGGGTGCGATCCACGGCATCCTCTTCGTGCTGTACGTCCTCTTCTGGGCGGACGCCTGGAACCGCGCCAAGTGGCCCTTCGGCACGGCCGCCCTCTACTTCGTGCTGTCGGTCCTGCCGACCGGCGGCTTCTTCGCGGAGCGCAAGCTCAAGCGTGAGGCCGAGAACGCGGTCATCGCCTCGCGCGCCCGCCAGGAAGGGGTCGTCAACGCATGATCGTCGCCTTTTCCGTGACGCCGCTGGGCGTCGGCGAGGACGTCGGGGAGTACGTGGCCGACGCGGTCCGGGTGGTCCGCGAGTCCGGGCTGCCGAACCGCACCGACGCGATGTTCACGTCCGTCGAGGGCGAGTGGGACGAGGTCATGGACGTCGTCCGGCGGGCCGTCGCCGCCGTCGAGGCGCGGGCGCCGCGGGTCTCCCTGGTCCTCAAGGCGGACATCCGCCCCGGTGTGACGGACGGCCTCACCTCCAAGGTCGAGACGGTGGAGCGCCACCTCGCCGGATGACGCGGCCGGCGGGCGGTGGTATCGAGGGGCGAGACGGGGCTGACCGGCATGTGACCGGCCGGTAAGGTCTGATGCCGTGCCGAAGCCCCTCAGCCTCTCCTTCGATCCCATCGCCCGCGCCGACGAACTCTGGAAGCAGCGCTGGGGCGGCGTCCCGTCCATGGCCGCGATCACCTCGATCATGCGCGCCCATCAGATCCTGCTGGCCGAGGTCGACGCGGTGGTCAAGCCGTACGGGCTGACCTTCGCGCGCTACGAGGCGCTGGTGCTGCTCACCTTCTCCAAGTCGGGCGAGCTGCCGATGTCCAAGATCGGCGAACGGCTCATGGTGCACCCGACCTCCGTGACGAACACCGTCGACCGCCTGGTCAGGTCGGGCCTGGTCGACAAGCGCCCCAACCCCAACGACGGCCGCGGCACGCTCGCCAGCATCACCGACAAGGGCCGCGAGGTCGTCGAGTCGGCCACCCGCGACCTGATGGCCATGGACTTCGGCCTCGGCGCGTACGACGCCGAGGAGTGCGGCGAGATCTTCGCGATGCTGAGGCCCCTGCGGGTGGCGGCGGGGGACTTCGAGGAGGAGTGAGCGCGTCGGCGGGCCCGCCGGAAGATCGCCCGAAACGTGTGGTTACGCTCGTGGCATGAAAAAGAGCGTGCTGACCCGCTACCGCGTCATGGCGTACGTCACCGGTGTCCTGCTGATCGCCCTGTGCCTGGGCATGATCGCCAAGTACGCCCTGGAGATGGACGGCGCCGCCGACTTCACCCGGGTCGTCAGCATCGCCCACGGCTGGCTGTACGTCATCTACCTCGTCTTCGCCTTCGACCTGGGCTCCAAGGCGAAGTGGCCGGTCAAGAAGCAGCTCTGGGTGCTGCTCGCGGGGACCGTCCCGACGGCCGCCTTCTTCGTGGAGCGGAAGATCAGCCGGGAGCTGGAGGCCAAGGTCGCCCGGCCCGCACCGGCACCCGCCAAGGCCTGACCCCGCCGCCGTACGGACACCCGTACGGCGGTACCCCATCGACATTTACTTGGACGTCCTAGTAAATTCGAAGGTATGGACGCTGACGCCATAGAAGAAGGCCGCCGTCGGTGGCAGGCTCGGTACGACGCCGCGCGCAAGCGTGACGCGGACTTCACCACGCTCTCCGGCGATCCCGTGGAGCCGGTGTACGGGCCCCGGGACGGGGACCGGTACGAGGGGTTCGAGCGGATCGGGTGGCCGGGGGAGTACCCCTTCACCCGGGGGCTGTATCCCACCGGCTACCGCGGGCGGACGTGGACCATCCGGCAGTTCGCCGGGTTCGGGAACGCCGAGCAGACCAACGAGCGGTACAAGATGATCCTCCGCAACGGCGGAGGAGGGCTCTCCGTCGCCTTCGACATGCCGACGCTGATGGGCCGCGACTCCGACGACCCGCGCTCACTGGGCGAGGTCGGGCACTGCGGGGTCGCCATCGACTCGGCCGCCGACATGGAGGTGCTGTTCAAGGACATCCCGCTCGGCGACGTGACGACCTCCATGACGATCAGCGGGCCCGCCGTGCCCGTGTTCTGCATGTACCTCGTCGCCGCCGAGCGGCAGGGTGTCGACGCGTCCGTGCTCAACGGCACGCTCCAGACGGACATCTTCAAGGAGTACATCGCCCAGAAGGAGTGGCTCTTCCAGCCCGAGCCGCACCTGCGGCTCATCGGCGACCTGATGGAGTACTGCGCGGCCGGCATCCCCGCCTACAAGCCGCTCTCCGTCTCCGGGTACCACATCCGCGAGGCCGGGGCGACGGCCGCGCAGGAGCTGGCGTACACGCTGGCGGACGGTTTCGGGTACGTCGAGCTGGGGCTCAGCCGGGGGCTGGACGTCGACGTCTTCGCGCCCGGGCTGTCCTTCTTCTTCGACGCGCACGTCGACTTCTTCGAGGAGATCGCCAAGTTCCGCGCGGCCCGGCGCATCTGGGCGCGCTGGATGCGGGACGTCTACGGCGCGAAGAGCGAGAAGGCGCAGTGGCTGCGGTTCCACACCCAGACCGCCGGGGTCTCGCTGACCGCCCAGCAGCCGTACAACAACGTCGTCCGCACCGCCGTGGAGGCGCTGGCCGCCGTGCTCGGCGGGACCAACTCCCTGCACACCAACGCCCTGGACGAGACCCTCGCCCTGCCCAGCGAGCAGGCCGCCGAGATCGCCCTGCGCACCCAGCAGGTGCTGATGGAGGAGACCGGCGTCGCCAACGTCGCCGACCCGCTGGGCGGTTCCTGGTTCGTCGAGCAGCTCACGGACCGGATCGAGGCGGACGCGGAGAAGATCTTCGAGCAGATCAAGGAGCGCGGGCTGCGCGCCCACCCGGACGGGCAGCACCCCATCGGGCCGATCACCTCCGGCATCCTGCGCGGCATCGAGGACGGCTGGTTCACCGGCGAGATCGCCGAGTCGGCCTTCCGCTACCAGCAGGCGCTGGAGAAGGACGACAAGAAGGTCGTCGGCGTCAACGTCCACACCGGCTCCGTCACCGGTGACCTGGAGATCCTGCGGGTCAGCCACGAGGTCGAGCGCGAGCAGGTGCGGGTGCTGGGTGAGCGCAAGACAGCCCGGGACGACGCGGCCGTGCGTTCCGCGCTGGACGCGATGCTTGCCGCGGCGCGGTCCGGCGGGAACATGATCGAGCCGATGCTGGACGCGGTGCGGGCGGAGGCGACGCTCGGGGAGATCTGCGGGGTGCTGCGGGACGAGTGGGGGGTGTACACGGAGCCGGCGGGGTTCTAGGCGCCGCTTCGCCGGTGCGGGCGTCACCAGGGGGCTCCGCCCCCTGGACCCTCGGCCCGTGCCCACCCGCCGGAGGTGGGGTCAAGCGGTGGGGCCGGGCGGTTGAGCGGCCAGGCCCCTCAGCAGCACCTGGGTGAAGCCCCGTACCCAGTCACCGTCGGCCGGTTCCGCGCTGACCAGGGTGCGGTGGACCACCGCGCCCGCCACCACGTCGAAGATGAGGTCCGCCGTGCGGGCGGCCTCGGCCGGGTCGGTCTCGGCGGGCAGCTCGCCGCGCGCCTGGGCACGGGCCCTGCCCTCCAGCACCAGACGCTTCTGCCGGTCGACGATGGAGGCGCGGATGCGTTCGCGCAGCGCGTCGTCACGCGTGGACTCGGCCACCACCGCCATCAGCCCGCTCTTGGCCTCCGGCCGGGCCAGGATCGCCGCGAACTGCAGCACCACTCCCTCGATGTCCGCGGCCAGGCAGCCGAGGTCGGGCAGTTCGAGTTCGTCGAAGAGCTCCGCGACCGCGTCCACGACCAGTTCGTTCTTGCCCGCCCAGCGGCGGTAGAGGGTCGTCTTGGCAACCCCGGCCCGCGTCGCCACGTCTCCCAGGGTGAGCTTCGACCAGCCGAGGTCCACCAGGGCCGCCCGCGTCGCGGCCAGGATCGCGGTGTCCGCCGCGGCACTGCGCGGGCGCCCGGCACGGCCGGCGGGGGTGCTGCTCTGCATGTCCCGACCATAACCGGCGCGTTTGTGCCGGCCGGCCGTGAGGGAGATCACCGGGGCGGGGTGTTCCGACGGCCCGTCATGGCATTACGCTACGACTCGTAGCGAAAGCACGGGTGCGCCCGTGCCCGAGCGACGACCACGGGCGCAGGGTGGGGACCCGGCGCCGGACAACTCGTGCCGACGGCACACATCAGGGCGGGCTTTCACGCCGTTTTTCACACACGCGCGCAGGACAGGGGAGGATAGACCCATGCAGCCACGGAACATGTCCATGAGCGGGGTCGTCGACCTCGCCGCGGTGAAGGCGGCCCAGGAGGCCAAGGCCAAGGCGGAGCAGGCGCGCGCCGAGGCCGCCCGGCACGGCGGAGCGGGGGGCGTCTCCCCGGCCGATCTCGTCATCGACGTCGACGAGGCCCGCTTCGAGAGCGACGTCCTGCAGCGTTCCACCGAGGTCCCGGTCGTCATCGACTTCTGGGCCGAGTGGTGCGAGCCCTGCAAGCAGTTGAGCCCCGTCCTGGAGCGGCTCGCCGTCGAGTACAACGGGCGCTTCCTCCTCGCCAAGATCGACGTCGACGCCAACCAGATGCTGATGCAGCAGTTCGGCGTCCAGGGCATCCCGGCCGTGTTCGCGGTCGTGGCCGGACAGGCGCTGCCGCTCTTCCAGGGCGCCGCCGGTGAGGCGCAGATCCGTCAGACCCTGGACCAGCTGGTGCAGGTCGCCGAGCAGCGCTTCGGTCTGACCGGCCTCGTCGTCGACCCGGAGGCGGAGCCGGGAGCGGAGCGGGCCGCCGCCCCCGAGCGTCCGGCCGGACCGCACGACGCGGCACTGGAGGCCGCCGTGCAGGCGCTGGACGCCGGTGACCTGGCCGGTGCCGTCCGCGCGTACAAGAACGTGCTCAGCGACGACCCGGGCAACACGGAGGCCAAACTGGGCCTCGCCCAGGCCGAGTTGCTCCAGCGCGTGCAGGACGCCGACCCGCAGCGGGTCCGTCAGGACGCGGCCGACAAGCCGGACGACGCGCAGGCGCAGATCGCCGCCGCCGACCTGGATCTGGTGGGCGGGCACGTCGAGGACGCCTTCGGCCGGCTCATCGACACGGTGCGCCGCACGGCCGGGGACGACCGGGATGCCGTACGGATGCGGCTGCTGGAGCTGTTCGAGGTGGTCGGCGCCGACGATCCGCGGGTGACCGCGGCGCGCAGGGCGCTCGCCCGCGCCCTGTTCTAGAGGGCGTTCCGGGGCCCGTTCGCCGGGCGGTCGCCGACCGTCCGGCCGGGTGATGCCCGAGTGAGAGAACTGCCGACGAGGCGTCAATGCGGCCGCGCTTTACCAAATCTTGGCAATCGCGGCCGCTGTTACTGCTAGTAAGTCACGGGCGTCGTTCTGTCGGATTCTGTCCAGCGATCAACAGTTTTGTTCTGCTCTCATGGCACACCCAGCGTCGCCGTCCGGGGCCGGTGTGTCGTCCTGCGGTTATCCGGCCGTTACTAGTGAGTAACGAACCCCCTTGTGTCGGCGGCGAGAATGCACCACGATCGGCGACGCTCGGTCCATTCCCGTACCCCGAAAGCCAATCGGGTCGCGGGGGTTCCTGGGTCCCCACCGAGCAGAGCCGGCGGCAGTGGGCCGGCTCTTGGGCAGGGGGGTCTTCACCCACTCGGTGAAGCCTGTCCAGCAGGGTTGTGCGTGATGCGTGTCAGGCGCGACCAGTGGTTGTCGCTCGGGGGTGATCGCCGGTGATTCGGGCGCGTTGTACGTGCCGCCGAGCGCGGGCGCTCTCCTTCCCGAGGACGTAGCACTTCTCCCATCCCTGCCAGGCCGAGCCACCGATCCGGGGGCGGGCCGAGGCCAGGAGATGTACGTCCGAGAAGGAGGAAATATGGAGTCCCAGGTGCGTGGCGGGACCAGATGGAAGCGGTTCGCTGTGGTGATGGTGCCCAGCGTGGCCGCCACGGCTGCGATAGGCGTCGCGCTCGCGCAGGGCGCTCTCGCCGCATCGTTCAGTGTCTCCGGCCAGTCGTTCAAGGTGACGGCGGACCAGCTCGACGGTACGGGCTTCGTCCAGTACGGGGCGATCGACTCGGGTTACACGCTGGACGGACAGAAGACGGCTCACCCCGTCGCCGTCTCGGCGTTCAAGTCCGCGTCCATCAAGGGCATGTGCCAGTCCGTGGTCACCCCGGACATCCCGCTGATCGGTTCGGTCAGCCTCATGCTCAAGGCGGGCGGTGGCAGTACACCGGTCGAGGCCGAGAACCTGTACATCGACGTCGAGCAGCTCGAGGCCGATGCCACCTTCCGCGGCATCGACATCGGTGTGGCCGCCAAGGACGCCACCAAGGGTCCCGGCATCAAGAAGGGCGACACCGCGAACCCGTACGGGTTCTCGCAGCAGGCCGACTCGGCCACGCTGAAGAACGTGAAGCAGACGGCGTGGGCGACCACCGCCGGAACCTTCAAGCTCAGCGGTCTGAAGATGTCGCTGTCCAAGGGTGTCAAGGAGTGCTACTAAGCACTCGCTGACGGGCGGGGGAGCCGATGGCGCCCCCGCCCGTCCACTCTCCGGCCGGGCCTTCGCGCACGGCCCACATCTCCACCACAGCAAAGCCGTACCAGGGAGCTGTTTTCCATGAGCGCCGAGACTCCTGCCGCCACCGGCCAGTTCACCCGCCGGAGGCTGCAGTTCCGTGCCTGGAGAGGCGCGCGGCCGTTCTGGGCCGGTCTGTTCGTCGCCCTCGGCGGACTCCCCATCGCCTACTTCCCGTACGCGAACCTCCAGATCGGTCACCTGACGCTGGCGATGGCCACCACCGCGGGCGCCGGGTCCCTGATCATCGGCGTGCTGCTGGTCGTCCTGGGCGTCAGCCTGTGGTTCCAGAAGCACGTCCGGGTCTTCGCGGGCGTGGCGGCGATCCTGCTGGCGCTGGTGTCCATCCCCGTGTCCAACCTCGGTGGTTTCCTCATCGGTTTCCTGCTCGCGCTGGTCGGCGGAGCGATGGCCGTGTCGTGGGTACCGGGTCAGCCGCCGCAGGCCGAGCCGCCGGTGGAGGGCAAGGGAACGGGCGACGCGCCCGAGGGCGTGGTCCCCGGCATCCCGGTGCCCGACGCCACGGTGCCGCAGCCGCGGGACGGTGTGGAAGAGCCGAACGATCTGTCAGGAACGAGCCCGGCCAACGGGGCGAACGGGAGGCACAGTGCCGGCTGACGAGGTGACCCGCGGGACTGACGCGGAGGCGTCCCGTGTGAGAACCGGGCCGCGCCACGCGGCACCCAGGAAACCGTTGTTCACCAGGTTCCACATGCCGGCCGGGAAGGCGATAGCCCTGGCGGCGATGCCCACGGCGGTCCTCATGGGGATGGGGTTCACGCCGACGCTGGCCCTCGCCGACGGCAACGACGCGGCGCCGTCGTCGAACAGCCTGACGGCCGACGAGTACAAGGACTGCGTGGCGGCCCTCGAGGGCGCCGAGAAGGGCTCCTCGGAGTCCCCCACGCCGTCGCCCTCGGCGACGGACGGGGCGGACGACGAGAAGGCCGACGACAACAACAAGGCCGACGACAAGGGCGACGCGACGGAACCGGAGCCCTCGGCCACCGGTGACGCGGACCCGGACAGCGGCAAGGGCGCCGACCAGGGCGCCGGTTCGACCTCTTCGCCGGATTCAGGTTCCGACGACAAGGCCGAGCCCGCACCCTCCGCGTCCCCCGCGGCGCAGAGCCAGGAGAAGGCGTCCGGCACCGAGACCCCGTCGCCCTCGCCGTCCGAGAGCGAGAACGGCGGCGTGCTGAAGGACCTCGGCGACGCCATCGGGGGCATCCTCACCGGCGGCAAGGCCGAGGAGAGCCCGAGCCCCGCACCCAGCCCCTCGGCGTCCGCGAGCGCCGGCGAGGGTGCCGGTGAGAGCGCCTCGAAGGACGCCACCGACACCGTGGAGGACACGGTCGAGAAGGCCACCGACACGGCGACGGACACCGCGAAGGACGCCACCGACGCGGCGTCCGGGGCGGCCGAGGACGCCGGGAAGACGGTGGACGAGTCCGTCGACGAGGCGACGGAGGCCGCCGAGGACGCCACCGCCTCGCCCAGCCCCGACGCCTCCGAGAGCGCCGGCACGGACGTGGACGACTGCCCGGTCGCCACGGACGCGGAGGGCGGCGTCGACAACAAGGTGCCGCTGCCGGACGACCCCTGGTACCTCAACGCCAGCTCGCTGCTGCTCAAGGGCGCCTCGTACAAGGGGGTCGTGGAGGTCAGGACGGCCAACGGCGCCACCAAGAAGGTGCTGAAGTACGTCATCTCGAACGGCACCGACATCGGCGACCTGCACCAGACGGTGAAGGACGAGCAGTCCGGCAAGACCTACCACGTGCAGGCGGCCCAGGGCTCGACGTCCACGATCCGCGACGGCGAGACCGTGATGTACACGGAGAGCATCTCGGGCAACCTGCTCGGGCTGATCCCGATCACCTTCGATCCGCAGAACCCGCCGCCGCTGGACATCCCGCTGATCTACTTCACCAAGGTGACGGTCGTCCAGGCCGGCCAGTTCGGCGGGACCCTGCACATCCCCGGGCTGCACCAGTACACGACCTGAGCGCACCACAGGCCCGTTCCGGGAGCCGCGAAGAGCGAGGGCGCCCCCTGACCACAGGGGGCGCCCTCGTCGTGTGCCGCGGGCGGCGTCAGGCGCGGCGCGACTCGCCGAGGTGGTGCACACGGACCATGTTGGTGGTGCCGGGCACGCCGGGGGGCGAACCGGCGGTGATCACGACGATGTCACCGTCGTTGAAGCGGCTGAGCTTCACCATCTCCTGGTCCACCAGCTCGACCATCTCGTCCGTGCTGTTGACGAACGGCACCACGTACGGCTCCACGCCCCAGCTGAGCGCGAGCTGGTTGCGGGTGGACTCGTCGGTGGTGAAGGCGAGGATCGGCTGGGCCGCGCGGTAGCGGGACAGGCGGCGCGCGGTGTCGCCGGACTGGGTGAAGGCCACCAGGCCCTTGCCGCCGAGGAAGTCGGCGATCTCGGCGGCGGCACGGGCCACCGAACCACCCTGCGTGCGCGGCTTCTTGCCCGGCACCAGCGGCTGGAGGCCCTTGGAGAGCAGCTCCTGCTCGGCCGCGGTGACGATCTTCGACATCGTCTTCACGGTCTCGATCGGGTACGCGCCCACGGACGACTCCGCCGACAGCATGACCGCGTCCGCGCCGTCCAGGATCGCGTTGGCCACGTCGGAGGCCTCGGCGCGGGTCGGCCGGGAGTTGGTGATCATCGACTCCATCATCTGGGTCGCCACGATCACCGGCTTGGCGTTGCGCCGGCACAGCTCGATCAGGCGCTTCTGCACCATGGGGACCTTCTCGAGCGGGTACTCGACGGCCAGGTCGCCACGGGCCACCATGACGGCGTCGAACGCCATCACGACGTCCTCCATGTTGTCCACCGCCTGCGGCTTCTCCACCTTGGCGATGACGGGGACCCGGCGGCCCTCCTCGTCCATCACACGGTGGACGTCGGCCACGTCCTTGGCGTCCCGGACGAAGGACAGCGCGACCATGTCGCAGCCCATGCGCAGCGCGAAGCGGAGGTCCTCGACGTCCTTCTCGGACAGCGCGGGCACGTTCACCGCGGCGCCGGGCAGGTTGATGCCCTTGTGGTCGGAGATGACACCGCCCTCGATGACGATCGTCCGCACCCGAGGGCCGTCGACCTCGGTGACCTTCAGCTCGACGTTGCCGTCGTTGATGAGCACCTGGTCGCCCTTGGACACGTCGCCGGGCAGGCCCTTGTACGTCGTGCCGCAGATCGTCCGGTCGCCCGGCACGTCCTCGGTGGTGATGGTGAACTCGTCACCGCGCACCAGCTCGACGGGGCCCTCGGCGAAGGTCTCCAGGCGGATCTTGGGGCCCTGCAGGTCGGCGAGGACACCGATGGCCCTGCCGGTCTCCTTGGCGGCGGCCCGGACACGGTCGTAACGCCCCTGGTGCTCGGCGTGAGTTCCGTGGCTGAAGTTGAAGCGGGCCACGTTCATGCCGGCTTCGATCAGCGCGACGAGCTGCTCGTGGGAGTCGACCGCGGGGCCGAGAGTACAGACGATTTTCGAACGGCGCATGGGGCGATCCTATCGGTTTGTTTCGCTGCGGAATATTCCGTCTGGCGGAAAATACAAAAGGGCGGGATGCCGCTCAGGTGAGATTCCCTGAACCAATTACCAGCGCGTAGGTTTGTGTCGCGATCTCCATTTCCTCGTCGGTCGGCACCACGGCCACCGCCACCCGCGCGGACGCGGGCGAGATCAGCCGCGCCGCGTCGCCGCGCACGGCGTTCAGGTCCGCGTCGACCGCCAGGCCCAGTCCCTCCAGGCCCGCCACGGCAGCTTCCCGCACCGGCGCCGCGTTCTCCCCGACCCCGGCCGTGAAGGCGACCGCGTCCACCCGTCCGAGAACGGCGTAATAGGCGCCGATGTACTTCTTCAGCCGGTGAATGTAGATGTCGAAGGCGAGCCGCGCCCGCTCGTCGCCCTCGTCCACCCGGCGGCGGATCTCCCGCATGTCGTTGTCGCCGCACAGGCCGAACAGACCGCTCCTCTTGTTGAGGAAAGTGTCGATCTCGTCCGTGGACATTCCGCCAACGCGCTCCAAATGGAAGATGACCGCCGGGTCCAGGTCTCCCGACCGCGTACCCATCACCAGTCCCTCCAAGGGCGTCAGTCCCATGGAGGTGTCCACGCACCGGCCGCCCTCGACCGCCGACGCCGAGGCGCCGTTGCCGAGGTGCAGCACGATGACGTTGACCTCCGACGGGTCCTTGCCCAGCAGCCGGGCCGTCTCGCGGGAGACGTACGCGTGCGAGGTGCCGTGGAAGCCGTAGCGGCGGATGCGGTACCGGTCGGCGATCTTCGGGTCGATCGCGTAGCGCGCCGCGGACTCCGGCATCGTGGTGTGGAACGCCGTGTCGAAGACGGCCACCTGGGGCAGGTCGGGGCGGAGCGCCTGCGCGGTGCGGATGCCGGTGAGGTTGGCCGGGTTGTGCAGCGGTGCCACCGGGATCAGCCGCTCGATCTCGGTGAGCACGGAGTCGTCGACGAGGGTGGGCTCGGTGAAGAACATGCCCCCGTGCACGACCCGGTGCCCGATCGCGGCCAGCTCCGGGGACTCCAGGCCCAGACCGTCCCGGCTCAGTTCCGCGGCGACCGCCTTCAGGGCGGCCTCGTGGTCGGCGATGGGGCCGTTCTGCTCGCGGGTGCCGCCGTCGGCCACGTGGGTGTGCTTGAGCCGGGAGGTCTGCTCGCCGATCCGCTCGACGAGGCCCACCGCCAGCCGGCTGTTGTCGCGCATGTCGAGCAGCTGGTACTTCACCGACGAGGAGCCGGAGTTGAGGACGAGGACGCGGGTGCCACTCACAGGTCGGACGCCTTCTCACTGGGGGACTGCTGGGCCTGGATCGCCGTGATGGCGACGGTGTTGACGATGTCCTGGACGAGCGCGCCCCGGGACAGGTCGTTGACCGGCTTGCGCAGGCCCTGGAGGACCGGGCCGACGGCGATGGCGCCGGCCGAGCGCTGCACGGCCTTGTACGTGTTGTTGCCGGTGTTCAGGTCGGGGAAGATCAGCACGCTGGCCTGCCCGGCGACCTCGGAGCCGGGCAGCTTGGTCGCGGCGACCGACGGTTCGACGGCCGCGTCGTACTGGATCGGTCCCTCGACCCGCAGGTCGGGGCGGCGCGAGCGGACCAGCCCGGTCGCCTCGCGCACCTTGTCGACGTCCGCGCCGGAACCGGACGTGCCGGTCGAGTACGACAGCATCGCGATCCGCGGATCCACGCCGAACTGCGCCGCCGTGGACGCCGACTGCGTCGCGATGTCGGCGAGCTGCTCGGCGTTCGGGTCCGGGTTCACCGCGCAGTCGCCGTAGACGAGGACCTTGTCGGCCAGGCACATGAAGAAGACGGAGGAGACGATCGACGCCTCCGGCTTGGTCTTGATGATCTCGAAGGCCGGGCGGATGGTCGCCGCCGTCGAGTGCACCGACCCCGACACCATGCCGTCGGCCAGCTCCTCCTGCACCATCAGCGTGCCGAAGTAGTTGACGTCGGAGACGACGTCGTACGCCAGCTCCACGGTGACGCCCTTGTGGGCGCGCAGGGCCGCGTACTTCTCGGCGAAGGAGTCGCGCAGCTCGGACACCGCCGGGTCGATCAGCTGGGCGGCGCCGAGGTCGATGCCGAGGTCGGCGGCCTTCTTGCGGATCTGCTCGACCGGCCCGAGCAGCGTCAGCTCGCACACGCCCCGGCGCAGCAGCACCTCCGCCGCGTGCAGCACCCGCTCCTCGGTGCCCTCGGGCAGGACGACCCTGCGCAGGTCGGAGCGGGCCTGTTCGAGCAGCTTGTGCTCGAACATCATCGGGGTGACGCGGTCGCTGCTCGGCGCGGAGACCCGCTTGTTGAGGTCGGCGGTGTCGACGTACCGCTCGAAGAGGCCGAGGGCGGTCTCCGCCTTGCGCGGGGTGGCCGCGTTCAGCTTGCCCTCCAGGGAGAACAGCTGCTCGGCGGTGGGGAAGCTGTTGCCGGTCACCGAGAGCACCGGCGTGCCCGGGGCGAGCCGGGCGGCGAGGGTGAGGATGCTGTCGCCCGGCACCTCGTTCAGGGTCAGCAGCAGGCCGGCTATCGGCGGGGTGCCGGCGCTGTGCGCGGCCAGGGTGCCGATCACCAGGTCGGCCCGGTCGCCGGGGGTGATCACCAGGCAGCCGGGGGTCAGCGCGCCCAGCAGGTTGGGCAGCATGGCCCCGCCGAAGACGAAGTCCAGCGCGTCGCGGGCGAGGCCCGAGTCGTCCCCGAGGATCACCTCGGCGCCGAGGGAGTGCGCGATCTGGGAGACGGTCGGCGCCGACAGCGCGGGCTCGTCGGGGACCACCCAGCAGGGCACCGGCAGCCGGTTCGCGAGCCGCTCGGCGATCTCGTCCCGGTCCTCGCGGGCGACCCGGTTGGTCACCATGGCGAGGACGTCGCAGCCCAGCCCGTCGTAGGCGCGGAAGGCGTTGACCGTCTCGGCGAGCACCGACTCGGCGGTCTGCTTGCGGCCGCCCACGACCGGGAGCACCGAGGCGCCGAACTCGTTGGCGAGCCGCGCGTTCAGCGACAGCTCGTCCGGGAGCTGGGTGCCGGCGAAGTCGGTGCCGAGGACGAGGACGACGTCGTAGTCGCGGGCGACCAGGTGGAACCGGTCGACCAGCGCGGACACCAGCTCGTCCGTGCCCTGTTCGGCCTGGAGCGCGGACGCCTCCTGGTAGTCGAGGCCGTAGACCGTCGCGGGATCCTGCGAGAGCCGGTAGCGGGCGCGCAGCAGCTCGAAGAGCCGGTCCGGCCCGTCGTGGACCAGGGGACGGAAGACGCCGACCCGGTCGACCTGCCGGGTCAGGAGCTCCATGACCCCCAGCTCGACGACCTGGCGGCCGTCGCCGCGGTCGATACCGGTCACGTACACGCTGCGCGTCACGCGTGCTCTCCGTTTCGTCTGGTGGCTGTCCTGATGGCGGCTGTCCGGCGGCGGCTGTCCCCATGCACAAAAATCGCCCACCGGGGTGAGCAGAACCCTCTTGACAATACCTCTCCCAATAGATAAGGCGCCCGTCAGTGAGCGGCGCTCGAGGGCCGCTATGGTGCCGACCGTACGGAAGCGGCATCCCCCTGGGGGACGTGAAAGAATCGGACATGGCTCACCGGTGTCCACAGCGAGCAGGAGACACAGCACGATGCGTATCGGAGTTCTCACCGCAGGCGGCGACTGCCCCGGCCTGAACGCAGTGATCCGGTCGGTCGTGCACCGAGCGGTCGACAACTACGGCGACGAGGTCATCGGCTTCGAGGACGGCTACGCGGGCCTCCTGGACGGCCGTTACCGCGCCCTCGACCTGAACGCGGTCAGCGGCATCCTGGCGCGCGGCGGCACCATCCTCGGCTCCTCCCGGCTGGAGCGCGACCGGCTCCGCGAGGCCTGCGAGAACGCGGGCGACATGATCCAGAACTTCGGCATCGACGCGCTGATCCCGATCGGCGGCGAGGGCACGCTGACGGCGGCCCGGATGCTGTCCGACGCCGGTCTGCCGGTGGTGGGCGTGCCCAAGACGATCGACAACGACATCTCCTCCACCGACCGCACCTTCGGCTTCGACACGGCGGTCGGCGTGGCGACGGAGGCGATGGACCGCCTCAAGACCACCGCCGAGTCCCACCAGCGCGTGATGGTCGTCGAGGTCATGGGCCGGCACGCCGGCTGGATCGCCCTGGAGTCCGGCATGGCCGCCGGCGCCCACGGCATCTGCCTGCCCGAGCGGCCCTTCGACCCCGCCGACCTGGTCAAGATGGTCGAGGAGCGGTTCGCCCGCGGCAAGAAGTTCGCCGTCGTCTGCGTCGCCGAGGGCGCCCACCCCGTCGACGGCTCCATGGACTACGGCAAGGGCGCGATCGACAAGTTCGGCCACGAGCGCTTCCAGGGCATCGGCACGGCACTGGCGTACGAGCTGGAGCGCCGGCTCGGCAAGGAGGCCAAGCCGGTCATCCTCGGTCACGTCCAGCGCGGCGGCGTGCCGACCGCCTACGACAGGGTGCTCGCCACCCGCTTCGGCTGGCACGCCGTCGAGGCCGCGCACCGGGGCGAGTTCGGCCGGATGACCGCGCTGCGCGGCACGGACGTCGTCATGGTGCCCCTGGCCGAGGCCGTCACCGAGCTGAAGACGGTGCCGAAGGACCGCATGGACGAGGCCGAGTCGGTCTTCTGACCGGGGAGGGGCCCGGCCCCGGCCGCCGGGCCCCGCATCCGGTCACAGCCGTTCCTCCGCCACCGCGGCGGTGAAGCGCGCCGCCAGCGCCTCGACGGCGGCCCGCAGTTCCTCCCCGCCGTCGACGCGGAAGGCGAACGGCATCCGCGCCAGCCACTCCTGCGCGTACATGTCCGGGTTGCGGGTGCTGCCGACCAGCACGCACCCGTTCCCCGCGGGCTCGAGCCTCCCCATGGGCGGCCGGATCCACGGAGCCACCTCGCCCGGCGGGGCGTCGAACACCACGCGGGTGGCGAACTCCCAGCCGAGGCCCAGGTTCTCCTCCAGCACTGCCACCGGATCCAGGTCCTCGGGCGGCTCGAAACCGTGCCCGGTCTGCCGGACCGCGCGGATCCGGTCGACCCGGTAGGTGCGGACGGCGTCGGCGCGCAGGGAGCGGCACAGCAGATACCAGCGCCCGTGGCGGACGACGAGGGACCACGGCTCCACCTCGGCCTCCCACTCGTTGCCGGCCTCGCTGCGGTACGTGACCAGCACGCGGCGCCGGGCGGCGACGGCGTCCACGAGGTCGCTGGTGACGGCCGGATCCGGGCGGACCGCGTACGGATCGGGCGCGGCCGACGCGTACTCCCGCAGCAGTGCCGCCTGCCGGCCGACGCTCTCCGGCAGCGCCTTGACCACCTTGCCCAGGGCGGCGCCGACCAGGTCGTCGGCGTCGGCCGCGGCCGGCTGGTCGCCGAGCACGGCCATCACCAGGCCCAGCGCCTCGGCCTGCGTGAAGTGCACCGGGGCCGGCCGCGTGCCGCGCCCCAGCCGGTACCCGCCGTGCGGCCCCCGGGCCGACTGCACGGGGATGCCCGCCTCCCTGAGGATCCCGACGTACCGCCGCGCGGCCCGCTCCGTGACGCCCAGCCGCGCGGCGAGGTCACCGGCCGTCGTTCCGGGGCGGGCCTGGAGGATCTCCAGGGTGCGCAGCGCTCGCGCGGTGGGGCTGAGGTCGTTCGGCACGGGAGCAGGCTAGTCCGGCCGGCGGCTCGATGGTCGCCGGACGAACCGGCAGTGGATCGTCCGGATCTCCTCCTACGGTGAAACCCGCTGCGGGGAAGTCCCCGCGGAAGGGGTCTCGTCGGGCGATCCCTGCGTCAGGCGATCTCTGCTCCGAAGAACCCTGAGAAAGGGGAACCGACCATGGACATCCTGCTCGTCGGCGGCCTGTGGCTGGACGGGTCCGTGTGGGACCGCGTCGCGTCCGCGCTCGAACCGCTCGGCCACCGCCCCGTGCCGCTCACCCTCCCCGGCCAGGGCGACGGCGCCGCGTCCGCGACGCTCGACGACCAGCTCGCGGCGGTGCTCGCCGCGGTGGACGCGGCGCCCGGCAGATGCCTGGTGGTGGGCCACTCCGCCGCCTGCACCCTGGCCTGGCTGGCCGCCGACCGGCGGCCGGAGCGGGTGGCCGGGGTCGCCCTCGTCGGCGGCTTCCCGACCGGGGACGGACAGCCGTACGCCGACTTCTTCGAGGTGCGCGACGGTGTCATGCCCTTCCCCGGCTGGGACCCGTTCGACGGGCCGGACGCCGCCGACCTCGACGCCGAGGCCAGGCGGGAGTTCGCGGCCGCCGCGATCCCCGTGCCCGAGGGCGTGGCCCGGGGCGTGGTGCGGCTCGCGGACGAGCGGCGGTTCGAGGTCCCGGTCGTGGTCGTGTGCCCCGAATTCACCCCGGCACAGGCGCGGGAGTGGATCGCCGCCGGCGACGCCCCGGAACTCGCCCGGGCCGAGCACGTCGGCTTCGCCGACATCGACTCGGGCCACTGGCCCATGATCACCAGGCCCGCCGATTTCGCCCGGATCCTGGCCGCCGCCGCCGACGCGGTCCGACCGGTCGCGTCTCATTCGGTGTGCTTGCGGACCACCGTCCAGAAGTGCTCCACGATCCGCTCGAGGTAGTCGCGGCCGGCCGCGCTCGAGTCGCCGCTGCCGCCGCCCCAGCTGAGGGTGGCGACCATGTGCCCCTGGTAGTCCTGGTGCAGTTCCTGGAGCACGTCCTCCAGGATCCGCCGGTCCAGCGGAGCGATCTTGGCGACCTGGCGGACGTACCCCTGCCAGCGGGTGTTCACCGCGCTGCGCAGCAGGTCGGCGAGTTTCCCGTCGCGCCCCGTGACGGTCACGAAGTCGGGCAGTTCGAGGCCGAGCACGTCGGCGAGCGCGGACGACTGGCGGTCGGTGCCGCGCCAGTCCTCCTTCTCCTCCATCTTCAGATAGGCGTCCAGACCGAGCCCGACGGCACGCGCGACGTCCTCCGGTGCGAGCCCGCGGGCGATGCGGTGCTCGCGCAGGGTCTGCGGGCGGCCGATGAGCTCACCGGGCGAGCACCACAGCACGCCCGCGAGGGCCGTGAGCTCGGAAGGCCCGGGGGAGGTGAGCCCCCGCTCCCAGGCGACGACGAGGTCCGGGGTGACGTACGGCAGCCCGTACGACACCCGCATGCCGTGGGCGACGTGCTCGGGCCCCATGCCGAGGGCGGCACGGAGGCGGCGGGCGGCAAGGGCGTTGAACGGGGGACCCGACTGGTTCGGGTGAGGTGAGGGTCGGCGCACGGGCCACACCGTAGGGGCCCCCGGCCGACTTGACTACGGGCTGTTCACCCAGCGATACGGATTGTGCGAACCTACGGGCGCGTACGGCCGCCGCCCCGCTCACCCCCTGGCCGCCCCGCCTCACCCCTTGACCGCCCCGCCCAGCGCGAAGCCGCCGCCGAGCCGCCGGGAGATCAGCACGTACAGCAGGATCACCGGCGTCGAGTAGACGATGGAGAACGCCGCGAGCTGTCCGTACGCCACCATGCCCCGGTTGCCGAAGAAGTCGTTGATGCTCACCGACGCCGGCATCTGGTCCGGCGTGAGCAGCAGCATGAAGGGGACGAAGAAGTTCCCCCACATCATCACGAACGAGAACACCGTCACCACCGCCACCCCCGGACCCATCAGCGGCAGCACGATCCGCAGCAGCGACTGGAACGGGGACGCGCCGTCCGTCCACGCCGCCTCCTCCAGCTCCTTGGGCACGCCGTCCATGAAGTTCTTCATCAGCCAGATGGCGAACGGCAGTTGGGACGCGGCGAAGAAGAAGATGGTGCCCTGGAGGGTGTCGATCAGGTTCACCCGTACGAACAGGGCGTAGACCGGCACCATGATCGCCGTGATGGGCAGGCTGGTCGCGAACAGGACGGTCAGCAGGAACGGCCGGTTCAGCCGGGAACGGAACCGGGACAGCGGGTACGCCGCGAGCGCCGCGCACACCACCGTGAGCAGGGTCGCGCCGCCGCACAGCACCAGACTGTTGAGCAGCGGGGTGAAGGTGATGTCGTCGGTGAGGATCGCGTCGAAGTTGTCCAGGGTGAGGCCGTCGGGAGCCTTCACCCGCAGGCTCGCGTGCGGGTCCAGGGCGGACAGCACCACCCACGCCAGCGGCAGCACGAAGGCGGCGGCGGCCACCAGCAGTCCGGCGTCGGCGGCCAGGCGCCGTCTCGTGCGACGGGAGGCGGGTGTGCGCGTCGTGCGGGCCATGGGCGATCAGACCTCCGTCCGCAGCAGGCGCAGGTACACGACCGAGAACAGCGAGCCGATCAGCAACAGCAGCAGTGCCACCGCCGTGCCGTAGCCGATCAGGCTGTTCTGGAAGGCCTGTTCGTACATGAACAGCGGCAGCGTCTGGCTCCTGCCGCTCGGGCCGCCGCGCGTCATCACCCAGATCAGGCCGAACACCGACAGCGTCTGCAGGGTGTTGAGCATGAGGTTGGTGCCGATGGAACGGCGGATCATCGGCAGCGTGATGTGCCACATGCGGCGCCAGCCGCTCGCCCCGTCCACCTCGGCGGCCTCGGTGACCTCCTTCGGGATCTCGTTCAGGGCGGCCGAGTACACCAGCATCGAGAACGCCGTGCCCCGCCAGACGTTGGCGAAGGACACCGCCAGGATCGGCAGCGTGAACAGCCAGTTCTGGGACGGCAGACGGAGCCAGTCCAGGATGGCGTTGAGGGTGCCCTCGCGGCGGAAGAAGGCGTAGAGCAGGAAGCCCGCCACCACCTCCGGCAGCACCCACGCCGTGACAACGATGCCGCCGGTGAGCGTACGGACCGGCTTCGAGGCCCGCTGCATCAGTGAGGCCAGCGCCAGCCCCAGGGTGTTCTGCCCGATCAGCGACGACAGCACCGTGAAGACCAGGGTCAGCCACACGGCGTTGAGGAACGCCTCGTCCTGGAAGGCCCGCCGGAAGTTGTCGAAGCCGACGAAGGACTCCTCGGCCTGCCCGGTGAGCTGGAGGTCGGTGAAGGCGATGACGACGCAGTAGACGATGGGGCCGGCGAGGAAGAGCAGCAGCAGGACGACGGCGGGGGAGACGGGCAGGGCGCGGACCAGGGAGCGGCGCACGGCGCCAGGCCCCGGGCGGGCCGGGACGGCGGCGGGCGGGCCCGGCGGGACCTTGCGGACGTCCGGGCCCGTGTGCCGCGGCGCGGCCGCGGTCACTTGCGGACCACCTGGCCGTCGGTGGCCTCCTTCAGCGCCTCGTCGTAGCCGCGCGCCGCCTCCTCGACCGACATGTCACCGGTCGTCACGCCCTCCATGGCCTCCTGGACGGCCACGGACACCTTCGGGTACGCCGGGTAGGCGGGCCGGTAGTGGGTGCTGGCGACCAGGTCGGTGAAGAACTTGATGCCGGGCTGGGCCCGGACGTACGCGGGGTCGCTCGCGACGTCCTCGCGGACCGCGATGCCGGAGTTGGCGACGTACCACTTCTGCGCGTTCGCCTTGGTCTGCATGGTCTTGATGAACTCGAAGGCCAGGTCCGGGTTGGCCGCCTTGGCGGGGATCGCCCAGGTCCAGCCGCCGGACATGCTCACCTTGCCGGGGGCCTGGCCCTTCTGGGTCGGCATGGCGGCCAGGCCGAGCTTCTCGGACCACTCGGGCCACTCGTGGCCGCTGCCCTCCAGCCAGTCCTGCGGCAGCCAGGAGCCGTCCAGGGCGATGCCGAGCCTGCCCTGCGGGAGGAGCTCGCCGCGGACCGTGGTGGAGAAGTTGGGGTCGAGCGCGTCGGACACCTCGGGGCCGAGCTTCTCCTTGTAGACCGTCTCGACGAACGCGAGGGAGTCCCTGAAGCCCTGCCCCGCCGCGATCCACTTCTTGCTGCCCTTGTCGTACAGCGGGTCGGTGGTCCCGTCGTTCGTGCCGTACAGCAGCATCTCGAAGCCCTGCATGGTGGCGGCCTCGCCGGCGGGCTTGCCCGTGTACACGTTCAGCGGTGTGACGCCGGGGACCTTCTCCTTGATGGTGCGGGCCGCCGAGAGCACGTCGTCCCAGGTCCTCGGCTGCCAGTCGGCGGGCAGACCGGCCTTGGCGAAGACGTCCTTGCTGAACCACAGCCCGCGGGTGTCGGTGCCGTCCGGGACGCCGTACGTCTTGCCGTCCTCGCCCTTGGCCGCGGCCTTCGCGGTGTCGATGAACCTGTCCCAGTCCTGCCACTTGGCGAGGTAGGCGTCGAGGGGCTTCAAGTACCCGCTGGTGATGTCGGAGTTGATGAGGAAGGTGTCCTCGTAGACCAGGTCGGGCGCGGTCTTGGGGGAGCGCAGCATCTGCTGCACCTTGGTGTAGTACTCCGAGTCCGGGGCCTTGATCGGGACGAGCTCGACCTTCTTGCCCGGGTGGGCTTTCTCGAACTGCTTCTTGATGTCGGCGAGATAGGTGTCCATCACCTTGACGGAGTTGTCCGTCGACTGCTTGAAGGAGACCTTCACCGTGTCCGGATCGCTTCCGGAGCCGCTCGAACAGGCGGCGAGTGCGGTGGAGGCGAGCGCGGTCAGGGTGACGAGAGAGGTGAACCGGACGGTGGGACGCACGGGCAACGACCTCCTGCTGGCGCACGACGTTGTGGCCGGGACGGCTGCTCGGCGAACGTAAGAGGGGTGGTCCAGCCAGGTCAATGCGTGTGCGGTGGATTACCTGCGCGGATTGCCTGCGCTCATCTGCTCCGGTCGGTGTCCCGGATCCACCGGTACACCAACTCCGGCCGCCCCACCTGCCCGTAGAGCGGGCTCCGCCGTGCGCGGCCGGTGTCCACCAGGTGCTCCAGGTAACGGCGGGCGGTGATCCGCGAGATGCCCACGGCCTCGGCCACGCCGGCCGCGGTGAGGCCCTCCTCCGCGCCCCGCAGCGCGCCCGTCACCCGTTCCAGCGTGGGCGCGCTGAGTCCCTTGGGCAGCGCCGCCGGGCCGGGGGCCCGCAGTGTGGCCAGTGCCCGGTCCACCTCGTCCTGGCCGCTCGCCTCCCCGACGGTGCCCCGGAACTCGGCGTACCGCACCAGCCGGTCCCGCAGGGTGGCGAAGGTGAACGGCTTCAGCACGTACTGGACGACGCCCAGCGACACGCCCTCCCGTACGACCGTCAGGTCCCGGGCCGACGTCACCGCTATCACGTCGGTGTGATGCCCGGCCGCCCGCAGCGAACGGGCCAGCTGGAGCCCGTGCACGTCCGGCAGATGCAGGTCGAGCAGCAGCAGGTCGACCGGCGTACGGTCCAGCAGGCGCCGCGCCTCCGCCCCGGTGTGCGCCTTGCCGACGGCCGTGAACCCCGGCACCCGCCCGACGTACATCACATGCGCGTCGGCGGCGACGGGGTCGTCCTCGACGACGAGCACGCGGATGGGCTGCTGCTCACTCATCCCCGGCCTCCGCGACCCGGTCTGCGGACCGGGGTCCTGCGCGCGGCCGCGACGCGGGGCTCCGGGCGGTGCGGGGCCGGGACCGCGAGGGGCTGCCCGACGGACAGGACGCGGCGGGGGTGCGCGGCGGCCGGGGTCCGGTGGGGCCGGCCGACGGCCGGGAGGCGGACCGGGCACTTGGCAGCCGGGAGGCGTGCGGAGCGGTCGGCGGCCGGGACCCGGCGGGGCTGCCGGGTGGGCCGGCGGTGCGTGGCGCGGGTCGTGGTCATGCGTGGCCTCCGGGTGCCGGAGCCGGGCTGCCCGTCGGTGACGTAGCCGACGCCGGTGTCGGCGTACCGGCGGCGCCCTCCAGCGGCAGCCGTGCCTCGAAGCGGGCGCCGCCCCCGTCGGCCTCCGTCACGGTCAGCGTGCCCCCGTGCCGGTGCACCGCCTGATGGACCAGCGCGAGACCCAGGCCCCGTCCGCCGGGCCCGGACGGCTTGGTCGAGAAGCCCCGCTGGAAGAGCAGGCCGGCATGGGCGGGGTCGACGCCCGCACCGGTGTCCGACACCCGCAGCACCAGCTCCGAGCCGCCCCCGTGCGTGTCCCTGTCCGTGTCGGTGTACGCCGCCACCGTCACCCGCGAGGGCACCCGGCCCTGGGCCGCGTCCACCGCGTTGTCGATCAGGTTGCCCAGGATCGTCACCAGGTCCCGGGCGGGCAGCGACGACGGCAGCAGCCCGTCGTCCAGCCGGCTGTCCTGCGACACCACCAGTTCCACTCCCCGCTCGTTCGCCTGTGCCGTCTTGCCCAGCAGCAGCGCGGCCAGCACCGGCTCGCCGACCGCCGCCACCACCTGGTCGGTGAGCGCCTGCGCCAGCTCCAGCTCGGCCGTCGCGAAGTCCACCGCCTCCTCGGCGCGCCCCAGCTCGATCAGCGAGACGACCGTGTGCAGCCGGTTGGCCGCCTCGTGCGCCTGCGAGCGCAGCGCCTGCGTGAAGCCGCGCTCCGAGTCCAGCTCGCCCATCAGCGACTGCAGCTCGGTGACGTCGCGCAGGGTCACCACCGTGCCCCGGCGCTCACCGCCCGAGACCGGCGAGGTGTTCACCACCAGCACCCGCTCGGCCGTCAGGTGCACCTCGTCCACCCGCGGCTCCGACGCCAGCAGCGCCCCCGTGAGCTGCGCCGGCAGGCCGAGGTCGGCGACCGAGGTGCCGACCACGTCGCCGCTCACGCCGAGCAGCTCCCGTCCGCCGTCGTTGATCAGCGCGACACGGTACTGCCAGTCGAGCATCAGCAGCCCCTCCCGTACCGCGTGCAGCGCCGCCTGATGGTAGTCGTGCATGCGGCTGAGCTCGTCCGCGTTCATGCCGTGGGTGTGCCGGCGCAACCGCGCGTTGATCACGTACGTGCCGACCGCGCCGAGCACCAGGGCGCCGACCGCGACGCCGAGCAGGGCCGTCAGCTGGTCCTGCACCCGCTTGCTGATCTCCTCGACCTTGATCCCGGCGCTGACCAGGCCGACGACCCGTCCGTCGTCCCGCACGGGCGTGACCGCCCGGACCGACGGGCCCAGCGTCCCCGTGTAGGTCTCGGTGAAGGTCTCGCCGCGCTGTGCGCGCTCGATGTGCCCCTGGAAGAGACGGCCGATCTGCCGCGGGTCGGGATGGGTCCAGCGAATCCCCTGCGGGGTCATGATCGTGACGAAGTCGACGTCGGTGTCCCGCATGACGCGCACCGCGTACGGCTGGAGCCGTGCCGTCGGGTCGGCGGTGCCGATGGCCTCCAGCACGGACGGCGAGTCGGCGATCGACAGTGCCACCGACCTGGCCTGACGTCCCGCGGCCTCCTCGGCCTGCCCCCGGTCGCCGAGGTAGGTGAACAGCGCGTATCCGGCGACGACGACCGCTATCAGCACGGCCTGCATCGCGAAGAGCTGGCCGGCCAGGCTGCGGGGTCTGGGGACGCTGAGGCGCATGCCGCCAGTGTCTCTCCTGGCTGATTGCGAACTAAATGAACGCAAGGGTGACCGCGCTCACAGCTCGGGAGATAGTCACCGCATCCCCGAACCGAACCGCCCGGACGTGAGCCGCACGCCGGTGATGCCGACGACGTCGTCAAGGAGGGCCGCCGTGACAGCCGATACGGCACCTGCCGCACCCCCCGCCAAGCGGGACCGCACGCACTACCTCTACATCGCGGTGATCGTCGCGGTCGCCCTCGGCATCGCCGTCGGCCTGGCCGCCCCCGACTTCGCGGTCGAGCTGAAGCCGATCGGCACCGGCTTCGTGAACCTGATCAAGATGATGATCTCGCCGATCATCTTCTGCACGATCGTGCTGGGCATCGGCTCGGTGCGCAAGGCCGCCAAGGTCGGCGCGGTGGGCGGCATCGCCCTCGCCTACTTCATGGTGATGTCGCTGGTCGCCCTGGCGATCGGCCTGATCGTCGGCAACATCCTGGACCCGGGCACCGGCCTCGCGGTCACCGACGCCGTCAAGGAGACCGGTCACGCGCAGGTCGACGCCGAGGCCAAGGACACCACCGAGTTCCTGCTCGGCATCATCCCGACCACGATCGTCTCGGCGTTCACCGAGGGCGAGGTCCTGCAGACCCTGCTGATCGCCCTGCTCTGCGGCTTCGCGCTCCAGGCGATGGGCAAGGCCGGCCAGCCCGTGCTGCGCGGTGTCGAGCACATCCAGCGCCTGGTCTTCCGCGTGCTCGCCATGATCATGTGGGCGGCGCCGGTCGGCGCGTTCGGCGCGATGGCGGCGGTGACCGGTTCGGCCGGCGTCGACGCCCTGAAGAGCCTGGCCGTGCTGATGCTCGGGTTCTACGTCACCTGCATCCTGTTCGTCATCGTGGTGCTGGGCGCCCTGCTGAAGATCTGTACCGGCGTCAACGCGCTCTCGCTCTTCAAGTACCTGGGCCGCGAGTTCCTGCTGATCCTGTCCACCTCCTCCTCCGAGTCGGCGCTGCCCCGTCTCATCGCCAAGATGGAGCACCTGGGCGTCAGCAAGCCGGTGGTCGGCATCACCGTCCCGACCGGCTACTCCTTCAACCTCGACGGCACCATGATCTACATGACCATGGCCTCGCTGTTCATCGCCGACGCCATGGGCACGCCGATGTCGATCGGTGAGCAGATCCCGCTGCTGCTGTTCCTGTTCGTCGCCTCCAAGGGCGCCGCCGGTGTCACCGGCGCGGGACTCGCGACGCTGGCCGGTGGTCTCCAGTCGCACAAGCCCGCCCTGGTGGACGGCATCGGCCTGATCGTCGGTATCGACCGCTTCATGAGCGAGGCCCGCGCCCTGACCAACTTCGCGGGCAACGCGGTGGCCACCGTCCTGATCGGCACCTGGACCAAGGAGATCGACAAGGAGCGGGTCGCCGAGGTGCTGGCCGGGCGGGTCCCGTTCGACGAGCGGACACTCCTCGACGACAGCCACGGCGACGACGACACCCCGGCGCGGCTGCCCGAGCAGGGCGGCGAGAAGGAGCTGGCGAAGGCCTGACGCCCGCCCCGCGCATACCCCGGGCGGCTGAGGGCTCCCCCGTTGCTCAGCCGCCCGGCCTCTTCTTCCCTCCTTGCCTTGACGTCCGCGTCAAGGCTTACGTTCGTCCTCATGCGAATCGGTGAGCTGGCCGCACGCGCCGGGACCACGACGCGGACGCTGCGGTACTACGAGTCACGCGGGCTGCTGCCCGCGCGGCGGGACGCCCACGGGTACCGGACCTATGACGAGCGCGACGTGAAGCTGCTGGAGCAGATCAGGACGCTGCGCGACTTCGGGTTCGACCTGGAGGAGACCCGGCCCTTCGTGGACTGTCTGCGGGCGGGTCACCCGGAGGGCGACTCGTGCCCGGCGTCGCTCGCCGTCTACCGCCGCAAGCTCGCGGAGCTGGACGCGCTGATCGGCGAGCTGCGGGGCGTGCGGGCGACGGTCGCGGACCAGCTGGCGCGCGCGGAGGCGGCGCGGGACGGGCTGGCCACCGAGGCGCTGGTTCCGGGGGGCCCGGAGCCCGAGTGCGAACTGGGAGGGCGAGGACTGTGAGCGTAGCGAGTGGTGTGGCCGAGGTGACCGACGCGACCTTCGCGGAGGAGGTCATCGGGGCAGGGCTGCCGGTGCTGGTGGAGTTCACGGCGGACTGGTGCCCGCCGTGCCGGCAGATGGCCCCGGTGCTCACCGCCCTGGCCGCGGAGGAGGCGGACCGCCTCCGGGTGGTCCAGCTGAACGTCGACGCGAACCCGGAGACGACCAACGCCTACAAGGTGCTGTCGATGCCGACCTTCATGGTGTTCCGGGACGGTGAGCCGGTGAAGGCGATGGTGGGCGCCCGGCCCAAGCGGCGGCTGCTGGAGGAGCTGTCCGACGTGCTGTGACCTCATCGGCAAAAGAAATCCCCCGAGCGCAATTGCGCTCGGGGGATTTCTTTGCGTATATTCGATGATTCGTGACTTCAGAATAAGGGCGTCACGAAGAAGTTCACTGAGCACAGTATATGCGGGCGGGAGTGGCATTGTCAAACAACGAATTTCCGGACGATGAATTGCGGCACGAACAGGAATTCATCGACGGACTGTACGCGCGCGTGGACGCGCTGCGGGGCGACACCGAGGTCTCGGTCACGGACGCGCTCGCGCAGGGCAACACCCCCATGCAGGCCCGGCTGGAGCGGGACATCCTGGTCGCCGAGCGCTCCGGACTGCTCGCCGCGCTCAACGCGGTGGACGGCTCCCTGTGCTTCGGCCGGATCGACCTCGCCTCCGGCGAGGGCCACCACATCGGCCGCATCGGCCTGCGCGCCGACGACGCCGAACGCACCCCGGTCCTCATCGACTGGCGCGCCGACGTCGCCCGCCCCTTCTATCTGGCGACCGGCCACACCCCGATGGGCCTGCGCCGCCGCCGGCACATCGCGAGCGAGGGCCGCCGCGTCACCGCCCTGCACGACGAGATCCTCGACCTCGGCGACGAGACCCGCACCGGCCACGAGGACCCGTCGGGCGACGCCGTGCTGCTCGCCGCGCTGAACTCCGCGCGCACCGGCCGCATGGGCGACATCGTGCAGACCATCCAGGCCGACCAGGACCGCATCATCCGCGCCCCGCACCGCGGTGTGCTGGTCGTCGAGGGCGGCCCCGGCACCGGCAAGACCGCCGTCGCCCTGCACCGCGCCGCCTACCTGCTCTACGAGCACCGGGAACTGCTCGCCAAGCGCGCCGTCCTCATCGTCGGCCCCAACCCGGCCTTCCTCGGCTACATCGGCGAGGTACTGCCCTCCCTGGGCGAGACCGGGGTGCTCCTCGCGACCGTCGGCGAGCTGTTCCCCGGCGTGAAGGCCTCCGCCGCGGACACCCCCGGGGCGGCCGCGGTGAAGGGCCGGGCCGACATGGCCGACGTCCTCGCCGAGGTGGTCCGCGACCGGCAGGCACTGCCCGACCCGGTCATCGCGATCGAGCACGACCGCGACGTCCTCATGCTCGACGACGACCTGGTCAACGTCGCCCGCGAGCGCACCCGCGCCGCCGGGCTGCCCCACAACGCGGCCCGCGAGCACTTCGAGGGCCACATCCTCAACACCCTCACCGACATGGTCGCCGAACGCATCGGCACCGACCCCTACGACGGCTCCAACCTCCTCGACCCCAGCGACATCACCCAGATCCGCGACGAACTCGCCGAGAACCCCGAGGTCTGGGCGGCCGTCGACCGGCTGTGGCCCCGGCTGACCCCGCAGCGCCTCGTCGCCGACTTCCTCGCCGCGCCCGAGGCCTTCCTGTCCGCGGAGGACGCCGCCGCCGTCCGCCGCCCGGTGACCCGCCACTGGACCGTCGCCGACGTCCCCCTGCTGGACGAGGCGGCCGAGCTGCTCGGCGTGGACGACCGGATCGCCCGCTCCCGCGCCGAACGCGAGCGGGAGGAGCAGATCGCCTACGCGCAGGGCGTGCTCGACGTCTCGTACGCCTCCCGGACGTACGAGTTCGAGGACAAGGACGAGGAGGACGCCGAGGTCCTGTCCGCGCACGACATCATCGACGCCGAGCGCTTCGCCGAACGCCAGGAGGAGGACGACCACCGCAGCGCGGCCGAACGCGCGGCGGCCGACCGCACCTGGGCGTTCGGGCACATCATCGTCGACGAGGCGCAGGAGCTGTCCCCGATGGCCTGGCGGCTGCTGATGCGCCGCTGCCCGACCCGCTCCATGACCCTGGTCGGCGACCCGGCGCAGACCGCGGAGGCGGCCGGCGTCGGCTCCTGGTCGAAGATCCTCGACCCCTACGTCGAGGACCGCTGGGAGCACACCCGCCTCGGCGTCAACTACCGCACCCCGGCCGAGATCATGGACCTGGCGGCGGCCGTCGTCCGCGCCGAGGACCCGGAGTTCGCCCCGCCGAGCTCGGTGCGCTCCACGGGGGTGCGCCCCTGGATCCGCGCCGCCGGCGACCTCCCCGCCGCCGTCGCCGAGGCCGCCCGGGAGCTGGCCCCGGACGAGGGCCGCCTCGCCGTCATCGCCCCGCGCGAACTGCACCGGACCCTCGCGGCCCGGCTGGACGGTGTCACGGCGGGCGCCGAGCCGGACCTGACCCGGTCCGTCGTCCTCCTCGACCCGCGCCAGTCCAAGGGCCTGGAGTTCGACTCCGTCCTGGTCGTCGAGCCCGGCCGCTACGGCACGAGCGACCTGTACGTGGCCCTCACCCGGGCCACCCAGCGGCTCGGCGTCCTGCACACCGAGCCGCTGCCGAAGGGACTGGCCGACGCGTAGCCGGCAGGCGCTACGCCGGACGCAGCCACACCGTCGCCAGGGGCGGCAGGGTCAGCCGGATGCTCGCCGGGCGGCCGTGCCACCCCTGCGGCTCCGGCTTCACCGGGCCGGGGTTGCCCACGTCGCCGCCGCCGTACCGGGCGGCGTCGGTGTTGAGCACCTCGTGCCAGGCGGGCACCTCGTCGGGGACGCCGAGCCGGTAGTCGGGGCGGACGACCGGTGCGAAGTTCGACACCGCCAGCAGCGGGGTGCCGTCCGCGTCGCACCGCAGGAACGCGAGGACGTTGTCCTCGGCCGCGTCCCCGACCACCCACGAGAAACCGGCGGGGTGGGTGTCCCGCTGCCACAGCGCGGGGGTGTCCCGGTACACGGTGTTCAGATCGCGGACCAGGTCCAGCACGCCCCGGTGGTCGGCCGCCGCCCCGTACTGCGGATCGAGCAGCCACCAGTCGGGGCCGCGCTCCTCGGACCACTCGGCGCCCTGCGCGAACTCCTGGCCCATGAACAGCAGCTGCTTGCCGGGGTGCGCCCACATGAAGCCGAGGTACGCCCGCTCGTTCGCGCGCTGCTGCCACCAGTCGCCCGGCATCTTCGACACCAGCGACTTCTTGCCGTGCACCACCTCGTCGTGCGATATCGGCAGCACGTAGTTCTCGCTGTACGCGTACACCATGGAGAAGGTCATCTCACCGTGGTGGTACTTGCGGTGCACCGGCTCGTGGCTCATGTACTCCAGCGAGTCGTGCATCCAGCCCATGTTCCACTTCAGTCCGAACCCGAGTCCGCCGAAGCCGCTGGGCCCCTTGTGGTGCGTGGCGCGCGTGACCCCGTCCCAGGCCGTGGACTCCTCGGCCACGGTCACGACGCCCGGCACCCGCCGGTACACCGTGGCGTTCATCTCCTGGAGGAACGCCACCGCGTCCAGGTTCTCCCGGCCGCCGTGCTCGTTGGGCGTCCACTGGCCCGGCTCGCGCGAGTAGTCCAGGTACAGCATCGAGGCGACCGCGTCCACGCGCAGCCCGTCGATGTGGAACTCCTCGCACCAGTACACGGCGTTGGCGACCAGGAAGTTGCGCACCTCGCGGCGCCCGAAGTCGAACTCCAGCGTCCCCCAGTCCGGGTGCGCGGCCCGCAGCGGATCGGAGTGCTCGTACAGGGGACGCCCGTCGAACTCGGCCAGCGCCCAGTCGTCGCGCGGGAAGTGCGCGGGCACCCAGTCCATCAGCACGCCGATGCCGGCCTGGTGCAGCCGGTCGACCAGGTACTTGAAGTCGTCGGGCTCGCCCAGCCGGGCCGTGGGCGCGTAGAAACCGGTGACCTGGTAGCCCCACGAGCCGCCGAAGGGGTGCTCGGCGACCGGCATCAGCTCGACGTGCGTGAAGCCCAGGTCCTTGACGTAGGCGGGGAGCTGATCGGCCAGCTCACGGTACGTCAGACCCGGCCGCCAGGACGCCAGATGGACCTCGTACACGGACATCGGGGCCTCGTGCGCGGGCGCGCCGGCCCGTCCGGCCAGCCACTCGTCGTCGCCCCAGGTGTAGTCCGAGGCGTACACGACGGAGGACGTGGCCGGCGGCACCTCCGTGCGGCGGGCCAGCGGGTCGGCGCGGAAGGTGCGCGAGCCGTCGGGCCGGGTGATCTCGAACTTGTACAGTTCGCCCGCGTCGATGCCGGGCAGGAACACCTCCCACACGCCGGTCCCGCCGAGCGACCGCATGGGGTGGCCGGTGCCGTCCCAGAAGTTGAAGCCGCCGGCGACCCGCACCCCGCGCGCGTTCGGCGCCCACACCGCGAAGCGGGTGCCGGTCACCCCCTGGTGGGTCGTCGGGTGCGCGCCGAGCGCCTGCCACAGCTGCTCGTGCCGGCCCTCGCCGATCAGGTGCAGGTCCAGGTCGCCCAGTGTGGGCAGGAAGCGGTACGGGTCCTCGGTCTCCTGGACCGTCCCCTCGTAGGCGACGAGGAGGCGGTAGGCCGGGACCTCGTCGAGGGGCAGCAGTCCCGAGAAGAAGCCGTCGCCGTCGTGGTCCAGCTCGGCGCGCAGTTCGCCGGCCAGGACGGTCACGGCGAGCGCGTACGGCCGGAACACCCGCACGGCGATCCCGCCGGGCACCGGGTGGGCGCCGAGCACGGAGTGCGGGTCGTGGTGCGTGCCGGCCAGCAGCCGCTCCCGGTCACCGGCGTCCAGCGCGAGGGAGGCGGCGGGCACGACGGGGGCGAGCGCCGTCCTGGCGGTGGTCCGCCTCGGCGCGGGAGTCTTCCTCGCGGCGGCCTTCGTCGCGGCGGCCTTCGTCCCGGCGGTCCTCTTCACCGCCGGGGCCTTTTTCGCCGCAGGGGCCTTTTTCGTGGCGGCCTTCTGGGCGACGGCTTTCCTGGTGACGGCGTTCTCCGTCACGGTCTTCTTGCCGGCCGCCGTCTTCGCGACCACCTTCTTCGCGGCCACCTTCTTCGCAGGCGTCCCCTTCGCAGGCGTCTCCCGCGCGGCCGTCTCCTTCGCGACCACCTTCTTCACGGCCGTCTTCGCCGTCTTTTTCGCCGCCTTCTTCGCGGGTGTCCTCTCGGCGGCCGCCTTTTTCGCGCTCTTCTCCTCGGCCGTCTTCTTCGGATCCGGACCGCTGGACGGGGGGCGGGGGGTCACGGGGGAGCCTCCTAGGCGCAGGGCGAGCGGGAAAAGGGGGTCAGGAGGTGACGCCGGGCCGGTCGGGCATGGCCAGGCGGCGCACCGCGGACAGGGGTACCGGGAGCCAGTCGGGGCGGTGCCGGGCCTCGTACACGACCTCGTAGACGGCCTTGTCCGTCTCGTAGGCGCGCAGCAGCACCGGGTCGGTGCGCGGGTCGAAGCCGCCGGCCTCCGCGTACCCGGTGCAGTACGCGGCCCGGCAGGTCTCGGCCCAGCCGGGCACCGGGACGTCGGCCGAGTGCGCCGCGTAGTCGAAGGAACGCAGCATCCCCGCGACGTCCCGTACCGGCGGCTGCGGCATCCGCCGCTCGGCCAGCGGTTTCGCGGGCTCGCCCTCGAAGTCGATCAGCGACCACTGCCCGGAGGGCGACCGCAGGCACTGTCCGAGGTGCAGATCGCCGTGGACGCGCTGCGCGGTCCAGGTCCGGCCCTCGCCGGCCAGATCGGCCAGGGCCGTGAACGCCGTGCGCAGCCCGGGCGCGTACGGCAGCAGGGCGGGCACCGCGTGGACGGCCTCCTCCAGCCGCGCGGTCATGCCGTCGGCCAGCGGCCCCAGCTGGCTGTGACCCAGCGTGACCGTCGGCAGTGCGCGGGCCAGCGCGGTGTGCACCTCGGCCGTGGCCCGGCCGAGCGCCCGCGCCTCGGCGGCGAAGTCCTGGCCCTTGGCCAGTTCGCGCAGGGCCAGGTCCCAGCCGTCGGTCGCGCCCTGCACATACGGCTGGAGCACGCCCAGCACCCAGGTCTGCCCGGCCAGGTCCGCCACCATCCAGCCCGTGGGCGCGGGCACCCGGGGGCAGCCCGCGCGGGCCAGCGCCAGCGGCAGCTCCAGATCGGGGTTGATCCCGGGCACGATCCGGCGCAACAACTTGAGAATGAACGTATCTCCATACACGACCGACGAGTTCGACTGCTCGGCGGTCATCAGGCGCGGCACCAGTCCGGTGCGGATCTCCTGGTCCGGGTCGCGCTCGAAGCGGAGCCCGCCCACGCGGGCCCGGGAGCGCAGCGCCTCCAGCAGCACCTCGGCGGGCCTGGTGTCGTACAGGGCGTCGTAGGCGGTGCGTCCGGCCAGCGGGCCCTCGGTGACATGCCCGATCAGGGCGGGTGCCAGCCGGGGCGGCAGCGCCTCGCGCACACCTATCAGGAGCTGGTAGCAGTCGCCCGGCTGCTCGGGGGAGCCGAGGGCCGGCACGAGCGGCTGGTGGGCGCGCACCAGCACGTGGAAGAGGCCGAGACGGGCGTCGGCCGGCAGCAGCTCGGTGGCCGCGACCAGCGAGAACCCGGTGACCGGTCGCCCCTTGCCCGCGAACCAGCGTTGTCGCGGCAGCCATTCCCGCAGCAGCGGGTCCAGGGACGCCAGGAGTCCGGGCGGGCTCGTGACGGTGCGTATGACGGCTTCCGACATGGCGTCGCGTCCTTTCCCCGGGTCGACGGGGTGTTACTGATGCGTGCCCCGGGCGGGGCGACGGAAACCGCCGCGCCCGGGGTCTGGGCCTAAGCGGCGTCCTTGCGGAGCCGGAACCAGTAGAAGCCGTGCCCGGCCAGTGTCAGCAGGTACGGCAGCTCTCCGACCGCCGGGAAACGGACCCCGCCGAACAGCTCGACGGGGTGGCGTCCCTCGAAGGCGCTCAGATCGAGCTCGGTGGGCTGTGCGAACCGGGAGAAGTTGTGGACGCACAGCACCAGGTCGTCCTCGTACTCGCGCAGGAAGGCCAGCACGGCGGGGTTGGACGAGGGCAGTTCCGTGTACGAGCCCAGGCCGAACGCCACGTTCTGCTTGCGGATCTCGATCATCCGGCGGGTCCAGTGCAGCAGGGACGAGGGCGAGGCCATCGAGGCCTCGACGTTCGTCACCTGGTAGCCGTAGACCGGGTCCATGATCGTCGGCAGGAACAGCCGGCCCGGGTCCGACGACGAGAAGCCGGCGTTGCGGTCCGGGGTCCACTGCATGGGGGTGCGCACCGCGTCGCGGTCGCCGAGCCAGATGTTGTCGCCCATGCCGATCTCGTCGCCGTAGTACAGGATCGGCGACCCGGGCAGGGACAGCAGCAGGGCCGTGAACAGCTCGATCTGGTTGCGGTCGTTGTCGAGGAGCGGGGCGAGGCGCCGCCGGATGCCGATGTTGGCACGCATCCGCGGGTCCTTGGCGTACTCGGCCCACATGTAGTCGCGTTCCTCGTCGGTGACCATCTCCAGGGTCAGCTCGTCGTGGTTGCGCAGGAAGATGCCCCACTGGCAGCCCGACGGGATCGCCGGGGTCTTGGCCAGGATCTCCGAGACCGGGTAGCGCGACTCCCTTCTGACCGCCATGAAGATCCGCGGCATCACCGGGAAGTGGAACGCCATGTGGCACTCGTCGCCGCCGCTCGGATAGTCGCCGAAGTAGTCGACGACGTCCTCCGGCCACTGATTGGCCTCGGCCAGCAGCACCGTGTCCGGATACTGGTCGTCGATCTCCTTGCGCACCCGCTTCAGGAAGGCGTGCGTGGCCGGGAGGTTCTCGCAGTTGGTGCCCTCCTGCTGGTACAGGTACGGCACGGCGTCCAGCCGGAAGCCGTCGATGCCGAGGTCCAGCCAGAACTTCAGGGCGGAGATCATCTCCTCCTGCACGGCCGGGTTCTCGTAGTTCAGGTCCGGCTGGTGGGAGAAGAAGCGGTGCCAGTAGTACTGCTTGCGGACCGGGTCGTACGTCCAGTTCGACGCCTCCGTGTCCACGAAGATGATCCGCGCGTCCTGGAACTGCTTGTCGTCGTCGGCCCAGACGTAGTAGTCGCCGTAGGGCCCGTCGGGGTTCTTCCGCGACTCCTGGAACCACGGGTGCTGGTCGCTGGTGTGGTTCATGACGAAGTCGATGATCACACGCATGCCGCGCTGGTGGGCGGCGTCGACGAACTCGACGAAGTCGGCCAGGTCGCCGAACTCGGGCAGGACGGCGGTGTAGTCGGAGACGTCGTAACCGCCGTCCCTGAGCGGTGACTTGAAGAAGGGCGGCAGCCACAGGCAGTCCACGCCCAGCCACTGCAGGTAGTCCAGTTTGGCGGTCAGGCCCTTGAGGTCACCGACGCCGTCGCCGTTGCTGTCCTGGAAGGAGCGGACGAGGACCTCGTAGAAGACGGCTCGTTTGAACCAGTCCGGGTCCCGGTCCTTGGCCGGTGTGTCCTCGAAGGTGTCCGGTACGGGCTCGTTGACGATCATGTTGTGGGGGACCCTCCGATCTGCGGGGTGGACGGTCGCAGAACCGTGCAGACATGCGCGGGCGTCCGGCCCGGCTCGAGGCGCACATAGTTGGCCCTGCCCCAGTGATAGGTCTCACCGGTGAGCTCGTCGCGCACCGGCACCGACTCGTGCCAGTCCAGGCCGAGTTGCGGCATGTCCAACGAGACCGTGGCCTCCTGGGTGTGGTGCGGGTCGAGGTTGGCGACCACCAGAACCGTGTTCGATCCCTGCCGCTTCGAGTACACGATCACCTCCTCCTTGTCCGCGTGGTGGAAGTGCAGATCACGCAGTTGCCGCAGGGCCGGGTTCTCCCGCCGGATGCTGTTGAGTCTGGTGATGAGGGGGGCGATGGTGCGTCCCTCGCGGTGGGCGGCGTCCCAGTCGCGGGGTTTGAGCTGGTACTTCTCGCT
>NZ_JBIWKU010000002.1:751664-877648 GCF_044765825.1 Streptomyces flaveolus | reverse complement strand
AGGACGCGGACGGTCTCGGCGATCAGGCCGTCCATGTCGGCGTCGAAGGCGATGGGGTAGATGTCCTGGTACTTCTTGGGCGGGTTCTCGGCGTGGGCGATGGTGCCGTCGGGCCGGTGGTGGAACCACTCGGGGTGCTTGTGGACCCAGGGGTGGTCGGGGGAGCACTGGAGGGCGAAGTCGAGGGCGGTCTCCAGGCCGAGCTCGCTCGCGCGGGCGACGAAGGCGTCGAAGTCGTCGATGGTGCCCAGGGCGGGGTGGACGGCGTCGTGGCCGCCCTCGGGGGAGCCGATGGCCCAGGGGACGCCGACGTCGTCGGGGCCGGCGGACAGGGTGTTGTTGCGGCCCTTGCGGAACGTGGTGCCGATGGGGTGGACCGGGGGGAGGTAGACGACGTCGAAGCCCATCGCGGCGATCGCGGGCAGCCGGCGGGCGGCGGTGCGGAACGTGCCGTGGGGCTGGTCCTCGGTGCCCTCGGAGCGGGGGAAGAACTCGTACCAGGACCCGTACAGGGCGCGTTCCCGCTCCACCAGCAGGGGCAGCGGGTCGGAGGTGGTGACCAGTTCCCGCAGCGGATGCCGGGCCAGCACCGCGTCCACCTCCGGCGTCAACGCCGCCGCCAGCCGGGTGGCCACCGGCAGTGTGTCGTCGCGCAGCACCGCCGCGGCCGCCAGCACCACGGCCCGGCCGGAGTCCTTCGGGACGCCGGCCGCGGCCCGCCGGTACAGCTCGGCCCCCTCCTCCAGGACGAGCCCGGTGTCGATGCCCGCCGGGATCTTGATCCGCGCCTGGTGCTTCCAGGTGGTGACCGGATCGCTCCAGGCCTCCACCCGGTAGCTCCACCGGCCCGGCGCACCCGGGGTGACCTCGGCGCCCCAGCGGTCGGTGCCCGGGGCCAGCTCCCGCATCGGCGTCCACGGACCGGACCGGCCCTCGGGGTCCTTCAGCACGACGTTGGCGGCCACCGCGTCGTGTCCCTCCCGGAACACGGACGCGGTGACCTCGAACGTCTCTCCCGCCACCGCCTTCGCCGGGCGCCTGCCGCAGTCCACCACCGGGTGGACGTCCCGGACCGGGATACGCCCGATCGTCACGGTCGCGCTCATCCGTTCTCACCTCCGCCGTGCTCGAGGCCGGGCTCGGGGCCCGGCCGGATGGGTCAAGCTGCGCCGGAGGGGGTCTTCCGCCCCGACGGGGAGAGCCGGTCCATCGCCGGCGGGCCACGCCGGGCCGCTCGGGCGGTACGGGGCCGCTCGTTCTGTTCCTGCAAATAGGTGATCTGGTTCGTCCGCAGATACCGTTCGGCGGCGTCCGCCGCCTCGCGCGCGCACCGCTTCCCCATGAGCACGCAGAGGGTGTATCCGGCGTCCTCGAAGGTGGCCCGGAGGCGCACGTCCGCGGGGGAGGCGAGCATCATCCGTTCCCAGGCGCGGTAACGCCGCAGCTGCCGGGCGACTTCTGTCTTCGCAGGAAGCAGCATGGCCGGTCACCTTCCGTGACGGTCCGGTACGGACGATCCAATTCTTCACACATGGTGCACGGACGGTGACGTCCCGTCTTGTTGGATCTTCAACCGCTTTTTCGGCCGAGATCGGGCGTCCGCCGCTCGTGTTGCACGAATGGACTATTGCTCCCACTCTGGAGTGACTCAGAAGCGACCAGCGCTCACGCTTCGTGTACGGGGAGCCCGTCCACCGAGGGACGAGGAGAAGCGAGAGCTTTTCGCGGTGAGGAGCCACGACGATGAAGACCGCAGTGCCCTGCTACTACCACCTCGACGTGGAAGTCAGCCCGGAACGGGTCGGACAGGTCAGGCGCATCCTGGCCGCTCACCTCAGGTTCTGGGACCTGGAGAACCTCGTCGAACCCGTCTGCTCGGGCGCCGAGATGCTGCTGCGGGCGATCGACGAGCACGCCAGCGACAAGAACACGTCGATCGAGATGTGGTGGAACCGCCACCACCTCATCACGGCCGTAGGGGGCAACGACCACGCGCTCCGTCCCGACCAGGACCTGCGCACCTGTCTGCAGCACCTCGCCGCCAACAGCGACGGCTGGGGCTGCTGCGCCACCGACACCGGGGCCAAGGTCATCTGGTTCTCGCAGCGTGCCCGCGCCGGCGAACGCGTGCCGCTGGTGCCGACGGCGCCGGAGCCGATCACCCAGGAGGGGCTGGAATTGCCGCGCGAGATCATGCCGGTGGGCCGGGTGGCCGGACCGGGCAGCACCACCCACGGCGTTCTGGAGGAGGCCCGGTGACCCGCGCCCGGCCGAACTGGAAGGGGTCGCCCGTGTGGAGCGGGCACCCCTGTCCACTGGGAGCCGCGTACGACGGACAGGGCACCAACTTCGCGCTGTTCAGCGAGGTCGCCGAACGCGTCGACCTCGTCCTCGTCGACGACGACGGCACCCACAGCAGCATCCCGCTGCCCGACGTCGACGGCTTCGTCTGGCACTGCTACCTGCCCGGCGTCGGCCCGGGGCAGCGCTACGGCTACCGGGTCCACGGTCCGTGGGCCCCGTCCGTCGGCCACCGCTGCAACCCGGCGAAGCTGCTCCTCGACCCGTACACGCGGGCCGTGGACGGGATGGTGGACAACCACCCCTCCCTCTTCGAACGGGCCCAGGGCAGGCCGGACCCGGGCGACAGCGCCGGGCACACCATGCTCGGCGTGGTCACGGACCCGTTCTTCGACTGGGGCGACGACCGCCCGCCGCGGCGCCCGTACTCGGAGACCGTGATCTACGAGGCCCACGTCCGCGGCATCAGCCGCACCCACCCCGACGTGCCGGACGAACTGCGCGGCACCTACGCCGGGTTGGCGCACCCGGCGATCGTGGACCACCTGACCTCCCTCGGCGTGACCGCCGTCGAGCTCATGCCGGTGCACCAGTTCGTGCACGACGGCGTCCTGACGGACCGCGGCCTGTCCAACTACTGGGGTTACAACACCATCGGCTTCTTCGCGCCGCACAACGGCTATGCCGCCCTCGGCACCCGCGGGCAGCAGGTCACCGAGTTCAAGTCGATGGTCAAGGCCCTGCACGCGGCCGGCCTCGAGGTGATCCTCGACGTGGTCTACAACCACACCGCCGAGGGCAACGAGAAGGGCCCCACGCTCTCCTTCCGCGGCATCGACAACGCCTCCTACTACCGGCTGGTGGACGGCGACTGGCAGCACTACTACGACACCACCGGCACCGGCAACAGCCTGCTGATGCGGCACCCCTACGTCCTCCAGCTGATCATGGACTCGCTGCGGTACTGGGTCACCGAGATGCACGTCGACGGCTTCCGCTTCGACCTCGCGGCCACGCTCGCCCGGCAGTTCCACGAGGTGGACCGGCTCTCGGCGTTCTTCGACCTCATCCAGCAGGACCCGGTGATCAGCCGCGTCAAACTGATCGCCGAGCCCTGGGACCTCGGCGAGGGCGGCTACCAGGTCGGCAACTTCCCGCAGCTGTGGTCGGAGTGGAACGGCATGTACCGGGACGCCGTACGGGACTTCTGGCGCGGCGAGGAGCACACGCTCGGCGAGTTCGCGTCCCGGCTGACCGGCTCCTCCGACCTGTACCAGCACAGCCGGCGCCGCCCCCGCGCCAGCGTCAACTTCGTCACCGCGCACGACGGCTTCACTCTCCGCGACCTGGTCTCCTACAACGACAAGCACAACGAGGCCAACGGCGAGGACAACCAGGACGGCGAGAGCCACAACCGGTCCTGGAACTGCGGCGCCGAGGGGCGGACGAAGGACCCCGCCGTACTGGAGCTGCGCGCCCGCCAGCAGCGCAACTTCCTGGCCACGCTCCTGCTCTCGCAGGGCATCCCGATGCTCTGCCACGGCGACGAGCTGGGCCGCACCCAGCGGGGCAACAACAACGCCTACTGCCAGGACAACGAGATCTCCTGGATCGACTGGCGGCTGGGGGAGGAGCAGCGCGGTCTGCTCGACTTCGCCCGGCGCGTCATCGCGCTGCGCGCCGCTCACCCCGTCCTGCGCCGGCGCCGCTACTTCCGCGGCGAGACGGTGACGCACGCGGACCAGCCGCTGCCCGACCTGGTGTGGCTGCTGCCGGACGCGCGGGAGATGACCGACGACGACTGGCAGCGCTCCGACGCCCACGCCGTCGCCGTCTTCCTCAACGGCGACGCCATCGCCGAACCCGACCCGTGCGGCCGGCCCGTCGTCGACGGCTCCTTCCTGCTGCTGCTCAACAGCCACTGGGAGCCCGCCAGCTTCCGGCTGCCCGACGCCACCTACGGCGAGCGCTGGGCGATCCTGATCGACACCGCCGACCCGGAGGGCACCCCCGACGAGGCGGAGTGCAAGGCGGGCACGGTGCTGACCGTCGAGCCACGCAGCCTGGTCCTGCTCTCGCGCCCGTCCCGCACCGGCCGGTGAGCCGCCGAGGTCAGTGTCCGAGGCGGCGCGCGGTGACCGTGAACTGCGCGCCGTCGGCGTCCCGTAGTACGGCCTCCTCGTCGCTCAGCGCCAGCACGCTGCCGCCGTGCCGCTCGGCGGCGCGGGCGCAAGCCGCGACGTCGTCGACCGCGAAGTGCACCTGCCAGTGCGGCCGGATCGCGGGGTCGGGGGCGGCGCCCAGGGCGCCCGACTCGATGCGCGCCACGACGTCGCCCTGACTGCGCAGCACCACTTCGTCGCCCTCGTACCGGACCTCGCAGCAGCCGGTGCCCGACGCCCAGTCGAAGATCTCGCCGTAGAAGATGGCGGCGTCGAACGCGTCACGGGTGTGCAGCCGGATGAAGGCGGGGCGCGAGGTGCGCCAGGTGTCCCAGTCGGAGAACAGCTCGCCCTCCCAGATCCCGAAGGTCGCGCCGTCCCGGTCGGCGAGCAGCGCCGCCCGGCCGGGCGGCAGGGAGATCGGCCCGACCGCGGCCGTGCCGCCGCGCTCGGCCGCCCGCGACACGGCCTCGTCCGCGCTGCGCACGGCGAAGTACGGCGTCCACGCCACCGCCATCTGCCACATCGCGGCGACCGCGGCGATACCGGCGACGGGCACCCCGCCGACCAGGGCGATCCGGAAGGGCTCGCCCAGCTTCGCGGGCCGCCACTGCCAGCCCAGCACGGCGGAGTAGAACTCCTCGGTGGCCTTGAGATCGCGGCTGGTCAGACTCACCCAGCACGGGGCCCCGTACACGAATCGGGTGGAGACGATGCTGTCCGTACCGGCGGGGGAGGGCATGTCGTGGTTCATGGCAGTCGCGTCCTGGTCTCGTCCACCGGCAGTCACCGGTTCCACACCAGTGTCCGACCGGAACGGCGGGGGGCGCCTGCCGAGTACCCCGGCGGCGCCGCCGAAACGGTGGCGCGTGCGCCCCGCACGGCCCGGTGGCGCGGGGTGGCACATGTGACCACGATGGAGGCGTCGGAGCGGTACCGCGCGGCACAAGCGGCGGTGACACGCCGGATCCGGAGGTGACCATGCCCACGGACGGGGGCCCGGACCAGATATTCCGGCTGCAGGAGCAGATCCGGCAGCTGAAGGAGGCGGTCGTCTCGCACGCCGTCGTCGACCAGGCCATCGGGATGATCGTCGTGCTCGGCCGGGTGACGCCGGACGAGGGATGGGCCGTACTGAAGGAGGTTTCCCAGCATACGAACATCAAACTGCGCAACGTGGCCGAACTGATCCTCATCTGGGGGCGCACAGGAGTGATGCCGGCGGAGATCCGGATCGCCCTGGAGGAGGCCCTCGACCGTCACGGCCCGACGCAGATCCCCGGCGCTCCGCCACACCGGTGAGATCGCGCCGGTGAGATCGGGCCGAGGCGCGTGCCGGGTCAGCGGGCCTCCGCGAGGATCTCCTCGCGGATCCGGTCGAAGCAGCCGCTGAGCAGCCGTGAGACGTGCATCTGCGAGATGCCGAGCTGCTGCGCGATGCGGCTCTGCGTCATCCCGCCGAAGAAGCGCAGGTAGAGGATGGTGCGTTCGCGTTCGGGCAGTGCCTCCAGACAGGGACGGACGGCCACCCGGTCGACGACCGTGTCGAAGGCCGGATCCGGACCGCCGAGCGCGTCCCCGAGGGCGTATCCGTCGGTACCGGGCATCTCCGCCTCCAGCGAGAGGGCGGAGAAGCACTCCAGCGCCTCCATGCCGGTGCGGACCTCGACCGTGGTCAGATGCGCGTGCTCGGCGATCTCCTCGATCGTGGGGGCGCGTCCCGGCGTGGTCTGTGCCAGCTCCTTCGTGGCGCGGCGCACCCGGTTGCGCAGGTCCTGGATCCGGCGCGGCACGTGCAACGTCCACATGTGGTCGCGGAAGTGCCGCTTGATCTCGCCGGTGACGGTGGGTACCGCATAGGCCTCGAAGGCGTGGCCGCGTTCGGGGTCGTAGTGGTCGACGGCCTTGACCAGTCCGAGGGCTGCCACCTGGTAGAGATCGTCCAGGCTCTCGCCGCGCCCGCGGAAGCGGACGGCGATCCGCTCGGCCATGGGAAGCCAGACCTGGATCAGTTCGTCCCGCAGTGCCTTGCGTTCCGGGCCGTCGGGCAGTTCGGCGAGCCGTTCGAACGCGGCGGCGGTGTCGGGGGCGTCGTCGTGCGGGTGGGGCTTGGTTCTGCTGGCGATACGCATGCGCGCGCACCTCCCTCAGCAGGGGTGCCGGGTGGACGGAACACCGGGGTGCCGGACGCGCCGGGTCCCGCGGATGTACCTCCTGTCCGAAGCACTGACAGGGGCTTTCCCTGCCGGACCGATTCCAAAACAAGTCCTCATATATAGGGACATTAAGCCTTGTGGGCGCAGAACGCTCGCCCGAACGGCCGCGTCGGCGGTCATCGGAGGGTGCCGGTGCGCAACGTGATGTGCGGCACGCTCGCTGTGATCGTCCGGCGGGGGTGCGGCGGATAGTTCCTGCGCAGCGCTTGATCACCGATCAAAGGGCGCGAAGCCCCTGGCCACAGCGCATTGAGCTCATTTGACAGTGCACTGAGCACACGGATAGGAAGCAGCTTCGGGAAGTCGAGAGGTGCGCTGTGTACGAGCCGAACGTGGTCGGGGACTGGCAGGAGTACGACGAACATGCCGGTCTGCGGGTCCGCGTCCACCGTCTGGAGGCGGCCGAGCCGCCGCGTGGCCGCGACGACGCCGCCGAGGGCCTGACGTACTTCAGTGTCCGGGTGACCGTCGAGAACCGGGGCGGCCGGCCCTTCGGCATCCACCTGGAGGACGGGCAGATCGACGTGCGGACCGGCCCCGACGGCGAGGGCGCCTTCCTCGACTGGCGCAACTCGCAGTTCATCGAGGGCTTCGACGTCCACCCCCTGCGCCGGGCCACCGCCGTCCTCTACGCGGCCGGTCCGGAGGCGAGCCTTTCCCAGGTGGACGTCCAGGTGCAGCTGCGGGTGGACGAGGAGTGGGCCGACCGCCGGCTGTGGACCGGAGGGATCGGGCTGCACGAGCCGGCCACCGGGTCCCTGTCGGGCGCGGTGCGGGACGACGGTCTGGCGCACCAGGTGAGCGCCTTCCTGCGGGACCAGGCGGAGGAAGGCACCGCCTGATCCGCCGGCCGGCGCCTCAGTGCGCGATGCCGTCGATCACTTCCCGGGCGCCCTGCCGCAACAGCGCCACGGCGACCGACGTGCCGAGCGTGGCCGGGTCGAGCCGGCCCGCCCACTCGTGGGCGTTCAGCCGCACCTTGCCGTCGGGAGTGAACACGCAGGCCCGCAGCGCGAGTTCTCCGCTCCGGTCCACCCGGGCGTACCCGGCGATCGGGCTGTTGCAGTGCCCCTGGAGCACGTGCAGGAACATGCGCTCCGCCGTGACCTCCCGATGGGTGTCCGGGTCGCCGAGGCCGCTGACCGCGTCGATCAGCTCGGCGTCGTCCTCGCGGCACTGGAGGGCGAGGATGCCCGCGCCGATCGGCGGCATCATCGTCTCGGTCGAGAGGACCTCGCTGATCACGTCGCCGCGGCCGATGCGCTCCAGGCCGGAGACCGCGAGGAGCAGGGCGTCCGCCTCGCCGGCGGCCAGCTTCGCCAGCCGCCGGTTGGCGTTGCCGCGGAACGGAACACACGTCAGGTGCGGGTGGGTGGCGGCCAGTTGGGCGACCCGGCGCACCGAGGAGGTGCCGATCCGGGTCCCGTCCGGAAGCTCGTCCAGGGTGAGCCCACCGGGGTGCACGAGGGCGTCCCGGATGTCGTCCCGCTTCAGGAACGCGGCGAACACCGTGCCGGCCGGGAGCGGCCGGTCGGCGGGCACGTCCTTGACGCAGTGCACCGCGAGATCGGCCGCGCCCGACAGCAGCGCGGCGTCGACCTCCTTGGTGAAGGCGCCCTTGCCCTCCACCAGCGACAGGTCGCCGAGCCACTTGTCGCCGGTGGTCTTCACCGGCACGACCTCGGTGCGCACGCCGGGGTGGAGGGCCGCCAACTCGGCCCGGACGCGCTCGACCTGAGCGAGGGCCATGGGGGAGTCGCGGGAGACGATACGGATCAGTTCGGGGGCGGACATGCGGACACGATAGTGCCCTCAGGGGCGTGAACGCCGCGCGGTTCGCCCGACTGCCGCGCTTCCCGTCAGGCGTAGGGGTCGAAGGGGATGCCGGAGGGCTCGGCCGCCGCCAGGTGGGAGGCGAAGCTGCCGTCCTTCAGGCCGAAGTGGGCGCTGCCGAAGTCGTACGCGCTCAGCTTGTCGCGCAGGCCGGCCGGATAGCCGTTCCAGCCCACCAGGGCCGGGTACTGCCAGCTGCCCCTGTGGTTCTCCGGCGGTTCGTCGCCCGGGCCGGCGAGGCGGAAGCAGTGGGTGCCGATGCCGTCCTTGTGGTAGACGATCTTCGGGTGCGTGCCGTCGAAGCGGACCGCCGACCGTGCGTACACGCTGAACGAGCCGTGGTTCGAGGTCGAGACGTACTCGACGGTGCCGTCCCGCACCCACACCACCACGTGCTCCCAGTCGTGCCGGTGGCCGCCGAGGGAACTGCCGGGCAGCGCTTGGTCCTTCTCGAAGTAGAGGCCGTACAGGTAGGCGCACCAGCCGTGGTCGCACGTGGCGCGCGAGTAGCTGTTGGTGTTGTCCAGGTCGGAGGCGTCCCGGCAGTTGCCGTTGAGGGCTCCGGTCGGGTTCAGGCCGCCGTTGACCGTGCCGTCGGAGCCGATGGCCGGCGTGGGGTAGCAGCCGTCGGTGTCGTAGTCGAAGGCGGGCTGGTAGGCCCGCTCCAGAGTGTCGGCGTTGCCGGGCAGTCCCGGCGGCGGGGCGGCGAAGGCGGTGGCGGGGAAGGCGACGACGAGGGCGAGGGCGCCGAGCGGGGCGGTGAGCCATCTCCTGCGGCGGGTTCGGGCGGTACGCGACGACACCGGGTCCTCCTGGGGGTCCGGGTGCAGCCCAACGGCTGTGGGGGGAAAGGGAGTTCAGGGTCCCGTCTTTTCCCTTCCGCGCCAAGAGGGCACGGCTGTACCGGTGGTGAAGGGCAGGCGAACGCCCGCCCGCGCGTCACACCATGTCGTCCGGGAGGTCGGCGGCCGACTCCTCGGGCGCCAGGTCCGGGCGCAGCCTCAGCCAGGACGGCTGGCGCAGCATCCCCTCCCGGGTGCGGGTGCTGTAACGGACCTCGCCGACCAGCCGCGGGACGACCCAGCGCGCCTCCGGCAGTCGCGGCACGGGGTCGAAGGGGCACACGTCCGTCGCGGCGGCCCGCAGCAGCCCGGCCAGTTCGGTGCGCTCGGTCTCGTTCCAGCCGGTGCCGACCCCGCCGACGTAGCGCAGCCGGCCCGCGGCGCGCTGGCCGACCAGGACGGCACCCGGCAGACCCGTGAGCCGCCCCTTGCCGGGCAGCCAGCCGCCCACCACGACGTCCTCGCTGCGCATGTTGCGGATCTTGATCCACGCCCGGGAGCGGACACCGGGCTCGTACACCGAGTCGAGCCGCTTGCACACCAGGCCCTCCAGGCCGTGCTCGCGGGTGGCCCGCAGGGCCTGTTCGCCGTGGCCGACCAGCGCGGCCGGGGTCGACCAGGACGGTCCGTCGAGACCGAGCTCCTCCAGGTGCCCGCGCCGGCGGGTGTAGGGCAGGCGGAGCAGGGACCGGGAGCCCAGGTGCAGGACGTCGAACAGCACCAGGTGCACGGGGACCCTGACCGCCCGGTGCGCGGCCCGGCCGGGGGCGTGCGCGAGGCCCATGCGGGACTGGAGCAACTGGAAGTCGGCGCGGCCCTGTTCGTCCAGGGCCAGCACCTCGCCGTCCAGCACGGCGGGCGTCGAGCCGAGCGCGGTGGCCAGCGGCCCCAGTTCCGGGTAGGCGGCCGTGATGTCCTGGCCGGAGCGGGCGCGCAGCAGCACGCTGCCGTCGCCGGGCAGATAGACCACCACCCGCTGGCCGTCCTGCTTGGTCTCGTAGGCCCAGCGGGCGTCCTGCGCGGCGGACGGCAGGGCGCCGGAGGTGGCGAGCATGGGTGGGATCAGCGGCAGCTCCACGGGTCAGTTCTCGACGCGCCCGTGCGCCGTCACGCGCGTTGTCCGCCAGGTTCGCCTGAACGGCGCCGAGGGCGAGCGGGATCCGGCCGGCCGGCGCGTTGAGCACGGGACGGGACCAGCAGGTGGTCCCGCCCCGCGCCGGCGCCTTCCCGGTCGCGACGGGGGGATGCGGGGCGGCGGTATGCCGGCCGGGGCTTGGTCGGCCGGCGCGCGCACCGGGCGGGCCCGTCCGTGGCCCGCTGCGTGGGCCGGGAGTCCGGTGCCTGTGTGAGGGCGGTCGGTCCTCCGGACACCCCGGTGCTCGGTGCAATGCGTCGATCCCCGGCTACGGAGGCCACCGAGGGTCACCGTTCGATACGTACCGTAGGATCGCGCGCATGGCCCTGACCACGAGTGACGTCGACCGGTTCCAGGCCGCCAGGCCCCGGCTGGAAGCCATCGCCTACCGGCTGCTCGGCTCGGCCGGCGAGGCCGAGGACGCCGTGCAGGAGACGTTCCTGCGCTGGCAGGCGGCCGACGTCGAGCGGATCGACGTGCCCGACGCCTGGCTGACCAAGGTCCTCACCAACCTCTGTCTCAACCAGCTGACTTCGGCACGCGTCCGGCGCGAGACGTACGTCGGGAGGTGGCTCCCCGAGCCGCTGCTCGCCGGGGACCCGATGCTCGGCCCGGCCGAGACCGCCGAGCAGCGCGAGTCGGTGTCGTACGCCGTCCTCGTCCTGCTGGAACGCCTCTCGCCCAACGAGCGGGCGGTCTACGTGCTGCGCGAGGCCTTCGACTACCCGCACCGGGAGATCGCCGAGATCCTCGACATCACCGAGGCCGCCAGCCAGCAGATCCACCATCGGGCCAAGAAGCACGTCGGGGGCGGCAAGGCGCGCACCGAGATCGACGAGGCGGCCGCCCGGAGGATCGTCGAGGAGTTCCTGGCCGCGGCGACGAGCGGACAGACCGAACCCCTCGTGCGCCTCCTCACCCAGGACGCCGTCTCCGTCGGCGACGGCGGCGGGAAGGTCCCGGCCCGCGCGAAGGCGTTCGAGGGCGCGCTCGCGGTCGCCAAGTTCCTGCGCGGCCTGTTCACGCCCAGCGATGCCAAGCGGGCCTACGTCGGCGGTGCGCCCGGCATCTACGCCACGACCGCCAACGGCGAACCCGCCGTCGCGGCGGTCGTGGACGGCCGGGTCGTCGGGATCACGTGCCTGGAGGTGACCGCGGAGGGCATCGTCGCGCTCCGCAGCCAGGTCAACCCCGACAAGCTCGTCCGTGCGACAGAGCAGTGGGCCGCCGCGGACCACGGGGACCCGCTGTACACCCTCTGACCCGTGTGACGTGCTTCACATCCCGATCCTGTCAGGAAACGCCGGGCTGCCCGGTTCAAGGGGCGCAACCGCGCAGAGAGCGGCGGAATCCTCGCAGACAGGAGCAGGCCCATGCAGCACCGCATCGTCGTCCTCGGAGCCGGCTACACCGGAGCCGTCACCGCCGGCCGCCTCGCCAGGCGGCTGCACCGCGAGGACGTCACCATCACCCTCGTCAACCCGGAGCCCGACTTCGTCGAGCGCATCCGGCTGCACCAGCTCGCGGCCGGTCAGGACCTCAGGCCCCGGCCGCTCAGCGAGATGTTCGCGGACACGGGCGTACGGCTGAAGCTCGCGAAGGTCACCGCCGTGGACGTGGACCGCAGGACGGTGACGGTCACCGCCGCCGAAGGCTCCGAGCAGGAGGAACTGGAGTACGACACGCTGGTCTACGCCCTCGGCAGCGGCTGGAACGACGGAGGCGTCCCCGGCGTCGTCGAACACGCCCACGAGGTCTCCAGCCGCCCCGGCGCCCTCCGCCTCCGCGACCGGCTGGCCGCCCTGGACGCCGCCCGGCCCGTGATCCTGGTCGGCGGCGGCCTGACCAGCCTGGAGGCCGCCACCGAGATCGCCGAGGCCCGCCCGGACCTCGACGTCGCCCTCGCCGTCCGCGGCGCCCTCGGCGACTGGCTCTCGGAGAAGGGCCGCGCCCACCTGCGGAAGGTGGTGGACCGGCTCGGCATCACGGTCCACGAACAGGTCACGGTCACCGCCGTGGAGGCGGACGCCGTGACGGCGGCCGACGGCCGGACCGTCCCCGCCGAGGTCACGGTCTGGACCACCGGCTTCGCCGTTCACCCCATCGCCCAGGCCACCACGCTCGAGCTCACCGACAGCGGACGGATCGTGGTCGATGCCACGATGCGCTCGGTCTCCCACGAGGACGTGTACGCCGTGGGGGACGCGGCGATGGCGATCGGCCCGGGCGACAAGCCCCTGCGGATGTCCTGCGCGTCCGGCGTCCCCATGGCCTGGCAGGCCGCCGACGCCATCGCCGCCCGTCTCACCGGCACCGACGTCCCCGACGTCTCCATCCGTTACTACCAGCAGTGCATCTCCCTGGGCCGCAAGGAGGGCTTGATCCAGTTCGTCACCGCCGACGACCGAGCGGTCGAGCGTACCCTGACGGGCCGCGGGGCCGCCCTGTACAAGGAACTGATCTGCAAGGCCGCGGCCTGGGGCGTCGCCAACCCGACCACGGGCATGCCGTCCCGGCGCCGGCGGGTCGTACGACCGGGTGTCCGGTACCCGGCCCCGGCCAGGCCGGCGGCCTGAGACCGTGACTCCGGACGTCGTGCGAGCACGCCGTTTCACGAGTCGGTGAGCAGCGAGAAACGGCTGCGATCGGCGCCGGTCGCCACACGGACCGGCGCCGTCGCCGTCAGTGCGCGGAGGCGGCCTCCGCCTCGACGCCACCGTCCGACGCCGTGAGCGTCACTCCGGCGGCGGGACGGTGCCTCGGGATGAAGGAGGCGATGACGAAGGCGAGCAGGGCCGCACCGGCGCCGATGCCCATGACCACCTTGAAGGCGCTCTCGGACGGCAGGGCGAAGCCGCCGAGGCTGACCGTCATCTGGGCCAGGATCACTCCGGCGATCGCGCTCGCCACCGACGTACCGATGGACCGCATCAGGGTGTTGAGGCTGTTCGCGGCGGCCGTCTCGCTCGCCGGCACCGCGCCCATGATCAGGGCCGGCATGGCGCCGTAGGTGAAGCCGATGCCCGCACCGATGACGCAGGAGACCAGCACCAGGTGCCAGACCTCGGACATCAGCGCGATGTTCAGCCCGTAACCGGCCGCCACGATCAGGGCGCCGATCATCAGGGTCACCTTCGGGCCCCTGGCCTGGGACACCTTCGCGGAGACCGGGGCGAACGCCATCATCACCAGGCCGGAGGGCGCCATCACCAGACCGGCGGTCAGCAGGGAGCGGCCGAGCCCGTAGCCGGTCGCCTCGGGCAACTGCAGGAGCTGCGGAAGGACCAGGGACATCGCGAACATCGAGAAGCCGACGGCTATCGACGCCAGGTTGGTGAACAGCACCTGACGGCGCGCCGTGGTGCGCAGGTCCACCAGCGGCTGCGGGGTGCGCAGCTCCCACCGGCCCCACACCAGCAGGATCAGCACGGCCGCCACGAACAGACCCAGGGTGAGGCCGCTGGTCCAGCCCCAGTCGGCGCCCTTGGAGATCGCCAGCAGCAGGCACACCAGGCCGGCCGCCATGCCGATGCCGCCCAGTACGTCGAAGCGGCCACCGGTGCGCACCGCCGACTCGGGCACGAGCGCCAGCACCAGCACCAGGGCGACGGCGCCGAGCGCGCCGGAGGTCCAGAACAGCATGTGCCAGTCGAGGTTGTCCGCGATCAGCGCGGCGGCGGGCAGACCGAGCGCGCCGCCGACACCCAGCGAGGCGCTCATCAGGGCGGTGGCGCCGGCGAGCCGCTCGGCGGGCAGTTCGTCGCGCATGATGCTGATGCCGAGCGGGATCACCGCGGCGGACAGGCCCTGCATGGCCCGGCCCACGACCATCGGGACCAGGGAGTCGCTCAGTCCGCAGACCACCGAACCGGCGATCAGCAGCACCAGGCTGAACAGCAGCATGCGCCGCTTGCCGGCCATGTCGCCCAGGCGGCCGACGACCGGGGTGGCCACGGCGGCGGCGAGCAGGGTGGCCGTCACCGCCCAAGCCGCGTCCGACGCCGGGGCGTCCAGGAGCTTCGGCAGTTCCGGGACGATCGGGATGACGAGCGTCTGCATCAGCGAGACGACGATCCCGGCCAGGGCCAGTACCGCCACCACGGCGTTCGGCCGCGGCGCGGCGGGGGAAGGGGGCATCGAGGTGCCTTTCAGGGAGGAGCGTGGATCCGGCAACGCGATTTAAGTCAGTCGCTTGAAGTATTCTAGGGGTGCCGGAAGGGGCCCGCTCGTCCGGGCCGCGCGCCGCCCGGGATCCGTGGTTGCGTAGGCTTCGGTGAGAACGCGCCGTATGACGGCGGACCTGCGACGACTCGAGGGACTGGCCGTCGCGGGCCGTGAGGAAAGTCCCGGCGCGGCGGTGATCATGGCGGGCAGGACGGTACGGGCGGAACAGGTCAGCGCGACCCGGCAGCTGATCCTGACCACGGCCGAGCGGCTGTTCGCCGAGCACGGGGTGTACGCGGTGTCCAATCGCCAGGTCAGCGAGGCCGCCGGGCAGGGCAACAACGCCGCGGTCGGCTACCACTTCGGCACCAAGGCGGATCTGGTCCGCGCCATCGCCCAGCGGCACTCCGAGCGCATCGAGGACCTGCGGGCCCGGCAGCTGGCCGCGCTCGGTGACGCGCCGGACCTGCGCGACTGGGTGGACTGCCTGGTGCGTCCGCAGTTCGACCATCTGGCGGCACTGGGCAGCCCGACCTGGTACGCGCGGTTCTGCGCCCAGGTCATGACCGACCCGGCACTGCGGCAGATCATGGTCGACGAGTCACGCGGCTCGGCGTCGCTGCGCGAGATCATCGCCGGACGGAACCGGTGCATGCCGGCGCTGCCGGACGAGGTCCGGGCCGAGCGGGGCGACATGGCTCGCCACCTCATCGTGCACACGGCGGCCGAGCGGGAACGCGCCCTCGCCGAAGGGCGTCCGACCCCTCGCGCCAGCTGGCGGGACGCGGCCGACGGCCTGGCGGACGCGATCGTGGGGATGTGGCTCGCACCCGTCACGCCCCGGCGCGGGGTGTGACGGGCGCGGTGACGACGGATCAGCGGGCGGCGCGGATCCGGGTCACGGTGTCCTCGGCCGCCCCGGCCCCGGACTTGGCGATGACGTAGGCGGTGCCACCGCCACCGCCAGGGCGGTGGCGGCGGCCGGGCCCGTCCCGTTCGTGGCGATGGCGGCCCCGCGCCTCGATCCAAACGACAGGCCCTAGCCCCAGCAGCCGCTGCGGCCGCGGTCCGCGCACCCACAACCGCCGTGACCGGACCGGCGGCCCCCGCGTGCGTACCGTCCAGTAAAGTCGCGCGGCAGGCCCCCAGAGGAGGAACCGTGTCACGGTCCGAACGCTCACCCCTGCTGCTCGCCGGCCTGCTGGCCACCGCGGGCGTCGCCCACTTCGCCCGGCCCCGCCCCTTCGACGCGACGGTGCCGCGCAGCCTGCCGGGCACACCCCGGGCATGGACGTACGCCAGCGGCGTCGCCGAACTGGCGCTGGCCGCCGGCCTCGCCGTTCCCCGCACCCGCAAGGCCGCCGCGCTGGCCACCGCGGCCTTCTTCGTCGGCGTCTTCCCCGCCAACGTCAAGATGGCCCTCGACTGGCGGCACCGCCCCGCCCCCCAGAAGGCCGCCGCCTACGGCCGGCTGCCCGTCCAACTGCCGCTCGTGCTCTGGGCCCGCGGCGTCGCCAAGGACTGCGAGGGCCGGTCGTGAGCCGCCTCCCCGCCGTGGGCGACACGGTCGACGACTTCACGCTGCCGGACGAGACCGGCACCCCCCGCCGCCTGTCCGAACTGCTTGCCGACGGGCCGGTCGTGCTCTTCTTCTACCCCGCCGCCCTGACCCCCGGCTGCACCGCGGAAGCCTGCCACTTCCGCGACCTCGCCGCCGAGTTCGCCGCGGCCGGCGCCCGGCCGGTGGGCATCAGCGGCGACCCCGTCGAACGCCAGCAGGAGTTCGCGGGGCGTCACACCCTCGGCATGCCGCTGCTGTCCGACACCGACGGCACGGTCCGCGAGCTGTTCGGGGTGAAGCGAGGACTCGGCATCGCACCCACCAAGCGGGTCACCTTCGTCGTCGGGCCGGACCGCACCGTGCTGGAGGTCGTCCGCAGCGAACTGCGCATGAACACACACGCCGACCGCGCCCTCGCCGCGCTGCGCGCTCACCACGGGTAACCCTCCCGGCCCCCCGGCCTGCGGTTGAAACCGGTTCGTATGGGGTCAATCCTGGACGCTATGGAGCATGCCTCGGCCGTGGCGACCCTGGACGCCCGCGGCACACTGACGGGGTGGAGCGAGGGCGCCCGGCGGCTGACCGGCTATCCGGCCGAGGAGGTCGTCGGGCGGCCCGCGCGGGACCTGCTCGCCCGGGAGGAGCCGCCCGGGGCCCTGTCGGAACTGTCGGGCACGGTGGTGCTCCGCCACCGCGACGGCTCCACCCTGACCCTGCCCCTGCGCGGCTGCCCCCTGCGGGGGGCGGCCGGCACACCGGACGGGTACGCGGTGACCGTCTCGCCGCCGGACGAGCGCACCCCTCTGCTGACCGGGGAGACCTTCCGGCAGTCCTCCCTGTCGATGTCCGTCCACGACACCCGGCAGCGCTATCTGCGGGTCAACGACACGGCGCAGCGGATGCTGGGCGTGCCGGAGGAAGAACTGATCGGCCGGCGGCTGCCGGAGGTCATGGAGGAGATCGCCGCCAACGGGACGGGCTTCCTGCGGCACCTGCGGCAGGTCGTCGACACCGGCCGGTCCGCGCGCTACGAGACCCTCACGGCCGCCTCCTCCCGGCTCGGCGAGCACGCCTGGACCATCGAGATGTGGCCGCTGCGCGACGCGGCCGGTGAAGTGGCCGCCGTGGCCGTGGCGGGCTTCGAGAGCACGGAGCAGCACCGGACCCGGCAGCGGCTGGCCCTGCTGAGCGAGGCCGCGACCGCGATCGGCACCACCCTGGACGTGGTGCGCACCGCCGAGGAACTGATCGACATCCTCGTGCCGCGGTTCACCGACTTCGCCACCGTCGACCTGCTCGACTGGGTCCTCGGCGCGGACGAACCGCTCACGGTGCCGGCCGAGGACATCGTGCTGCGCCGAGTGGCGCACGAATCCGCCGCCGAGGGGCTTCCGAGGCCGTCCGTGGGTCTGGGCGACACCGACGTGTACCCGCCCCGCTCCGCACCCGCGCGGGCGCTCCGGGAGGGACGGCCGGTCCTCACCGGCCCGGGAGACCCGGACTTCGACGGGTGGATGCGGGTACGTAACGAGCAGGTTCCCGCCAACCGCCCGTTCCGCGACCGCATCAGCTCCACCCTGGCGATTCCGCTGCGGGCCCGCGGCACCACCGTGGGCGTCGCGACGGCCATGCGCGTCGCCCCCCGGGGCCCGTTCGCCCCCGACGACATCGTCCTGGCCGAGGAACTGGCCAGCCGGGCCGCCGTCTGCATCGACAACGCCCGCCGCTTCGCCCGCGAGCGCTCCACCGCGCTCGCCCTTCAGCACAGCCTCCTGCCCAAGGGCCTGCCCGGCCAGTCCGCTGTCGAGGTGGCCCACCGCTACCTGCCCTCCGGCTCGGCGGCCGGCATCGGCGGCGACTGGTTCGACGTGATCCCGCTCTCCGGGAGCCGGGTCGCCCTGGTCGTCGGTGACGTCGTCGGCCACGGCATCCCGTCGTCCGCCACCATGGGCCGCCTGTGCACGGCCGTACGCACCCTCGCCGACGTGGACCTGCCACCGGACGAGCTCCTCACCCACCTCGACGACCTCGTCGCCCACCTCGCCGCGGGCGGCGGCGACGACGAGGTCCCCGAACTGGGCGCCACCTGCCTCTACGCCGTCTACGACCCCGTCACCAGCCGCCTCACCCTCGCCTCCGCCGGCCACCCCGCGCCCGCCGTCGTGCTCCCCGACGGCACCGCCCGCCTCCTCCCCGTCAGCGCCGGGCCACCGCTCGGTGTCGGCGGACTGCCCTTCGAGGCGTCCGAGGTGCCCCTGTCCGAGGGCTCCGTCGTCGCGCTGTACACCGACGGTCTCCTCGAGGACCCCGACCACGACATCGACCACGCCACCACGGAGCTGTGCCGCGCGCTGACCGCTCCCGCGAACTCGCTGGACGCCCTGTGCGACAGCGTGCTGAAGGCCGTGCTGCCGGCGGAACCCTGCGACGACGTGGCGCTGCTGCTGGCGTGCACCCGGGCGCTGGGCACGGACCAGGTCGCCACATGGGACGTCCCCCCGGACCCCGCGCACGTGGCCGGCGTCCGGCGGTCCGTCATCGAGCGGCTGACGGCATGGGGGCTGGACGAGGCGGCGTTCGTCACCGAACTCGTCGCCAGCGAGCTCGTCACCAACGCGATCCGGTACGGCGAACCGCCCGTCCAACTGCGCCTCATCCGCGACCGCACCCTGATCTGCGAGGTCTCCGACGCCAGCTCCACCTCGCCGCACCTGCGCCGGGCCCACGCCTTCGACGAGGGCGGCCGGGGGCTGCTGCTGGTCGCCCAGCTCACCCAGCGCTGGGGCAGCCGCCAGACCGGCGCCGGCAAGACCATCTGGGCCGAACAGCCACTGCCCCCGGAGTGAACGCCGGGGCGGACAGCGGAGTGAAACGCCTCGCCCCTGTACCCCGCCCCCTATGCCCCGCGCCCCTCCGCGGCGACCCGGGCGAGCGTACGGCCGGTCCGTGCCGACCGCGCCCGCCGGGGATCGGGGGTGCCGTGCCCCCGGCCCCCGCCGCCCGCTGTCTTCACGAGGAGCCACGCCTCCTGCTCGTCCCGGTCCTTCCCGCCGCGGAACCGCGTCAGCGCGTACTCGCCGCGCAGCTTGGCGCCGTGCAGCCGGAACCTGGCGTGCCCGCGCGCGAGCGACTCCCCGAAGTCGACAGGCCGGCCCACGCGGTCGTGGCTCAGCGGCTCGTACGTGCCGCGGTCCCAGACGATGACCGTGCCGCCGCCGTACTCGCCCTCGGGGATCACGCCCTCGAACTCCTCGTACTCCAGCGGATGGTCCTCCGTGGGCACGGCGAGCCGTTTGTCGCTCGGGTCCGCCGACGGGCCCTTCGGCACCGACCAGGACTTCAGCACGTCGGCCACCTGCAACCGGAAGTCGAAGTGCAGGGTGCTCGCGTCGTGGATCTGCACCACGAAGCGGGCCCGGCCGCCCTCGGCGGACGCCCGGCGGCCCGCGGGCTCGGCGGTCCGGCCGAAACGGCGCTTGCCGCGGTACTCCCGGGGCCCGTTCTCCTCGCCCACGTGCGACTCCTTCCCGGCCTCGCGCACCGACCGGTGCCGGGTACCCCCGTCAGAACTCCTCGTGCACCTCCGGGTCCCCGCCGATCCGCCGGTGGGAACGGTGCGCGACGGCGTCCATCTGGGCGTCGTCCAGCGTGAAGCCGAACACGTCGAGGTTCGCGCGCTGCCGCGCGGGGTCCGACGACTTCGGGATCGGCACCGCGCCGAGCTGGGTGTGCCAGCGCAGCACCGCCTGGGCCGGCGTCACCCCGTGCGCCTCCGCGACGGCCGCGACGGCCGGGTCGTCGAGCAGGTCGCTGCCGCGGCCCAGCGGGCTCCAGCTCTCGGTGCGGATGCCCTTGCGCTCGTGGAAGGCGCGCAGCTCGTCCTGCGGGAAGAGCGGATGCAGCTCGATCTGGTTCACGGACGGCAGGACCCCCGTCTCCTTCTCCAGCCGCTCGATGTGTTCCGCCGTGAAGTTGGAGACGCCGATCGAGCGCACGAGACCGTCGTCGCGCAGCTTGATCATGGCCTTCCAGGAGCCCACGTACCGGTCCACGCGGGGCAGCGGCCAGTGGATCAGGTACAGGTCGACGTACTCCAGGCCGAGCCGGGCGCGGGACTCCTCGAACGAGGCGAGCGTCTCCTCGTAGCCGTGGTGCCGGCCGGGCAGCTTGGTCGTCACCACGATCTCCTCGCGGGGGACGCCGCTGCCGGCCACGCCCCGGCCGACGCCGGTCTCGTTGCGGTAGTTCGTCGCCGTGTCGATCAGGCGGTAGCCCGTCTCCAGGGCGTCGCGGACCGCCCGCTCGGCCTCGTCGTCCTTCATCGGCCAGGTGCCCAGACCCAGGGCGGGGAGCGTGGTGCCGTCGTTGAGCGTGTGTGCCGGGATACTGATCACTGCCTGACCTTCCCTTGACTGTTACGACCGTGTGCCGCCCGTCCAGCGTCACGGATAGGGTGGGCAATGATCAACCGGACGGGGCGGGACGAGGGCGGCCGACGGGCATGGACAGCGCCGAGCAGAAGCGCACGACGGGAACGGGCCGTCCCACGTCACGGGATGTCGCCCGGATCGCCGGGGTGTCGCACACCGCGGTCTCCTTCGTGTTCAACGGCCGGGCCGAGGGCAATCTCTCGCCCGCCACCCAGGAGCGCATCCGGCAGGCCGCCGCCCAGCTCGGCTACCGGCCCGACCCCCTCGCCCGCGGCCTGCGCCGCCGCCGTACGGCCGTGATCGGCATGGTCACCGACGAGATCGCCTCCTCGCCGTTCGCGGGCCGGCTGCTGCGCGGCGCCATGGAGACCGCCTGGGACAGCGGTCATCTGGTCCTGACGGTCGACTCGGGCGGCGACCCGGCCAAGGAGGACGCGGCCGTCGCCGAGCTCCTCGACCGACGCGTGGACGGCATCGTCTACGCCGCCATGTCCCTGCGCCGCGTCCGCGTCCCCGAGGGCCTGCACCGCACCCATGCCGTGCTGGCCAACTGCCTGCCCGAGGACGGCTCCCTGCCCGCCGTCGTCCCCGCCGAACGCGCCGGGGGCCGTACGGCGGCCAGGCTGCTCCTGGACGCGGGGCACCGCCGGCTGGCCGTGGTCGGCGGCCTGGACGACATCGCCTCCGTCGAGCGGCTGCGCGGCTTCCGGGACGCCCTGCGGGTGGAGGGCGTCACCGTCCCCAAGGAGTGGGTCGTCCGCACGGGCGGCGAGATCTCCGGCGGCCACGAGGGCGCCCTGCGGCTGCTCGACTCCGCTCCGGCGGACCGGCGGCCCACGGCCGTCTTCTGCTACAACGACCGGGTCGCGGCGGGCGTCCTGCACGCCGCGACCCGTCTCGGGATCAGCGTCCCCGGCGAGCTGTCCGTGGTCGGCTACGACGACCAGGAGCACATGGCCGCCTTCCTCTCCCCGCCCCTCACCACGGTCGCGCTGCCGCACCGGGAGATGGGCGAGGCCGCCGCGCGGCTGCTCCTGGAGGCCATCGACACCGGACGGACCCCGCCGGCCACCGTCCGGCGCGTCGCCGGACCGATGGTCAGCCGCGCGTCGGTGGGTCCTGCGCCCACCCGGTGACCTCGGCGCCGGCGCCCGTGACGACCAGTTCTCGTACGTCGTCGACTCCGCGGTAGACGCGTTCGGTGACCGTGGCCCGGTCGCCGGCGAACAGCTCGTACAGCGAACCGTCCACGAGGATCCGCACGGTCAGCTCCGCCCCCGGCGGCAGCCGCACCACGACCGGCGCCGTGCCCTCGGCCCCCGTCCGCGGCCAGCCGCCCCGGTCCAGCGTCACCGTGCCCTGGGCCGGGTCCACCCGCACCGTCAGCTCCGCGCCGGACGCGGACCGCAGCAGGCGCACCGTGGTGCCCTCGCGCGCGGTGACCGTCAGGTCGTAGGCCTCCGGGAGCGCGGTCAGGTCCGGGGCGGTGACGAACGGCTCGGCGGCGCGCAGCAGGTCCAGTTCCGGGGCCGGGGCGACCCGCAGCGACCCGTCCCCGGGGTCGACGTCGACGACCCGGGGCGCGGTGAGGACGCCCGCCCACCCGGCGCGCTCGGTCGCCTCCCGGTCGCGGGCCTCCCACGACCAGCCCCACATCAGGGCCCGGCCGCTCTCCTGGAGGACGGCGGGCGCGTAGAAGTCGCGTCCGTGGTCGAGACGCCCGGCGTGCCGCACCGCGAGACGCAACCCGCCCTCTCCGTCCATCTCCAGACGTCCCGTCAGATAGCCCGTGGAGTGCGGGTCGCCGTCCCACAGCGACACGACCAGCACCTGTTCCCCGTCGCGGGCCGTGAACAGCTGCGGGCACTCCCAGCCGACCGCCCCGTCGCCGAACGCCTCGGCGGCCAGGGGATCGTGGCCGTCGAGCAGTACGCCGGCGAACCGCCAGTCGGTCAGGTCGTCGCAGTCGTACAGCAGGACCGAGGGCGTGCCGTCGGCGTGCCCGGCGCCGACCAGCGCATGGCGCCGGCCGTCGTGCCGGAACACGAACGGGTCGCGGAACATCACCACGTCGAGACCGGCGGGTGGCCCGGCGATCACGGGCTCGGGCAGCGGCCGCCAGGCGGTCAGCGAGGCGTCCCGCGGATCGGCCGCCCGGGCCAGGCAGATCGTGCCGAGCCCGGTGTGCTCACGGTCGATGCCGGTGTACACCGCCGTCGGCACTCCGTCGTCGTCGACGACGCAGCCGGACCAGCAGCCCGCCTCGTCCGGGCCGCCCGGCGTCGGGGTGAGCGCCAGGGGGTGGTGCTCCCAGTGGGCGAGGTCGGCGCTGGAGGCATGGCCCCAGTGCACGTTCTCGTGCACCGGGGCGCCGGGATTGTGCTGGTAGAACAGGTGGTACCGGCCCCGCCAGCGGAACGGCCCGTTGGGGTCGTTGATCCAGTTGGCGGGCGGGCGGACCCGGAAGCGCGGGGCGTGCGGGTCCTGCGGGGGAGCGGCGAGGCTCAACGGTTGACTCCTGCGGAGGTGATGCCCTCGCGAAGGGGGCGCTGGCCGACGAGGAACACGGCGACGGCGGGGATCATGGACAGCACGACACCGGCGAGGACCACGGAGACCGACCCGGTGCCGAGATTGCCCTGGAGGGACACCAGGCCCAGCGGCAAGGTGTAGTTCTGGCTGGAGGTCTCGAGGATCAGCGGCCGGAAGAACTCGTTCCAGTGGTAGTTGAAGGCCAGGACGCCGACGATCGCGAGGCCGGGCGCGGCCAGCGGGGCGTACACCGACCGGAAGGTCCGCCAGGGGCCCGCGCCGTCCAGCATCGCCGCCTCGCCCAGGTCCTTGGGCATGCCCAGGAAGTACTGGCGCATCAGGAAGGTGCCGAAGGCGGTCGGGAAGGCCGGGACGATCAGCCCGAGCAGGGTGTCGGTCAGGCTCATGGACTTCAGCACCAGGAACACCGGCACGACGGTGACCTGCAACGGCACCATCATGGTCGCCAGTACCAGGCCGAACAGCGGCTTCTTGAACCGGAACTCCAGGCGTGCGAAGGCGTATCCGGCCAGGCCCGCCGTGACCATCTGGCCGACCGCGATCAGCGCGGTCACCAGCGTCGAGTTGAGGGCGAGCAGCCACACGTCGAGCTGGTCGAACACGCCGCGGTAGGCCTCGGCCGACGGGTCGGCCGGGATCAGCCGCGGCGGCAGGTCGAACGCCTCGGCGGGCGTGCGCAGTGAGGTGGAGACCGTCCACAGCACGGGGCCGAGGGTCAGCAGGGCGCACACGGCCAGTGAGGCGATCCGCGCCCAGGGCGCGAGGCCGTGGCGCGCACGCAGGAGGGCCGTCGTTGCTTGACTCATGAGGGCTCACCGGCTCACTGGTAGTGGACGAAACGCCGGCTGAGCCGGAACTGAAGGGCGGTGACCGCCATGACCAGCACGAACAGCAGCACGCCCACCGCGGACGCCTCGCCGAACCGGAGCTGCTCGAACGCGGTCTCGTAGATCACCATCACGACGGTGCGGGTGGAGTCACCGGGCCCGCCGGCGGTCAGGACGTACGGCTGCTCGAAGACCTGCAGCGCGTTGATGATGCCGACCACCGACGCGACGAGCAGCGTGGGGGACAGCAGCGGCAGGGTGACGGCGAGGTGCTTGCGCAGGCCGGTCGCGCCGTCCAGGGAGGCGGCCTCGTGGATCTCCTTGGGGATGTTGTTCAGGCCGCCGACGAACAGCAGGAACGAGAAGCCGAACTGCTGCCAGACGTAGACGAGGACCACCGTCGCCATCGCCGCGTTCTCGGAAGTCAGCCACGGCACCGGCGCGATCCCGACTAGGCCGAGCAGCCAGTTGACCACCCCGAAGTCCTGGTTGAAGAGGTACTTCATCACCACCGAGATGGACGCGGCGGACAGCACCAGCGGGAAGAAGAACGCCGAGCGGAACACCGACCGCAGCCACATGGGCATCCGCCCGTTCACCGCGAGCGCCAGGACCAGCGCGATCAGCAGTTGCAGCGCGACGGCGAACACCATGAACACGAGGGTGTTGCGGAAGGACACCAGCACCGTCGCGTCGCCGAACACCTCGCGGTAGTTGGCCGCCCCGGCGAAGGACGGGGACTCGATCACGTCCCAGTGGAAGAGGCTGAGGACGACCGAACCGGCGATCGGCACGACCGTGAAGACCACGATGCCGACGATCGTCGGCGCCAGGAACAGCGCGGCCAGCAGCCGGGTGCCGCGGGCGCGTGCCGTGCGGCGCGGCATCGCCGCGGCCGGCGCCGCGGGCCGGGGCCGGGGTACGGCCGGTATCCGAGTGTTCGTCATACGTCACGCTCCATGGCCTTCTCCAGGTCGCCCTGCATCCTGCGCAGCGCCGGACGGACCGCGCCCGGGGACGCCAGGGCGGCGCCGGTGTGCTTGAGCAGCACCTGCTCGACCTCGGCGACCTGCGGCGGCGCGGGAATCGGCCCGGTGTCGGGGAACCGGTCGAGGGTGTCGTAGAAGACCCGCCAGTTGGCCGGGCCGGTCTCCCGGTAGCGGGCGCCGGTGAGCATCGAGCGGCGGGCCGGGGTGGTCTGGTTGCCCCGGAACAGCCGGGTCAGGGTGTCCCGGCGGGCGGCGTACTTGATGAACTCCCAGGCCGCGTCCTGCTTCCTGGACGTGCGCAGCAGCGCGTAGCCGGCCGCGCCGAACTGGTGGCGGTGGGTGCGCCAGCGGGGGAAGTACTGCACGTCGTAGCCGGCCGGGTCCGTGCCCGCCAGGTGCAGGCCACCCGACCAGAAGCCGCCCGCGGGGGTGACGCCGACCCGTCCGGTGGAGAACACGCCCACCAGGTTGCTGCCGTTGCCGCCCTCCGGGCGGGTGCACAGGCCCTCCTGGATGAGCGAGGCGAGATAGTCGTACACCTCCGTCACGCGGTCGTCGGTGGCCTGCGGGGCGGTCCAGCGGTACCCGCCGCCGCGCCCGCGCCGCTGCGCGGCCGGGTAGAAGGCGTCCCACAGCCAGGATCCGCCGGGCGCCCTGGACTCGGCGAGCAGGTTGGTGCCGTTCGCGAACAGCCACGGGACCACGCCGCCCCACAGCCGGTTGGTCCAGAAGTACGGCGTGAAGTGGGAGTCGCTCGACCGCTTCATCCGGCGCAGCAGCGCGGTGAAGTCGTCCCGGCTCCAGTCGGACGGCGGGAGGTCCGCGTCCGCCCGCTCCAGGACCTGCCGGTTGAGGTAGACGTCGGCCGCGTTGAACTCCACCGGCAGCTGGTAGAGGCTGCCCTCGTACATCATCGACTCCACCAGCGAGGGGTGGACGTCGGCGAAGTACTCGCGCAGTTCGTGCGCGTCCCGCTTCACCCAGCGGTCCAGCGGCACCCCGAGGCGCCGCGCGAACAGCTGCACGCCCTCCGTGGCGACGTAGACCAGGTCGGGAGCGGTGCCCGCCGCGATCTGGGTGAGGATCTTCGCGAAGAAGTCCGACCAGTCGACGGCCTGGACGGCGTTCACCCGGAGCGGGATGTCGGGGTGGAGTTCCCGGAAGCCCTCGCGCAGGGCGCGTACGGCCGCCGGGTCGAAGGCGGAGCCGAGGGTGGCGACGACCAGGGAGCCGTCGTCGCGGCCGGGGATGTCGGCTCCGGTGAGCCGGTCCCAGCTCGCGGCGGTGCCGGCCAGGGCGGCGGCTCCCGTGCCGTAGGCGCCGTAGCGCAACAGCGCCCGGCGAGTGAGGTGCGAGGTGGTCATCGAAAGGGCCTAACCCGTGTTAGTCGAGGTGCGATGCCCAGATGATGAGAAGCGCGGAGCGGGCCTGTCAAGAGTCGCGTTCGCTTGACCTTTAACGAGTTAGGTCTACAGTCCTGGTTCCACGTGAGCCTGTTTCCGAGCCGCTCTCGCACCACCGACGAGAGGAACGACGCAGTGATGCGTGGAATGTCCAGGAGAGCTCTGTTCGCCGGGTCGGCCGTCGGCGCGGTGGCCGCGGTGCTGCCCGCGCCGCCGGCCGCCGCCGGTCCCCGGCCCAAGCCCGCCGCCGGCTGCGCCCGCTACCGCGCCGCCTACCACTTCACGGTCCCCGACCAGTGGAAGAACGATCCGCAGCGCCCGGTCTGGATCGACGGCGAGTACCGCTACTTCTACCTGTACAACCCCGACTACTTCGCGGGCGGCACCATGGCGGGCACCGCCTGGCGGCTGGCCACCAGCACCGATCTGGTCTCCTTCACCGACCGCGGGATCGCGGTGCCGAAGGACACCACGCCGAACGGGGACGTGTGGTCCGGCTCGGCGGTGGTGGACACCGACGGCACGGCGGGCTTCGGCGCGGGCGCGGTCGTCGTCCTGGCCACGATGTCGCCCGACGACGGCCCCACCTCGCAGGCGCAGTACCTGTACTACTCCACCGACGGCGGACGCACCTTCACCCACCACGGCACCGAGCCCGTGCTGCCCAACCCCGGCGTGCGCGACTTCCGCGACCCCAAGGTGATCCGCGACGAGGAACGCGGACGGTGGGTGATGGCGCTCGCCGAGGGTACCAAGGTGGGCTTCTACCACTCCGCCGACCTGAGGCGCTGGACCTACGCCGGTGGCTTCACCGAGGAGGGCCTCGGAGTCCTGGAGTGCCCCGACCTGTTCCGCATCACCGCCGACGACGGTACGGCGCGATGGGTGCTCGGGGTGAGCGCCAACGGCAAGGCCGCGGGGCTGCCGAACACCTACGCCTACTGGACCGGCTCCTTCGACGGCAGCGCGTTCACCGCCGACGCCGCCGCCCCGCAGTGGCTCGACCACGGCTTCGACTGGTACGGCGCCGTCACCTTCGAGAAGCGGGACGCGCACGGCACGCCCGACGCGGGCGGGCGCTACGCCATCGGCTGGCTGAACAACTGGGACTACGCGAACACCACTCCCACGATCGACACCGACGGCTTCAACGGCACCGACTCCATCGTCCGCGAGGTCCGCCTGAAGCGTGACCCGGCCGGCACGTACTACCTCGCCTCGCGGCCGGTGACCGCGCTCGACGCCCACGTCTCACGCACCGTACGGCTGGGCGACCTCACCGTCGACGGCACCCGCGTGCTGGACTACACGGGCACCGCCTACGAGCTGACCTGCGAGATCACCTGGGACCGGCTGACCGGCGCCGGCGTGCAGCTGCGCCGCTCCGGCGACGGCGGCCGGCACATCGACGCCGGTGTCTGGGCGGACTACGCCTTCCTCAACCGCCGGGGCGCGGTGAACCCCGACGCCTCCGGACGGTGGCAGGAGAGCCGCACCCCGTTCGACCCGTCCGCCCGCACCGTCCGGCTGCGTGTCCTGGTGGACCACACGTCCGTGGAGATGTTCGTGGACGACGGACGGTACACGCACTCGACGTCGGCCTTCCCGTACCTGATCGACCGCGGGCTCGCCCTGTTCACGGCCGACGGCAAGGCGGTGTTCCGGAACACGGTGATACGGGAGTTCGCCGTCTGAGGGCCCGCCGGGGCCCTGTCGCCACGTCGGGCGAAGACGGCCACGATCTCCGCTGGAGCCGCGTCGGACGACCGGCCGGCGGAGCGCGCCTGACGACGGACGGGGCCACGGCGGAACGTCCGGCGACGCGGCCGCGGGCATCGAGGTGCAACGGCCGCCGGGCACATCGGCGCCGGGACCGGCGGCGTCGACCTGGCCGCCGGCCTCGACGAGGCGCGGGTCGCCGCCAAACGCGCTGCGGTGCTGCGCTGGAAGGTGGTGTTCTTCCGTGACCAGCGCCTCGACCACGCCGGACGCGTGGCGTTCGCGGATCACGCACCGGGTGATGCTCGCCGGTGAGGTGCCCGTCGGCGTGGACGGCACCGCGTCGACGCCGCTCACCGGCAGCGAGCCGGGACGCCGGTGATCCTCGCGCCCGGTCACACGAGCGGGATCGTCACCTCGTCCTCGACCGGCGGGTCCACCTCCTGCGCCCGGTTGCCCGTGGCGGCGTAGCAGCGCAGCCGGACCGCGTCCGGGGACACGTCCAGACGCAGGAAGCACTTGAAGAAGGGCGGGCTGTACGTCGCCGAACCCGGCGAGAACAACTGCGTGTAGATCTTGCGCACGGGCAGCCGGAACCGCTTGCGGCGGTCGGGACGGCTCCCGGTGCCCAGCAGCCCGGCGACCAGCCGGGTGCGCCGGGTGACCCGCGCCGCGGGGCCCGGGGCGCGGGCCGGGCGGATGCCGAGGCGTTCGGTGATCACGGCCGTCGCCTCGGCCTCCGTCAGCGTGAAGAAGCGCCGCAGCCGCAGCCGGCGCCCGTACAGCCCGCTGTAGAAGGCGAGGGAGTCGCCGCGCAGCGGATAGCAGCGGAAGTCGTCCTCGGTGACACCGGCCACCGAGACGCGGGGGATGGTGTGGGTGGCGTGCATGAACGCACCGCCGCCGCCCGCGACCACGTACTGGATCGTGCGGCCGTCCACGTCGACCGGATAGCGCTGGTAGTTGTGGATGTCGCCGCCGATCGCCGCGACATAGCGGTGGGCGGGGTCGCGGACGATGCCGTCGACGGTGCCGCCGCCCTCGATGGCGCACGGACGGTGCTCGCCGTCCACGTACAGGGGCGAGCCGGTGACGAGGATCTTCGGGCGTGGCCCCCGGGACACCTCGCGCAGCCAGGCGCCCTGTTCGGCGTCGAGGGTGCCCAGCAGTCCCGTGTCGATGCCGACGATCCGCACCGGGCCGGCGTCGATCGCCCAGTACGGTCCGGGCTGGACGGCCTGCTGGGCGGGCGCGGAGCGCATCTTGCGGGCCTCGTCCAGGTGCCGGCCGTCGTCCGGGCGGGGCCGGTGCCACAGCCGGGACCGCAGCCAGGCCCGGGTGAGGGGGCGCGGGGCGGGCTCGGGCGGCAGGGGCGGGGCGTCGTCGCAGAAGACCCGCATGAAGCCGCCGAGGTCCTCGTACCAGTCGTGGTTGCCGGGTATCGCGTAGACCGGCGCCGGATAGTCCCGGTACGGGCGGAAGAACTTGGTGCCGTAGTCGTCGGCGCTGCCCACCGGGTAGATCACGTCGCTGGCGAGCACGGCGAACCGGGTGTCCCGGCCCTCCTTCAGGAGCCCGGGCACGACCGCGTACTGAGGATCGTCGCCCTCCCCGGTGTCGCCGATGACCAGGAACGAGAAGCGGTCCGGGTCGTCGCGCCGGACGACCTTGTCGGCCGGGGCCCCGGCCGCCGCCCGCTGAGCGACCCAGCGGGCGCGCGTACGGCCCGTGGGGTCGCCGAACAGGGAGGCCAGCACGCCGTTGCGGGCGGCCCACAACGTCTTGGGGCTCAGCCAGGACAGCTTTTCGGTCCGGGCCGGCATGAGGGCCCGGTAGGCGCCGTGTTCGGCGGCGCCCCAGCCGGCGCCTTCGGCGGTATCGCGTGAGGAGTCAGACACCGGGGAACGGTAACAACCGGCCGGACGGGGCGAGGAGCGGGGGAGCGGGGCAACTTCCCACCGCCCCCGGGGGATTGGCGGCCGAGGCAGTTCCTCCTGGCCGGGCGACGGTCAGAGGTTCCGCTTCAGCAGGCCGAGAAGCTCCTGCCAGTGCCGCTCGGTCGCCTCCGGGTCGTACGCGGCGGTGTCGGCCTGCGTGTAGCCGTGGTGCGCCCCCGCGTAGACCTCGCAGCGGTGGCGGACGCCCGCCCCGGTCAGGGCCGCCTCCAGGCGCTCCTGCTGCTCGGCAGGCATGCCCGGGTCCCGGTCGGCGTGCCCGAAGTACAGCTCGGCGGTGACGTTCCCGGCCACCAGGTGCGGGCTCTGCGGACCCTCGGTCGCCAGGTTCCCGCCGTGGAAGCCGGCCGCGGCGGCGACCCGGTCCGGGTACGTGCCCGCGGTGCGCAGGGCGAGCGCGGCGCCCATGCAGTAGCCGGTCACGCCCACCGGGCCGTCGGCGACCGAGGCGCAGTCCGCGAGCCACCGCAGACAGGCGTCCGCGTCCCGCATCGCCCGGTCCGGCGTGAGCGACTTCATGATCGGACCGAGGTGCTGGAAGATCTCCGGGCGCGCCCCCGGGTCGATGAACTCGGGGAGCTCGACGACCGGCGCCCGCCCGTGCCGGTAGAACACGTTCGGCACCAGCACCGTGTAGCCCTCGCCGGCCAGCCGGTCGGCCATCGCCCTCAGCTGCGGGCGCAGCCCGAAGGCGTCCATGTACAACAGGACCGCGGGACGGGCGTTCCCGTCACCGGGGTGCGCGAGGTAGGCGTCGGCGGTTCCGTCGTCGGTGGGGATGTCGACAACGTTGCCCTCTACGGCGGTCATGGCGGGGCTGCCCTCTCGGTCGGGTCTCGGCGTCCGGTCCGCCGGGCGGCCGGCGGATCATGGCCATCGTGGCACGCCGGCCACCGGGGTGCGGTGCGCGCCCCCGGGGCCGGCGGCCGGCCCGCTACTCGAACCGCGTGGTGTCGCCGGCGCCCCGGCGCACGATCTCCGCCTCCCCGTCGGAGAAGTCGACGACCGTGGTCGGTTCGGTGCCGCACTCCCCGGAGTCGATCACCGCGTCCACCACGTGGTCGAGCCGGTCCTTGATCTCCCAGCCCTGCGTCATCGGCTCCGCCTCGTCGGGCAGCAGCAGCGTGCTGGACAGCAGCGGCTCACCGAGCTCGGCCAGCAGCGCCTGGGTGACGACGTGGTCGGGGATGCGCACGCCGACGGTCTTCTTCTTCGGGTGCTGGAGCATGCGCGGCACCTCCCTCGTCGCGGGCAGGATGAACGTGTAGCTGCCCGGGGTCGACGCCTTGATCGCCCGGAACACGTCGTTGTCGATCTGCACGAACTGGCCGAGCTGCGCGAAGTCCTGGCACACCAGGGTGAAGTGGTGCCGGTTGTCCAGGTGCCGGATCGACCGGATGCGGTCGGTCCCGTCGCGGCTGCCCAGCCGGCAGCCCAGCGCGTAACAGGAGTCCGTGGGATACGCGATCAGCGCGCCCGCGCGGACGCTGTCGGCGACCTGGGCGATGCTGCGCGGCTGGGGGTTCTCGGGGTGCACGTCGAAGTACTTCGCCATTCAGCGAGCTTATGCCGCCCGCGCACCCGGACCGAGCACACCCGGTCGACGCCACGGCGCCGGGCATGTCCCGCAGGCCGCGCGGGCTGGGCCGTCCGGGCCGCCGCCTGCGTACTCGGCGCCGTGGACGAGCATGCGGTAACGTCCCCGACTCGGGCCGAAAGTGAGGCGAGGCGAGGAGAAGGCCGACGTGGCGGGCCGCGAGGACGGGACAGGGCAGCGGAACGCGAGGACCGGCGGGCACGCCGGGTGGGCGGAGGAACTGCTCGGCCACCTGCGGCCGGCCGGACGCGACGTACGCAGAGTGGTGACCTGGCTCGCCGGAGCCGTGGACGCGGCCGTGACGCTGCAGGACGGCACCGGCCGCCTCCTGGCCGGGACCCGTACTCCGCTGGACCAGTACCTGGTCGCGGACATCACCGCCGGCCGGATCGCCTCCGCCGCCCTCGAGGACCGGGGCCGCCACCTGCGCCTGGTCCGGGTGGAGCGGGGCCACCCGGCACCGGCCGCCGTCCTCGCGGTGGCCCGCGGCCTGCCGTTCGACCGGCGGGCCGCCGACATCGTCACGCACACCGCCCAGGTGGTGGAACTCCTGCTGGCGGAACACGAGTCCGTCGCCGCCGGACGTAGGCTGCGGCGGGCGACCTCCGACCTGCGCCTGGCCATCCTGCAACTGCTGATGGTCGAGGACACCGTCTCCGCGCGGCGGGTGGCCGCCGGACTCTGGCCCGGCCTCCTCGACACCGACACGGCGTGCGTCTACGTGATGGAGAGCGTCCCCGAGGACCGCGACCGCCTCGCCGAGGAGTGCCTGTCGGCGACGGGAGAACGGGCCCTGGTGGTGCGCTGCCCGGCCATGGACGGCCACGTCATCGTCCTGACGCCCCGTGACGCGTCCGGCGAGGCGCTGCGGTCGCTCGTCGGCCGCACCCCCGGCGTCTTCCTCGGCGGCAGCGCCCGGCAGAGGCTCGCCCGCACCGCCGTCGCGTACGGGCAGGCCGTGAGCGCCCTGGCCGTCGCCCGGTTCCGTCCCGGGAAGGCGGCCGTGTACGCCGAGCGGACCCGCCCCGAGCGCCTGATGGACCCGGCCACGCTGGGGGACTGGACGTCCCGCGTGCTGCGCCCGCTCGACGGCCTGCCGCACCACACCCGCGCCGAACTGCTCGCCACCACCCGGCTCGGCCTGGAGTTCACCGCCGTCAACACGGCCAAGATCCTCGGCGTCAGCCGCAACACGGTCCGCGCCCGCATGGACCGCGTCGAGGGCCTGCTGCGCACCGACTTCGCCGACCTCACCGTCCGCGCCACCGTCCACCTCGCCCTGAACGCCCAGGCCGCCCTCGGGACGGGCCCCGGCCAGAACGCGGCCGCTCCGGGCCGGGCCTGCCTCACCGACCTCCTGGCCGGACCCGCGCTGCGCACCTGGGCCGGTGACCTGCTCGGCCGGCTGGAGACCGACGCCAGGAACCTGCGCCGCACCCTGCGCACCTGGATCGCCGTCGGCGGCAACGCCGAGCGGGCCGCCCGCAGGCTCGGCGTCCACGCCCAGACCGTGCGGGAGCACGTCCGCAGCGCGGAACCCGTCCTGGAGCGTCAGCTGCTCGCCGCCGGCAGCGACCTGTACGAGGTGGTACTGGCCCACCTGGCCCTGGGTGACCTCGACCGGCCGAGCCTGCACGGGACGAAACCGGGCCATCCGGACTCACCCGTGCACGGGTGAGTCCAAATGGCCCGGCAGTGGGCAGCGAGACGATTCACAACCGGCCGGCCGTCCACATAGATTCGACGGGCCGCGGGGGCACGACCGGAACGGGGGACCGGTCGCGCCCCCTGCTGCCGTTCGCCCCGGCCGGGCAGCGGCCGGGGCCGTGGCGAAGGGGCGGGCCCGGTCAGCCGTGCGGGAGGATCACCGCGCGTCCGGCGACCTGGCCCGAGTGGAGCCGCTCGTAGGCGAGCGGGGCGTCGTCCAGGGAGTACGTCTCGGTGTGCACCGACACGGCACCCGACCGGGCCAGGTCCAGCACCTCGATCAGCTCGCTGCGGCTGCCCCAGTAGGGGGCGCTGACCGACACCTCGAAGGGCAGTAGACCGAAGCCGACGGGAAGGGCCCCGCCGCCGATGCCGACCAGCGTGACATCGCCCTCGACGGCCGCGACGGCGCCGGCGGTCTGCACGGTCGGTGCCACCCCGACGAAGTCGAACACGGCCTCGGCACCCAGGCCGCCGGTGATCTCGCGCACCGCGTCCGCCGCCTTCGCGTCGGACAGCACCGCCTCGTGCGCGCCCACCTCACGGGCGAGGCGCAGCTTGTCCTCGCTGACGTCGAGGGCGACGACCCGGGCGGACGTCAGGGCGCGCAGCAGCTGGATGGCGACGTGGCCGAGGCCGCCGGTGCCGATGACCACCGCCGTCGAGCCGGGGACCAGCTTGGGCAGCGACCGCTTGATCGCGTGGTACGGCGTCAGCCCGGCGTCCGTCAGCGGCACCGCCGCGACGGGGTCGAGCCCGTCCAGCGGGACCAGGTGCCGCGGGTCGTCGATGAGCAGGTACTCGGCCATCGAGCCGGGCCGGCCGAGGCCCGGCGGGCGGATGCCCAGCTCTTCGGCGCGCAGGCAGTAGTTCTCCTTCCCCTGCGCGCACTTGGCGCAGGTGCCGCAGCCCCAGGGGCCGTACACGGCGACCGCGTCGCCCTCCGCGAGACCCGTCACCCCGGCGCCCAGCGCGGCGACCGTGCCGACGCCCTCGTGGCCGAGGGTGAGGGGAAGCTCGTACGGGAAGCCCTCGGCGGGCCAGCTCATCACCGCGATGTCGGAGTGGCACACCCCGGCGGCGGTGACCTTCAGCAGGACCTGGCCGGGGCCGGGCTCGGGGTCGGGGACGGTGACCACCTCGGGCGGGGCCCCGATGGTGCGGTACTGCAGTGCCTTCATGGCCGAACTCCTCTGTTCTGTCCCCCGTGGTTGCGTCCCCCGTGACCGCCCTGTGCGCGGCGCGGGATCAGACGGCGGTGTAGGCGCCGTCCACCAGGTGGTAGCTGCCGGCGACGAAGGACGCCCGGTCCGACAGCAGGAAGGCGATCAGCTCGGCGACCTCCTCGGAACGCCCGAGGCGGCCGGCCGGGTGCAGGGCGACCAGGCCGTTGTAGGCGGCCTCGTCCATGGTCTTGAGCAGCGGGGTGTCGATGAAGCCGGGGCCGACCGCGTTGACGCGGATGCCCTGGGCGGCGTACTCGGCGGCGGCGGCCTTGGTCAGCCCGACCACACCGTGCTTGGCGGCGACGTAGGCGGGGGAGCCGGCGAAGGCGACGGAGCCGAGGATGGAGGCGACGTTGACGATGGCGCCTCCGTTGCCGGCGGCCTGTATGGCGGGCAGTTCGTAGCGCATCGAGTAGAAGACGCCGTCGAGGTTGGTGCGCACGACGCGCTGGTAGGCCTCGATGTCGTACTCGCCGGTCGGGGCGCTCGGGCCGCCGATGCCGGCGTTGTTCACGGCGAGGTCCAGGCCGCCGAAGGTGTCGACGGTGAAGCGCACGGCGGCCTCGACGGACTCCGGGCGGGTCACGTCCAGCTCGACGGCGGCGGCGCGGATGCCCTCCGCCGTCAGGTCGGCGGCGGCCTTCTCGGCGCCCTCGGCGTTGTAGTCGGCGATGACGACGTTCGCCCCGCCGGAGCCCAGGCGGCGGGCGGTGGCCAGGCCGATGCCGGACGCGGCGCCGGTGACGAGGGCCGTGCGGCCGGCGAACTCGGGGGCGGCGGGGGCGGTGCCAGTGGTGCTCATGGTGCTTGCTCTCACTCTTCGGTGGTGCTGTCGGGGACCGCGGCCGCGGCCTCCGAGGTCAGGGCGTCGTAGGCCCGCTCCACGAGGGCGGCGAGGTCTGCGGCTCCCGGGTCCTCCTCGGTACCGCGCGCCCACAGGCGCAGGGCGGCGACGAGGACTCCGGCGGCGGCGTCGACGATCGCGGCCGGGCGCACGTCCCGGGCGTCGTCGGTGCCGAGCCGGTCGGCGACGATCCGGATCGACTCCTCCTGGGCGTCGACGCGGATGCGCTGGTAGGCGGCGAACAGGTCGGGCTCGCTGTCCACCAGGGACAGCAGCCGGCGCATCCGGGGGCGCACGTGCCAGGCCGGGTCGTCCCGGTCGGCCAGCCAGTCGCGCACCGCTCTGCGATAGGCGAGCAGGGGCGGCTCGTCGGCCGGACGGAGGCGCAGCAGTGCGTTGATGCGGTCACCGTCGCGGCGGACGAAGTCGAGGGCGGCGTCCTCCTTGCCGGCGAAGTGCCGGCTGAACGTGCGGCGGGTGACGTCCGCCCGTTCGGCGATGGCCTCCACCGTGGTCCCCGCCGGCCCCTGTTCCAGGATCAGGTCACAGGCGGCGGTGGCCAGCGCGTCGCGGGTCTGCCGCGCCTTGCGCTGCCGCCGGTCCTCGGGGGCGGTGGGGGGCTTCGCTGCCTTCATGTCTCCGAGCGTACACCGAAAATGTCCCAGTGGGACATGTGGCCCAGTGGGACATCACAGTGTCCGTGGTGCCGGCCCCGGCGACGTCGTGTGCCCCGCTGCGGCCCGGGTACCCGGCCCCGGACCCCGGACGAACACCTCGAAGAGGAGGCCCGCATGACCAGCGGTACGGAGACCGGCGGTGTGACCGGCACGCAGGACAAGGACTACAACCTCATCTGGTACGTCGAGTCGTGCCTGAACAACGCGCTGCGCCTGGAGACGTACATCCAGGACGCCGAGCGCACCAAGGACACCGAGGTCGCGGAGCTGTTCCGCAAGGCGCAGGCGGACAGCCGCAAGGGAGCCGAACTGGGCAAGGGGCTGCTGCGCGCCCGCCTGAACGGCGGCTGACGGCGAATCCGCCGCCCCCCGGGGCCCGGCCACCGTCACGACGCGGTGACCGGGCCTTCGGCGTGCCGCGGCCATCCGGCCCCCGCGCGCCGCGGACGTGGGGCCTCGTCCTGTCGCACCGGCCCGCACGACACCGCCGCGGAAGCTGCGCAAACTGGGGTGTGACGGACACCGTGTGCCCGGGTACCCGGGCCGCCCATGTGCGCGGCCGACGGCCGCCTCGCAGCTCAGGGCCGCGTCCGACGGCGGCCACGAGTCGAAGGAGTCCACGACCATGACGGACGTATCGAGCCAGGGACCCGGCCCGGGCGACGACCGGAAGGTGCTCACCAACCGACAGGGGCACCCCGTCCACGACAACCAGAACCAGCGCACGGTCGGTGCCCGCGGCCCCGCCACGCTGGAGAACTATCAGTTCCTGGAGAAGATCAGCCACTTCGACCGGGAGCGCATCCCCGAGCGCGTCGTGCACGCCCGCGGCGTGACCGCGTACGGGTACTTCGAGGCCTACGGCGCCTGGGGCGACGAGCCCATCGACCGCTTCACCCGGGCCAAGCTGTTCCAGGAGCGGGGCAAGCGCACCGACGTGGCCGTCCGGTTCTCCACCGTCATCGGTGGCCGTGACTCCTCGGAGACGGCCCGCGACCCGCGCGGCTTCGCCGTGAAGTTCTACACCGAGGACGGCAACTGGGACCTCGTCGGCAACAACCTGGGCGTCTTCTTCATCCGGGACGCGATCAAGTTCCCGGACGTCATCCACGCCCTCAAGCCGGACCCGGTGACGTTCGAACAGCAGCCGCGGCGCATCTTCGACTTCATGTCGCAGACGCCCGAGTCGATGCACATGCTGGTCAACCTGTTCAGCCCGCGCGGCATCCCGTCGGACTACCGCCACATGCAGGGCTTCGGCGTCAACACCTACAAGTGGGTCAACGCCGAGGGCCACACCGTCCTGGTCAAGTACCACTGGATCCCCAAGGTGGGCGTCCGCAGCATGACCGAGGAGGACGCGGCCAACGTCCAGGCCCAGTCCCTCGGCCACGCCACCAAGGACCTCTACGACGCGGTCACGCGCGGGGACTACCCCGAGTGGGAGCTGCGGGTCCAGATGATGGACGACCACGAGCACCCGGAGCTCGACTTCGACCCGCTGGACGACACCAAGGTCTGGCCCGAGCAGGAGTTCCCGCCGAAGCCCGTCGGCCGGATGGTGCTCGACCGGATGCCGGAGAACTACTTCGCCGAGAACGAGCAGATCTCCTTCGGCACCGGTGTCCTCGTCGACGGCCTGGACTTCTCCGACGACAAGATGCTCGTCGGCCGCACCTTCTCCTACAGCGACACCCAGCGCTACCGGGTCGGCCCCAACTACCTCCAACTGCCCGTCAACCAGGCCAAGAACGCTCAGGTGCGCACCAACCAGCGCGACGGCCAGATGACCTACCACGTGGACGGCGGCGGCGAGAACCCGATCGTCAACTACGAGCCGTCGATCACCGGCGGCCTGCGCGAGGCCCAGTACGCCACGCACGACGACCAGGGACCGGAGATCCGCGGCCGGCTCACCCGCAAGCGCATCCCGCGCACCAACGACTACCTCCAGGCCGGGCAGCGCTATCTGCTCATGGAGCAGTGGGAGCGCGACGACCTGGTGGCGAACTTCATCGACCTGCTCTCCCAGTGCGACCGGCCGGTCCAGGAGCGCATGGTCTGGCACCTCCTGCTGGTCGAGAACGACCTCGGCCTGCGGGTCGGCGAGGGCATCGGCATCAGCCCGCAGGACGTCAGGCACCTGGAGCCGCTGGCGAGTCAGGATCTCACCGACGAGGACCGCGAGCGCCTGGCCAACCTCGGCAAGAACCCGCCGCGGGACGTGGAGGGCCTGACGATGACCCACTGCGTCCCCGACGAACGGCACGTCGTGACCCGCTGACGACGACCGTCACCGCACGGGCCGCCCTGCCGGTCACCCGGCCAGGGCGGCCCGGGCCGCGGCCACGGCCTGCTCGGCGTAGCCGCGGCCGAACAGCACGGCGTGCACCAGCAAGGGGAAGAGCTGGTGCACGCCGACGCGGCCCGCCCAGCCGTCGCCGAGCGGCGCCGCCTCCCGGTAGCCGTCCAGGATCCGCTCCAGGTGCGGGCAGCCGAACAGGCGCAGCATCGCCACATCGGTCTCACGGTGACCGCCGTGCGCGGCCGGATCGATCAGCCGGACGTGCCCGTCGGCGCCCCACAGCACGTTGCCGTTCCACAGGTCGCCGTGCAGGCGTGCGGGCGGCTCCGCGGGTCCCGCCAGCTCGGGCAGCCGCTCGCACACCCGCTCCACGTCGGCCGCCTCCGCGGCCCGCACGGTGCCCGCGTCGACCGCGCGGCGCAGATACGGCAGCACCCGGTGCTCCGCGTACCACCGCGGCCAGGCGTCCCCCGTGACATTGCGCATCGGGGCGAGCCCGATGTACGCCTCCACGGGCCCGCCGGGCGGCGGGGACCCGAACGCGGGCGCCCCGGCGGCGTGCAGGGCCGCCAGCTCCCGGCCGAACCGCGCCGCCGCCTCCCCGCTCGCCGGTCCCTGCGCGACCCGGTCGGTGACCAGCCAGTACGCGTCGTCGCCGTGCACCGCCGGGATCCGGACGGCGCCCGCGCCGGCCAGCCAGCGCAGCCCCGCGGCCTCGGCCCGTGCCGCCCCGGCGCCCTCCCCGCGCTTGACCATCACCGCGCGTCCGTCGTCGAGGTCCACTTCGGCGAGCGTCCCGGACAGCCGGCGCTCACCGGTGACCGCCCGGCCGGTGAGCCGGGCCGCGGCGGCCGACGGCGAGGGTGCGTGAGACATGGCGGCCAGACTACGGCCGCCGCACCGCCGACCCGGTGAAAAACGCTCACGGCGCCGAGGGAACACCCTGGGATCGGGGGAGCAGTGAGACTATGACCAGTTCAGCGTTCCACCGCACCATCGTCCTGCCGGCCCCCGTGTGCGAACAGGCCGCACAGCATCTCGAGCACGCGGTACAGAAGGCCATCGACGGCGCCGCGACCCCCTGGCGCGCGTTCCGCGGTGCCGACGGCGACGACTTCGCGTTCTCCGTCCCGGTGGTCGAGCAGGCCGCCGGCTGCCTGCTGGTGCTGGCCGCCGAGAGCGCCCAGAGCCTGCGCCCCTCCGCCCTGCGCGCCCTGATCACCGTGGCCCTGCACCTGCGGGACGCCGCCGAGGCCGTACGGCGTCCCACCGTCACCGGCGGAGCGTGGTGAACGCGGGATCCGGTGAACGCGGGCGGTGATCCGCCGGGTGCGGGTGCGGGTGCGGGTCTCGGGCGGTGTCACGGTCCGATGAGGCGCAGCATGCCCCACAGCGCCACCGTCGAGACGGCCAGCGTGGCCGGGACGGTGAGCAGGCCGAGCCGGGTGAACCGGCCGAGGTCCGCCTCGACGCCGTGCCGGTGCAGGACACGCCGCCACAGCAGGGTGGCCAGCGAGCCGACGTAGGTCAGGTTGGGGCCCAGGTTCACGCCGATCAGCACGGCGAGGACGGGGCCCGGTCCGGCGGGCGCGGTCAGGGGGAGCAGTGCCAGGACGGCCGGCAGGTTGTTGATGAGGTTGGCCAGCACCGCGGCCACGGTCGCCACGCCCAGCAGCGCCAACAGCGAGTGACCCTCGGGCAGCAGGTGCCCGAGCCCCGTGGCGAGGCCGCCCGCCACCACACCCTGCACCACGATGCCCAGGGCCAGCACGAACAGGCAGAACAACGGGGCGGCGGCGCCCACCAGCTCCCGAGGTGTGACATGGCGCCGCGACAGCGCCCGCACACCGAGCACCAGGACCCCGGCCAGCGCCGCCCACGCGGGCTCCAGCCCGGCCGGCGAGGCGACGGCGAAGCCGGCCAGGGTGAGGGCCAGGACGACGACGGTGAACCGGGGGACAGCGGGATCCGGGACCCGAACGGGCGGCCCGTCGCCGGGACCGGCGCCGGTTCCCGGCTTCGCGGCGGACGCGGGGACGGGTGCGGGGAGGGCCGCGGGCACGGACAGGTCGGCGCGGAAGAAGCGGCGGAACACGACGTACTCGACGGCGATCGCGGCCAGCCAGGGCAGGGACATCAGCGCGGCGAACCGGGTGAAGCTCAGCCCACTGGCCGCGAACGCCAGCAGGTTGGTCAGGTTCGAGACCGGCAGCAGCAGGGACGCCGAGTTCGCCAGGTGCGCCGTGGCGTACACGTGCGGACGTGCCCGGGCGCCCGACCGAGCCGCGGTGGCGAGAACCACGGGGGTGAGCAGGACGACGGTGGCGTCCAGACTGAGCACGGCCGTGACCGCGGCGGCCACCGCGAACACGCCCGTCAGCAGCCGCCGCGGACTGTCGCCGCACCGGCGGGCCACCGCGGCGCCGACGGCCTCGAACAGGCCCTCCTTCGCGCACAGGTACGCCAGCATCAGGACCAGGGCGAGGAAGCCGACGACCGGCAGCAGCGTGCGCGTCTGGTCCCAGGCCTCGTGCGGTGTGACGAAGCCGAGCACCACGGCCAGCGCGGCGGCGGGTACGGCGGCCGCGGCCTCCGGCAGCCCACGGGGGCGCAGCACGGCGAAGGCCAGGACGGCGAGCAGCAGGACGACCGAGAAGGCCTCGGGGACGAGGGCGGTACTCAGGGGGTTCTCCTCCACACCAGTGACCGGGCGGGCACCCGGTGATCGGCAGGGTCCAAGGATGACACCGCTCGGTAAGGGCGGGTCACGTCCGGCCGGGCGGTGCCGGGCCGGATGTGTCCGAGGCCACGCCGTGGAGGAGGCCCGGGCCATGTCCGGCGCGGTGCGTCGCGGGCTACGGTTTCCGCGGGCTTCCCGTCCCAGGACCCCGGGTCCTCGCGAGGGCCGGGGTCCCTGTCCCCACGACGAGCAGTTCGGACGGTCCGGCAGTGCAAGCAGATCTCTCCCCCGTGATCGCGGCGACCACCCAGTGGCTGACGTGCGCCTATCCGGCGTCCGGCGGCGCGCTGGCCTCCGCCCTGTGCGAGGCGCAGGCGCGGCAGGCCGTGACGGTCGCGGCGCGGCTGCGCTATCCCACGCCGATGGACGCCGCGCTGATGTCCATGTCGGGTCCGGGCGGGTCCGGCCGCCTCGACTGGATCACCGGGGTGGACGGCACGCCGGCCGCCGACATGGACGAGTACGCCTGGCGGACCTGGGTGGACGAGGTCGTGACGAGCTGGGCGGCCTGTCTGCTGACCGACCCGGAACTGGCCGCCCTGGCCGTTACGGCGCTCGCCGAGGCCGGTCCGGCCGCCGGGACGGCGGTCGAGTTCCGCCGCCTGCTCGCGCCCGACGAAGGCGACCGGAGGGCGGCGGCGCTGCTGCGCCACCCGGACCTGCTGGCGTCCGTGGCGGAACTGCACCTGGACGAACTCATCGACCGACTCGGGCTGGGTCAGGCACGGGTCGCCTGACCGGCGGTGGGGTGGGATGCCTGCGGCGGCCTGTGCGGGTGCCTCCGGGGGTGGTGCGGCGTCCGCTGCCATGGCGCCATAGCTGCGGGCAGTCGTGCCGCTGGGGCGGCACGGGTGGGCGCAGCGGCACCCGGCAGCGCCGGGCCCGCGACCCGCCCCCGGCCAGCCTCAGCGCCGGGCACCCCGCAACGCCGGGCCACGCGACCCGCACCCACGCCGGGTGCCGAAACAACCTCGCCCCCCGCCCCGCAGGGTCACGCCGCCGTCCCCAGCGCCGCCCGCGTCGGCGGCTCCGGCGTCGCCGGGGTGGCTGCCCCTTCCAGCACCGCGCGCGCCGGCCTGCGGGCATGCAGCACATACCCCGCGCCGATCGTGGCCGCGATGATCAGGCCGCCCGCCATCAGCGCGCCACGCGCCCCGGCCAGCTCCATCAGCAGGCCCAGCACCGGCGGCCCGCCGAGGCTCCACACCGTGCCGACGCTGCCCCACACCCCGAGGACCCGGCCCCGCAGGTGCGCGGGCGGGTCGGTCTGCAGGACCGCCGTGCCCGCGGTGTCGGAGACGGACTCCACCACCGCCATCGGCAGCACCATCACCAGCAGGACGGCCAGCGACGGTGACAGCCCGGCCACCACCTGCAGCAGACCGCCCGCCGCCGCCAGTGCGCCCACGACCCGCACCGAGGGCCGGCGCAGTCGGGCACCCAGGACCGCGCCGACGATGCCGCCGACCGCCAGGACGGTGGAGACCGTGCCGAACGAGCCCGCACCGCCCGCCAGCGGCCCGGTGACGAGCACGGCCAGAGTGAGCTGGTAGTTGCGCCCGAAGACGGCGCTGACACCGGTCACGCCGGCCAGCGCGAGCAGCCGGGGACGGCGTACGAAGAAGGCCAGGCCCTCCCGCACGCTCATGCCGCCGTCCGCGTCACGCCGGCCCCGCGCGGCGCGCACCGCAGCCCCGGCCGTCCGGACGGCCCCGCGGGCGGGGCGGAGGAAGGGGATGACCGATGCCACGAACAGGAACGACAGCCCGTTCGCGGCGTAGGCGGCGGCCGTACCGAGGAAGCCGACCGTCACACCGGCGAGCGCGGCGCCCGTGAGGCGGCCCGCCTGGTGCACCAGCGCGCCCACCCCGATGGCGGACGGAACGTCCTCGGGCGGGACGAGGTCGTTGCCCAGCAGGGAGCAGGCCGGGCCGTCGACGGTGGCGATGACGCCGGTGACGGCGGCCAGCACCATCAGGGAGGTGATGTCGAGGCGGTCCAGAGCCACCAGGAGGGCCGTCACGAACGCCACCGCGCCGAGCAGCGCCTGGCTGACCGCGGCGGTCAGTTTCCGCGGCCAGCGGTCGACGGCCGCGCCGCCGAACACGCTGATCAGCAGCGCGGGCGCGGCCTGAACGGACATGGACAGGCCCGTCGCGGCGGCGGACCCGGTGATCTGCAGGACCAGCAGGTTCTGCACCGTGAGCTGCATCCACGTGCCGGCGTTCGACACGAAGTTCGCGACGGACCACCAGCGCATGCTGCGGTGCCGCAGGGAACGCCACGGTGAGCGGGACGCCGACGCGGACGGAGCCGGTGCGGGAGGCGGCGCAGGGGCCGGCGGAGCTGGGGGTGGAGAGGAAGACACAGTGCGCCACTCGAAGGCGAGTCGTAAGACCCGAAAGGGACAGGAACACGGGAGTGAGGACGCCGGCTGCACTGCGCGGCCACCCCGATGAGCCGGGACACGGCGCCGACCATCGTGGCAGAAGGGGCGGCCGAGTCGATGACGGCCGACCGTGCGACGCCGGTCCTGCGGACGCGAAATGGCAGAGCACGCAGGCTGCTTGGCCGCGTGAGTGTGGTTGATCACAGGTCGCGGGCTGCTCGGAGTGACCGTCCCGGTACTCGTGACGGCCGCCACAGCGTGCCGCGCGTCCGTGACCCGCGCGACGACGGCGTACCGGAGGGGTACGGCAGGCGTCAGAGCATGAAAGCGACTCGGTGGGGCACCCGGGGCCCGCTCGTCACGCGTTCCGCCGGCGCAGCGCGGAGGAAGGACGGTCTCCTCATGATGCCGATGGCGACGTTCACCTCGTACGACAGGGCCCGCGCACCGTGGGGCCGGGCCCTGGTGACCGGCGGTGCCGGCTTCCTGGGCTCCCACCTCTGCACCCGCCTGCTGGATTCGGACGTCGAAGTCGACTGCCTGGACAACCTCTCCACGGGGCGGGCCGAGAAGGTGGCCCATCTGGCCGGCCGCCCCGGGTTCCGCTTCCTGGAGCGGGACATCTCCGAGCCCGGCTGCGCTCAGGCCCTCACCGGCCCGTACGACCTGGTCCTGCATCTGGCCGGCCCCCCGTCCCCCGCCGCCTGGCCCGAGCGGCCCGTCGAGCTGCTCGACGCGGGCAGCCTCGGCACCCGTGCCGCCCTGGCCGTCGCGGCACGGGACGGCGCGCGGTTCCTGCTCGCCTCCTCACCGCCGTACCTCCCGGCCGGCCCGCGTCACGCGGACCCGGGCCACGACGCCGACCCGGTCGGCCCGCACAGCGCCTGGGCCGAGGCCGTCCGGTTCGCCGAGGCCCTGGTCGCCGCGCACGCGGGCGGCCACGGCTCGAACGCCGGGATCGTGCGGCTGTTCACCGGCTACGGGCCCGGCATGCGGACCGACGACGGCGGACTGCCGGCGGCCTTCATCGAGCAGGCGCTGGCCGGGCAGCCGGTCACCGTCGCCGGGGACGGCAGCCTCGGACACCCCCTGTGCTACGTCGACGACCTGGTCGACGGCGTGCTGCTGGTCGCGGCCGGCCGCTCGGTACGGCCCGTGGACCTCGGGGGCGACGAGGAACCGACGGCCGTCGAGATCGCACGGCGCGTGATCGACCTGACCGGCTCCGACTCACCGCTCGTCTTCGTCGACGCGCCGGGCGACCGGCCCGTGCCGCCCCGCCCGGTCACCGGCTTCGCCCGCGAGATCTTCGGCTGGCTGCCGGGCGTGACCTGGCAGGACGGCCTGGAACGCACCGTCGCGGCGTTCCGGGACCGGCCCGAACCGGTGCCGACGACGGTGACGAGGGAGCGCGCGGGGGATTGGTGAGTGCGCCGGAGGGACAGAGGAAGGGGCCCGTCGTCGACGGGCCCCTTCCTCTGTCCTGCGTTCTCGTGCCGTCAGCCGGACTTGCCCCGGCCCGTCAGCGCGTCCCGCACCCGGTCGACCATGCCGGCGCCCGGTGCCAGGAGCTTGTTCATCGGGGGCTTGTCCGGGGCGGAGGGGTGCGGCCGCGTCGGCGCCGTCTTCTTGGCCTGCCGGACCTTGTCGCCCAGCTGGTCCAGGGCCTCGGGCGGACACGCCTCGCGGAGCCTCGGGAAGAGGTTGCCCTCCTCGTCGGCGACATGGGCCCGGATCTCGCTCATCAGCTTGCCGATCAACCGGTCGAACTCGGCGTCGTCCGCCTTGCAGCCCTCCAGGTCCTTCATGATCTGCTCGGCCTCGGCGTGGTCCTCGAGCTCCTTGTCGGCGAGGGCGCCTCCGTTCGGCACGTGCTCGCGAACGGCCGGGTAGAGGTAGGCCTCCTCCGCCACCGAGTGCCGGATCAGCTCGATCGTCACCTGATCGGCGTACAGCTTGCGGTCCTTGTGACCGGCCGGCAGCGCCTCGATCTTTCCGAAGAGCTCCTCGACCTCGCGGTGATCGGTCGTCAGCTCGTCGATGACGTTTCCACCGTGTCCCATGTTCCATCTCCAGTCGGTTCGTGACGGTCGGGGGTAGGGACCCGCCACGGGCGTCGGGTCCCCTCGCGGACGCTGGGCCGATGCCCGGTCAGCAGCCCAGCCTGGACCGGACGCTGCCGGCCGCCGCCGCGGGGCGTGCCACGGCCCGGACCGAGCGCTGCACCGTGTGGGCCTCGTGCCGCAGTCCCTTGGCGGCGTGCCGGCCCCGCCACATCAGCGAGGGCGCGCCCCCGGTGTCGTCCGCGGCGATCAGCAGGCCGCCCATCATGGACACGTTCTTGAGGAAGTGGATGCGCTGCTGGGCCCGGTCGGCCGGATCCTCCGCCTCCCAGAAGCGGTGCCCGGCCAGTGTGGTGGGCACCAGGGTCGCGGCGATGGCCAGTGCGGACAGCCGGGGGAACTTGCCGAGTCCGAGCATGATGCCGCCCACCACCTGTACGGCACCGTTGAGCCGTACGAGTTGTTCGGTGCTCTCCGGCAGTGCGGCCACGCGGTCGGTCACGGGCCGGGTGATGGGTTCTGCCAGCGGCGCCACGTCCTGGGGACGGCGCAGGGAGTGCAGGCCGCCTGCGACGAACATCGAGGCGAGCATCGGCCGGCCGGCCATACGCAAGAGACTCATGACGCTCTCTTCCAGGGTTTGCCAAGGGTGTGGTGTCTACCGGGATCATCAGGTGCCCCGGCCGGGCGGCGCCATTCGGCGCCGGGTGCGGACCCGGCGGCCGTCGCCACCGGGCCGGACGGGTTTCCCGCAGGTCACAGGGTGGGGAGGATCTGCGGCGACAGGTTCTTGATCATGGTGTTGGTCCAGCGCATTTGGCGCAGCGTCCGCGGGTGGCAGGCGGAGGCGAGGTCCGGGAAGACCGCCGTCCCTCCACGCGGTGCAGGATCGACGCGGACCGTACCCACCACTGCACCGCCCCCCGGGGCCACGCCCTCCGCGAGGACCGCCCCAGGGATGCGCGATCCGGTCCGCCGGCTCCTCCATACAGGCCTCCGCCCGGGTTCCGTGCCACTGGCGGGCGGCGGGTACCCGCTCGCCACGGACCCATGCGCGAGGGTTGTGGGAGCGCTCCCAGACGGGCAGGATGCTGCGGTGACCCCGACTGCCGCCGTACGCCCCTACCGCCCCGCCGACGCACCGGCCCTCGACGACATCTGCATCCGCACCGCCCACAACGGCCGCGACAGCCGGCCCGTCTACGCCGACCCCACCGTCCTGCCCGCCGTCTTCGCCGCCCCCTACGTCCACCTCGACCCGGACCTGGCCTTCGTGCTGGACGACGGGCAGGGGCGGGCCGTGGGCTACATCCTCGGTACGGCGGACACCCCGCGCTTCGCCGAGGAGTTCCGCGCGAAATGGCTGCCGCGGGTCGCCGACCGCTATCCGGCGCCGGACGGACCGCCCGGTACCCCGGACGAGCTCATGGCCACCCTGCTGCACGACCCCGAGCGCATGATCGTGCCCGAACTGGCCGTCTATCCAGCCCATCTGCACATCGACCTGCTCCCCGAGCGGCAGGGCCGCGGACACGGACGGGAGCTCATGCGCACGTTCTGGCGGGCGCTGCGCGAGCGCGGGGTGCCGTCCGTCCACCTGGTCATGGCGACGGCCGACGTCCCCGCCCGCGCCTTCTACGACCGTCTGGGCTTCCACGAGATTCGGGCGGCCGGCCTGGATCCCGCGGACGTCACCTGTCTGGGGCGGACGACCGAGGACCGCGTCGGCCGTTCCTGAGCCGCTGAGGGGACCTCAGGCCGCGCCGAGCTGGTAGACGTTGAAGGCCCGGCGGATCACCGGCTGGGCCACGTTGCGCACCCGCACCCCGCCCGACGTCATGCCGTGCTCCGTGCCCAGGTGCGCGTGGCCGTGGACCGCGAGGTCCGCGCCGGCGGTGTCGATCGCCTCGGCCAGCAGATAGCTGCCGAGGAAAGGATGGATCTCCGGCGGCTCACCGGCCAGGGTGTCGGCCACGGGGGAGAAGTGCGTCAGGGCGACCCGCACCGCGCAGCCCTGGTCGTCCAGCTCCTTGAGCGCGGCGTGCAGGCTGTCCGCGGAGCGGCGGGTGGTGCGCACGAACTCCTTCATGACCGGCTCGCCGAACTCCCCGGCGCTGCGGCCCACGAAGCCGCCGCCGAACCCCTTGGTCCCGGCGATCCCGACCCGGTTCCCGGCACACTCCACGACCGTCGCCTCGCCCTCCAGGACCGTCACACCGGCGTCCTGGAGGATGGCGGTGACCTTCTCGGGCTGCTCGTCGTGATGGTCGTGGTTGCCGAGGACGGCCACCACCGGCACCGGCAGGCCGCGCACCTCCCGGGCCACCACCCGGGCCTCCTCCGGCGTGCCGTGCCGGGTGAGGTCCCCGGCGAGCAGCAGCAGGTCCGCGCAGTCGGGCAGGGTCTCGAAGGCGGGCCGCAGCAGTCCCTGGCTGTCGAGGCCCATGTGGATGTCTCCGACGGCGGCGACGCGGATCATCACAGCTCCTCGGCGTGGTCGGGGCGGGTGGTGTCGGCCACCACGACGTCGCTGTGCACGGTGACCCCCGCCAGCTCCTCGCGCACGACCCGCAGCAGCGTGTCGCGGCACTGCGCGGAGGGCACCGTGCCGGTGACCGCGACGGCCCCGGCCCGGATCTCGGCCCGCACCCCGAGCTCGCCGAGCTCTTCGGCGGCGAGCCGCTCCTGGAGGTGGGCGACGCGGTACTCGACGTTCTCGGCGGCGGGTGCGGGTCCGCTCGCGGCGGGCCCCTGGTGTGCGACGGGGTCGCTCATCGGTGCTCCTCCTTCGCGGGGGAGGCCGGGGAGATGATCTCCAGCCGTTCGAGGATGAAGAAGAACGCGGCGGGCATCGGAGCGTCGCCGCAGTCGCGGCGCAGCTCGTCCCAGTCGATCTTCTCCCGCAGCGTGCGGGCGATGGGCAGCACCGCCCCGAAGTCGCAGTGGTGCTCCGAGAAGGCGGCCAGCAGACCGCGCAGCAGGTCGGTCGGCGACAGGACCGGCATGAGCACCGAGTCGACGGAGAGTTCCTGGGCCCGGTCCAGCAGTTCCGCCGTGACCGGCTGGTGCGCCAGTTCGAAGATGAGGTCGACCTGCTGTCCCAGGCAGTTGGCCTTCAGCAGCCAGTCCTCGGGCGGTGTGTAGACGTCGAGGCCCGCCTCGCGCAGGGTGCGGGCGACGGCTTCCGCGTCCTCGGGCCGGATGCAGAAGTCGACGTCGTGCTGGAGGTTCTGGGTGCCGCCGTGCGCGTACACGGCGACACTGCCGGCGAGGGCGAACCGCTGCCCCTCCTTCTTCAGGATCGCGCCCACCTGCTTGGCGGCCTGGAGGATGGCCTGGTTGCGGTCGACCGGGAGTTCCTCACGGAGTCCGTCGTCACGGCCGGACGGCCGGGGGTCCCCCGCCGCCGGACGAAGCTCGGAAACACCGGCGCGCCGATCGAGAACGTGATCGTCGGCGGGCTGCGTCATCGTTGTCCCCTCTCCGGGCTGTCGCCTTTTACGGACCGGACCGGTCGTCACGCCGTTGCGGGTACCCGGCGTGGCATCACCGACACGAGGCCCTACCGCTCGCCTGCCCGGGAGTGCCCGGCCGATTCCGGGCACCCGGACGTCATGAACGAGCAGCAGCAGCGGCAGCAGGACGACGCGGACCGCCGGACCGTCGAGCGGCTGGTGGCGGCGTGGCTGGACGAGACCGCGCGGCACGACCCCGCCGCGGCCCGAACGGCCCGCGCCGGCTGGGAACGAGGAGCCCTGCCGGAGCGGGCCGCGCAGGACCTGGCCACATGGGTCACCGCGCGGATCACGGACACCGGCTTCACCGAGGACGAGGGACCGTACGTGGAAGGGCCCGTGCGCATCAGCCCGTCGGACAAGGACACCGTGCAGGGCTGGCTGCGGGCCCACGGCCACCGCGTGTGAATCGCCGGGCGGCAAGCGCCCCGGGCGTCAGTCGGCCCGGGGCCGCCACTCGAACATCAGGAGGGTCGCGTCGTCCCGCAGCCGGTCCTCCTGGCTGTCCAGGATCGAGTGGATCAGACGGCGCATCGACTCCGGCGCCAGCTCCCCGCCCGCCGTGGCCCGGATGACGTAGTCGGCGAACCGTTCGAGTCCCAGCAGCTTCGCCTCCCGGCTGCGGGCCTCGGTGACCCCGTCCGTGTAGACGAGCACCCGGTCCCCGGGCTCCAGACGGATCTCGTGCGTCTGGCGCGGCTGGGAGGTGAGCTGGGACGGCACGCCCATGGGCGGGTCGGCGTCGCGCTCCATGGCGTCGGTGATCAGCCGGTGGTCGCGGATGAGGATGGGCGCCGGATGGCCGCAGTTGCACCACCGGAGCATGCCGGTGGCCAGGTCGAGCTGGGCGATGAACGCCGTGCAGAACTGGTCCGGCAGCCAGCGGGAGAGCGTGTCGTCGACGGACGCCACCAGCTCGGACAGTTCGGCGCCGTTGCGCCGGGCGTTGCGGCAGGCGGCCAGCGAGACCGCGCTGGTGAGCCCGGAGGCGAGGTCGTGCCCCATCGCGTCCAGGACCGTGACGTGCAGCGTCGTCTCGGTCAGCGAGTGGTCGAAGGCGTCGCCCCCGATCTCGTAGGCGGGCTCCAGGACGGCCGTCGACACCACCTGGCCGTCGCCGATGGTGCGGGGCGGCAGGAAGGCGCGCAGCATCTCGGAGGGCAGCTGCATCCGCTCGGTGCGGATGCGCCGCACGTACGAGTCCTCGTAGGCCCGTTTCGAGGTGATCATCATGGCCAGCAGCGAGGCGAGCGCCCTGCCGCGGGTCAGCGAGGCCGACGTGAGAGCCGCCTGGCTCACGGCCAGGACCCCGAGCCGCTCCGCGCCGTCCAGCAGCGGGTACCAGGCGATGACCCCGCCCGACTCCGCCTCCTCCACCCGCAGCGACTGCGTGCGGTAGGCCCAGCCCGCCAGCGATCCGTCGACCGGGACCGCCGAGGCGACATCGGTCTGCGGGACGAGCTGCCGCTGCTGGAGGTCGACGAGGTAGACCACGGCGTGCTGCAGCCCGAGCGCCTTGGAGCAGCGGGTCACGGCGGTGGCCAGGTCCAGCGTCAGGTGGTCCGGGTCGGCGAGGAAGTCCAGCAGCGCGTCGCTCGCCTCTGACGTCGACACCTCGTCTCCCCTCTTCGAGTGACCGCCGGGTCGGGCGCACTGCGCAGCAGTCTGGCACCGTGCGCCGGGGCGCGCGCGCCGAGCGGATCGGCCGCGGGACGCTTCGGCCGCCGGGGACCGGGCACGCGGTCCGTCGGACGAAACTAGCGATGAGGAGTGGTGCCCCATGACCGAGTACGAGCGTTCCCGCACCATGCCCGCACAGCCCGAGCAGGTCTTCGACCAGGCCGCGAACGTCGGTCAGCTGGACACCTGGCTCCCGCGGGAGCTGCACGTGGAGGTGGAGGAACCGCCCGCCGTCACCGTGCACGAGGACCGCAGCGACCAGGACACCTCCGCGCTGCTGAGCGCCCGGCCCGAGCAGATGCGGCTGGAATGGGGCACCCGCGACCAGGGCAGCTACGCCGGCTGGCTGCAGGTCGCCGGCCTCGACGCCGGGGCCAGCGAGGTCACCGTGCACCTGTCGTTCTTCGACGGCAGCCACGACCCGGGCGGGCAGGCGGTGGCCGACGCCCTCGACACCAGCCTGCGGCGCCTGGAGGAACAGGTGCGGCTGCGCACGGACAACACGGCCGGCTGACCGGCGCGACCGCCGCCGCTGTTGCCCGGCGGTGACATCCGGGACGAATCCGTTGCGGAGGAAGAGGGCAACCCATCGCGGTCATGTCGGGTCGTACTGGGGGAAACACCGACCGGCACCGATGAACCGACATGGGGGACACATGCCCGTCCGCACCCGAGGAGTCCGTATCGCCGCGGCCGCACTGGCGGCCGGCGCGGCGGTGGCCGTCGCCGCCGTCCCGGCCACCGCGGCCACGCCCGGCTACGGTACATCCGGCTCCGCCGAGCCCGCCTTCCTGGAACCGTCCGAACTGCCGCCGCACCCCGCCTCCGACTGGTACGCCGGACCCGTCACCGCCGGGCAGCCCGACCCGCTGCCGATGTGCGTGGGCGAGGCGCTGCCGTCCATCGCCTCCCACCGCCGGTACTGGACCGAGTACGACACCGGCGCCCTCCAGGTCACCGTGGTCGAGCGCAGCACGAAGCGGGCGAAGGAATTCGCGGCCCTGCTCCGCGCGGACCTCGACGACTGCGCGCGCAAGGTGATGGAGCAGTACCCCGACATCACCGCCACGCAGAAGTACTACGGCCGGCTGAACGTGGCGGACGGCGCCCACGTCTACGGCGTCCGCACGGTCTCCTCGTGGGGCTCCTCCGACATCGGCCTGTTCTCGGTCGGCCGGGACGGCACCACCGTCACCGTCGTGCAGTGGGGGCAGATGGGAACCTTCGAGCACGCGCAGGTGGCCGACTTCAAGGCCACCACCGTCACGGCCGTGAACAAGCTGTACTGACACGCGAGGGGCGGGCCGGTCGTCCCGGCCCGCCCCACCCCGTGCTCCGGCGGCCCGGTCAGCAGTCCGGCACGCCGGCGATCTTCTCGCCGCCCCGCAGGTACAGGTTGTTCACCCAGGCGATGTCACTGCCCGCGAACTCCTGCACCGCGGTCCACCAGCTGTTGCCGCCGACGGCCGGGTCGTACACGTACTGCCCCCGCTGCTGGCAGACGGCGTCCAGCCAGTAGTGCGAGCGGACCGCCAGCACGTTGGAGCCGGTGGTCGGCTGCTGGCGCAGGTTGACGTCGCCGGCCCAGATGTAGACGTCGGTGAGCGACGGGTCGCCGCCGCTCACCGTGGCCGGGGCGGCCTCGGCCGTGGCGGCGAGCGCCCCGGCGGTGAGCGCGGCCGCCGCCAGCACGGTGGCGGAGCGGCGCAGCAGTCGCTTCATGTGTGTGTCCCCCATGATGTGGTCCCCCATGTGGTCGGTCGGTGTGCGGGCCCCGCGGGCCCGGTGTCGGGCCGTGCCGGTCAGCAGGTCGCGGAGGCCGGCAGGTCCCCGTACTCGTCGCCCTTGAGGTAGACGGCGCTCACATAGCCCTCGACGAGCTTCACCCAGACGTTGTTGGTGTAGCCGTTGTCGCTGATGGTCTCGCCGCGGGTCCAGCAGTACGCGCCGCGCGGCTGACCGGCCACGACGGAGCCGACCTTGGCGTAGGAACGGGCGGGCCCGGAGCGGACGTTGACGGTCTCGTAGGGCTCGACCGCGTACGGCGCGGCCAGGACCCGGTCGCCGCCCCGACCGGCGTCGGAGGCCGCGAGGGCGGTGGTGGCGGTGAGCGGGCCGAACAGCGCCAGCGCCCCGGCCCCGACGAGCGCGACCCTGGTGAACGGGCGAACGGTCATGTGTGATTCCCCCTGTCCTGATGTGCCGCCCTGTGGTGGTTGGCCGTCGGACGGCATCCGGTGTGCACTCAGCACTGTAGGGAGAACCGGCGCGCGGGGGTCCCTCACAAGTGTCAGGGTCCCGGCGGTGCCCGCGCTACGTCACGACGGGCGGTCCCCCGCCCGGACGGAAGGTCGCCTGCTGACCGTGCCGGCAGTGCACGATCCGGTCCGCGAGCCCCCTGCGGTCGGCCTCGGCGAGGAAGGCGTCGAGCGGCGAGCGGAAGACCGTGTAGTCGTCGTAGTGCACCGGCAGGATCTGTCGGGGGTTCAGGCGCCGCGCCAGCTCCGCGCCCTGGCGTCCGTCCATGGTCACCACGAAGCCGCCCGGCAGGGTGGTGCCGCCCAGGTGCAGCACCGCCAGGTCCAGGTCGGGGAAGCGGCGGGCGATCTCGTCCAGGCCGTCGAAGAGCAGCGTGTCCCCGGACACGTAGAGCCGGTGCAGCGGCGGCGCGTCGGCCGGCCCGACCTCCAGCAGGCTGCCCATCACCGGCGGCAGCAGGCGCCGCAGCGCCGGGTGCCCGGCGTGGCGGCCGGGCAGCGCGGTCACGCGTGCCTGCGCGTCTCCGTGCCGCACGGTCTCCTGCTGCCAGGTGCGCAGTCCCACGGCCCGGTGGAATCCGTGCAGGCCCTGGAGCCGGCGGGAGGCGTGCGGGGTGGTGACGATCGGCAGCGACCGGGACAGCCGACGCCGGGCCACCCGGTCCCAGTGGTCGCCGTGCAGATGGGACAGCAGTACGGCGTTCAGGTCCGGCAGGTCGCGGGGGTCGAGGGCGGGCTCGGTCAGACGGCGGCTGGTGAGGCCGTGACCGAGGTAGGCACGCTGCCCGCGGTGGAGGAAGTTCGGATCGGTCAGCAGGCTCAGCCCCCGGTACCGGAGCAGCACGGTGGCGTTGCCGATGAAGTGGATCCGCAGACGGTCGTCGGGGGACGGGGACATCGGCGTGCTCCTCTCCGGGAGTACTCGCCGGACCCGGCCGGCCCGGATCCTCGTGGAAGCGGGGAGTACCCCTCGTGCGGGCGTTCACCCGGGCACCGGCGGGACGGCACCGGAGGTGTCCGCGAGGCGGACCGGGGCACCCAGGCCGCGCGGCGTCGTCGTCATCATCGGCGTACGCGGCCCTGGCGGCCCGTCACTCGCCGGGCTCCCCGGCGTCGCGGCGCCCGGTCGTCTCCTTCTGGTCCCTCCGCGCGAGGCCGGGACGGTGCAGGTCGAAGGCGGGGCGCGCCGATCTGCAACGGCACGACCGCGTCGGCGATCCGGCGAAGGCCGGGGTGGCGAACAGCAGCAGCATGATCGTGCCGTGCGTCGTGAAGGCCTGGTTGTACTGCTCGTGGGAGAGCAACTGCGAGCCCGGCCGGGTCGGTTCGGCCCGGACGAACATGGCCGGCGCCCCGGCGACGAGGAAGAACCCGAACGACGTGATGAGGCAGAGGTGGCCGATGCGCTCGTGGTCGGTCGTGGCCACGAGACGAGCACCCGTCCCGTGCGACGGCGCGGTGCCGCCGGGGCCGGAGCGATCGGTTCGGTCCGAGTCGCCATCGGACCGGGGCACCGCAAGCCTGACCGGCTGCGTCGATGCCACGTCACACACCCACCGATGTAGGGCTGATTGGCTGATCGTTTCTATCCGTCCGGGTGCGTCGTAGGCCCTAAGGAGCGAACCGGCCGTCACCCGAATGGCCCCCGCGCGCTATTGGTGACGGCCGATCCGGTGTCTCCTGGAGTGTGTCAGCGGCGTCCAGGCTGGGAGGCCGGTCATGTACGAAATGTGCGTGGGCCCGGAAAAGACGGGCGGAGCTTTGGTGTGGCACGTGATGGCCAAGCAGGCCGCGGCCACCTTGTGCGGACAGAAGCTCCGCGAACGTATTGAGGCATCCGACGGTGAAAGGGCGCGTCACTGCCCTGACTGCATGGCTTCGTTCGAGAGGCTGATGACAGCGACTCCGTGCTGACGGACCGTCCGCGACGTCGACCGCCCCACCGCATCCTGCGGTGGGGCGGTCGGCGTGCTGTCGGGCCTGTTCCGACGACCACCCGCATGGCGCAGTGTCACGGTGTTCGGCCGGGGAAGGCGCGGATCGTGCCGGGCGCACGGTCCTCCCGCGCCCGGCACGGCCGGGTGTGCCGTACTCCCGCGACTTGGCCGTATCCCGCGCCGCGGCACGGCGGATGCGAGGCGGCCGTGATGGGTGTCGGCCCCCGCGGGTTTTGGGTGGCGTCCCCGATGGCGGCCCGGGGACGTCGCGTGTGACCGTGGAACCGCGCCGCGCCCCGGGGGCTCCCGGGGCCGGGAACGTCACGGGGGAGCCCGGCCCTGCCGCCCGTTCGGCGGGTGGTGCCGACGGCCCGGTCCGGGCCCACTGACCACGCCCGGGCGCCGAGGCGCCCGACGGCGGCCGAGGCGTACCGGAGGGGCGGCCCGGAGAAGGGGGCTCGGGGCCGGAGATCCGTACCCCTCGCCGCCTCGTCCACGACCCCGCGGGTCCGGGAGCGGCGCCGCCTCACGCCGGCGGCCGACGGCGTTCGAGCGCAGGACGGCCGACCGCGTCACACACGAAGGAGAACGCGCATCCCTTACCGTCGACCGAAGCCTTTCCGACCTTCCACGCGGCCCGAGGCGGTGGCCCGTGGGACACGCTGACACCCTGCTCGCCATGGGCGGCGCCTTTCTCGCCGCCGCGTTCCTCGCCCGCCTCGGCGGCAGGATCGGACTTCCGACGATTCCCCTGTTCATGCTGGCCGGCATCCTGCTCGGCCCCCACACGCCCGGCTTCGTCCTGGTCGAGGACGCCCACGACTTCGAGATGCTCTCCGCACTCGGACTGGTGCTGCTGCTCTTCTACCTGGGGCTGGAGTTCCACCTCGACGACCTCAAGAGCGGCGGCCGACGGCTGCTGACCGCGGGCGGCATCTACCTGCTGCTCAACGTCGGTGCCGGCCTCGGCTTCGGCTTCGCGCTGGGCTGGGGGGTGCGCGAAGCGCTGGTGCTCGCCGGTGTCCTCGGCATCTCCTCGTCCGCGATCGTCACCAAGATCCTCATCGACCTGGGCCGCATCGGCCGCCCCGAGACCCGTCTCATCCTCGGTGTCATCGTGGTGGAGGACATCTTCCTCGCGCTGTACCTGGCCGCGCTCCAGCCGGTGATATCGGGTGCCCACGGCGTCGCGGACACGGTGTTGCAGGCCGGCAAGGCGTTCGGGTTCCTGCTGGTGCTCGCTGCCGCGGCCCGCTGGGGCACCCGGCTCGTGGGACGCCTGATCGAGACCCGCGACAACGAACTGCTCGTCATCAGTTTCCTCGGCGCCGCGGTCCTCGTCGCCGGCGTCTCCGAACTCCTCGGCGTCGCCGACGCCATCGGCGCCTTCATGGTCGGTCTGATCCTCGCCGGCACCCCCTCGGGGCCACGGATCCGGGAACTGGTGCACCCGCTGCGCGACGCCTTCGCGGCGATCTTCTTCTTCGCCTTCGGACTGGCCATCGACCCCGGCGACCTCGCCTCCGTCGCCGGGCCGGTCGCCGCGGCGGCGGCACTGACCCTCGTCATGAACGTCGCCGCCGGACTGTGCGTGGCCCGCGTGTACGGCTACGGCGCCGAACCGGCGGCGGAGATCGCCACCACCCTGGTGGCGCGCGGGGAGTTCGCGCTGATCCTGGCCGCGATGGCCGCCGGCGCGGGACTCGACGCACGGCTCGCGCCCTTCATCGCCGGTTACGTCCTCGTCCTCGCCGTCCTCGGCCCCGTCGTCGCGGGACGGGCGTATGTGCTCGCCGGCGCCCTGCGGGCCGGGCGGCGGCTGCTGCCGGGCGGCCGTGCCTCCGGGCGGCCGGCGCGGGAGCGGCCCGGAGAGGACACGGCGGCCGACGACTCCGCATCGACGCCGGTCCACGCGGACGCCGAACGGTAGGAGCGGGCGGCGCCCGAACGCCCCGGACGGCGGCACGGCACCGGCACTCCCGGGAGCCGCCGTCCGGGGCCCCGGCGACGCTGCCGTCGCCGGGGCCGGAGCGGGCCGGCGTACTCCCCGCTCGTGGACACTCCTGACGGCTCGTCACTCACGCGCGGCCGACACCGCGGCGGCACGGTCGCCGCGATCCTCCGGGAGGGGTGCGTCGGTCGCGGTGGTGTTCCGGGAGTGTGGGCCGTCGGTCGCGATGCTGTTCCGGAGGGGTCCGCCGGTCGCGGTGGTGTTCCGGGAGTGGGCCGTCGGTCGCCGTGGTGTTCCGGAAGAGGCCCCGGTCGCCGTGGTCCTACGGAACCGGGTCCGCAGGTCGGCTCGGTCCTCCGGAACCGGGTCCGCCGGTCGCCGCGGTCCTGCGTGACGGGCCCCGCCGTACGCCCGGCCCCGCACCGCGGGCCGCGTCGGTCCGCTGCGGACAGGACCACACCCCCGGCCCGCGGACCGCCCCGTACCCCGGTGGGACAATCTGCCCGCAGGGGCGGCGCTGTGGTCGGGGCCGTCCGGGAGCGGAAGGAGCCGAGAGCATGATCGAGTGGGTCCCCCTGGGCAGCGGCGCCAGACCCGTTCCCCGGCCCGTCGCGGCTCCGCTGGTGTGGGCGGGAGCCTTCGCCGGCGCGCTCGTCCTGGTGGCGCTCCTCAACGGCACGGTGGGCGCCGGACGTCCGGGACTCGCGCTGGCCGTGCTCTCCCTCCTGGCGGCGGTGCTCGGGCTGTGCGCCCGGTTCACCGCCGCCCCGGGCACCGCCGTCCTGTGCTGGCTGTCCCTCAACGGCTTCGCGATACCGCCCGCCGGCGTGCTCACCTGGACCGGACGGCGGGACGTGCTCTGGCTCGTCTGCCTGTTCGGCGCGGCCCTCGTCGGGACCGCCCTGGCCCGGCTGGTCCACGCCCGCGCCGCCTACCGCCGGCTCACGACCCAGCCCGGCCCCGGGACGACGGCACCGGGCGACAGGTGACACGGCGGCAGGCGACGCGTACCCGCCCGGTGCGGGAGGGGTCCCGCCGGGTGCCCGGCGGGACCCCTGGTGCCGCGTTCGCTCAGGCCGTGTGCAGGGTCAGCCCGTAGCGGTTCAGGATCTCGTTGACCGGCTGGAACCAGGTCTCCCCGCCGCCGGAGCAGTTGCCCCAGCCGCCCGAGGTGACGCCCTGCGCCTGGTCGCCGCTGATGAAGGAGCCGCCCGAGTCGCCGGGCTCGGCGCAGACGCTGGTCTTCGTCATCTGGTGCACGGCGCCCTGGCTGTAGTTGACCGTCTCGTTCTTGGCCAGCACGGTGCCGCAGTGCCAGTGCGTGGTGGAACCGGAGCGGCACACCGAGGCGCCGACCGGTGCCTCGTTCGAGCCGCGCACCAGCTGGTCCGGGACGGTGCCCCAGCCGAGGACGACCGGTACCGTCCACCAGCCGCTGCCCACACTGACCCAGGCGTAGTCGTTGTCCGGGAACGAGGATCCCTGGAACGTGCCGACGTACGACCGGTCCCAGCCGCTGACGCCGGCGCCGGCCTGTCCGCAGTGCCCGGCGGTGACGAAGCCGCCGCGCACCGAGAAGCCGATGGAGCAGCGGACGTTGCCGGTGTAGTACGGGTCGCCGCCGACCGTGCCCGCCGCGAAGGTCCGCGGCGCGGACGGCACCGTCCGCACGTTCACCGGGCCTGCCGCGCGGGCCCGGGCCACGAAGCGCTGGACATCGTTGTCGGCGCGCTCGGCACCGACGACGTCGACGACCACCGTGTTGGCGGCCGGGTCGACGTGCCAGCCGCTGACGCCGGCGGGCGCGTCCAGGCGGTCGACGCGCTGCTTGGCGGCGTCGAGTTGCCGCGCGCTGTGCGTGACGGTGCGGACGTCGGCGCCGGTGGAGCGGACGGCCCGGACCGTAGCGGGGGAGGCGTCCGCGGTGACGGCCACGGTCAGCCGCCCGCGGCCGGCGTCGAACCACGAGCCGCCGAAGGCGTCCCCGGCGGCCCGGTGCGCGGCGGGGGCGAGGTCCGTGGCGTGCCGTTCGGCCGCGAGCCGGTCCTCGGCCTGGGCCCGGGTCAGGCCGAGATCCCGCTGCATGGCCTGGAGAAGACCGGCGGAGGCGGCGGGGGAGCCGGTGGGTGAGCCGGTCGCCGCGGCGGGCAGTGTGCCCGCCGCGGTCCAGCTGCCGAGGACGAGGAGGGTGGCCAGGCCACAGTTCCTGAGTCTGCTGCGTCTCACAGGGGTGCCCTTCGTCGTTCCAGCGAGGTGGGGGTGGAACAACCGCGGTCTGAGAGCGCTCTCAACGGGGTTGGTCCGAGCTTAGCCACGCCCACTTATCAGGTCCATGCCAATGCAGCGATTTTTCCGGAGCGCCACGCCGGCCCCGGTTGGCCCCTCGCGGGCGGGGCACTCAGTGCTGAGTCCTGGCCAAGTTCGGACGTGGAGGCGTGCGTGGCAGCTCGGCATCGGTTGATCAAGACGACTCCGCAGGCGGTGTGGGAGGTCCTGGCGGACGGCACCCGGTACGCGGACTGGGTCGTGGGGACGTCGTCCTCCACCCCCAAGCGGGGACAGTGGCCGCAGGTCGGCGCGGCGATCGGCTACGAGGTGTGCATCGGGCCCCTGCGCCTGCACAACGAGACGGTCGTCAGACGCTGCGAGGAGGGCACCGTGCTGGAACTCGAGGCGATCGCCGGCCCGCTCGGCACGGCGCGCATCGCCATCGAGCTCCGTCCCTGGGGCGAGCAGTGCCTGGTGATCGTGGACGAACATCCCCTGCGCGGTGCCGGCGGACTGCTGCACAACATGGGCGTCGAAGCGATGATCCAGCTCAGGCACCGGGCCATGCTCGCCCGGCTGGCCAGGCTGTGCGAGGACAGAGCCGGTGAGCAGCAGCGGCCGGACCCGGCGCCGGCGCCCGAACCGGGAGCCGGCCGTGCCTGACGCCGTCGTGATCGGCGCCGGCCCCAACGGACTGGTCGCGGCGAACCTCCTCGCGGACGCGGGCTGGAGCGTGGAGGTCCTGGAGGAGCAGCCCGAACCGGGCGGGGCCGTGCGCCACGACGGCGAGGTCGCCCCCGGCTTCGTGAACGACCTGTTCAGCTCCTTCTACCCGCTCGCCGCCGCATCCCCGGTGCTGGCCGGACTGCGGCTGCAGGAGCACGGGCTGCGCTGGGCCCACGCGCCCCACGTGCTCGCCCACCCCCTGACCGACGGCACGTGCGCGGTCCTCGACCGCGACGTGGGCACCACCGCCGCCTCCCTGGACGTCTTCGCGCCCGGGGACGGCGCCGCCTGGGAGCACCTGCACGATGTCTGGGACCGCTACCGGGCCGACATCCTGGACGCCCTGTTCACGCCCTTCCCGCCGGTGAAGGCCGCCGCCCGGCTGGCCCTGCGCCTGCGCGGCGCGGGCGGACTGCGGCTGGCCCGCACCCTGGTGCTGCCGGTGCGCCGTCTGGGCGAGGAGGAGTTCCGCGGCGAGGGCGGCAGACTGCTCCTGGCGGGCAACGCCCTGCACGCGGACCTCGCGCCCGAGGCCGCGGGCAGCGGCGGCTTCGGCTGGCTGATGTCGATGCTCGGCCAGACCTACGGCTTCCCCGTGCCGGTCGGCGGCTCCGGCGCCCTCACCGAGGCCCTGGTCCGCCGCCTGCGCTCCCTCGGCGGCACCCTGCGCTGCGGGCAGCGCGTCGACCACGTCGTCGTCCGCGACCGCCGCGCGCTGGGCGTGCGCACGGCCGGCGGGGAGACGGTCGCCGCCCGGCGCGCCGTCCTCGCGGACGTGTCCGTGCCCGCCCTGTACGGGACACTCGTCGACCCGGCGGACCTGCCCGGCCAGGTCCTCGCCGACCTCGAGCGCTTCCAGTGGGACTTCGCCACCTTCAAGGTGGACTGGGCGCTGGACGGCCCCGTGCCCTGGCAGTGCGCCCAGGCGGCGGGCGCCGGGACCGTGCATCTGTCCGACGGCCTCGACGAACTGACCCGGTTCGCCGCCCAGATCGCCATGCGCCAGGTCCCCGACCGTCCCTTCGCGCTGTTCGGCCAGATGACGACCACCGACCCCTCCCGCTCACCGGAGGGCACCGAGTCCGCGTGGGCGTACACCCACGTCCCGCAGGACGTCCGGGGCGACGCCGGCGACGAGGGGATCGGCGGGAGCTGGGACACCAAGGAGCAGGAGCTCATGGCCGACCGGGTCGAGCGCCAGGTGGAGCGCTTCGCCCCCGGCTTCCGCTCCCTGATCCGGGCCCGCCGCGTCCTGGCCCCGCCGACCCTGCAGTCGATGGACGCCAATCTCCACGGCGGTGCCATCAACGGCGGCACCACGGCCATGCACCAGCAGCTCTTCTTCCGGCCCGTACCCGGCACCGGGCGGCCGGAGACACCGGTCGCCGGCCTGTACCTGGCCTCCGCGGGAGCCCATCCGGGAGGCGGCGTGCACGGCGCGCCCGGCGCCAACGCGGCGCGGGCCGCGCTGCGTCAGCACCGGCTCGCCGGCCTCGCTCGGGTCCAGCGCGTCCTGACCCGCCGCGACCGAGCCGGTGACAAGCGATGACCGCCGGGCCACGCGCGCAGAGACGGCCGGTGACCGGCAGCCCGCTGCGCGACCGCACCGTCGTGGTGACCGGAGCCGCGCGCGGACTCGGCGCCGCACTGGCCCTGGAGTGCGCCCGCCGGGGCGCCCGGCTCGCGCTGCTCGGCCACGAGAAGCCCCGGCTGGACGCCGTGGCGGCGGCCCTGCCGGCCCCGGCGCTCGCTCTGGAGGTCGACGTCACCGACGCCGCCGCGCTGGACACCGCGGCGCACGAGGTGCGGGCGCGCCTCGGACCGCCGTCGGTCGTGGTGGCGAACGCCGGCATCGCCGAGGGCGGGCCGTTCGCCGGGTCCGACCCGGCAGAATGGCGCCGCGTCATCGACGTGAACCTGACGGGCAGCGCCCAGACCGCGCGCGCCTTCCTGCCCGACCTGTTCCGGACGTCCGGGTACAACCTCCAGATCGCCTCGACCGCGTCGCTCGGCGCCGCCCCCATGATGAGCGCCTACTGCGCCTCCAAGGCGGGTGTGGAGGCCTTCACCCACGCCCTGCGCGCCGAGGTGGCGCACCACGGGGTCGCCGTGGGCATCGCCTACCTCAACTGGATCGACACCGACATGATCCGTGACGCGGACCGGTACGCCGTGCTGCGCGAGCTGCGCGCCCATATGCCGGCCCCGGCCCGGCGCACCTACCCGGCCGAGTTCGTCGCCGCCCGGCTGGTACGCGCCGTGGAACGCCGCAGCACGTCCGTGTACGTGCCCGGATGGCTGCGGCTGGCGCAACTGGCGCGCCCCGCCCTGCCGTCCGCGGTGATGCGGGTGTCCCGCCGTGAACTGCCCGGGCTGGAGGCCGCGGGCGACATGACCGCCACCGGCCCGCTCGGCGCGGGCGGACGGGCCGACCGCCCGGCGGGGCAGTAGCGCCGGCGCGGGACCCGCGCCGGGCAGGTCAGCGCGGCGCGTACCGCCGCGCCAGCGCGCGCAGCGGGGCGGACCGTCCGCGGTCCGGGACCGTCCACAGCGGCTCGCCGCGCACCCCCCACCGCTCCAGCAGGGCGTTGGCCGCCAGCATCCCGGACGTGGCGGCGCGCTCCATCAGTGCCACGGGCAGGTCCGTACGGACCAGGTCCCCGGCGACCACCAGCGACGGGTCGGGCGTGCGGACCGTCGGACGGTCGCCGTGGCCGCCGACCGTGAACAGGGGGCAGTCCGCCCGCCACTCGTGCCGCGCGGCGACGACGCGGGCCTCCCGTGTCTCCGGGTAGACCCGGTGCAACTGGCCGACGAGGCGTTTCTCCTCGACGTCCCGGACCGCCGTCGACGACAGCGCGTAGGCGTGGAGTTCGACCACCGACCCGCCCGTGCGGGCCGCCCAGCGGGCCGCCTCGCCCTCCCAGCGGGACAGCACGCTGACGTTGTCCAGCGAGCCGAAGCCGCTGGTGCCGAGGAAGCCGGGACGGCCGGCCGCGACGGGGCGGTCCAGCCACAGCCGGGACACCAGGAACGGCGGCGCCGTCCGCAGCCGGGCCACCCTCTCGCGCCAGGCGGCGTCCCCCAGCCCGGGCGACCGCCCCACCACCGCCCGCAGACCGTCGGTGTCCAGCGCCAGCACGACGGCGTCGTACGCCCGGGCACCGGCGCCGTCGGTGACCAGGTGTCCGCCGGACGGTCCGGGGTGGACGGCGTCGACGGGCGCGGCGGTCCGCAGCTCGGCCCCGTGGCGGGTCAGATGCGCGGCGAGGGGGTCCCACAGCGCCTGCGGGAAGGGCTCGCGGGGCACGTCGAACAGCAGGCCCTCGCCGGAGCCGAGAAAGTAGATGTGGAACATCAGGGCCATCTCGGCGGCCGACAGCCGCCGAGGGTCCGCGAAGAAGCTGCGGGAGAACACCTCGAAGGCCAGATGCCGCGCGGCGGCCGGGAAGCGCAGGCTGTCCAGGAAGTCATGGGCGCTGACGTGGTCCAGCTCCTCGTACACGCGGCGGGTGCGCACGTCGAGCAGGGGCAGGGCGGCGGCGGGCCGCAGGGCGAGCAGATCGCGCGGCCGGAAGCTCGGGCTGAGGAGGGCGAAGCCGAGGGCGTTCCACGGGGGAGTGCGCGGCACGCGGCGGAAGCCGTCGCGCAGTCCGCTGCTGTGCAGCAGTGGATAGTCGGGCAGCCCGGTCAGCATGCCCAGCGCGGGATCGGTCCGGCGCAGCAGGGCCCGCAGATTGTAGTACTGGCGGAAGAACGCGTGGAAGCCCCGGCTCATCGTCGCGGGCGTCCCGTCGGGCAGGGCGACGGGCCACCCGGACACCCGCCCGCCGAGCACCGGTTCGCGTTCGTGGAGCACCACGCGCGCCCCCCGTTCGGCGAGCACGGTCGCCGCCGCGAGGCCCGCGACGCCGCCGCCGATCACCGCCACGGACGGCGGACCACCGGCGATCCGGTCCCGGCCCGGCCGGGGCGCGAGGAGCCGGGCGTGCCGGTCCCGCCCCGGAACCCGGGCGCCGTCGCGCCGGCTCACCGCACGGCGCCCGTCTCCTCGGCGGCACGCCGGCCGAGGAAGGTGTGGGCGATGCCCGTCTGCCACCCGGGCAGCGGCAGCACCCTGACCCGCTCGAAGCCGGCCCGGGCCAGCCGGGCGACGAAGCCCGGCGCGGTGTCGAACTCGGCGACGCTGCGCCGCAGATGCCGGTACAGGGCGCGGTCGCCGGTGGCCGTGCCCAGCGGCACGATGACGCCCCGGCACACCGCGGACCACACCAGGCGGTCGGTGCGGCGCCCGCTGAGCGCGTACTCGTGCACCGCCAGCCCGCCGCCCGGCACGAGCAGCCGGTGCACCGACCGCAGGACGGCGTCGGGGTCGGCCAGGTTGCGGAAGAGGTAGGCGGCGAAGACCGCGTCGAACAGGCCGCTCACCCCGGCCGAGTGGAGCTCCTCGGCCGGGGCGTGGACGAAACGCACCCGCGCGGGCCACGGCTTGGCCCGCGCCGCGCGCAGCATGCCCAGCGAGGCGTCGACCCCGGTGATCTCGGCGGAGGGGAACGCCGCGGCCAGCGCCGCCGTCGACGCGCCCGTACCGCACCCCAGGTCGAGCACCCGGCGCCCGGCGCCGCCGTCCGCGAGGGCCAGCCGCCGGGCGGAGCGGCGCAACTGGGCGTGGTATCCGGGGTTCAGCGCGACCAGCCGGTCGTAGCGCCCGGCGCCCCGGTCGAAGGCGGCGGCCAGCGCGGCATCGCGCAGCAGGGACATCGATGGCTCCCGAGGGGTCAGCGGGCGGTGGTGTGGCGGCGGGGCAGCCACGGCAGTTCGGCCGCCGTGCGCAGCATCGGCAGGACGGGGGTGCGCACGCCGACCGCGAGGTCCTCGTGGAGCCGGGTCCGTCCGTCGAGGAAGCGCAGCAGCCGCCGGGCGGGCACCCGGTCGAACAGCCGGAAGAACAGGTCGGGGCCGTCGACCCGGCCGGTGTCCAGCGCGCGCAGCAGCACCGCGTCCATCAGCCGCGCCCGGGCCGGGTACGGGGCCGGCGGAACCGGGCTGCGGCCCGCGAGGACGGCGTGGGCGACGGCCTCCGCCTGGCGCTGCACGGCGGCGAACGTGTAGCCGGTGGAGGCCCGTGTCGCCCCGCCCGCCGTCCCGATCCGGAAGACGGTGCCGGAGCCCCCGGCCTGCCGCTCGAACAGCGCGTCGGTCATCGGGATCACCCCCTGCTCCGTCGACAGGACCTCCGCGGCGCCGGTGCGCAGGACGCGGCGCGTGTAGTCATCGAGGGCACTGTCGTACTGCTCCCGCGTCAGCGGCTCGGGTCCGAACTCCGTGTACTCGACCAGCGCGGTGCGCCGGCCGGTCGGCAGGACGTAGCCGAAGGACAGGCCGCGCGCCGGCTGCCGGGTGCGGAAGTCCATCAGATCGACCACCGACGGGTCGAAGACCGGCCGTTCGGTGCGGACGAACCAGCCGCGGAAGTGCTGGAGGAGACGGGTGCGGGCGGCGCCCGGGCGGCCGGGCGGGCGGGAGTCGAAGACGCAGCGGCAGCACAGCGAGACGTGCGCGCCGGCGGCGTCCGTGGCCGACAGCCGCGCGGTGCCGTCCGGCAGGGCGGTCACCGTGTCGACCGTGGCCTCCAGCCGCCGCAGCCCCGGCCGGTCCTTCAGATCGCGGTCCACCAGCGCCTCGAAGTCGTCCGAGCGGATCATCTTGTAGCGCGCGGGCGCGATGTGGCGCCGGACGGCCGCCCCGTCCCGGCTGCGCACCCGCAGCCACTCCCACGACGCCGTCACCGCCGGGTCGAAACGGCCCGGGCCCGTCTCCCAGAAGCACCAGGTGCGCCGCGGCGGCCGCAGCGCACCGGCGGGCGGCTCGATCAGGACGACGGAAGGGGCCGGACGGCGGGAGGTGCCCGCCGGCAGCCGGTGGGCCAGGGAGAGGCCCGCGGCCCCGGCACCGACCACGACGATGTCCGCGTCGACCACGGTGCGCCTCCTCCTTCCCGCCCGTCCGGTCGCCGTTCCGGCCGACGGCGCACGACGACCCGCACGGCCCGGACGGCGAGCGCGCGACGGCTCGGCTCCGGCGGAGTATTCCCCTCCCGCACCGCCCGCTGCCGCACGGCGCGCTGGACGACCCCCCGGCGGGCGCCCACCGGGGGCCCGGGTACCCGCCGGGCGGGTGACTGCCGGGCGTGAACGCGCCCGGCCGGCGTCGGGCCGCGGGCAAAGGGGGAAAGGCTGACGCCGACCCACTCCGCGGGCCGGGGCCGGACGGTGCATCCGTGGCGCGCGCCCGGCCGAAGCGGGCACGGCAACCGGTGAACCCCGCGCGGCACACCACCGCGGTCGACGACGAGAGGACCCGCGATGCCCCCCAGCAGCACGGCCGGCGACGGCAGGGACCGGCCGGGGCACCGGCCGCACGCGGGGGAGGACCCGCGATGACGCGCACGGTGCCCGGCCGCACCGGCCACGTGGTGGTCGTCGGGGCGGGACTCGCGGGCCTGTCCGCCGCCCTGCACCTGCTGGGCGCGGGACGGCGGGTGACGGTCGTGGAACGCGACCCGCAGCCCGGCGGCCGAGCCGGACGGCGCCAACTCGGCGGCTACCACCTCGACACCGGCCCGACCGTCCTCACCATGCCCCACCTGGCCGACGAGGCGTTCGCGGCCGTCGGCGAGCGGCTGCGCGACCACGTGGAACTCCTGCCCCTCCACCCCGCCTACCGGGCGTGCTTCGCCGACGGCGGCACCCTGGACGTCCACACCGACGCCGCCGCGATGGAGGCGGAGGTGGAACGGTTCGCCGGACCCCGCGAGGCGGCCGGGTACCGGCGGCTGCGCACCTGGCTCCAGCGGCTGTACGCCGTGCAGATGCGCCGGTTCATCGACGCCAACTTCGACTCGCCGCTCGGCCTGCTCACCCCCGACCTGGCCCGGCTCGCCGCCCTCGGCGGATTCGGCCGGCTGGACGCGCGCATCGGCCGCTTCCTCACGGACGAACGCCTCAAGCGGGTCTTCTCCTTCCAGGCCCTGTACGCCGGTGTCGCACCGGCCCGCGCCCTGGCCGCGTACGCCGTCATCGCCTACATGGACACCGTGGCCGGCGTGTACTTCCCGCGCGGCGGCATGCACGCCCTGCCCCGCGCCATGGCCGCCGCTGCCGCCGGCGCCGGGGCCGACCTGCGCCTCGGACGGGACGTCACCCGCCTGGAACGGTCCGGGAACCGCGTCACCGCGGTCGTCACCGCCCACGAGCGCATCCCCTGCGACGCCGTCGTCCTCACCCCCGACCTGCCCGTCGTCCACCGGTTGCTGGGCCGCCGCCCGCGCCGTGCGCTGCGGCTGCGCCACGCGCCGTCCGCCGTCGTCCTGCACGCCGGCACCACCCGCACCTGGCCGCACCTCGCCCACCACACGCTGTCCTTCGGCGCCGCGTGGCGGCGGACCTTCGACGAACTGACCCGGACCGGCACCCTGATGACCGACCCGTCCCTGCTGATCACCCGGCCCACCGCGGGCGACCCCGGCCTCGCCCCCGAGGGACGCCACCTGCACTACGTCCTCGCCCCCTGCCCCAACACCGACATCGGGCCGGGCGCCGAGGCCTGGAGCGACCTCGCGCCCCGCTACCGCGACCGTCTGCTCGCCACCCTCGACCGCCGGGGACTGACCGGGATCGCCGCCGCCGTGGAGGCGGAGTGCCTGGTGACGCCGGCCGACTGGGCCGCCCAGGGCCATGCCGCGGGCACACCCTTCTCCGTCGCCCACACCTTCGCCCAGACCGGGCCCTTCCGGCCCCGCAACCTGGTGCGCGGCACGGACAACGCGGTCCTCGCCGGCTGCGGCACCACCCCGGGCGTCGGGGTGCCGACGGTGCTGATCTCGGGAAAGCTGGCCGCCGCCCGCATCACCGGCACGGCCCCGAAGGGCGGACGCCGGTGACCCGCCGCGAACTGGACGCCGCCGGCATCACCGACCCCGTGCTGCGCGCCGCCTACGCCCGCTGCCGCCGCCTCAACGCCCGCCACGGACGCACCTACTTCCTGGCGACCCGCCTCCTGCCCGCCGACCGCAGACCGGCCGTGCACGCCCTGTACGGCTTCGCGCGGTGGGCCGACGACATCGTCGACGACATGGGAGCCGGCGCGGCACCCGCCGAGCGCGCCGCCGCGCTGAACCGCCTCGAGGAACGCCTGCGGCACGCGCTGACCGGCGGCCGGCCCGACGGGGAGCCCGTCGCCCTCGCCGTCGCCGACACCGCAGCCCGATACGCCATCGACCCCGGTCACTTCACCGCCTTCCTGGCCTCCATGCGCAGCGACCTCACGGTCACCGACTACGCCACGTACGACGACCTGCGCGCCTACATGCACGGCTCGGCCGCGGTCATCGGCCTGCAGATGCTGCCGGTCCTCGGTACCGTCAGGCCCCGCGCCGAGGCCGCCCCGCACGCCGCCGCGCTGGGCGTCGCCTTCCAGTTGACGAACTTCCTGCGGGACGTCGGCGAGGACCTGGACCGCGGCCGGATCTACCTCCCCGCGGACCTGCTGGCCGCGCACGGCGTGGAGCGGTCCCTGCTGCGCTGGAGCCGGCGCACCGGCCGCCACGACCGGCGCATCACCGCCGCACTGCGGGCGGCCGAGGACCTCACCCGGGCCGTCTACCGCGAGGCCGCGCCGGGCATCGCGATGCTGGACCCCGTCTCCCGGCCCTGCATCCGCACCGCGTACGTGCTCTACCGGAACATCCTCGACGCCGTCGCGGACGGCGGCTACGCGGTACTGCACCGGCGCGCGGTGGTGTCCCGCGGACGGCGCGCGGCCGTCGCGGCGGACGGGCTCACCCGGGTGCTGGCCGCGCGGCTCAGGGCCCGGGGCACGCCCGCCTCACGTCCCCCGACGGTGCCCCGCGAGACCGAGGAGGCCCGATGAACCAGGACCACCGGCCCCGCCGGGGCCGGTACCCCCTGCGGCTGCGCCGCCGCCCCGTCCCCTGGCAGCGGCAGCGCCCCACCTGGCGCGAGGCCCGGCCGGCCGTCATCGCCGGGGCCCTCGAACGCGCCCTGGCGCGTCCCTCGGGCAACTGGTACGTCGTCGGCGCCGCCACCGACGTACACCCCGCCCGCCCGCTGGCCGCGACGGTCGCCGGGCTGGAGGTCGTCGTCTGGCGGGACGCGCACGGACGCCTGGTCGCGGGCCCCGGCGCCTGCCCGCACCTCGGCGCCCCGCTGGCCGACAGCCCGGTGCGGTGCGGCACGCTCGTGTGCCACTGGCACGGACTCGCCCTGGACGGCACCCCGTTCGCCGGCTGGGAACCCCTGCCGGTCCACGACGACGGCGTCCTGGTGTGGGTGCGGCTGGACGGCATGGGGGAGGAGCCACCGGCCCCGGCCCCGGTCGTGCCCGCCAGGCCGGACCCGGCGGCGTCGCTGACGTCCGTCTGGCGCGGCACCGGCGTCTGCGAGCCTGAGGACGTCGTCGCCAACCGGCTCGACCCGTGGCACGGCGCCTGGTTCCACCCGTACTCCTTCGTGGACCTCACCGTCGTACGGCCCCCGGACGGCACCGGCGCCGACGACCGCTTCGTGGTCGACGTCTCCTTCCGGCTCACCGGCCGGCTCGTCGTCCCCGTACGGGCCGAGTTCACCGCGCCCGAACCGCGCACCGTGGTCATGCGCATCACCGACGGCGAGGGCACCGGGTCCGTCGTGGAGAGCCACGCCACGCCGCTCGGCCCCGACGACCGCGGCAGGCCGCGCACGACGGTGACCGAAGCGCTGCTGGCCACCTCGGACCGGCCCGGCTTCCCCGTGGCCCGCCGCCTGGCACCGGTCCTGCGCCCGCTGATGCGGGCCGCCGCGGGCCGCCTGTGGCGCGACGACCTCGCCTACGCCGAACGGCGCCGGGACCTGCGCCGTCGCGGCCTGTTCCCCGGCTGACCGGAGGAGGACCGTCATGCAGACCTTCCTGCCCCACCCCGGCTTCCGGGAGTCGGCGCTCACCCTGGACCGCCGCCGGCTGGGCAAACAGCGGGTCGAGGCCCTCCAGGTGCTGCGCGGCCTGACCGTGCCCGGCTACGGCTGGCGCCGGCACCCGGCGGTGCGGATGTGGACCGGCTACGAGGAGGCCCTCGTCCGCTACGGACTGGAGATCTGCCGCGTCTGGCGGGAGCAGGGACACCAGGACGGCTGCGCCGCCCAGCTCGTCGCCGGACTCGCCGCCTCCCGTCCCGGCACCGCGGTGCGCGACCAGCCCGAGCTGGCCGCCGCCGGGGAACTGCCGCCCTGGCTCGGCGACGACGCCTTCCACCGCAGTCACCGATCGGCACTCGTGCGCAAGGACCCGGACGTCTACGCCGGACTGTTCCCGGGCGTCCCGGACGACCTGCCCTACGTGTGGCCGGCCTCGGACCGCGAGCCGGGGGAAGGGGGAACGTAGTCCCCGCGCGGATTGGTCCCCGATGGCGCCCGGGAAGTGGACCTCATGGCGGACCGCCCCGCTTCCTAACGTCGTGGCCATGAACGCCACCACCACGCGCGGGGCCCTGCTCGCCGCGCTCGCCTGTGTCCTCGTCGGAGGCTCCTTCACCGCCAACAGCCTGCTCGGCGACTATCCGTACGCGGGCGGCCAGTTCCTGCGCTACGGCCTGGCCTTCCTGCTGCTCCTCCCGCTCGCCGGCCCGGGGGCCACGGCCCGGCTGCGCACGCTCGGGGCCGGCCGGTGGCTCCGGCTCGCGTTGCTGGCCGCCGTCGGCATGGTCGGTTTCAACCTGGCCGTCCTCGCCGCCGAACGCACCGCCGAACCGGCGGTCCCCGGTGTCTTCGTCGGCTGCGCCCCCGTGCTGGTGGCCGTGCTGGTCCCCCTCCTGGACGGGCGCAGGCCGCAACGCGCCGTGCTGTACGGGGCGTCGTTCGTGGCCGTCGGGGCGTTCACGGTCCAGGGCTGGGGCCGCACCGACGGCGCGGGCCTCGCCTTCTCCGTGTGCGCCCTGGCCGGCGAGGTCGGGTTCGCGGTGCTCGCCGTGCCCGTCCTGCGTCCCCTGGGACCGCGGCTGCTGTCCACGGTGGTGTCCGGGATCGCCGCCGTCGAGTCCGCGATCGCCGGCGTGCTGCTCGACGGCGCGGGGTGGCTGCGGCGGCCGGACGCGGTGGAGACCGGTGCGCTGCTGTGGCAGGCGGCGGTGGTCACCGTCGTCGGGTTCGTGTGCTGGTACATGGGCATGCAGCGCATCGGGGCCGAGCGCGCCACCCTGTTCTCCGGTCTGATCCCGGTCGCCGCCGCCTGCACGGCCCCGCTCGTCGGCACGGGCTCCTACGGTGCCGCGCAGGCAGCGGGCAGCGCCCTCGTCTTCGCCGGAGTGGCGGTGGGCTCGGGGGCCCTGGCCGCCCGGTCTCCCCGGCGCGGCGGCCCCGGGACGGGTCACCGGCTGGCGGAGCGCCCCTTGGAGAAGCTGTAGAGGTCCTGGGACGTGCTGATCAGCTCCCGTCGTTCGCTGCGTGAGCCGACCATGGGCTGCGATCCGTGCAGCGGCACCTGGGCGCTCTCCGGCAGGAACTTCACCGTCACCAGGCCGATGGCGCCGGCCACCATCAGGTAGTAGGCGGGCATGAGGTCGTCGCCGGTGATGCTGACCAGTGCCTCGGTGACCAGGGGCGTGGTGCCGCCGAAGGCGGCGACGGCGAAGTTGAAGCCGATGCCCATGGCCGCGTAGCGGACGGCGGTCGGGAACAGGGCGGGCAGGGTGGCCGCGCTCGGCGCGGCGAAGCAGGCCAGCAGCGTGGACAGGATCAGGACCCCGAGGACGGGCGCCGCGGTGCCGTCCGACTTGAGCAGCAGGAACGCCGGCACGGCGAGGACGATCATCGCGGCGGCCCCGACGGCGTAGAGGGGGCGCCGGCCGACATGGTCGCTGAGCCGGCCGAGGAAGGTGATCAGGACGACGATCCACAGCATGCCGATCAGCACCAGCACGTCGGCAAAACCGCTGGAGCGGTCCAGGGTCTCGGTCTGGTACGTCGGCAGGTAGCCGGTGACCATGTAGTTGGTGACGTTGTAGAGCAGCACGATGCCCATGCACAGGAGCAGCGGGCGCCAGTGGTCCTTGACGATGGTCTTGAACTCGCTGCCCGCCGACTCCTGGGCGAGGCTCTTCTCGTGCTCGTCGAGCTGCTGCTGGAAGGCGGGGGACTCCTCCAGCTTGAGCCGCATGTAGAGGCCGATGACACCGAGCGGACCGGCGATCAGGAAGGGCAGCCGCCAGCCCCAGGAGAGCATCTGGGCGTCGGTCAGCCACAGGTTCAGGCCGGTGACCAGCGCCGATCCCAGGGCATAGCCGACGAAGGTGCCGAAGTCGAGCCAGCTGGAGAGGAAGCCGCGCCGCCGGTCGGGTGAGTACTCGGCGACGAAGGTGGTGGCCCCGCCGTACTCACCGCCGGTGGAGAAGCCCTGGACCATCCGGGCGAGCAGCAGCAGGATCGGGGCGGCGATGCCGATGGTGGCGAAACTGGGGATCAGGCCGATGGAGAAGGTGCCGACCGCCATCATGATCATGGTGGTGGCGAGCACCTTCTGCCGCCCGAGCCGGTCCCCGAGGGGACCGAAGACGAGACCGCCGAGCGGACGCACCACGAAGGCCGCGGCGAAGGTGGCGAACGACGAGATGACCTGGGCGGCCGGGGAGGCGCCGGGGAAGAACACCTTGCCGATGGTGGCGGCCAGGTAGCTGTACACACCGAAGTCGAACCACTCCATGCAGTTGCCCAGGGCCGACGCGCCGACCGCGCGTTTGAGCAGGGGTTTCTCGACGACCTGCACGTCCTCCTCGCGGAAGGCCCGCTTGTTGCGGCGGAGCCGGCGGGCCAGCTCCTCACGCACCTGGTGCGGCAGTGCCGCGACCGTGCTCGGCATCTTCACCCGGCCGAGGGGGCCGGACGGGCCGTCAGGCTTCGCGTCCGTCACGCTGCTGCCTTTCTGTTGCTTCACCACGTTTCGCCTGAGCGAATTCTGCGCCGCAATGATCGTCCGGCGCACGTCAGAGCTGCTGCCCATGTTCGCGCGGGTCACACCGGCGACCGGGTGAGTCCGGGTGGCCCGGTCCCATGACGGTGCCCGATCCGTTTGCGGATTCGAACTCTCGGGCGAACGTGCGCGCGCACCCCGGCGGCCGGTCGCCGGGGTGCGCGCGTGTCGGTGCGGGGACGCTCAGGGCTGTGCGGGCACGGTCCAGCAGTTGGAGCCGGCCGGCTTGCCGTCCAGCCGGTCGGTGAGCCACGAGATGGCGGTGCCCTGGTCGGTGAGCAGCGGCGCGGCGTGGTTCAGCAGGCCGCTGCCGACGCCGGGGAGCAGGACCGGCGCGTAGGTGACCTGGCCGCCCCTGCGGCACCAGTCGACGGCCAGCTGACGTGCCTGCCCGTGCGGGACGAGGTCGTCGCCGACGCCCGTGGCGACGCGCACCGGTCCGCTCGGCTTCGAGGTGCCGATGCGCTGCTTGTCGAGGAACGCCTGGAGCGCGGGCTCGGCCCGGACGATGTCACCGAGCGACTGGCCGGTCTTCGTCCAGGACGTGCTCTCGTCGCCGCCGTAGGAGAAGAGCGCGTCGCCGATGCACATGGTGGACAGGTCCTCCAGCGCCTTCTCGCCCGCGGCGTTGACGTACCGGTCGGCGATGGGCCGCAGGGCCGGTTCGCTCTGGAGGAAGCCGTTGAGCGACCAGCCCAGCGCGCCCGCGAGGTCGCTGCCGTCGATCGCCTCGGTCACCTTCGCCAGGTCGGCGGGCGGTGCGCCCGCGTAGGTGCCGGCCAGCACGACGTCAGGCGCGTAGGACGGCTGCAGTTCGGCCGCGGCGGCCGTCGCCCCGCCGCCCTGGCTGTAGCCGAACAGTCCCACGCGCGAGTCGGCGGTGATGGACGCCGAGTCCAGGGCGCGTGCGGCGCGTACGGCGTCCAGTACCGCATGGGCCTCGTCCACGCGGTTGACGTAGGTGTGCAGCCGGTCGGTGGTGCCGAGGCCCGGGTAGTCCGTGACGACGACCGCGACGCCGCGCGCGAGGAGGCGGTAGACCGACAGGTCCTCGTACCCGACCGAGACCGTTTCGCCGTTCAGCCGCAGCGGGTGCTCCAGGCCCATCGACGCGGCGCACTGGTCGCCCTGGCCCATGGTGCCGGGGGCGACCACGACCAGCGGGCGCGGCCCGTCGCCGCGCCGGCGGGCCGTCGGCTCGATGTAGGCGCCGGTGACGGCGACCGGTTCACCGTTCGCGTCCGTGGACTTGTACATCAGACGGGTCGCCCGTCCCGGCAGGGGGCCGCCGATGCTGGGCAGGCTCAGCGCGAGGCGGAGCGGTTCGCTGCGGATCAGGGTGCCGTCGGCTTCGGGCAGCGAGGAGGGCGGGGTGTAGAAGGCGGGAATCTCGACGCCGCGGGACACCACCGGGGCGGGAGCGTCGGTGGCGGCGGCCGGGACGGCCTGGGCGCCGAGCGCGAGAGCCGCGGCGACGGCCGCGGCCAGCATGCGTGGGCGTGAGGGCATGGCGAACCTCCTGGGGAAGGACCGGGCCGGTCGTCCGCCGGTCCGGTGGGTGAGGGGCCGTAGTCGCGCTGCTCCTATGGGGTGCCGGGACCGTAACCGACCAGGGGTTACCGCGGGTAGCGGCCGACTGGTTACGGTTCAGTAACTTGACGCTTCGTCCCACAACGCGATGTTCCAGGAGCCGTCCACGCCCCGGTGGTGACGCCCCTCCGGGGGCAGCCCGGCGATCGCCGGCGCCTGCGCCGTGCCGGGCCTCCCGCGCGGCCCGCGGTTCTCGGTGAAGACCGCCTCGGCGTCGGTGTGGGTGCGCTCGGCGGGATGGCGGAAGGGGTGGGCCGGCCGCTCCGCCGCGCACCGGCGGACGCACTGGTGCCGGTCGTGGTCGCCCCAGCTCGCCCAGGGCCGGATGCCTGCGCCGCACTCCCGCACCAGCGTGTCGCAGGCCTCGGCGAAGCTCACGCCGGTGTCGGTCTCGGCCTGGGTGAGGCCGGTGAGTCCGGTGTGCAACGCGCTGCGCGGGAGCGGGTGGGCCCCACCGGAATCCGGTGCCGGGCCACCCGCTCCCCGGCGTCGAGGTCGACCACGGCGAGCCCGATCTCGATGATCTCGCTCACCGCGCCGGGCGGCGGGTGCCTCTCCCAGCCTCCACGTCGGTGACGTTCAGCAGACCGGCGTGGGCCTCCGGCGCGGTGTGTCCGTCCGTCCCGGCACCGTACGAGGGGGCGGAGGGCAGCGTCACCGGGTTGTCGGGCGCCCGCCCGGCTACCGCCTGCTGCGTACCAGCAGGTAGAGGAAGTACGGCGTCCCGATCACCGCCGTCATGAGTCCCGCGCCGAGCTGGGCCGGGGCGATCACCGTGCGGCCCAGCAGATCGGCCGTGCAGACGAGCGCGGCGCCCAGCAGCATCGCCACCGGGACGACCCGCACGTGCCGCCGGCCCACCAGGGCGCGTGCCGCGTGCGGCGCCACCAGGCCCACGAAGCCGATGGTGCCCGCGCACGCCACGGCGGTCGCGCTGAGCAGCACGCTCAGCACCAGGAAGCCGAGGCGGCCCGGGCCCAGCGACAGGCCGAGCAGCCGGGGCGTGTCCTCGTCCAGGGAGAGCAGGTCCAACTCCGTGCGCCGGGCCACGGCCACGACCGTGCCCACGGCCAGCACCAGGGCGACAGGCAGCACGTCCGGCATGCCGCGCCCGTAGGTGGAACCCGACAGCCAGGTCAGCGCCTTGGTGGCGTTGAACGGGTCGGTGAGCACGATCAGCAGGCTGATCAGCGCCGTCGTCGCGGCGGCGACGCCGATGCCGACGAGGACCAGCCGGTTCTGCTGGAAACCGCCCCGCGCGGCGAGCCCGAAGACGACGACCGCCGTCGCACCGGCCCCCGCGAACGCGGCACCGGCGACAGCCCACCCCCCGGCGACGGGCGCGGTCGTCACCAGGAGCACGGCACCCAGCGCCGCCCCGCCGGAGACGCCCAGGACGCTCGGCTCCGCCAGCGGATTGCGGGTGACGGCCTGCACCAGCGTGCCCGACAGGGCGAGCGCCGCACCCGCGCACAGCGCCGCCAGCACCCGCGGCACCCGGGTGTCCAGGACGAACGAGACGGTCCGTCCGGCGTTTCCCCGAGCCCAGTTGACGACGTCACCGAGCAGCAGCTTGCTGTCGCCCACCAGCACGGCGGCGACGACCAGGCCGACCAGGACGGCCACGAGGACGGCCACCGTGGCGAGGAACACCGCCCGGCTCGGGATGCGCAGCCGGTCCGGCGCACCGGTCCCCCCGGTGTCCCGCAGCCGCAGCGCCATCACGACCAGGAACACGGCACCGACCAGACTCGTGACGACACCCGTGGGCACGGCCACCGACAGGTCGTCCGGCACCAGCGCCCGCAGCAGCACGTCCGAACCGAGCACCAGGGCCGCGCCGGTGAGCGCGGCGGCGGGCAGGGCCGTACGGGAGCGCGCGTACCCGCGGAACCGGCGGGCGAGCGGGCGCACCAGGGCGGGCGCGGCCAGGCCGACGAAGCCGATGGGGCCCGCGAGCGTGACCGCCGCGGCGGACAGCAGCGCCGCCAGGACGACGACGGTGACGCGCGTGGCGCGCACCGGAACCCCCACGCCGCGCGCCGCGTCGTCGCCGAGGGCGAGCGCGTCCACCCGACGGGCGGTCAGCATCAGTCCCGCCAGGCCGATCAGGGCGATCGGCAGCATCTGGAGGACGCCGTCGAAGCCGTTCTGCGCGATGCTGCCCTGGTTCCACTGGTACAGGCCCTCCGTCTCTTCGGGGAACAGCAGGAGCAGCCCCTCGGTGACGGAGGTCAGGCCCAGCATCAGCGCGGTGCCGGCCAGGACGAGCCGGACGGTTCCCGTGCCGAGGCCGGACAGGCCGAGCACGACGGCCGCCGCCGCCAGGCCGCCCGCGAAGGCGACACCGGAGGAGGCGATCATCGGGAGCGAGACGCCGGTGGCGCCGACCAGCCCGAGGGCCAGGTACGAACCGGCGTTCACCGCGAGGGTGTCGGGCGAGGCGAGCATGTTGCGGCTGACCGCCTGGAGCACGGCGCCGGCCGCGCCGAGCACGGCGCCGACCAGGAGTCCGGCGGTCATGCGCGGCAGCCGGGACGCGACGACGACGGACGCGTCGTCGGGGTCGGCCCGGCCGGTCAGGGCCTTGAACACCTCGGCCGGTCCGACGGCGGCGGTGCCCTGGGAGATGTCCACGACCGCGAGGACGGCGACCAGGAGGACGAGTCCGGCCGTCACCGCGGCCGCGCCCGACCGGGACGTGGGAGCCGTCGACGGACGGGCGGCGGGTTTCGTTGCGGTGACGGCCATGGCCCCGCTACTTCGTCAGCGCGCCGACGAGGGCGTCGATGTACGCCGACATCGAGGCCGGGCCGCCGAACATCCAGATGCCGTCGTCGAGCCGGTGCACGTCGCCGGCCTTCACGAACGGCAGGGACTTCCACACCGAGTTCTTGGCCAGCGCGCCGGTGAACGGCGTGGCGTTCGGGTCGTCGTCGTTGCCGATGTAGGCGAACTGGACGTCCCCGGGCAGGGCGGTCAGTCCCTCGACGTCGGTGGAGCCGAGACCGTACGCCTCGTCGCCCTTCACCTTCCAGGCGTTGTTCAGGCCGATCGCCTCGTTGACCTCGCCGATGAGCGACGTCGCCGTGTAGGGGCGGACGGAGACCTGGTTGGACGTGACGTAGCCGTCGGCGAAGGCGATGTCCTTGCCGGCCGATCCCGCGTCGGCCAGGGCCTTCTTGCCCTCGGCGACCTTCGCCTCGAAGCCGTCGCGGACCGTCTTCGCCTTGTCGGTGGTGCCGGTGGCCTTGGCGACGAGGTCGACGTTCTCGAGCATCTGGCCGATCTGGTCGGTGCCGTCGGCGGACGTGACCTCCAGCACCGGGGCGATCTCGCGCAGCTGCTTCACGGCGGCCGGCGGCAGGTCCGTGGTGGCGACGATCAGGTCGGGGGCGAGCGAGGCGACGGTGTCCATGCTCGGCTCGCCGCGCGTGCCGATGTCCTTGGGCTGGTTCTTCAGCGGGGCGGCGGTGTCCCAGGTCTGGTAGCCCTTGACGTCCGCGACGCCGACCGGGTCGACACCGAGCTGGACGAGGCTCTCGACGACGTTCCACTCGGTGGCGACGACCTTGGTGGCCGGGCCGTCGAGCTTCACCTCGGTGCCCTTGCCATCCTTGAGCGTGATGGCCTCGGAGGCCCTCTTCTCCGTCTTGTCGGCGGCGGATTCGGTGGTGCCGCAGGCGGCGAGGGTCAGCGCCGCGGCGGTGGCGGCTGCCGCGGTGAGCAGGAGGCGTCTCATGAGGTGGTGCCGAGCCTTTCGGTTCGTATGTGGTGGCGGCCGATCGGGCGGGTGCGCAGCCGGCCGGTCAAGGGGTCGGTGTCGACGTCGATCCGGATGCCGTAGACGGCGGTCAGCCGTTCCGGCGTCAGGACGTCCTCGGGCAGGCCGTCGGCGACGATCCGGCCCGCTTCGAGCAGCGTGATCCGGTCCGCGACGGCCGCCGCCTGGTCGAGATCGTGCAGGACGACTCCGACGGCGATCCCGTGGTCGTCCGCCAGGTCGCGGATGAGGTCGAGGAGTTCGATCTGGTAGCGCAGGTCCAGGTAGGTCGTCGGCTCGTCGAGGAGCAGGACGCCGGTCTCCTGGGCGAGGCAGCTCGCGAGCCAGACCCGCTGCAACTGCCCGCCGGACAGGTGGTCGGCGCCGCGGTCGGCGAGGCCGTCGACGCCGGTGAGCGCGAGCGCCCGGTCGACGGCGGCCGGACCGTCCGGATCCGGCCGGCCCCAGCGGCCCCGGTACGGATAGCGGCCGAACTCGACGACGTCCCGTACGGTCAGCCCGCCCGGGGTCGGCCTGCCCTGCGTCAGCAGCGCGACGTAGCGGGAGAACTCACGGGCCGTCAGCGCCAGGCCGTCGGTGGTGCCGTCGATGCTGAGCGTGGCGCTGCGGGCCCGCTGCAAGCGGGCGATCGTCCGCAGCAGCGTGGACTTCCCGCTGCCGTTCGGGCCCACCAGGACGGTCACTTCACCGGGCCTGAGCCCGACCGCCGCGTCGTGCACGACATCGACGCCGTCGTACGACACGGTCACGCCCGTGGCCGACAGCTCATGGCCCCGCAGGCGCGGGGTACCGGCTGCGTCTTCACCAGATCTCACATGACGAAGGTTAGCCTAACCTAAGAAGTGCTGGTGGCGCCGGGTGCGGGAGGCTCCGAGCGGGAGGCGGTCGGGTCCGTGCGAGCCCCCGAGGAGCAGCGGTCAACTCGCCTTCGGCGCCCGGGACTTCCACAACCCCGCGCGGTTCAGGGACGCCGGGCAATGGAGGTATATCTCGTCGATCTCCAGGAGCAGCGCCAGATCCGGGCGCCGGCCGTCCCGTGCCATCGCGTCGAAGAACGGCGCGTCTCTGAGCACGCGCGCCCGGCCGTTGATCCGCAGCACCTCCTTGCCGCCGGGGATCAGGTGGAGCAGTCCGGCGTGCGGGTTGTCGAGGATGTTGTGGAAGCTGTCCCCCCGCCGGTTCCCCGGCCGGTCCGGCAGGGCGAGGGTCCCGGCGTCCAGGACGTGCGTGAAGCCCGGAGCGTCGCCGCGCGGCGACACGTCGCAGTTGCCGTCCGCGTCCGAGGTGGCGAGGAGGCAGAAGGGGGAGCGGGCCAGCAGGTCCCGGTCGTCGTCCGTGAGCCGGTCGTGGACCTTGTCGATCACGACGGGCCAGGGCTCGCCCAGCAGCTCGCGCAGTTCGGCGCGGGAGCCGACCTCGGTCCAGCCCTGGTCGGTGACGGCGCCGGGCCGCTCTCCGGTCGTGTCGAACGTGTGCGGCAAGGCCGGCTCCCCACAGGTGTGCTCCGGGTGGATGGTTGCACGCAGCACCTTAACTGACGTTAGGTTCGGCTTACCTAACCGGCTGGCGGGTCAGAAGGCGTACCGGATGCGCAGCCAGGGTGCGTGGGCGGCGACCAGCGCACGGAGCCGCGCGACCGCGTCGGCCTTGACGCCGTTGCGGTAGCGCACGTTGAGCGCCCCGTTCTCGGAACGCTTGGCCTGCTGGAGGTCCGGCCGCCACAGCGTCTCCTCCGCCCGCGGATGCCAGCCCAGGTTGACCTCGTGCAGCTCCCGGTTGTGCGTCAGCATGATCACCTCGGCGGCGGCCTGCCGCTTCACCCGGTCCGGCAGCACGTCGTCGAGGTGCCCCAGCAGCTCCGCCCAGGCCTCCTCCCAGCCCGGCCGCACGACCACGGGGGACAGGTTGAAGTGCACCTCGTACCCGGCGTCCAGGAAGTCGCCCGCCGCGGCGATGCGCTCCGCGACCGGGGAGGTACGCAGGTCGAGCAGCCGTGAGTCGTCCGGCGGCATCAGCGAGAAGCGGATCCGGGTCCGGCCCCGCGGGTCGAGAGCGAGCAGGTCCGGATTGACGAACTCGGTGGCGAAGGACGCCTTGGCCGTCGGCCACTGCCGGAAGGCGTGCACCAGGTCCGCGGTGTTGTCGCAGATCAGGGCGTCCACCGAGCAGTCGCCGTTCTCGCCGATGTCGTACACCCAGGCCTCGGGGTCGCACTGGTTCGGCTCGGTCTTGGGCCCCTGCCGGGCGATGTGCCGGCCGAGGTGGGCGACGATGCGGTCGATGTTGGTGAAGACGGTGACGGGGTTGGCGTACCCCTTGCGGCGGGGCACGTAGCAGTAGGCGCAGGCCATCGCGCAGCCGTTGGAGCCTCCCGGCGCGATCCAGTCCGCGGAGCGGCCGTTGGGACGCGTGGTCAGCGTCTTCTTCTTGCCGAGGACGAGCGTCTCGCCCTTGACCCGCACCCAGCGCTCGACGTTGCCCTCGTTGCCGTGCAGGCCGGGGATGCGCCAGTGGGAGTCGACCTCGATCACGCGGGCGTCGGGAAACCGGGCGACGACCTGACGGCCGCGCGGGGACGCCGCGGCGGCCGGCTCGGCGTGGATCTCGCGCACGGGCAGCAGCCGGCGGGCCGCGGCCGAGTCCCGGAAGAGCGGACCGGGAACGGGCGTGGCGGAGGGCGCGGCGGCCGGGGGCGCGGGCGAGAGGGCGTCGAGGCCGAACAGGGTGCCGGAGCCGTCGTCCGGTGCGGTGGACGGGTCGTGCATGTCAGCTCCGGTGCGCGAGTGCCAGGACGGACCCTCCCGGCCGCGGAAGGCCCCGGTCCCTCCACTGTACGAAAGCGCGGGGTGCCGTACGCCGTGTCACCCGTCCCGTCGGGGGCATACGCGTGACACGGCACCGGCCCGGTGCCACCGATCCGAAGGGGTGTACACCGTGCTCGCCATCATCGCGGCGGTTCTGTTCCTCATCGCCTGGCTGATCAACGCGGCGGAGATCTCGACCAACGACGTCTTCACCTCGACCAACGTCATGCTCATCGGTCTCGCCCTGCTGGCCCTGCACGTCGCCGGGATAGGCAGCGGCTGGGCGGCGCGCGGGCGCCGCCGCTGAGTCACCGCCCCGCGCCCCGGCGTCAGAGGACGCGCGCCACGCCCGCGTAGATGCCGCTCTCCTTCGCCGCCGGCGGCTCCTGGTCCGCGCCGTACCACTCGGTGGCGGTGACCAGCCCCGGCGGTAGCAGTTCCAGTCCGTCGAAGAACCGGGCCACCTCCGCCCGGGTGCGGAAGCCGAGCCGGATGCCGCCCTTGGCGTACTGGGCGATCACCTGCTCCGCCAGTTCGGGGAACAGGTCGATCGCGGCGTGCGAGAGGACCAGGTGGCTGCCCGGCGGCAGGGTGGCGACCAGGCCGCGGACGATGCCGTGGGCGTCCTGGTCGTCCGGGACGAAGTGCATCAGGGCGATCAGGGACAGGGCGACGGGCCGGTCGAAGTCCAGGATCTCGCGGGCGTGCCGCACGATCTCCTCCGGCTCGCGCACGTCGGCCTGGATGTAGTCCGTGGCGCCTTCCGGGGTGCTGACCAGCAGCGCCTCCGCATGCCGCAGCACGATCGGGTCGTTGTCGGCGTAGACGACCCGGGCCGACGGCACCGTCCGCTGCACGATCTGGTGGAGGTTGGGCTCGGTGGGTATGCCCGTGCCGATGTCCAGGAACTGGTCGATGCCCTGCGCGGCGAGGTGGGCCACCGCGCGGTTCATGAACGCGCGGTTCTGCCGCGCCGCGTCCCGTGCCTCGGGCGGCAGCGTCTCGCCCACCGCCTCGTCGACGGGGTAGTTGTCCTTGCCGCCCAGCAGCCAGTCGTAGACCCGCGCGGGATGAGCCCGGCTGGTGTCGAGGCGAGGGGGCTGGGAATGGTCCGTCGTCATGGCACGCTCCGTCGTCCGGGAGGTGAGGCTTCGCCGCTGATTTCGATCATCGTACTGCCCTGCGGACGTGCCATGTGCGGCCCCTGCGACGGGAGTTGCACCCCGGTCCCTCACCCGTCCCGGCCCAGGGTCCGGGGCGGACGGTACGTCCGCTCCCGGTCCGCGTCGGTGATCTCGCGGGAGGGATGCCGACCGCCCGGCACTGGGGGCGGGCGGTCGTTGTCCTTCACCGAGGAACAGATCGGCGCGATCAACCTGGAGATCGCGCTGACCAACTTCTTCAACAGGATCAACCGCACCATCAAGGAACCAGCCGGCCAGACCTGGGGATGAGCCCGGCGTGGCTCCTGGTTGCGGGCGTCGGCCGGCTCCTTGCCCCGCAGGCGCTCCTCGGCCAGGCCCGCCAGACCCGGTGCGCCGTCCGAGCAGAGCTCCCGCGCCGCCGTCCTGCCGCGTACGCCGAGCTCGCGGGGGGCGATGGTCATGCCGTCTCCTCGCGTCTCGCGGCCCCGTCCGCACCGCCGGCTGCCGTGCGGACGGGGCCGTGCCGCTCAGATGGGCAGGGATCAACCGGCGGACACGTCCGTCACCGTCCAGCGCTGGTTGGCACCGGAGTTGGGCGGCCATGTCGTGACGGCCGCGCCCGCGTGCGTCGCCTGGCCGCCGACCTCCAGGAGGCGTCCGGTGGCGGCGTTGACCAGCGTCCAGGTGCCGTCGCCGGTGGTCGACAGGAGCCATTCGGTGGCCGCGTCGCGCCTGCCGGTGTCGGGTTCGGCCACCGGGACGTCGTCGCGTACGGCCAGCCGCGTACCGCCTCGCGGGTCGGTGAAGACATAGCAGTCGCGGACTCCGCTGTCGGGGCGCACCGCGCTCAGCCGCCACTGCTGAGCGTCCGTGCCGCTCCCGGAGCCGAGGACCAGGCCCGAGCCGTCGTCCGCGACGGTGACGGCCTTGCCGCTCTGCACGCCGGTCAGCGTGTAGGTGTGACCCTTGCGGAGCGCCGGGGCGTCCTTCGCGACACCGGAGACGCCCTCGATCCCGAAGGAGGTCACGGACTGCGCGGGCACGGTGAAGGTGGCCGTGCGGTCGCTGACCCTGATCGGGGCCTGCTCCGCGAGCCTGCCGTCGGCGCTGGTCACCACCGGGGTGACGGTGGCCCTGCGGCTGACGTCGCGGAACTTCGACAGGTCGATGGTGACCGTGCGGGGCTCGGTGGTGCGGTTGACGTGGACGAGGGAGGCGCCCTTGCCGTCGCGGGTGACGGCGGCGGCGCTGGACGTGTCGTCCGTCCTGATCAGCCGGTCGCCGGGCTTGATGAAGTGGGTGAAGTTGCGCGCGGTGTCGAACTTGGTGTTCGTCCGGATCGGGCAGGTCTCGAGGGTGTCCCGGGCGGTGCAGCTGAACGGTAGCTGGATGCTGCCCCAGTTGCCGCCCTCGGCGGACTCACCGCCCGGCTTCATGTTGTCGTAGTCCTCGACGGGCTGCCAGAACACCCAGGCGCGGGGCTCCAGTTCGCGCAGGTCGTCGACGATCTGCTGGGCGAGGCCGAGGCCGGGCCGCATGTCCTCGAAGTCCTGCCCGTCCCCCCAGTCGCCGCCGACCTCGCTCATCCACAGCGGCTTGTCCGCGGCCTTGGCGAGGTCGCGCACGGTGGTGCGCTGGCCGGTGCCGTAGGTGTGGACGTTCATCTGGCCGACGAGGTCGCGGTCGGCCGGGGAGTACGCGCTCCAGTTCTTCGCGAAGGTGCCGGGGTTGGTCTCGTCCATCGCCGAGATGTCCGCCTTGACCTTCGCCTTCCTCAGCGCGGGGGCGAGGGCCTGCAGGACCTTGCGCTGGAGCTCGGGCCCGATGTGGGCCCCCTCCTGCCGGCCGCCGACGGGCTCGCCGTCGGCTCCCAGCCGTGTTCCCCAGTAGGGCGTGTTGGGCTCGTTGAACGGATCGACGGTGTCGACCTCGATGCCCTCCGCCTGCTCCAGCCGCCTGGTCGCGCCTGCCAGGTAGGCGGCGAAGTCGTCGACCGAGTCGGTCCTCAGCTGGTCGGCGGAGGAGTCGAAGCCGCCGGAGACGTAGCCGCTGACGGTCATGAACCAGGGCGGCGAGTTGCTGAACGTCTCCCAGTGGTCGATGTCGTCCTTGATGCGCTCGACCCACCAGCGCTGGGTGGCGTCGGCGTCCTTGTTCCAGTCGGCCGGGTCCTCGGCGCTCCACCAGCCGGTGTCCTCGCGGGTGGTGCCCGCGGGCGCCTTCCACCAGCCCTCGACCGCGCCGCCGGCGCGCAGATAGTCCTTGACGTCCGGCGCGTTGCCGCCGCCGATGTTGTAGCGGGCGATGTTCAGCCCGAGACCGTCGTCGCCGAACAGGAGCCGGGCCAGCTTCTCGCGTATCTCGGGCGGGTAGTCGCCGGTGGCGTTGGCGAACCAGACGAGACTGGTGCCCCAGCCCTCGAACTCCTCCTGCTGGTACGACGGGTCCGGCCGCACGGTGACGGCGGCGGCCGCGGCGGGCTCGGCCTGCGCGGGGACACTGATCAGAGCGGCCCCGGTGGCCAGGGCGGTGAGCGCAGCGGCTCCGAGGAGGCGTCTGCTGCGGGTACGGCGTGCCATCGTGTGCTCCCAACGGGAAGGTGTGGTCGCTGCGGTGGCCCCTTCCGCCTGGTTCCGGGCAGGAGGGGATGGCCCCGGAGCGGGTGCGTGCCGCTCCGGGGAGACAGGGGGTGGTGCGGGGTGTGCGCTCAGTCGGTGGGCGTGCGCAGGACGGCGACGCCCCGCGGCGCGAGGACGACGGCGCCCTCGTCACCGGTGCCGCCCACCAGGACCTCTCCGGTGAGCCCCGGGACGGTCACGGTCTCGTCGGTCCGGTTGACCAGGAACAGGAAGCGCCCGCCCGGACCGCGGCGCACGGTGGCCTCGACCAGCCCGCGCACCTCGGCGGGCAGGTCGCTCGCCACGCCGGCCGGCGCCAGCAGCCGCGGCAGCAGCGCGGCGAGGCCGTCGGCGCCGAGCCGGGTGGAGACGTAGGCGGCCGAACCGCTGCCCGCCGGGCGCCGGGTGACGGCCGGGCGGCCCGCGTGCGTGCCCGTGCGGTAGCGGGCGAGGACCTCGGTCTCGGGCGCGGTGACGGTGACGTGGTCGGTCCACAGGGCGCCGGTGGTCGCGTCGTCCAGCTCCACGGTCTCTCCGTCGGGCAGCGGACCGAACTCCTCGACGCGGATGCCCAGCAGGTCCCGCAGGGCCCCCGGGTAGCCGCCGAGCCAGACGTGGTCGTTCTCGTCCACGATGCCGGAGAAGTAGGTGGTGACCAGGTGCCCGCCCTGCTCGGCGTACCGGGTGAGCTCCTTGGCGAGGTCGGCGGGGACCATGTGCAGCACGGGCGCGATCAGCACCCGGTGACGGCTCGGATCGGCGCCGGTGGTGACCACGTCGGCGCGGACGCCGAGGGTGAGGAGCGCGGAGTACCAGTCGAGCGCCTCCTGGTGGTAGTCGAGCAGCGAGGTCGGGTGCGAGTCCTGCTCGCTCGCCCACCGCGACTCCCAGTCGAAGAGGATGCCGACCTCGGCGGGCTCCCGCTCGCTGCCGGCGACCGGCGCCAGCGTCTTCAGCGTGTCGCCGAGCGCGGTGACCGCGCGGAACAGGTCGCTGTCGGCACCGGCGTGCGGCACCATCGCCGAGTGGTACTTCTCGGCGCCGGCCGCGGACTGGCGCCACTGGAAGAAGCAGACGGCGTCGGCGCCGTGCGCCACGTGCGTCAGCGAGTCCCGGGCCAGCTCACCCGGCCGCTTCGCCAGGTTCACGGGCTGCCAGTTCACGGCGCTGGTGGAGTGCTCCATCAGGAACCAGGGCCGGCCGCCCGCGATGTTGCTGGTGAGGTTCGCCGAGAAGGACAGCTCGTCGCGGGCCTGCGGGTGCGGGACGACGTAGTGGTCGTTGGCGACGAAGTCCACCTCGCCCGCCCAGTCCGCGTAGTTCATGCCCGTGGTGCCGGGCATCACCATGAAGTTGGTGGTGACGGGAACGTCCGGCGTGAACTCCCGCAGCACCTGACGCTCGGCCCGCAGGTGGTCCTTCAGCGCGTCCGACGAGAAGCGCTTGAAGTCCAGCTGCTGGGTCGGGTTCGGGTGGGAGGCGGCGAGCCGCGGGGGCAGGATCTGCTCCCAGTCGCTGTAGCGCTGCGACCAGAACGCCGTCCCCCAGGCGTGGTTGAGGGCGTCCAGCGTGGTGTACCGGGCGCGCAGCCAGTGCCGGAAGGCGCGGGCCGCGTCGTCCGAGTAGTCGTAGACGTTGTGGCACCCGAGCTCGTTGCTGACGTGCCAGGCGACCAGCGCCGGGTGACCGGCGTAGCGGGACGCCATCTGCCGGACCAGGCGCAGGGCGTGCTCCCGGAAGACCGGCGAGGTCGGACGCCAGTGCTGGCGTGCTCCCGGCCACAGCGTCTCCCCCCGGTCGGTGACCGGGAGGATCTCCGGGTGCGCGGTGGTCAGCCAGGGCGGCGGGGACGCGGTGGCGGTGGCCAGGTCGACGCCGACGCCGTTCGCGTGCAGCAGGTCCATGACCTCGTCGAGCCAGGCGAAGTCCCAGGTGTCCGGGCCGGGCTGGATCCGGGCCCAGGAGAAGATGCCGACGGAGACGACGTTGACGCCGGCCTCGCGCATCAGCCGTACGTCCTCCTCCCACACCTCCCGGGGCCACTGCTCGGGGTTGTAGTCGGCGCCGAAGGCGAGACGAGGGACGGGCGCGCCGTCCGGCCCGCCCTGGAGGCGGGACAGGAGGGTGGACATCATGGCGGTCCTTCCGGTGTGGTGCGTGCGGTGCGGGGGCGGCGCGGATGCCGCGCCGCCCCGTGGGACCGCCGCATCGCGTGCTGGTGCTACTGCTCGACGGTGAAGCCCTGCTCCTTGCCGTACTTGACCGAGGCGTCCTGCCAGGACTTCAGGCCCTCGGCGAGCGTGGTGCCGGAGACGTAGGCCTTGCCGACGGTGTCGTTGAAGATCGAGTTCGCGTACACCTGGTAGGGCAGGTACGACCAGTCGTCGGCGACGTTCGCGGCCGCCTCGGCGAAGATCTTGTTGGCCTGCTGGCCGCCGAAGTACGGGAACTTCGTGTCCTGGAACGTGCTGGACTGCAGATCCGCGGTGGTCGCCGGGAAGGCGCCGTTCGCCAGGCGGGTCTGCACGCCCTTGCCCGCGTTGGCGTACTCGACGAAGGCGTACGCCAGCGCCTCGTTCTTGCCGAGCTCGGGCAGGGCGAGCGCGCTGCCGCCGTTCTCGGCGCCGGCCTCGTCGCCCGCCGTCCACTGCGGGAGCGGGGCGGCGCGCCAGTCACCGGAGGCGTTCTTCACGCCCGACTCCAGGTTGGCGGGCATCCAGGCGCCGGTGGCGAGGGTCGCGATGCTGCCGTCGCCGAGGCCCTTGTACCACTCGTCGCTCCAGCTGGTGACGGGAGCGAGCAGCTTCTCGTCGATGAGCTTCTGCCAGACGGCGGTGAACTTCCCGGCGCCCGCGTCGGAGAAGTCGATCTTCACCTTGGTGCCGTTCACCGTGTAGGGGTGCGAACCGGCCTGCCAGAGCATGCTGGTGGCGAAGCCGGCGTCACCGGTGTCGGCGGTGATGTACGCCTTCGGGTTCTTCTTGTGCAGGTCGCGGGCGGCGGTGAGGTACTCGTCCCAGGTGGTGGGCACCTCGATGCCGTACGTGTCGAAGACCTTCTTGTTGTAGAACAGCGCCATCGGACCGGAGTCCATCGGCAGGGCGTAGACGCCGTCACCGCCGGCCTTCACGCCGTTCCAGGGGCCGGGCGAGTAGCGGGCGGCGAGCTTCTCGGCGCCGAAGCCCTTGAGATCGGTGAGCTGATCGGTCAGGGCGAACTGGCCCATCGCGTAGTACTCGATCTGGGCGACGTCGGGCACGCCCTTCTTCGCCGATATGGCGTTCTGCAGCGCCGTGTACTGGTCGTTGTTGGTGCCCGCGTTGACCAGGTTCACCTTGACGCCGGGGTGTTCCTTCTCGAAGCCGGCGGCCACCTGCTTGAGCGTGGGCTCCCACGCCCAGACCGTGATGGTGCCGCCCTTCTTCAGAGCCGCCTGGACGTCCTCCTGGGAGACCGACTTCCCGCTCGATCCGCCGTCGTCGCTGCCGCCGCAGGCGGTCGCTCCCAGGGCGAGGGCGCAGACGAGACCGATGCCGCGCAACAGGCGGCGCGAGTGCTTGTGCATGGGCGAGCTTCCACTTCTTCGTGGCCGGGAACCGGCACAGTCGAGGGTCGGAGAAACGTGGCGGAACGTGGGGGAGGCGGAGCGCGGGGGAGGAGGCCGGGCTATTCCTTGACGCTTCCGGCGGCCAGTCCGGACTGCCAGTACTTCTGCAGCAGCAGGAACGCGGCGATCAGCGGCAGGATCGTGATGAGGGACCCGGTGACCACCAGGTTGAAGACGGCCTCGCCGCCCGCGGTCTGCGCCTGCTGGTTCCAGCTGTTCAGGCCCAGTGTCAGCGGATACCAGTCCGGGTCCTTGAGCATGATCAGCGGCAGGAAGTAGTTGTTCCAGGTCGCCACCATGGTGAACAGCAGGACGGTGACGATGCCGGGCGCCAGCAGCGGCAGCGCGACCCGGAAGAAGGTGCGCACCTCGCCGGCGCCGTCGATGCGGGCGGCCTCCATCAGCTCGGTCGGGATGGCCTCGCTCGCGAACACCCACATCAGATACAGGCCGAACGGCGAGATCAGCGACGGGATGATCACCGCCCAGGGCGTGTCGGTGAGCCCCATCCTGCTGAACATCAGGAAGGTCGGCACCGCCAGCGCCGTTCCCGGCACCGCCACCGCGCCGATGACGACGGCGAAGACGCCGCGCCGGCCGGGGAAGTCGAACTTGGCGAGCGCGTAACCGCCGAGGACGGCGAGGAAGGTGGCGCCGCCGGCGCCCAGTCCCACGTACAGCAGGGTGTTCAGCAGCCAGCGGGTGAACACGCCGTCGTTGTAGGTGAACGTCTGCGTGATGTTGTCCCACAGGGCGAAGTCCCCGTCGAACCACAGGCCGAAGGAGTCCGACAGGCCCTCCTGCGTCTTGGTGGCGCTGATGACCAGCCAGAGCAGCGGCACCAGGCTGTAGAGCACCACCAGCCCGGTGAGCACGGTCAGCAGGACGCTGCGTCGGGGCCTGCCCGGGGAGTGCCGGCGGCGGGCGGCGCGCAGCTTGGGCGCGGCGCGGTGGGCGCCGGACGGCGTGGGCGCGGGACGGTCGGAGACGGTGACGACAGGACTGGTCATCGCTGTTTCACACTCCCTTGCGCATGCCGCGCAGCTGGACGACGTAGGCGATGACCATGGTGATCAGCCCCATGACGATGGCGACCGTCGCGGAGTAGTTGTGCTGCTGTCCGTTGAAGGACAGCGAGTACGTGTAGAAGTTCGGCGTGTAGTCGGTGGTGATGGCGTTGGGCGCCAGCGGCTGCAGGATGTTCGGCTCGTTGAAGAGCTGGAAGCTGCCGATGATCGAGAAGATCGTCGCGATGACCAGCGCCCCGCGGATGGCCGGGAGCTTGATGGCGGTGATCACGCGGATCTGTCCGGCACCGTCGATCTCGGCGGCCTCGTACAGCGAGTGCGGGACCACGCGCAGGGCCGCGTAGAAGATCAGCATGTTGTAGCCGATGAACTCCCAGGTCACGATGTTGCCGATGGAGGCCAGCACCAGGTCGGGGGAGAGCGGGTCGGGCAGCGTGACGCCCAGCGCGTCGTTGATGTCGCCGACCAGGCCGAAGCGGGTGCCGTACATGAAGCCCCACATCAGGGTGGCCACCACGGCGGGCACGGCGTACGGCAGGAAGATCGAGATCCGGAAGAAGTCCCGGCCGTAGAGGCGGCCGCTGTCCAGGGCCAGTGCCACCAGGAGCGCGATGCCGAGCATGACCGGCACCTGGACGGCCAGGAAGAGCGCGACCCGGCCGAGCGAGGCCCAGAACCGGTCGTCCTGGAGGGCCTGCGTGTAGTTGTCCAGGCCGACGAAGGTGGTCCCGCCGATGAGCTGGTCGCGGAAGAGACTGAGGTACACCGAGTAGGCGATCGGCGCGAGGAAGACCAGGGCGAACACGGCCACGAACGGACCGAGGAAACCCCACCCGGTCCAGGACCGGCGGTCCCGTCTCGTCGGTGGCGGTGCCGGCCGCGGCTCGGCGGCGGCCGGCGGTTGCAGCGTCGTCATGTCGTCGTTCCTCGCTCGTCCACGTCCTGGAACTGCGCGATGTTTACGTAAACATCGCGCACCGCGAAAAGGCGCCCGGCTGTAATGTTTACGTAAACATCTGATGGCGGCATGTCTACACTGCCCCGATGACGACGGTCAAGGGTCCTTTCGCACCAGGGCCTGACAGCGACAGAGAGGCGGCTGACGGCGAGTGAGCACGGCTGAGGAAGTCCCGACGAGCGCACCCGCGCGTCCCCGGCGCGGCCGGGACCGCACGGCCTCCATGGCGGACGTGGCCCGGCTGGCCGGGGTCTCCTCGCAGACCGTCTCCCGCGTCTCCAACGGATACGCCGGAGTGACCGAGGAGACCCGGCAGCAGGTCCTGGCGGCCATGAAGGAGCTGGGATACCGCCCCAACAGCGCCGCCCGGGCGCTCAAGCGCGGCGAGTTCCGCACCATCGGCGTCATCACGTTCTCGCTGTCCACCACGGGCAACGTGCGCACCCTGGAGGCCATCGCGACCTCCGCGGCGAGCGAGGGGTACGCGGTGACGCTGCTGCCGGTCGCCGTGCCCACGCAGGACGAGGTGCGGGGCGCGTTCTCCCGGCTGGAGGAGCTCGCCGTCGACGCGGTGATCGTCATCATGGAGGTCCACCTGCTGGACGCGGCCACCGTCACCCTGCCGCCCCACGTCCAGGTCGTGGTGGTCGACTCCGACGCCGGCGACCACTACACGGTCGTCGACACCGACCAGGCCGGCGGCACCCGTGCGGCCGTCCGGCACCTGCTCGGCCTCGGGCACGACACCGTGTGGCACCTGGCGGGGCCGGAGGGCTCCTTCGCCGCCCAGCGGCGCGCGGACGCCTGGCGCCGGACGCTAGCCGAGGCGGGCTGCACCCCGCCGCCCCTCACCCGGGGCGACTGGTCCGCGGAGTCCGGTTACCGGGCCGGCCTCGAACTCGCCGCCCGCGAGGAGTGCACGGCCGTCTTCGCGGCCAACGACCAGATGGCCCTGGGGCTGCTGCGCGCCCTGCACGAGCGCGGCCGGCGCGTCCCCGAGGACGTCAGCGTCATCGGGTTCGACGACATCCCGGAGGCCGGCTCCTTCCTGCCGCCGCTGACCACCGTCCACCAGGACTTCGCCGAGGTGGGGCGGCTCTGCGTCCAGGCCGTGCTGCGCAAGATGCGCCAGGACGGCCCGGAGCGGGGGACGACGCTCGTGCCCACCCGGCTGGTGACCCGCGACAGCACCGCGCCGCCCCCGGCCCGGTGACGCCGACGGCGCCCCTGCGTGGGTCACTGTGCCCGGGAGGGGGAGCTGCTGCGTGCGAAGCCCCTGGGTGACCGGACGGGTGGGTATCGCCCGGTTTATGACCCGTGGGGGAAGGCACTCAGACACCTCACCTTGTCCTTCACGCGCTTCCGGGAGTGCCCATGACTCAAGTTGCCGACTTCGTACTTCAGCGCCTGCGGGAGTGGGGTGTCGAGAGGGTCTTCGGCTATCCGGGTGACGGCATCAACGGTCTGCTCGGCGCGTTCGACCGGGCGCAGGGCAGTCCGGAGTTCATTCAGGCGCGGCATGAGGAGATGGCCGCGTTCATGGCCTGCGCGCATGCCAAGTTCACCGGTGAGGTGGGCTGCTGTGTGGCGACGTCCGGGCCGGGTGCGGTGCATCTGCTGAACGGCCTGTACGACGCGAAGCTCGATCATCAGCCGGTGGTGGCGGTGGTGGGTCAGCAGAAGCGGTTGTCGCTGGGCACCCACTACCAGCAGGAGATCGCCCTGGACCAGCTGTTCGCGGATGTGTCGGAGTACTGCCAGATGGTGGTACATCCGGGTCAGGCCCGGCACGTGGTCGACCGGGCGTTCAAGACGGCGCTGACCACGCGGGGCGTGGCCACGATCATCATTCCGAACGACGTGCAGGAGGAGGACGCGGTGCCCTCCCCGCCGAAGACGCACGGCTCGGTCTTCTCCAGCGTCGGCTGGAGCCGGCCGCGCGTCCTTCCCGATCCGGACGAGCTGCGCAAGGCGGCCGACGTCCTCAACGCGGGCGAGAAGGTCGCCATGCTCGTCGGCCAGGGCGCCGCGAAGGCCGAGGACGAGGTGATCGAGGTGGCCGAACTCCTCGGCGCCGGCGTCGCCAAGGCCCTGCTCGGCCGCGAGGTCCTCCCCGACGACCTGCCGTTCGTCACCGGTCCGATCGGTCTGCTGGGCAGCAAGGCCAGCGACAACATGATGCAGGACTGCGACACCCTGCTGATGGTCGGCACCAGCTTCCCGTACGCGGAGTGGCTGCCGGACGAGGGCCAGGCCCGAGGCGTGGAGATCGACATCGACGGGCGCATGATCGGCATCCGCTACCCGATGGAGGCCCACCTCGTCGGCGACTCCAAGGAGACGCTGAGGGCGCTGCTGCCGCTGCTGCGGCGCAAGGAGGACCGCGGCTGGCGGAAGAAGATCGAGAAGGACGTCCGCGAGTGGAACGACCTGTGCGACCGCTGGGCGGGGGAGCACTTCGGCAACACGATCAACCCGCAGGCGGTGGCCGCCGAGCTGTCGCCGCGGCTGCCGGACGGGGCGATCCTCACGGCGGACTCCGGTTCCGGCACCAACTGGTGGGCCCGGCACCTCAAGCTCCGCGACGGCATGCACGCGTCGCTGTCCGGGACGCTGGCGACCATGGGCCCCGGCGTTCCGTACGCCATCGCGGCACGGTTCGCGTATCCGGACCGGCCGGTGATCGCCTTCGTGGGCGACGGGGCGTTCCAGATGAACGGCATGAACGAGATGATCACCGTCAAGCGGTACCTGGACCGGCTCTCCGGGACCGCCCCGCTGATCTTCTGCGTGTTCAACAACCAGGACCTCAACCAGGTCACCTGGGAGCAGCGCGCCATGGCCGGCGATCCCAAGTACCCCGGCTCCCAGGACATCCCGGACGTCCCCTACGCCGCCTACGCCGAGCTGCTCGGCCTCGAGGGCATCGTCTGCACCGACCCCGACAAGGTCGGCGCCGCCTGGGACCAGGCGCTCGCCTCGGACCGGCCCGTGGTGCTGGAGTTCAAGGTCGACGCGGAGATCGCGCCGATCCCGCCGCACATCATGGCCGAGCAGGGCAAGAAGGCCGCCAAGGCCGCCGTCCGCGACCCCGAGCGTGCCGGCATCGCCGCCAAGGGCGTCCGCCAGAAGCTCACCGAGTACGCCGAGCACCTGCCCGGCCGGGGCAAGAAGTGACCGGCGCGGGCCGGTTCGGACGCGGCGGACCGCGTCGTGGGGCGGGCCGCGCCGAGGTGGTGGTCGTGACCGGCGCGACCGCCGGCGTCGGCCGGGCCACGGCCCGGGCCTTCGGCGCACGCGGCGCCGCCGTGGCCCTGCCGGCCCGCGGCGAGCACGCCCTGCGCCGGGCGGCCGAGGAGGTCAGGGAGGCGGGCGGACGGGCGCTGCCCCTGATGGTGGACGTCGCCGACCCGGACGCGGTGGACGCCGCCGCGAACCGAGTACTGGGTCGGCGGTTCCACCGTCGCGACCCTGCTCGGGCAGAAGCTCGCCCCGGGCCTGCTCGACCGCTGCCTGGCCCGCACCGGCTACGACGCGCAGCAGACCGAGGACCCCGTCGACCCGTCCCGGCCGGTCAACCTCTACGAGCCGGTGGACGACGCCGCGCCTGTCGACTACGGCGCCCACGGCCTCTTCGACGACGAGTCGCACGGCCGGAGCCTCCAGTTCTGGCTTTCACGCCACCGCCGCCCGTTCGCGCTGGCCGCGGTGGCCGCCGGAGCCGTCACCGCGGCACTGGCCGGCGGCGTGGGCGGACGCGCCCGCGCCGGCAGCTCCGAGGCGGTGCGGCGGACCGTGCGCACCGGCACACGCGCGTGCGGGAAGGGCCGGGGCAGGCTGCCGGGCAGCTGACGCCGCCCCACGCCGTACCCCCGCGGGAGCACCCCGGCGGCCTTCGGGCCCGTCAGTGCTCTCCCGCGGAACCCGCCCGGACGGCCCGGCGGGAGGAACCGGATCACCGCTCCCGGTCGATGTTGCGTGTCCACCAGTGGTGCTCGCAGAACCAGTGGCCGACCATCGCGCCCCCGAAGACGACGAACCCGACCCCGATGAACCAGGACTCCACCACCAGCACGATGCCGACCGCGCCGTAATTGATCGCGTTGTCGAGGATCAGGGGGGTGAACACGAGGTAGGAGAAGCCGCGCAGTCCGATCAGGCCCACCATGGTGGCCAGCGCTCCCGGCAGCAGGTCGCGCCAACGGATCTGGCTGCCCAGCAGGAAGTGCTGACCCCACCAGAAGAACAGCATGCCGGTCGCCGTGGACAGCACGATCCGGGTTGAGCCGTGCAACGCGGTCCGGGTCTGCACCTCCTGGTAGAGGTACCCGGTCAGGGCGATGATCCAGGTCAGCTGCCGCCAGACGCGATGCCAGGGGCCGGACGGCAGACCCCAGATGCGTTCGTAGCCGTTCTGCACGCTCGCCGCGAAGGACACACCGAAGACGGCGAGGGCGATACCGCCCCAGACGCTCGTGGTGCCGACCACCTTGGTCGGCGGGCTGATGATGTCGGTCAGTACCTTCGCGGACCGGCCGGACAGTCCCATGCCGTCGGCCAGCCAGGAGGCGAAACCGCCGCGTCCCAGGGGATCGGCGGCGGCCACCACGATCAGCAGCGGCGCCAGCGTGACCAGGGCCAGCGTGGCGAAGCCCATGGCCCGGTGCATCAGCTCCAGTTCCCGGCCGCGCCGGACCAGCGCGGACGCGGCCAACCGGTCCCACAGACGGAGGAAGGGGCGCCGGTACCGGTTCACAGGTGCTCCTCGGGCGGTCCTCGGACTGGCTCGCCGATGCGGAACTGAGTGACCCGGGGACGCCGCGGACAAACGTGACCCCCGGTACGCGCACCCGTCCGCGCCGCCCGGAGCCGCCGAACGAAGGACGACCGAGGTCCTGGTCCTCGCGGCTGGATGGAGCAGGGCATCCCGCAAGTGAAGGCCGCAACGAGGCCCTGTCAGGGACCCGCGGGTTCCATGACGAGTGGCACGTGCGCCGGTTCGAGGAACCCGTCGGGACGCGACCGTCCTGACCCGTCAGGGGTCCATGCGCTGCCGCTGGCGCATCTGCTCGTTGTGCCAGGCGATCGCGCGGCGGATCTGTGGCTCGTGCAGGCCCGTCCGGCACGCGAGCTGATCCATGGAGAGTGCCGGCGGCCCCGTGGTGAGCGCCCGGGTCAGCTTCGCCGCCCAGAGCTCCTCCTCCACGAAGGGCCGGTCCTGGTAGCCGTCCTTGACCACGTCGAAGTGGTCGTCGCAGCACGCGGTGATGAGCCGAAGCCCGTCGAACCATTCGTTGGTGGCGGGGGCGGAGGAGGAGTCCGGCACGTAGCCGCGCACGGCCTCGTCCTCCGGGAACACCCTGGCGCACAGATCGCACAGCTCCATGGGAACGGCCCGCGCGGTCCGGCGGCCCTTCCTGCGCTTACGGTTCCACATCGCGCCTCCTGGAATCACCGCCCAGCAGCGTCGACGCCGTATGCCGTGTCGGTCCGGCGTCCGGAATTCCGGAGTTACCCGATCGGAAGGGGACAAACGCCCCTCCCGGCCCCCAGGTGCCGCCCAGGCGAGGCGGACCGGCAGCTCGAAGAGGTCGTTCCGCGTGACCACCGGCTTGTTGTGCAGTGCGGACGCCGGTACCGCCAGGTCAAGCCAGGGGAAGCGTGCGTAGAGGGCGGGGAGCGCCACACCGGCCTCCAGGCGGGACAGGGCCGCGCCGGGGCACACGTGCGGGCCGGGCCCGATCGCGATGTGCCGGTTCCGCGAGGCGCGGGTGATGCCGGACGCGCCCGCCGTCGGACCGTGTGCCCCCTCGTCCCGGCCCAGCGCCCCGTACGACACGATCAGCGCGTCCCCGGCGGGCAGCACCCGGTCGCCGACCGGGACGTCCTCGGTCGCGAAGCGGATCAGGACGTGCGAGGCCGGGGTCGAGTACCGCAGCGTCTCCTCGACACACATCGGTCCAGTCCGCCTCGCCGGACAGCACCAGGGCGCGCTGCTCCGGGTGCGCGGACAGGTTGACGACGGCGTTGACGATCAGCGAGATCGTCGTCCCGTGGCCCGTGGCCCGTGGCCCGTGGCCCGTGGCCCGTGGCCCGTGGCCCGTGGCGGCCATCAGCTGGAGCGTGGAGACGATCTCCTCGTCCATGAGGCGCTCGCCGTCCTCGGAGGCCAGGACCAGCGCGCTGGCCAGGTCGTCACCGGGCGTGGCACGCTGCGCGGCCACCGTCTCCGCCATGATCCCGGCCGGCTCGATGAGGGTGGCGACGACCTCCTCGGGCGGGGCCCGGGTCGAGAAGAACCTCTCGAACAGCACCTTCAGTGTCGGCGGCACGGGTGAGCAGGGGGCGTCCGTGCGGCGCCTCAACGGGCGCTCAGAGTACGGGAGTTCGTGAGCGCCGTGAGGGGACCGGGCTCAGGGGAGGCCGCCCCGCTCGCAGACCTGCCGGGCGACGTCGCGAAGCTTGACGTTGCGGTCCTGGGAGTAGCGGCGCAGCGCGGCGAAGGCCTGGTCCTCGGTGAGACGGTGACTGCCCATCAGGATGCCCATGGCCTCGCCGATGGTGTGACGGGTGCCGATGGCCTCCTGCAACTGCGCCTGGGTGCGGGCGCTGGAGAAGGCGACCGCGGCGTGCGAGGCCAGCAGCCAGCCGGCGGTCTCACTGGCCTCGGTGAAGGCCCCGGGCCGGCGGGAGTAGAAGTTCAGCGCGCCGAGGTCCTCGTCCTCGGTGAACAGCAGGATGCCCATCATGCTGCCCAGGCCCAGCTTGCGGGCCTCGGGCACGTACGTGGGCCAGCGCTCCGTCACGTCGGTGAAGTCGGCGATCCGGAACTGCCGCTCTCCCACGGAGGTGCGCGCGGCGTCGAAGCAGGGCCCCTCCCCGGCGCGTTCCTGGAGCTGGTCGCTGTCGATCACCAGCTGCTCGGTGGGCGCCAGCGACTGCACCCGTCTGCCGCGCAGCAGGAGGATGCCGGCGGCGTCGCAGCCCTCGACCAGCTCGGTGGCCGCGCTGGTGATCCGCTCCAGCGTGTCGCGCACGGACTCCTGGGCCAGCAGCTCCCGGGCCAGCGAGGCCATCTTCTCGGCGAACGTTCGCCAGTCCATGCCGTCCTCCCATTCCGCCGTGCCGGCGCGTCACTGCGCCGGTCGACCCTCTAGGAGTGCCCGGGGACGAGCGGATGCAAAAGCGCCGGGAGCCACCCGGGGAGGGGCCCCGCGACACCTTGTTCCGCGTGACATCCAAATGCGGCCGGCGCGCTCACCCACGCCGCCGGCTGCCCCGTCGTCCTCGTCGACCCGGACGACGCGCCCTTCCCCTCACCGCCGCCGCACTGCCCGGCCTGCGCACTGAGGCGCGCTGAACCGGTACGGCTCAGCGCCGGATGAGACCGAGGCCGGTGGCGGCGGCGACCGCGGCCGTGCGGGAGTCGACGCCCAGCTTGGCGTAGACACGGGCCAGATGGGACTTCACCGTGCCCTCGGTCAGGTGCAGCCGGCCCGCGATGTGCTGGTTGGACAGCCCCTCGGCGACCAGCACGAGGACCTCGGTCTCGCGGCGGGTCAGCGAGGTGTGCGGCTCGCGCAGCCGGGTCATGAGCCGGTCCGCGACGGCGGGAGCGAGCGTGGTGCGCCCCGCCGCGGCGGTGCGCACGGCGGCGGCCAGCTCCTCCGGCGGCGCGTCCTTGAGGAGGTACCCGGTGGCACCGGCCTCGATGGCGGGCAGCGTGTCGGCGTCGGTGTCGTACGTCGTGACGATCAGGACCCGCGGGGCGCCCGGACGCGCGGTGATGGCGGCCGTGGCCTCGGCACCGTTCATGCCCTTGCCGAACTGGAGGTCCATCAGGACGACGTCGACGTCACCGAGTCCGGCCCGCACGACGGCCTCCTCCGCGGTCGCCGCCTCCGCGACCACGGCGATGCCCTCCTCGGTCTCCAGCACCGCGCGCAGGCCCGCCCGGACGACAGGGTGGTCGTCGGCGAGCAGCAGCCGGATGGGCGTCGGGGCGGTCTCGGTCACGGCCGGTCCTCCGGGTCGTCGTCGGTGGGGGTGAGGGGAAGCCGGGCGGACAGCGCGGTGCCCCGCCCGGGGGCGGACTCGACGGTGAGCGTGCCGCCGACGGCGTGCACGCGGGCTCGCATGGCGGCCAGCCCGAACCCGCCACCGCCGTCCGCACCGGGCACCCGCACGGCAGCCGGGTCGAAGCCCACGCCGTCGTCCACGACGGTCAGGACGACCGCGTCGCGGAGGTGGCTCAGGGTGACCTCGGCCGTGCCGGCCCGCGCGTGCCCCACCGTGTTGGCCAGCCCCGACTGGGCGACGCGCAGCAGGGCGACCTCCTGCGCCGTGGGCAGCGGCCGGGGCGGGCCCGCAAGGCGGAACCGCACGTCGAGCCGGTGCCGGTCGGCGGTGGTGGCGCACAGCCGCTCCAGCGCGCCGGCCAGGGGAGTGTCGTCCAGCGCGGGCGGGGAGAGGGCGGCGACGAAGCGCCGGGCCTCCGCCAGATTGTCCAACGCGGCCTGCCGGGCCTGGCCCACGTACGTGACGGCGGGCTCCGGCCGGCCGGGCAGGGCCCGCTCGGCGGCGCGCAGCAGCAACTGGATGCTCGACAGCCCCTGGGCGAGCGTGTCGTGGATCTCCCGGGCCAGCCGCTCGCGTTCCTCGAGGACGCCCGCGGCACGCTGGGCGTCGGCCAGGTCGGCACGGGTGGCGGTGAGCTCCTCGATCAGCCGGCGGCGCTGCTCGCTCTCCCGGTACAGCGCCTGGTAGCCCCACACCACCGCCACGGCGACGGCGGCACCGAGGGCCGGGCCGATCGCGGTGGCCGCCGTGAACGTGCCCTCGTGGACGGAGAAGGCCGCGATCGCCGCGACCGCCGTACCGAGCACCGCGGCCGGCCCGGCCCGGCGCGGCAGCAGATGGAGCTGGACGAAGTACAGCGGGAACGCCAGCCACACCGCCTCGGCCGACAGGGTCAGCAGGACGAGCCACACCGCGCCGACGGCCGTCAGCCACAGGGCCGCCGCGCGGCGGGAGGCGCTGACCGCCGGGAGGGCGGGGCCCACGGCGTACACCGCGCCCAGCACCGCGGCGACGGCGACGACGGCGGGCGCGTGCGGCCGGCCGTCCGCCACCGCCCGCAGCGCCACCAGGGCGAGCAGGCCGGCCACGAGCAGGTGCATGGCCAGGGCCAGGGAGCGGGGGGTGGGAGTCAGCGCGTTCACGGTCGTCCCAGCCTACGGACCTCCCGGCGGGCCGGGCATCTGCCGAAAGTAAGAGGCCGGCCCGCACCCTTCGGCCCCCGAAGTGCCCGCCCAGGACCGATGCCCGGCAGGCCCCCGAACGACGACGGTGGAGACGTCGCCGATACCGGGGCGACACCCCCGTCCACTCCACCACACCGCTTCGAAAGGCCGGGCGAAGACGTGTTTGTCGCCTTGAGAGACCTGACGTTCGCCAAGGGCCGGTTCGCCCTGATGGGAACCGTCGTCGTACTGATCACCCTGCTGGTCGGCCTGCTGTCCGGACTGACCGCGGGCCTGGCCCGGGAGAACGTCTCCGCCGTCACGTCCCTGCCCGCCGACCGGATCGCCTTTGCCGCGCCGAGCGGCGGCCAGGACCTGTCGTACGCCGACTCCACCGTCACCGAGACCCAGTGGCGCCGGTGGGCCGAGGCCCCCGGTGTCCGCGGCGCCGAGCCGCTCGGCATCGCCACCACCCGCGCCCGCGCGGGCGACCGGAGCACCGGCGTGTCCGTCTTCGGCGTCCGGCCCGGCTCCCCGCTCGCACCCCGCGGCGACCGGATCGACGACCGTACGGTGGTGCTGTCCACCGCCGCCGCCGACGAACTCGGCGTCCGGCCGGGTGGCACCGTCACCGTCGCCGGCCGGCGGCTGACCGTGGCCGCAGCCGAGGGCGACGTCTCCTTCAGCCACACCCCGGTGGCGTGGACGAGCCTGCGGACCTGGCAGGCGATCGCCCCGCCCGCCGGCGCCGCGGACGGCCCCACCGCGACGGTGATCGCCCTGGACACCGGCCCCGGCGCCGACCTCGCGGCCACGGACCGGGCGGCCGGCACCGAGACCGTCAGCAAGGACGACTCGCTGTCCGCGATCGGCTCCTACGCCTCCGAGAACGGCTCCCTGCAGCTCATGCGCGGCTTCCTGTTCGCCATCTCAGCCCTGGTCGTCGGCGCCTTCTTCACCGTGTGGACGATCCAGCGCAGCGGCGACATCGCCGTCCTGAAGGCCCTGGGCGCCACCACCGCCGGGCTGCTGCGCGACGCGCTCGGGCAGGCCGTCGTCCTGCTGGCCGGCGGCACCCTCGTCGGCACCGCCGCCGCCGCGACCGGCGCCGCGGTCTCCGGTGCGGTGCCCTTCGTCCTGGCACCCGCCACCGTCCTCGTCCCGGCCGCCGTGATGATCCTGCTCGGCGGTCTCGGGGCGGCACTCGCTGTCCGCCGCATCACGTCCGTCGACCCGCTGACCGCCCTGGGGAGCGCCCGATGAGCCTGCACCTGACCGGCATCACCCTGACCTACCCCGACGGCGACGGCCGCCTCACCGCCCTCGACCGCGTCACCCTGGACGTGCCCCGCGGCAGCGTCACCGCCGTCGTCGGCCCCTCCGGATCCGGCAAGTCCAGTCTGCTGGCCGTCGCGGCGACCCTCATCACCCCCGACGCCGGCACGGTCACCGTCGACGGCGCCGACACCGCCGCGATGAGCCGCGGCGAGCTGGCCGACCTGCGCCGGCGCCGCATCGGGATCGTCTTCCAGCAGCCCAATCTCCTGCCGTCCCTCACGGCGGCCGAACAGCTCCAGGTCATGGCCCACATCGACGGCCGCAGCCCCCGCGCCGCCCGGGGCCGGGCGCTGGACCTCCTCGGCGCCGTCGGCCTCGCGGACCAGGCGGACCGCCGCCCCCACCAGCTCTCCGGCGGGCAGCGTCAGCGCGTCAACATCGCCCGGGCCCTGATGAACGACCCCGGGGTGCTGCTGGTCGACGAGCCCACCAGCGCCCTCGACCACGAGCGGGGCGCCGCCGTCGTCGGCCTGATCACCCGCCTCACCCACGAGCGGGCCACCGCCACCGTGCTGGTCACCCACGACCACGCCCATCTGGCCGCGGCCGACCGTGTCACCGAGGTGCGGGACGGACGGCTGAGCGTGTCCGCACCGGCCGGCTGACCGGGCCGCCGGCTCAGACGCCGTCGGGACGGAGCCGGTCGGCGGCTCCGGGCGGCTGGATCCGCAGGCCGGGCCGGCGCCGGTGGACCGTCAGAAACGTCACGCCGTCGGGCCCGGCCTGGACGGCGCGCGTCGAACCGTGCGGCAGCCAGGTCAGCAGCCCCGGCCGCAGCGGGCGGTCGCCGTCGGTGCAGACGAGGGTGGCCGCCCCGTCGAGGACGAGCAGCAGGACGTCGAGGTCGGGTTCGGAGTGCGTGCCGACCCGTCCGGACGCGGGGACGCGGACGACGTTGGCGTCCAGCTGGCGTCCCGGTTCCGCCAGCCGCCACAGGGCGCCGGTCGGCGCGTCACCGGCGAGGGCCAGGAGCTCCGCGGTGTCGCACAGGACCCGGGGGAGCGGAGCCTCCTCGGCCGGGGCGGGGGAGCCGCCGTCTTCCGCTGTCATCGGATGTCACCGTCCGCCGTGTCCCACCGCGGCCGCCCGCCGCCCCGTTGGGCGGCCGTCCCGGCACGGCCCGTCAAGTCGCGCACTCCACAGGGCCCCAGCCGCAGGTAAAGGGGAATCTAACATGCGTATTTGTTAGGGTCCGGCTGTGCGGCTGACGAAATTCACCGACCTGGCGCTGCGTTCCGTGATGCGCCTGGCGGTCCTGAAGGACGGCGACGACCCCCTTGCCACCCGCGAGGTGGCCGAGGTCGTCGGCGTGCCGTACACGCACGCCGCGAAGGCCATCACCCGCCTGCAGCACCTCGGTGTGGTGGAGGCCCGGCGCGGCCGTGGCGGCGGACTGACACTGACCGAACTGGGGCGGCACGCCTCGGTCGGCTGGCTGGTCCGGGAGCTGGAGGGCGATGGCGAGGTCGTCGCCTGCGAGGGCGAGACGCCGTGCCCACTGCGCGGGGCCTGCCGACTGCGGGGTGCCCTGCGCGCCGCCCAGGAGGCGTTCTACAGCGCGCTCGACCCGCTGACCGTCGCCGACCTGGTGGCCTCGCCGACCGGCCCGGTCCTGGTCGGACTGACGGTTCGCCCGTCCGGCTGACGGGCGGACGGGGCGGCACGTGCCGGCCCGTGACTCAAGAGACGAAGATCATCCACCGATCAAGGAGTCGTTGTGCTCTCCGAACAGTCCGCCCCCGTGGTCCGGGCCACCCTTCCGGCGGTCGGAGCGGCCATCGGTGACATCACCGAGCTGTTCTACCGGAAGCTCTTCGACGCCCACCCCGAGCTGCTGCGGGACCTGTTCAACCGGGGAAATCAGGCCATCGGGGAGCAGCAGAAGGCACTGGCCGGGTCCATAGCGGCGTTCGCCGGCATGCTGCTGGAGCGTCCCGACGCCCGGTCTTCGGCCCCGACCTCTGGCTCGGACAGCAGGAGAACCGCCGGGCGAACGGACGCCCGGCGGCACCGGGTGCCGGCGACGGACTCCGCCGCCGGCACCCGCATATTGCGGGACGGCGTTAGGCCGCTGCGGTGAAGGCGGTGCTGATGGCGGTGTCGACCCGGGCGTGCACGACCAGTCGGGGGCCGGTCGTGTCGGCGTTGTTCTCCAGCAGCCGCCGGACCGGGGCGCTGTGGGTGACGACGCTCATCAGGACACCGAGGCGACCGCACCACTGGTGGGCCCGGAGCACGGCACTGACCGCGGCACCACTGGAGGCCTCCTCGGTCAGGACGATGACGACCGGAGCCGGCTGGTGGGCGTCGACGAGATGCGTGATGTGTGTGGACAGCGCGGCCCGCCCGTCGATTCCCGGATCCTGATCCACCGTGATGACGAGGACTCCATGCTCCAGGGTGTGGGACAGCATCGTGGTGGCCTCCGATCTGACGCCTGATGGCGAAGTGCCTTCAGTGAAAGTGCCCCGGACCCGCTCCGCAATGCGCGGCGACGGCGACGCCGCCGACGGGGCGGCTCCGGTGTCCCCGTGCCGCGGCACCGGGTGCCCGGTGAGGCGGGGAGCGAGACCGTCCTCCCGAAGGGCCCGGCGGGCCTGCGCACCGCCGCCGCGTACGATCGTCCGGTCCGTCCCCGAACCGGCAAGGAGCCCCGACCGGTGCCCGCCCTCCTCCCCGCCCCCCGAACCGGGCCCCGTCTGCTGGAGCTGGAGCGCCTGACCCGCGTGGAGGACGGCGAACGGCTGCACGCCCTGCTGTGGCGGCCCGGGCCGGGCTGGCGGATGGCCGGCAGCGCCGTGCTCGGCGGCGGCATCGCCGACTGCGCGTGGGTCCTCAACGCCCAGGTGGCGCACGGCTATCGACGCACCGATCCCGCCCGCCACCTGGCCGACCTGGCGCTCGCCGCCGGAGCCGAGGGCCGGGGCATGGGCCTGATGACCGCCGCCGACGTCCGCGACCCCGGCCGCGCACGGGACGGCGGCACGGAGGCCGTCGTCACCGCGGGCGTCTCCGTGCGGGGATGGGCGGCCGCACCGCAGGAGGGCGGCACGGGAACAGCCGGGCCGGGCACCATCAACATCCTCGCCGCCCTGCCGGTGGCCCTGAGCGACGCCGCCCTGGTCAACGCGGTCATCACGGCCACCGAGGCCAAGGTGCAGGCACTCGTCGAAGCGGGCCTCGACTGCTCCGGCACCCCCACCGACGCCGTGTGCGTCGCCGCCCGCGCGCCGCGGCCCGGCAGGGAGGTCCACGCCTTCGCCGGCCCCCGCTCCGAGTGGGGCGCCCGGTTGGCACGGGCCGTCCACCGCGCCGTGCACGACGCGCTGCCCGCCGCCGCACACGGCTGAGCCCCCGCCCCAAGTCCTCCGCGCCGCACCCGGCTTCGGCGGCCGACGGCCGCCCCGAGCGGCTACAGCGAGTTCCTGCGCCGTATCGCCGCCGCGCGCACGGCCAGCGCCGCGGCCAGCAGCACCCAGGCCACGGCGCAGTACGCCCAGGCCGTCGCACCCCGTGCCACGCCGACGGCGCTCCAGACGGCCCACAGCGCGAGCACCACGCACAACGCCGTCCACGAGATGTCGGCGACACGGGTGCGCAACTGCGCGCGCTGCCGTGTGCCGGGTTCCAGATCGCCGAGACCGGTGCCTGCTGGTGCCTTCCGACCGTCCACGTAGGGCTCCTTCGCTGGAGTACTCACGAGTGGGCGTCGGGTACCCCCTCGGGGGTCTGGCAAGCGGCCCGGGCACACATGCGCGGGGACGGCCCGCTCCGGCCGTCCCCGCGACTGTCCTCACGTACTGCTCAGCGCTGTCCGCTCTTCTCCAGCGCCTTGTCCAGGGCGGCCGCGAAGCCGTAGGCCCACAGTTGGTTCACCCGGCTGCGCTCGGTGGAGTTGGGGTACGGGTTGGTGCAGGACGGGCCGGGGCCGCCGCCCGACATCAACTCGCTGCACGGGCCGCTGTAGTGGTCGGGCAGGCCGAGCACGTGCCCGGTCTCGTGGGCGGTCACGCGGGTCGAGTCGTACTGCCGGTTCTGCGCGTAGTCGAGGAAGATGTAGCCGCTGCCGTGTCCGTCCGTGGAGGCGTACGAGCCGCGTGAGTCGTTGCCCTCGTAGTACGAGAAGTCGGCGCCGGAGCTGCTCTCCTGGAGGCGCACGTTGGACACCGAGCTGTTCCAGATCTGGGCGCTGCGGGATATCTGGGTGCGGAAGCTGGGCGCGTTTCTCGTGCTGTAGTAGACGGTGACGGCGGCCGCCGAGGACGGGCTCGCCGCCCGCTTCTCGGCGACGGACTTGACGACCGCCTCGAAGAACTCCTGGTTGGCGCGGGCGTCTTCGCCCGAGCCGGCCGACGGCTGGTAGCCGGCCTGCGCCGCGGGGGCCTGGGGCTGGGGAGCGGCGGCCGTCGCGGCCGGGCCGGTGCCGAGCACGGCGGCGGTCAGACCGAGGCCGACCGCGGTGGACAGCAGGGGCAGGGTGATGCGCATCGATGACTCCTTGTGTGGGGGAGTGGGGAGAAGTCGTCACCGGTGAGTGTGAGGCGCCCATGAGCCCGCTGTGATGATGGCAACAGGCGATAGGACCGGGCTATCACCCAGGTTCGGCCGGAGTGCAGAACTCGCCCTGTTCCGCCGCGTTTTGTTCACCTGGCGCAACCAACTGTTCCGCTCTACGCTCCCTGCATGGAGCTCGAGGTGAGGCATCTTCGCGCGCTGTGCGCCATCGCCGACGCCGGCAGCCTGCACCGGGCGGCACGCCAACTGGGCGTCGCCCAGCCCACGTTGAGCACCCAGCTGAGCCGCATCGAACAGGCCCTGGGCGGGCAGCTGTTCGTCCGGGAACGCAGCGGCTGCCGCCCCACCCCGCTCGGCCGCACCGTCCTCGGCCGGGCCCGCCCGCTGCTGGCCGACATGCGGACCCTCGTCCGCGAGGCCCGCGCCGCCGCGGCCGGCGGCGACAGCCGGCTGCGCGTCGGCTCCACGGCGAGCCGGGCCCTCGCCGGCTGGCTGCGCCGGCTCAGACACCCCGGCCTGGAACCGACGCTCCAGATGGACGTCTCCGCCAACGCGCTGCTGCGCAGGGTCGGCGACGGCCAGCTCGACGTCGCCTTCGTGCACGAGGTGGAGGGCTGCCCGCTGCGCGTCCCCGAGGGCCTGCGGCTGCGGGTCCTGATCGAGCGCGAACCCCAGTTCGTCATGCTGCCCGCCGACCATCCGGCGGCGGCACGCCCCGTCGTCCACCTCACCGACCTCGCCGACGACCGGTGGATGGTCGACCCCACCGTGGACGGCGAATGGGACGGCGTGCACCGCATGCTGCGCGCCGTCGGCCTCGACCCGCGGGTCCTGCACGGCGACTACCACACCGCCGCGTCCCTCGTCGCGACCGGCGAAGTCGTCACCGTCTGCCAGCCCAGCTCCCAGTCCCGCCCCGACATGGTGGTACGGCCCCTGTACGGCGACCCCCTCGGCGTGCGCCTGCTGCTGGCCGCCCGCACCCGGGCCGAGCTGGACGCGGTCTACCCCGCGCTCGAGGAGGCGTACTGGGAGGTGGCCCGCCAGTCCTCCGTCTACCGCGAGTGGCTGGAGGGTCCCCGGCCGCACGCCGTGGCCCCGTGCTCACCGGCGACCGGAGCGGGGACCGACCGGGCGGAGTTCGTTCCCGCCCGCTGAACCGGACCATCCGGCCATTCAGGTGCTTTCCGTCCCGAACCGGTATGACAACAGGGCCAAACGGTTACGCAGAGGGGCATGAGCTCTGCGCGACGACTTCCCCCCATGCGTTCGGTGGCCGTGATGTGTGCCCTGGGCAGTTCCGTACTGCTGATGGCGGCCTGCACCAATGCCGATACGACACGCTCGAGTGTCGCCGAGGCGGCACAGACCGGTTCCCCCACCGGTACCGCTTCCCCGACCGACACCACTTCCTCCCCCACCGCTTCCCCCACCGCCTCGGAGGACCAGGACAAGGCCGAGCGCAAGGCCCTGGTCCCGATGGCCAAGGTGACCTGGGACAAGGCCGCCGACACCGCCGTCAAGGAGGTCTCCGGCAGCAAACTCGTCGACCTCGAACTGAAGAAGACCTCGGCCGAGGCGACCGCCTCACCCACGGGCTCACCGATGCCGAGCACCCCGAACCCCGCCCCCAGCGCGGGCGCCCCCGAGTGGGAGGCCAAGGTCGCCGCCTCCGACGGCACCGTGCACCGCATCGACATCGACGCGGTCAGCGGGAAGGTCTTCCGCACCCAGGTCGAGGCGGACCAGAGCGCCGACGACAAGAAGGAGATCGCCGACCGGCTGAGCAAGGCCACCCAGACCCCGCAGCAGGCGGTGAAGGCCGCCACCGGCAAGGCCAAGGGCACCGTCACCGGCGTCGAACTCGACGAGAACGACAACCAGCAGGTCATGTGGGCCGTCGACGTCGTGGACACCGGCAACTGGAACGAGACGACGGTCGACGTCGACGCCACGAACGGCAAGATCCTCAGCGAGCACGTCGACAGCGACTGAGCACCGGTCCGGCAAGCACTCAGGGAGCAGCGGGCCACCTCGCCCGACTGCTCCCTCTCCTCGTGCCGTTCGGTGTCAGACGGCGGCCTCGACGGCCTCCGTCGTCTCGCCCCGCATCCGGCCCGGCAGGGTCAGTACGGCCAGGAAGCCGCAGACCGCGACCGCGGCGAAGAAGTAGAAGCCCCACGGGTGACCGATCCCCGAGGAGACCAGGGCCCCGGTGATCGACGGGCCGACGATCGAACCGATCCGGCCGATGCCGGACGCCGAGCCGAGCGCCGTGCCGCGCACGGAGGCCGGGTAGAAGTTCGTCACGTAGGCGTAGACGAGCACCTGCGCGGAGAAGACGAACACACCGGTGAGGAAGACCACCGTGTTCAGCAGCAGGTCGCTCTCCATCTTGATGCTCAGACAGGCCAGCATGAGCACCGACACCGCGAACCAGCCCATCGTGGTGCCCTTGATGCCCCGCCGGTCGGCGACCCACCCGCCGAGGACCAGGCCGACCACGCCGCCGACGTTGAGCACCAGGAGCTGGGTGACGGCCGTGGGGACCGGGTAGCCGGCGTCGTTCATGAGCTTCGGCAGCCAGGTGTTGAGGCCGTAGACCAGCAGCAGTCCCATGAACGAGGCGACCCAGATGCCGATGCCCGCGCGCAGGTACGCCGGCTTCAGCAGTTCCGTGAACGGCACCCGTGCGGCCCCGTCCCGCTTGGCCCGCACGAAGGCCTCCGACTCCGGCAGCTTGAACCACTGCACGGCGGCGACGGCGAGGCCGACGACGCCCAGCACGTAGAAGAGGACCTCCCAGTCGTCGGTGACCTGGAGGGCCAGCAGCGAGGTGATGACGGCGCCGGTGTGGTACCCGGTCATCGTCAGGGTGCTGGCCCGCGCCCGGCGGCCGGCCGGCATGTGCTCGGCCATCATGGTCAGCGAGACGGGCATGCAGGCGCCGAGGCCCAGACCGGCGGCGAGGCGCAGCGCGGCGAACATCGTCACGGAGTTCGCCAGCGGTACCACGATGGTGAAGACCGAGAACACCACCACCGAGCCGATGAGCAGGCGCCGGCGGCCCAGCCGGTCGGCGAGCGGACCGACGCAGACCGCGCCGATGGCCACGCCGACGAGCGAGAGCGTCGCGACGGTGGTCGCGTCACCCGCGGTCATGCCGAGATGGTGGGTCTTGAGCAGGGTGGGGATGATGGCGCCGAGGACGACGAGGTCGTAGCCCTCGAGCAGGACGGTGATCCAGCACAGGAGCACGGTCCATCTGCTGTTTCCGGTGGCGCCGGTGCGGGCCGGCGCGTCGGACGTGGTGGCGGAAGCCATGGTGACATTCCCCCCAGGGGACGGGAGTGGGCGAGCGGACGGGGAGGAGCGGGGAGGGACCTCAGAACGGGTAGTCGGCGATGTCCGGGCGGACCGTGACCCACTGGGTCTCGGTGAACGCCTCGACGTTGGCCGCGGCGCCGCCGAAACGGGAGCCGGTGCCGGAGGCCTTGACCCCGCCGAAGGGGGCGTTGGGTTCGTCGCCCACGGTCTGCTCGTTGATGTGGATCTTTCCGGAGTCGATCCGGTCGGCGAGCTTCATCGCCGTGCCGACGTCGCCGAGGATGCCGACGGACAGCCCGTACTCGCAGTCGTCGACGATCCGCGCGGCCTCCTCCAGCGTGGAGAAGGAGATGACGGGGGCGACGGGGCCGAAGATCTCCTCGCGCCAGGCCGGCATGTCGGTGGTGAGGCCGGTCAGCACGGTGGCGCGGTAGCAGGCGCCGTCGATCTCGCCGCCCGCGGCGACCTTCGCGCCCGCCGCGACGCTGTCGGTGACGATGCCGTGCACCCGCTCCAGCTGACGGCGGTCGATGATCGGGCCGAGCGCGACGTCCTCGCGCGCCGGGTCGCCGACGGGAAGCGCCTCGGCCTTCGCGGCGAGCGCGGCGGTGTACTCCTCCACCAGCGACTCGTGGACGATGTGCCGGCCGGTCGTCATGCAGATCTGGCCCTGGTGCAGATAGGAGCCGAACGCGCCCGCCGAGGCCGCCTTCTGCACGTCCGCGCCCGGCAGCACGACCAGCGCGTTGTTGCCGCCCAGCTCCAGGTGGGCCCGCTTCAGCAGCCGGCCGGCCTGCTCGCCGATCGCCCGCCCGACCGGCGTGGAGCCGGTGAAGGAGACGACCCGGACCTCGGGTGCCTCGACGACCGCCTTGCCGACCGAGCCGTCGCCCGGCAGCAGGTGGAGGACGCCGGCGGGGAGCCCGGCCTCCTCGAAGACCCGGGCGATGACGACACCGCCGCTCACCGCCGTGCGCGGGTCCGGCTTGAGCAGCACCGCGTTGCCGAGGGCGAGGGCGGGGGCCACCGAGCGCAGGCCGAGGATGAGCGGGAAGTTGAAGGGCGCGATCACGCTGACGACACCGGCCGGACGGCGGCGCGCGAGCGACCAGCGGGCCTCCTCGGAGGTGAGCACCTCGCCCTGCGGATGCGTCGGCAGGCCCGCGCACTCGAAGCACTCGCCGATCGCGAGCCCCACCTCGAAGCCCGCCTTGGTCCGCACCGAGCCGGCCTCGCGCACCAGCCAGGCCTCGATCTCGGCGGCGTGCTCGGTGAAGAGCTCGCCCGCGCGGCGCAGTACGGCGGCCCGCTGCTGCGGGGAGGTCGCCGCCCACGCGCGCTGGGCCTCGGCGGCCCGGGCGGCGGCGCGCCCCACGTCCTCGGCGGCGGCCAGGCCCACCGCGCCGAGCGTGTCACCGGTAGCCGGTTCGACGACCGGCTGCTCGGCGGGGGAGTCCTGCCAGCCGTCGCTGAAGAACTTCCCGCCCCAGACGTCGCTGTCCAGGAATGTCATCGTCTTCCCCTTCATCGGGATCTTCGGGTGCCGAGCGCCTCGGCGGCTCCGGGCGCTCGGCCGGTCGGTCGGGCCGGGCGGTCAGGACGGCGTGGTGAGTGCCGTGTCCACCTGGATCAGCCGCGGACCGTCGGGCCGCTCGGCGAGCGCGGCACGCAGTTCCTCCACGCCGCCGACGTGCCGGGCACGGACGCCGTAGCCCTCGGCGATGCGGGTGAAGTCCAGTCCCGGGATGTCCAGTCCGGGAGCGTCCGGCACGCCGAGCAGGCCGCCGAACCAGCGCAGCGCCCCGTACGTGCCGTTGCGCAGCAGGACGACGGTCAGCGGGACCCGGTGCTGGGCGGCCGTCCACAGGGCGGTGATGCCGTAGTTGGCCGAGCCGTCGCCGACGACGCCGACGACCGGGCGGCCCGGCTGCCCCATCGCGACGCCCACCGCGCCGGGCAGTCCGAAACCGAGGCCGCCGGCCGCCGGGAAGTAGTAGGAGCCGGGGCGGCGCAGGTCCATCTGGCGCCACCACGCGGCGTTGGTCGACGTCGACTCGACGACGTACGCGGTGTCCTCGGGCAGTTCGTCGCGCAGCGCGGCGAAGACCTGCTCGGGGTGCAGGCTCGGCCCCTCGGCGGTGAGCGGCTCGGGCACCGGCAGATGGGCGCCGGCCGGCTCGGCAGGAGCCTCGAGGGTCTTCAGCAGCAGGTCGACGACGGCGCCCGGGTCGGCCACCAGTGCCTCGCCCATCGGTGCCCGCGCGGCGGCCGAGGCGTCCTCGGTCACCTGGATGAGCCGGGTGCCCTCCGGCAGATACCGGCCGGGCAGGTACTCGTGGTAGCGGAACACCGGTGCGCCCAGCACGAGCACCAGGTCGTGGCCCTCGAACGCCTGCGAGACCGGCGCGATGCCGGCGGGCAGCACGCCCCGGAACAGCGGGTGCCGGTTCGGGAAGGGCAGCCGGAACTGCGACGGGGCCGCCCACACCGGTCCGCCCAGGCGCTCCGCCAGCCGGACGGCGTCGTCGAACAGGCCCGCCGAGTCGATGTCCCCGCCCAGCACCAGCGCGGGCCGCCGGGCGGCGGTGACCCTTTCGGCGAGCCAGCGGCTCTGCTCCCCGTCGGGCACGGAGGCCCGCCGCACCTGGCGGTCGAGGACGGCCAGGCTGTTGTCGCCGGCCTCGGCAGCCCAGTCGTCGTAGGGGACGGAGAGGTACGTCGGCCGTCGCTGGAGCCGCGCCTCGAAGACGGCCTGGGCGAGCGCCCGGGGCACGTCCTCGGCGCACGCCGGTTCCGCCGCCCAGCCGACCAGCGGCTTCATCAGGGCCGGGGCGTCGACGCTGGCCAGGTTGGCCTCCGGGCCGACGGCCGGCCGCACCTGCTGACCGGCGACGACCACGAGCGGGGTACGGGAGGCCACGGCGTTCGTCAGGGCGCCCATCGCGTTGCCGGAGCCGGAGGCGGCGTGCAGGTTGACCAGCACCGGACGGCCGGTCGCCTGGGCGTACCCGTCGGCCATGCCGACGACGGCACCCTCGTGCAGCCCGAGGACGTAGCGGAAGCCCTCGGGCAGGCCGGCGAGGAAGGGCAGCTCGTTGGAGCCGGGATTGCCGAAGACGGTGGTGAGGCCCTGGCGCTCCAGGAACTCGTGGGAGACACGACGCACGGATGGCACGGACGTTCCTTTCGAAGTGACGTCCGACACGCTAAGCACCCCGCGACATGGGCACCAATAGATGTTTCGGCGGTCCGATATAGAGTCGATCGATATGGGCACCTTCGATCTCAACCTGGCCCGCGTCTTCGTCCTGCTGTACGAGACCGGCAGCGTCACGGCCACCGCGGAGACGCTCCACGTCACACAGCCCACCGTCAGCTACAGCCTGGGCAAGCTCCGCCGGCACTTCGACGACGAGCTGTTCCGCCGCACCGGCCGAGGGCTGACGCCGACGGCGGGCGCCCGGCGGCTGTACGAGCCGCTGCAGCGTGCCCTCGCGGACATCGACGGGACGGTCCGGCAGGCCGACACCTTCGACCCCGAGACCATGTCGGGCCGCTTCACCATCGCCCTGTCCGACCTCGGCGAGGCGACCCTGCTCCCGAGGCTCCTCGCCGCGGCCCGCGAGCGGGCGCCGGGGGTGTCCTTCACCGTGCGCCCGTTCGACGTGGAGGACGCCGAGAGCCATCTGCGCCGCGGCGACCTCGACGCGCTCGTGGCCACGCCGGTGCTGGCCTCGCACCGGACCGTGCGCATCCCGCTCTTCCAGGAGCGCTACGTCGTCATGGTCGCCGCCGATCACCCCCGCGTCCGGGGCGACGCGGTCACCCTGGCGGAACTCGCCGCCGAGCACCACGCGACGGTGTTCGGGCCGAGCGGCCACGTCACGCCCCGCGCGCTCCTGGCGGCGCACGGGCTGCTCGACCGGGTGGTCGTGGACGCCACTCGCTTCTCGATGCTGCCCTACCTGCTGGAGCAGACCGACCTGATCGCCGTCGTTCCCGAGTACGTCGGAGAGGTCTTCACCGCCTCCCACCGGGTGCGCCTGGTACGGCTCCCGTTCGAGACCGACCCGATCGAGGTGGCGCTGTACGCCCGTCACGAGTCCTCGCGCAGTCCGGCGCAGCGGTGGCTCGTGCGGTTCATGGCGGAGGTGCTGGGCGAGCAGGTGAGCCCCGCCCAGCTCCCGCCGACGGCGGCGGTGACGTAGCCGTCACGGCCGGGGCGGCCGCCCGCTCACGACGATACGGGGCGGCGCCGCCCTGATCAGCTCCGCTTCAGCCACTCCTCGTACCGCGTCGCGGCCGTCTCCACGGTGCCGTCCCCGGTCAGGATGCCGTCCGGGACACGGGCGAAGAGGCCCGCGTCCTCGTCGGTCACGACCGAGCGGCCGTCCGGGCGGGCCGTGAGGGTGATCTCACCGAGCCGGTCGAGCCGGTGGATCTCGGGGCCCGCGATCTCGCGGTAGCCCCGCAGCGGATCACCCTGCGCCGCGTCGGCCACCGCTCGCGCGACGTCGGCGGACGCGATCGGGCGCAGCTGTGTCGACGGCAGGTGCACCTCCGTGCCCTCGGTGCCCATGTCCATGACCGGACCGACGAACTCGAAGAACTGGGCGGCCCGCACGATGCTGTACGGCACCCCGCCCTCGCGCAGCGCCTCCTCCTGGGCGACCTTCGCCCGGTAGTAACCGATCCCGGGCAACCGGTCGATGCCGATGATCGACAGGGCCACGTGGTGGCGGACGCCCGTCTCCTTCTCGGCGGCGACCTGGTTCCGCGTCGAGCGGACGAAGAAGTCCCGGGCGACGTCCTCCTCGAAGGAGGGGGAGTTGGTCACGTCCACGACGACGTCCGCACCCCGCAGGGCCTCCGCCAGACCCTTGCCGGTGAGGGTGTCGACGCCCGTGGTGGGCGAGGCGGCCACGGCCTCGTGACCGCCGTCGCGGAGAAAGCGCACGACCTGCGTACCGATCAGCCCCGTACCGCCGATGACCACGATCCTCATCGTTCTCTCCGTCTCGTTCCGTTTCCCGTGGGGTCGACGCCGTTCGCCGGCCCCGGAGCACCGAAATGCGCAGCAGCGGGACAAGGCAGCGTCCGGATCTGTGACAGCCGGGCGCGGCGCGTGTTTGCCGCCGGAGTGACAGGCAAAGCGGAGTCCATGAGCGATCCGAACAAGGACACGAACCAGAAGCCCGACACCACCCGGACGGCCGAGTCCAAGGCGCGCGGTGCCGCGGACCGGGCGACCGCTCCCGCCTCGCGGGCCGCAAAGTCCGCCGGCAGTAAGGCCGCTGACGCAGGGTCAGCGGCCAAGGCCGGAGCCGAACGCTCGGCCCAGGCGGCGTCCGGGGCGGTGCAGACGGCGGCCAAGGGCGTCGAGGCCGGGCGGCAGGCGGTCATCACCACCTCGGGGCACGTCGCCACCACGGCGAAGACGGCGTGGACGGTCATCGCCCAGCGCAGGCTCGTCGCCGCGGGCGTGGGCGCCGGCCTGACCGCGCTGAGCGCCGCCTCGTACGCCATGGGCCGGCGCTCGGGACGCCAGACGCACGGCCCCCTCACCCGGCTCACCGGCGGCCGCATCTGACGCCCGTCGCCCGGCGCGCCGGGACGGGCGGGCATGTCCGTCCGGGCACCCGGCCGGGCAGGACGGGCCACCGGGTGGGCCGAGCCACCGGCCTCGCGGTCCAGGGCGCCGGCCGGTGGCCGCGCCGTGCCCGGGTGCCGCCGCCGGCGCGGCCGGCTCCGGCAGGTGCCGTACCACCGCCTCGGCATGACGTTCGCCCCGCCCCCGGACGGGAAGGTCCGCCACCGCTCCCCGGAGAGGGGAAGATAGGACCGCGAGCGAATGCATGACCGATGCGGAGGAGTGGGCGCATGCAGCACGACCGGGCCGGGCGGCCGGCCGACCCCGAGGACCTGATCGACGTCGCCAGGCTGGTGACGTCCTACTACGCCCTGCACCCGGACCCCGCCGAGCCCGGACAACGCGTGGCCTTCGGCACGTCCGGGCATCGCGGCTCGTCCCTGGCGGCGGCGTTCAACGAGGACCACATCGCCGCGACCAGCCAGGCCATCTGCGAGTACCGCGCGGCCCAGGGCACGACCGGCCCGCTCTTCCTCGGCGCCGACACCCACGCGCTGTCCGAGCCGGCGAGGATCACCGCGCTGGAGGTGTTCGCCGCCAACGACGTCACCGTGCTCATCGACACGGCGGACGGCTACACCCCCACCCCGGCCGTCTCCCACGCCATCCTCACCCACAACCGGGGCCGCGCCTCGGGGCTCGCGGACGGCGTGGTCGTGACCCCCTCGCACAATCCGCCGGCCGACGGCGGCTTCAAGTACAACCCGCCGAACGGCGGCCCGGCGGGCTCGGACGCGACCTCCTGGATCCAGGACCGGGCCAACGAGATCATCGCGGCCGGCCTGAAGGACGTCCGGCGCGTCCCCTACGCGCAGGCCCTCGCCGCCCCCGGCACCGGCCGCTACGACTTCCTCGGCACATACGTCTCCGACCTGCCGAGCGTCCTGGACCTCGACGCCATCAGGTCCGCCGGGTTGCGCATCGGCGCCGACCCGCTGGGCGGCGCCTCCGTCGCGTACTGGGGCCGGATCGCCGAGCAGCACCGCCTCGACCTGACCGTGGTCAATCCGCTGACCGACCCCACCTGGCGGTTCATGACGCTGGACTGGGACGGCAAGATCCGCATGGACTGCTCGTCGCCGCACGCGATGGCCTCCCTCATCGAGCAGCGCGACCGCTTCACCATCGCCACGGGCAACGACGCCGACGCCGACCGGCACGGCATCGTCACCCCCGACGCCGGCCTGATGAACCCGAACCACTACCTGGCCACCGCCATCCACTACCTGTACGCCCACCGCACCGAGTGGCCCGCCGACGCGGGCGTGGGCAAGACGCTGGTGTCCTCCGGCATGATCGACCGGGTCGCGGCCGACCTCGGCAGGCGGCTGGTCGAGGTGCCCGTCGGGTTCAAGTGGTTCGTGGACGGACTGGTCGGCGGCACGCTCGGCTTCGGCGGCGAGGAGTCCGCCGGCGCCTCCTTCCTGCGCCGGGACGGCTCCGTGTGGACCACGGACAAGGACGGCATCATCCTGGCCCTGCTCGCCTCCGAGATCACCGCCGTCACCGGCAAGACCCCGTCCGAGCACTACGCCGCCCTCACCACCCGCTTCGGCGAGCCCGCCTACGCCCGCATCGACGCCCCCGCCACCCGCGAGGAGAAGGCCCGCCTGGCCGAGCTGTCCCCGGCCCAGGTCACCGCCGACACCCTCGCCGGCGAACAGGTCACCGCCGTGCTCACCGAGGCGCCGGGCAACGGCGCGTCGATCGGCGGCATCAAGGTGACCACGGAGAACGCCTGGTTCGCGGCCCGCCCCTCGGGCACCGAGGACGTCTACAAGATCTACGGCGAGTCGTTCCTCGGCCCGGACCACCTCCGGCAGGTGCAGGACGAGGCCAAGCTGGTCGTCCTCGGCGCCCTGGGCGGCTGACACCCACGCCTGTGCTCCCCCGGGCCGGTCACTCCCGGCCGGTCCGGGGGAGCGCCACGGTCAGCCCGCGGATCTCGTAGCCGCCGATCGCCTCCCGGAAGCCGACCCGCGGCCGGCCGGTCATCCGCAGGCCGTCGAGGGCGAACAGGCGGCTGAGGAACACATCGGTCTCCAGGACGGCGATGTGCGCTCCGGGACACCGGTGCGGTCCGTCGCCGAAGGAGAGCCCGGCGCCGACCTCCGGCGTCCTGCCGGGCCGGACCAGCAGGGGATCGTCGCCCACGGCCGTCGGGTCGGCGTTGGCGTGGTCCAGCAGGATCTCGACGTGCTCGCCCGGACACACCGTCACCGGCCCGTCGGGCGCGTCCAGTCGAAGCTCCTCGGTCGCCCGGCGGCGCAGTTGCCCGACCACCGGCTCCAGGCGCAGCAGCTCCTGGAGGACGGCCAGGCGCCCGGCCTCGTCCGCCGAGCGGTAGTGGTCGAGGAGCCCGGCGTCCGTGAACAGGTGCCAGGCGGCCAGACACACGAATTCGCGGGTCGTGACCATGCCGGCCGCGGCGAACGTCAGGCACTCGCCGAGGATCTCCGCGTCCGAGCAGCCCTCCGCGATCAGGTGGGAGATCAGGTCGTCGTGCTCCCGGCGGCGGTGCGCGCGGACGGCGGGGCGGACGTCGGCGAGATGGATGCGCAGCCAGTTGGTGTTCTGCCGCAGGAACCAGTAGAGGCCGCGCACACTGGTCAGGCCCGGCTCGCCGAACTCCTCCGGGAAGAACCGCTCCAGCCTGCGGCGGATGCCGGGTCTGCCGTACCGCAGGCCGACGACCTCGCTCACCACGCCGATCGCCAGATCGAAGGCGAGGTCGGAGAGCTGGGCCTCCCCGGCCGTGCGCAGGGCCGCCAGCTGCTCCTCGGCGATGCGGACCATCAGCTCGCGGTAGTGCTCGTCCACCCGGCGGGGAGTGAAGAAACGCGCGGTCTGCCGGCGGTGTTCCCGGTGATCGGGCCCGTCCCGGTAGAGCACGGGACGGCGGATGCGGGGCGGCAGCTTCTCCACCGTCTCGATGCCGAGACCGGCCTGCACGGTTCCCGGGCCGCGCAGCAGCGCACGCGCCACGGCGTAGTCGTGCACCCGCCACGTCCCGTCGTCGGCGCGGCTGACCGGGCACGTGGGCCGGGTCCTGCCCCGGTCGGCCTTGCGTGCGGATCCCGTCCCGTCCTGCACCGGCGGACACCCCCAAGTCCGTTGGCGGGCAGCCCTGGTGGCCGCCCGGCCTGACCGTCGTGGTCCCAGGATCGGGCACGCGCCCCTCCGCCGGCCACCCCCGGAAGCGGCGGCGTCGCGGCGGGCCGGCCACTCGATACCGGGCACGTCGCCGCACTCCACGACGCGGTGGCCGGAAACAGCACCGGTTCGCCGGCCTCCGGACCCGGACCGTCCCTCCGACCCGGACAGCGGCCGGACGCTCGCGGTGGCCACCGAGCACCGTGACGGGTGGCTGCGCGGGTACCGGGGCGTGCAGGGCTTCGCCTGCCTGGTCCTGCGCCCGCGGTGACACGAGGGACGTTCCGGACGGCCCGATGACGACCGTGCCTGATGGTGCCCGGCTTTTGGGGGTAGACGGCTGGCGTAACGGTCAAGGCTCAGGAAGAGGGCGGATCGGATGAACGGGGCTGCCCACCATGGGGACCGGCTGGAAACGACGCCGGTCAGAGTTTCGGCGGAGTACGAGGGCATTCCCGGTGACATCGCCCGGGGCCGGGAGCTGGCCCGGGGATTTCTGGCACGTCTGCGGGCGGCCCGGGGGATCGCCGTGTCCGACCGGACGGTGGACGTGGTGCAGCTCGTGGTCAGCGAGCTGCTGACGAACGCCTGCAAGTACGCGCCCGGGCCGTCCCTGGTCGATCTGGAGCTGGCCGAGGACCGGGTGGAGGTGAGCGTGTGGGACAGCGATCCGGTGCTGCCCGTGCCCGCGGCCTCGGACCCCGGCCGGGTCGGCCGGCACGGGCTGGAGATCGTCATGGCCGTCTGCCAGACGTACGAGGTACGCAGAGAAACGGTCGGCAAGCGCACGACGGCCGCGGTGCGGCTCGCCGACGCATGAGGGCCGGCCGGGAACCGCGGGCCGGGCGGCCGAAGCGGGCCGGCGCCCGAACGGCCTCCGTCACGCTCCGGCGGGCCGCCGGCCGGGGCGCGGGAGCCGGTACAGCACACTCCGGCGCAGCGGCCCCTCCGGCACTCCCGGGTCGTCGAAGTCGTCGGCCGGATCACGGGTCATGCCCAGGCGGCGCATCACGGCCCGCGAACGACGATTGGTGACCGCAGTGATCGCGAGGACCTCCGGCAGAGCGAGCTCCTCGAAGGCGAAGGCCACCACGGCACGGGCGGCCTCGGTGGCGTAGCCGTGCCCCCAGGCGGGGCGGGCCAGCCGCCAGCCGGCCTCGACACCGGTGAAGGGCATGCCGTCCTCGACCGGATCGAGCCCCGTGAACCCGATGAACTCACCGGTGGCCGCGACCTCCACCGCCCACCACCCCCAGCCCCGCCGCTCGAGATCGGCCTGGAAACCGGCCGCGGACGCCTCACTCCGCTCCCGGTCGAGCACATCGGGGAAGTACGCGCGGACCTCCGGGTCGGCGTTCATGGCCGCCCACGGGGCCAGGTCGGACTCCCGCCACTCGCGCAGGACAAGACGATCGGTACGCAGCTCGGACATCACGCCAACCTAGAGGGACCGCGTCCGCGGAGCCACCGGATAACGGCTCGTGCGGGCGCTGCCCGGCGGGCCGGCGGCGTTCCCTCCATCGGCCGCCTTCGGGGCGGTTCGTCCGTGCCCTCTGAGGGAACCTGGCGGGATGGACGGCATCGGAAGGCTGTGAGGGTCGTGACATCACGCTGGGCGGGCCACCGGGAGGGCGACGGACCAGGACACGACGGGTCGGACGGTGTCCCCGGGCCCGGCTTCGCCCGCGCCGTCCTCCACGACCTCGGCGCCGGCGTCCTCACCCTCGACCTGTCCGGCCGCATCACCTCGGTGAACCCGTGGGCCGAGCAGTTGCTGGGGCGGTCGGCGGCGGAGATGACCGGGCTGGACGCGCACGACCTGCTGCACCGGTACGCCGACGGCGGCCCCGTCCCCCGGGAGCGGTGCGCGCTGCGCAACCCCCTGCGCGGGGCGTCGGCCGAGGAGGGCAGCGAGGAGTACTTCCAACGGGCCGACGGCAGCACGGTGCCGATCATCTGGGCGGCCACCCCGCTGGTCGTGGACGGCCGCCCGGAAGGGCTGGTGCTCGTCTTCCACGACTTCAGCCTGCACCGCAGCGCCGCCGAGGAGGCGCAAGGGCGCACCGCGGCCCTGGAGACCCTCACCGCCCAGCTGCACCTGGTGGCCGACATCTCGACGGTGCTGGTCCCCACCGAGCGCATCTCCGTCACCATCCGCCGCCTCCTGCGGATGCTGGTGCCGGAACTGGGAGGGTGGGCCGCCGTCGACGTCGACCCGGGACAGCAGGACGTCCTGGAACGGCTCGCCGTCCGCAGCAGCAGCCATCCGCAACGGGCCCGGCGGCTGCGAGGGCCGCTGTCCCCGCTGCCGGGCCCGTCACGCGCGGCGCTGGCCCGGCTGGTCAACGGCGACCGTCCCGTCGTGCTGAGTGCCGAGGACGTGCTCCACGACCCGCGCGCCCCGCTCGCGGCCACCCACCGCGCGCTGTTCGAACAGCTCGGCGGTCACACCGCCGTGGTCGTCCCGCTGCGCACCCGGCAGCGGTCCTACGGAATCCTGACCGTGGCCCGCACCGGAAACTCACCCGCCCACACCGAGGCCGAGGTCGCCCTGCTCGCCGACATCGGCCGCCGCGTCGGGCTGGTCCTGGACAACGCCCGGCTCTACCACGAGCAGCAGAACGTCGCCGAGACGATGCAACGCCAGCTGCTGACCCCCCTCCCGCAGGTCGACCACGTCCGCATGGCCGCCCGCTACTGGCCCGCCGAGAGCGCCATGGAGATCGGCGGCGACTGGTACGACGCGTTTCTGCTCGCCGACGGGGTGCTGGCCCTGGTCATCGGGGACGTCGTCGGGCACGACCTGCAGGCCGCGGCCCACATGGCGGAGGTCCGCAACATGCTCCGCGCCCTGGCCTGGGACCATCAGGAGCCGCCCAGCGTGATCATGCACCGTCTCGACGAGGCCGTCACCCACACCAGCGACGCCCCCATGGCCACGCTGGTCTTCGCCCGCGTCGAGGGCCCCGAGGGCGGGCCCTGGCAGTTCCACTGGGTCAACGCCGGTCATCCGCCGCCCCTGCTGATCACGTCGGACGGCGAGACCCGCTACCTGGAGGGCGGCCACGGCCCGCTGATCGGCATGAGCGAGGCACTGCGCCTCGGCCTGGAATGGCCCGACGCCCGCGAGGAACTCCCGCCGGAGAGCATCCTCCTGCTCTACACCGACGGCCTGGTCGAAAGCCGTGCGCGCCCGATCGACCTCGGCATGGCCAAGCTCCGCCACCACGCCGGCGTCCTGGCCCGCCGGCTGGGGGAGCGGACCGTCGACGACTTCTGCGACGAACTCCTGGCACGCATCGCGCCCCGCGGCGACGACGTGGCCCTGCTCGCGCTGCGCCTGCCCGCCGCGGGCGTCGGTGCCGCCGGCGACACCGCACCGCCCCCGCCGGCCCAGTCCCCGCACAGCGAGGCCGCCCCCGACCGGGCCGCCCCCGGCTCCCGCCGCGAGCACCCGGAGGTTCTGGACCCGACCCACGACGACCCGGAGGACCAGGGCCCGGCGTAGAAGCGGCCCGCGAGTCTCTGCGCCATGACGGCGGACTCGCGCCGAGACCGTGCCCGCGGAGTCCTGGACCCCGCAGAAGCGGGCCACCGTCCTACGGCCGCCGCAGCAGTCCCCGCTCCATGGCCACCACCACCGCCCGCGTCCGGTCGTTCACGTCGAGCTTGGCGAACAGGCGCAGCAGATGGGTCTTGACCGTCGCCTCCGAGATGACGAGGCGTCTGCCGATCTCCGCATTGGTGAGGCCGTCGGCCACCGCCCCGAGCACGTCCGTCTCACGGGCGGTGAGCGGGTCCTGCACCGGGCGCCGCATGCGCGCGATCAGCTTCTCGGCCACCCGCGGCGCCAGCACGGTCTCACCCCGCGCCGCCGCGTGGATCGCGTCGGCGAGCTGCTCACGGGTGGTGTCCTTGAGCAGATAGCCGATGGCGCCCGCCTCCACCCCCCGCTCGATGTCCTGGTCGGTGTCGTACGTCGTCAGGATCAGCACCCGGGTCCGCGGATACCGGGCGACGATCTCGGTGGTCGTCCCCACCCCGTCGAGCACCGGCATCCTCAGGTCGATCAGCGCGACGTCCGGGGCGTGCCGCTCGACCAGGTCGAGGGCCGCCCTGCCGTCCGCCGCCTCCCCGACGATGTCGATGCCGTCCTCACCCGCGAGCAGCGCGACCACGCCCGCCCGCATGACGGTGTGGTCGTCCACCACGAGCACCCGGATCCGTCCGCCGGTCATCGCGTCGCCTCGCTCTCCGTGTCGCCGGCCTCGGCCGGCAGGTCCAGGGGTATCACCGCGAGCACCCGCGTGCCGTCGCCGACCGAGCTGGTGACCGTCAGCCGGCCGCCCAGTTCCGCCAGGCGTTTGCGCATCCCGTCGAGCCCGAATCCCGTCGACTCCTCCGGTACGAAGCCGATGCCGTCGTCGGTGATCTCCAGCTCCACACCGTAGGGCCGGCGGGCGAGGACCACCCCGACCGTCGAGGCCCGCGCGTGCTTGCGGACGTTGGCGAGGGACTCCTGGGTGCAGCGCACCAGCGCGATCCGGGTCTGCTGGTCGCACCGGACGTCCGCCAGGTCGGAGGACACCGAGAGCCCGGTGTCCTCCGTGAAGCGGTCCAGGACGCGGCGCAGTGTCTGCGCCACCGTGCCGGCCGCCGCCCCGCCCCGCCGCTGCGCCGAGCCCACCAGTTCCCGTGCCTCGGCGAGGTTCTCGCGGGCCGTCGACTCGATGGAGCGCAGCTGCTGGGCGCTGCGGGCCGGTTCGGTGCCGAGGCCCGCCCGGGCCGCCTCCGCGAGGACCACGATCGACGCGAACCCCTGGGCGAGGGTGTCGTGGATGTCCCGCGCCATCCGCTCCCGTTCGTCCGCGGCTCCCTGACGCTGGTGCGCCTCCGACAGCTGCGCCTGGGCCCGTTCCAACGCGACGATCAGCCGGGCCCGTTCGGAACTCTGCGCGACCACCGCGTGCGCCCACAGCCCGATCAGCACGCCCACGGCCACGACGATCAGGGTGGACACCATCGTCTCGCCGAAGAACTCCAGCGACCAGCCCTGCCGGTACCAGCTCCCGGCCAGCGTCGTGGCGGTCGCCAGTCCCAGGAACGCCATGGACACCCTCGGAGTCCGTCCGAACATCCAGTAGTGCGGCAGCGTCACCATGAACAGCGCCGCGTAGCTGCCGCCCAGATACGCGAGGCCGCCCAGCGCGCCCACCAGCACCGAGAGGTAGACCTGCGGCCGCACCACGGGGTTGTCGGGGAAACGGTCGAGGACCGCGTAGCAGAGCACCACACAGCCGAGCAGCGCGAGCGCCCCGTACCTGCTCCCGCCGGGCCCTTCCATCGTGGCCAGACCGACGGCCATGGCGGCGAACAGCACCCAGCACACGGCGTTCCAGCGGCGCAGTGAAACGGACCAGAGGTCGTCGGCGGAGGGCCCGGTGAGAGCGGTCATGCCGGTCAACGTACGTCGGCCACCGGCCGGCCGGATACGGCGAGGTCCGGTTCGGCGCTGCCCTGCCGCCCCGGGCGCGACGGCCACCAGGTCTTCTCGCCGAGCAGGAGCAGCGCCGCCGGCAGGATCATGATGCGTACCACGAAGGCGTCGAGCAGCACCGCGGCCGCGAGGACGAAGCCGATCTGCTTCATCTCGATGATGTGCAGAAGGACGAAGCTCACGAAGACGGTGGTCATCACCACCGCGGCACTGGTGACCACGCTCGCCGACGTCCGGATCCCGTCGAGCACCGCCTGCCGCGTGGGCGCCCCGGCGAGCGCCGCCTCCCTGATCCGGCTGACCACGAACACCTGGTAGTCCATGGAGAGGCCGAACAGGATCACGAAGAGGAAGAGCGGGACCCGCGAGCCGATCGAGCCGGTGGAGTGGAAGTCCAGCAGCCCTTCGGCCCAGGTGCCCTGGAAGACGAGGACGAGCACTCCGAGCGCCGCGGCCGCCGACAGCAGGTTCAGCACGACGCCGATCAGACCGAGCACCACGGAACGGAAGGCGTACACGGTCATCGCGAACGTCACCAGCAGCAACGCCCCGAGCACGAGAGGGATCTTGCTGTTCTGGTGGGCCGGATAGTCCGCGTAGCGGGCCACGTCCCCGCTGACGCCGTACTCCACGCCGTCGACCCGGCCCACCGTGGCCGGCAGATAGTCGTCGCGCAGATGTGCGAGGGAGTCGCGGGCCTCGGAGGAGTTGCCGAGGTGGGGCACCGTCAGCCGCAGCACGCTGACGCGGTGGTCGGCCGAGGTGCTGATGTCCGAGGCGCCGGTGAACAGCGGGTCCCGGCCGGCGAGCCCGGCGAGCCCGCGCAGTGCGTCGGTGACCTCCCCGGCGCGTTCCGCGTCGGCGCGCACGACGACGTCGTGGGTGACCCGCCGGTCGGGGAAGGCTTCGTTGAGGCGGTCGTACACGCGCATCGCGGCGATCTCCCGGGAATGCGTGTCCCGGCTCATCTCCGTGATGTTCAGGCCGGCCAGGGGGAGGGCGAGGGCGAGCAGGGCGAGCACCGAGACGCACAGGGTGGCGAGCGGGTGCCCGGTGGCGGGCCGCAGCAGGGCCGTCCAGATCCGGCCGGCGCCGTCGCCGCGTAGGCGCCGGACCGGTTTCCCGTGCTCCGCCCGGCGCAGTGCCCTGCGTTCCGCGCGCCTGCCGAGCACGGTGAGCAGCGCGGGCAGCGCCGTCAGGGAGCTGGCCACCGCCATCAGCACGACCACGATGGTGCCGGTCGCCAGTGACGAGAAGATCACGTCGGAGGCCAGGTACAGCGTCGCCGTGGAGGCCACGACCGCCAGGCCCGACACCACGACCGCCCGGCCCGACGTGGCCGCCGCCAGCTCCACCAGCGCCTCGCTGCTCAGCCGGCCGCCGGCCCGGGCCCGTTCCTCCCGCTCCCGTTTCAGGTAGAAGAGCGTGTAGTCGACGCCGACCGCCAGGCCGATCATCAGGATCACGTTGGTGCCGACCCCGGCGTCGGGGGAGAGGTGGGAGACCACCATCGACAGGCCGATCGCGGCCGCGATCGACGACAGCGCGAGCAGCAGCGGCACCGCGGCCATGACCACCGAGCCGAAGGCGATCAGCAGGGTGACCAGGGTGACCGGCAGCGTGATCTTCTCGGACAGCGCCAGGTCCTCACCGCGCTGCCGGTCGACCCCCTTGCTGACGGAGGGGCTCCCGGTCTCCTCCAGCAGCAGCCGGGGGTGGGCCTTCTGCACGGCGGCGGTCTGGGCGAGGAGCGCGTCCACCTTGTCCTTCGCCTCGCGCTCCTCGCCCTTCAGGGACACCTCGACCATGAGGATCCGGTGGTCGCCCGACCACACCGGTGCGGCCACGCCCGCCACATCGGGCAGCGTCTTCATCCGGTCCGTCAGATCCCGTGCCGCCGCCTCGGCCGCCTGCCCGTCCACGGCACCCGATCGGGCGGAGATCAGCACCTGCTCGGCGGACGTGCGTTCCAGGTGTGCTTCGGCCGCCATGGCCTCGGCGCGGCCGGCCTCGCCGACGCGGTAGTCGGCCGTCCTGGCGCTGTTCGTGCCGACGGCTGTGCCGGTCACCAGGCACAGCACCACGAACAGGAGCCAGCCGACGACGGCCCGCCAGGGGTGCCGTGCGCTCCAGCGCGCCATGCGCACAGTCATTGGGTTCATGCCCGAAAGCCTCGCGGACCAGGGCAGTTGACGGACAGAGGTGTCCGGCTGAACCTGCCGTCCACCGATCGGTGGACGGCGGCGGTGGGGAAGACCCCCGTGTCCGCCGGCCGTATCTTCCGGGCGGTGACGTTCACCCGGGTGAGCGCCTGGAGTGGTGGAAGAGAGACGGCTGACTGACGGTAAATCACGTCAGGGCCGAGTCACATCAGCTGACGAAGCACCAGCTGCTCGGTCGTGGCGGAAGGAATCTCAGATGCGATCTACTCGCACCCTCCTGGCCACAGCGGCGGCTTCGACCGTCCTCGTCCTCGGCGCTCCCGGCGCCTACGCGGCCGGTGGCGACTGGGACCACGATGACTCTTCCTACAGCAAGGAGCAGGGCAACGGAAGCAAGCACGACGAGCCGCGCGGCGGAGTACACACGGGTGGCGGTGCGCTGACCGCGGTGAACGAGGGCGACTGGGGCGGTTCCGGCGACGACGGCGGTGAGAAGTCCCGGGGTGGTTCCGGCGACGACGGCGGTGAGAAGTCCTGGGGCGGCGGCGGTGAGAAGTCCCGGGGTGGGGACGAGCG
>NZ_JBIWKU010000002.1:502915-751566 GCF_044765825.1 Streptomyces flaveolus | reverse complement strand
AAGCCCCGTGGCGGTGTGCACACCGGTGGCGGTGCGCTGTCCGCGGTGAACGAGGGTGACTGGGGTGGTTCCGGCGGCGACGGCGGTGAGAAGTCCCGGGGTGGTTCCGGCGACGACGGCGGTGAGAAGTCCTGGGGCGGCGGCGGTGAGAAGTCCCGGGGTGGGGACGAGCGGGACAAGCCCCGTGGCGGTGTGCACACCGGTGGCGGTGCGCTGTCCGCGGTGAACGAGGGTGACTGGGGTGGTTCCGGCGGCGACGGCGGTGAGAAGTCCGGCGACGACGGCGGTGAGAAGTCCTGGGGCGGCGGCGGTGAGAAGTCCTGGGGCGGGGGCGAGCAGGACAAGCCCCGCGGCGGGATGCACACCGGCGGCGGCGGGCTGGCCCAGCCGGGCGCGACCGCGGGCGGCCTGGCCGTCCTGGGCGTCGCGGCCGCCGGCCTGTACGCCGTGCGTCGCAGGAAGTCGGCTCACGCAGCGGCCTGAGCCATGCCGGGCGCGATAGCAGTCGGGCCGCCACCCGCGCACCGCGTGGCGGCCCGGCTCGCCGCCCGTCCCCGCCCCGCCGCCGTGCCTAGTGAGGTGTTTCCCGATGGCAGTACCCCCCTCTTCACCCGCCGGTGACGCGCCGGCCCCCTCCGGCTCCCGCGGAGGCTGGACGCTGCTGTGCGCCGTCGCCCTCCTGCTCCTGGCGATCAACCTGCTCGGCGGCCACGACACGTCGGCCGACTCCTCCCGTCCGCCGCTCACCCCGGGGGCCGGGGCGTCGGCCCCGCCGGTCGCCGGCTCGGCCGCCGAGGATCCGGCCGGCGTCGACGCGCCCACCCCCGACCCGACCACCGCGGACCGGGCGACGGATCTGCCCCGGTCGAGACCCGTGCGCCTGCTGATTCCGAAGATCGCCGTCGACGCCCCCTTCACCGATCTCGCCATCGGTGAGAACAGGCAGCTCCAGCCCCCTCCCGCGGACGACACGAATCTCGTCGGCTGGTACGCCAAGGGAGTCTCCCCCGGCGAGACCGGCACCTCGATCATCGCCGGCCACGTCGACACCAAGACGTCCGCCGCCGTCTTCGCCCGCCTCGACCAACTGGCGGAGGGAGACGTCTTCCACGTCGAACGGGCCGACGGACGCGTGGCGTCCTTCGTCGTCGACGGCCTGGAGACCTACGACAAAAACGAATTCCCCAGCAGCCGCGTGTACGGCGACGCGGACCGGCCGGAGGTACGGCTCATCACCTGCGCGGGTGACTACGACCGCAACGTCAAGGACTACACGGACAACCTGGTGGTCTTCGCGCACCTGACCTGAGCCCGTCCCGGCCCCGTCCGCCCCGGTCACCCGCGTAGTTCATACGAGTCGCGCGGTGCCGGGGGCGGGCACAGGATCGAGACACGCTGGCGTCGCATCACCGCGGCCGACGTTCAGTACCGCCCCCGCGAAGGAGATGTGCGCAGGATGACCACCATGTCCACCCCTGCTTCAGAACCGCTGACGCGACAGGTGTCGCACCGTGTCTCCCAGTCCGTGTTCGACGGCTCCAGGCTCCGTGTCGTCCTGCTGGTGGACGTCAACGACGGAGCCCAGCAGCAGTTCCTCGAGACGTACGAGCAGCTGCGCAGCCACGTCGAGTCCGTACCCGGACACGTCAGCGAACAGCTGTGCCAGTCCATCGAGAACCCGTCCCAGTGGCTCATCACCAGCGAGTGGGAGAGCGCGCCGCCCTTCCTCGACTGGGTGAGCAGCGAGGAGCACGTGCGGATGGTGAAGCCGCTGCACAGCTGCGTCCGGGACACCAGGTCGCTCCGCTTCCACGTCGTCCGCGAGACCGGCGGTCCCGCCGAGGGCGCCGAGGCCGGCAAGGGCAGCCTCCAGACGTCGCCCCGGGTGGGCGACGGCGTGATCCGCCACGCGCTCACCTTCACGGTCGAGCCGGGCAGCGAGGAGGCCGTCGCGAAACTCCTCGCCGACTACGCCGCCCCCGAGCCGCAGGTCGACGCCAACACCCGGCTGCTGCGCACCTCGCTGTTCATGCACGGCAACCGCGTGGTGCGGGCCATCGAGGTGCGGGGCGACCTGCTCGCGGCGCTGCGGCACGTGGCCCAGCAGCCGGAGGTGCGGGCCGTCGAGGAGGCCATCAACCCGTACCTGGAGCAGGACCGGGATCTGAGCGACCCCGAGTCGGCCCGGGTCTTCTACACCCGGGCCGCGTTGCCGGCCGTCCACCACGTGACGGCGGGGCAGGAGGCACCGGAGGCGGAACGGCACGCGTTGTCGTACCCGGCCCGCCCGGGGTGCGGCATGCGGCTGGCCCGGCTGCTGGCCCAGCGGGACGAGGCGGCGGCGGACGATCCGCGCAGCCCGGTCCTGTGCAGCACCATCTTCCAGCGCGACGACGTGGTGGTCCGGCTGATCGACCTGCGCGGCGGTCTCGACGCCTGCGACCCGGCGGTCGCCCTCGGCCTGCCCGACGCCGGGCAGGCGGCGGAGCTCACGACGCTCCTGGACGATTCGGCCGGTGCGGACGCCGCGTGGGAAGGCGGCGACGACCTCGCCCGAGCCCTCCGGGGCGCCCGTATGGACCCCGTCACCGACCGCCGCTCACCCGGCGTCTGAGCGGCGCCGGGCACGGAAACGGCCGGGGGGGGGGGGGGGGGGGGGGGCCGGGCGGGGGGGGGGGGGGGGGGGGGGGGGGGGGGGGGGGGGGGGGGGGGGGGGGGGGGGCGGGGTCGCGCCCGCCCCCCCCCCCGCGCCCGCGCCCCCCCCCCCGCCGCCCCCCCCCCGCGCCCCGCCCCCCCCCCCCCCCCCCCCCCCCCCCCCCCCCCCCCCCCCCCCCCCGGCCGTTGTGCTGGACGCGTCGGTCTACCTGGGGGGCACGGTGCAGTCGAACGCGTGCAGATAGGGGTTGACCGGGCGGATGTCGTCGATGACGAGGCCCGCGCCGGTCAGCCGGCCGACCATGCTGTCGGTGGTGTGCTTGGCACCGCCGACGTTGAGGAGCAGCAGCAGGTCCATGGCCGTGCTGAAGCGCATCGAGGGCGTGTCGTCGACGAGGTTCTCGATGACCACGACCCGCGCCCCGGGGCCGCCCGCCTCCATGACGTTGCGCAGGGCGCGGGCGGTGCTGTCGTCGTCCCACTCCAGGATGTTCTTGATGATGTACACATCGACCTGGACGGGAATGGCCTCGCGGCAGTCGCCCGGCACGATGCGCACGCGGTCCGCGAGCGCACCGCCCTCGCGCAGCCGCGGGTCGGCGTTCTCGACGACGCGCGGCAGATCGAGCAGGACGCCCTGCATCGACGGGTACTTCTCCAGCAGACTCGCCACCACGTGCCCCTGCCCGCCGCCGATGTCCGCGACCGACCTGCTTCCCGACAGGTCGAGGAGGGCCGCGACGTCCTCGGCGGACTGCCGGCTGGACGTCGTCATGGCGCGGTTGAAGACCTCGGCCGACTCGGGGGCGTCCTCGTTGAGGTAGGTGAAGAACTCCTTGCCGTACAGGTCCTCGACGACGTTCCGGCCGGTCCGCACGGCCTCGTCCAGCCGGGGCCACGCGTCCCAGGTCCACGGCTCGGTGCACCACAGGGTGATGTAGCGCAGGCTGTGCGGGTCGTCCTCGCGCAGCAGCAGGGACATGTCGGTGTGGGCGAACGTCCCGTCCTTGCGCTCGGCGAAGACGCCGTAGCACGTCAGGGCGCGCAGCAGCCGGCGCAGCGGCTTCGGCTCGGTCTTCACTGCGGCCGCGAGGTCCTCCACGGTCATGGGGGTCTCGCCGAGGGCGTCGGCGACGCCGAGCCGTGCGGCGGCGCGCAGGGCGGCGGCGCATGCCGCCCCGAACACGAGCTCCCTCAGCCGCATCGGTGGGGGAGGGGCGGTCTGTACGGTCGTCATGTGCCGCTTTCCTTCCTTCTTCGGTCCACGGGTGGCTGGGGCCGGGCGGTCAGCACAGTCCCGCGGGCTTGGAGGCCCGGCACGAGTTGGCGCTGAAGGTGTTGCTCCTGCCGGTCTCGGTGCTGACGAGGTCGGCCGGCGAGTTGTCGCGCAGGGTGTTGCGGCTGACGTCGTTCTTCTCACCGGTGACGCCGACGAGGCTCTTGAACAGGACGATGCCGCCCGACAGCGGAGAGGTGCCGGAGTGGCCCTCCACCGTGTTGGCCGTGACCCGGACCTTCTCGGTGCCGGTCAGGACGATGCCGGAGCCCTGCAGGGCGGGCAGCCGCTCGGTCTTCGGACAGGACTTGTTGTTGCGGACGACGTGGTTGCCGCTCACCACGAGGTCGCCGGCCTTGGGGCGGTTCTCGTCGCCGACGACGAAGACGCCCGCGCAGTTGCCGGTGATGTAGTTGTCCGCGACGGCGAGACTGCGCAGCCGCCGCACGGTGACGCCGATCCGGTTGCCCTCGAGCCGGTTGTCCTCGACGACCGTGCCGAGGGTGTCCTCGGCGCCCTGCTCGGCCGTGATCGTGTTGGCGAGGAAGATGCCCGCGTCGCCGTTGTCCCGGGCGGTGTTGTCCCGGAAGACGCCGCGGACCGAGCGCTCCTGGGCGATGCCCCAGACGTCGTTCTTGTCGGCCGTCACGTTGCGCACGGTCAGGCCGTCGGTGGCCATCGAGAACACGCCCGCGCGGGCGAACCCGGTCACCTTCAGGGAGGCGACGGTGACGTCCTCGACCTTCTTGTCCTTCGTCCCGACCACGCAGATGCCGTTGCCGTTCTCGGCGCAGGTGCCGGTGGCCTTCTTCGCGCTCGGCTCGATGACCGTGTACCGGCCCATGCCGCGCAGGGTGAGACCGGGGGTGCTGACAGTGACGCTCTCGCGGTACGTGCCGAAGCTGACGAGGACGGTGTCGCCCGCTTCGGCGGCGTCCACGGCCTTCTGGATCGATTCTCCGGGGTGGACCACGTGGACCGCCGGGATGTGGGGGATGTCGGGGAAGGCGTCCGCCGGGGCCGCCCCAAGACCCGTTCCGACCATCGCAGCGGTGCACACCAGGTACACGACATGGCATTTCTTCATATTCCGCACGTTATGCCCGAGGGGTTCCGGCCGGTGGACGATGAGCCATCCGACGGCGTGTCATGTGACCCGCACACACGGGGCGTTCGCCGCGACTGGCCACGCCGCCCGAGGGCAGACGCAGAGGTGATCTTCACATCGGCTCCCCGAGGAGGACCCACCCGTGACCTCGCCCGAGCAACGGACACGCCCCCTGCCCGTCGGACGCCGCTTCGACCTGCGCGCGACCGCCATGTTCTTCGGACTCGCCGCCCTGGGCCTCGGTCTCGTCGGCCTGGTGGTGCGCATGGCGTTCGACGTCGCCGAGCGCCGTCCCGCATGGGCCGTGCTCCTGTTGCTCGGCATGGCCGTGGCCCTCCTCGTCGGCCGGCGCGGACGGTCCGGCTTCTCCACCGCGAGGCTGGCCCGCCGCACCACGCACGCCCTGGAACAGGCCACGGCGACGGCGCTCGACGCGCTGGACGCGGAGCGCCCCGCCGGACCGGTCCCGGTGACGGGGCCCGGCGCCGAACTCCCCACGGTGGCGGTCCCCGCAGCCGACGTCCCAGCGGTCGAGGTCCCCGCGGTGGAGGTTCCCGACCACGCCGCCCTGAGTCCCGACGAGTTCGAGCGGGCGATAGCCGACCTCTGCATACGGGACGGATGCGCCGAGGTCGAGGTCGTGGGCGGGGCCGGAGACCTCGGCGCCGACGTGCTGGCGGTGGCCCCCGACGGCCGGCGCCTCGTCATCCAGTGCAAGCGCTACTGCGAGGACAACAAGGTCGGCTCCGAGGAACTGCAGCGCTTCGGCGGCACCTGCTTCACCGTCCACGAGGCCGACGTGGCGATCCTCGTCACCAGCAGCGACTTCACCGCGCCCGCCGTCGACTACGCCGAGCAGTGCGGAATAGTCTGCGTCGACCAGCATCGGCTGCGTGCGTGGAGCGAGGGCGTGGGGCCCGAGCCGTGGGCCGCGGAACCCTGTGCGGAGCAGGAGAGGGACCTGCCGGACCGGGCGTCCTGGTGATGTCCCAGGGCCTCCCGCCGCGCCGTCGGCCCGGCGGAACCGTTACCCCGCTCTCCGGTGGCAACCTGGACGGCATGGGCAAGACCGCACTGATCGTCATCGACATGATCAACACCTACGACCACAAGGACGCCGATCAGCTGATCCCGTCCGTGGAACCCGTGGTGCCGGTAGTGACCGGCCTCCTGCGCCGGGCGCGGCACAGTGACGTACCCGTGATCTACGTCAACGACAACTTCGGCGAGTGGCGCTCGCACCACGGGGAGATCCTCGACAAGGCCCTGTCCGGGCCCCACGCCCGGCTCGTGGAGCCGCTGCGCCCCGACGAGTCCTCGCTCTTCGTGGTCAAGGCCCGCCACTCGATCTTCTTCGAGACCCCGCTGACGTATCTGCTCCACGAGCAGGGCATCGACCGGCTCGTGCTGTGCGGACAGGTGACCGAACAGTGCGTGCTCTACTCGGCACTCGACGCGCACATCCGCCACCTCGACGTCGTCGTGCCCCGGGACGCGGTCGCGCACATCCACGCCGACCTCGCGGACGCCGCACTGCGGATGATGCAGCGCAACATGGGTGCCCGGGTGTGCGACAGCGACGAGCTGTGGGCGTGAGGAAACCGCCCCGGGTCACATCCGGTCGGCGACGTGGTGCAGCTGGTGCGCCAGGCTCGGGCGCCGCGCGACCGTGAGGGTGTCGTCGCCCCGGGTCCGTGACCGCATGTGCTGTCCCCTGCCGACGGGGCCCGCGCCGATGCACGGCGCCGGTCCCGCGCGCGGTGACGGCCGTCGTGGTGGCGGGGGTGGCGGCTACAACACTGCGGCGCTCCTGGCTTGTTGTTCTCACCCGGCCGACCCCGTCGGGGGCGTCCGCGTGCTCCGTCCGGCGCAATGCGGACGCGATGGGTGCGGCGGCCCGCCGTCACGTGGTGTAACAGTCTTTGTATGATCTGTAGACGACATGCTCATACGAGCGCACGCGCCGGATCGCACGGCCGCGGCATCCCGTCCGTCCTGGTCGCCCTCGTCGCCGCCTCCGCACTGGGGACGGCCACCCAGGCGGCCGCCTCGCCCTCGGTGCTCCGCGCGACGGACTGGGACGCCATCGCCGAGTGCGAGTCCAGCGGAAACTGGAAGGCGAACACAGGAAACGGCCACTACGGCGGCCTGCAGTTCCGGCAGTCGAGCTGGAAGGCGGCCGGCGGCCTCAAGTACGCCCCGCGCGCGGACCTGGCCACCCGCAAGGAACAGATCAAGGTGGCCGAGCGCCTGGCCCGCATGCAGGGGATGTCGGCCTGGACCTGCGCCTGACCCCGCCCGGCGCCGACGAGCGGACGGCGCCGATGCCTCCTGTGCGCGGTCCGGGGCAGACTGGTCATGAGACCCGTCCGGTCCCGGCAGGCAGAGGAGGGCTCGGCAGCCATGAGACGTCCCCCGGGGAACCGCCTCGCCGACCCGCGCGCACGGCTCGGCGACATGATCTTCTCCAGAGTGGCGGGGCCCGAGGGCCGGGACAACCGCGCCCGCATCCACGGCACGCCCGGCCCCCGCTGGTTCGGTCCCGACCGGCCCGTCAGGCGGGTGCACGGTGACGCCTCGATGTTCATCGGGGGCCTGTCCGCCCTGCTGCTCCAGTCGCTCCACCCCCTCGCCATGGCGGCCGTGTCGGCGCACTCCGGGTTCCGCGGAGACCCCTGGGGCCGACTGCAGCGGACCAGCACCTTCCTGGCCGTCACCACCTTCGGAACGGCCGACAGCGCCCAGGAGGCCTGCGACCGGGTGCGGGCCGTCCACGACAGGGTGCGCGGCACCACCGCCGCCGGGGAGGAGTACCGCGCGGCCGATCCGCACCTGCTGTGCTGGGTGCACGTCGCGGAGGTCGACAGCTTCCTGCGCGCACACCAGCGCTACGGCGCCCGGCCCCTGGACGACGAGGGCTGCGACGCCTACGTGGCCGACATGGCACGCGTCGCCACGGCGCTCGGCGTGCCCGACCCGCCCGTCGACCGCGCCGGTCTCGCCGAGCGGCTGGCCGCCTACCGCGGCGAGCTGCGCGCCACCGGCGAGGCACGCAGCACCGCCCGGTTCCTGCTGCTGAACCCGCCCGTCCCGCTCCTCGCCCGGCTCCCGTACGGCGTCATCGCCGCCAACGCGGTCTCGCTGCTGCCGCGGTGGGCCTCGCGCGCCCTGTGGCTGCCACGGGTGCCGCCGGCCGAGGCGGTCTGCGTACGGCCGCTGGGCACGGCCGTCACCGCCGGGATCCGCTGGGCGATGACCCCGCCCCGCGACGCGGCGTAGCGCCCGGCCGCGCCGACGGGAGGGAGCGTCAGTCTCCCGGCCCCGGATCCGGCCGCACCGGCTTCCGCAGGCCCGCCCGGGCCGCTTCCAGCTGGGCGGCGAACGCGATGCCGAGGAAGAGCGCCACCGCGGTCAGGTTGGCCCACAGCAGCAGCGCGATGAACGCGGTCAGCGGACCGTAGACGGCACCGAACGCGCCGCTGCGCCCGACGTACAGCGCGAGCAGCCACGTCGCGGAGACCCACAGCACCAGATGGACCGCGGAGCCGAAGGCCAGCCAGGTGTAGCCCGGCTGGTCGCGCCGCGGCGACCAGCGCAGGATCACCGCGGAGGCGACCCAGGCCAGCAGCAGTCCCGCGGGCACCTCGAGGGCGCCCCACCAGCCGGCGCCGCCACCCGCGCCGCCGACCGACTCCGCCACCGCGTCCCCGACGGCCTCACCGGCGACGAGCACCAGGAACCCCAGCACCATCGGCAGCCCGGCGGTGAGCGCCAGGACCAGCGCCCTGCCGTACTTGCGGGGGAAGGGCCGGTCCCGCTCGATGCCGTAGATGCGGTTGGCGCCCCGCTCGATCTGGCCCATGGCCGACGCCAGGTTCAGCAGCGCGAACCCCAGGCCCAGCCACAGCGCGAGCGTGCTCCAGGCGTCGCTGTCGGCGCTGCGCCGGGTGCCCTCGAACGCCTTCTCCACGACATCCGCACTGGCACCCGGGACGATCCGGCCGAGCGTGAGCTCGACGACCCGGCCCACACCCTCCGTGTGCACCGACGTCGCGAGGCCCACCAGCACGACGGTGAACGGCACCAGGCCGAGGACCACCTGGAAGGCGAGGGCCCGGGCGTTGGTGAAGCCGTCCGCGTAGCGGAACCGGGCGAAGGAGTCGGTCAGCAGCCGCAGGCCGCCGTACCGTCTCAGCGCGGTCAGGGCCTCGTCGCCGGAGAGTTCGTCCCCGATCATGTCCCGCGTCTGCGGCACGTGCACGGCGGTTCCCACGGTCGGCTGCTCCTCGGGTCGGGACGGGCGGGGTCTTCCACCGTCCGGATGCCCCGTGAACGCACGGAGCTGCGCGGAGTGGACGACCGACCTCGCCCCGCACGGGGGAGGGCCCCTCGCCGACCGGTCCCGCAGGGATGGCGGGAGCGTGCGAGGGCGGCCCCGGACGTATCGGCGTGCGGAACGTCCGGGACCGCCCGTCGGCTCCCCCGCAACTGGTTGCCCAGGCCCCGTCACGCGGAAACGGGGCCCGGCGGTCAGCGGCACAAGTGCACGCCCACGGGTTACCCCGGTCAACCCGGTGTGACCACCGCGGTCCGGTCCGCCCGCAGGTCACGGCCGCCGACGGGGCCGACGGCGGCGGGGCGCGGCAGACCGTAGTGCTCCCGCAGCGTCGTGCCCTCGTACGCGGTGCGGAACAGCCCGCGCGCCCGCAGGACCGGCACCACCTGGTCGGCGAAGAGGTCGAAGCCGCCGGGCTGCCAGGGCGGCATGATGTTGAAGCCGTCGGCCGCTCCGTTCTCGAACCACTCCTGGATCTCGTCGGCGACCTGCTCCGGCGTCCCGGCGACCACGCGGTGCCCGCGGGCACCCGCGAGACGGTGCAGGAGCTGACGGACCGTCGGCTGCTCGCGGTCGACGATGTCCAGGACGAGTCGGAACCGGCTGCCGTTGCCGCGTTCGCCCCGGGTCTCGATGAGCCGGCGGGGCACGGGACCGTCCAGTTGGTCCTCGCTCAGCTCGAGGCCCAGCAGCCGCTGCAACAACTGGAGCGAGTACGCGGGCTGCGTCAGTTCGTTGAACTCCTCGTGCAGGGCGCGGGCCTCCGCCTCGGTCGAGCCGATGAAGGGGCTGATGCCGGGCAGGACGATCACCTGGGCCGGGTCACGGCCGAGCGCCGCCGCCCGCGCCTTGAGATCGGCATAGAACTCCTGTCCGCTGCACAGCGTCTGATGGGCCGTGAACACCGCCTCGGCGTACGCGGCGGCGAAGGAGCGGCCGTCCGCGGAGGAGCCGGCCTGGACCTGGACCGGGCGGCCCTGCGGGGAGCGGGGGAGGTTCAGCGGTCCGCGGACCTTCAGATGGCGGCCCGTGTGGTTGATCTCGTGGATGCGGTCGGTGTCGGCGAACAGACCGGTCCTCTGGTCGGCGACCAGGGCCTCGTCCTCCCAGCTGTCCCACAGCTTCGTCACCACGTCCACGAACTCCCGTGCGCGGTCGTACCGTTCGGCGTGGACCGGGTGCTCGTCGAGGCCGAAGTTCCCGGCCGCCTGCGGGGCGCCGGTGGTGACGATGTTCCAGCCGGCCCGGCCCCCGCTGAGGTGGTCCAGCGACGAGAAGAGACGGGCCAGGTTGTAGGGCTCGAAGTAGGTGGTCGAGGCGGTGGCGATCAGCCCGATGCGCTCGGTGGCCGCGGCGACGGCCGACAGCCAGGTGAACGGCTCCAGCCGGAAGCGGCTGGCGTAGCGCACGTTGTCGGCCAGGGAGGGGCCGTCCGCGAAGAAGACGGCGTCGAACGCGGCCCGTTCGGCCCGGCGGGCGAGCTCCTGGTAGAAGCGGATGTCCAGCAGCCGCCCGGGGTCGGTGCCGTGGTGACGCCAGGCGGCCTCGTGGTGGCCGCCCGGGTAGACGAACAGGTTCAGATGCAGTTTCCGGGCGCTCATGCCGCGCTCTCCTCCTCGACGTCCACTCCCAGCCGGGTGAGCAGCCGGCCGCGCAGGGCCGCGTACTCGGTACTGCCGTGGCGGCGCGGCGCCGGGAGATCCACGGACAGGTCGGCCGCGATCCGGCCGCGGTCCAGCACCACGACCCGGTCCGCGAGCGCGATGGCCTCGTCGACGTCGTGGGTGACGAGGAGTACGGCCGGCCGGTGCCGCTCGCACAGGCGCCGCAGCAGGGTGTGCATCCTGATCCGGGTCAGCGCGTCCAGGGCGCCGAACGGCTCGTCCGCCAGCAGCAGTTGCGGCTCGCGTACGAGGGAGCGCGCCAGCGAGACCCGCTGCTGCTCGCCGCCGGACAGCTCCACCGGCCACGCGCGTTCGCGCCCCGCGAGCCCCACCTCGGCGAGGGCGTCCCTGCCCCGCGCCTCGGCGAAGGGCCCGTCCAGGCCGAGGACGACATTGTCGAGCAGCCGCTTCCAGGGCAGCAGCCGGGCGTCCTGGAAGACGACGGAGACATGGTCCGGCCGGGTGAGGCCGCCGCTGCCCGCCACCTCGTGGTCCAGCCCGGCCAGTGCCTTCAGCAGGGTGCTCTTGCCGGAGCCGCTGCGGCCGAGCAGCGCCACGAACTCGCCCGGCGCGATGGACAGGTCGAGCCCGTCCAGCACGCGGCGTTCGCCGAAGGAACGCACCAGGTTCTCGATGCGGACCGCCGTGCGGCCCTCGGTCCGGTTCAGCCCGCCAGGGTGCGTCGCCATGACAGGGCCCTCCTCTCCACGAGTCGTACGAAGGCATCGGAGAGGAGGCCGAGCAGGCCGTACACGACGAGCCCGACGATGATCACGTCGGTCTGTCCGTACGTCCGCGCGAGCTCCATCATGTAGCCGATGCCGCTGGTGGCGTTGACCTGTTCCACGACGACCAGGGCGAGCCACGCGGCGGTCACCGCGAAGCGCATGCCGAGCAGGAACCCGGGCAGGGCGCCGGGCAGGACGACGTGGCGCACGAAGGCGAGCCGGCCCAGCCGCACGGTCTCGGCGAGTTCGGCGTAGCGGCTGTCGATGGTGCGCAGCCCGTTGTGCGTGTGGATGTACACCGGCACGAACACGCCGAGCGCGATCGTGACGACCTTCATCGTCTCGCCGATGCCGAACCAGAGGATCAGCAGCGGTATCAACGCCAGCGAGGGGATGGCCCGCTTGATCTGCACCGGCCCGTCGATCACGGCCTCGCCGAACCTGCTGAGCCCGGCCACGAGGGCGAGCAGCAACCCGCTCACCACGCCGAAGAGAAGCCCGAGGAGGGCCCGCTGGGCGGAGGTGGCCAGGTGGGAGGGGAGCTTGCCGCTGTCGATCAGGTCGCCGGCGGTGCCCGCGATGGTCCACGGCGCGGGCAGGCTGCGGACGTCGATGAGGCCGAGGCCGGTGCCCGCCGCCCAGAGTGCGAGCAGCAGCGCCGGGCCGATCACCCACCCGTAGGGCACCGGCCGGCCGGGACCCAGGCGCCTGCGGCGCGGCCGGCGCGGGACGGTGGCCGCGGGGGCGGTCGCCGCCTGCGGTGCCTTCTTGTCGAGGGCCGTGGTGCTCATGACGGTGTCCCTTCGTCGGTGCGGGCCACGCCGGCGACCGCGTCGGCGGCCACCCGCTCGTAGCGGCGGTCGAAGAGGAGGTCCGCCTTGAAGGGCTCGCGGTCCTGCTCCTTGGCCAGCAGGTCGATGGTCTGCTGCTGACGGCGGATGGCGTCGGTCCAGTCCGCGGGGATGTCCGGGTGGCCGGCCCGCCGCACCAGGTACGCGCCGTCCTCACGGCTCAGGCCCTGGTCCTTGACGTAGTAGCCCGCGACCCACTCCTCGGGATGGGTGTCGACCCAGATCTGGGCCCGCGCCCAGAACGTGACGAGTTCCCTGACCGCAGCCGACTTCTGCGGGTCGGCGACGGACTCGGTGAGGGCCCACAGATGCGTCGGGTCGTCCCGGAGTCCGTGCTTGACGGTCGTGGCGCCCTCCTTGCCGTAACGGGACAGGTAGCGCTTGATGTTGACGTCCGCGATGGGGGCGGCGTCCACCTGCCGGTTGCCGAGGGCCGTGGGATAGACGTCGCCGGTGCTGGCGAGTTCGACGAGTTCGACGTCCTGCCGGCCGAGGCCCGCCTTCTGCAGGATGCGCAGGACCAGCGCGCCCTGGGCCTGTCCCGGACTGTAGGCGATCTTCTTTCCGCGCAGGTCCGCGAGCGTGCGGATACCGGCGCCGGGTGCGATGCCGAGTTCGTAGATCGGGTTCTTGACCGGGTCCTCGCGGAACTTCGCCGCCACCAGCTTGGTGTCGAGGCCCGTCCAGTGGGCGTTGATCGACGGGATGTCCGCCGCCGAGCAGATGTCCAGGGCGTCGGCACGGAACGCCTCGGAGCACTGGGGGCCGCCGCTGGTGTTGGCCCACTTCACCTTGAAGGGCAGCTTGTCGATCTGTCCCGACAGTTCGAGTGCCACCTTGAGGTCCGGTGCGCCGACCGTGAGCGTGGTGTCACGGGACACCGCGGCCGGGATCGCCTCGCCGGAGACGTCCTTGCTGCTTGCGGTGGTCTGCGGCGGGTTCACGCAGGAGGCGAGGGCGAGGGAGACGGTCAGCGTCAGCGCGGCGAGGGCGCTCGGCCGCCGGAATCCGGGCAGGGGTGTGCGAGGGGTCATCATGGCCTTCACAGAGAGAAAGCGCCCTGGGGGAGGAGGGCGGGACGCCGATGCGGTGAGAACGCATACGGACGGCGGGCAGTGGGGCGGTGGAGCTCAGCTACACACCGCGGTGGCGACGCGCATCAGATCGATGGCCCGCCTCTTCTGGAGCTGCCGGGATGTCCGCATGCGCCGGACGTTATCGACGCCTCGGAAACGGGGTCAAGGCCCCTCGGCCCGATCCCCCGTCACTGCAACGACCCGTTCGCCGGTGCGCCATGCTGCGGAAACACGTCGTGCTTCCGCGACTAGCGACGCGTCCGGTTCTCGGCGTGGGTCCGCGGGCCCGAATAAGCCGACCAGCGGCCGTCGCGCCGGGTGACCGTGATGTCGCGGCCGAAGCAGGTGGTCAGCAGGGAATCGGTCAGCACGTCACACACCGGCCCCCGGGACAGGATCCGGCCCTCCCGCAGCAGCAGGGCGTGGCTGACCGCCGGGAACAGCTCCTCCAGATGATGGGTGACCGTCACGGTGGCCAGGTGCGGGCGCCCCTCGGCCAGCTGGTGCATGGCCTCCACGAGGTCCTCGCGGGAGGGCAGGTCCAGCGCGTTGAACGGCTCGTCCAGGAGCAGCAGCGCCGGATCGGCCATCAGCGCCCGGGCGATCAGGACGCGCGCCCGCTGCCCGCCGGAGCAGACGCCGTACGGCCGGTCCGCCAGCTCCTTGATGCCCAGCTCCGTCAGCAGGTCGCGGGCGCGGAGCCGGACCTCGTCGTCGTACGTCCGCCACAACGGCTGCACCGTGCCGCTGTGCCCGGTGAGCACGACCGTGTGGGCGCTGAGGTCCTGCGGCACCCGCTGGGCCGAGGTGACGTGGCCGATGCGGGCCCTCAGCTCCCGCACGTCCACCCGGCCGAGCCGGCTGCCCAGCACCTCCACGCTTCCGGTCGTCGGGTGCATCAGGGCGCCGAGCAGCCGCAGCAGGGTGGTCTTCCCGGCCCCGTTGGCCCCCAGCAGCGCCCAGTGCTCTCCCGGCCGGACCGTCCAGTCGATCCCGTCGAGGATCAGCTGGTCCGTCGTGTGGCGGCGTACGCTCACGTCCTCGAGGAGGAGCACGGCCGCCTCGGGACCGTTCACCTGGGATCGCGCTGTCTGCCCGGCCATACAGGAGCTCCTCCACTCGCGACGCCGTCGTTCACCCGTGCACGGTAGATGCATCCACCATGCTCCTGCCGGGGAGTCCGGTTCGTGGACGCGGCCGCGCCCGCCCCGGGTGCGACGAGGGCGGGCGCGGAACGGGAACGGGCGGGGGAGAGGTCAGACGCCCGCCACGGACTGGATCCACGAGCGGTAGGCGGTCACGTTCGTGTACGCCGTCGTGGTCTGCCGGTCGCTGGTCGAGGCGACGCCGACCTGGACGCCGCCCGCCATCATCGGGCCGCCGGAGTCGCCGCCCGCGGTGATGCCGTCGACGGGGCGCGCGCAGATCGCCGAACCGTAGTGGGCGTCGTAACAGCCGTTGGTCACGCTGACGTCGGCGACCTTCAGGTACGGGGACTGGCAGTTGATCTCCGAGCCGCACCGGGAGGTGGCGCCCCAGCCGTAGACCTGCACGGTCTGGCCCACCCGCACGGTGCCCGGCTGTCCGAGCCGCGCGTAGGAGGCGGAGACGGAACGGTCCAGCCGGACCAGCGCCAGGTCGGCCGAGGGGTGGGTGGTGGTCTGCACACCGTTCGCCACCGTGCCGCCGGACCGCTGGTCGAGGCTGCCGATGCGGAAGGCCAGTCCACCGCCGCCGACGCAGTGCTTGGCGGTCAGGATCCAGTTGGGGGAGATGATGGTCGAGGTGCAGGTCTCGGCGCCGTTGGAGAACAGCCGGGCCGCCCAGGGGGCGTTCTGCGCGTAGCCGCCGCCGATGATCGGCTGGGGCCCGCCGGCGCCGGGCCGCTGCTCCGCGGCGGAGGCGCTCGGCGCGAGGGCGAGGACGGACAGCAGGACAGTCAGCACGGCGGGGACGAGTCTGGTGATGCGCAAGGCTCCTCGATTCCGACGACACGCGCCGCGGCGCGTGAGATGTGTGGGGACGGCCCAGCATGTCGGCCGGGACTCCGGCAGCACCACTACCGGCTTTCCATAACGCGCCCTTATGGCGAGGGACTTGGGGCGGGAAGCGTGGTGGGGCGGGACCGGGGTGGGGCAGGCACTACCCCCGCTCCACCCCCTGGACCGATGGCCGCCGCCCGGGCGGACCTCCTACCGTGAGCCGCATGCATCCTCGCAACGTGTGGCAGGCCATGTCCCGGCCCGGCTTCCTGCTGTCCCCGTGGCCGTGGCGCGCGGCCGGGTACCTGCTCACCGGTGTGCCGGCGGGCGTCGCCGCTCTCGTGGGCATCGTGACCACGGCGGTGCTCGGCACCGTCCTCTCCCTCGTGCTGGTGGGCCTGCCGCTGCTGCTCCTGACCGCCCTCGCCGGCCTCCCCGTGGCCCGCGTCGAGCGCCGTCGGCTGCGCCTGGTCGACGCCGGACCCGCGCCGGACCCGCACAGCACGGGCGCGGGCAGGGGACCGTGGGCGTGGCTGACGACGCGGCTGCGGGAGCAGGCGACCTGGCAGGAGCTCGGCCACGCCCTGCTGTTCGCGGTACTGCTGTGGCCCCTGGACGCCCTCGTGCTCACCGTCGCCCTGCTCTTCCCCCTGTCCATGGCGTCGACCCCGCTGGTCATGGCCACGATCGGCGACGGCGAGGAGGCGAAGGTGCTCAAGCAGTGGACGGTCACCACCTGGCCGGCCGCCTGCGGCTTCGCTCTGCTCGGGCTGCTCCTGCTGGCCCTGGGCGCCTACGTCCTGGCCGCGGCGGCGGGCGCCCGGGCCGAGCTGACCCGGCTGCTGATCGCCCCGCGCGGCGGCGGCCCGGACGCCAAGGTGGTCGAACTGACCCGTTCCCGCGTGCGGTTGGTGGACGCCTTCGAGGCGGAGCGCCGCCGCATCGAACGCGACCTGCACGACGGGGCGCAGCAACGTCTGGTCGCGCTGACGATGACCCTCGGCCTCGCCCGCCTGGACGTCCCGCCCGGCCCGCTCGCGGATCAGCTCGCCAAGGCCCACGGGGAGGCGGGACGGGCCCTGGAGGAGCTGCGCGAACTCATCCACGGCATCCACCCCAAGGTCCTCGCCGACTACGGTCTCGAAGCCGCCGTCGCCGACGCCGCCGACCGCTCCGCCGTCCCGGTCGACGTGGACCTGGAGCTGCCCGGACGGCTGCCGCAGGCCGTGGAGGCGGCGGCCTACTTCGTGGTGTGCGAGGCCCTCGCCAACGTCGCCCGGCACAGTGGGGCGAGCCGGGCGGAGGTGCGCGGCCGGCACCGCGGCGGGCGGCTGCTCCTCGACATAGGGGACGACGGGCGGGGCGGTGCCCGGGCGGGGGAGGGCAGTGGGCTGACCGGGCTCGCCGACCGGGTGTCGGTGCTCGATGGCAGACTCTCCCTGTCCAGCCCGCCGGGCGGACCGACCCTGTTGCGTGTGGAGATGCCGTGCGAGTGGACCGAGCGCTGCGCGTAGTGCTGGCCGAGGACAGTGTGCTGCTGCGGGACGGGCTCATCGCCCTGCTCGACCGCTGCGGGCACCAGGTCGTCGCGGCGGTCGGTGACGCCGAGGCACTCGTCGCCGCGGTCGAGGAGCACGCCCCCGACGCCGTCGTCACGGACGTCCGCATGCCCCCCGGCTTCCAGGACGAGGGCCTGCACGCCGCGGTGCGGCTGCGGGAGAAGCGGCCCACGCTGCCGGTGCTGGTCCTCAGCCAGTACGTGCAGCGCGCCTACGCCGCCGAACTGCTGGACTCCGGCGACGGGACGGGCGTCGGCTATCTGCTGAAGGACCGGGTCGGCCAGGTCGAGGAGTTCGTCGAGGCCCTGTCCGAGGTCGCCTCCGGCGGCACGGTCGTCGACCCCGAGGTCGTACGGCAGTTGCTGCGCCGCCGCCGGGATCCGCTGGAGCGGCTCACCCCGCGCGAGCGGGAGGTGCTGGCGCTGATCGCACAGGGCAAGTCCAACGGCGCTGTCGCCCGCGAACTGGTGGTGTCCGAGGCGGCCGTGGGCAAGCACATCGGCAACATCCTCACCAAGCTGGACCTGCCCCCGGCCGACGAGACCCACCGCAGGGTGCTGGCGGTCCTCGCGTATCTGCGGGCGTGAGGCAGGGCGGCGCCGGTCAGCGCAGCAGCAGCTGGACGAGCGCGACGGTGCCGATGGTCACGACGGCGGCCCGCAGGACCGCGGGGCTGAAGCGGCGGCCCACCTTGGCCCCGAGGAAACCGCCGAGCCCGGAACCGGCCGCGATGAGCACGACGGCCGTCCAGTCGAACTCCGCCGCGAAGAGGAAGAAGAGCGCGGCGACGGTGTTGACGACGGCCGCCAGGACGTTCTTCACGGCGTTCAGGCGCTGCAGGGGCTCGTCGAGGAGCATGCCCATCAGGGACAGGTAGATGATCCCCTGCGCGGCGGCGAAGTAGCCGCCGTAGACGCTGGCCAGCGTCAGACCGGCGAACAGCAGCGGGCCGCCGTCGCGGCGGGCGACCTCACCCGTCCGTTCGCGGCGCCGGCGCACCAGGGCGGAGAGCCGGGGCTGGAACGCGACCAGCACGAGGGCGAGTCCGACCAGGACGGGCACGATCGTCTCGAACGCGTCGGCGGGCAGGGACAGCAGCAGCGTGGCTCCCGCGAGACCCCCGAGCAGGGCGCCGGCACTCAGCCTCAGGACGCGCCCGCGCTGGCCGCGCAGCTCCTCGCGGTAGCCGATGGCCCCGCTGACCGAACCGGGGATGAGACCGAGGGCGTTGGACACCGTCGCGGTGACGGGCGGCAGGCCCGCGGCCAGCAGGACGGGGAACGTGATCAGCGTCCCCGAGCCGACGACGCTGTTGACCGCCCCGGCCCCGACGCCCGCGGCGAACACCGCCGCCATGACCTCCGGCGTCACGCCGTACCGCCCGGGACCGGCGGGACGCTCCGCCGGAAGGTGTCCTGTGCATCTGTCACGCGGCCGACTGTACCCACCGCGTACGACATGATCGTTGTCGGTCTCCAACAGGTCCTGCACGCACACTTCTTGACGTAAATTCACAAGATCCGACGATGATACGATCACCGCGTTTGCGGAGCGGGCGGATGGGTGAAAGACGGCATCCCCGACTTCAGGGACGGCCCGCGCAGCAACCCGGCGCGTGCGGTCCGCCGGGCCGCCCGCACGGACGGGAATTCAGCAAGCCGTCAGTCGCCTGAAGAGAGTCTTATGACGGAATACACAGGGAACCCACTGGTGTGGGTCCTCCTCGTCGCCCTCGTCGCCGCCGCCGTGCTCATCAGCCGTCAGCGCAGGGCTGCCCGAGCGTTGCGGCAGGAAGTGCGGGGCCTGAAAGACCACTACACGGAGCTGGAGAACGATTACGGGAAGTCCGTGCGGGCGGCTCAGGAACAGGCCGAGGACGAGACGAAGACCGTCCTGAAGTCCGCCATGCGCACCCTTCAGGGCCTGGCCGCCGAACAGCAGCTGGTCCTCACCCGGCTCCAGACCAAGTACGGCGACTCCGCCCTGCTGCAGGACCTGCTGGAGATCGACCACACCAACTCGCAGTTCGGCCGGCGCGCCCAGTCCATCGCCGTGCTGTGCGACGGCTGGCTGGGCGGCCGGCGCGACACCGCCTCCGTCTACGACGTCGTCCGCAGCGCCCAGGGCCGGATCCGGCACTTCCGGCGGGTGGAGATCCTCTCCCAGGTCGATTTCGGCATCACCAGCCGGGCCGTCGAGCCCGTCGCCCTGGCCCTCGCCGAGCTCCTCGACAACGCAACCAGCTACTCCAGCCCGGACACCGTCGTCGAGATCAACATCCGCACCGTGCCCAAGGGCATCTGCGTCGTCGTCGACGACGCCGGTGTCGGCATGAGCGACGAGGAACGCACCCGCGCCGAGAAGCTGCTCTCCAGCGAGCGCGCCTCGGGCGTGGCGGGGCTGGGCAACCCCCCGCAGTTCGGCTTCGCGGTCATCGGCCTGCTGTGCGAGCGCTTCGGCTTCGAGGTGTCGGTGGACTCCTCCTCCCCCTACGGCGGCGTGCGCGCGGTCGTCCTGCTGCCGCACGAACTGCTCACCGCCATGCCGGAGAAGAAGACCCCGGCCCCGGCCGCCCCGGGCACGGCCCGGCCGGTCCTGGACGGCGGGCCGGAAGCCTCGCTCACCTCGTCCCAGACCAGTGACGGCCTTCCCCGGCGACGCCGCAAGCGGCCGATGGCCATCGTGCCCGGCAACACCCCGGCCCCGCGCCCCGCCGGCCGCTCCGAATCCGAACAGGCACAGATCATGGGTGCCTTCCAGCGGGGCACGCAGTCCGGCCGCGTCAGCCGGTCGCAGGACCCGGACCGGACGAGCAGAACACCTGGTGCAAGCAGCGAAGGACATGGAGTCTCGTGAACGACGATCTGTCATGGATGCTCGACAGCGCCCTGGAGATTCCCGGGGCCCTGCACGCGGTCCTGATATCCGCCGACGGTCTGTTGATGGCCCGGACGCAGGACTTCGACAAGGACGACGCGGACCGGGTCGCCGCCGCGATGAGCGGCGTGCAGTCGCTCAGCCGGACGCTCGCCTTCTTCTGTGAGGACCCGCACCAGGCGTGGCGGCAGACCCTGGTCGAGTTCGACGGCGGCTGGGTGTTCCTGATCTCCGCCGGCGAGGGCGCCTACCTCGGCGTCTCCGCCTCGCCCGAGGTCGACATGGCGGACATCACCTTCCGCATGCAGCAGCTCGTCGCCCAGCTCGGCAAGCGCCTGACGACACCGCCGCGCGAGAACCTCGGCGCCCACTCATGACCGGCCACGACGGCTGGCAGCCGGAAGCCGCGGAATTAGTACGGCCGTACGTCATCACCAAGGGCCGCGGCCTGCCCGACGACGAGCAGCTCTCCCTCATCACCCTGGTCACCGCGTCCGCCGACCACGCGCAGCGGCCGACCCGGCTGTCCCCCGAGGAGCAGAGCCTGCTGGACCTGTGTTCCGCCGGCTACCTCTCGGTCGCCGAGATCGCCGGGCACAGCCACCTGCCGCTGGGCGTGGTGCGGATCCTGCTGGCCTCCCTCATGGAAGGCGGCTATCTCATGACCCGCCCGCCGGTGGCCCGCGCCCGCCTCGCGGACAAGGAGATCCTGGAGGAGGTGCTCAATGGTCTCCGCGCCAAGTTTGGATGAGCAGGCCTACGTCCGCGGCGGAGCGACCCAGACCGCGGTCAAGATCCTCGTCGTCGGGCACTTCGCCGTCGGCAAGACCACCCTCATCGGGTCCATCTCCGAGATCGAGCCCCTGTCCACCGAGGAGACGATGACGCAGGCCGCCGAGTCGGTCGACGACCTCAAGGGGGTCCAGGGCAAGACCACCACCACGGTCGCCATGGACTTCGGCCGTCTGACCATCAGCGACCGCGTCGTGCTCTACCTCTTCGGCACCCCCGGCCAGCAGCGCTTCGTCCAGATGTGGGAGGACATGGCCCGCGGCGCGCTCGGCGCCCTGGTGCTGGTCGACCCCGAACGGCTGGCGGACTCCTTCCCGGTGATCGACCTCATCGAGCAGTACGGACTCGAGTACGCCATCGCCGTCAACCACTTCGACGGCGCCCCGCTGCGCGACGAGGCGGCACTGCGCGAGGCCCTGGACCTGCTCGACGACACCCCCGTCGTCACCTGCGACGCCCGCGACGAGAGGTCCTCGGCCGCCGCACTGACCACTCTGGTCCGCTACTTGCTGGACCACACCCGCTAGGAACTGAGAGCAACATGGACGCTCACGACACGGTCCCGGTGCCCCCGCCCGGGTGCCCTGCCCACGGCTCCGGCGGCCGGGTGCCGCTGTACGGGCCGGAGTTCGCCGCCGCCCCCCAGGCGTACTACGACTACCTGCGCCACTACGGGCCCGCCGCACCCGTCGAACTCGCGCCGGGCGTGGAGGCGACGCTGGTCACCGACTACGCCGCGGCCCTGCAACTGCTGCAGGATTCCGGGACCTTCCGCAAGGACGCGCGCCGCTGGCGGGCCTTCAACGAGGGCAAGGTCGCCCCGGACAGCCCGGTGGTCCCGCTGCTCGCCTACCGGAACAACTGCATGTTCTCCGACGGGGCCGACCACCTGCGGCTTCGGCAGGCCGTCACCGACAGCATGGCGCGCGTGGACACCCGGCGGCTGACCCGGAGCACCGAGCAGATCTCCGGCTACCTCATCTCCCAGTTCGCCGCCCGCGGTTCCGCCGACCTGCTCGGCGACTACGCCAAGCAGCTGCCGCTGTTCGTGTTCAACGAACTCTTCGGCTGCCCCGCCGACATCGGCGACCGGGTGCTGTTCGGCATCTCCGGCATGTTCGACGGGGTCAACGCGGAGAAGGCCACCGAGGTGCTGTTCCAGGCCGTCGGCGAACTCGTCGCGCTCAAGCGGGGCAAGCCGGGTGACGACGTCACCTCCTGGCTGATGCAGCATCAGGCCGGTCTCACCGACGAGGAGATGGTCCACCAGCTCGCGCTGCTGCTGGGGGCCGGCGCGGAACCGCTGCGCAACCTCATCGGGAACACCCTGCACCGGCTGCTCACCCACGACCGGTACGCGCGTGAGGGCGGTCTCATCGACGAGGCCCTGGACGACACGCTGTGGGAGAACCCTCCCATGTCGAACTACGCACCGCACTACCCGGCCGGTGACGTCGAACTCGCGGGGCAGCCACTGCAGTCGGGCGACCTGGTACTGGTCAGCTTCGCCGCGGCCAACACCGGACCCGCTCTCCGGGCCGCCCGGCAGGCCGGCAGCAACCGCGCCCACCTGGCGTGGAGCGCGGGCCCGCACGCCTGTCCCTCCAAGGAACCGGCCCGGCACATCACCGTCACCGCCATCGAGAACCTGTTCAACGAGCTGCCCGACGTCGAACTCGCCGTCCCCGAGGACAGCCTGACCTGGCGGCCGGGCCCCTTCAACCGTGCCCTCGCCACCCTCCCGGCCCGCTTCACCCCGGCGCAGTCGGGCAGGCGCTCCGACGTCCGGAGCGGTCCCGGGGCAGCAGCGCAGGAGGTCACGGCCGTACCGGCGCGCACGCCCGAACGAGGAGGCATGTGGAGCCAGTTCCTCAACTGGCTCACCCGGTGATATCCGCAACATCTCCACAACCTGCCGCTTTCGCATAAACGTTCAACGGCACGGGTAGTGAGCACGCGGCTCAACGTTGCTCACGAGTAGAAGGAGGTGTCGTGGACCACATATCCACGAACGCCGCTTCCCCGCCGCCGGTCTCCCCGATACCCGCCCGAACGGGCGGGTATCGTTTTGTGCGCCTGCGACGAGGGTCAGGCCGGTGACGGGGGAGTTCACGGGTGGCGGGCCGCCGAGCACTCTCGGCGCCTTCACGAGCGGTCAGTTGCGAAGACTCGGCGCGGTCGCGGGCCTGTCCGGGACCGACGTCGACACCTACGCGCGCGTCCTGACGGACGCTCTGGGAGCGCAGAGCGACCGGTCGCTGGCGTTGCCGCCCCCCAACCGCACCTTCCTGTCCGACGACCACACCCCGGTGGAGTTCTCCCTCTCCTTCCAGCCGGGCGCGGCCCCCGCACTGCGGGTGCTCCTGGAACCAGGCTGCGGCGCAGACAGCCTGGCTCACAACGGTCGGGTCGGGCTCGAGACGGTGCGGGCGATGGCGAAACGCTGGAACTTCACCACCGGCCCGCTCGACGCGGTCCGGGACCTGTTCCTGCCGCGCTCCCCGCAGGGCCCCCTGGCCCTGTGGTGCGCGCTGGAACTGCGGCCCGGCGGTGTGCCCAAGGTCAAGGTGTACCTGAACCCGGCCGCCTCCGGGCCGGAACGCACCGTGGAGACGGTGCGCGAGGCCCTGCACCGGCTGGGGCACCGGCGGGCCTTCGCCACGCTCCCCGCCGCCGACGGGTATCCGTTCGTCGCGCTCGACCTGGGGGACTGGGAGGAGCCCCGGGTGAAGGTCTACCTGCGGCACGACGACCTGACGGCGGGCCGGGCCGGACGGCTGTCCCGGATGGACCCGAGCCCCCACCCCGCCGCGATCGAGGACTTCTTCCTCACGGCCGCGGGCGCCGCCACCCGGGTGGCGCGGCTCGACGGGCGGCCCGGCCTGACGTGCCACTCCTTCACCGACACCGGCACGGCACGGCCGAGCGGCTTCACCCTCCACATCCCCGTCCGGGACTACGCCCGGCACGACGGGGAGGCCCTCGCGCGGGGCGTGAGCGTGCTGTCCCGGTACGGCGTGGGCAGCCCCGTGCTCGGCCGGGCCCTGGCCGCCGTGACCGGGCGCCGGCCGGAGCACGGCGTGGGCCTGATCGCCTACCTGGCGCTGGCCCACCAGCAGGACCGCGCGCCGCGGGTGACGGCGTACCTCTCCTCGGAGGCGTACGCGGTCAGGCCGCCGGCCGTCCGGGAGGTGCGGGACCCGGTGGCGGTGCGCTGAGCGAAGCGCTCAACAGGGCCGAGGGCCCCTCGGTGGACGTCACCGGGGGCCCTGGGCGTGGACGGGGCGCGTGGGCGCGCGCGGCGGCTACACGTTGAGCGTCTCGCGGAACTCGCTCAGGTAGGGGCCCACGTCGACCTGGATCGAGGCGCCCCGGGTCCTGCCGTAGCGCTGGGCGATCCCGTCGAGGTACGCGCCGATCTCCTCGCGCATCTCGTCCGCCCCGGGCAGCGCGGCCTCGCCGTCGATGATCCGCGTCACCCACTGCGCCTGGGCCTCCACGAGCCGGGTGATCGCGCCCACGGGCCGTACCAGGCCGACGAAGTACAGACCGGGCCGGCCGGCCGGGACGACCCGCCGGTACAGCTCCACCGCGCCGTCCGGCCCCAGCGGGCAGCCCGCGGGCAGGAAGGGGAAGGTCATGTGGAAGCCGGTGCAGTAGACGACCGTGTCCGCCTCCACGGCGGTGCCGTCGGTGAAGACGACCCGGCCGCCGTCGAAGGAGTCGATCGCCGGCTTCGGGGTCACCGCGCCGTGCCGGATCCGGCTGAGGATCTCGTCCGAGAGGGTCACGGCCGAGGAGAAGACGGGATGGTCAGGCTCGGGGAGACCGTAGTCGGCGAGCCTGCCCCGCGCGACGAGCAGGGCCTGCTCCACGAAGCGGCGCTGCTCGGCGAAGGACATGGCGGACCACCAGGGCGCGTCGGCGATCTCGTCGACGGACATCCCGAAGAGCTGCTTGGGCACGATGTGCAGTCCCCGGCGCACCGACAGCACGGTCTGCGCGGCGTGCCGGGAGAGGTCCGCCGCGATGTCCACCGCCGACGCTCCCAGGCCGACCACGACGGTGCGCTGGCCGGCGAAGTCGCTGCCGTCGCGGTAGTCGAGGGAGTGCAGGATCGTTCCGCCGAAGGAGTCCGCGCCCGGCGGAAGGGGGTCGGGCAGGGCGGGCTCGCTGTGGTGCCCCGAGGCGACGATCACATGCTCGAACCGCCTCGACGTCACCTCGCCGTCCGCGTCCCGGCTGACGACCGTCCATCTGCCGTCCGCGTCCTGGCGTACCGAGACCACCTCGGTGCGCAGCTCGACACGGTCCAGCACCCCGGCCCACTCGGCGAACGCCCGCAGATAGGCGGCGACATCGCTGTGCCGCGGATAGAGGGGGTACGACGACGGCATCGGGAAGTCGGCGTAACAGGTCAGCTGCTTGGCCGTGTTGAGGTGCAGTGACAGATAACCCGGGCCCCGCTCTCCCGCCTGCGGCTGACGCCAGATCCCTCCGACGTCGGGAGCCTTCTCCAGGCAGAAGAACTCGATACCGCGGTCGTTGAGGGCACGGGCCACCGCCAGCCCCGACAGACCGGCACCGATCACACACACTCGCACGGGCTTTCCCCTCAGGACGGACACAAACCTCCCCCGATCATGCATTCATTGCCCATCCGTGTCTCCGTGCACACCAGTACGCAGGGCGAACCGCTGTGTCCGTACTCACGTTTCGCCCGGCGCGGGCCGACGGCCGGCGTCCCGCGCCGGACGCACGGTCACGACCGGCGGAGATCCTTCACCCGGCGCAGCTTGCCGACCGAACGCTCCAGCGTCTCGGGGTCGACGACGGCCACCTCGACGGTGATGCCGACACCGTCCTTCACCCCCTGGCCGATCGCCCGCGCGGCGGCCTCGCGCTGCTCGGGACCGGCGTCCGGGCGGGCCTCGACCCGGACGACCATGTGGTCCATGCGCCCGCGCTCGGTGAGCTGGATCTGGAAGTGCGGCGCCACACCGGGGGTGCGCAGCACGATCTCCTCGATCTGGGTGGGGAAGACGTTCACCCCGCGCAGGATGATCATGTCGTCGCAGCGGCCGGTGACTTTCTGCATCCGGCGGAAGGCGGGCCGGGCGGTCCCGGGCAGCAGCCGGGACAGATCACGGGTGCGGTACCGGATGACGGGGAGTGCCTCCTTGGTGAGCGAGGTGAAGACGACCTCTCCCTCCTCGCCCTCGCCCAGCACCGCGTCCGTGAGCGGGTCGACCACCTCGGGGTAGAAGTGGTCCTCCCACACGTGCAGCCCGTCCTTGGTCTCCACGCACTCCTGCGCCACGCCCGGGCCGATCACCTCGGACAGGCCGTAGATGTCGACGGCGTGGATGTCCATGCGCTCCTCGATCTCGCGGCGCATCTCCTCGGTCCACGGCTCGGCGCCGAAGATGCCCACCTGGAGGGAGCTGGTGCGCGGGTCGATGCCCTGCCGCTCGAACTCGTCGAGCAGGGTGAGCATGTACGACGGTGTCACCATGATGATCTCGGGCCGGAAGTCCTGGATGATCTGCACCTGCCGGGCCGTCATGCCTCCGGACGCGGGGATCACGGTGCATCCGGCGCGTTCGGCGCCGTAGTGCGCGCCCAGACCGCCGGTGAACAGGCCGTAGCCGTACGAGATGTGGACCTTGTGTCCCGGGCGGCCGCCGGCGGCCCGGATCGAGCGGGCGATGACGTCCGCCCACATGGACAGGTCGTTTTCCGTGTAACCGACGACGGTCGGGCGGCCGGTGGTGCCGCTGGAGGCGTGGACGCGCCGCACCTCGGACATGGGGACGGCGAACATGCCGAAGGGGTAGGTGTCCCGCAGGTCGGCCTTGGTGGTGAAGGGGAACCGGGACAGGTCCGCCAGGCTGCGGCAGTCGTCGGGCTTCACCCCGGCCGCGTCGAACTTCTTCCGGTACAGCTCCACGTTCTCGTAGGCGTGCCGCAAGGTCGCGCGCAGACGGTCGAGCTGGAGCGCGCGCAGCTGCTCGCCGGTCAGACGCTCGCCGTCGTCCCGCAGGTCCTGGGGGAGGGGTGCCCCGAGACGGGAGGCAGGGGCCGCGGTGGCCGTGGGTCCGCCGGTCGTCGGTTGGCTGCTCATCGCGACTCCTTCGTCGTGCCCGGCGTTCCGTCCGCAGCCGGATCCGCCGTCGTGTCCTTCGTCGAGTCCCGGACGCTGCGGCTGCGCCCGCGGAACTCCGCGATCACTTCCTCGCCGCGCCGCACGCTCACGTCGTAGACGCCGCTGCGGCCGTACCGGGTGCGTTCCTCGGCGGTCGCCACGAGCACGTCGCCTTCGCGCGCCGGGGCGACGAAGACGATGTCGGCGCCGGCGGCGACGGTCACGGGTCCGTGGCTGTTGCAGGCGCAGGCGAAGGCGGTGTCCGCGAGCAGGAACAGATAGCCGCCGTGGGCGATCCGGTGGCCGTTCACCATGGCCGGGGTCACGGTCATGCGGACCACGGCGGTCCCGGTGCCGCACTCGAGCAGCTCGATGCCGAGGCGACGGGACGCCTCGTCCGCGGCGAACATCACCTCTGCCGACGTCGTCGTCCCAACGGCCTGTGCCACGACTTCCACCACCTTGTTTCCCGACCGAACATTCGGTTACCGTGCGGCACGGCCTAGTAATCCAGCCACTTCGTGGCCTGTCAAGAGCACGGACGCCCCTCCTGCATCCCTCGGTCGGGGAGGTCGCCGACCGCAGGTCTTGCCCGGCCCGGGGAAACACGTCAGACTGGTACCGAACGAATGGTCGGTAGGGGAAGCTGGTATCGATGACCACGACACACGCCGCCGAGGCACCGCCCCCCGAGGGGCTGCAGGAGCACTTCGACGCGACGATCGCGCACGACCAGCGGATCGAGCCGCGCGACTGGATGCCGGACGGCTACCGCAAGACCTTGATCCGGCAGGTCGCGCAGCACGCGCACTCGGAGATCATCGGCATGCAGCCGGAGGGCGAGTGGATCACCCGGGCGCCGTCGCTGCGCCGCAAGGCGATCCTCTTCGCCAAGGTCCAGGACGAGGCCGGTCACGGGCTCTACCTGTACTCGGCGGCCGAGACCCTCGGCGCCGACCGCGCGGACCTCACCGAGCGGCTGATCGAGGGCCGGCAGAAGTACTCGTCGATCTTCAACTACCCGACCCTCAGCTTCGCCGACGTCGGCGTGATCGGCTGGTTCGTGGACGGCGCCGCGATCTGCAACCAGGTGCCGCTGTGCCGCAGCTCCTACGGGCCGTACGCACGCGCCATGGTGCGCATCTGCAAGGAGGAGTCCTTCCACCAGCGGCAGGGCTACGAACTGCTGATGACGATGATGCGCGGCACCGACGCCCAGCGCGAGATGGTGCAGGACGCGGTGAACCGCTGGTGGTGGCCGTCCCTGATGATGTTCGGCCCGTCCGACGACAACTCGCCCAACTCGGCGCAGTCGATGGCCTGGAAGATCAAGCGGCACAGCAACGACGAACTGCGCCGGCGCTTCGTCGACATGACCGTCCCCCAGGCCGAGAAGCTCGGCGTCACCCTGCCCGACCCCGAGCTGCGCTGGAACGAGGAGACCGGTCACCACGACTTCGGCACTCCCGACTGGGACGAGCTGATGCGCGTCATCAAGGGCGACGGCCCGTGCAACGCGCAGCGGATGGAGCGGCGGCGCACCGCCCACGAGGAGGGCGCCTGGGTCCGCGAGGCGGCCACCGCCCACGCGGCCAAGCAGGCCACCCGTACGGAGAAGGGAGCGGCGGCATGACCTCCGCGAAGCAGGACTGGCCGCTGTACGAGGTCTTCGTGCGCGGCAAGCGCGGCCTCAACCACGTCCACGTCGGCTCGCTGCACGCCGCCGACGACGCGATGGCCCTCACCCATGCCCGGGACCTGTACACCCGGCGCAACGAGGGCGTGAGCATCTGGGTGGTCCGCTCCGAGCACATCGCCGCCTCCACGCGCGACGAGAAGGACCCCTTCTTCGCCCCCAGCGCCGACAAGGTCTACCGCCACCCCACCTTCTACGACATCCCCGACGACGTCCCCCACATCTAGGAGCAGGGCATGAGTGACGACCACGTCTACATGACCCTCGCCGAGGGACACGAGGACGACACCCGCTGGGCCTACGGCACCGGCTTCGAGGACCCGCTGCACGGCGTGGACACCACCGTGCCCGAGGGCGTCGACACCGGTGAACTGGCCGCCCAGTGCGTGGCGCTCGCCGACGACGCCCTGGTCTCGGCCCAGCGGCTCGCCGAGTGGGTCACCCGCGCCCCCGAGCTGGAGGAGGAGGTGGCGCTGGCCAACATCGGCCTCGACCTCCTCGGCCAGGCCCGTCTGCTCTACTCGCGGGCCGGCCAGACCGACGGCACCGGCCGCGACGAGGACGCCTACGCCTACTTCCGTGATGCGGACGACTTCCGCAACGTGCGCCTGGCCGAACTGCCGCGCGGCGACTTCGCGTTCGCCGTCGTCCGGCTGCTGGTGCTCTCCGCCTGGCGCCTCGCGCACTTCGAGCGGCTCGTGTCCCACCCCGACCCGGTCCTCGCGGCGGTCGCGGCCAAGGGCGTCAAGGAACTGACGTACCACCGGCAGTACGCGGCCGAGTGGGCCGTCCGCCTCGGCGACGGCACGGACGAGTCCCACCGCAGGATGCGCACGGCACTGGAGCAGGTCGCCCCCTACCTCGGCGAGCTGCACGCCGCGTACGACGTGCGCGACGAGCTCACCGACGTCCTGCGCCAGGTCACCGAGGCGGCCGGGCTGCCCATGCCCGTGTACCGGCCGCTGCCCGGCTCCGGCCGCGACGGCGAGCACACCGAGCACCTCGCGCCCCTGCTGGCCGAGTTGCAGAGCGTGGCCCGCGCCCACCCGGAGGCGGCATGGTGACCACCCGGTCGGACACCCGGCACGCCCGGCGCATCGCCGAACGGGTGCCGGACCCGGAGCTGCCCATGCTGACCCTCGCCGACCTCGGTGTCCTGCGCGACGTCGAGATGACCGAGGACGGCACGGTGGTCGCGAGTCTGACCCCCACCTACTCCGGGTGCCCCGCCATGGCCGAGATGCGGGCGGACGTCGCCGCGCGACTGCGGGAGGCGGGGTACGAGCGGGTGGAGATCCGCACGGTGCTCAGCCCGCCCTGGACCAGCGACTGGATCACCGAGTCCGGTCGCCGCAAGCTCACGGAGCACGGCATCGCCCCGCCCGGCGCCGCGCCCCGCGGGCCGGTCGCCCTCGTGCTGTCGCCCACCCGGCGCACGGTGCCCTGCCCCCGGTGCGGCACGGCGGACACCGAGGAGACCTCCCGTTTCGCCGCCACGTCCTGCAAGGCGCTGTGGCGCTGCCGGGCCTGCCGCGAACCGTTCGAGTACGTCAAGGAGATCTGATGGCCCCGACCGCCCCCGCCTCGGCCGTCCCGGCGCGCGTCCGCCGCCGCCCGGCCTTCCACCGTCTGCGCGTCGCCGCCGTCCAGCGGCTGTGCGCGGACGCGGTGGCCGTCGGCTTCGACATCCCGGACGAACTCGCCGGGGAGTTCGCCTTCGCGCCGGGACAGTCGCTCACGCTGCGGCGCGAGATCGACGGCCGCGACGAGCGCCGCTCCTACTCGATCTGCTCACCGGCCGGCTCGTCGCCGCGCATCGGGGTCCGCGTGGTGCCGGGCGGCCTGTTCTCGTCGTGGCTCGTCAATGACGTGCGGCCCGGTGACACGGTCGAGGTGATGGCGCCCACCGGCCTGTTCACCCCCGACCTGACCGCTCCCGGCCACCACGTGCTCATCGCGGCGGGCTCGGGCATCACGCCGATGCTGTCCATCGCCGAGTCGGTGCTGGCCGCCGACGACCGCTCCACCGTCACCCTGTTCTACGGCAACCGCCGCACCGACACGGTGATGTTCGCCGACGAACTGGCCGACCTGAAGGACCTGCACCCCGCCCGCTTCCAGCTCGCCCACGTACTGTCCCGCGAGCCCCGGGAGGCCGAGGTGCTCTCCGGCAGGCTGGACGCCGAACGGCTCTCGGCGCTCGTCGACGCCCTGGTCGACGTCCCGAACGCCGACCACTGGTGGCTGTGCGGCCCGCACGGCATGGTCCTCGACGCCCAGCAGGTCCTGACCGGACTCGGCGTGCCCCCGGACCGCGTCCACCGGGAGCTGTTCTTCGCCGACGACGAGCCGGTGCGCGAGGTGCACCACGAGGAGGCCGGACCCGAGGGCCCGGTCAGCGAGGTCACCATCACCCTGGACGGCCGGTCCACGACGGCCTCCCTGTCCCGGGAGCGGACCGTCCTCGACGGAGCCCAGCAGACCCGGCCCGACCTGCCGTTCGCCTGCAAGGGCGGCGTCTGCGGCACCTGCCGGGCCCTGGTCACCGACGGCAAGGCCGACATGCGGCGCAACTACGCGCTCGAACCCGCCGAGGTCGACGCCGGCTACGTCCTGACCTGCCAGTCGTACCCGGCGTCCGACACGCTGACCGTCGACTACGACAGCTGACCCGGCGTCACGGCGTCCTGCTGCCCCGTCTCTTCCAGCACCGCCCGGATCACGTGCCGGGCGTTGCGTGTCATCGCCGGATTGGTCCGGTGGTAGTACGGCAGCGCGATCAGTGCCTGGGAGAGCGTCCGGCCCCGGCCGCGACGCCAGGTCGCGTCGTCCACGCCGAGCGCCTCGCGGAAGACCTCCCTGGCACCGGCCGGCAGCAGATTCCACGCCGGGAACAGATCACAGGCCGGGTCGCCCACGCCCGCGCAGCCGAAGTCGATGACGGAGGAGAGCCTGCCGGCCTCGATCAGCAGATTGCCCGGCATCAGGTCGGCGTGCAGCCACACCGGCGGCGCGTCCCAGGCGGGGGCGCGCAGCGCGTCGTCCCAGACGGCCGTCACGGCATCGCCGTCGACGTCCTCCCGGGGAAGGCGGCGCAGCTCCTCGATCGCCGCCCGGGTCGAGGCGTCGAGCGAGGCGAGCGGCCCCCCGCGGTACGCCGGCGGCGCCCCCGGCAGGGTGATGCTCCGCATCGCCGCGACGAACCCGGCCAGGTCCTCGGCCAGGCGCACCGGATCGCTCAGCGCCCCCTCCTCGGGGATCTCCCCGGGCAGCCACCGGTACACCGACCAGGGCCACGGGTACCCCTCGGCGGGTTCCCCCGCCCCCACCACCTCGGGGACGGACGCGGGCAGCAGGGGCGCGAGGCGGGGCAGCCAGTGACGCTCCGCCACCACGTCCGCGGCCCCGCCCTCCACGAGCGGCAGCCGTACGACCATCCGGTCGCCCAGCCGGTACATGGCGTTGACCGTGCCGCCGGACGGATACCGCCGCACCGGCAGGCCGGCCCACCGGGGGAACCGTCCGGCGACCAGCCGCCGTACGAGATCGTCGTCGATGGGGTGCGTGCCGGGACGTGCCTGCCCTGAACTCATGGGCGCCATCCGATCGCCGGGCGCCGACGCGCGTCAAACGCTTTCCCGTCCGGCGGCCCGGCAATGCGCTCAGACGCCGAACTCCGAGGGGGACAGTCCCAGCGCGGTGCAGGCCTCACGCACCGCGTACTGTTCGGCCGGCTCGAAGACGCCGTCCGCGCCGGCGACGACCATGCCGGTCTGGACGACCGCTCGGGCCTCCGCGGGCTTCTTGGCGGCCTTGGCGATCACCTGCAGCGCCTCGGCCCTGCCCGCCTCGAAGTTGCCCAGCAGCCGGTCCACATGCTGGTTGAACCGCTGACGCAGCTGGTCCGCCGGGAAGTTCTGCAGGACCTCGTTGGAGACGATGAGCTCCTCCACACGCTGCCGCTCCGCCGGTTCGACCCGCCCGTCGGCCGCCGCCACCAGCGCGCACATGGCCATGCTCGCGTCCCGGTAGGCGCCGCTCTTGAGCTCCGTCTTCACCGACGCGAGCTGGGACTTGAACAGCCCGATCAGCTGGGCCTTGGAGCCACCGGAGGACGACGAGCCCGGCCGGCCGGACGCCTGCTGTCCCTGTCCCTGTCCGTGCCCGCCCGTTCCCCGCGCGCCCTGGGACTGCTGGAGCGTCTTGGCCTGGTCCTTGATCCGGTCCCACATCGCCACTCGTGCCACCTCGGCTTCTGCTGCGTATCGGTCTTGGTCTGCGGTTCGGTCTGCGGTCGCGTCACATCGCGGTCCGTCAGGTTGAACGCTCCCGGGCCGGGAGCGGTTCCCGGATCGTAAAGGAAAAGCAAAGCCGCGTGGGGGAGGCGCTCGCCCGGACTCCGGGCGGGCCCGGCGAGCGCCCGTAGTAGGCTCCCCACCCACGGCCGCCGGAAGGGGACGGCGGGCATCGACGGCTACGGTGACGTGTTGACACCACGACCGGTGATCTGCGGGGGAGTGTGACGCGTGGCTCGGCCGAGGACGCCCGGAACGCCCCGTACCACGGCGGGCCGCCCCCCGGCGCGGGACTCCGGGCACGGCGAACCGGTGCCCGACGCCGCTCCTCGGCGTAGGGTGTGGTCGCGCGAGGTCGGCTGGTTCGTCGCCGTCGGCGTCGTGTCGACCGTCGGTCAGGCGCTGGTCTACTGGCTGCTGCGCACCTGGTGGCCCCCGGTCGTCGCCAACCTCGTCTCCCTGCTCGTCCTGACCGTGCTCAACACCGAGGCCAACCGGCGCCTGACCTTCCGGGACGCCCCCGTCGGCCCCGTCCGTGCCCACCTGGGCGCCGGCGGTCTCTTTCTGCTCGGCTACCTGGTGACGTCCGGTGCGGTGCTGTGGCTCAGGCACGCGGACCCGGGGGCGTCACCGGCCGCCGAGACCGTCGTCCTGACCGGCACGTCGGTCGTGGTCACCGCCGTACGCTTCGCCGTGCTGCGACTGGCTGTCTTCCGCAGTCCCCGCGGCCGCCGGTCCTGACGCGGGCCGCCCGGCGGGCGGGGGCCCGGTGTGCGCCCCCGGCGCGACTGCGCTAGAGTCTTCCCAGGTCATCCAGTCACCACCCGGTGGATGTCCGCGCGTTGGTCGTCTAAGGCAAGACGTCCCGCTTCCTGCGGGGAAATGCAGGTGCAAGGCCTGCCCGGCGCTCCATGCCGAACCCCCGTCCCTGGATCCCCAGGGGCGGGGGTTTTCACGTGTGTCCGGTCACAGGGCGATCCCGGCGGCGACCGGCAGGTGGTCGCTTCCGGTGGCCGGCAGGGCGCGGATGTGACGGACCGTCGCCGACCGGGCCATGACCTGGTCGATCCTGGCGATCGGGAAACCGGCCGGGAAACTGAAGGCGAGGCCGCGTTCCGCGGTCGTCAGGCGGGCGGTCAGCGGGCCCAGCCCGCGATCGTCGACCGTGCCGTTGAGGTCGCCCAGCAGCAGCACCTTCTCCCGCACCTCGGCGGCGACGACCTCGCCCAGCAGGCGGGCGCTCTCGTCGCGCCACGACGACGCGAGTCCGGTCGCCCGGACGCGCACCGACGGCAAGTGGGCGACATACGCGGCGACCTCACCGTGCGGCGTGTGGACCACCGCCCGCAGCCCACGGTTCCAGGGCTCCGTGATCCCGCGCGGTCTGATGTCCACCGGCCGCGCCTCGGTCAGCGGATGCCTCGACCAGAGCCCGACGGTGCCCTGGACCACGTGGTACGGATACCGGGCGGCGAGGGTCCTCTCGTACACCGGCAGCGCCTGGGGCACCAGCTCCTCCAGCGCGATGAGATCCGGCCCGGCACCGGCCAGGGCGCGGGCCGTGCCGGCGGGGTCGGTGTTCTCGTCGCTGACGTTGTGCTGCACCACGACCAGGTCGTCACCGCCGGCCTGCGCCGCGGGCAGCAGCAGTCCGCCGAAGTGGTGCGTCCAGGCGGCGACCGGCAGCAGCACGGCCACCAGCGCGACGGCCGAACGGCGCAGCAGTGCCAGGCCGAACAGCGCCACGACCACCAGGCCGAGCCACGGCAGGAACGTCTCCAGGAGACTGCCCACCCGCCCGACGGAGTTGGGCACCGCGCCCGGGAAGGCCAGCAGCGCCGCCGTCAGCGCCGCCGACGCGGCCACCACCCGCCCCTTCGTCCAGGCCGGTGTGCCCGTGGCGGCGAAGGGCGAGCGGCGTGCGGTCGCGGGGATCACGGCTTGCGGGCGAGACCGCCGTGCTCACCGATGGGCTCGGGGGCGGGGGAGAGCACGTCCGGGCGCCAGAGGGGGACCGACACGACTCCGGGCTCCACGAGATCCAGTCCGTCGAAGAACGCCGTGATCTCCTTCACGGTGCGCAGCACGTACGGCGCGGCGCCGCTTTCGTTGTAGGCGTCCTGCGCCTGCTCGAAGTCCGGGTCGACGCCCCGCGAACCGTCGTTGACGGACAGGTAGCTGCCCGAGGGCAGCGCGTCCATCAGCCGGGTGACGACCGAGCGCGCCACGTCGTAGTCGGGGATGTGGCCCAGGATGTTGCTGAGGACGAGCGCGATGGGACGGTCGAAGTCGAGTGTGCCGGCCGCCGCCGCCACGATGCGGTCGGGATCGAGCACGTCCGAGTCGATGTAGGCCGTCGCCCCCTCGGGGGTGGAGGTGAGCAGCGCACGGGCGTGCGCCAGCACCATCGGGTCGTTGTCCACATAGACGATCCGGGTCTCCGGGGCGATCCGCTGGGCGACCTCGTGGGTGTTGTCCGCGGTGGGCAGGCCGGTCCCGACGTCCAGGAACTGGCGGATGCCGGCCTCGGCGACCAGGTGGGTGATGTTGCGGCGCAGGAAGGCGCGGCTGCTGCGGGCGATGGTGACGATGCCGGGGAAGACGGCCGTGTAGGCGTCACCGGCCTGCTCGTCGACGGGGTAATTGTCCTTGCCGCCCAGCCAGTAGTTCCAAATCCGGGCCGAGTGCGGCACCGAGGTGTCGATCTTCTGGTGCGCGGGTCCGGGCGTCGTCACAGGGTCGCTCATGGGGAAGGTCCGTCTCTCGGCCGAGGCGTGAACTGTTCCGCCCCAACCTACGTCCCGACATCGCCTTTTCGTACGGGGGTTCGCGCATCGCGTCGCGGCGGAGCGCACCGCATCACGGCCGGCCGGGACCACGGGACGCCCACCGACCCGAGGTGTACGATCGTACGCATGGCGACGGACCACTTTGCACAGGACCCCCGCACCAACCTCGAACGCATGCTGGCCGGCGACCTCTATATCGCCGACGACCCCGAGATCGCCCGCCGGCAGCAACTGGCCGTGCGGCTGGCCGCCCGCTACCAGGCCGCCTACGCCGAGGACGCCGACGCCGCCCGGCCGGTCCTCGCCGAACTGCTCGGCTCCCTGGGCGAGGAGGCGCACGTCAGACCGCCGCTGTACGTCGACTACGGGAGCAACATCACCATCGGGGCCCGCACCTTCGTCAACTACAACCTGACCGCGCTCGACGTCGCGGCGATCACCATCGGCGAGGACTGCCAGATCGGGCCCGGCGTGCAACTGCTCACGCCGACCCACCCGCTGGAGCCGGGGCCCCGGCGCGACAAGCTGGAGGCCGCCCGCCCGATCACCATCGGGAACAACGTCTGGCTCGGCGGAGGCGCCGTCGTCCTGCCCGGCGTCACCATCGGCGACAACTCCGTCATCGGCGCCGGTGCGGTCGTCACCAAGGACGTCCCCGCCGATGTCGTCGCCGTCGGCAACCCCGCGCGCCCGGTCCGCGACCTCTGAGATTCTTCCGCCATGGCTACCGGACACGCGGACCCCCAGCGCCGCGAACGCATTCTCGACGCGACCCTGGACCTCATCGCCGAAGAGGGCCTCGCCCAGGTCTCCCACCGGAAGATCGCCGCACGCGCCGGTGTCCCGCTGGGGTCGATGACCTACCACTTCAGCGGCATGGACCAGGTGCTCCGCGAAGCGTTCGGCCGCTTCACCGACCACATCGTCGCCGTGTTCGACGCCCACCTCGCCGCCCCGGCCGACCGCGACCAGGCCCGGCGGGCGGTGACCGACCTGGTGCACGCCCTCTCCGAGGGAAACCCCCGCGACCTCGTGCTCACCCAGGAGCTCTACACCCTCGCGGCGCGCCGGCCCGCCTACCGGGAACTCACCCACGAATGGATGCGGCGCAGCCGCACCCACCTGGAGAAGCACTTCGACCCGGACACCGCCCGCCAGCTCGACGCCCTCATCGAGGGCCTGACGCTCCATCGCGCTCTGGCCCGCGAACCGCACGACCGGGCCCTGACCCTCGAAGCCGTCACCCGCGTCACCACCACCGGCAGGCCCGCCGCCTAGGGCCGGCCGGCGTCCGCGGACCGCAGGCCAGGGACGCGGAACGCCGTTCAGACGGCCCTGCGGATCGCCTGCTCGAAGCCGGCGACATGGCCGGCGGCCAGTTCCGCCGCCTTGTCGGGGTCCGCGTCGATCACCGCGCGCAACAGGGGTCCGTGCTCGACGACGTGGCCGGCCATGCCGGGCAGCCGGTCGACGAACAGGCACCAGATCCGGGTGGCGAGGTTGTCGTAGCGGACGAGGGTGTCCTCGAGGTACGGGTTGTGCGTCGCCGCGTAGATGGCGCGGTGCACCTGGAGGTCGAGGCGCATCAGCGCGTCACCGGCCTGCCCCGAGGTGGCCTCGCGTTCCAGCCGGTGCAGCAGCTCGCCCAGTGCCGTCCGGTCGGCGGCGGTGGCGCGTTCGGCGGCGCGTGCCGCCGCCATCGGTTCCAGCTCCCGCCGCACCTCGGAGATGTCGGCGAGGTCGGTGATGTTGACCTCGGTGGCGAACGTGCCGCGCCGCGGGTACGCCACGATCAGACGCTCGTACTGGAGGCGCTTGAGCGCCTCCCGGACGGGGGTGCGGCCGAAACCGAGACTCTGGGCCAGCACATCCTCGTTGACCGGGGCGCCGGGCGGGATCTCCAGCATGATCAGCCGATCACGGATGTCCCGGTAGGCCCGCTCGGCCAACGTCGGCTCGACGGCCGGCGACGAGACTCGCTCCTGGTACATCCCGCACCCCTTGACCCGTTCCTCAGCGCTGGCCTACCTTACCGCAGGGCACTGATATATCACTGTACGGGCAATCGCACTCCAAGGTGGTGCTCAGATGACAGCGAGTCCGTCGACGGCGCGTCCACCGGTCACCGAGGACAGCGCGCCCGCCTCGCCCCCGGGGCTCGCCGACGACGGCTCCGAGGCCGGGATCTCCGTGCCGACCGGCGGCACCGAGGTCCACCTGGTCCTGGTCGACCTGCGCGCCTCCGCGCCGGGCGGCCGGCAGGCCGAGGACCGGCTGCACCGCGTCGGCATCACCGTCAGCCGCGACGCCGTCCCCTTCGACCCCCGCCCGCCGACGGTCTCCCCGGCCCACGCATCGGCACCTCGGCGCCGGCGACCCGCGGTTTCGGCGCGGAAGCCTTCCGAGAGGTCGCCGACATCATCGCGCTGACCCTGAAGGACGACCTCACCGACGAGCGGGCCGTCGCGCCGCGCGGCCGGGTCAGCGACCTCGCGGCCGCGTTCCCCCTCCACACCGACCTGGACGGAATCGCCGGATGACCACGACGCAGCTTCCCGAGCACCCCGACTGGCTCTGGCGCACCCCGGACCCGCGCCCCTCCTACGACGTCGTCGTCGTCGGCGCGGGCGGACACGGCCTGGCCACCGCCTACTACCTCGCCAAGAACCACGGCATCACCAACGTCGCCGTCCTGGAGAAGGGCTGGCTGGCCGGCGGCAACATGGCGCGCAACACCACCATCATCCGCTCCAACTACCTCTGGGAAGCAAGCGCGGCGATCTACGAGTTCGCGCTGAAGCTGTGGGAGCGGCTGCCCGAGGAACTGGACTACGACTTCCTGTTCAGCCAGCGCGGCGTCCTCAACCTCGCCCACACCCTCCAGGACGTCCGCGAGGGCGTGCGCCGCGTCAACGCCAACCGCCTGGGCGGCGTGGACGCCGAGTGGCTGGAGCCCGAGGCCATCGCCAAGGTCTGCCCCGTCCTCAACCTCTCGCCCCGCGTCCGCCACCCCGTCCTCGGCGCCACCTTCCAGCCCCGGGCGGGCATCGCCAAGCACGACCACGTGGCCTGGGCACTGGCGCGCCGGGCCGACGAGATGGGCGTCGACCTCATCCAGGGCTGCGAGGTCACCGGATTCGTGAAGGACGGCGAGAAGGTCGTCGGCGTGGAGACCGGCCGGGGCCGCATCCTGGCCGGCCGGGTCGCCCTCGCGGGTGCCGGACACAGCTCCGTCCTCGCCGAACGGGCCGGCTTCCGGCTGCCGGTGCAGTCGCACCCCCTCCAGGCCCTCGTCTCCGAACTGCACGAACCGGTGCACCCGACCGTGGTGATGTCCAACCACGTGCACGTCTACGTCTCGCAGGCACACAAGGGCGAACTCGTCATGGGCGCCGGCGTCGACTCGTACAACGGCTACGGCCAGCGCGGCTCCTTCCACGTGATCGAGCAGCAGATGGCCGCCGCCGTCGAGCTGTTCCCCGTCTTCGCCCGCGCCCACGTGCTGCGCACCTGGGGCGGCATCGTCGACGTCACCCCCGACGCCTCCCCGGTCATCGGCCCGACCCCGGTGGAGAACCTGTACGTCAACTGCGGCTGGGGAACGGGCGGTTTCAAGGCGACCCCGGCCGCCGGCTGGACCTTCGCGCACACCGTCGCCACCGGCGAACCGCACCCGCTGAACGCGCCCTTCGGCCTCGACCGCTTCCCCACGGGCGCCCTCATCGACGAACACGGCGCCGCGGCCGTCGCCCACTGAGCCACATCACCGAGAGAAGGCCACCGTGCTGCTCCTGAACTGTCCCTGGTGCGGTCCGCGCGACGAGACCGAGTACCACTACGGGGGACAGGCCCATGTCCCCTTCCCCGAGACACCCGGCGAACTCGACGACCGGCAGTGGGCCGAGTACGTCTTCTACCGCGACAACCCCAAGGGCCCCTTCGCCGAACGCTGGGTGCACAGCACCGGCTGCCGCCGCTGGTTCGACGTCGTGCGCGACACGGTCACCAACGAGGTGCTGGCCGTCCACCGCCCCGGCGAGCCCCGCACCGCCGACCCGGCCGGAGGCGACCGATGACCGCCCAGCCCCAGGGACAGAGCTTCCGGCTGCCGCACGGCGGCCGCATCGACCGCGGCATCCTGCTGCGCTTCACCCTCGACGGCCGCGAGCTGACCGGACACCCCGGGGACACCGTCGCCTCGGCGATGCTGGCCTGCGGCGTGGTCGAGGTCGCCCCGTCGGTCTACCGCGGCCGCCCCCGTGGCATCGTCTCCGCCGGGGTCGAGGAGCCCAACGCGCTGCTCCAGGTCGACGGCGAGTGCTCCGAGGGCATGTTGCCGGCGACCACCGTCGAGCTGTACGACGGCCTGTCCGCCACCACCCTGTCCGGCCTCGGCCGCCTCGACCCCACGCCCGATCCCGCCGAGTACGACAAGAAGTACGTCCACACCGACGTCCTGGTGGTCGGCGCCGGACCGGCCGGGCTCGCGGCGGCCGCCGCCGCGGCGGGCTCCGGCGCCCGCGTCATGCTCCTCGACGACCAGCCCGAACCCGGCGGCTCCCTGCTCTCGGACCGCGACCGGCGGGTGGGCGGACAGCACGCCCCGGACTGGATCGCCGTCGTCCGCTCGCGGCTCGCGGCCGCCCCCGAGACGGTCGTCCTGCACCGCACCACCGCCTTCGGCTCCTACGACGACAACTACGTCCTCGCCCTGCAACGACGCACCGACCACCTCGGACCCGGCGCCCCCCACGGTGTCTCCCGGCAGCGGCTGTGGCACATCCGGGCCCGCCAGGTGGTCCTGGCCACCGGCGCCCACGAACGGCCGCTCGTCTTCGCCGGGAACGACCGCCCCGGCGTGCTGCTCGCCTCGGCGGTGCGCACCTACCTCAACCGCTACGCCGTCGCGCCGGGCTCCCGCGCGGTCGTGAGCACCACCAACGACAGTGCCTACGACACCGTCGCCGACCTCCACGCCCACGGCGTCGGCGTCGCGGCCGTCGCCGACGCGCGCCCCGGTCTCTCCGCCCGGGCCGCCGAAGTGGCCCGGGCGACCGGGGTACGGGTGCTGACCGGCAGCACGGTCGTCGGCACCGCGGGCCCGGGCCGGCTGACCGGCGTCACCGTCCAGGGGATCGACACCGACGGCGGACTCACCGGCGCGCCCGAGACGCTCGCCTGCGACCTGCTCGCCGTCTCCGGCGGCTGGAGCCCGGTGGTGCATCTGCACAGTCAGCGCCAGGGACGCCTGCGCTGGGACGAGGACCTGGCCGCCTTCGTGCCCGACGGCACCGTGCGCGACCAGCGGATCGCCGGCGCGGCGCGCGGCACCTACGGCCTCGACGCCTGCGTGGCCGAGGGGGCACGGGCCGGTGCGCGGGCCGCGACCGACGCGGGCTTCCCCGTGCCCGTGCCGCCGGAGCCCGCCGCCGCGGAGGCCGGGGGCCCCGGCGCGGTGCGCGCGCTGTGGCTGGTCCCCGGCCGTGACGGCACCGCGGAACCGGGCGCGTGGGACACCCATTTCGTGGACCACCAGCGCGATGTCACGGTCGCGGACGTGCTGCGCTCCACCCGTGCCGGTATGCGCAGCGTCGAACACGTCAAGCGCTACACCTCGCTCGGCACCGCCAACGACCAGGGCAAGACCTCGGGCGTCAACGCCATCGGGGTGATCGCCGAGGTCCTCGGCGGCGCCTCGCCCGGCGAGGTCGGCACCACCGCCTACCGGGCGCCGTACACCCCGGTGGCCTTCGCGGCGCTCGCCGGCCGGGAGCGCGGCGACCTGTTCGATCCCGTACGCACCACCTCGATCCACAGCCGGCACGTGGCGCTCGGCGCCGAGTTCGAGAACGTCGGCCAGTGGAAACGGCCGCGGTACTACCCGCTCCCCGACGAGGACATGGACACCGCGGTGGCGCGCGAGTGCCGCGCCGCCCGCGAGGGCGTCGCCTTCATGGACGCCTCCACCCTGGGCAAGATCGAGGTCTGGGGCCGGGACGCGGGCGAGTTCCTGGGCCGTGTCTACACCAACGCGTTCAAGAAGCTTCCCGTCGGCTCCGCCCGCTACGGCGTGATGTGCAAGCCGGACGGCATGATCTTCGACGACGGTGTGACCCTGCGCCTCGAGGACGACCGCTACTTCATGACCACCACCACCGGTGGCGCCGCCGCCGTCCTGGACTGGCTGGAGGAGTGGCTGCAGACCGAGTGGCCCGGCCTCGACGTGCACTGCACCTCGGTCACCGAGCAGTGGGCGACGGTCGCGGTCGTCGGCCCCCGCGCGCGGGACGTGGTCGCCCGGCTCACCCCGGACCTCGACCTGTCCAACGAGGCCTTCGGGTTCATGACGTTCCGCGAGACCACACTCGCCTCCGGCATCCCGGCCCGCGTCTGCCGGATCTCCTTCTCCGGCGAACTCGCCTACGAGATCAACGTCTCCGCCTGGTACGGCCCGGCCCTCTGGGAGCAGGTCCACGCCGCGGGCCGCCCCTACGGCATCACCCCGTACGGCACCGAGACGATGCACGTGCTGCGGGCCGAGAAGGGCTACATCATCGTCGGCCAGGACACGGACGGCACGGTCACCCCGCAGGACGCGGGCATGTCCTGGGTCGTGTCGAAGCGGAAGGAATTCATCGGCCGGCGCTCCCACGCCCGCGCCGACACCGCCCGCACCGACCGCAAGCACCTGGTCGGCCTGCTGCCCACCGACCGCCGCACCCGGCTGCCCGAGGGCTCCCAGATCATCGCCCCGGACGTGCCCGTGACCCCCGCCGACGGCCCGGTGCCCATGCTCGGTCACGTCACCTCCAGCTACCACAGCCAGGCCCTCGGCCGGCCGTTCGCGCTCGCCCTCGTCGCCGACGGGCGGAACAGGATCGGCGACACCCTGCTCGCCCCGGTCGGCGACGACCTCGTACCGGTGCTGGTGGCCGACCCCGTGCTCTACGACCCCGAAGGAACCAGGCGAGATGGCTGACACGACCCTCGAAGGCCACGGATCCGGACCACTCGCCCTGCGCCGCAGCCCGCTCGCCCACCTGCACGGGGCGATGCGTGCCGCCGGTGTGGAGGGCGCCCGTGGAGTCCGTCTGAGCGAACGGCCCTTCCTCACCATGGTGAGCCTGCGCGTCGACCCCGCGTCGGCGGCGGCGACCCGGGTCGGCACGGCACTCGGCGCCCCGCTGCCCGCGCACTGCGGTGAGACCGCGCGGACCGGCCTCCACCGGGTGCTGTGGCTCGGCCCCGACGAATGGCTGGTGCTGTCCCGCACGGACGGGGCGGTCCTGGCCCGGGAGATGCGCGACGCGCTCGCCGGGGATCCCGGCTCGGCCGTCGACGTCTCGGCCCACCGGACCACGCTCGAGCTCGGCGGCCCCGCCGCCCGGCAGGTCCTGGAGAAGGGCTGCGCCCTGGACCTGCACCCGCGCTCCTTCGGGCCGGGGCGAGCCGTGACCACGCGGGTCGGGCCGGTGCCCGTGGTGCTGTGGCAGACCGACGACGTCCCGACGTACCGGCTGCTGCCGCGCTCCTCCTTCGCCGACTACCTGGCGCACTGGCTCATGGACGCGATGCGCGAGTTCCGCTCCCCTGCGGTGCCCTGACGGCGCCAGTGGTCGTTTTAGGGTGGTTCGATGCGAACCGTTCCCAGGTGGGCCTTGTTCACGTCGGGGTGCGCGCCCATCCTGCTGATCGGAGGGTGGGCGGTCGCGGCGCTGCTGATGGGGCCCGCCTACGACCCTTTCACCCAGACGATCAGCGTCCTGGGGTCCTACGGAGCCTCGGGGTTCTGGGTGATGAACGGGGCGTTCCTCGCGCTGGGGCTCTGCCACCTGCTGACCGCGTGGGGTCTGCGGGCCGTCTCGGCCGCCGGCCGGGTGGCGCTCGGCGGGGGAGGACTGGCCGCGTTCGCGGTGGTGCTGCTGCCGACGCCGAGCAGCGGGGGGTCCCTGCGCCACGGAACGGTGGCCGTGGCCGGGTTCGCGCTGCTGGCGCTGTGGCCGGTCCTGGCCATGGACGGTGACGGGAGCGCCCCCTGGGCACTGAGGCCCGCGCCGTCGATCGCGGTGACCGTCCTGATGGCCGTCGGCGGCGCGTGGTTCCTGTTCGAGATGACGCGGCACGGTGCGGCCGGTGTCGCGGAGCGGGTGGTGACGTTCGCGCAGTCCCTGTGGCCCTTCATGGTGGTCAGGTCCTGCCTGTCGCGCTCCGGGGGAGGCGAAGGGGCCGGGCGGAGCCGGTAGCGCGGCCCTCGTCCCGATCGTTGTCCCGGGCGCCCGGCCCGTCCGTCGCTCAGTGGCCGGCCGGCGCCGGGCCGTCGGCCTCTCCCGCGGGCCGGAACTCCACGGCGACGACGCCGTCGACGCGCCGGCAGAGTTCCTCCAGCACGGAGACGGGCACGTGCCCGGGGAGCCGGCCGCTGAGAACGACGTGTCCGTGGGTCACGTCCACCTGTACGGAGGAGGGCGGCAGGCGGAGGGTCTGCACCAGCGCCTCCTCGATGATCTCGGTCCGGATCGCCCGGTCCTTGCGCAGGAAGACCCGCAGCAGGTCACTCCTGCTGACCACCCCGATCAGCCGCCCGCCCTCGTCGACCACCAGGAGCCGCTTGATGCCGTGCCGCGCCATCGCGCGGGCGGCCTCGACGACGCTCCAGTCCTCGCGCGCGCAGACGGCGGGCGACGTCATCAGCCCCGCCGCGTCGGTGGCGGAGGCCTTCCCGCCGCCGGGCGCGGTCCCCGCCCCGCGCCCGGCGGACCCGTCCGGCTCCCCGCCCCACATCTTCTGCAGGAGGTCCGCCTCCGACACCACCCCCACGGGCCGGTCCGCCGCGTCCACCACGGGCACCGCGGTGATGTCGTAGTCCTGCAGCAGGTGGGCGATCTCCTTGAACGGCGTCCCGCGCTGCACACGGACCACGGCGTCGCTCATCACATCGCACACCCTCTGGTGCTTCATTACAGGGCTTCCTCTCCGCTGCCGGACCTGCGTCGACCGGCATCCGACCTTCTCACCACCTGAAACGTCCCGCGAGCCGCAAGCGTGCCCCTGTCCGCCGACAGCGCACCGGGCGGCGGCCGGGCCGGTCAGTTCTCGAGAAGCGCCGAGGACCCGGCCGCCCCTACTGTCCAAGACATGAACGCCATCGACTCCGTCACCCTGGAAGTGGCCGACACCACGGCCGCCGCCCGCTTCTACGACGCCGCCTTCGGTCTGGACCCGTCACAGGTGCGGCTGCGCGGCTCCGACGCCCCCACGACCGGCTTCCGCGGTTTCACCCTGTCGCTCGTGGTGTCCCAGCCGGGCAACGTCGACGCGCTCCTCGCCGCCGCCCGCGACGCCGGCGCCACCGTCCTCAAGCCCGCCGCGAAGTCGCTGTGGGGCTACGGCGGCGTCGTCCAGGCCCCGGACGGCACCATCTGGCAGCTCGCGACGTCGGCCAAGAAGGACAGCGGGCCGGCCACCCGGGACGTCGACGAGATCGTGCTGCTGCTGGGTGTCGAGGACGTGAAGGCCTGCAAGCAGTTCTACGTCGGGCAGGGCTTCGCCGTGGGCAAGAGCTTCGGCGGCAAGTACGTCGAGTTCGAGTCCGGGGCGGGCACCGTGAAGCTGTCCCTGTACAAGCGCCGCGCGCTGGCCAAGGTCGCGGGCGTCCCCGCCGACGGCACGGGATCGCACCGGATCGTGCTCTCCTGCGCCACCGGCCCGTTCACCGATCCGGACGGGTTCGTCTGGGAAGCCACCGCCCCGCTGACCACCGCCGACCCGGGAGTCTCGGACGGCCCCGGGGTGGGCTGACGGGGCCCTGGGGTCCGCCACACTCGCGGGGTGAGCACCGGACTCGCGGGGGAGCCGCCGAGCCCGGCCCGGAGGGAGGTCCGCCGCCGCGCGGTCTCCGGTCCCGCGGACACCCTTTCCTGACGGAAGCCCGCCGCCGAACGCCACCCGCCGGCGGCTCAGGAACGAGCCTCCGCCTGCGTGTGCCGCCGGGCCGCGCGCAACGCCACCGCCACCAGGGCCGCGTCGTCCGGCCTGCGCACGTCGCGGCCGGTCAGTTCGTGGAAGCGGGCGAAGCGGTGCTGGACCGTGTTGCGGTGACAGTAGAGCGCCTCGGCCGTCTCCGCGACGGAGCCGCTGCCCGACAGATGCGTACGCACCGTCTCCAGGAGACGGTCCGCCTCCGTGCGCGAGACGCCCGGACGGTCCAGCCCGCCCAGCACGTCGCTCGCCAGGTCCCCGGCGAAGTCGCCGGCCCGGTGCGCCAGGACGTCCAGCCAGCTGTCCTCCAGCAGGTGCGGCGCCGTGGCGTCCCGCGGCAGCACCTGCGCCGTCGCCACCGCGAGGACGACCGCGCGCGGCACCGAGGCGAGGCCGGCCGCCGGCGGCGCGACACCGCACGGCGAGTCCCCGAGCTGGTCCAGCACATGCCGGCGTGTGGCCCGGCTGCCCAACTGCACCACCAGAACGGCGTCCTTCCCCACCATCTGCTGCTGCACCGCCGTGCCCGCCGCCCGCAGCGTCACCGCCGTCCGGCGCAGCCCGGGCACGGCCGCCGCGGACGACGCCGCGCACAGGAAGCGGCCGTCCACGGAGAAGTCCAGGGCGAGCCCCGCGTCCCGCACCACGGTCGGATTGCGGCCCTCGCTCTCCAGCAGCCGCGCGAACCACATGCGCCGCTCGTCCTCCTCGCGCCGGCCCATCTCCAGGACCGTGCGCTGGTACGCCGTCATGATCCCGGTGACATGACCCTCGACCGCCTCCCACACGTGGTACGCGGAGCCCACCAGCTCGGCCGTGTCCGCCGCGTCCGCCCGTTGCACGAGCGCCGACCAGACCACCCGGAAGTCCAGGCGCGCCGCCTCCAGCAGGGAGTCCAGCGGAACGCCCTGCCGGGCCCGCTCCTCGCCCACCCGCTGTGAGACGCCCGCGATGTGCGGGGGCACCGGAAGCTGCGCCACCGTCCGCAGCAGCAGCTCGAACGCCTGCCACGCCGAGTCACGGAACTGGGAGTCCGGGACCCGGTCCGCGTACGACGTGCGCACGGGACGGACCATCTCCAGCCAGTCGCCGATGAGGCCGTCGATGTTGTCCAGGCACTGCCCGGCGAGCTCGGCGATACGGGGCGAGGGCGGAGGCAGCCCGGGACCCCGACCCGTGGTGGTGTGCATATGACCAATCCTGGACGCCGTACCGGTGATATTTCAACGTTGGTTCTGTGCCTCGTGCCCCGGATGCTGAGGCGGTCCCAGGGCGAACCGCCCGGGTCCCGCCGACCAGGAGGGCCACTCGACTGTGCACCTGACCCCTCGCGAACAGGAACGGCTCCAGCTGTTCACCGTGGCCGAACTCGCGCGCCGCCGCCGCGCCCGCGGCCGCCGTCTCAACGCGCCCGAGGCGATCGCGCTGATCTGCGACGAGATCCTGGAGGCCGCCTGGGACGGACTGAGCCTGGACGAGGTGACCGACGCGGCCGGCCGCGTGCTCACCGCGGACGACGTCATGGACGGGGTGGCCGACATGGTCACGACCGTGCAGGTCGAGGCGCTGTTCCCGAGCGGTACGTCCCTGGTCGCCGTGGACCGGCCCATCGGCCCGGGCGGCACGGAACCCCCCGGCGCCGTCCGGACGGCCGACGCCCCCGTCGAGATCAACGTGGGCCGCCCCCGCACCACGCTCACCGTCCGCAACACCGGCGACCAGGTGGTCTACGTCTCCTCGCACTACCCGCTGCACGAGGTCAACCGGGCCCTGGAACTCGACCGGGAGGCCGCCCGCGGGCTACGGCTCGACATCGCCGCCGGCACCGCCCTCGCCTTCGCGCCCGGTGAGGAACGCGAGGTCGTCCTCGTTCCCGCCCGTCACCCCCGTACCTCCGAGGAGCGCGCATGACCAGCGTCGACCGCCGTACCTACCAAGCGCTGTACGGGCCCACGACCGGCGACCGCATCCGGCTCGGCGACACCTGCCTGTGGGTCGAGGTCGAGACCGACGACGGCACGCCCGGCGACGAACTCCTCGGCGGCTGCGGCAAGACCGTCCGCGACGGACTGCTCGCCTCACCACGCTCCGACCGCGATTCGGCACTGGACATGGTCGTCGCCGGAGTGGTGCTCATGGACCCGGTGCTCGGCGTGCGCAAGACCGACATCGGCATCAAGGACGGCCGGATCGTCGCCGTCGGCGGGGTCGGCAACCCGGACGTCATGGACGTCGAGTACGCCATCGACTCGCACACCTCCGTCGTCCCGGGGGAGGGGCTCATCGCCACCCCCGGCGTCGTCGACAGCCACGTCCACCTCTCCTCGCCCGAGGTCGCGCCCGCCGCACTGTCCGCCGGTGTCACCACCCTCGTCGGCATGGGCCTCGGCGGCGTCTGGGAGATCGGCTGCAACCCGGCGCACAACCTGCACACGCTGATGAGCGCCTGGCAGGGAACGCCCCTCAACATCGCCTTCCTGGCCCGGGGTTCCTCCAGCTCGCGTGCCCTGCTGGACGAGATCACCCTCGCCGGGGCCGGCGGCTTCAAGATCCACGAGGACTTCGGGGCGACACCGCGCATCATCGACACCTGCCTCGACACCGCCGACCAGGCCGACCTGCCGGTCGCGCTGCACACCGACTCCATGAACGAGTCCGGCTACCTGCGCGACACCCTCGGCGCGACCCGCGGCCGCACCGTGCACGCCTACCACGTGGAAGGCGGCGGCGGTCACCCCGATCTCCTGGAGATCCTCTCGGAGCCCAACATCCTGCCGTCCTCGACGACGCCCACCGTGCCGTACACCCCGAACACGGTCGGCGAACTCTTCCCGATGACGATGACCGTCCACCGGCAGAACCACCACTCCGCGAGCGACGTCGCCATCTCCCGAGGCCGGATCCGCGAGCACGCCATCGCCGCCGAGAACGCCCTGCACGACCTCGGCGCCATCTCGATCGTCAACTCCGACTCCATGGGCATGGGCCGCATCGCCGAAACCGTCCGCAGGACCTGGCAGCTCGCCCACGTCCAGGCCCTCGCGAACGGCGGCGGGGGAGTGGAACACCCCGAGAACGCCCGGGCACTGCGCTATCTCGCGAAGATCACGCTCAACCCCGCGACCGCGCACGGCCTCGCCCACGAGGTCGGCACCGTGCAGGCCGGACGGATGGCCGACCTCGTGCTGTGGGACCCCAAGTGGTTCGGCAGCAAGCCCGAACTGGTCATCAAGGCCGGCTTCGTGGCGTGGGGCAACACCGGTTCGGGGTCCGGGTCGACCCGCCTCACCCAACCACGCGTCTACCGGCCCTACTTCGGCGCGCTCGGCGCGGCCCCCGCCCGCCTCGCCAAGGTCTTCGTCGCCGAGGCCGCCCTCACCGACCGCACCGCGCGCGCCGCCCTGCCCACCGGCCTGACCTACGCCCCGATCCGCGGCAGCCGCGGGCTGACCCGCGCCGACATGCTGCACAACACGGCCACGCCGCACGTGATCGTCCCCCGCGAGTCCGCGCCGGTCCTCGTCGACGGCGTACCGACCGGCACCGAGGCCGCCACCGAAGTGCCGCTCGCGCAACTGCACCACCTCGCCTGAGAGGCGCACCCGCACATGCGACTGGACCTTCTCGTCCGCAACGCCCACATCCGCACCCTCGATCCCGAGCGGCCCGCCGCCCGCCTGCTCGGTGTGCTGCACGGCACCGTCGTCGGCCTCGACGAGGACGTGGCGCACCTGCCCGCCCGGCGCGTCCTCGACGCCGGCGGCGCCACCGTCCTGCCCGGCTTCAACGACGCGCACTGCCACACCGCCTGGTTCGGACTCACCCTCACCCAGCTCGACGTCTCCACGGCCCGCTCCGTCGACGAGGTGTACGCCGCCGTGGCCGCGTACGCCGGGGCGCTCGCCCCGGACGCCTGGGTGATCGGCGCCGGCCTCGACCACCACAGGCTCGGCGGCCGGTACCCGCACCGCGACGCCCTCGACCGTGCGGCGGGCGGCCGGCCGGTCTGGCTCAAGCACACCTCCGGGCACGCCTGCGTCGTCAACACCCCCGTGCTGCGCGCGGCCGGCGCGCTCGACGCCGGGTTCCGCGACCCGGACGGCGGGGTCGTCTCCCGCGACGCCGACGGCCGCCCCGACGGCCTGCTGGAGGAGACGGCACAGCGCCTCGTGCAGCGGCAGGTGCTGCCCTACCCCGTGGAGACCGTCGCCGACGCCGTCGACGCGGCCACCCGGCACTATCTGACGGAGGGCGTCACCAGCTTCACCGAGGCCGGCATCGGCGGCGGCTGGATCGGCCACACCCCCGTCGAACTCGCCGCGTACCAACTGGCCCGCGACACCGGACGACTGCACACCCGCGCCCAGCTCATGGCCGCCTCCGACGTGCTGCACCCGCTGAGCGCACACGCCGACGACGACATCACGGTCGGCCTCGACCTCGGCATGCGCACCGGCTTCGGTGACGACCGGCTCTCCCTCGGCCCCGTGAAGATCTTCCTCGACGGCTCCCTGCTGGGCCGCACCGCCGCCGTCACCGAGCCCTTCTGCGGCTGCCCGCACGACGCACAGCGGCCCACCGGCTACCTCCAGGGCGACGCCGACGCCATGACCGGCCTGGTCGTCGCCGCCCACCGCGCCGGCTGGACGGTGGCCGCACACGCCATCGGCGACCGGGCCGTCGACCTGGCGCTCGACGCGTTCGCCCGCGCCCACCGGGAACGCCCCCGCCCCGGTGTGCGCCACCGGATCGAACACGCCGGAGTGGTGCGCCCCGACCAGACGGCCCGCTTCGCAGAACTGGGCGTCGTGCCCGTGCCGCAGCACAACTTCCTGCACACCTTCGGCGACGCCATGGCCGCCGCACTCGGCCCCGAGCGCACCCCCTGGTCCTACCGCATGCGCTCCTTCACCGATCTCGGACTGCCCGTGCCCGGCAGCTCCGACCGGCCCGTGGCGCCCGGCGCACCACTGCCCGCGATCCAGTCGATGGTCACCCGGCTGACCGAGACAGGCGTGCCGTATGGTCCGGAGGAACGCGTTCCGGTCCTGGCCGCGCTGCGCGCCTGGACCGAGGGCTCGGCCCGCGCCACGGGCTTCGGCGGACGCAAGGGACGACTCGTCCCCGGGCAGCTCGCCGACCTCACCGTCCTGGACGGCGACCCCGTCCGCACGGACGCCGACCGCATCGGCGCGATCGGCGTCCTTGCCACCGTCGTCGGCGGCGACCCCGCCCACGACCCGCACCGCCTCACCCGCGTCCCCGCACGCTCCGGTCCCCCGTCCCCTCCGGCCGCCGAGGCCGCCGCTTTCCAGGAGAACGCGTGAGCACACCGCCCAAGCCCGACCTGAAGGACATCAGAAGACTGCTGACCGCCGCGTTCAGCGGCACCGCCCTGGAGTGGTACGACTACTTCCTCTACGGCACCGCCGCCGCGCTCGTCTTCAACAAGCTCTTCTTCCCCGAGCTCGACCCGACGGTCGGCACCCTGGCCTCCTTCGTCACCTTCGCGGTCGGCTTCGTCGCCCGGCCCATCGGCGCCGCCGTCTTCGGGCACATCGGCGACCGCTACGGACGCAAGGTCTCCCTGATCATCACCGTCCTGATGATGGGCGCCACCACCGGCTGCATCGGCCTGCTCCCCACCTACGACACCATCGGCGTCTGGGCACCGGCACTGCTGTCCCTCCTCCGCTTCCTCCAGGGCATATCCGTCGGCGGCGAGTGGTCCGGGGCGATGCTGCTCACCCTGGAACACACCCCGAAGGAGAAGCACGGCAGCTACTCGTCCATCCCGCAGCTCGGCTCACCCGTCGGCACCCTGCTCTCCAGCGGCGCCTTCGCACTCGTCGGCCTGCTGCCGGACGACGCCTTCTACTCGTGGGGCTGGCGCCTGCCGTTCCTCGTCGCCTTCCCCCTCCTCGGCTTCGCGCTCTACCTGCGCATGCACATCGAGGAGTCCCCCGCCTTCCGCGCCATGCTGGAGGACGCCGAGCGCAACGGACCCAAGCCGGCACCCGTCGTCGAGGCGTTCCGCCGCACCTGGGGCCGCATGATCGTCGGTGTCGGCGCCGCCTTCCTCGGCGTCGGCGGCTTCTTCCTGATGAGCACCTTCATCATTTCCTACGGCACCGACGAACTGGGCATCGACAAGCAGACGATGCTCAACGCCACCGTCATCGGCTCGGTCGTCGAGATCGTCGTGCTCGTCCTCGCCGGACGCCTCGCCGACCGCATCGGCGCCTGGCGGGTCTGCGCCCTGGGCGCCGCCGTCACCCTGGTCGCCGCCTTCCCGGCCTTCTGGCTCGTCGACACCAAGGAGACCGGCCTGGTCCACCTCGGCGTCTCCCTCGGCATCGGCGCGCTCTCCATCCCGTACGCGCCCATCGGCGCCGTCGTCTCCGGGATGTTCCCCGAGGAGTTCCGCTACAGCGCCGTCGCCATGTCGTACAACCTCGCGGGCGTCCTGTCCGGCTTCGTACCGCTCATGGCCACCTCCCTCACCGGCGTCGCCGACGGCGCCTCCTGGGGTGCCGCCCTGCTGCTCATGGCCATCGCCGCCTGCACCGTCGCGGGCTCCCTCGCCGCCGGCACGCTCCTGCGCCGCCACGCCGCCCTCTCCCACCCCGCCCAGAACGCCGAGGTCCCCGCATGACAGCGCACCACCCTGCCCGCACCGGCGGACAGGTCCTGATCGACCAGCTCGTCCACCACGGCACCGACACCGCGTACGGCGTGCCCGGCGAGAGCTACCTGGCCGCGCTCGACGCCCTGCACGACGCACCCGTCCGCCTGGTGGTGTGCCGGCACGAGGGCGGCGCCGCCTACATGGCGGAGGCGCACGGCAAGCTCACCGGGCGCCCCGGAATCTGCTTCACGACCCGGGGTCCCGGCGCCACCAACGCCCTGGTCGCCCTGCACACCGCCCACCAGGACGCCACCCCGCTGATCCTCTTCATCGGCCTGGTGCCCCGCGGCCACACCGACCGGGCCGCCTTCCAGGAACTGGACCTGCGCGGCACCTTCGGGGCCAGCGCCAAGCTCGTCGAGACCATCGACGACGCGGCCAGGATCCCCGAGTACGTCGCCCGCGCCTTCGCCGTCGCGAGCAGTGGCCGCCCCGGTCCCGTCGTCCTCGGCCTGCCCGAGGACATGCTCACCGACACCGTCCACGTCGCCGACGCCATCCCGCTGCCGATACCCGGCGGCGGCGTGGCCCCCGCCGAGCTGGCACGGCTCCAGGACCTGCTGGCGGGCGCCGAGCGCCCCCTCGTCCTCCTCGGCGGCAGCCGCTGGACGCCGCGGGCGCGCACCGGCGTACGCGAGTGGGCCGAGGCATGGTCGCTGCCCGTCGCCGTCGACTTCCGCTGCCAGGACCTGATCGACAACGAGGCGGAGATCTACGCCGGGCACCTCGGCTACGGCCGCGACGACGCGCTGGCCGAGCGGGTCCGCACGGCGGACCTGCTGATCAGCGTCGGCACGGCGCCGGGCGACGTGGCGACCGACGGCTACACCCTGCTGTCGCACGACGGCACCGGCCCCCGCCTGGTCCAGGTGCTGCCCGAGCCCCTGCCGCCGGGCGCCCTCTACCCGGCCGTCCTGACCCTGCTCGCCGCCCCGGAGGCCTTCGGCGAGGCGGTCCGCGCCCTGCGGCCCGTCGCACCGGTGCCGTGGGCGGTCCTCACCAAGCAGGACCGAGCCGCACACCTGGCCTTCCGCACGCCGGTACGGGACGACGACCCCCTCGACCTCGGCGCCGTCTTCGCCGCCCTCGACGCCCGGCTGCCCGCGGACACCGTCGTCACCTTCGGCGCCGGCAATCACGCCATCTGGGCCCAGCGCTTCCTGACCCACCGCGAGGGCGGACGCCAGCTCGCCCCGCGCAACGGCTCCATGGGCTACGGCATCCCGGCCGCCGTCGCCGCCGCCGTCGAGCACCCGGGCCGCCGCGTCGTCTCCGTCGCGGGCGACGGCTGCTTCCTGATGAACGGCCAGGAACTGGCCACCGCCGTCGCCGAGGGCGCCGCACCGCTGATCCTCGTGCTGAACAACTCGGTCTACGGCACCATCCGCCAGCACCAGGAGCAGACCTACCCCGGCCGGGTCAGCGGCACCGCCCTCGGCAACCCCGACTTCGCCGCGTACGCCCGCGCCTTCGGGGCGCACGGCGAGACCGTCACCGTCACCGAGGAGTTCGCCCCCGCCCTGGAACGCGCCCTGGCCTGCGGCAGAGCCGCCCTGATCGAGCTGAAGGTGACCGACGGCCGGCTCGCCCCCGGTGTCACCGTCGACTCCCTGCGCAAGGAGAGCGCCCTCCATGTCTGACCTGACCCTCCACAACGTCGTCGACGGCCGCGGTGCCGGGACCGCGGACCGCATGGAACTGACCGACCCGGCCACCGAGGAGGTCTACGGCACCGCACCCCGCTCGTCGGCCGCCGAGGTGGACGCGGCCGTGGCCGCCGCCCGCCGCGCCCTGCTCGCCTGGCGCCGCACCACCCCGGCCCGGCGCCAGGCGGCCCTCCTCCGCCTCGCCGACCTCGTGGCCGCACACGCCGACCGGCTGCTGGAGGCGGAGGTGCGCGGCACCGGCAAACCCCGCGAGACCACCCGCACCCTCGAAATCCTGCGCGGCGCCGACCAGTTGCGGTTCTTCGCGGGCGCGGCACGCGTCCTGGAGGGCATCGCGGCGGGGGAGTACGCCGAAGGCCACACCTCCTACGTCCGTCGTGAGCCGATCGGTGTCGTCGCCCAGGTCACCCCCTGGAACTACCCGTTCATGATGGCCGTGTGGAAGCTCGGCCCCGCCCTCGCCGCCGGAAACACCGTCGTCCTCAAGCCGTCGGACACCACACCGTGGTCGACGGTCCTGCTCGGCGAACTGGCCCAGGAGGCCTTCCCGCCCGGCGTCGTCAACATCGTCTGCGGCGACCGCGACACCGGCCGCGCCCTCGTCGCCCACCCGGACGTCGACATGGTCGCCATCACCGGGAGCACCCGTGCCGGTTCCGAGGTCATGGCCGAGGCCGCCCGCGAGGTGAAGAACGTCCACCTGGAACTGGGCGGCAAGGCGCCGGCCCTGGTCTTCGCCGACGTCGACCCCGGCCGCACGGCCCGCGCACTCGCCGGTGCGGCGTTCTTCAACGCAGGCCAGGACTGCACCGCCGTGACCCGCGTACTGGTCCAGCGCGAGGCCCACGACGCCCTGCTGGCCGCGCTCGTGGAGGCGGCCCGGTCCACCCGGGCCGGGGCCCCCGACGAGGACGGCGTCTTCCACGGCCCGCTCAACAGCGCCGCTCACGCCGCACGCGTCGCCTCCGTCATGGCGGGCCTGCCGGCGCACGCCAGGATCGAGACCGGCGGCACCCGTCTCGACCGCTCCGGCTACTTCTTCCCGGCCACCGTCGTCTCCGGCGTCCGGCAGGACGACGACGTCGTCCAGGGCGAGATCTTCGGGCCCGTCGTGACCGTGCAGCCCTTCGACACCGAGGACGAGGCGGTCGCGCTCGCCAACGGAGTCGACCTCGGCCTCGCCTCCAGCGTCTGGACCGCCGACCTGGGCCGCGCCATGCGGATGAGCGCCGCACTCGACTTCGGCTGCGTATGGCTCAACTGCCACCAGGTCATCCCCGCCGAGACCCCGCACGGCGGCTACAAGCAGTCGGGCATCGGCCGCGACCTCAGCCGCTACGGGCTCGACGACTACACGCGGGTCAAGCACGTCATGGCCGCCCACGCCACGCCCTGACCCCGGCCCGCCGCCCGTGCCGGGCTCCCGCCGGGACCCCGGTCAGGGCGGCGGCAGGGTCACTTCGCACCACACCGTCTTGCCGTTGCCCCGCGACTCGACCCCCCAGGCGGTGGCCAGTTCCTCGATCAGCATCATTCCGCGGCCGGACGTCGAACGTTCGGTCGCGGCCCGGCGCCGCGGTGAGACCGGCGACGTGTCGGTGACCGCCAGCCGCACGGTGGGGCCGCGGTCGGTCACCGGCGACACCGTGAGGGTCGCGTCACCCCGGGCGTGCAGCAGGGCGTTGGTGGCCAGTTCGCAGGCGAGCAGCTCCGCCGTCTCCGAGAGCGGGCCCAGCGACCAGTCGGCCAGCGCCGTCCGCAGCGCCAGCCGGGCCGTGTGCAGGGAGTCGGGGTCGACGGACCTGATGGCGACCTCCAGCCGCTCGCTGACCTCGGACGCACGGCGGGTGCGCCGCATGATCAGCAGGGCCACGTCGTCGTCCTCCCCCGTATGGGCGCTCATGGAGCTCAGCACGTGGTCGGCGAGGTCGTCCGGCTCCACGGGCCCGGTGGCGACGGCGGCGAGCAGTCTGTCGCAGCCCTCGCCGATGTCGGCGGTGCGCGATTCGACGAGCCCGTCCGTGCACAGCAGCAGGGTGGAACCGGCGCCCAGCACCAGCTCGGAGGCGGGGTGGCCGGGCTGCGCCCCCGGGGACGACAGACCGAGCGGCAGGCCGCCGGGGGTGTCCAGCCACGTGCAGGTGCCGTCCGGACGCCGCAGCACGGGGCCCAGATGACCGGCACGGACGATCACGGTGCGTCCGGTGCGCGGGTCTATCTGCACGAGCAGGCAGGTCGCGAAACGGTCGGTGTCCAGCTCGGTGAGGAACGCGGAGGCACGGGCGACGACCGTCGTCGGAGGGTGGCCCTCGGCCGCGTAGGCCCGCAGGGCGATGCGCAGTTGGCCCATCACGGCGGCGGCCGTCACGTCGTGACCCTGCACGTCGCCGACGACGGCGACGACCCGGCCGTCCGGGAGCGTGAGCGCGTCGTACCAGTCGCCGCCGATCCCTCCGCGGGCACTCGCCGGACGGTAACGGGTGGCGGAGACCAGCCCGGGCGTCGGCGGCATGTGCCCGGGAAGCATGGCGGTCTGCAGCCCGGCCGCCAGCTCGTGCTCCCTGTCGTACAGCAGGGCCCGCTGCAACGACTGGGCGACGACCTTGCCCAGGGCGTTCAGGACCGTCCGCTCGTCGTGCGTGAACGACGCCTTGCCGTCGAAGGTGAGGCCGAGGGCGCCGATCGGGGTGTCGTGTGCGATCAACGGCTGGTACACGGCGGCCGTCGCCCTGGAGAACATCTTCAGGTACGGCCGCAGCGCCGGGTAGCGCCGGGTCAACTCGTCGCGGTCGGTGACGAAGACGGGTTCGCGGGTGCGCACCGCCTCGGTGAGCGGCAGCGGCTGGTCGAGCCGGGACAGGTGGAAGTCGCGGACGAGCCGGCCGCTCAGACCGTTCGAGCCGATCAGCTCCATCCGGCCGTTGTCGACCAGCCCCAGGACGATGCTGGAGGCACCGAGCCGTTCCAGCAGCCGGCCCGACGTGAGAGCCTCCGCGAGGTCGTCCACCGTGACCGTGGGCATGAGCGCGTCGCTGATGTGAGCGACGATGTCGGCCTGCCTGCGCCGGTCCTGCCTGGCCTGGTGCAGCTGTTCGGTCTGGTCGATGGCCCGCAGCTCCTGGCTGGCGTCCCGCACGATGCCGATGACCCGCAGGGGGCGCCGCTGGGCGTCGCACACGACGTGACCCTGGGTGTGCGTCCAGCGCAGCCAGCCGCCGGGATGGCGGACGCGGAAGTACAGACTGAACCCGGACCGGTCCTGCAGGGCCCGGTCCACCCGGGCCTGCACCGCGGGCAGCTCCGCCGGCAGCATGCGTTCACTGAGTGTGCTCAGTCTGCCGTCGAACTCGCCCGGACGAAAGCCCATGACGTCGAGGGCGGCATCGTCGTAGTGCATCACCCCGCTGGGCACGTCCCAGGTGAAACTGCCCATGCCGTTGACGGCGAGAGCCACGTGCGCGGCAGCCCGTCCATCACCTTGCGCGGAGGTGTCGCCGCGTCGGCCCCCGGAGTGCTCCATCGCTGCCTCCCGGCAGGTCGCGTCGCATCGGTGCGCCCCGTCCCGAGGCGGCCGGACGCCACCGAGCCGGCATGTCCTCCTCCATTCTGCGCGCGTGCGGTCCGTGGCGCGCGTCCGCGACGGCGGGGACGACGCTCAGAGGACCGCGATCCCCAGCGGCCGTTCGCCCGCCTCGAGGCGCCGGGTCGTGCCGGAGTCCAGGTCGACGACGGTGATGCCGTTCCAGTAGCCGTCGCGGGTGAAGCCGCCCGTGACGTAGGCACGGCGGCCGTCGCGCGACACGGTGACCCCTTCGTGGGGGCCGTCGAGGGGAATCACCTTCTCCTGCCCCCGTGCGGTGCGCACCGTCAGCGAGGGGCCCTCCTGCCGGGCGGGGTCGATCGCCCCGGTGCCGACGACGAGCAGGGTGCCGTCGGCGGTGATCGTCACGCCGTGCTGGTGGGTACGGGCGGTCATTCTCTCGACGCGCGACGCGCCCGTACCCGGGTCGACGACGACCAGACGCTCCCCCTCGAACGGAAGCAGCAGCTTCCCGTCCGACCCGCGTACGGCGGCGTAGTGCGGCTTGAGCCAGGAACCCAGCCCGCCCTCGGTGCCGTACGGGGCGACCTCGATGCGCCGGGTGCGCAGGGAGCGGGCCGTCACGACGGTGACGTCGAAGGAGTCGTGGTTCGTCACGTACACCTCGCGACCGTCGCGCGAGACGTCGACGTCGAAGGGGCGGCGGCCCACCTCGGCGGAGCCGGTGACCTCCAGGGTGCGGGTGTCGATCACCTCCAGGGCGCCGTCGCCGTCGGGCCGGTTGACGCCGACGTACACGTGGCGGCCGTCGGGGGAGAGGGCGATCCCCATGCCGCCGCCCCGGTACTCGCCGTAGGCGGGCTCTCCGACGCCGTCCGACCGGTAGGGGATGCGCGCGAGCCGCTGCCGGGTGCCGGTGTCGACGACGGCGACCCCCTCGGCCGTGGCGACCCAGGCCCGTCCGTCCTGGCCGACGACGAGTCCGTAGGGGGCGGTGCCGACCTCCGTGGAGCCGAACGCGCCCCGGTCAGGATCGACGAAGGTGACGGTGTCGGAGCCGAAGTCGGTGACGATGAGCGACCCGGCCGGTGTGCGGGCGGTCGGCGAGGACGGTGCCGGGTTCCCGGCGGTACTCGGTTCCGCCGCGTCCGTCCCTGACGCGGCGGTGGTGCCGGTGCCGGCCGCGTCGGGGCGGGGAGCGGCGCACCCGCTGCCGAGGGCGACGGCCGCGGCGAGCGCGGTCAGCAGGGCGGCCCGCCTCACCGGACGGCCCTCAGCAGAGCGGCGATCTCCGTGAAACCGCGCCGTTCGGCGTGCTGGAGCGGGGTCACCCCGTCGCCGTCCGGCAGATCCGGGGTGGCGCCGGCGGTGATCAGCAGCTCCACGATCTCCTGGTGCGCCAGGCCGCCGTCGCCGAGGATCACGGCCTCCAGCAGGGCGGTCCAGCCGAGCCGGTTGACATGGTCGACGTCGATGTCCGTCTCGCGGAGCACGGCACGGACGTAGTCCACGTGTCCCCGCTCGCTCGCCGGGATGAGGGAGACGCCGCCGAAGCGGTTCACCACCGTCAGGCCGGGGCCGGCCGGCAGCAGGGCCCGCATCATCGCGACACTGCCGGTGACGCCGGTGACCAGCCAGGGACTGTCGAGACGGTCGTCCTGTGCGTCGGGGTCGGCGCCCGCGGCGACCAGCACCTCGGCGGCCGGCACATGGTCGCCGAGGGCGGCCAGCAGCAGCGGGGTGCGGCGGCGCCCGTCGCGTGCCTCGACCGCCGCGCCGGCGGCCAGGGCGGCCTGCACGGCCCCGGCGTCACCACGCTCAGCGGCGTGCAGGAGGGCGCGGTCGGGATCGTTCATCGTGAACTCCTCGCGTTTCCAGGGGACGGGAGCGAGGCGGCCCCGGCCAGTCGTCCGGGGGCGGTTCCCCACCGTCCCGCTCGCCGTCCATCCTGGCCTCCTCTCCCGGCGGTCGGCGTCGTCGCTCCGGCTCGACGCGGTGCACACGACGGGGGACACCGGGGTCGTCCGATCGGACGACCCGCACACCGTCCGGCAGCCGCGAACCGGCCGACGGGCGACGGTCGGACGACGCGGTGGCCACGTCGCAGGGGCAGCCGCTGCCGAGGATCCGGCGCGCGCCCGGCGTCCGCGGCACCGGCCGCTCCCTGTCCCGGCGCCCAGCCCCGTGCTCACCGAGGAAAACGCCGGCCGTCGGTGCCGACGACGACGCGGCGGTGTCCGCGCAGGACGGCCAGTGGGCGGGGACGACGGTGGCCGTGACCGGCACGATGACCGGAAGCCTCGAGGAACGCGCCGAGCGGCACCGGGGCAGGCCGACCGCATCGTGAGACCGGGGACCGTGCGGGAATGACAGGAGGAAAGCCTTCGTTGGCACCTGTCATGCCCGAATCTTCCCCGCGGCCCGCGGTGCCCCGCATGCCACCCGCCGTCTACATCCTCGGCCTCTCCGTATTCGCCCTCGGCACCAGTGAGTTCATGCTCTCCGGATTGCTGCCGCCCATCGCCGACGACATGGACGTGTCCATCCCGCAGGCCGGACTGCTGATATCGGCGTTCGCGATCGGCATGGTGATCGGCGCCCCCCTGCTCGCGGTCGCGACGCTGCGGCTGCCGCGGAAGATCACCCTGGTCGCCCTGATCTCGGTCTTCGGCCTCGGCCAGGTCGCGGGCGCACTGGCACCGACGTACGAGGTCCTCTTCGTCTCACGCGTCGTCAGCGCCCTGGCCTGCGCGGGCTTCTGGGCGGTGGGCGCGGCCGTCGCGATCGCGATGGTGCCGCAGACGTCGCGGGCCCGGGCGATGGCGGTGATGATCGGCGGACTGTCGATCGCGAACGTCCTCGGCGTCCCGGCCGGCGCGTTCCTCGGTGAACACCTGGGGTGGCGCTCCGCGTTCTGGGCCGTGGGCGCGGCGTCCGCGATCGCCCTCGTCGGAGTGGCGACGAAGATCCCCCGCATCCCGCTGCCCGAGCAGCGGCCGAGGCTCAAGGGCGAACTGGCGATCTACCGCGACCGCCAGGTGTGGCTCTCCATCGTGGTGACCGCCCTCGCGGCGGGCGGCGTGTTCTGCGCCTTCTCCTACCTCGCACCGCTGCTCACCGACGTGTCCGGCCTGGCGGACGGCTGGGTGCCGACCGTGCTGGCCCTGTTCGGCATCGGCGCGCTGGTCGGCACCACCATCGGCGGACGGGTCGCCGACGCCCACCTGTTCGGCGTGCTGCTCTCCGGCATCACCGCGTCGACCGTGCTGCTGGCCGCTCTGGCACTGTTCGCCTCCACCCCCGCCGTCGCGATCACCCTGTCGTTCCTGCTGGGCGTCTCCGCGTTCTACACCGCCCCGGCGCTCAACGCCCGCATGTTCAACGTGGCGGGCGCCGCGCCCACGCTCGCCGGCGCGACGACGACCGCCGCGTTCAACCTCGGCAACACCGGCGGCCCCTGGCTCGGCGGCACGGTGATCGACGCGGGCCTCGGCTTCGCCGCCACCGCCTGGGCCGGTGCCGCGATGACGGCGGTCGGGATCGGCCTCGTCGCCGTCTCGCTGCGCCTGCACAGCCGTTCCCGCGTCGTGATGGGTGGCCTCGCCACGGAGCCCGTCGGCACGGACCGCACCCAGCGGGTGTGACGGCCGGACGCCCGGGAAGGCCCGCCCGCCGCACGCCGTAGTGCGGCGGACGCGCCGGCCACGCCCTGCGGCGCCCGGTACTCCGGGACCGATCCGCAGACCCGTCCGGCGCACCGCCCCCTGCCGGAGAGCCCCTGCCGGGAGCCGGCGCGCCCCACCACCCTTGACGGTCGCCCGAAGGGGTCACATACTGACGGCCAAATCGATTTGGCCAAATCGATTTGGCTCTCCGTCCAGGGCCGGATCGCGGCTGAAATCCGAGCGTGCCCGTATGCCCGAACGGAGCCCGAACGTGTCCAGTCCCCGCCAGACCCGGCCCCCGGCCGGAGCCTCACCGACCTCACCGGCCACACCGACCTCCGGCCGCGAAGCGGCCGCGCCGCCGCCGGGCGACCCCGCCGTCGCCACCGCCGAGACGGCCGGCCACCACTCCGACACCGAGAGGACCGTCGGCCCCGACCACACTCGGGCGGACCCGCCCGACCCCACCGAGGCCCCGCCCGGGGACGCCGCCCGGCCGGCCGTGCACCCCGTGGACGAGGCACGCCCCCTGGGGCGGATCCTGCTCTTCGGTGTCCAGCACGTCCTCGTCATGGCCGCCACCCCCATCTCGGCGATCTTCCTGATGAGCGCCACCCTCCGGCTCGACGCCGGTCTCACCGTCGACCTGCTCTCGGCCGCCTTCGTGCTCTCCGGCGTGGGATCGCTCCTCCAGTCGCTCGGGTTCTGGAAGTTCGGACCGCGGCTGCCGTTCGTCATGCTGCCGGGCGGAGCACCGCTCATCCTGTTCCTCGCGATCGCCGAACAGCACGGCCTGCGCACCGCCACCGGCGCGGTGGTCCTGACGGCGGTGTTCTCCTTCGTCGTCCTGCCGGTCTTCTCCCGGCTGCTCGCGTACTTCCCCGCCCTGGTCATCGGCACCATGATCGTCATCGTCGGCGTCAACCTGGTGAAGGTCGGCGCGGTCCTCGTCACCGGACAGCCCGGCTCGCCGGGCTTCGCCGACCCCACCAACCTCGGTCTCGGCATGGCGACGATCGGGTTCACCGTCGCCTTCTACCTGCTCTTCAGCGGCGTCGTGCGCCAACTCGCCGTGATGCTCGGCCTGCTCGCCGGCACCGCGCTCGCCGCCGCGACCGGCGCGCTCGACGGGGGAGGCCTGGCGGGCGGCAGCCTGGTGAACCTGCCGCACCTGATGCCCTTCGGCTCACCCGAGTTCAACCTCGTCGCCGCGCTGCCGCTGATGCTCTACAGCCTGGCCTCCATGGCAGAGGCCACCGGCCAGACCGTCATCAACGCCGAAGCCGTCGGCAAGGAGATCGACAAGCGGACCGAAGTGCCGAGGACCGTCCGCGCGGACGCGCTCACCTCGCTCTTCGGCGGCTTCTTCGGCCTGCCGCTCATGGTCACCAGCGGGGAGAACATCGGCATCGTCCGTGTCACCGGAGTCCGCAGCCGGTTCGTCACCGCCGCGGCCGGCGTCGTGCTCATCGTCATCGGGTTCCTCGCCCCGGTCACCCGCGCGATCAGCGTGATCCCGACCGCGGTCGTCGGCGGCACCGCCATGATCGTCTTCGGGGTCATCACCGTGCTCGGCATCCAGATGCTCGGTCGCTCCGACCTCGACCGGCACACCAGCACCTTCGTCTGTGCCGTCGCCCTCGCGCTGGGACTGCTGCCCATCCTCGTCCCCGGCGTGTACGGGGCCTTCCCGGCCAATGTCCGCATCCTCCTCGAAAGCGGCGTCGCGGTCGGCACGTTCGCCGCCGCCGTCCTCAACATCCTTTTCCACCACGTCAGGCCCGGCGTCGCCGCCCGTCTGACCTCCGCACGCACAGGAAGCGACCGATGAACCCACCCGACCGTGACGCCCTCGCCCACCCCGGCCCGCTCCTCCTCGTACCCGGCGCGGTCCTGCTGCCGGAAGGCCCCGCCGACGGCTGGGCGGTCCTGGTCGACGACGGCCGCTTCGAAGCCGTGGCACCGGCTGCCGAACTGGAGCGCGCGCACCCGCTGCCGCGGACCGTACGGCTGCCCGGCCACCTGCTGATGCCCGGCTTCGTCGACGCCCACCACCACCTCACCCAGAGCTTCGGCTCGGCACTCGCCTTCGGGGAGCCCTCCGAGATCTTCCGCCGGGTCTGGGTACCGCTGGAGGGCGCGCTGGACGAGGAGTCCGCCTACACGGCGGCCAAACTGGCGGCACTCGAAGCACTGCGCGGCGGATTCACCACCGTCGCCGACGCCGGCACCCGCGCCGACGTCGACGTGGACGTGATCGCGTCGGCCGCACGCGACGCCGGAATCCGCTGCGTGCTCGGACTGATCTGCAACGACGCGGACGATGGCGACGCCGCCGGACCGGCCGTCCTGGAGAACGCCGAGAAGCACCTCGCCCGCTACACCGGCGACGCCCTGATCCACCCCTCGCTGGCCGTCTCGATCCCCGAGGCCGCCACCGAACGCACCCTGCACGCCACCGCCCGCCTGGCCGCCGAGGCCGGCACCGTCGTGCAGATCCACGTCAACGAGCACCTCGCCGGCGTGGAACGCTCCCTGGTGCGGCACGGACTGCGGCCCCTGGAGCACCTGCACCGCATCGGCGCGCTCGGCCCCCAGCTGCTCGCCGCGCACGCCACGCTCCTCACCCCGCGCGAACTGACCCTGCTCGCCGACACGGGAACCGCCGTCAGCTACAACCCCGTCGCCAGCGCGTGGAAGGGCAACGCGGTCGCCCCCGCGACGGCCATGGCCGAGCGCGGCGTCCGCTTCGGACTCGGTACCGACGGCACCCGCGGCGACGGCTTCCGGCTCGCGGATGCCGCCGAGTTCGCCCAGCGGCTGGCCTACGGGCTGGCGACCGGTGACTCGTCGTGCGGGGCCGGCTGGACGTGGCTGGAGCGCGCCACCCGCGGGGGCGCGGACGCCGTCGGGCTCGGTGCCCGCACCGGCACCGTCGCGCCGGGCGCGGCGGCCGACTTCCTCCTCGTCGACGCCGACACCCCGGAGACGGCGCTCTCCTGGGACCTGCCGTGGGAGCTCGTCCGACGGGGCAACCGGGACCAGATCACGGCCGTCTTCGTCGCCGGGCGACTGCGCATGTGGCACGGCCGGCCCGTCGACTGGGACGGGCCCGCGCTGGTGAGACGGGCCGCCGAACTGGCCCGCGCCACCGTCGCCAGGGCCGGCGTCACCCGGGTACACCCCACGTCGACGGCGTCACGGGCGCTGAGCGTGTCCCAGGAGCGGAGCATGACGCAGTGAGTACGGAGATGCTGGCGGTCCTCGGCGTGACCGTGGTCGTCGCCGCGTTCGTCCAGGGCAGCAGCGGACTGGGCTTCGCGCTGATCGTCGCGCCCGTGGCCGGGATCCTCGACCCCGGACTGGTCCCGGTCTTCGTCCTGGCGTCGATGATCCCGCTCAACGCGTACGTCGCCTGGCGCGAACGGGCGTCGCTCGACCTGCGAGGGGCCGGCTGGATCACCGGGGCGCGGCTCGCCGCCACCCCGGCCGGGCTGGCACTGCTGTGGCTGATCCCGGAACGCAGTCTCGGCCTCTTCGTGGGCGTGGCCACCGTGCTCGCGGCCGTCGTCAGCCTGACCGCGCCCGCGTTCGCGCCGGGGCGGATCGCGTACGTCGGCGCGGGCGCCGTCACCGGGCTCACGGAGACCGCGACCGGCGTCGGCGGGCCGCCGCTCGCGCTGGTCTACCAGCACCGGCCGCCCGCCGAGCTGCGTTCCACGGTCGCCGCGTGCTTCCTCGTCGGGGAAGCCGCCTCGCTGGTACTGCTGTTCGCGACGGGCAAGGCACAGGCCGCGGAGCTGGGCCAGGCGACTCTGCTGCTGCCGGCGATCGCCGTCGGCGCCTGGCTCAGCCGCCTGGTGCACCATCGCCTGGACGCGCGCAGGATGCGTCTGTTCGTGCTGGTCTTCGCGCTGGTCTCCGGGCTGGTCCTGATGTTCGGGGCCTGACGGGCCCCACGGTCCGGTCACCGGCTCGGGTCCGGACGGCCCGTACCGGACGTCAGGGTCGAGCAGCCCGTACCGACGAGGCCCGGGGGATCACCCGCGGCTGCGGGGACACCGCCACCGACGGAGTGGCGGTGTCCCCGCGCAGTCGTCCCAGCAGCAGCTCCACCGCCTCGGACGCCGCCCGGTCCAGGTGCAGGTCGACCGCCGTCAGGGGCGGCTCGCAGGTGCGGGCCCGTAGACCGTCGTAGCGGGTGACGACCATGACGTCGTCCGGCACCCTCCGCCCGCTGTCCCGGATCGCCCGGACCGCGCCCACGGCGAACGCGTCCACCAGCGCGCAGACCGCGTCGATCTCCGGGTGCTCGGCGAGCAGGGCGGCGCACCGCTCGTACCCCGCCTGCTCACCGCCCGACTCCGGCACCCTCGCCACGACCGGCGTCCAGCCGTGCCGCTCGGCGACCCGCTCGTAGGCGGTGAGCGCGTCGACGGACGAGTGCCGGGTACCGGAGCCGACGATCAGCGCCGGCCGCTCGGCCCCCTGCTCGTGCAGGTGCGCGAGCAGCAGCTCCGCCACCAGATCGCCGCGCAGGTCGACGTAGGGCGCGTCCTCGTCCGGCGACACCGGCCTGCCGAGCGCCACGTACGGCAGCCCGCGTTCGCGCAGCTGGGCGGCCGCGGCGTCGTCCACCTCCGGCTCCACCACGATGGCACCGTCGATGTCGACGGAGTACAGCGCGGAACCCGACTGCACGGGCGGCACGAGGACGAGGGCGTAGTCGTGGAGGAGGGCGCTCTCCGCGGCGGCCGCCGCGACCTCCATGTAGAACCCGAGCCGGGACGGCCCGCCCGCCACCGCGAAGGGCATCGAGGAGGCCAGCGCGATGGCCTTCGCCTGTCCGCGCCGCAGCCGCTGCGCCCGGAGGTTGGGGCGGTAGCCCAGGTCCGCCGCGGCCTGCCTGACGCGCTCCCGCGTCCGGGGATCGACCTTGCCGAGCCCGTTCAGGGCGTGCGACACGGTCGTGCGCGAGACACCGGCGACGCGTGCGACGTCGGCGATCGTCGGCGGCTTCGGACCGGGGGCGGAAGTAGCCATCTGTGCGAAGACTCCTCGCTGGCGTGGACGGTTGACGCTGACCATCTTCGCCGACGCGCCGTCCGGCCGGACGAGGTCCCCGGGCCGGGACCCGGGTCAGTCCGCCCCGGCCGGCTGTGCGAGGAGCGGAGGCGGATCCGCGAAGGGCGTGAAGCGGGCGGGCGGGTGCTCGATGGGAGGCAGGTCGGCACGCCAGGAGGTGAGGATCTGGGCGCTGCACTCGAACAGTCCCTGTGGCAGCCCGTCGAGCGGCCACCAGCGCCAGTCGCCCACGCTCTCGTCCGGCTGGTCGCGGGGATCGCCCCGCCAGGCCGAGACGACGGCGCCCACGGTGACGCGCACCACGTCGCCGACGTGGTCGACGAGCGTGCCCAGGAGCGTCACGTCCTCGGGGCGGGCGCGCAGCCCGGTCTCCTCGGCCAGCTCCCGCACGACCGTCTCCCGCAGGTCCTCCCCGGGCTCGACGGTGCCCCCGGGCAACTCCCATGTGCCGTGCCGGTGCCGGCCCAGCAGAAGACCTCGCGGTCCGAGTACGACGGCGCCGACGCCGATCGCGGCGTGGGGCGCGGGCGGCCGGCCGGTCCGCGGCCGGCTGGACACGGTGGAGAGGCGGGCCGCGCGGCGGCGCCGGGCCCGGATCAGCTGAAGAATCACGGGGTTGTCCTCGTCCGGGGCGCGGAGGAGCTCGCACCCCTCCACCTCGAAGCCGTGCTCGCCCAGCAGTTCCTCCCACAGCCGGGGCGTGAGCACCCACATCAGGGTGGGGATCGGCGCCTCCTGCCGCAGCCGGACGAGCTCCGGGCGCGACACCACCTCCTCGGAGGGGCCCAGCCCGTCGGCGTCGGTGTGCAGAGCCGAGAAGACGAGGGGAGCGCCGTCGACCAGTCCGTCCCGCAGCGCCGGCAGCAGGTGACGGGGATCGATGCAGGCGAACGTACGCAGGCCGTACGCCGCGTCGTACGGCCGCACCCGCCGCAGGTGCTCGGCGACGTCCGCGCACAGGAAACGGACTCCGGGCTCGGAGCCGTGATCGTTCAGCGCCCGCCGGTGCTGGGTGGGGGACAGGTCGACGCCGTCCACGAGGGCGCCGTACGCGCGGGCCAGGTGGACGGCATGATGACCGGGCCCCGATCCCACGTCGAGGACCCGCTTGCCCCGGATGTCGCCGAGAACCTCCGCTCCCGGCCCCACACCGGGCCAGAACCCCCAGTCGATCCGGTCGGGCACGGGAGGCGACCATCCGTGGTCCAACTGCCGCTGACCGTAGACGGTCCAGCACTGTTCGTGGACGGGGTCCGACGTCACGGGCGTCTCCTTCTTCGGGGAGGGTGTCAGGGCCGCAGGGCGTAGCAGCGGAAGGACGGCTCGACCTCGCTGACACGCGCCCTCGACCACCGGGCGGTGAGACGTTCCACGTCGGCCGCGCCGGCGTCCCAGGACCTGGGCGGCCCCTGCCCGGCGGTGCGCACGGAGGTGACCACCCGGAAGACGCCGCCGGGCGCGAGGAGACGGCGGCACCCGGGACAGAAAGGCGGGTTCGTCGGCGGCCCAGCGGTACACGAGCCGGCACGCCACGACGGCGAAGGCGGAGTGAGGCAGCCGGTCGGGCTCGACGACGTCGAAGTGCATGGCGCGCAGGTCGAGTCCCGGGCACCGCTCGCGAGCGGCGGCCGCGGCGGTGGGGGAGCAGCCGATGCCCGTGGCCCGGTGGCCGAGCCGGTCCAGGTGCGCCGTGAGCTCCCCTTCGCCGCAGCCGATGTCGAGCGCCGGACGACCGCGGCCGGCACGAGATGCCGGCGCATCGCGTCGGACTCGGCGCCGTCGACGGCCCGGTGACGCCGGCCCCGCCGCCGGACGGGCTCCCCGTACGAGGCGGCGCCGCACGCCGGGTACGGCGTCCCGGTGGACGTCATGAGGCCCGGCCCGCGCACGCGTGGACAGGACGTCGGGGGTGGGGCGCCCGCGCCCCCGGTGAGGAACACATCGCCCTGGACCGTCCCCATTTCGGGACGTCGTCACACGCTCGGAGCGGCGAGCGCTGTCCCCGCGCCGCGAAGGTTGACCGGACCGTGGCCGGGGTACCCCGCCGATCTTGGGAAGGAGAACCATGTCTGACCAGAAGGTGAAGAACATCTTTGTACTCGGCCTGGACGAGGCCAACCTTCCGACGCTCCGGGCGGTGCCGGGCGCCGACGCGCTGCGCTTCCACCCCCTGCTGACCGTCGAGGACTCAAGGGCGTCGACAACGGCGTCATGGACGGCCCCATGCTGCGGACATGGATGCAGGACAGCGTGCCGCCGTCCACGGCGTACGAGGAGCGGCCGGGACGCTGGGTGGGGGACCCGAGCTGGCCGTCTCCGCACGTCCACCCGGTCGCGCACCCGCTCACCCGGCACCGGATCGCGCCTCCCGCCGGACAGGGCGCGGAGACGGAGACAGCCGGGGGCGGTGACGCGCTGACGGTGCAGTCACCGCTGTCCGTCGGTCAGTTCGCCGGCAAGTGGGCGTCCTACAACGCGCCGCCCGACCTGCCCTACGACCAGCGGGAGGAGGACGGCGGCTCGCTCGTCTTCGAGACCGAACCCCTGACCGAACGGCTGGAGATCCTCGGATCGCCGACGGTGGAACTCGACCTGTCGGTCGCCGAACCGGTCGCCATGGTGGCCGCCCGCCTGTCCGACGTCCACCCCGATGGAGCCGCCACCCGGGTCACCTACGGCCTGCTCAACCTCACCCGGCGCGACAGCACCGAGGAGCCCGAGTCACTGGAGCCCGGCCGGCGCTACCGCGCCACCGTCCACCTCAACGGAGTGGCGCAGAGCTTCCCGCCCGGACACCGCATCCGGCTCTCCCTGTCCACCTCCTACTGGCCGCTCGCCTGGCCACCGCCCAGGGCCGCCCGGCTGAGCGTGTACGAGAACTCCAGCACGCTCACGCTTCCCGTCCGCCCGGCGGACCGGCCCGACGACGCGCCGGCCGACCCGTTCGACGAGCCGGAGGGCGCCCCGCCCCTGACCACGACCCAGCTGACGCGCCCCGAGGCACGCTGGGACGTGAAGCGCGACCTGATCGGCTACAACGCCGAACTGGACATCGTGAAGGACGGCGGCACGGTCCGCTTCGACGAGATCGGCCTGGAGGTCGGCCGCAGGGCCCACGAGCGTTACGCGGCCGTCGCCGACGACTTCACCTCCGTCAGCGGCGAGTCCACGTGGACCATGCGTTTCCGGTGCGACGACTGGGACGTGCGCGTCGTCACCCACACCCGGCTCACCTGCGACGAGGAGGACTTCTTCGTCGACGCCACGCTGGACGGCTGGGAAGGCGGCCGCAGGGTCTTCTCCCGCACCTGGAACGAGCGGGTGCCGCGCGACTTGCTCTGAGCGGGGCCGGCGGCCGCGAGCGTGCCGCGGTCAGCCGGCCGTGGCGGCGAAGGGGCCGCCGTCCGCGAACACCAGCCGCGCGAAGTTCTCGCCGATGCGGCGGTGTCCGGCGGGATCGGGATGGACCTCGTCCGGCAGCGGGAACTGCGCGTAGTCCTTCTCGCCGTACAGGTCACGGCCGTCGAGGTAGTGCAGGTGGGCGTCGTCGGCGGCCCGCTGTTCGACGATCCGGGCGAGGGCGTCGCGGATCACGTTCAGCGTCAGGCGTCCGGCGGCGCGTTCGGCGGGATCGCCCGTGGCCTTGAACCGCACCGTCCCGCCGTCGAAGTCGGGTGCGAGGGGGCCGGGGGTGTCCTCCTGGACCGGACACAGGATGGGCGACACGACCAGCAGCGGCGTGGTCGGATGCCCCTCGCGGACGGTGTCCAGGAAGCCGTGCACCGCGGGGGTGAAGGCGCGCAGGCGCATCACGTCGGCGTTGACGATGTTGATGCCGACCTTGAGGCTGATCAGGTCCGCGGGGGTGTCCCGCATGGCGCGGGCGGTGAACGGGTCCAGCAGCGCGCTGCCGCCGAATCCCAGGTTGACCAGCTCCACCTGGCCCCGGCTCGCGGCCAGGGCCGGCCAGATGGCGGTGGGGTGGGCGGCGTTCGAGCCGTGGCTGATGGAACTGCCGTGGTGCAGCCACACCCGGCGCCCGCGGTCCGGGACCGCCTCGACCGGGGCGTCGGTGCGCAGCGTGATCAGCTCGGTGATCTCCGTGTGCGGAAGCCAGATCTCGACGTCCTTGTCACGGGGCGGCAGATCGGTGAACCGGGCCGTGCCGGGAGGCCCTTCGGTCAGCTCGGCGCGCTGGGTGACCATGTCGACGACCGTGCGGACGTTGCCGCCGGCCACGGTGGCCTGGGCGGCGAGGCGGCCGTCGACCAGCAGGTCGTAGACGCCGTCCGCCGGGGCCGGAAGACCTCGGTAGACCCGCTTGGTGGGCAGGGTGACCAGTTCGACGGTGGTGGCCCGGGTGCGGAAGACCAGCCGCACTCCGGAGGGCTGCGCCTCGGCCACGGCCAGTTGGTCGTCGGGGATCTGTCGGCGGGCCCGGGCGGGCAGACGATGCGGCAGCAGGCCGTGCGCGGTCGGTTCGACGTCGAGGAAGCCGCGCAGGAGGTCCGCGGTCACGGGTGTGGTGACCCAGTCGTGGTCGGTGTCGTGGTCAGTGCTCATTGCCTTGGTTTCGTAGGAGGGAGTCGAGTGAATCCAGGATCCAGGCCCAGGACTCCTGGGAGTCGACGGCCGTGTGGCTGAAGCCGCCGGCCATCTCCAGGCTGACGTAGCCGTGGAAGACACTGCCGAGCATCCGGACCGCGTGCGTCTGGTCCGGCTCCGTCAGGTCGTAGCCGCGCAGGATCGCCCGGGTCATCTGCGCGTGCCGGACGCCGGCGCTGGCCGCCGCCGTCTCGGGGTCGAGCCGGAGCCGGGCGGCGGCATAACGGCCGGGGTGCTCGCGGGCGTAGTCGCGGTAGGCGTCCGCGAAGGCGGCCAGGGCGTCCTTGCCGGCCCGCCCGGCCAGCGCGGCGGCGACCCGGTCGGCGAGTTCCTCCAGCGCGAACAGGGCGATCCTCGTCCTGAGTTCCTGAGAGCTCTTCAGGTGCGAGTAGAGACTCGCGACCTTGACGTCGAAACGCCGGGCGAGCGCCGAGAGGGTCACCTGGTCGAAGCCGACCTCGTCGGCCAGTTCCGCGCCCGCCCGGGTCAGACGCTCCGGCGTCAGCCCTGCTCGAACCATGTCCTGCCTCCCGTCCGCCGAAACCCATTATGTGGCTACCTAATACCTATAGGCAAATGGCTGTGGGCTTCGGCCGTGGTTTTCAGGTCGCGCAGCCATGCTTCGAGCCCGGCGGCGAGGATCCCGGTCGCGGCGGGGGCGTCGGCCTCGACCTGGTCGCCGGTGTGGGTCTCTTCGGTGCGCACGAGAACACCGCCCCCGACCCTGGTGAAGGTCCACACGTGGATGCCGTCGATGCGCAGCCCGTCACCGATCGCGGGGCCGGTCCAGCGGATGCAGGAGTCGTGCCTGAGCTGCCGGACGGTGGAGGTGATGTCCAGGCTGGTCGCGTCGGTCGCGGGGTTCGGGGGTATCGGGGTCGTCCACCGGAACGCCGAGCCCTGCCGCAGGGGTCCGTGGTCGAGGCGCTCGGCGGATTCGACGGGGGGCTGCCAGGCCGGCCAGTGTTCCACGTCGGTCTGCAGTCGCCAGACGGTCCTCAGGGGCGCGTGGACCACGGTCTCGGTGCGGTGGCGGACACGTGCGTCGGGATCGACGCCTTCGCCCCGGCAGGTGAGGGGGCGGACGGGGTCGGAAGGGGTGGCCATGGCGGGGGCGGCGGTGGTGGCGAGCAGGGTGACGGCGGTGAGCAGGGTGATGCGGAGGCTGATGCTGCGCAGGCCGGACATGACGTGCTCCTTGGGTGGGGAAAGGGCGGCCGCACGACTTAGAAGCTCGTGCATTAGTTAGAAGTTATAACGCAGCGGTGGGCGGGAGGTCAATGGAGACGTGATACCTTCTAACGAAACTTTGAGCATGTACCCGCCGGAGGAGAGAGGGCGCGGGCCTTGGAGAAGTCGCAGGCGAAGACTCCGCGGGAGCGCTACCGCGCCGAGGTGCGGGCGGAGATCAAGGGACATGCCTGGGAGCAGATCGCCACGGCGGGGGCGTCCGCGCTCTCCCTCAACGCGATCGCCAAGCGGATGGGCATGAGCGGACCCGCCCTCTACCGCTACTACGCGGGACGCGACGAGCTGATCACCGAGCTCGTCAAGGACGCGTACCGTGGCCTCGCCGACGCCCTGCGCGAGGCGTCCCGGGCCGGCGCCGACCCGGCGGGCCTGGCGCACGCCCTGCGCGGCTGGGCCCTCCAGCACCCGCAGCGGTACTTCCTCATCTACGGCACCCCCGTGCCCGGCTATCACGCGCCCGAGGAGACCGTCTCCCTCGCCTCGGAGATGATGGCGATCCTGCTCGACGCCTTCACGGCGCTTCCGGGGGACAGCCCGGCGAGGCCCTTCGACGCACACCTGGAGGACCACCGTGACTGGGCCGGCGGCCACCCCGCCGGCCCCGCGGTCCTCCACGAGGCCCTGGCCTTCTGGACCCGTCTGCACGGAGTCCTCTCCCTGGAACTCGCGGGCCACTTCGCCGCCATGGGCTTCGACCCCGCCCGCCTCTTCGAGGCGGAACTGGACGACCTGCTGGCCCGCCGGGCCTGACGTCGTGCGCGGCGGGCGCCGCGGAGCGATGATTCCGGGGCGCGAAACCGGTCGTTATGGGGGAGAGGGAAGGAGATCCGCCATGCCGACACAAGGTCCCCCCGAGCAACCCACCACCGAGCTCGACGCCCGCTACAGCTCAGCACTCAATCCCCGTCCGGGCGCCGAAGACGTCACCCCCACCGAGTGGGCCGAGGCCCAGCGGCACCTGAAGGCCGCCGAGATCTTCTGGGTGTCCACCGTCCGGCCCGACGGACGGCTGCACGTCACCCCCGTGATCGCCGCCTGGCACCGCGGGGTGCTGTACTTCTCCACCGGCGCGAAGGAGCAGAAGGCGAGGAACCTCGCCCATGACGGACACTGCGCGCTGACCACCGGAGGGAACTCGCTCACCCAAGGGCTCGACCTCGTCATCGAGGGCAGAGCGGAACCGGTGGCCGACCCGGCGGTCGTCGAGGAGGTGATCGCGGCCTACGAGGCGAAGTACGGGCGGCACATCACCGCGCCCGAGGGCACCTTCCACGGGATCGGGGACGCGATCCGCAAGGGGGACGTCACGGTCTTCGCGGTGGCCCCGGCCACGGCGTACGGCTTCGGGCGGGACGACGGGGTGTACAGCCACACGCGGTGGGCGTTCTGAGAACCTGCCGGCACGAGGCAGGGGCACTCACCGACGGCCGGCGCGGACGCGGCGGTAGCTCCAGATCAGCAGGGCGAAGAGGACGAGGCCCGAGACGATCAGGCTCGCCCCCGTGGTCCATCCGGCGAACGGGACCTGGGGGACCAGCCCCCACACCAGGCCCGCGCCGACGAGGCACAGTCCCGCCAGGACCGAGCCGGCGATGCGCCACGGCGAGGAGACGCTCTCCTCGCCCGCGCGCATCGCCCGCCGGCGGACGGGAGCGACGAACCGGTCCAGCGCGGGTACGGCACGGGACAGCAGCACCACTCCGGCGAACACGAGCAGCAGCCCCGGCCCGGGGAGCACCAGCAGAGCCACACCGACCACCACCAGCACGGCGCCGAGAACCCCCAGCGCCACTCGCCGGACCGATTCGACGCTTTGCGCCATGTCGTCCCCCTCTCCTGAGCTCAGCACGGACGGCCCCGTTCGGCCGGCCCCACGGGGACACACGTCCGCGTGCGGGCGATGCCACCGCGCCTCTGTTCCCGGTACGGCGGGAATCCATGCCCCTCGGGGAGCGACGGCCGGGTGCTGCCGTCAGTCCCGGACGCCGTCCAGGGCGGCGGCGTACTGCTCGTCGGTGACGGGCTCCAGCCAGGTGGTGCCGTCGCCGGTGCCGTCCCCGACGACCAGGGCGAGGTGGGCCATGAGGGCGGTGTCGGTGGCGCCGTGCCAGTGTTCCTCTCCCGCCGGGCACTTCACCGTCTCGCCGGCACTGACACGGACGACGCGGCCGTCGCGGGTACCCACCAGGCCGACGCCGTCCGTGATGTGCAGGGTCTGGCCCAGCGCGTGGGAGTGCCAGTTGGTGCGGGCGCCGGGCGTGAAGCGGACGAGGGCGGCGGCCAGCCGGGCGGGCTCGGACGGGGCTTCGATCATGTTGAGGTAGACGTCCCCGGTGAACCGCTCGACCGGGGCCTTGAGGGTCGGGGTGTGGGTGATGCGCTCCATGGCTCTTTCCTCGGGGTGCGGCAGGGGCGTGTCGTGGGTCAGGCGGCGTCGCGCTCGTCGGCGATCTTCTTGAGCTGGTTGATCGCGGTCATGGCGTTGGGCCAGCCGGCGTAGAAGGCCAGGTGCGTGATGGCCTCGGACAGCTCCTCCACGCTCAGCCCGTTGTCCAGGGCGGTGTTCAGGTGGTGGCCGAGCTGCTCGCTGCGGTAGAGCGCCGCCAGGACACCGACGGTGACCAGACTGCGGTCGCGCGGGGAGAGCCCGGGACGTTCCCAGACATCCCCGAACAGGACGCGGTCGGTGAGCTCGACGAGCTTCGGGGCGATCGCGGCCAGCTCCTGGGGCGCGGACTGCTGCGGCATGCGGAGGACTCCTTGAGTGCGACGGGGATTGCCAAGTTCGAGGAAACCGCAGGTCACCCCTACCGGGAAGGGACTGCCGTTACCGGTACTGACAGGACCTCCTTCACGAGCCCCGTCCGGCCTAGCCTGGAACGCGTGAGTACCGAGAGCGACATCCGGGAGTTCCTGGCCTCCCGCCGCGCCAGGATCACCCCGCGGCAGGCGGGGCTGCCCGTCCACGGCGGCAACCGCCGCGTGCCGGGCCTGCGCCGGGAAGAAGTCGCCCTGCTCGCCGGCGTCAGCATCGACTACTACGTCCGCCTGGAACGGGGACACCTCGCCGGCGCCTCGGAGGAGGTTCTCGACGCCGTCGCCGGCGCCCTCCACCTCGACGACGCCGAACGCGCGCACCTGTTCGACCTGGCGCGGGCCGCCGCCAAGCGCCCCGCCCGCCGCACCCGGCGCGACCGCGGACCCCTGCCCGACAGCGTCCTGCGCGTCCTGGACTCCATGACCGACTCCCCGGCCTTCATCCGCAACGGACGCCTGGACATCCTCGCCACCAACCGGCTCGGCCGCGCCCTCTACTCACCGCTGTTTCCCGGCGACACCGCCCGTACGGCCAACATCGCCCGCTTCCAGTTCCTCGACCCCCGGGGACACGACTTCTTCCCCGACTGGGAGGAGTCCCTGAACACCACCGTCTCCCTGTTGCGCACCGAGGCCGGCCGCGCCCCGCACGACAAGGACCTCACCGGCCTGATCGGTGAGCTGGTCACCCGCAGCGAGGAGTTCCGCACCGCGTGGGCGAAGCACAACGTGCGCCTGCACCACACCGGCCGCAAGTCCTTCCGCCACCCGGCCGTCGGGATCCTGTCCCTCGACTTCGACGCCATGGAACTGCCCGCGCAGCCGGGCCTCACCCTCACGGCCTACAGCGCTGCCCCCGGCACCCCCGACCACGACACCCTGCGGCTGCTGGCCACCTGGGCCGCCACCGAAGACCCACGCACCGCGGAACGAAATCCGGTCGACAGGCACAGCGGCGACCGGCTGTGATGCCTCTACCGCCCGCCGCACGGAGCAGGCCGGCCGCAGGAGCTGCACTTGGAAACCGCGACGACCGCAGACACACGCCCCGAGATCGACTCCACGCTGGTCAGGCGCCTGGTCGACACCCAGTTCCCGCAGTGGGCAGGGCTCCCTCTGAAGCTGCTCGACCCGGCCGGATCCGATCATGTGATCTACCGGCTGGGTGAGGAGCTGACCGTCCGGCTGCCCCGCCACGCCGAGGCGATCGGACAGGCCAGGAAGGAGTTCCGGTGGCTGCCCCGGCTTGCCCCGCACCTCCCCCTCGCCGTCCCGTTCCCGGTGGGGGTGGGGGAGCCCGGTCTCGGCTATCCGTGGCCGTGGGCCGTGTCCCGATGGCTGGAGGGCGAGGTGGCGACCGTCGAGGCCCTGGCCGACTCCACCGGGGCCGCGGTCGCACTGGCGCGGTTCCTGGCCGCCCTGCAGTGCTTCGCGCCCGAGGACCTGCCCGCCGACGACATCGGCGAAGACCTCGCCGGCCGCCCGTTGGCCGACCGGGACCGCGCGACGCGGGCCGCCATCGCCCAGGTGGACGGCGTGTTCGACGCCGCGGCGATGACCGACCTGTGGGACGCGGCGCTGAACGCCCCCGGATGGGACGGTCCTCCGGTCTGGTTCCACGGTGACTTCCACACGGGCAATCTGCTGACCGTCGACGGCCGCCTCAGCGCCGTCATCGACTTCGGCGAGCTCGGCATCGGTGACCCGGCCCGCGACCTGATGATCGCCTTCACCCTGATGACAGCCGGCAACCGAGCGGCCTTCCGTGACGCGCTCGGCGTCGACGACGCCACGTGGACGCGGGGCCGCGGCTGGGCCCTGGCCACCGGCTTGAACGCCTACACCTCCTACGCCGCCGTCGCCCCCCGGGTCGCCGCGCAGACCACCCGGCAGATCACGGCAGCCCTCGTCGGCTGACCCTCCCCCGGAGCGACCGCCCGCGGCTCAGGCGTGGGACAGGGCGAACGAGACGAGGAACCCGCTCACCGTGACCAGTCCGACGGCCAGGTGGGCGTCCTCGAAGGCCTCCGGGATCATCGTGTCGGCGATCATGGCGAGGATCGCCCCGGCCGCCACCGCGGTGACGGCGGCGATCACCGCCGGGGAGAAGGCTCCGACGACGGTGCAGCCGAGGACGGCGGACGAGGGCGGGTGCCCGGATGCGGGCCAGGTCAGCCGACCGGATGTGCCGCTCCCCGCACGACCGTCTGGAGGAAGCCCACCGTGTCGCCGGCCATGTCCTGGCAGGTGAGCGGACCTTCGACGTCGGGCGTGTGTTCGTGCGCCCGCCGCTCGGGAAGGAAGAGGCGGTACTCGGCGGCGAGGTTGGCGCGCTGCGCTCCCCACGTGTCGTCCGTGCAGAAGCCGCCGTGCAGCAAGGCCGGCGGATCGCCGGTCCCCTCCGTCTCGTACCACGCCCTGACCCCAGGAAGGTCCGCGTAGGCGCCCGTCGTGTCCCGGCCCTCTCCGGACGGCCCTCCTCGCGGGGCCGGGCTCGGCCGCGGTCTCGACGCCCGCAGCCGCGTGCACGGGGCCGGACCGCCTACTGCGCCTGTGCCACGATCTGGATCAGGTTCCCACAGGTGTCGTCGAGGACGGCGGTGGTGACCGGGCCCATCTCCAGCGGCTCCTGGGTGAAGTGGACGCCGAGGCCGCGCAGGCGCTCGTACTCCGCCCGCACGTCGGCGACGGCGAACTGGGCGAGCGGGATGCCGTCCTGGACGAGCGCGTCGCGGTAGGGCTTGACGGCGGGGTGGCCGGCGGGCTCCAGGAGGAGTTCGGTGCCGTCGGGCTCGTCGGGCGAGACGACGGTCAGCCATCGGTCCTTCTCGCCCACCGGGACGTCGTGCCTCTTCACGAAGCCGAGGATCTCGGTGTAGAAGTGCAGGGCCTTGGCCTGGTCGTCGACGAAAACACTGGTCAGACGGATCTTCATGGGGCGCTTTCCTCCGGTCCGGGAGCGTCGGGCACGGGCCATCGCTCGGTGATCTGCCGCAGCGGGGCGGTGTTCAGGTCGTGGAACTTGCAGCGGCCCTCCCGCCTGGTCTCGACGAGCCCGGCGGCCTCCAGCACGGCGAGGTGCTGGGACACCGCCTGGCGCGAGAGGCCGAGCTGATGCTTCATGCTCAGCCGCGAGCAGATCTCGAACAGTGTCTGTCCGGACTTCTCCACGAGCTCGTCGATGATGATGCGGCGGGTGGCGTCGGCCAAGGCTTTGAAGAGGTCGTCGGCCACGACCCCAGTATAGGCAAGTGGTTACTTGCCTATCAAGGCGTGGTGGGCTGGAAGGCGATCGCGATGACGTCGTCGCACAGGGTGGGTGCCCATCGGGCGAGGTCGTCCTGGAGGAAGGTGATGAGGGCGGCGGGGGAGACCGGCCGGTCGCTGTCGTCGCAGTACGCCTGGACCCGTTCGCGCAGCGGATAGAAGGTGCCCGTGGCGCTGCGTGCCTCGGTGACGCCGTCGGAGTAGGCCACGAGGATGTCGCCGGGCTCCAGCGCGCGGTCGGCGGTGTCCGGGGATGCGGGCAGCAGGTCGGCCATGCCCAGGGGCAGACTGTGCTCGGTCTCCACGACCGACGTGGCGCGGGCTCGGACGGCGAGCAGAGGCTGGTGTCCGCGGTCCAGAATCCGCACGGCGCCCCCGTCCGGGGAGAACTCGAGCAGGACGGCCGTGGCAAACAGCTCGTCCGCCGGTGCCGCGCCGTCCGCGGGCGGGGCAGCGGGCTGCGTGCGGCTGATGGGCTCCATCGGGGGGTTGTCGCGGTCCAGTTCCAGGGCCACGTCGATCCGGTCGGCCACCTGGGACAGCGCCGGATGGAGCTGCGCCGCCTCCTGGAAGGTGGAGATCACCGTGGCCACGGTCTGGGTCGCACCGATGCCCTTGCCCTTGACGTCCCCGACGATCACGCGGACGCCGAACGGCGTCGGGCGGACGCTGTAGAGGTCCCCGCCGATGAGGGCATCGTCGTCCGCGGCCCGGTAGAAGCCGGCCACCCGTAACGGGCCGATCCGGGCAGGCAGGGGACGGAGCAGTGCCAGTTGCACGGCTTCGGCGACCGCCTGGACGTGGCGGAAACGCCTCTCGGCCCGTCGGAGTACCACGCAGAGCACGACGGACAGCAGGGTGACGAAGCCCAGCACGACCAGCGCCACGACGGTCAGCGGACCGACGTGGTCCTCGAGCTGCTCGGTGACGACCAGCAGGACACATCCGGCGACACCGGTCGCGGCGACACCGATCGGCGGATAGGTGAAGATGGCCAGCACCACCGAAGCCGACAGCAGCGGTCCGAAGAAGTAGCGCGGTGGCGTCGCCTGGTCGAGGGCCATCGCCATCACGATCAGGGCGGGCGGGAACCAGCGCAGCCATCGCGGCGGCCAGGGATGCTGCTCAGCCCGCCGCCGGTACTCCACAGCAGCCCGACCCGCACCCACAGCTGTCGCTCCCTTCCCGCCAAGCGTCCCGGCAGGCCCGAGGGCCTTGGCGAGCATCATGCCCGAGCGGACCCGCCCCGGACGGCACCAACCCACCGCTCAATGGCTGCGGAGCACCTGCCCCGTCCTTCCTCTCACCGCCCGGCCCCGTCAGCCGATGGTGACGACACGCGCCCAGGGCGGGGGTGTGTCCGGGACGTAGTCGGGGTCGTTCTCGTCGAGGCCGTCGGCCGGGCGGGGGAAGAGCCCGACCACCGTGCGGCAGGGAGGCTGCGCGGACGGCCAGGGCGTCTGACCGTCCGTCAGCGCGACGATCACGTCCGGGCGGGGCCGGGACCGCAGCGCCCGCGCGAAACCGGAACGCAGGTCCGTTCCGCCACCGCCGAGCAGCTCCATGTTCTCGGCACGACAGAGCGGTACGGCCACCCCGGCCGCCGCGTCGCAGGAGATCACCGAGACCAGGTCGCGCCGCCCGCCCACCGCCTGCGAGATCGCCGCCACCTCCAGCAGCGCGCTGCCCAGCTCCGCGTCGCTCACCGACCCGGAGGTGTCGATCACGACGCAGACCCGGGGCGGCGTCCGGCGCAGGCTCGGCAGCAGCACCCCGGGCACACTCGCCGACCGCCGGGACGGACGCCGGTAACTGTGGTTCTCGCCCACCCCCGGCCCACCGGCCGCCGAGCGGACCGCTGCCCCCAGCAACTCCCGCCACGGCTGCGGCGGGTGGAAGGCCTCGTCCGCCCAGCGACGCCACCCCTCCGGCGCGTGGCCGGGCCGCCCCTTGATCCCCTCCGCGACCCGGAAGCGGACCGCGTCCCGCTGCTGCCTGCTCAGCCCGTGCGCGCCGTCGGGACCCAGTTCCCACGGCCGCTCCTGCCCGTCGGCGCCGCTGCCGCAGTCCAGCCAGGCCAGGTCCGAGGCGAGCCCGGACAACGACGCGGTCCGCAGGTACTCCTCCATCAGCAGACCGGAGGGCAGCCGCAGCAGCGACGGCAGCACCACGCCCTCGGGCCTGGGCAGGCCGTCACCGTAGATGTCGTCGTTGATCTCGAAGTCGGCGGCGATGTTCCGCCGCAGCCTCCCCCGGCTTTCGGCCCGGGGGACCCCCGTCTCGCCTCGCTCGCCCGGCCCGTACTCCTCGTGCTCCCGGGCGTACCGCTCGCCCCGCCCGTGATGGTCCCGGAGCAGGTGGGAGACCTCGTGGACCCAGACGCCCGCCAGTTCCTCCACGGGCATACGCGCCACGAAGCCGGGGGAGACGTAGCAGCGCCAGTGCGCGTCCACCGCCATCGTCGGCACCGACCGGTCCTCCACCACGTGCAGCGCGAAGAGCGCGTCGGCCAGGTAGGGGCGGACCTTCACGGCGTGCAGCCGCGCGGCCAGCAGTTTCTCCCTGTCCAGCCGGAGCCCCGGCCGCTCCGCCGCTTCCGCGGGCCCGGTGCCCGCCCCGGCCCCGGTCCACGGCTCCGGCAGCGTCGCCCGCACCGGGCGCGGCGGCGGGGCCGGCGGCATGGGGTGCGGCACCGGCCGTTTCCGCCGCGACGCCGGACCCGGCAGCGGACGCGACTCCGTTCGCCGCACGGACCCCGTCATCGGCGCGCCCCCGCCGCCCGCGCGGTGCCGGCCGCCTCGGCGACCCGCTCCACCGACCGGTCCGCCCGCCGGGCGAGACCGACCACCCCGGCCAGCCGCTCCACCGCGTCCGGCACCTCCCAGTCGTCGCGCCGCAGGGCCGCCAGCGCCGTCGCCGGGGCGACCAGCAGATCCGGTGCGCCGGTCTCCAGCGCCCGCACCAGCACCGCCCAGCCGGCCTCCCACCGCTCCCGCCGCGGCCGCGCCCCGACGGCGGCGACCACCGCCTCCAGCGTCGCCTGCCGCAGGTCGCCCCGCTCCGGCAGTTCGGCGGCGGCCGGGTCGGCGAGCAGTGATTCCGGGTCGGGCAGGTCCATCCGGTCCAGATGCGCGAGGAGTTCGAGGCCCGGCCCGTCGCCCACCGCGCCCCGCACCAGCAGCGCCAGCACGTCCCGGGAGACGGAGGCCGCCGTGCCGAAGGCCAGCAGCGTCAACGCGGCCTCCCAGCTACGGGGCGAGGGCCAGGCGCCGCCGCGTCGCGCGTCGCTTCCGGGCAGCCGGTGGATCAGCGTCGGCCGGGCCTTCAGGAAGCCGCAGACCGCCCGCCGGGCGAACGCCACCGCCTCCGGCAGCCGCTCCGCGTCCAGCCGGGGCAGCTCCGCGCGGGGCCAGACCCCGCCCAGTCCGCGCACCACCACCTCCCGGTCGTGCGCCCAGTACAAGTGCACGAACCGGTTGGCCAGGGGCGGGCTCAGCTCCCACCCGTCCGCCGCGGAGGCCCGCGGATTGGCGGCGGCCACGATCCGTACCCCCGGCGGCAGGTGCAGCGCACCGACCCTCCGCTCCAGGACGACCCGGAGCAGTGCGGCCTGCACCGCCGGGGTGGCGGTGGAGAGCTCGTCAAGGAAGAGCAGGCCACGCCCGGCCCGCACCAGTTCCACGGCCCACTGCGGCGGCGCCATCGGCACCCCCTGCACGGCAGGGTCGTCACCCACGATGGGCAGCCCGGAGAAGTCGGACGGCTCGTGGACGCTGGCGATCACGGTGGTCAGCGGCAGGTCGAGGGAGTCGGCGAGCTGGGTCAGGGCCGCGGTCTTGCCGATGCCCGGCTCGCCCCAGAGCAGGACGGGCAGGTCGGCGGCGACGGCCAGGGTGAGCGCCTCGAGGTTCTCGTCGGGGCGCGGTTCGGTGGTGGTCGTCCGCAGCAGGGACAGCAGGGCCTCGGCCAGGACGAGTCCGGAGTCGGTGGTCGCGGCGGACCCGGGCGGGAAGGTGCGGGACGTCATGGTCATCACCTGGATGTGGGAGAGGGAGGGACGGGAGGGCCCGTCCCGAAGGTCGTGGGTGGGACACGCGGCATGAGCCGCGGCACGGCACGGAGAAGGGTGTGGGTCAGGCGGTGAGAGCGGTACGGGGCCGGACCCGGCTGCCGCCCTTGCGGCGCACGGCGAGCGGCATGTGGCGGTCGACCCGGGGACGGCGCTCCGCCTCCGCACCGGCAGCGGGGTGCACGGAAACCAGCCCCGAGCGGAAGAGCCCGTGGTCGATACGGCGGACCGCGGCCGACTCCAGTGCGTCCCGCAGCGGCCCGTCGCGCAGGGTCGCTCCGGGGCCGAGCAGTGCCTCGACCACGGCCAGCGCCCCGACGGCGTCACCGTGCGCGAGCCGTTCCCGGACCGCGGGCAGGGCCTCGGGACTGTGGTGCACCGCGTCGATGGCCCGCAGGCAGGGCAGCGGCGGTCCACCGAGCGCCACCAGGAGCTCCTCCCGCCGCACCTGTTCCGCGTCGTGGTCGATCGCCGTCAGCACTCCGTCACGCAGGGCGATCCGGTGGATCTCGCCCCGGCACTCCACCCGGTGCGGATCACCGGACCGGCGTACGACGCCGGCTCTCGTGCCGGAAGCCGCCGGCACGGACGGTGAGCCGTTCCCCGTCAGCGCCGCGGCGACGAGCGGATGCAGTTGTCCGGCCGGGACGAGACCCGCCCGCAGCAGCTCCAGGTCCGGCAGGACCCGGGCCGCGGCCTCCGGCAGCAGCGGGAGTGCCGCGACCTCCTGCGGTGGCGGTGTCCCGGGCAGGGGACGGAACGTCGGGGCATGACTGTCGTCGGGGGCGACGAGCTGGAGCACGGCGCGGCTGCGCGGTCCGAGGCGTACGGTGAAGGCGCCACGCGGGCGCCCTGCCGACCGCAACAGGTACTCCGCCTCTGACGCCCAACGCCCCACCGCCCACGGGCCGTTGGGTAGTTCGTGGACGGACGGTCCGCCGGGTCCGCAGGACGGTTCCCCGGCCGCGCCGCTCCGCCGGGCCAGCTCGCCGCTTCGCCCGGCGTCCCAGAGATGCCGGTGCAGGTCGAGCCGGAAACGCCGGTCGGGATGCGGATGCGGGTGGTGCCCGAAGCGGTCACCGCCGGATCCGTCCCACAGGGTCAGGGACATGCGCTGTCCGGCGTCCGCCCGGGCGGGCGGTGTCCGCACCACGAGATGCGGCGTCGTCGTGCCGGAACCGCGGTAACGGGCGAGGGAGAGCGTGAGGCCGGGGCGCAGCCGCCCGTCGGGGGCGATCCGGGGCATGTGCCAGCGCAGCAGATCCGGCGCCAGCCGGCGCAGGTCGGCCCGGAGGCGATGGGCGAGGTCGGTGCCGTGGCGGTCGCGCACGGCGCGCAGATCGAGGTCGACGTCGATCCGGGCGGCGGCACAGGCCCCCGCCCAGTCACCGACCGCACGCCGTGCGGTCGCGGTCTCGATCATGGACGGTGGCACGGCGTACTCGCGCACGCGGTGCCACATCAACAGGTGGGCCGGAACACCGTTCGCGGGGTGATGTGCCATCAGCACTCACCCGAGGCGAACGATTCCCCCAATCCGTACGAGGAGAAGTTCATCATCGCGGGCATGCTAACCACGTCGGTGATGATCTGTCACCCGGCTTTCGCCCTGGGGGTCTCAGGCGTTCTGCGGGTACCAGCGCAGTTCCACGGTGTTGCCGTCGGGGTCCTCCACGTAGAGCGAGACGGCGGTGCCCCGGGCACCGAAGCGCTCGCCGGGGCCGTCCAGCACGGTGAACACGCCCGAATCGACGACCTGCTGCCAGTCGAGGGGCTCGACCACCAGACAGATGTGGTCGACGTTGGAGCCCCGCTCGCCGTCGGCGGGTGCCTCGACGAGGTCGATGATCGTGGTGGGGCTCACCCGCACGGACGGGAAGGGCACCTTGCCGTCCCGCCACTCCTCGACCCGTACGGGATCCAGGCCCAGAGGGCCGGTGTAGAAGGCGAGCGAACGCTCGACGTCGGCGACGTTGAGGACGAGGTGGTCGAAGGCGATCACGCGCATGGGTGTCTCCACAGGTGAAGGCGCCCGGGGCGCCGAGGGGGCTAGGAGGGGCCGGTGTCAGTGTCGTCCGGCCCGGGTTCCAGCATGGCCGAGCGGGCATCCAGCGGTCCAACGCATGTTTGTCATCCGATCCATCGTGCTTCACGATCCACGCATGGATCTCCAGCAGATGCGCTACGTCCTCGCGGTCGCGGAGACCGCCAGCTTCACCCGGGCCGCCGAACGGTGTCACATCGTCCAGTCCGCGCTCAGCCACCAAGTCGCCCGGCTGGAGAAGGAACTGGGCGCCCGGCTGTTCGAGCGGACCAGCCGACGGGTGCGGCTGACCGCCGCCGGAGAGGCGTTCCTGCCGGCCGCACGCCAGGCCCTGGAAGCGGCGGAACGGGCCCGGGCGGAGGTGGCGGCGGCCACCGGCGAGATACGGGGCAGGCTCACCGTCGGGTCGATCCCGACGGTCGCCGCCGTCGATCTCCCGGCAGTGCTCCGCGACTACCGCCGGCGCTTTCCCCAGGTGAGGATCAGTCTCCGCGCGGGCTCCAGCGAGCGCCTCGTCGAGCAGGTGCGTGACGGCACACTCGACGCGGCCTTCCTCGGCGTACAGCCGGGATTCCGGCTGGAGGGCGTCCACGACGAGGAACTCGCCCATGGCCGGCATGTCGCCGTGGTCGCCCCGGACCACCCGCTGGCCGCGGAGGACGAGGTGGACCTTCAGCTCCTCGCCGGTGAGGTGTTCGTGGACTTCGCCGAGGGCAGTGCCGCCCGTGCCCAGTCGGACCAGGCGTTCGCGGCCGCCGGCCTGCGCCGCGAGGTCACCTTCGAGGTGTCCGGAGTCGAGCTGATGGTCCGGATGGTCCGCCACGGACTGGGCATCGCCCTGCTGCCCGCGGCGTTCACCACCGAACTGCACGGGCTGCGCTGCGTAGCCATCGCCGACGGGCCGGTACGGGTGGAACGCCTGGTCTGGAGACGCGTCACCCCGTCCCCCGCGGCCTCCGCCTTCCTCTCCCTGCTCGGCGTGGGCGCCGCCAGTCCGCCGTCGTAGAAGGCCGGCCGGCCCTCACGGCTGCGCAGGGCGCCCGCCGAACTGCCAGTTGTGCACCTCGACGCCGGCGTACCGGTCCGGGGTCAGGACGGCGCGAGCCGTCTCCGGGTCCGGTGCCCGGACCAGCACCGCCGTGCCCAGCCAGGTGACGCCGTCGTCGGACAGCAGCGGCCCGTAGGCGATCAACTCGTCCCGGCCGGGCGGCACCTCCAGGTCGGCGGCCCGCCCCGCGCCGAGACCGAGCACCAGGTACCGGTTGCCGCCGGTCCGGCCGCCGGGGAAGTCCCACATGGTGCGCCCCAGCGTGTTGCGCCACCGTCGCAGCAGTACGTCCCGGTAGGCGCCGGCCTGGTAGTTCGGCTCGTCGAAGGCGAACGCGCGGGCAGCGGCGGGGTCGGGCAGGTCGACGATGTGCAGGCTTCCCGTAGGTGTGTCACCGTCGTCGGCGAGGGTCGGACCCCGCGCGATCATCTCCTTCGCGTACCGGTCCATGTAGGACCAGTGTTCTTCGCTCAACGCGTCGCGCAGTGCCGCGGAACCGGGACGGTCGCGGTGGTAGCAGAGGAACTCCATGCCCCAAGGATCTCTGCGAGGAGGTGGCCAGGTCGAGCGGGTTTCGCTGCGGTGGCCCCTCGGCGGCCGTGTCAGGGGCCGTCGTTCCCGTTCGGCAGACCCAGGGCGACGGTGCGGGATCCCGGAGTGAAGCCGGCCAGGGAGAGCTCCCAGTCCTCCTCACCGGGCCAGTGGTACGTCACGCGGCCCTCGGCAGGGCGGTAGTGGGCCGTGTACACCGTGCCCAGCCACTCCTCGTACGCGTACTGGTACAGCGGCGGTCGCAGCATCGCGGCGACGTCGACTCCCGCCGCCCGCACGGCGGCCAGCCGTTCCTGGGTCCGGCTGAATCGCTCCTGCTCGTCCGGAACCGGCAGGTGCTGATGGTTGGCGGCGCAGTTGTCCGGCGTCCCGGTGAGCGGAATGTCGGGTCCCACATGGACCGTCGCCGTGCGGTCCGGGTCGACGAGGGTGACGTTCTGCGGGATCGCGACGGGTATGACGCGCAGCCGCTCCACCGCCTCGCCGACGGTACGGCACGTCTCCAACAGGTAGCGCAGCACGATCGGAAGGGCGAATCCGGGCCCGTGGACGAACCGGCCGCCGAAGGTGAGCGACACCGCGAGACCGGCGTCGTTCATGCCGTCCAGCAGCCCCCACCCTGCTTCCTGCATGCCGACCACCGGCCGCAGGAAGTCGGAGGAGACGATGGTGCCTTCGCAGGCGTCGGGGGCGAAGTCGTAGTTCCTGAGCAGAGTGCCTTCGGCCCCGATCTGGGTGCAGCCGGAGAAGAACGGCCGCACCGCCGCCAGGGTGAGAAACGTCCTGGCCGGAGCCCAGTCGAGCTGGCCGGCGAGCCGGTCCAGTGCCGGGACCAGTTCGGGCATGTGCGTCTCGAACAGCCGCTGGGCCCGGGCGGCACCCTCCGGGGTACGGCCCTCCTCGGTCAGCCAGTCCTCGGCGGCGGCCAGGGCCGGCCGGACGTGCCCGGCCCATGTCCCGTCACTTCCGTCACCGATCTCGACGGCGTGGAACGTCTTCACGTAGTGGGTCATGACGTCGGACTCAAGCCCTTATAGCGCCGTCATGTCAACAAACGCAGGCGGCCGATGGTCGGCGGTACGCGGTCAGGACGGCGCGTCCGACTGCCGGTCGGCCGCCGACGCGTCGGCGCCCCGGCGGCAGGCCGCATCGTGCAGATCGCCGAGCGAGGTCCACCAACGCTCGCAGCAGTCGTGGACGGCGGAGCGGTGGGACGCCGCGGACCGGGTGCACTCCGGCCCGTGCGCGAGCGTGCCCGAAGACCGCCAGAACGCGCAGCACGGTGCCGGGGCGGCGAGTGGTCCCGCCGGGCGAGGCCGGGCGAGCCGCTCGGCCCGCTGTGCCCGGGTGACCCGCCGCTGGTACTCCGCACGGGCATCGGCGGCGCAGCAGGCGAAGACGGCCACGCCGAACAGGCCCGGCAGCGACAGCAAGGGATGGTACGTGGCCGCGTAACCGGCGCACCCGAGAAGCAGGACGGCGACTGCGCTGCACGCGCGGGCGGTGTGCAGGGTCGGCGGCACGAGGACTCCCACTGGTCGGCGACGTTGAAGGCTCGGGATCCCGTATGCCCCGTCGTCACCGCCGTACGTGTCCGGGCTGCCGCACCACAGGACGGGCGCGGGAACCGCGGTCGCGGCTCCCGCGCCGTGCGGCCCGCTGTCAGCCGGGCACCCGGGTCACCCCACCTCCGCCGCCGCCCGGCGACGGGCCACTCCGTCGAGGAAGCGGCCCCGCTGTACGGGGTCGGTGGCCAGATCCACCCCGGCGCGGGCCAGGGCGGCCGCCCCGTCCAGAACGGCGCGGTCGGCACCCGGACCGGTCCCGTAGCGGGTGAAGTCCTCGGTGTGCTGGAGGGCGCCCCCGGTGTCGTATCCGATGCACGGGTGGATCGACGGCACGACGTGGGACACGTTGCCCATGTCGGTGGAGGCCATCGGCTCACCCTGGCGGGCCACCGGATTCCGTCCGAGCGTCCGGGCCGCTTCCTCGTAGGTCGAGGTCAGGAACGGGTCCTGCCGCAGATCGGCGAAGTCGTGACCGTGCGGGACGAGTTCCAGCTCCGCTCCGGTGGCCAGCGCGCCCGCTTCGAGGCAGGCCCGCACCCGGCGCCGGGCGTCCGCGAGATCCCCGGTCGTGCGGGCCCGTATCTCGTAACGCGCACGGGCGAGCTCCGGGATGACGTTGACGGTGTGCCCCGCCTCCAGGACCACGTCGTGGACCAGCGTCCCCGGCGGCAACTGCTGACGCAGCAGGCCGACCGCCGTGTGGGCCAGCGTGACGGCGTCGAGGGCGTTCACACCCTGCCAGGGCGCGACGGCGGCGTGGGCCGGTGCCCCGCGATAGGTCACGTCCCACGCGCCGACGGCGTAGGACGAGGCACCGACCGAGTCCTCCGGTGCGGCGTGCACCATCATCGCCGCGGCGGCGTCGTCGAACACCCCCGCCTCCAGCAGCGTCACCTTCCCGCCGACGTCCTCCTCGGCCGGCGTGCCCACCAGTTTCACCGTGACGCCGATGCTGTCGGCGACCGCTGCCAGACCGAGGGCGGCTCCCACGGCCGCGGCACCGTTGACGTTGTGCCCGCAGGCGTGCCCGATGCCCGGCAGCGCGTCGTACTCGGCGCACAGGCACACCACGAGGTCGCCGGTGCCGTAGGTGGCGACGAGGGCGGTCGGCAGCCCGGCCACTCCCCGCGCCACCCGGAAACCGGCGTCCGTGAGGAGGTCCGCGATCTTGGCGGCCGACCGGTGCTCCCGCAGCGCCGTCTCCGGCTCCGCGTGCAGGCTGTGGCTCAGTCCCACCAGGGCCTCGCCCCAGGAGCGGACGGCGTCCGTGGCGGCGGCGCGGGCATGCTCGCGCGCGGGCGTCCGCGGCTGTTCCGGTCGGGTGTGCGTCATGCCGCCTCCTCCTTGTGCGCGAGGCGCGGTGCGCGTGGAACGGCGGAGGCGGCGGGCCCGCCGCGGAACAGCAGGCCGAGCAGTGCCCCGCCCAGGGCGACGGCCGCGCACGTCCCCCAGGACCAGAGGTAGCCCGCCCCCGCGACACCGCCGCCGGACGCGGGATGCCCGGCGAACAGCGCCGCGATGAGCGCCGCCCCGATCGCCGCTCCCAGGGAGAGCGCCAGTTCGTTGATGCCGACGGACAGGGCCGTCTCCGACTCGTCGACCACCTCGACCGACAGGGTGCGTGTGACGGCCTCGAACATCCCCGTCGCCACGCCCACCAGCAGCGCCCCCACGAGGTACTGCGGCAGGGAACCGTGGAACAGCATCAGGCAGACGAAGCCCGCCGCGCCGACTCCGCCCCCGGCGACGAGGGTCGCCCGGTCGCCGACGAGCCGGGCCAGCCGAGGCGACGCCGTGGACCCGCCGAAGCCCGCGACGACCATTGCCAGGGACACCAGCGAGATGGCCCGCGACCCCAGCCCCATCCCGTAGCCCCCGTCGTCCGGCTCCGAGCCCAGGAAGACCGCGTTCGCGCCGAGGAAGCCGATGGCGCCGAACGCGGCGCAGAAGGTATGGGCGCTGACCACGGCCAGCCGCGGGTTGCGCAGCAGGGACAGGTTGACCAGCGGATGGTCCGCCGTATGTTCGACGCGGATCCACACGACGAGGAGGACCACGGCGGCGGCCCCGGTCAGCAGCGAGGACGCCGAGGCCCATCCCCAGGTGCCGCCCTCCGTCAGTAGCAGGACGAGGGCGCCCAGACCGAGGGTCAGCAGCACCGCGGCCGGGGTGTTGAACCGGCCGGCGCGCGGAGCGGTGCCGGCGGGCAGGACGAACGCCGCGACCAGGGCCATGACCGCGAACGGCACGGCGGTCCACAGGCCCGCCGGCGCGTGCTCCTCGCTCAGCGAGCCGGCGACGAATCCACCGGTGCCGATGGACAGCAGCAGTGCGCCGACGAGCACCGACATGCCGGAGCGGCCGTGCTCCGGGGCCCGGGAGCGGAGGATTCCGGCCAGCAGGGGAAAGAAGCCGACGACGGCGCTCTGCAGCGTCATGCCGAGCGCGAGCGTGGCGGTCGTCGGCCTCAGGGCGATCAGCAGAGATCCCGTGGCCACCATGGCGACGGCGATCCGCAGCAGCCGCCGGTGGCCCCGGATGTCGCCCCAGCGCGACAGCAGCGGGGTCAGCACCGCGAACGCGAGCTGCGACAGCAGATAGAGGTTGCTCTGCCCCACGCCGCCCAGCCCGACGTGGCGGCCCACCACGGGCAGCAGAGGCGTCAGATAGCCCTGGACGACGCCGCTGCAGACCACGATGACCGTCATGGTCGCGAGCAGGCCCCGGTTGCGACCGATGGCACCCGGCACTGTGTCACCCTCTTTCCTTGGCTGGAACACGACATGGTGACTACAGTGCGAGCGCTGGAGGAATCGGCCGCCGACTCGGCGGAAAGCGTGCGGGAGGCCCGGCCGGGATGAAGGAATCGGGCACAGCCACCGAACTGGACCTCGCACTCGTGCACGCGCTCCAGATCCGCCCCCGTGCCACATGGGCCGATCTCGCCCCCTCGCTGGGCGTCGCGGCGGTGACGCTGGCCCGCCGCTGGGAACGGCTCACCGAGCGGGGGCTCGCCTGGCTGTCCGCCGTCCCCGGGCCGGCCTTCTCCCACACCCGGTGCACGGCGTTCGTCCTCGTCGGCTGCCGGCCTGCCGCACGGGAGCGGCTGGCCGACCGGATCGCCGAGCTGAGCGAGGCGGTGACCGTCGAACTCACCACGCCCGGCGGCGCCGACCTGCTGCTGGACGTGCTGGCCCCGGACCTGGCCGCCCTGCACCGCTTCGTGGACGAGCGGCTGGCCCGGCTGCCCGGGGTGACCGGGGTGGAGTGCCTGTTCGCCACGTCGCTGTACACGGAGGGCAGCAGGTGGCGGCTGGGCTCCCTGGACTCGGCCCAGCTCTCCGAGCTCGGCCGGCCGGTGACGGCGGACCGGGGCACCGCACCGTCCGTCGCCGCGCTCGACGACATCGACCGTGAGCTGCTCGGTCTGCTGGCCCTCGACGGGCGAGTGGCACTGGTGGAGCTGGCCCACAGCGCGGGGACGAGCGCCGCGACCGTCCGGCGGCGGCTGGGCCGGCTCACGCGCTCGGGGGTGGTCGCGTTCCGCTGCGACGTGGCTCCGCCCCTCGTGGGGCTGCCCGTCCCGGTGACCTTCCGCTGCCGGGCACCGGCCAAGGACGTCAACGCCCTGCACCGCACGCTGGCCACCCTCCCCGGATGCCGGCTCGTCGCCGCCGTCACCGGAACCGCCAACGTCCTGGCCACCTACTGGCTGCCGGACATCGGAGCCGTCCAGCACCGCGAGACGGTGATGTGCGAACGCCTCCCGTCCCTGGAGATCACCGATCGGGTCATCGGCGTCCGTACCGTCAAACGCATGGGGCACCTGCTGGACGCCGACGGCTGCCGCACGGGAACACGGGCGATCCAGGTCTGGTAGCGCGGTGATCCCCCCGGGGCCGGCCCGGTCGGAGGACGTCCGCAGCCCGGATGCGCGGGGTGCGTATCCGGGCTGTGCGGTGGGGAGCCGAGGGGACGGCCCCGGTGTCAGGCCGCGAGCGTCCTGTGCAGGGCGTCGAGGCCGTCGCGGTAGATGCCGGTGAAAAGGTCGACGACCTCTTCCTCGGTGACGCCCTCGGGGGTGAAGCGTCCGGACCACTGGACCTCGGCGATGTCGTCACGGCCGGGGACCGTGTGGACGCGGATGGTGGAGACGTACCCGGCGACGGGGAACGGCGCCTGGAGGATGGCGTAGCTGTAGTGGCGCTCGGTGTCGTTGAAGGCCACGAGCCGCTCGACGATCACCTCGCCGTCCGGGTTCGTCAGCCGGCGGACCCGGCCGCCCTCGAGCGGGGTGCTGTCGGGGATGTAGGGAAGCCAGTCGGGCAGGGCGTCGAAGCCGCCGATGAGGCTCCAGACCGTGTCGGGCGAGGCGGGCACGGTGCGGCTGACGGAGGTGGAGGCCATGGTGTTTCTCCCGGATGCTGGTGCTGGGGTGGAGCTTTCGGGGTGGGAGGCCGGCGGGGTCAGGCGCCGTCGGGGAGCGGGGCGGCCGGGCTGACCAGACCGGCGGCGCGCAGGTCGGTCCAGAACGCGGCCGGGACGGTCTCGTCGAGGGCGGCGAGGTCCTCGGCGATCCGGCTGGGCCTGGTGGCGCCGGGGACGACCGCCGCCGTGACCGGGTGGGCGAGGGAGAACTGGAGGGCGGCGGCCTTGATGGAGATGCCGTGCTTCTGGGTCAGGGCCTTGAGGCGGGAGACCTTCTGGACGATCTCCGGCGGAGCCTGCTGGTACTCGAAGTGGGCGCCGCCGGCGAGGATGCCGGAGCTGTAGGGGCCGCCGACGACCATGTCGACGTTCTGCCCCTGGGCCAGGGGCAGCAGGCGCTGGAGGGCGTGCTCATGGTCGAGGAGGGTGTACCGGCCGGCGAGCAGGAAGCCGTCGGGCTGCGGCTCGTCGAGGGCGAGGGTCAGTTCGATGGGCTCGGTCTTGTTCACGCCCAGGCCCCAGGCCTTGATGACGCCCTCGTCGCGAAGGCGGGACAGGACGCGGAAGGCTCCGGTGCGGGCCTCCTCGAACTTCTGGATCCACGCGTCGCCGTGGAAGTCCTGTGCGATGTCGTGGACCCAGACGATGTCGAGGCGGTCGACACCGAGGCGCTCGAGGCTGCCCTCGATGGAACGCTCGGTGGCGTCGGCGGTCCACTCGTGGAGGATCCTGTTCGGGTTCCCGTGCTCGAACAGACCGCCCTTCTCCCCGAAGTCGGGGACGTCGGACTCGTGCTCGTCGAGGATGACCCGGCCGACCTTGGTGGACAGGACGTAGGAGTCGCGGGGTTCGGTGGAGAGGACCCGGCCGAGACGTTCCTCGGCGAGGCCGGCGCCGTAGAAGGGGGCGGTGTCGTAGTAGCGGATGCCCTGGTTCCAGGCGGCCTCGACGGTGGCGCGCGCCTCGTCGTCGGGGATCGCGCGGAACATGTTGCCGAGCGGGGCGGTGCCGAAGCCGAGACGGCCGGGAAGGATTCCCTTGAGGGACATGCTGGTGCCTTTTCGATCGGGTTGGCGGCTCCGCTCGCGGACCGCGGCAGTGGATGCGCGGCGGCGTCCCGTCGGAGCCGGGCCTACGGCGCGGTTGAATGCAATGCAAGAGCGCCTTACAGGTGAAGACAATAATTGCAGACGCTGGGTAATGCAAGTGACTGCCGCACGGAGCCCGGTTCGGCGGGCCCGGTCGCCAGGGTGCCGACCGGGGCGCATCCTGGAGGAACCACCTGGCCCCTCGCCCGGGAGGAAAGCACCATGGCGGTCGAGCGTGCCGGTCTTGTCGTCCACAAGGGACGCCCCGAAGCCGTGGAAGCCTCGCGTTCGGTACGGGCCTGGTGCGACGACCACCACGTCCCGTGCGCCGAGATCGACGTGTGGGACGCCGCGGAAGAGCGGCGCAGCGCCCGCGAGGAGATGGAGGCGGCCGGGAACCCGGACCTGATCGTCACCCTGGGCGGTGACGGGACGTTTCTGCGCGGGGCCCGCCTGGCCGCGCCCAACGATTCCCTGCTGCTGGGCATCGACTTCGGCCACGTCGGCTTCCTCACCGAGGTGCCCGCACACGACGTGCTCCAGGCTCTGGACGCCGTCCGCGAATCCCGCGTCACCGTCGAAGCGCGCATGCTGCTCACCATGCGCGCCTCCAGGCCGCTCTCGCTTCCCCGGGAACTCGGTCCGCTGGTGCGGTACGGCCGCAGACCGTCCCTGCCCCCACCGCAGGTGCGTCCCGGATGCGAGGCCGGCGGAGGGTGGGGGGTGGCGCTCGATGTGCTCGGGCTGAACGAGGTCGTCGTGGAGAAGTTCGCCCGGGACGGCCGGGTCGCCGCCGCGGTCTACTTCGCGGGGAGGCTGCTCGCCTGCTACGCCGGCGACGCGTTGCTGGTGGCGACCCCGACGGGCTCGACCGCCTACAGCTTCGCCGCGAGCGGACCCGTGGTCTCGCCCCGCGCGGAAGCCCTGGTCTTCACGCCCGTCGCGGCGCACATGGTCTTCAACCGGTCGGTCCTCGCCGCGCCGGACGAGCCGATCGCCATGCGTCTCCTGCCGCACTCCGGGAGCGCGGCGGTCAGCGTGGACGGCCAGCTCCGCGGCGTACTGGACCCCGGTGACTGGATCGGCGTCTATGCCGCGCCGAGTCCGCTGCGGGCGGTGCGCCTGGGGCCGACCGACTTCTACGGTCGCCTGCGCGAGCGGCTGCGGCTGACCGACGCGCCCGCCACGGCGTCCGACGCCGGTGTGCCCTCGGCCTGGCCGCTGACGGCTCCGCCGCCGCACGACCTGGACCACCTGAACCTGCCGACACTCTCTGAGGGCAGACGTCTGCCCGCCGTCCGGCGCGCCGACGGCGGTGTCTGACCCGCGGTGGTGCGGCGGCGAGGGGGTCGGGCCGGAAGGTGAAGAGCGCGGTCGGGCCTACCGCCGTCCCGCCGGAACGTCCACCGCTTCCACGGCCTCGACCAGCGAGGTCAGCTCGGGGTTCTTGGCGGCTTCGTCGAGCGCTTCCCGCAGGGCGGTGTCGTTGGTCGGCCGGGCTTCTTCCAGGAGTTTCAGGCCGGCTTCGGTGACGTCGGTGTAGATGCCGCGGCGGTCGGTCGGGCACAGGTACCGCGAGAGCAGGTGCCGGTCCTCGAGGCGGGTGACCAGGCGGGTGGTGGCACTCTGGCTGAGGACGACCGCGTCGGCGACCTGCTTCATCTGCAGGTGCCCGCCGTCGCCGTCGTGCTGGCGGCTGAGCACGTCGAGCAGCGAGTACTCCCGCACGCTCAGATCGTGCTTGGACTGCAGGGCGCGCTCGATGTGTGCCTCGATCTTGCCGTGCAGGAGGGAGAGGGCACCCCATCCGCTGGCGAGAGCGGTGAGCGCGGGGTCTGTGGCGGTCATGGGAGCCAGGTCTCCTTCCGAGGTTGGCTGCGCATACAGCATAGGCCATCAAATGAAATATTAGCAAGGGTCAATATAGCGCTCATGCAAGTATCTGCCCCCACTGCGCTGCTTCGCCGGGGGCGGTACCGCCATGATGGTCGGCGGCGGGTGACGGCACGGCAGTCGATCCAGAGGGAGCGGAAGATGCGAGCAGTCGTCGTCGGATGCGGTATCGCCGGTGCGGCGGCCGGCTATGAGCTGGCGCGCGAGGGCGTGGACGTGGTCCTGGTGGACTCGCGGGCACCCGGACGCGCCACATCGGCCGGAGCGGGCATCATCTGCCCGTGGTCGTCCCGGGCCGACGACGAGGAGTGGTACCGGATCGCGGTCGCCGGAGCCGAGCACTATCGCGATCTGCTGGCGGCGCTGGCCGCCGACGGGGAGACCGGCCTCGGCTATCGGCAGGTCGGTGCGCTGCGTCTGGTCGAGGAGGCCGAATCCACCGAGACCTTCCGCCGCGTGGCCGAGCGCGCCGCGCAGTCCCCGTCGGCGGGCGAGGTGGAGCTGGTCGGCGCTCGCCGGGCCCGTGACCTCTTCCCGCCCCTCGCTCACGACGACCCGGCGATCCACATACCGGGAGCGGCGCGCCTGGACGGCCGCTCGGTCCGCGACGCGATGATCCGCGCCGCCGTCCGGCACGGCGCACGGCTGACGGAAGGATCGGCCACGATCGTCGCCGACGGTGCGGTGCGCGGAGTGCGGGTTGCGGACGAGTTCGTCGAGGCGGACGCCGTGGTCGCGGCGGCCGGTGCCTGGTCGCCGCGCCTGCTCGAACCCCTCGGCGTCCGGGTGCGCATCGCACCCCAGCGCGGCCAGATCGTGCATCTGCGGCTGCCGGGAGCGCGGACCGCGGACTGGCCCGTGGTGCTGCCCGGGTCGCACCACTACCTTCTCGCCTTCGACGACTCACGGCTCGTGGTCGGGGCGACGCGCGAGGACGGCGCCGGGTTCGACCACCGGGTGACCGCGGCCGGGCTGGCGGAGGTGCTCGGGGAAGCGCTGTCGGTGGCTCCCGGACTGGCGGACGCCACCCACCTGGAGACCCGCGTCGGGTTCCGCCCCGTGGGCCCCGACATCCGGCCGGTGCTCGGCGCGGTGCCCCAGATCGAGGGGTTGGTCGTGGTCAACGGCCTCGGAGCGTCGGGGCTCACGATCGGTCCCTACGCGGGCTCGATCGCGGCCCGTCTGGTCCGTCGGGCGGACGCGGGGATCGACCTCTCGCCGTACGACCCGCTGCGCTGAACCCGCCTCGCCGGCCGCGGCCACGTCTCAGGCGGCGGCCGCACAGGTCCCGGCCGGTGCGCCGGGGGAGGGGAAGTGGGGCAGCACGGTCTCGGCGAGCTCGTGGGGTTCACGAGCCGGTCCAGGGCGGTAGGGGCGGGGGACACGGCCGGGGTCATCGTTTTCGGGGTGATGCCGGGCACGGGCGACGCGCACACGCCTGGCAACGCGGCTCGCGCGGGCGGGACCTGCCGTCCGCACCCGCGCGAGCCGGAGCAACCCGGAGGGGGCGCCGCGGAGGCGCGCCGCCCGCCCGGGCCGGTCAGTTGAGCTCGTCCGGGTGCGGGCCCGTGCGCAGGTCGCGGTCGAGTCCGGCGATCGCGGTCATCTCGTCGTCGGTGAGGGTGAAGTCGAAGACGTCGAGGTTCTCGCGGATGCGGGCGGGCGTCACCGACTTGGGGATGACGACGTTGCCGAGCTGGAGGTGCCAGCGCAGGACGACCTGCGCGGCCGACTTGCCGTGCCGGGCCGCGATCGTGGTGATCGCCTCGTCCTTGAGGACGGCGCCCTGTGCCAGCGGGCTCCATGCCTCGGTCACGATGCCGAGCCGGGCGTGCGCGGCGCGCAGCTCCCTCTGCTGGAGGCCGGGGTGCAGTTCGACCTGGTTGACCGCCGGGACCAGGTCGGAGCCGGCGATGAGGCGCTCGAGGTGCGCGGGCTGGAAGTTGGACACGCCCGCGGCGCGGATCCGGCCGTCGGCGACGAGCTTCTCGATGGCCTTCCAGGACTCGCGGTACAGGTCACGGGCGGGCGTCGGCCAGTGGATCAGGTACAGGTCGACGTGGTCCAGGCCCAGCTTGTCCAGGCTCGTGTCGAAGGCCTTCAGCGTGGCGTCGTATCCCTGGTCGGCGTTCCACAGCTTCGTGGTGACGAACAGGTCGTCGCGGGCGATCCCGGAGTCCGCGAGGGCGCGCCCGACGCCGGCCTCGTTGCCGTAGATCGCGGCGGTGTCGATGCTGCGGTAGCCGGCCTCCAGGGCGGCGCTCACCGCGGCCGTGGTCTCCGCGTCGGGGACCTGGAAGACACCGAAGCCGAGTTGGGGGATCTCGACGCCGTTGTTGAGGGTGACCGTGGGAACGGTGTGGTTCATGGGGGATTCCTTGCCTTGAACGGGAGTGAGGGGTGGGGTCGGGGTCACGAGGTGACGGCGGCACCGCACCCGGAGGGAAGCCGGTGTGCCGCGGGTGGTGTCAGCCGAGGGCTGTGACGGCGGTGGTGGCGAAGCCGTGGTCCTGGTCGGGGGTGCCGCCGCCGACGCCGATGGCGCCGATGACGCGCCCGTCGCGGTGGAGGGGGAGCCCGCCGGCGATGAAGAGGAGGGGTTGGTCGAGGGCGGTGGGGAGGGTGTGGAAGGGGCCTCCGGGCCGGACGAGGTCGACGAGGTCGGCGGTGGGGGTGTCGAGCTGGAGGGCCGTGTAGGCCTTGCGGGTGCTGGTCTCGCCGGAGATGAGGACGGCGCGGTCGTCACGGCGGAAGGCGAGGAGGTGGCCGCCGGCGTCGAGAACGGACACGCTGACCGGGACTGCGGCGGCTTCGGCGGCGCCGCGGGCGGCGGCGACGAGGCTCTCGGCCTCTGCGGTGGTCAGCGGGGTGAGGGCCGTGGCCGTGGTGGTGCTCATGAGGGGTCCTTCGGACGTACGGGGGTGTGGTGCGGGGCCGCTCAGTGCCCGGCGGGCACCGCGGCGTGTTCGGCCGCCGTCGGCCCGGTCACGACGCGGCCCGCGGCCCGGGTGCGGCGGTCGAGGTAGGCGGCGACGAAGGCGAGGAGCAGGGCGGTGCCGGACAGGATCGCGCCGATCCAGTTGGGGGAGGTGTAGCCCAGTCCGGCGGCGATGACGAGGCCGCCGAGCCAGGCGGCGAGGGCGTTGCCGAGGTTGAAGGCGCCGATGTTGGCGGCCGAGGCCAGGGTCGGGGCGGCCGAGGCCTGGTCGAGCACCCACTTCTGCAGCGGCGGCACGGTCGCGAAGCCCAGCGCGCCGATCAGCGAGAGGGTGATCGCGGCCGGCACCTTGTGGTGCGCCGTCGCGGTGAACAGGAGCAGGGCGAGGCTCAGGCCCGCCAGGGCGGTGAAGAGCATCGGCATCAGCCTGCGGTCCGCGAACCGGCCGCCGAGCAGGTTGCCGAGGAACATGCCGATCCCGAACAGGACGAGCAGCCAGGTCACAGCGCCCTCGGTGTAGCCGGCGACCTCCGTCATCATCGGGGTGATGTAGGTGATCGCGGCGAACACACCGCCGTAGCCGAGGACCGTCATCGCCATGGCGAGCCAGACCTGGACGTTCTTGAAGGCCGCGAACTCGTTCCGCACGCTCACCGATTCGGAACGGCCCGTATCGGGCACCAGCTTCGCGACGCCGAGGAATCCGACGACGCCGAGCGCGGCGACGATCAGGAACGTGACGCGCCAGCCGGCGGCCTGGCCGATCGAGGTGCCGCCGGGGACGCCGACGACGTTGGCCACGGTCAGGCCCATGAACATCAGGGAGATGGCCGAGGCCTTCTTCTCGGGCGCCACGAGGTCGGCGGCGACCACGGAGCCGATGCCGAAGAACGCGCCGTGCGCGAGAGAGGCCACGATCCTGCCCACGAGCATGAGACCGAAGGTGGGGGCCAGGGCCGAGAGGGCGTTGCCGACGACGAACAGTGCCATCAGGAACATCAGCATCTTCTTGCGGGACACCTTGGTGCCCAGCACGGTCAGCAGCGGCGCACCGATGACGACGCCGAGGGCATAGCCGGAGACCAGCCAGCCGGCGGTCGGGATGGTGACGCCGAAGTCGCCCGCGACCTGGGGCAGGACGCCCATGATCACGAATTCGGTGGTGCCGATCCCGAAGGCCCCGATGGTCAGAGCCAGGAGTGCTAGAGGCATGGGAGCTGTCTTCCAGGTGATTGCGTGAGGCGCTTACGATCGAAGACAATAATTGCAAGCGCCGTATAGATGCAAGCGCACTATGAATCGGATCGGATGTGCCCTCGCCTGCAACCGTGGATGGGGTCGACGGAGGGGGTCGTCTGCCGGTCGCCCTGAGTGCCGGGGTGTCCGGTTCTCGCCAGTCCGCGGTAAATGCCTGGACTGAGAACCTCGCTCGACGGGAGACTTCCGACCTCCGAACCTCCGGGAGCGTGATGGGAACAACGGACACGCGAGCGCCGACGCCGGGCAGGAGCGCGGTCGTTCTGGCGCTGCGCCGCTACGGCCGGGAACTGCTGCGCCTGCGACAGCTGGCGCTGCCCGCGCTGCTGCTGCCGGCCGTGGGCAACATCGGCATCCGCTACGTCGCCCCACTGCTGATCGCCAAACTGGCAGGTCAGGCCGCCGACGACAGCGGCCTCACCCTCACCTCGGCGCTGCCGTACGTGCTGGGTTTCGGCGTGACCTTGCTGCTCGCCGAGGCCGTGTGGCGGGTCGGCCAGCACTGCCTGAACCGTGTGGACGCCCTCGGCATGGAACACCTGTACGTGGAGGGCATGGACGAACTCCTCGCCAAGGACGCGGCGTTCTTCCACGACAACTTCGCCGGCTCCCTGACCAAACGGGTGCTGAGCTTCGGCAAGCGCTTCGAGGACTTCGTCGACACGGTGACGTACCGGATCGTCGGCAGTCTCGTGCCCCTGGTGTTCGGTGCCGTGGTGCTCTGGAGCTACGAACCGATGCTCGTCGTCGGCCTGCTGGTGATGATCGCGCTGACCGTGCTCACCGCGACGCCGCTGATCCGTCGCAGGCAACGGCTCGTCAACGACCGTGAGGCGGCGATCGCCCGGGTCTCCGGCCACGTCGCCGACAGCCTCACGAACATGGAGACCATCCGGGCCTTCGCGGCCGAGCGGCGGGAGGCCGACGAACACCGCAGCCGGGTCGCGGACTCCCGGCGCCTGACGCTGAGGTCCTGGGACTACGGCAATCTGCGCGTCGACACCCTGATCGCCCCCATGTCCGTGCTGACCAACGTGCTGGGTCTCCTGGTCGCCATCGCCTTCGGTGGCCCGGGTCAGGGAGTGGAGGAGGTCGTCGTCGCCTTCACCTACTACTCCAACGCGACGCAGATCATGTTCGAGTTCAACCAGATCTACCGGCGTCTGGAGAGCTCGATGACCGAGGCCGCGCAGTTCACGGAGCTGCTGCTGGATCCCCCCACCGTGCTCGACCCGGCAGCACCCGAACCGCTCCGGCCGCGGGACACCGGCATCCGCTTCGAGGCGGTGACCTTCGCCCACGCGGGTGCCAAGCCCATCTTCCAGGGACTCGACCTGGACGTTCCCGCGGGCGCACGGATCGGTCTGGTCGGCAGGTCCGGCGGCGGCAAGACCACGCTCACGCGCCTCCTGCTGCGGATGTCGGACATCGACGGCGGACGCATTCTGATCGGTGGTCAGGACATCAGCCGACTGCGCCAGAGCGACCTGCGCTCACTGATCGCCTACGTCCCGCAGGAACCCGCCATGTTCCACCGCAGCCTGCGCGACAACATCGCCTTCGCCCGGCCCGGCGCCACCGACGACGAGATCCGCGCGGCGGCCGCGGCCGCGCACGTCACGGAGTTCGCCGGCCAACTCCCCGACGGTTTCGCCACCCTGGTGGGGGAGCGGGGAGTCAAACTCTCCGGCGGGCAACGCCAGCGCGTCGCCCTGGCCAGGGCCATCCTGCGCGACGCCCCGGTCCTGCTGCTCGACGAGGCGACCAGCGCCCTGGACTCCGAGAGCGAGCTCCTCGTCCAGGACGCCCTGTGGCGGCTGATGGACGGACGGACGGCCCTCGTGGTCGCCCACAGGCTGAGCACCGTCGCGGGCATGGACCGTCTCGTCGTCCTCGACCACGGAAGCGTCGTCGAACAGGGCACCCACGGGGAGCTGCTCGCGGGGAACGGTGCCTACGCCAAGCTGTGGCAGCACCAGTCGGGCGGCTTCCTCGGCGAGAGCACCGAGCCGGCCCTCGGGCCGGTCCCGGGAGCCGCTCCCGGCGGGCTGCCCGGACCGGCCGAACCGGCGCCCACGTGACCGAGTCGGCCCGGCCCCTGCCTGGTCGGCCGCCTGGCCGGAGCGCCGCGGCCGGCAGGCCGGCGGATTCGCGTCGCTCGCGCCTCCGCCGCCCGGGTGGGCAGCTCCCAACGGGTGAATCCGGCCTTTCGGCGACCGGTGGCCGACGGGACAGCGGGAAGGTCACCTGTACACCGACACCCGATGGTCACGGAGCGCCCCCATGCCGAAGTTCCTCATCCAGGCCACCTACACGTCCGAGGGCTCGAAGGGCCTTCTCCAGGAGGGCGCGAGCGGCCGGCGCGCCGCCGTCGACCAGGTCGTCACCAGCCTCGGCGGGACGGTCGAGGCCATGTACTTCGCCTTCGGGGAGACCGACACCGTGCTCATCGTCGACTTCCCCGACGCGGTCTCCATGGCCGCCGTCAGTCTCGCCGTCAAGGCCGGCGGTGGCGTGCAGACCCGAGCCACGCCGCTCCTCACCGTCGACGAGGTCGACGAGGCCGCCCGTCGGCAGGTCAGCTTCCGCGCCCCCGGCGCGTGAAGTCACGTCACCGCCCGGACCCGCTCCGTCCCTGCACGGCGCACGGCGTTCGAGCCGTCCGCACAGCGGGGCCCTTTCCGGTATCGCTTCCGTCCGGGACCCCACTGCTCGGCCACCCGTCGGCTTCCCGGGCCATCACACCCAGGGGCGGACGGACCCGTACAGGTCGATGCCGGCCTGCACGGTGCGCAGCGTCCAGTACACGGCCGTCATCCCGGCCGCCACGACGACACAGCCCTTACGGAACCTGTACCACCCCTTCCACTGGCGCATCGCGTACCTCCGCTTCGTGCGTACTGGCGTGGGGCCAGGACCCGGTCCGCACTCTCGGGACCGCGGTGCTCGAGAGGCGTAGGCCGATGCCGTGGGCGGCGCCGCACGGACACGAGAAGTACACAATTCGAGGGCTGGGCACCGCGCTTCACCGGGAGCAGGCCCGGCCAGTCGCCTTCTGCACGGTCGAAGACCGACGGGGCCTCGGCGCACCTGTGACATGCACGATGCGGGTCTCACCTGAGGATCTGCTGATCCGGGGTAGGCGTCGCTGCTCTTTACTGCCTCAGATGATCCTGCTGTGCCCCATGCCGCGCTCAGTTTGCCGGGGTGTGTCGTCGATCAAGCCCCCGGACGGCCGCGTCCCGGCCGGGCCGCTGTAAGAGCTGACAGAAAATCGTTCGAGCGAGGCCGTGTCCCGCTGCTACTTTGGTGACGGACCGTGAAGCCGTCGTAGGGAGGTGAGCCCCGTGAACGCAGTTACCCGTGGGTGCTCCCTCAACCCGTCACGGTCCGGCGGCTGACGTTCGGTGTCGCCAGGAGCGCCTGAGATCGAGGCACTTCTGGAGGGAGACTCCGATGGACACGAAGCCTTTCACATCCGGCCCGAGCGACAACGCGGTGGTGATCACGCGTGTCGCGGACGGGCAATGGCATGCCCTGGATGACGACCTGGTGGTCGGCCGGGGACACGCGGGTCACCGGCCCGACGGACGCTTGTTCGTCAGCATCGACGCCTGGCACGAAACCGTCTTCGACCGGCTTGCCGAGGCGATGTCGGCACAATTGCCGGCGCCGCTGTACACCGTGGTCGACGAGGCCGACGCCGAGCTGACGGCCGGCTGGCAGCGGGCCGGGTTCACGATCGGGCGCCGCGAGTGGGAGTACGTCGTGCCGACCGACCCGCGGGTCACGGGGCTCGAGGCGGTCCTGCCGCCTTCGGGCGTGACGATCGTGCCGGCCGGTCAGGCGGACGAGCGTCTGCTGCGGGCGCTGGACCGCGCGATCCGGGACGAGGTCGAGGCGACTGTCGGATGGCAGTCGATGCCCGCGGAGGTGACGCGCCGGCCCGAGGGCGACACCGTCGTCGACCCGTCGAAGTACGCCGTGGCCGCGACATCGGACCGCTACCTGGGGCTGATCCGGGTGGTGATCCCGATCCGCCCGCGCATCGGGCTGCTCGCGGTCCGGGCCGGCGAGCGGCGCCGCGGCATCGCGCGGGCGCTGACGGCCCATGCGCTGGGGACGCTGCACCGCTCCGGGTTCGGCTCGGCCTGGACCGAAGTCCACGAGTCGAACGAAGCGGCCGCGGCGCTGTTCAAGGGCATCGGTGCCCGGCCGATGAGCAGCAACCTGGAGCTGGTGCGATGAAGAAGAACAAGAACGTCGTCGAAGTCGAGGGCAAGGTCGTCGAGTGCCTGCGCAGCGCCATGTTCACCGTGGAGCTCGAGAACGGCCACCAGGTGCTCGCCCACATCAGCGGGAAGATCCGCAAGAACTACATCAAGATCATGCTGGAGGACCGGGTGCTGGTGGAGATCCCGCCGTACGACCTGACACGCGGCCGGATCGTGTTCCGGTACCGGAACTGACGCGTGTCCAGGGGCGCCGGCCGAGCGGACGGGCTGCGGTGATGCCCGAACGGGTGGACCATGGAGTCATGACCAGGCGTCTTGTGGTGGTCGGGCGGCCGTCGCCGAGCGGCGGTCGCAGGGTCCGTGCGGACGGGGAGATCCTGGGGCTCGCGTACGACCTGCGGGACGTCGAGGAGTTCCTCCGCCGGGTCGGCCTGGAGGACATCGACGTGGTGACCTCGGACCTGATCGAGTGGCGCGGCGGCGGCCCGGCGGTGTGGACGGTCCGCACGTGAGGCGCCGACGACGGTGATCGGCTCACCCCCTGGCCGGCGGTCATGCCGATCGTGATCACCACCCGCCCGGGGCCGACAGCGGCGCGTCGAGCGTCCCGCGTCAGGACCTGACGGTCAGCAGACGCAGGCCACCGGTCAGTTCCCGCAGGCATCGCACCACGTACTCCGCCGGGGAGACCGCTTCGGCAGCCTCCGTGTCCGTCAGAGCCCAGGTCTCCAGTGCCACACGGATCGCGTCGGTCGCCGCGGCGGCGACCAGCCGCACCTCCAGGGGGTCCGGATCCGGCCCCGCCAGGCGGGTGACGATCGGCAGCAGCTGCTCCTCCGACTCCTGATTCACCCGGTACCAGACAGCTCGCAGTGCGGGGTCGTTCCGGGCCGCCCGCAGCAGCCCGCGGGTCCAGCGCAGGCCTTCGTCGTCCGTCGCAGAACCCGGGGGGGACAAGGACGCGACCGCCGCGGACTCCAGGGCCTGTGCCAGAGCCACCTGCGAACCGGACTCGGCGAGCAGGGCCCGCCAGTAGTCCCCACCGGACGACAGCAGCGGCCCGACCGCGTCCTGCTTGCTGCGGAAGTACCGGTAGAACGTGCGCAGGGCGACGCCTGCCCGGTCCGCGATCTCTTCCGCCGTCGTGCCGTCGGGCCCTTTCTCGGTGAACAGCTCTGCCGCGGCACGGGCGATGTCCAGCTGCGTCGCCGCCTTGCGGCGCTCGGTCAGCGAGGTCGAGGCGGAGCGGGACGGCCGGGACTGGTTCATGGGTGAAGCGTACGCGGCCACAACCCCCGCAGGCACGTCACGCCGCCGTGTCAAAACGTGCCACCAAGGCGTACTGTGGACATCGCCCGGAAAAGCCGCGGCATCACACGCACCGCACGTGCACCACTTCATGCGCGGCGCACGCAGCAGAGGGAGAACCCCATGAACCGCTTTCAAGGACGTCGCGCGCTGATCACCGGCGGCGGCTCGGGCATCGGTCAGGCCACCGTGCTGCGCCTCCTGGCCGAGGGCGGCGAGGTGGTGGCCGCGGACGTGAGCGAGAAGGGGCTGAAGGACACGTACGCCAAGGCGGGCACCGACGCCGAGCGGCTGACCACACTGCCCCTGGACATCTCCGACGAGGCGGCCGTACGCACGGGTGTCGCCTCCGCCCTCGCCGCCCTCGGCGGCCTCGACGTCCTGGTCAACGCGGCCGGCATCCTGCGTTCCTCGCACACCCACGCCACGTCCCTCGCCGACTTCACGCGCGTCATCTCGGTCAACCTGACCGGCACGTTCCTGATGATCCGCGAGGCGATCCCGGCGCTCCTGGACGGCAACGCCCCGGCCGTCGTCAACTTCAGCTCGACCTCGGCGATGTTCGCGCACCCGTACATGGCGGCCTACGCGGCGAGCAAGGGCGGCATCCAGTCCATGACCCATGCGCTGGCGGCCGAGTACGGCAAGCAGGGCATCCGGTTCACCGCCGTGCAGCCCGGCTCCATATCCTCCGGCATGACGGACGGTTCGGGCGAGAGCAGGCAGAGCCAGGGCCCCGGCCTGCCCGAGGACACCGACTGGAGCCTGTTCGCCAAGCTGGCTCCCGCGCTCGGGGACGGATTCGCCGGGCCGGAGGCCGTGGCCGGCGTCGTCGCCATGCTGGCCTCCGAGGACGGCGCGTTCATCACCGGTACCGAGATACGCATCGACGGCGGCACCCACTTCTGAGCGATCGCACGCGTCGCGGGCCGTCCCCCCTTCGTCGGCCGACACCGGTGTCCCGTGCCTAGGGACGGCGAAACGGGTCACTCGGCCGGAACGACGTAGGGGGGCCGCCCGGAAGGACGCCGCGATGACGACACGGGACAACCTGCCCGCACCCGAACAAGGGCTGATCCTCACCCACTTCCTCACCGTCCGCGATGTCGCCGTCTCGCGGCGCTACTACGCCGAGATCCTCGGTGGGGAAGTCGTCCTCGAAGAGAACCCGGCCATCGTCAAGGTCGCCAACAGCTGGATCATCATGAACCCGGGCGGCGGCCCGACTCCCGACAAACCCGGTGTCACCCTGGAGCCGCCGTCCACCGAGGACACGGTCTCCAGCTTCCTCAACGTCCGCGTGGCCGACATCGCCGCCTTCCACGCCGCCGCCATCGCCAAGGGCGCCCGGTTCCTCACCGAGCCCCTCGACAGGAAGGCGGAGCTGCGCTGCTACCTGCGGGACCCGGACGGCTACCTCATCGAGGTCGGCCAGGCCACGGGAATGCTGAACGGCATCTTCGCCGACCCACCGGCGGGCACCACGCGCTAGCACGCGCGGTACCGGTCACTGACCGGACGTCACGACGGGTGCGGCACGGCGCGTACTCAGCCGCGCAGGTACCGCTGCAGCCAGTCCGCTGCCGTGCGGCGGAACAGCCGACGGTTGTCCGCGCGCAGAAAATCGTGCCCCTCGTCGCGCAGGGTGAGCAGTTCGGCGACATGGCCGCGTTCGCGCGCGGCCCTGACGAACTGCTCCGACTCACCCGGCGGGACGTTGGTGTCGTGTTCCCCGTGCACGGCGAGCACGGGAACGCGCAGCGCGTCGATCCGGCTCATGGGCGAGAGCGAGCGCAGCAGTTCGCGGTCGCGGTCGGGATGGCCGTACTTGTGGGCCGCGGACTGCGCGATCCAGGGTTCGGTGCCCTCGAAGAACGTCGCGAAGTCCGACATGCCGCAGACCGCCACCCCGGTACGGAACAGATCGGGGTGCCGGACGAGCGACGCGAAGGTGAGGTAGCCGCCGTACGAACGGCCCATGACGGCCAGCCGTGACGGATCGGCCGGTCCGGCCAGTACGGCGTGGGCGGCGCAGTCCGCGATGTCGTCGAGCGCGGCGAACCGGCCCGCCCCCAGGTCGGCGTCGACGAACGACCTCCCGTGGCCGGAGGAACCGCGGACGTCGGGCGCGAAGACGTCGATCCCTCGCCCCAGGATCTCGTGGTAGAGCGGGTTGAAGACGGGACGTTCCTGCTCCTCCGGACCACCGTGCAGGTGGATCACGCAGGGTGCCGGCTGCGCCGGGCCGCGACCCGGCGCACGGTAGTACCAGCCGCTCAGGCTCAGCCCGTCCCGCGCGGTCAGGCTCAGCGGAACCGGTCGCACGGGCGGGCGGCCCGGGGGAACGGCATCCTCGTCCTTGGACGACCACGGGGTGCGCAGCAGGGACACGCCCTCGGCCAGCCGCCACACGCCGGGGCGGCGCTGTGAGCCCGACAGGGCCAGCGTCAGTCTCCCCGGGCCCATCGGCACGATCCGGGTGACGACTTCGTGCGGCAGGGGCACGGGATGCGGGGGCCCGATGACGGCCCCGGCCGTACCGGACGGGAACGTGTCGACGATCTCCACCTCGCTCGCGCCGAGCATGTTCCAGGTGAGCACGGCGGTGCGGCCGTCCTGGGCGAACTGCAGCAGTTCGAGGTCGCTGCCCTCGCGTTCGGCAGCGACGGACCACCCCCGCGGGCCGCCCCGGTCGTCGAGGCCGGCGGCGATCAGCGCGGCGAACTCCCGGTCGGCGTCGCTTCGCAGCCAGACGGTGTCCGCCCGGGGGGAGAACCTGCCGATCCATGGATCGCCGTCGGCCACCGGAACGACGTAGGTGGTGGCGAGGTCGGCGGTACGGACGACCACCGCCTCACGCCGTCCGCGCGGACCGCGGCGCACCAGGGCGAGCCGGCCGTCGGGGCTCAGGTCGCACACGCGCAGGGTCGCCGCATCCGTCTCGGTGGCGAGCAGCACCGGCGCGGCGGACCCGTCGGGGTCGATCAGGTAGGCGGACAGTCCGTCACCGAAGCCGGAGGTCACGGGCATCCGGCCGGACGCCGTCGCCCCGGCCCGGACGGGGGGAGCCGCCCACCCCGACTCGTCGCCGGTGACCGCTGTCGTGCCGAGAAGTACGGCTTCGCCCTCCCGGCCGGACCAGCCCACGGCCGGCAGGCGGCCGACGTGCCCGCCGGCTTCGTCCCGCAGGTCGGCCGAGTCCTGGGCGCCGGGCGCGACGGCCGGGACGGCCACCGTGACGGCGACGGCCGACCCGTCGTGGGCCCAGCAGCCCAGGTAGGCCGAGGTGCCGGGTTCCGCTCCCGCCAGGATGCGGCGGCCGGAACCGTCGGGACGGACACACAGCACCCGCAGGTGCTCGCCGCCGCCGGGAGCCGTGGTGTAGGCGATCCAGCGGCCGTCGGGCGACCAGGACACCTCCCGGACGGGGTCCGGCCCGGAGTCGAGCAGCCGCACCTCGTCGCCGTCGACGGGTCCGGTCCACAGCTGGGGCACACCCCCGCGGTCGCAGATGAACGCCACCCGCGTGCCGGCCGGGTCCGCCGAGGGGTACCAGCAGCCGTGCGCGGTGAGCCGTGTCGTGGCGTCACGGGGCCCGGAGGCGTCGGGCAGCGCGACCCGGGCGGGGGCGGCGTGGGCGGAACCGCGGTCGCCCGCGTCCCGTCCCGCCGCGTCGGTGCCGTGTGGCGGCTGGGGGGCGCCGTCCTGTACCGCCCGGGACGCGGCGCCCGGCGCCGGCCGGGCCGCGGCGGTCCACCCGGCAGACTCCGCGCCGATGCCGTCGCCGCCGTACGGGGCGCGCCCGCGGGTCATATCCCGTGCGTCTGAAGCCATATTTCCAACAGGGCCACTTGCCACAGGGCGTTGGCACCGCGCTTCGTGCGGTGAGCGTCGGGAGCCGCCAGGAGTTCGGCGAGGTACGACTCCTGGAACAGCCCGCGCCGCTTCGCCTCCGGGGCCGCCAGGGCTTCGCGGACCCGGTCCAGGACGGGCCCGGCCATATGAGTGATCGCCGGGACCGGGAAGTACCCCTTCGGGCGGTCCACCACGTCCTGCGGCAGCAGTTTGCGGGCCGCCTCCTTCAGGACCCCCTTGCCGCCGTCGGCCAGTTTGAGCTCCGGCGGGCAGGCCGCGGCCAGCTCCACCAGCTCGTGGTCCAGGAAGGGCACCCGGGCCTCCAGGCCCCAGTCCATGGTCATGTTGTCGACCCGTTTCACCGGGTCGTCCACGAGCATGACGTGGGTGTCCAGCCGCAGAGCCGCGTCCAGCGCGGTCTCCGCGCCCGGCACGGCCATGTGTTCCCGTACGAAACGCCCGGAGACGTCGTCCGCCGGAAGCATGTCCGGCTGCAGGATCCGGGCGAGATCGGCGTGCGACCGGTCGAAGTACGTTTCGGCGTACCGGTCGGGTTCGTCCTCACGGGCGACGGAGGCCAGGTCCGGGTACCAGTGGTAGCCGGCGAACACCTCGTCCGCCCCCTGCCCGCTCTGGACGACCTTCACGTCCTTCGCCACCTGCTCGGACAGCAGATGGAACGCGACCACGTCATGGCTGATCATCGGTTCGCTCATCGCCGCGACCGCCCCGTCCAGGGCCGTCGACACCCGCTCGGAGGGGACCATCAGCCGATGGTGATCGGTGGCGAACTCGGCGGCGACCAGATCGGAGTACCGGAACTCGTTCCCCTCGGCGCCGCCCTCCGACTCGAAGCCCACGCTGAACGTCGCCAGGTGCCGCTGGCCCTCGTCGGAGAGCAGGGCCACGATCAGACTGGAGTCAAGACCGCCCGACAGCAGCACACCCACGGGCACGTCGGCGACCATCCTGCGGCGTACGGCGGTGCGCAGCGCCTCGAGGACCGCGTCGCGCCATTCGCTCGGACTCATGTCCCGGTACTCGGGGCGGCGGGTGTACGACGGCTGCCAGTAGCGGTGGTCCCGCTGCCTGCCGTCCGCTTCGACCACGCGCACGGTGGCGGGAGGGAGCTTGCGCACGCCGGCCAGTACGGTACGGGGCGCCGCCACGGTGGCGTGCCAGCTCAGGTACTGGTGGACGGCCGCCGGATCCAGCGAGGTGTCGACCTCGCCGCCCGCGAGCAGGGCCGGAAGCGACGAGGCGAACCGCAGCCGCCCGGGCGCCTGCGCCACGTACAGCGGCTTGATGCCGAGCCGGTCACGGCCCAGGACCAGCCGTCCGGTGCGGTGTTCGACGACCGCGAAGGCGAACATGCCGTGGAAGCGGTCGACGCAGGAGGTGCCCCACTGCCGGTACGCCGCGAGGACGACCTCGGTGTCGGAGGTCGACCGGAACCGGTGACCGAGGCCCAGCAACTCCTCGCGCAGGTCCTGGTAGTTGTAGATACAGCCGTTGAAGACGCCGGTCACCTCCTGCTCGGCGTCCGTCATCGGCTGTGCCCCCTGGTCGGACAGGTCGATGATCTTCAGTCGCTGATGGGCCAGCGCCACCGCGCCCTGCGACCAGAGCCCGTGACCGTCGGGTCCCCGGGGAGCCAGGCGGTCGCTCATGCGCCGCACGGCCGCGAGATCGGGCCGCCTGCCGTCGAAGCGTATTTCCCCGCTGAGGCCGCACATCACGCACCACCTCCCCACTGCTCGTCGGCGGTCCGCGTCCATGGCCTCTGCTCGGTCGCGACCGTCGGAACCTGGGCCAGGCTGGTCGACATGTGTCCGTGTCTCCTTTTCGGTGTGGTGGCGTCGGGAGTCCGTCGCTGCGGTGTGTCCGTGTCAGCGGCCGGGTGTCCTGGCCGGCCGGGCGCGGGGAGCATCGGCGCCCATCCGGCCGGGCGATATGTGCCCGGCCAGGCGCTGAGCGGGCCGGCGGCCGCCTCGGCCGCCGCCCCGGGTCTCGGCGATCAGCAGGTCCGTGCAGGCCAGAAGGACGTCCGTCTCGGCGACGCGGCGCATGCGGCGGGCAGCGCTGCCGTCCGCCAGAGCCTGCTCCGCGAGCGACCGAACGGTCCCCCAGTCGCCGTTCGCCGTGAGCACCGGGCGCAGCTTGTTCAGCAGGCCGTGGACGACATGGGCCGCGGACGCCTCGTGGCCCGTGTCCGGATCGACCAGGCTCCCTTCGAGGCCGGACCGGGCCGCCCGCCAGGTGGCGGCACGCAGCCACTCGTGCCGGCCCCGGCAGCGGGGAGCGGCCGGGCTCTCCAGCCGCTGACGCGCTTCGGTCACCAGGGCCCGGAAGAGTCCCGCGACCAGCACGACCGTCTCCGCACGCGGGCAGGAGTCGCAGATGCGCAGTTCGAGGGTCTGCTGATGGTCCGAGGGACGGATGTCGTAATAGATCATCCCCGGGTCGCTGATCACGCCCGAGTCGACGAGGCTGCGCACGGCGGCGTCGTACGCGGCGGCGTCGACGAAGCAGCCGATGGGCCCCGCGGTGGGCCACCGCTGCCACAGCATCGTGCGCCAGCTCGCGTAACCGGTGTCGGCGCCCACCCAGAACGGGGAACTCGCGGAGACGGCGAGCAGCACGGGCAGCCACGGTGACACCTCGCACATGACCCGTACCGCGATGTCGCGGTCGGGGACGTCGACGTGCACCTGTGCTCCGCAGATCAACTGCTCGTCGGCGACCATCCGGTACTCGTCGGCCATGCGGCGGTAGCGGACTCCGGCGGTGGGAGGCGTGTCCCCGGGGCGGCCCAGGGGGACCGTGCCCGCGGCCACCACGGCCAGCCCATGAGCGGAGGCCGCCGTGTCCAGGGTCCGTCTGGTGCGGGTCAAGTCGTCGTACAGGCCGTCCAGGGATGTGTGCACCGCGCTGTTGGTCTCCACGGCCGCCTGCTGCAACTCGGTCGTGAAGGTCTGTTCGGGGAGCCCTTTCAGTACCGCGTCGGCCCGTGCCGCCAGCAGGCCCGTCTCCACCTGCACGAGATGGAACTCCTCTTCCACGCCGATGCGAACGGTCACGACGCCTCCTCGTGACGACCGACACCTGGCCGCCGCCGTCGGGAAGGGACCCGGCCGGAGCCGAAAGGCGGCCAGCTGTGCCACTCGGAGTTCCCACTCGCGTCGCTTATAGACGTTCGCGCTCGTCCCCGGAGCTTCCGGAGACCCGGGGCACGCGGGTCGACGGCGAGGAACCGCTCGCGGGCCACGGTCGCGGGAGTCGCCTCTAATCCGCAGGAGACCGGCGTTCGCCGTTCTCCGCTTCGCGGAGCCGGTCCGTGTGACGTGTGAGCGTGTCGATGCGCCCGACCAGCTCCGAGTGGTCGTCCGCCAGATGGTCGCGGGCGCCGGCCAGGGGGCCGATGAGGCCGGCGGCGTCGTCGTGGCCCAGGGCCCGTACGAGGGGGGTGCGGGCCTCGGCCGGGAGACCGGTGAGGGCGGCGACCTGGCCGGCGAGCTGACGCAGGTCGGCGGCGTTGCCACGGGCCCAGGCGGAGACGGCGCGGTCGGCGGCGCGGCGGTCCCGCGTGGCCTGCACGCGCTGCTCGCCGGTGGTGCCGGGGGCTCCGGGACGCAGGCGCAGGTAGCGGCGTTCGGCGGCCTGCCGGCTGGCGACGCCGAGGGGCTGGGCGAGGTCGGCCCAGCTGGCCCCCGCCTCACGCGCCGTTTCGATCAGTCCCGTCTCCCAGCCCGCGAGCTGGGTGCGCAGCTCACGCAGAAGCAGCAGCGCGGCGAGCGCCTGGTCGGAGCTGACCTCGGCGGGCTGCTCTGCGGACCGCGGTGCCTGGGCGCTGCGCACGGCCTCCTCGATCGCCGCCAGTGCTGCCTCGGCGGCGAGGAAGGAGGCGGGTCCGGAAGCGTCTTCCCGGGGGTCCCCGGCCATGGTCACCTCCGCTCGGTCATGTCACCCGTTGGATGACGATCTCACTTGTCATCGTTCCGATGACATGCTACAAGAAATACAGGAACCAGCACATGAGCGGATCTGCTCGAACTGGAGGTGTTACCCGATGCTGATGCGCACCGACCCCTTCCGTGAGTTCGACCGGCTCACCCAGCAGCTGCTCGGCAACACGTCCGGCACCTGGTCGCGTCCGACGGCGATGCCCATGGACGCCTACCGTGAGGGTGACGCGTACGTCATCGCGCTCGATCTGCCCGGTGTCGACCCGGACGCGATCGACATCGACGTCGAACGGAACATGCTGACCGTCCGGGCCGAACGCCGTCCCGTCACCAAGGGCGACGACGTTCAGATGGAGCTCTCGGAACGCCCCCTGGGCGTCTTCTCCCGCCAGGTGATGCTGGCGGACACCCTCGACACCGAGCACATCAGTGCGGACTACGAGGCGGGCGTGCTCACTCTGCGCATCCCGATCGCCGAGCGGGCCAAGCCGCGCAAGATCTCCATCGGCGGCGGCGCGGAGCGCAAGGAGATCTCCGGCTGAGGCAGAGCCGCACCCCCGGCGGTGGAGGACGGACGGCTTCCCCCGCGCCGTCCGTCCTCCGCCCGCGCGTCCGCACGGACTGCCCGGCGGAAGGAGAACCCGATGGCCATGCAGTGGAACGTGTTCCTCGACCAGGTGCAGGAGCGCGGTGAGTACCCGACCCGCGTCGAGGCGGAGCGAGCCGCGCGCACCGTGCTGGGGCTTCTGGGCGCACACCTGGTGGGCGAGGTGCGCGCCGAACTGGCCGCCAGGCTCCCGGAGACCTTCGCCCTGATCCTCCTCAACCCGCTCCAGGCCGCCGAACCCCTGTCCGCCGACCGGTTCGTACGCGCCACCGCGGCATGGATCGAGGGGGCCACGGAACAGACCGCGGCCTGGGACGTCGGCGCCGTGCTCAGCGTGGCCGCCGACGCGGCGGGCGAGGAGCTGACCCGCCGGGTGCTGCTGCAACTCCCGCCCGGATACGACCTGCTCTTCGGCCGGCCGCAGGACGCGACGGCCCCGAGCCCGGCCCGCACCTCCGGTGACTGACGCCCCGGATCCGCCGGTCACCGGCCGACTTCGTCAGACAACCCCATGAGCAAGGAAGGCACGCTTTCACCGATGCAGCTCAAGACGGCCCCCGCGGCGAACTCCACCGAACCGGCCATGTCGTTCGTCCAGATGATCGAACAGGTCCGTTACAACGGTGCGTACGCCACCCGCCAGAGAGCCGAGGAAGTCGTCTCCGCCGTACTGGCCGCCCTCGGCCGCCGCATCACCGGTGAGGAACGCGTCGAGCTGGCGGCACGCCTTCCCCGTGAAGCGGCAGGGATCTTCGCCGCGCAGATCCCCGAAACCGAAGCGATGACGGGCTGGACCTTCGTCAGGGACCTCGCCACCCGCACCGGGGGCACCTTGGCGACCACCCGCTGGGACGTCGGCTCCGTCCTGGGCGTCGTCGCCCGCCTCGCCGGCCCGGACCTGCTCGACCGCATCCTCGCCCAGCTCCCGTCCGGCTACGCGATCCTCTTCGGCCGCGCGGAGCTCACACAGGCTGCCTGACGGACCGTCAACACTAAGATCTCGGGCGGCGCTTCGGGTCGGGTCGTTTGCCCGCCCGCGGGAGTACGACAGTCCCCGGTCGGCGAACAGTGACCGTGAGGCCGCCCGTGGGAGGCCCCCGCGCCCTTCCCCGCGCAATCGACGGGGAAGTCGGATGGGCTGGACGTGGATGCTCGGGGGAGAGGGAGGATCAGCCGGTCCCGGTCTCGCTCCCGTTCTCGGCCTGGGGCTCGTCGCCCGACGCCGCGTGACGCAGTTCGACTGCGGCAGCCGCTGGGCAGGACGGTCCCGCCGAGCGGCACTTCCCCGTCGCCGTGGTCCTCGGGCACGGGCTGTTCGCCGTGGTGACCGTGGTGCTCGTCCCGCTGACCGCCCTGGGGGTCGGTGGCAGCGCACGCCGATCAGAGCGTCGGTGACGGTGACCGCTGTCCGCCCGTGTCCGACCGGTATCCGCGTTGTCCCACCACGTCGTCGATGAGTCGGGTGAAGGCGCGCACGGCCGCGCTGCGGTAGGCGTGGGCCCTGCTGAGGAGGGTGACCTCGCGCGGGGGCAGGGCGGGGCGGAGCGGCACGGGACGCAGATGGGGGTGGTCGTGGGTGACGGCGTCGGGGAGGACGGTGGCGAGCGGAGTGCGCTGGACGATCTCGATGAGGGCCTGAATGGAATTGGCCTCCATGGCGATGCGGGGGGTGACCTGATGCGCCGTGAAGTACGCGTCGATGTGACCGCGTGTGGCGAAGTCACCGCTGAGCAGGACCAGCTCCCTGTCCGTCAGCTCCTGCAGGTCCAACGGTTCCTGGGGGCGGGGAGCACGGGGATCGGCGCGGACGACGAGGCCGAGGTTCTCGGTGTACAGGCCGGTGGCCTCGATTCCCTGCTGGTGTGCGCCGGCGAAGGCGATCCCGAGGTCGATGTCGTCGGCGAGCAGGGCGGCTTCGATGCTGTCCTGGGTGGTCTCCCGGACGGTGAGGGTGATGCCGGGGTGACGGTCATGGAGTTCCGCCGCGAGGGGGCCGACGAGGTAGGCGGTGAAGGAGGGGGTGGCCGCGAGCCTCAGGTGGCCGCGGGAGAGGTCCTCGACGTCCTGGAGGGCGCGTTCCCCCGCGGCCAGGTCACGCAGTGCCCGTCGGGCGTGCTGGACATAGGTCTGGCCGGCGTCGGTGAGCCGCACACTGCGCCCGCTACGGTCCAGCAACTGCACGCCGAGGGTCCGCTCCATCTGTCTGACCTGCTGCGACAGGGTCGGCTGGGAGATGTACAGCTCCTCCGCAGCCCGGGTGAAGCTGCCCTGGTCGGCGACGGCGAGCAGGTAGCGCAGGTGACGCAGTTCGACGGACACGGCGCAAATATACGGGCGCGGGCGGCCGGCCGGCGGCACGCCGACGGGCCTGTGCGGCGAGGTCCGGCGGGCGTCCGGCCTGGCCCGCGCCGTACGCACGGTCGTGCTCGGCGTTACGGGATTCAGCCGGCGGTGGGAGCGCCGGCGACGCGTCGCTCACCGCCGTTGCGGTCCTGCCAGAGCCGGTACACCTCCACCGCGGATTCCCGGGGCTCGTACCGCATGGGAAGCCGCCGCTCGTCCCAGTTCTTGGCGAACTCGTCGTAGAACGTGTCGAGTTCGAAGTACTTGCGGTCGTCCACGTAGTGCGGTTCGTAGGCGTCCCGGGTGGTCAGGAAGACGACCTCGTCGGGCGAGCAGTAGTACAGCGCGCCCAGGCACATCGGGCAGGGCTGCGCGAGCACGTAGATCGTGGTGCCGACGAGGTGTTCGGTGCCGAGCTCGGTGCAGGCCTCACGGATGGCGAGGATCTCGGCGTGCGCGGTCGGGTCGTTGGTCTGGGCGACCCGGTTCGGGCTCTCGGCGAGGATCTCGCCGTCCTTGACGATGATGGTCGCGAAGGGGCGGCCGCCCTCGGTGACATTGCGGCGCGCGAGGTCGATGGTGCGTTGTACGAAGTCCATGTCAACTCTTCTCTGCTGGTGAAGCGGGGCGGGACAGGGACGGCCCGTGGCCCGCCCGGGGAGCCGTTCCCGATCGGGCGGGACCGGGAACGGCAGGAGTGGAATCAGAACCGCATCGGCGGCATCAGAAGGGCTTGAGCGGCAGGTACTTGCCGTCCAGCGTGATCACGGCCCGCTCGCCGCCCTCGGGGTCGGCGACCTTCTTGACGTCCAGCTTGAAGTTGATCGCCGAAATGATGCCGTCGCCGAACTCCTCGTGCACCAGGGCCTTCAGCGTGGTGCCGTAGACCTGGAGCATCTCGTAGAAGCGGTAGACGGTCGGGTCGGTGGGGATGCCGCCGGGAATGGAACCGCGCGTGGGGATCGTCTGCAGGAGCAGCACCGCGTCCTCGTCCAGGCCCAGCAGCTCGCCGACCGCACGGGCGGCCGCCTCCGGCAGGGCGTGCTGGCCGAGAACGGCCGCGGTGGTGAACGCCGCGGACAGGCCGGAGGCGTCGGCGATCTGCTGCCAGGTGAGGTTCTTTCGGGTCTTGGCCTCGACGGCTGCCGCGGCCACGGCCTGGCGGGCGGCGGGGTCGAACTGGGCGTGCGTCATGGTGTTCTCCTTCACGTACGGAAGTAAGGGGGGATGTGTGTGTCCCTGTCCCTCGGCCGGGACAGGGGGAGGGCCGGGCAGCCGAGTGTCAGGCCGCGTCCGCGCCGCTGTGGCTGCCGGCGCCGAGTACCTCGACGCCTCCGGTCGCGATGTCGAAGACCCAGCCGTGCAGGCGGACGGAGTCCTCGGCCAGGGCCTTGGCCACGGAGGGGTGGGTGGCCAGGTTCGTCAGCTGGGCCAGCACGTTCGCGCGCACCAGGCTCGGGACGTCACCCGGCGTGGTCACACGGGACCGGGAGGTGTCGGCGTGCCGCAACCACTGGGCGACCGCGGGCACCGGGCCGAGGTCCTGCCGCTCGGCCAGTGCGGTCATGGCGCCGCAGGCCGAGTGTCCGCACACGACGATGTCCGAGACACCGAGTACCGCGACCGCGTACTCGACGCTCGCGGTCACCGCCTCGGCCTGCGGGCCGTAGGCAGGGACCAGGTTTCCGGCCGTCCGGATCACGAACAGCTCACCCGGCTCGCTGTCCGTGATCAGTTCCGGAACCACGCGGGCGTCGGAACAGCCGATGAACAACGTGTGCGGCGCATGGGCTCCGGCCAGGTGCGCGAACAGGTCCGCCTTGCGCGGGTGGACGTTTCGCTGGAAACGCTGGACGCCCTCGGCGAGGTCACGCATGAGTCACTCCCTTCGATGGGTGGTGCCGACCTCCCGTGGCCGACACGAACCACCATGCGTGACGTGGACCTATAGAGTCCAAGATGCAGCAGCGATACAACCTATTGATGACACCAATACTGAGTGGATGCGGTCCGGTGCGGCTCGGTCGGTCATCGGCTGACGGGCGGTGTCAGTGGCCGCTCCTAAGGTGATCGAATGATGTCGACCACTTCCCCGGCCGAACCGCTGCCGACCGTAGAAGACGCCTGGGCGCGCATCGGCGCCTGGCTCTCGGAGCACGCCCCGCTGAGCCGGGCACGATTGCGGCCACCCGCGTCGTCCGCGGAGATAGGCGATGCCGAGCGGCGGCTCGGGGTGACGTTCCACCCGGAGCTCGTGGCGTCGCTCCGCTGCCACGACGGCGTCGAACTGGTGGAGGGAGCACCGGAGTTCGCGCTCAACGGCCCGTTCGCCGGCGTGGCCGACATCGTGCGGAACACTCTGTTCCTGCGGTCCGTCGGTGAGGACGTCGAGGACGCGTACGACGACGAGGACGATGCCGAGCTCAACGCCTACTGGCGTCACGAGTGGCTGCTGATCACCCATGGCGTCGCCTGGGACGCCCAGGACGGCCTGTTCCTCACGTGCCGCGCGGGTGACGACTACGGGCGCGTGGGTGACTACTTCAACGAGGACGCCCCCTCGTTCAGTGACTGGACCTCGCTGCGTGCGGCGGTGTCGGCGTTCGCCGATGCCCTGGAGGGGCGGTTGCCCATCGGGGGCCGGGTTCCGCTGGCCGTCGACGGCAGACTGATCTGGGAGGAGGCCACGCGCACCGTCAAGGCCCGGCCCACCTCGCTGCTCGAGCTTGCCGCGCACACGCCCGAGCCCGCACCGGAGCCCGTGCGCCCGCAGCCGGAGGCGCCGAGCAGCGGGGCATACATCACGATCGGTTTCGCGCGGCCCCGGGCACCTCGACCCCGCCAACCGGACCTTGTCTTCGCCGAGGGCATGAGCGCGGAGCAACTCCTGCTGCGTGCCGGTGTGGTGGGGCGGGAGTCCGTCCGGGAGCGCACCCACGCGCAGGCCCGGCGGTCGGCGGCGAGTCTCTGGGCGGCGTCCCGGCCGTTGGTGCGCGCGGGGCGCTGCGGGGACTGGGGTTTCCTGATGCAGACCGCGGGTGCCGATCAGCTGACCCGCCCGGAGGTGCTGCGCAGGCTGGCCCGGGACACCCGGGTGGTGGCTCTGACCAAGCACGGCCCGGAAGTGCGTCTCACCGTGTACGACAACGGCCTTCCCCACGCCCAGGGCGCCCAGGACCGCCTCGTGTCGTCCCCGCGCGAGGACTACGTACGGCTCCCGGACGGCACGGAGGCACAGTCGGTCGGCGTCGACCCGTGGCCGGGGTCGACCACCGCGTACGGGGACTTCCTCGCCGGTCTGCCGAGCGCGTTCGGTATCGACTTCGACCTTGCGCGTGCGCTCGACGAGCCACTGATCAGCGGCCTCGTGCTACCGGTCCTGGAGGACTTCCCCGAGTGGTCGTGCCGTCCCGTCTCGGAGACAAGGGACTTCGACTTGGGCGCGTTGGTCGAGCGCACTCCCGCGCCCCGGTTGCGTGCGGCGATGGCCGCGCAGTTGCGCAGACTGGCCGCGGAGACAGGGCTTGACGCCTTCACCGAAGTGACGCGGACCCTGGCGGCCGTCGACCGCGGCGAGACCCCCGAACTCACTGAGGACGGAGCACTGGACCTGCGTATGCGCGCGCTCGCGGCCGAGGCCGCGGCAGCCCGGCCCGCACTGGAACCGTCCTGGCGCCGGGACCGGGACGCGCCGGAACTGCCCACCACGCGGGAGGACTTCGAGGCCTGGCAGCTCCGCGCCGACGCGGCGGACACGCTGCGCCGCTTCCTCCAGCTGCCGCTGCCGATCGCCGCGGCGTCCGTCCTGCACCGCAGACTCAGCGAGGACTGGCGCAGCGAGCTGGCCCGGGACCTGACGGCGTGACAGGGGCGGAGTGCGGCCAGACGCCGCGCGACGGAAACTCGGATGCGGGTGCCGCACGGCCACCCTAGGCTGCGCCCGCGGGGAAGAGGCCCCGTGTGGGCCGTCGGTGGATCGGAGATGCACGGGGTATGACCAGTCAACTGTCAGCGATCTGTTTCCGTGCACCCCGCCCCTCGGCCCTGGCGCGGTTCTGGTCCGGCGTCCTGGGCTGGGAGCCGGCCGGCGGACCGGACGGCGACGTCGCGATCCTGCCCCCTGATCCCGCAGGGTTCCGCATCCGATTCCTGCCGGGCCAGGAGCCGAAGACCGGCCAGAACCGGGCGCACTTCGACCTGACGAGCACCTCCCCGGAGGATCAGCGCCAGACGGTGGCCAGGGCGCTGGAACTGGGCGGGAGCCACATCGACGTGGGCCAACGCCCCGAAGAAGGACATGTGGTGCTCGCCGACCCGGACGGCAACGAGTTCTGTGTCATCGAGGCGGGCAACAAGTTCCTCGCCGGCACCGGTTTCGTCGGAGCGCTGGCCTGCGACGGTACACAGGAGGTCGGCTACTTCTGGAGCGAGGCACTGCGGTGGCCGCTGGTCTGGGACCAGGACCAGGAGACCGCGATCCAGTCGCCGAGCGGCGGTACGAAGATCACGTGGGGTGGTCCTCCCGTGGCGCCGAAGACGGGCACGAACAGGCTGTGCTTCGAGCTGACGCTCCCCGCCGACGGCGACCGGGAGGCGGAGACCGCCCGCCTGGTTTCGCTCGGCGCGACACGCACCGACACCGGCGAGGACGACAGCGGCCGGGTGCTGCTGCTCGACCCCGACGGCAACGAGTTCTTCCTGCGGACGTCCCGCTGAGTGGCACCTGTGCGGGCGCCGTGTGCGAGGTGATGGCCCTCCCACAGGATGCTGTTTACATGTAGTTGACCTCAGGGTGTTGCAATCCCTTCAGTGGCCGACCATGCTGCATAACTATATGCAGCGCGGTCGGGGGTGCCTGGTTCCCGCTGCCGGAAAAGCTCCGCCGGCCTCTGGCCGTCGCCCCGCAGAACGGAGTAACCATGGCCGCCCTGGTCGAACGGCATTCCATCGACGTCGTCCCGGACGAGGAGCGGCACGGGACGGCCTTCTCGCAGTTCACCCTGTGGTTGGGTGCCAACCTCCAGATCACGACCGTGGTCACCGGCGGCCTCGCGGTGGTGTTCGGCGGCGACGTGGTCTGGTCGCTGGTCGGACTGCTGCTGGGCAACCTCCTCGGCGGGGGCGTCATGGCCCTGCACTCGGCCCAGGGCCCACGGCTTGGACTGCCGCAGATGATCTCCTCCAGGGCGCAGTTCGGCGTCCGCGGCGCCGTCGTGCCCCTCCTGCTGGTCGTCGTGATGTACATCGGCTTCTTCGCCAGCGGCTCGGTGCTCGCCGGTCAGGCGGTCGGCAAGCTGACCCACCTCGGCACCGTGCCCGGCATCATCGTCTTCGCCCTGGTCACCGCGTTCATGGCCACCGTGGGGTACCGCATGGTGCATGCCTTGGGGCGGGTCGCCAGCGTGGTGTGCGCACTGGCCTTCGTGTACCTGGGCGTCCGGCTGCTCCAGCGGATCGACCTGGGAGAGGTCGTGCACCAGCACACCTTCACCCTGCCCATGTTCCTGCTGGCGATGTCGCTGTCCGCCTCCTGGCAGCTGGCCTTCGGCCCCTATGTCGCCGACTACTCGAGGTACCTGCCCCGCACCACACCCTCCCGCACGACCTTCTGGTGGACCCTGTCCGGCACGGTGCTGGGCGCCCAGTGGTCGATGAGCTTCGGCGTGCTCGCGGCGGCGTCCGCGGGCACGGCCTTCGTGGACGACCAGGTGGGCTATGTCGTCGGGCTCGGCGGCACCGGGCTCATCGCGTCGTTCCTGTACTTCGTGATCGCGCTGGGCAAGCTGACGATCAACGTGCTCAACACCTACGGCGGCTTCATGTCCATCGTGACCAGCGTCAGCGGCTTCCGGGGACAGCGCGCCGTCTCACAGCGCGGCCGGATGCTCTACATAGCCGCCATCATGGTGGCCGGAACCCTGCTGGCCCTGGCCGGACGGAACTCGTTCCTGGACTCCTTCGCCGACTTCCTCCTCTTCCTGCTGGCCTTCTTCACGCCGTGGTCGGCGATCAACCTCGTCGACTACTACCTGATCTCCCGCGAGCGGTACGACCTGCCCGCGCTCAGCGACCGCGACGGCCGCTACGGCGGCTGGCGCCTGCCCGCGCTGTCCGTCTACGGCATCGGCCTCGCGGCGCAACTGCCCTTCCTGTCCACGAGCTTCTACACCGGCCCCCTGGTCACCACGCTGGGCGGCGCCGACATCTCCTGGATCGTCGGCCTCGTCGTCCCGGCCGGCCTCTACTGGCTCGTCGGCCGACGGCAGCCCGGCACGGCCCGGCCCACCCCGGGCCCGGCGTCCCGCGTGGGCGAGCCCGAGAGCGCCGGCGACGTGCGGTGAGGACGCCCATGCCGTCCGCCGGGTGATCCGGTGCCGTGTGCTGGATATTTCAGGGCTAAGATTTCTGAAGAGTCCCGCGACGGCTGGTGACATGGGGAGGCGCGGCATGGCGGTGAAGAGGGCGGCCCAGCGGGACGCCGTGGCGGCGATCATCGAGGACTGGGCCCGGGAGCGGCCCGAACTGGACACGTCTCCCCTCGAAGTGCTGGCCAGGCTGCACCGCACCTTCCTTCGCTACAACACCGAACTGGCCGCCGGCGTAGAGCGGCACGGACTGGCCGTGGCCGGCTTCGACGTGCTCACCGCGCTGCGCCGGGCCGGCAAGCCCTACCGGCTGACCGCGGGACAGCTCGCCGACTCGGGCCTGATCTCGTCGGCGGGTGTCACCCTGCGGATCGACAGGCTGGAGAAGGACGGCCTCATCGTCCGTGAACGCGATGCGGGGGACCGCCGGGTCGTCTACTCGCGGCTCACCGACGCCGGCCTGGCCAAGGTCGACGAGGTGTTCGCCGAGCACCTGGACAACGAACGTCGGATGCTGAGGGACCTGTCCCCGGCCGAGCGGCGCCAACTGGCCCGGCTGCTGTCCAAGCTGGAGCGCTCCATCGTCGACTCGGGCGAGACGGAGACGGAGGCGGGGGACGGCGGGAGCTGAACTCCCGGCGCCGTCCCCCGCCTCCGCGGGCCCGCCCGGTCCAGGACCCGTCCGGTCAGCCGGCGGCCTGCGCCTCGGCCTGCTGCCGGTACAGCCGGCGCAGACGTACGACGCCCAGGTCGTGCTGGTAGAGGTTCTCGAACCCGTCGGCATCGGCCGGCATCGCCTCCAGCATCACCCGGTCCTGCTCCAGGACTTCCCAGTGCCGCTTCTCGATGAGCGTCCGGTACAGGAACCGCCAGGTGTCCCGCTGCCAGCCGGACACCCTGCGGTAGCGCCAGAAGAAGACACCGGTACGTCCGGCGTCCACCGGGCAGGCCATGCCCACGATCCCGAACGGACCGCCGGGGCCCGCGGACGGCGGATACGGGATGGACAGGTCGACCCAGTCGACCCCGGTCCGGCACAGCTCGACCCAGTCGAAGTTGACGCCACGCTGGTCGGTCTTCTCGAAGAAGTAGCCGCGGTCGGTCTCGCGGATGCGGAACTTGGCCTGAGTGTCACCGTCGTACATCGTGTGCGACTCGTGGTGCAGGAACGCGCCGTGCATCGGGTCCATCAGGTTCTCCACGGCGAAGCGCCACGGCACGTTCCACTCGGCGTAGCACAGGATGGCCGCGATGTCCGGGTCCGTGAGCGGCTCGGGGAGGGTGAGGGGCGCGGGCTCGGGATGCCGCTCGTCGCCGAAGTAGGCCAGGATCGCGCCGGCCACCTCGCGCACGGGCAGGGAGGTGACCAGCTTCTTGCCCTCCAGGTTGCAGCCGGGCAGCCCGGGCACGGAGGCGACGGTGCCGTCGCCCCGCACCTCGACCCCGTGGTACCAGCAGGCCACCCGGTCGCCGAGGTGTTTGCCGAGGGAGAGCGGGGCGCCGCGGTGGGGACAGCGGTCGGCGAGCAGGGAGAGCGTGCCGTCGGCGGTGCGGAACAGCAGCCAGTCCTCGCCCAGCGCGGTGACCCTGCGCATGCCGCCGGGCTCGACGAAGTGCGAGGGCACGACCGGGTGCCACTGGTTGCGCAGCCCGTGGGCGTAGACGTGGTCGGCGGTGACGTCGGTGGTGAGGCTCATCTCAGGCTCCCAGGCGGTGCATCTCGGTACGGAAGGTCTCCTCGGTCCAGGGCGCGCCGTCGGGGGTGCGCACCTGGCGGGCGTTGAGTCCGGCGACGACGTCGGCGAGGTCGTGGCCGTCCTGGGTGAAGATCTCTTCGAGGGTGCGCGCGAGCTTCGTCTCGTACGAGCTGGGTTCGTGGGTGCGGGACTGGTGGGGGTCGAGGTAGGGCCAGGCACCGGCGGTCATCAGGGTCTCCGGAGGGACGTCGGGACAGGGGCTTACAGGTCGAGGACGAGCCGGTCGGAGGCGCAGCGCGAGACGCAGATCATCATCGTCTCGCCCGTGCTGTGCTCGGCCTCGGAGAGCAGGAAGTCGCGGTGGTCGGGGGCCCCGGCGAGGACCCGGGTCTCGCAGGTGCCGCAGATGCCGTCGCGGCAGGACGAGGGGACGGACAGACCCGCCGCCTCGACCGCCTCGAGGACGGAGGTGTCCGCGCCCACCGAGACCGTCAGGCCGGACCGGCGGCACTCCACCTCGAAGGCCGAGTCGTCGCCGGACCGCTCCACCGCCGGAGCGGCGAACCGTTCCAGCCGCAACCGGCCCTCCGGGCACGCCTCCTGCACGGCGGCGAGCAGCGGTTCCGGCCCGCAGGCGTACACGAGGGCGTCGGGCGCCAGGCCGGCGAGGGCCGAGGCCAGGTCGATGTGCCCCAGTTCATCCTGCGGGACGAGCGTGACCTCGCCGCCGGTGAGCCGGGCCAGTTCGTTGCCGAAGGCCATGGAGGCGCGTGACCGTCCGCCGTGCACCAGGCGGTACGGGATCCCGTCGCGGTCCGCCTGGCGGGCCATGGCGAGGATCGGGGTGATGCCGATCCCGCCGGCGATGAACACGTAGGACCCGGCGGGCTCCAGCGCGAAGTGGTTGCGCGGGCCGGCTGCCTCCACCGTCTGGCCGGGGCGCAGTTTCGTGTGGACGTGGCGCGAACCGCCGCGCGAGGCGGGCTCGTCCAGGACGGCGATCCGGTAGGAGTCGGAGTCGGCCGGGTCGCCGCACAGCGAGTACTGACGGATCGGGCCGCCGACGCGCAGGTCCAGGTGGGCGCCGGGGGACCAGGCGGGCAGGGGCTTGCCGGCCGGGTCGGCGAGCTCGACGGACAGCACGCCGTCCGCCTCCCAGGTCATGCGGCGCACGAGGAGTGCGAGCCGCCGCTCTTCGGTGTCGCTCATCGGTGGGCCTCCCTACGCGGTGGGGATCGTGACGGGCGGGGTGAAGGGGGTCTTCATCGGGCCGAGCGCCGCGAGGTCCACCTCGACGAGGGTCGGCCCGTCGGCGGCGAGAGCCTCCCGGATCACCCCGTCGGCGTCGGCTTCCGCGGCGATCCGCGCGTACGGCAGCCCGCAGGCGGCGGAGAGCCCCGCGAAGTCGGGGGTGTGCAGGTCGACGCCGGAGCGGCGGCCGCTGTAGCGGTCCTGCGTGTTGCGCAGGACGCCGTAACCCCCGTCGTTGAAGACCAGCAGGAGGAGCCGGGGCCGCTCCTGGGCGAGGGTGAGCAGTTCGCCGAGATGGACGGCGAGGCCGCCGTCCCCGGCGATGACCACCGTCGGCTCGTCGGGACGGGCGAGCGCTGCGCCGATGCCCATGCCGAGGCCCTGGCCGATGCCGCCGCCGCGCGGGAAGACGTTGGCGCGCGGGTCGTGCAGCGGCAGCAGCCGGTTGCCCCAGGTGGAGGAGGGGATCGTCACGTCGCGGGCGACGACCGCGCCGCGCGGCAGGGCGGCGGCCAGCGCGTCGCAGACGGCCGCCTGCGGGCCGATGCCGTCGCGCAGGGCCGTCCGGACCTCGTCGCGCACGGCACCGACGTGGGCGGTCCAGTCGGTGTCGGCGGGTGCGGCGGCCCCGGTCAGGGACGGCAGGACGCGGGCGGCGTCGCCGCGCAGGGCGTGCCGGACGGGGTAGACCCGGCCGAGCGCGGCGCCGTCGACGTCGATCTGGACGTGCGCGCCGGGGAGCCTCAGTTCGTAGTCGGCCGTCTCGTTGGACCGGAAGTGGGTGCCGACCGTGACCAGGGCGTCCGCGTCGGCGAGCAGGGACCGCACGGCCGGCGTGGTGGCGAAGTTGCCGACGACCTGCGGGTGGTCCTCGGGGACCGAGCCGCGCCCCGAGTTGGAGGTGATCAGGCCGGCGCCGGTCGTCTCCAGCAGGGCGAGCAGTTCCCGCCGGGCCCGGTTCGCGCCGCCGCCCGCCCAGATCAGCGGGCGCCGGGCGGTGGCCAGCAGAGCCTGCGCACCGGCCAGTTCGGCGGGGTCCGGGGCGGGAATCCCGGCGGTGGCCGTCGTTCCCGGGGTGTCCTGCTGGGCCGCGTACTGGAGGTCGACCGGCCACTCCACGCTGGCCGGTCCGCCGGGCACGGCCAGCGCCGCGGCGGCGGCCTCGCGGAGCAGGCGCCCCGCGCTCCCGGCGTCCGGCACCGTCGCCGCGTACGCGGACACGGCGGCCAGCATGCCGAGCTGGTCCCTGGTCTCGTGGATGAAGCCGCGTCCACCGCCCAGATAGCGGCTTTCGATCTGCCCGGTGACGTGCAGCACGGACGTTCCCGAGGCGAGCGCCTCCACCAGGGAGCCGGCCGCGTTGCCGGCGCCCGTGCCGGTGGAGGTGAGCGCGCAGCCGAGGCCGCCGCGGGCCCGGCCGTAGCCGTCGGCGGCGTTCACGGCGGTCGCCTCGTGCCGCACGGGCACGAAGCGCAGCTCCCGGTCGACGGCCTCGACGAGCGGCAGGTTGTGCACGGACACGATGCCGAAGACCGTGTCGATGCCGAGTTCCTTCAGGACGGCGACCAGCAGGTCGCCCCCGTTGCGGTATGTCATGCGTGCCTCTCAGAGGATGCCGCGGCCGACCCCGCCGCAGACGTCGATGGCGGTTCCGGTGATGTACGAAGCGCGCGGCGACAGCAGCGTCACGACGGCGAAGGCGACCTCCTCGGCCCGGCCCAGCCGGCCGAGCGCCACGCCCCGGTCGGCGGCGAGCCTCGCCTGCCACTCCTCGTAGTCCAGGCCGGAGTCCGCGGCGGCGTGTCGCCGGGTCCACTGACCGGTGTCGATCAGACCCAGGCAGACCGAGTTGACCCGGATGCCCTCGGCGGCGAGGTCGACGGCGAGCGACTTGGAGAGGTTGAGGATGCCGGCGCGTGCCGCGCTGGTGGTGATCAGGCGGGGCTCGGGCTGCTTGGCGAGGACCGCGTTGACGTTGACGACACTCGCCGCGTCCGAGTCCCGCAGGTGCTTGCGCGCGGCCTGGAGCGGATGGAGGACGCCCGCGAACTTCAGCTCCAGTTCGTCGCGCCAGTCCTCTCCCGTGGTGTCGTCCAGCCGCTTCATGCGGGACTGGCCCGCGTTGTTCACCAGCCCGTCGATGCGGCCGAAGCGCTCGGCCGCCCGGTCCACGAAGCCGTGCACGGCGTCCGCGTCGCGTACGTCGCACGCGGAGGTCAGCAGCCGGTCCCCGCCGTCCAGGCGGGCCGCGGCGTCGGCGAGGCGGCCGGCGTCCCGGCCGCAGGTGGCCACGTTGGCCCCTTCGGCGAGCAGTGCGCGGACCGTGGCCAGGCCGACGCCCGAGCTGCCGCCGGTGACCAGGACGGTCCGGTCGGCGAGACCGAGATCCATGAATCGCTCCTGTGTGTCAGTGCATGGTGAAGCCGCCGTTGACGGCGATCACCTGGCCGGTGAGGTAGCGGGATTCCTCGCTCAGCAGGAAGGAGACGAGACCGACGAGGTCGTCGGGCTGCTGCGGGCGGGAGATCGCGCGGTGGGTGGCGTACAGCGCGTGGCGTCCGGCGGGGACGGACTCGGTGGCCTCGCACTCGGTGAGGCCCGGGGCGACCGCGTTGACGGTGATGCCGTGCTCCCCGAGTTCGCGGGCCATGCCCCGGGTCAGGGCGACGACCGCGCCCTTGGAGGCGATGTAGTGGGCCAGGCGCGGGGAGCCGTACAGGGCCGCGTCGGAGGCGATGTTCACGATGCGTCCCGGCCGGGCGAGCAGCGGATGCAGGGCCTTGGCGACCAGCCAGGGGCCGCGGGCGTTGACGGCCATCAGCCGGTCCCAGACCTCGACGTCGATGTCCTGGAACTCCTTGCCGCCCACGCCGTTGGCCAGGGCCGCGTTGTTGACCAGGCCCCACACCGGGCCGTGCGGAGCCACGGCCTCGGCGAGCCGGGCGACCGACACGGGGTCCGCCACGTCGCAGGGGACGTAACGGGCGTCGCCGCCCTCGGCGCGAATGGCGGCGGCGGTGCGCTCGCCCCACTCCTCGTTCAGTTCGGCGACGACGACGCGGTGCCCGTCGGCGCCGGCCCGGCGGGCCATGGCCTCCCCCAGGCCACGGCCCGCCCCGGTCACGACGACCGTCCTCGCGGCGTCAGTCACGGGTGACGCCGTACAGCGGCGAGTACTCCGGGTAGGTCGGCACCTGCGGCTTCCGCGTGCCGATGATCACGCAGAACAGCGCGTCGGTGTCGCCCTCGTTCTTCAGCGAGCGGGTCACGCCGGCCGGCACCACGATCATGTCGCGGTAGCCGAGCGTGCGGTACTCGACCTCGTCCGGGCCCCGGTGGATGCCCACGCGGACCTGCCCCTCCAGGACGAAGAACGCCTCCTCCACGTCGTGGTGGGTGTGGGCCGGGCCCTCCGCGCCCGGCGGGAGCAGCATGTTGGAGAAGGTGAAGCCGCCGGAGGGGATGATCCGCCGGTCGTCGTCGTGGTTGCCGGTGGCACCGGAGCCGACGTAGCGGATCTGCGCCCGCCGGTACTGCGGGCCGGCCTTCTCCTGGAAGGAGAGGGTGCCCCAGTCGGGCTCGCGCGAGTCCTTGCTCGCGATCAGGGAGTCGGTGTACGTGCCGAGGTCGCCGCCGTTGTCGTACTCGGTGGTCTCGAGGGGCATGGTCAGTCCTCCATGAGGTGGTGGGTGCGCTGGTTGGTGACGATGTGCAGGTGGGACAGGACCCAGGCGTTGAAGCGCTCGGGCTGTTCCTGGTGGGCGAGATGACCGGCGTCCTTGACGATCACGTACGCCGTCTTGTGGAGGCCCCCGGCCAGCGCCTGGGCGGCGTCCGGTCCGGTGACCCGGTCCTGGTCGCCGCACAGCACGAGGGCCGGGGCGGTGACGCGCGCCAGGTCGGCGCGCAGGTCGGCGGTGGCCATCGACTCGGCGGCGTGGGCGTAGCCGGGCAGCCGTACGGCGGCCGCCATGATGCCGACGACGCGGCGGACGAGGCCGGCGGGCGCGTCGGGGGAGACCAGCCGGGGGCCGCGCCGCTCGGCGAACTCCCGTGCGCCCAGCCGCTCCAGCTCGGGCACGCGGGCCCGCATCGCGGCCGCCTTCTCCGGGTCCGTACCGGAGCCGGCACTGGAGTCCGCGACGATCAGGGAGGTGACCAGGCGCGGGTGGCGCAGGGCGAGCCGGAGGGCGACGACCCCGCCCCAGGACACGCCCAGGACGTGGGCCGGGCCGCCCCGCCGCCGGATGACCTCGGCGGCGGCGTCGGCGAAGCCGTCCAGGTCCAGGGGCCCGTCCGGGTCGGACGAGCGGCCGTATCCGGGGGCGTCCCAGGCGACGACACGGAACTCGCCGGACAGCGCGGCCAGTTGCGGCGCGAAGGAGGCGGACGACGAGCCGATGCCGTGCAGGCACAGGAGCAGGGGCCCGTCGGTGCCCGCTTCCTCGAGGTGGACCTCGGCGGGGGCGGTCACAGGATCTGCCCCGGGCGTCCGGCGATCGCGCCGAGGGAGCGCAGGACCGCGTACGGGACGACCGCGCTGGTCGCCGGGGTGTCGGCGTCGGGGGTGTGGGACGCCTCGAAGCGGTAGGCGCCGTGCGGGCCGGAGGCTTCGATCACGTGCCGGGTGCGGACCGCCGCCGGGTCGGCGACGACGCGGACCCGGACGGCGTCCAGGTCGCCGACGGCGAGGGCGACGGAGGCCGCCACGTTCGTCGACCGGGGGAACTTCACGGGTATTTCGCGCGCGGTACCCCTCATCACCTCGACCGGCCCGGTGGCGGTGCGCAGCCGGTTCAGCAACTCCTCGTCCATCCAGGGCTGTTCGAGTGTGCCCGGCAGTTTCGTGGTCGTCAGCGTGACCTCGTCCAGGGGGCCGAGCGCCCGCACGGCCTGGAGCAGGTCGAGGCCGCCGACCGCGCCGCCGGTGAAGTACACCCGGCCCGGCCCCGCGCCGAGGAGCCGCTTGGCGAGGTCCTCGTCGGTGAGGGCGCCGGTGGAGGCGACCAGCAGGTCCGTGCCCGCGGTGAGCACGCGCTCGCCCCACTCGCGGACGACGCCCTGCCCGGCGGCCTCGACGATCAGGTCGCAGCGGGCGATCGCCGTCTCGAAGGGCACCTGGTCTGCCGGGGCGGCCTCGCCCAGGGGCCGGTTGTCGACCACGCAGTGCAGTGCCGCTCCGGGCACCTCGCCCGCGGCGAGGGCGGTGCCGACGACCCGGCCGATCGCGCCCCAGCCCACCAGGCCGACCTTCAGGGGCTCGGTGACGGTGCCGCTCATGCGGGGGCTCCTTCGGGGACGGAGGGTTCGGCGTCGACGGGAGGCAGGACGGGGCTGCCGTCCGGGGTGCCGGCCATGTGGGCGCGGATCAGCCGGGAGGGCGGGCCCGCGGTGCCCCACAGGTCGGACAGCTCCGGGACACGCCGCCACACCTTGCAGATCCAGCGGTCCTCGACGACCTGCGCGACCTCGGAGGTGTACTCGCAGACCAGGCCGGCCGGGTCGGTGAAGTAGGAGAAGGTGTTGTTGCCGGGGCCGTGCCGCCCGGGCCCCCACTGGGGCGTGACGCCGTGGTGACGCAGCCGGCCGATGCCCCGCATGAAGTGGTCGACGGAGCTCATCTCGTAGGCGACGTGGTTGAGGGAGACCCAGGGCGCCTGGTTGAAGGCCACGCAGTGGTGGTCGCTGTTGCAGCGCAGGAACGCCATCTGGTGCTCGGACCAGTCCGAGACGCGCATGCCGAGGACCTCGCGGTAGAAGGCGACGGAGGCGTCGATGTCGGTGGTGTTGAGCACGACGTGTGTCACGCCGACGGGCACGGCGCCGTCCTGCCCGCGGGGCGGGACGGCCCAGGTGTCGGCGGACAGTTCGATCAGCCTGCCCTCGTGGTCGTGGAAGCGCAGTCCGTATCCGCCGCCGACCTGGTCGAGCGGACCGGGCCCGGCCGCCGGGCGGATGCCGCGGCGTTCCAGGCGCCGCGCGGCCTCGTCGATCTCCGCCGGGGTGGCCACGGCGAACGCGAGCCTGCCGAGGCCGGTCCGCTCGGACCGGGTGAGCTGGAGGGCGTGGTGTTCCGGGCCGGTGCCGCGCAGCCAGCTCGTGCTGTGCCCGGCCTCGACGACCTCCAGCCCCCACGCCTCCTCGTAGAAGTCGGTGGCGGTGGTGAAGTCGCGGGTGAGCAGTTCGACGGAGCGCAGGGCGCGCAGCCGGGCGATGGGGGGTTCGTGCGGATCAGGGGACATGTTCTTCTCCGGGAGTGTCAGCCGGCCCAGGGCAGGGGAGCGGTGGCGGTTCCCCAGTACAGGGACTTCTGGCGCTGGTAGGCGCGGATGCCGTCACGGCCCTTCTCACGGCCGAGGCCGCTCGCCTTCATGCCGCCGAAGGGGGTGGCGATGCTGAACTGCTTGTACGTGTTGATCCAGACGGTGCCCGCGTCGACGCGGCGGGCGATCCGCCAGGCGGCGCGGTGGTCGCGGGTCCAGATGCCGCAGGCGAGGCCGTAGACCGACTCGTTGGCCTGGCGGACCAGGTCCTCCTCGTCGTCGAAAGGCAGCGCGACCAGGACCGGGCCGAAGATCTCCTCCTGGCAGGTGCGCGCGTCGCCCGGCAGCCCGTCGAGCACGGTCGGCAGGTAGTAGGCGCCGTCCGCGTACGCGGGGCCGTCCGGCGCGCCACCGCCGCACAGCACCCGGGCGCCCTCCTCGCGGGCGAGGTCCACGTAGCCGGCGACGTGGTCGCGGTGCGTGGGGTGGACCAGCGGGGCGACCTGGGTGTCCGGGTCCGTGCCGGGGCCGACGCGCAGTTTCCGTACCCGGGCGACGAGTTCGCCGACGAAGTCGTCGTACAGCGGACGCGCCACGAACAGCCGCGAGCCGGCGATGCAGGACTGGCCGCTGGAGGAGAAGACGCCGAACATCACGCCGGCCAGGGCCTGTTCGACGTCCGCGTCGGCCAGCACGACGGTCGGTGACTTGCCGCCGAGCTCCAGCGACACGGGCATCAGCTTCTCGGCGGCGGCCCGGGCCAGGGAGCGGCCGGTGGCGGTGCCGCCCGTGAAGGCGACCTTGCCGACGTGCGGGTCCCGGACGATCGCGTCGCCGACCACCCGGCCTGGTCCGGGCAGCACCGACAGCAGGGCCGGGGGCAGGTCGCTCTCCTCCAGCGCCGCCGCGACGATCCGTCCCAGGGCCAGCGACACCAGCGGGGTCCACTCGGCCGGCTTCAGCAGCACCGCGTTGCCCGCGGCCAGCGCCGGGGCGAGCTTCTGGGCGTCGCTGGCGACCGGGGAGTTCCAGGGGTTGATCGCGCCGACCACCCCGATCGGCTCGTGCACGCTCATCGTCACGTACGCGCCGCGGGACGGGGTGAGCGCGTCCTCGGCGGTCTCCAGGGCGGCGGCCGTGTACCGGAAGGTGGCGGCCGCGCTCGCCACCAGCGCGCGGGTCTCGGTCAGTGCCTTGCCGGTGTCCGCGGTCTGGAGGGCGGCCAGGTGCTCGGCGTCCTCCTCGATCAGCGCGGCGACGCGGTGCAGAAGACGGGCCCGCTGGTGCGGCAGCAGATCGCGCCAGCGGGGATCGGCGGCGGCCAGCGCACCGGCCCGTGCCGCCTCGGCGACCTCGTCGGCGGTCACGGCGTGCACCGTGGCGAGGGGCAGGCCCGTGGCCGGGTCGGACGTCAGCGTGGCGGCGCCCGAGCCGCGCCGCCACCGGCCCGCAACGAGCGCTTCGTCCGGGGGAGTTCGGAGCATACGGGGGCCTCCTGCACGAGGGTTCAGGGGAGCTGCCTGAGCGGGCACTTGGGTAAGTGCTAGAAATCTAAGGGCTTAAATATCTCGGCCGCAAGAGGTGCCGCGGAACAGATCGCTCGTTAATTCGCTGCTTCAGGCCTTGACGCGGTCCCGTTCGCCAGGGATACAACTTAAGCGCTTAGAAGCTTGGCGCTCACCTGACGTCCCGTCGGCCCGCTGCCCCGCTCTTCTACGCCGCTGCTCCCGCGCTTGCCGTCCCCTGCCCCTGCGACCAGCGGAGTCCACGCATGACGACCGAAGCAGTACCCGACAGCACGTTCCGAGCCTCCATAGCCGCCCGCTTCGAGCGGCTCCCCCTGTCCCGCTGGCACGTCACCGTGCGGCTCGTGGTCGGTGCCGTCACCTTCTTCGAGGCGTTCGACCAGCTCCTGATCGCCTACGCCCTGCCCGAGCTGCGCGGCGAGTGGCACCTGTCCACCTCCGCCGCCACGCTGCTGCTCACCGTCGGCTCGATCGGCATGCTGGTCGGCGCCCTGCTCTCGGGGCGCATCGCCGACCGGATCGGCCGCGTCCGGGTGATCGCCCTGTGCGTGGCCCTGTCCAGCGTCGCCAACCTGGCGCTCGCCCTCGCCCCCTCGCCGGAGGCGTTCATGGCGCTGCGGTTCGTGCAGGGCCTGGCGATCGGCGGGGAGGTGCCGGTGGCCGCCACCTTCATCGCCGAGATCACCCGCAGCCACCGACGCGGCCGCTTCGTCCTCCTGTACGAGCTGGTCTTCCCGGCCGGCCTGACCGTGGGCGCCCTGGCGGCGGCCTGGCTGGTGCCCGTGCTCGGCTGGCGGTGGATGTACGGGCTCGCGGCACTGCCCGGAGTCCTCGCCTACGTGGTGCACCGCGTGGTGCCCGAATCCCCGCGCTGGCTCGCCGACCGCGGCAGGACCGAGGAGGCCGCCGCGGTCATGACGCGGATCGAGACGGCCGTGGAGCGGGCGACGCGCACACCGCTGCCTCCCGTCGCCTCGCCGCTTCCCGAAGCCGGGGCCACCGGCAAGGCGGGTTCCGCCGGCGGACTGCGCGGCCTGTTCACCGGCCGCTACCGGCGCCGCACCCTGGTCGTCGGCGTCCTGTGGTTCACCGGGTACTTCGTCAACTACGGCATCACCTCCTGGCTGCCGACCATCTACCAGAACCGCTACGACCTCGCCCTGTCCGACGCCCTGCTGTACTCCACGGTCACGTCCTGCGCGGGACTGCTGGGCTGCCTCCTGGCGGCCCTCACCGTCGACCGGGCCGGCCGCCGCCGGGTGATCACCGGCTGTCTGGGCGGCTCGGCCGCGGTCCTGCTCGTCCTCGCCCGGCTCGGCGCGGACACCGCGGTGCAGGTCCTGGTCTGGACGTCGCTGGCCGCCGTGTTCTTCTTCGGCTCCAACATCTGCCTCTACCTCTACACGCCGGAACTCTTCCCGACCCGCATGCGGGCCCTGGGCAGCAGCGTGGGCGGGGCACTTAACCGCCTCGGCGTGATCCTCGGCCCGATCGTCGTCGGCGCGGTCTACGCCGGCGGAAGCATCGGCACGGTCTTCCTCACCCTGGCCGCCGTGTCCCTGACGGGCGCCGTCGTCGCGGGCGCCTGCGCGGAGGAGACGGCCGGGCGGCGACTGGAGGAGGTGTCGCCGTAGCGGGGCGACCCGGACTCAGACGACCGGCTCGCCGATGCCGAGCAGGTTCCCCTCACTGTCGCGGAACCAGGCGCCGCGCTCACCCCGGGCGCCCTTGCTCGGGTAGTTCCCCTCGATCTCGGCGATCCCGTCCCTGGTCCGGAACCCGGGCGCGTCGACCTCCTCGAACACCACGCCGCGCCGCTGGAGTTCCGACACGACGGTCTCGATGTCGTCGACCTCGAAGGCCATCTGGGTGAACGTGCCGGGCGAGGAGCCCGCCGAGCGGAACAGTACGAAATCCGCGCCCGCGCACCGGTACAGCAACCCACCGGGCCGTTCGTCGACGGGCCGCAGGCCGAGCCGCTCGGCATAGAAGCGCCGCGCCCGGTCCAGGTCCTGGGCGGGAAGCCTGGTCGCCACGCGGGCCCGGGCCAGAAGATTCTTGTCGTCCGTGTCCATGGTCCCACTGTGCCGTGAGGGAGCGCCGCGGAGCGGGAGGCGGCCCGGAGTCGTCGGCGGCGCCGTCGGCGAGGACGGTGGCCCGGGACGGTTCGGCAGGTGTCAGTCCGCCCGGACCAGGAACCGCTGATCGGCCTCGCCGGTGCAGCGTTCCTCGATCGCCTCCGCGCCCTCGGTGGTGAGGTCGTCGGCGATGCCGATGCACCGGCTCCCGGTGACCGGACGGATCCGCACACCCTCGGCGTCGTCGTCGGGGCCGGCCTCCAGGCGGAAGAGGGTCGCGTGGGTGCAGTCGTTGCGGGGTTCGAGCATGCCCTTCACCGGGCCGGAACCCATCACCGTCAGGCACCCCTTCCCTTCCTCCGGATGGTGCCACTGGATGTGGTACAGACCCTCGCCGACCGGCTCGAGATACGTGCGCGGCACCGTGCTCCGCGCGCAGGGGAGCTGGACGGCGAGGGCGCTGGCATAGGCGCCCTTGCGGTCCCGTCCGTCGGTCAGGCAGAGGTCGGGCGTGCGGGCGGGCCGGAGGGTGACCCAGCCGTCGGTGGCGGCCCCCGAAGCGGTGCCCGACCCGTCGGAGCCGTGGGGGAGCAGCCCCCAGGCGGCCACGGCGAGGAGCGGGAGCGTGAGCGCGGCGACGAGCGCGACCGTGCGTCCCCTGCTCCGGCGAGGCCGCGGAGCCGTGGGTTCCGCGGCCTGCGGCGGGGCCTCGTCCGTGCCGTTGCCGTTGCCGTTGCCGTCGCCGGCGTCCGGCCCGGGGCCCGGCGTCGTCGCGGGCCCGGTGGCGACGTCGGCGGCGATCCGGTCCCGCGCGTCCAGCCACGCGCCGACCCGCCGGCCGTCCCCGCAGGCGCGGACGAACGCGGCCAGCAGATCGGGCCGTGGCAGGTTCGTCCGTCTGAGGATGTCGGCCAGCGTGCTGCGCGCCAGCACGTCACCGTTCCGGGCGGCCTGCTCCTCCAGTTCGCGAAACGTCCGTCCGGAAAGCGCCTTGAGCCGCCGCATCGACGCGACGAACTCCGCCGCGTCCTTCGCTTCGTACGGCGACAACTCCCCCAGGTTCCCCATGAAGGTCATCTTGCTGTGACGGCGGCAGGAGGGGCAATGGGCTGTTCGGCCACGCAAGCCTGTCCGGGACACGATGCGGACAGGCCCCTGACCAGCCCGGACAGTCCTCCTCTGTCCGGGACAGCCGTGGACCGTTGCCCCGGCCCGAGGGTGGACGGCAGTCTTTGTGACGCCCGAGGCCCGTGGGAGCGGGCCGCACCGGCCACCGACCGCATGAACAGGGGGACGGGGGGCCGCTGGTGGGGCGGACGAGGTCCGCCCCACCAGCGGGCGCACGCCGGCCCGCCGCCATGCCGACGAGCTCTGACCTGACCCGGGTTGACGTCCACCTCGGGGAGGCGCAGGTGCAGGGTGAGTGGACCGGGACGGTGGCCGCGGTGCCGTCCGGCGGCCGGATCGGGCCGTACACCGTACTGGCCGAGCTGGCCAGCGGCGGCATGGGACGGGTCTACCTGGCCCGCTCGCCCGGTGGCCGCACCGTGGCCGTCAAGACCCTGCTCGCCGCGGAGGGCCAGAGCCCCGCCGAGGCCGACCGGCGCCGCTTCGTCCGTGAGGTGGCCCTGGCCCGCAGGGTGCGCGGGGCGTACACCGCCGGCGTCGTGGACGCGGACCCCGAGGCGCCGTCGCCCTGGATGGCCACGGAGTACGTCCCCGCACCCTCGCTGCGCGAACTCGTCGACTCCTGCGGCCCGTTGCCGGCCGATTCGCTGTACTGGGTGGCGGCGGGCATGGTCGAGGCGCTGATCAGCATCCATACGGCGGGTCTGGTGCACCGCGACGTCAAGCCGTCCAACGTCCTGCTGCCGGAGGACGGCCCGCGCCTGATCGACTTCGGCATCTCGCAGGCCACGGACCTCACCCGCACCAAGGCGGCCCTGGGGACGATCCCGTTCGCCGCGCCCGAACAGGCGCGGGGCGAGCCGACCACCGTGGCCTCGGACGTCTTCTCGCTCGGCGCGACCCTGTTCCACCTGGCCACCGGTCGCAGCCCCTATCGCGGCATGGGGGAGGGCACCGCCTTCGAGCAGCTGGTCCGTGCGGCCGAGGGTGACCTCGACCTGTCCGGCCTGCCCGCCGCCCTCGACCCGCTGATCCGCCCCTGCCTGGCGCTGGACCCCGAGCAACGCCCGTTTCCCGCAGCCCTGTTGACGTCCTGCGGCGAGGCTCTCGCCCGGCGCCCGGGGGCCCAGGGTGCGGCGGACTGGCTGCCGGCCGCGTGGGCGGACGCCATCGAGCGGCACCGGCGGCGCCGCATCGAGGAGGCGGACGCGGCACGCCTGAGATTCGACCCGGAGGCGGCCACCGAGCGCACCCCGCCGGCCCTGGCACCGCCCGCCACCCGCCGTATGCCCACCGCTCCCCGTCATGCCCGGACGACACTCGTCGTCAGGATCGTGGCGGCCGTGCTGCTGGCGGGGGCCGTGGCCGGCTACTTCGTCCTGCGGTCCGCCGCCGGCGACGACGGCGGCGACACGGCGGTGGCTGCTCCGGCGCAGGCGTTGCGGCTCGCCCTGGTCCAGCAGAGCGAACAGGGCGCGTGCTCGGAGGCGCTGCCGCCGCCCACCTTCGTCTCGATGGACGGCAGGACGTGCTACTCGGTGTCGACCCGGGCTGAGGACCGGATGAGCGTCCGCAAGCTGCGGGAGGTCGGCTACGACCAGCAGGACGGGAGGTGGAAGATCCTGATGACCTTCGACGACACGGACGCGCGCCGGTTCGCCCACCTCACGGCGCGGGCGGCGGAACGGCAGTCACCGCGCAACCAGATCGCCATCCTGCTCGGTGACCGCCTGCTCAGCGCTCCCGCGGTGGCCGAGAGCGTCGCGGGGGGCTCCGTGGAGATCGCGGGCAGCTTCACGCGGGACGAGGCGCGGGAACTGGCCAAGGAACTCGGCGGCCGATGAGCCCGCCCGCCCGCCTCACGCGATGAGGCAGGTGTAGTCGCCGCTCTGCCCGATGCCGCTACGGCTGGTCCGAGGGAGCAGGGCCGGGCCCGGTCGCCCGGCGGCGCCGGTGGCCGGGGGCCGACCGGCGTCGTCGGGGCGGGGCTCGCTCGCCGGAACGCCCGGGTGTTGCGCCTCCCGAGCCGCGCCCGGCCCTGCTCACCGGGAGGCATGTCCGAAAGTCACCCCCCGCGGGGATGCTCCCTGCCGCCACGGGTATGTCTCGTCCACGCGCATGTGCGGAGGGTTGGGGGGAGCTGGCCCGATGACATGGTGCCGTCCGGGGACCGGTGGACAGGAGTCGAGGAGGGCCCGGCGGCGGCAGGCGGTGCGCCTGCTGAGGGCCCAGGGCAAGTACGGACCCGAGCTGCGGGAGGTGCTGCCCGCGCTGACCGGAACGGTGCTCACGGCGTGCGGGGCGTTGGCCGGTCTCGTGGTGGCCTACCGCTTGACCGGCCCGGCAGCGCCCGTGGCCGCGCTCGCCCTCGCGGCGGTCGTCGTGCCGGTGGTCGTCGGGCGCCGTCGGCCCCTGTCCCGGCGCCGCCGCGGGTACTACACGCCGGAGGAGATCGCGGAGTTGGACGTCGACGGCCTCGCACTGGCCGTGTGCCGCATGCTCCGCCGGGACGGCTGGACCGTACGGCGGGCGGCCGATGACGGTGTCCGCCCACGCGTACAGGCCCGCCACGACCGGGGGCACCGGCTTGAGGTGGCGTTCCGCCCCGTCGCCGAGCCGCTGCCGGACGAGGACCCGCCGCTCGCCCCGGCACCCCGCGGCGACCGCCCGCCACGGCTCCGGCTGGTCGTGCACCGCGGCACGTTCACCCGCCGCGACGTCCGGTGGGCGCGGGCGAGTGAGGACATCCGTCTGATGGACGGCACCCTGCTGAGACGATGGGCGTACGGAACCCCCCTGCACCGGCTGATCGACCTCCGCTGAGCCGTAGACGTACACCCGAGCACATGTACGACGAACTGGGGAGCGACCGTGCCCGGAAGAGGTCTCCCCCGGCACCCCGCGACACCGCCGGCACAGCGGCACCACGGGTAACGACCGAGGACGGCGGCGGCACGGGCCGCCACGGCGGAGTTCGACGGAAACCACTGCCCGCGTGCCGATACCCCGCATAGCGTGCGGGGACCCGAACCGACCCCCACCCTCGTGCGGTCCGTGCACGTCGGGCCCCGGCCGCCCCAGGAGTTCGTGATGTCCTACGACAGCGCCGAGTCACACCCCTTACGACAGCAGAACGGACGGGCCCCCTCAGCCGCCTCGCACCTGCCGGTGCCCGCCGGCTACCACCGCGCGCTGCGGATCCTGCGCCGCGCCTGCCGATGGCAGCGCAGGGTGGCCACGTTCGCTGCCCTCGGGTACTTCGCCGTCTTCCTGACACTCACCGTCGAGGCCCCCTCCCTGATGTCGCGCCCCGTCCTCGGCGGTCTGCCCACGGGCCTGCTGCTCGCCCTGGTGCAGGTTCCGGTCACCTGGGTGGCCGTGGTCCTCTTCGAATACACGGCGCGACGGTACGTCGACCCCCTGGCCCGTAGAGTCAGCCGGTACGAAGGCCCGGACGGCGGCGACGGGAAGCCGCGGGGATGACGGACCTCGGCGGCTCCGCGCAGTCCTGGTCCCTCGTCGCCTTCTGCAGTGTCGTCACCGTCACGCTGCTGCTGTGCGTGGTGACCGGCCCCGACCGCGACGACCTGGAGGAGTTCTACACCGGCTACCGTTCGCTGTCCCCGATGCGCAACGGCCTGGCCGTCGCCGGCGACTACATCTCCGCGGCGACGGTGCTCACCATCGGCGGTGTCATCGCGCTGTGCGGTTACGACGGTGTCGTGCTGGCCCTCAGCACCCTGCTGTCCTTGCTCCTGCTGATGGTCCTGCTCGCCGAGCCCCTGCACAACACGGGCCGCTTCACCATGGGCGACGCCCTGGGCCGGCGCATGGCGGGGCGGGCCGTCCGCGTCACCGCCTGCGCGGTGACCGTGCTCTCGCTGGTGCCCATGATGATCGTGCAACTGGCGGGCGTGGGGCAGCTGCTGGCGTTCATCCTCGGCTTCTCCGGCAGCGTCCTGAAGACGGGATGCATCGTCGGGGCCGGAACGCTGATGATCAGTTACGCGGCCCTGGGCGGGATGAAGGGCACCGCGCTGATCCAGATCCTCAAGACGGTGATCCTCCTGGGCTCCGGGCTCGTGGTCGCCGTGCTCATGCTGCACGCCTTCGGCTGGCACCCCGGGACGATGGTCGACACGGCCGCGCGGCGCAGCGGGGCCGGTGAGGCGTTCCTGCGGTACGGACTGCAGTTCGCGGACGGACCGCACCCGGGCCCCGACATGATCAGCACCCAGGTCGCCATCGTGCTGGGCGGCGCCTGCCTGCCGCACGTCACCATGCGCATGTACACCGCGGGCAGCGCCCGGCAGGTGCGGCGCACCATGTCCTGGGCGGTGTCGGCGGTCGCCCTGTTCATGCTGGTGATCACCGTCATCGGCATCGGCGCCACGGCGCTCGTCGGCCGGCAGCAGATCACCGCGGCCGACCCGCGCGGCAGCACCGCCTATCTGCTGGGCGCCCGGGCCGCGTTCGGCCCCGAGGTGTCCCGCACGGAGAGCCTGCTGTTCAGCACGGTCACGACGGCGATCTTCCTGACCCTCCTCGCGTCGGTGGCCGGTATGACGCTCGCCTGCGCCAACTCGCTGGCGCACGACGTCGCGGCCTCCCGCCGCAAGGGCATGGCGCCGCCGCGCGAGATGACCCTGGCACGCGTCTCGGCGCTGATCGTCGGCGTACCGGTGGTGCTGCTGGCGGCGCTCGCCCAGCACCGCAGCCTGCAGCCCCTCGCGACGCTGTCCTTCTGCATGGGCGCCTCGGCCATCGCCCCGGCCCTGGTCTACTCGCTGTTCTGGCGCCGTTTCAGCCGCGCCGGTCTGCTGTGCACCCTGATCGGCGGTTCGGTCACCGTGCTGGTGCTCATGTCGGGCACCCGGCTGGTCTCCGGTTCGCCGACCTCGGCTTTCCCGGAGGCCGACTTCAACTGGTTCCCGTTCACGACGACCGCCCTGGTGTCGGTGCCGCTGGGCTTCGCGTTCGGCTGGCTGGGCACCGTCCTGGGCGGACGCCGGGGCGCACAGCGCGAACGCGTCCGGTACGCGGCCGTCGAGCAGCGCATCCTCGCCGGACCACCGCGACGCCGGCCGGCATGGAGCCCGGACGACTAGACGGCACGGTGGCCGGTGGCGACGTCCGCGCTCAGCGCGTGTGGGTCGGACGGCCGGTGGCGGCGATGATCTCGCCGACCGTGCAGCCGGAATCCGCGTCGGAGACCAGGGGCACGCGACGCGATCCACCCGCTCGTGCGACTTGCGGCGCCGCCCGCGGGCGGCGCTCACCATCGACTGCGGGGACCGCGGACCCTCGAACGGCCTGGAGGCCGCCTACGGCAGGCCGGGGATCCGCACTGTGACAAGGAGCCCGCCGGCGGGGCGGGGGACGAGGTCGAGGGTCCCGCCGTGGGCGCGGACGATGCTGTGCACGAGGGCGAGCCCGAGGCCGGCGCCGGCGTGCTCGTCGGCGCGTACACGGTCCGTGCCGCGCCGGAAGGGTTCGACGAGGGTCGGCACCAGGTCCGGCGGGAGCGGAGGACCCGTGTTCTCGACCCGCACCACGCTCACGTCGCCCTCCGCCGCGGTGTCGACCGTCACGGTGCCGCCGGCGGGGAGGTTGTGCACGACCGCGTTCTGGACGAGGTTCGTCACCATGCGCAGCAGGAGCTCTGCGGAGCCGCTGGTCCGGGTCGGTCCGCCGGTCACGTCGAGCGTGATCCCGCGCTGCTCGGCGAGGGGCAGCAGGGTTTCGGCGGCCTCTTCGGCGACGAGGGACAGGTCGACGCTCTCGCGGGTGAAGTTCCCGCGGTCGCTGCGGCTGAGCAGCAGCAGGGCCTCGGTGAGGTCGATCGCCCGCGTATTGACAGCGTGCAGGCGTTCGACGAGTTCGCCCCGGTCGCGTGCGGGGTCCTTGCGGGCGACGTCGAGCAGCGCCCGCGAGATGGCCAGCGGGGTGCGCAGTTCGTGGGAGGCGTTCGCGGCGAACCTCTGCTGCTCGGCGACATGGGACTCGAGCTGTTCGAGCATCGAGTCGAACGCGTCGGAGAGTTCACGGAACTCGTCCTGGCGGCCCGTCATGCGGATCCGGTGCGACAGCGACCCGCTCCCGGCCATCCGTGCCGCGTCCGTGATCTGCGTGAGCGGGGCGAGCATCCGGCCGGCGAGGATCCATCCCCCGACGAGACCGAACACGAGCAGGAAGGCCATCGCCGCGGCCGCGGCGGGGGCGAAGGTGTGCACGAGGAGGTAGCGGTTGGGCGAGATGCCGAGAAGGCCCTGCGAATTGTCGGGTACGTACCGCAGCAGGAACACCCACACCACGGCCAGCAGGAGAGCACCGGCGACGGCGAGGAAACCGGCGTAGCTGAGGGCGAGTTTCAGCCGGACGCTGAGCCCTGGGCGTCTAGGCATGCGCACTGCCGGGGCGGGTGGCGTCGGGGCCGGTGTCGATGCGGTAGCCGACACCCGGCACCGTGGCGATGATCCACGGTTCGCCGAGCCGTTTGCGCAAGGCGGAGACGGTGATGCGGACGGCGTTGGTGAAGGGGTCGGCGTTCTCGTCCCAGGCCCGCTCCAGCAGCTCTTCGGTGCTGACGACCCCGCCCTCGGCGGCGACGAGGACCTCGAGCACGGCGAACTGCTTGCGGGTGAGCGCGACATAGCGTCCGTCGCGGAAGACCTCCCGGCGGAAGGGGTCGACGCGCAGGCCCGCGATCTCGCGGACCGGGGGCCGGGCGTACGCGCGTCTGCGGTCGAGCGCCCGCAGCCGCAGGACGAGCTCCCGCAGTTCGAACGGCTTGGTGAGGTAGTCGTCGGCGCCGAGCTCGAACCCGGACGCCTTGTCGTCGATCCGGTCGGCGGCGGTCAGCATGAGGATCGGGATGCCGCTGCCGGACGCCACGATGCGCCGGGCGACCTCGTCGCCGGAGGGACCGGGGATGTCGCGGTCGAGGACCGCGAGGTCGTAGGAGTGGACACTGAGCATTTCCAGGGCGGAGTCGCCGTCGCCGGCGATGTCGGCGGCGATCGCCTCCAGCCGGAGACCGTCGCGGACGGCCTCCGCCAGATAGGGCTCGTCCTCCACGATCAGTACGCGCATGTCCGAAGCCTAAGCACCATACATATCGCCGACGTATGCGTAGACGTGCGCGACGACGTGTGCGCAGCGGACACGCGACTCAGCCCGCCGGTGCCGGGGCGGGGCGAGACCGGTCCGCCGGCGCCTGGGCCGTGGCGCGCCACCAGCGGCGCGACGCCAGCCCGGCCAGCACGCAGCCCGCGGCGTTGACCAGGACGTCGTCCACGGACGACACCCGGTCGAGGCTCAGGACGTACTGCGCGGTCTCGACCAGGGCCGAGCAGCCCGCCCCGAGCGCCAGGATCCGCGGCACGGACGCCAGGGCCGCGCACCGGATCGGGGCGAAGAACCCCAGCGACGCGAAGACCAGCAGGTTGCCGACGATCCCGAGGGTCCCCATCGTGACCAGGTCCCGCAGCGGTACCAGGCTCACCCGGGCGGGCACGACGCCCGCCCCGCCGCCCGGCATCATGGTCAGCCACAGGAAGGGCACCGTCCCATGGACCATGCCCACCTCGGCCAGCGACATCCGCCACGCCGACGCGACGCCCGCGGCACGCCGCCGGCGCGCCAGAGCCCACGCCACCAGCACGGCCAACGGCAGCGCGACCAACGTCATGAGCACCACACCGTTGAACGTGTCGAAGCAGCCGTGCCACCGCCCGGCCATGCACCTCGGAGCGGACATCATGAGCGGCCGCCGCATGACGAACGCGGCGCTCGCCAGGCCGAGGACCGCCAGGCCGAGGAGCACGATCCTGCGCGTGCGACGGAACGGTGCTGAGAGCGATGCGTGGTGATTCACGCCCCCTATGGGAGCCGGAGCGCTGTCGCGGTGGCGTATGCGATTTTCGATACGCCCGCGATACAACACCTTCCCGAACCCGGCCCCCCAGCGGCGCCGAAGAGCGCCGCACCGTCGTCACGCCGTCCGCACGGTGACCTTCTGGGTGGCGCCCGCCTCGGCGGTGAGGTCGCCGAAGGTGAGGGTGAGGTCGCGGCCGGGCACGGCCCGCTCGACCGTGCCGGGCCGCGAGAGGACGGAGGTCACCGGGTGCCGCCAGGTCACGGTGAGCGTGGCCAGGGTGCGGGTCGGGTCGGAGACGCAGACGACGGCGGTGCCGTCGCGCCGCTGCCGGACCAGCACCGAGCAGGGGGCGTCGGCGGTCAGGTCGCCGACCGTCCCGGCGGCCCAGAAGTTGACGGCGGTGAACCCGAGGGAGGGTACGCGGACGCCCTGAGCCCGGGGCGAGTTCGCGAGTGTCCTGAGCAGGCCCCGCGCGCCGGCGGCCCGTGCCGCGGTACGGGCGGCACTGGCACCGGGCAGCATGACGTAGGCGTAGGTGCCGTCCACCGGATCGGTGCCGTGGTCGACGTACAGGGTGAGGTAGCGGTCGGTGCAGGGGGCCGTGGAGGAACCGGTCCTGATGTCGCTCCACCGGCCGGTGCGCTCCTCGCGCAGGGCCGTGACCCGACCGCCGGCCGGGAAGACGTAGCCGCCGTGGCCGGCGATGTGCGCCCATCCCGGGTCGGTCAGCGTCTCGCTCCAGCCCGGTGTCCCGGGCCGGAGCCGGCCGTCCACGGTCAGGGCGTGGGTGCCGGTGGCGCCGAGACGCCGGTTGTCGATCACGGTGTTGACGGCCTCGCCGTCCGACGCGGTGACGCCGGCGCCCAGACAGACGATCCCCTCGTCCAGGAAGAACCAGGACTTGCGTGCCACCAGCGTCGAGGCGATGCCCTTCAGGTGCTGGCCCACCGCCGCGTACGTGCCGTCGGTCGTGCCGCCGACCCACTTCACCGCGGGCCGTTCGGCGCCCCACTGGCCGCCCTGACCGTCGGCGAGCCTCTTCTGCGAGGCGGTGATGCCGGGCAGGCGGTAGGGGTCGACGGTGGCCCAGAAGGTCTGCGAGTACTGTTCGTTGGCGTAGTCGTCACCCCACCAGGACAGCCAGCCGGCGCCGGTGTGGAACCCGCGCAGGTTCTCTCCGTTGCCCCACTCGTAGTGCGCGATGCGGTCGGACGCCATGGACAGACAGGCGGCCCACCCCCGGCGGCGGTGCACCGCCCGGTCCTGGGACGGGAAGAGGCGGTGCTCGACCGGCTCGGGCAGGGGCTTGACGGAGGAGTCGTCCATGACGCTCTGCAGCTGGGCGAGTTTGTAGACGCCGAGCATCGGGTCGGTGTGCGGCGGGCTGAAGTAGGCCCGCTGGATCCAGCCCTTGGCCAGGGCGCGCCAGCGCGCGTTCTGCTCGCTGCTCGCGGCCCGGCCCAGGGCGACGATCGAGGCGATGACCGAGTGGCCGCGCAGATGGTCGTCGTTGGCGCCGGCGGCGTCACCGGGCGGCAGCCCCCGGGAGACGGCGCGTCCGGAGACGGCGTCCATGCACAGGCCGTTGTACAAGAAGGGAGCCCACGCCCGGTCCACGGCGTCGAAGTAGTTCTCCCGGGCCGGGTCGGTGATCTCCCACGGAGAACCCGCGAGCAGCGCGAACAGCAGGCTGAGGCCCGTGAACAGGTCCGCGCCGTACGAGCCGGCGTAGGGCACCCAGGTGTGCTGGACGAAGGAGCCGTCCCGGTAGAGACCGTCCCCGGTCGTCACGTAGGGGAAGACCGGGGAGAGGGCGTCGGCCGCGACGGTGAGCCGGTCCGCGTCCTCGCCGACCAGACCGCTCAGCGCGATGGTGCGGCACAGGTCCACGCGGTTGGCGCCGGTGGAGGTGCCCGTGTACGACGCCACGGCGCTGTCCGGCACGAAGTCGCGGACGGCCTCGGTGATCGCGGCGATCAGGTCGGCGTCCAGGTGGTCGTAGAGGATGATCGCCGCGTCCAGAAGCGCCTGCGGGCCGCCGATCTGCCAGTTGTACCAGTTGCCGTAGCGGGCCTGGCCTGCGTGGTACACCTCGGTGACCACATGCCGTATCCCGGTCACGACGTCCCGCGCGAGAGCGTCGTCGCCGGTCAGACCGGTGCCGGGTTGGGCGTAGGCCTCGGCCATGGAACGCAGGCGCTGGAGGGTCAGCTGGATCTGCGCGGAGTAGGCGTACGACTCGGTGTCCGTGTCGGGCTCCGGGTCCCGCCAGACCATGCCCGGCCACAGGGAGCCCGGCGCGGGCCGCATCGCGGTCCGCCAGGCGGCTGCACTCGCGCCCAACTGCGCGAGTTTGGAGGCGAACGGCTCCGCGGTGGGGCTGAATCCCGAGCCCAGGATCAGTCCCCGCCAGGTTGTCCTGAGCTTCTCGAACTCGGCGGAGGCGGCGTACGCGGCGCCGGGCGGGACCGCCAGGGAGGCGGCTCCGGCCAGGCCCAGCGCGGCAGCGGCACCACCCGTCGCCTTGACGAATACGCGGCGGGACCAGGGTGTCGGCATGGTGTCTCCAAGGACGCGGGGGAGGGGCGTGGGGCGTGGAGGGCGAGTGAGGGGTTTCTAGCACGATGTGAGCAAGACGCTCAATACGTAAGACTCGAAAGAATCAATCGTTGGAGTACGGTGGAACGCGCACCAGCCGGGGGATCACCAGGAGGACGACGGATGCGGTCGCATGTCAATCAGCGCCATGAACGGGTGCTGGAGATCGTGCGCAGGCGAGGCGGTCTGCGCGTCACGGAACTGGCGCGGGAGTTGGGCGTCTCCGCCGTCACCGTGCGCCGCGATGTCGAGGCGCTGGCCGAACAGGGCCGGCTGACCAGGCTGCACGGTTCGGTCTCGTGGCCCGCAGCGTCAGGAAGCGGTCCGCTTGCCGCGTCGTCCGGAACGCCCGCCGCGGCGGCCGGCACCGAGGACGCCGAACCGCCGGAGACCACCGGACCGGTCCTGGGCATGGTCGTGCCCAGCATGGAGCACTACTTCGCCGAGCTGGTGCGAGGCGCCCAGGACGCCGTGGCGACGCGGGGCGGCCGGCTGGTGCTCGGGATCGCGCACTGGCGCTCCGAGGAGGACACCGCGCAGATCGGGCGGATGCTCGACGGCGGTGTGGACGGCCTGCTGATCCAGCCCAGTTGGGAGCGCGGGGTACCCAGCTTCGAGCAGGAGGAACAGTTGCTGGCGCTGAGGATCCCGGCCGTCCTGGTGGACCGGCGCGTCCCCCTCGGGGGGCGGCTGGCCGGGCTGGACAGCGCGCGCTCCGACCATGTGCTCGGCGGCGCCGCGGCCGTCCACCACCTCGCCGGGCTCGGACACGAGCGGATCGCCCTGCTGGCCCAGGACAACCCGACATCTCCGCAGGTCAGGGAGGGTTACGAAGCCGCTGTGGCGGCACGCGGCCTGTCCGTGCTGCCGCCCGTAGCCGTCGACCCGGACGATCCGGCGGCCCTGGAGGCCGCCGCTCGGGCGCTGTACCGGTCGGTGACGGACGACGGGGTCACGGCCGCGATCGTCCACAACGACCAGACCGCGATCGGCGTGGTGCAACGGCTGCGCGCACGGGGACTGTCCATCCCGGCCGACGTGTCGCTGGTGGCGTACGAGGACGAGATGGCGGCACTGGCCGACGTACCGCTGACCGCGGTGGCGCCGCCCCGGCAGGCCGTGGGGGAGACCGCCGTGGAGATGATGCTCTCCCGGCTCGGTGCGGGCCCGGGCGCGTCGGCTCCGAGCCGGCACGTCTCGCTCGTGCCGCGGCTCACGGTGCGCGCGTCCTGCGCCTCGCCGCGCTGAGCGGGGCGACCCGCACGACGGAACGATGAGCGATCGTTTTGATCGAAATGATCGTTTGGCAGTGAGGCTGAAGAAGAGCGTGTCCTGGGTGTACCAGTCGATCTTCTTCGTGGCGTACTCCCACTCCTCGTGCTCGAACTCCAGCTTCTCCGCCAGTTCCTGGACGTCGTACCGGAAGTCCTGGGGCAGCCGGTCCAGGACGGCACGGTACGCGTCGGCGGCGGGCTTGGTCCTCGCCAGCGGCAGATGGCCGAGATGACCGTCATAGTGCCAAGCGGCACTGACACCCGGGGGGCCCTGCGGGTCCGCCGTCCGCCGGGTGGGCACCGGGCGGACGGCGGCACCGGTTGTCTCAGGGCGCGATGGGCAGTTGGCGCTTGTGCTCGGTGAGGTGGTAGCGCGCGACGATCTTCTCGAAGACCGCCTCGTCCACCGGCTTGCCCTCCAGGAAGTCGTCGATGTCGTCGTAGGTGACTCCGAGGGCGTCCTCGTCGGCCTTGCCCGGGTCGAGGGTCTCCAGGTCGGCCGTCGGCGTCTTCCACACCAGCTCGGCGGGGGCGCCCAGCGCGTCGGCGACGGCACGCACCCGGCGCTTGGTCAGGCCGGTCAGCGGGACCAGGTCGGCGGCGCCGTCGCCGAACTTCGTGAAGAACCCGGAGACGGCCTCGGCGGCGTGGTCGGTGCCGACGACCAGACCGTCGTGCGCCCCCGCCACCGCGTACTGGGCGATCATGCGCTGCCGGGCCTTGATGTTGCCGAGGACGAAGTCCTGGTGGTGCTCGTCGCGGAAGGCGACGTCGGCGACGACCGCGGCCGCCAGTGCGGCGTCGCTCGCGGGCTTGATGTCGACGGTCAGCACGTGGTCGGGCTGGATGAAGGAGAGCGCGAGCTGGGCGTCGTGCTCATCGGCCTGGGCCCCGTAGGGCAGGCGCATCGCGTAGAAGCGTGCTTCGTGACCCGCGGCGCGGGCCCGCTCGACGGCGAGCTGGCACAGGCGGCCGGCGGCCGTGGAGTCGACGCCGCCGCTGATGCCGAGCACGAGGGACCGCAGGCCGGTGGAGGTCAGCCGCTCGGCGAGGAAGCCCACTCGGCGTTCGATCTCCCGCTCGGCGTCGAAGTTCTCTGCCACCTGGAGTTCCCGGGCGATTTCCTGCTGCTGGGCGATGGACGCCGGCTCGCTCACGTCTGCTCCTGATCTGGTTCGCGGTGTGCTGCCGTAACCAGCCTACCCAGACGCCTTCACCAGGACGGGAACCGCGTCGGGCACGGGTCACTCCGAGCGTGGCAGCGTCATGAGCCGCCCCGGTGCCGGAAGCTCACGTCCCAGGCGCCCGAGCGGGGAGAGAGCCATCACCACCGGGGACAGCGTCATGCCCGCGGCCGTCACCAGCAGACTTGTGCGCAGCCCCCACTCCTCGGCGAGGAAACCGCCGAGCAGAGAACCCGGCGGGGCCGCCCCCATGCCGGCGAACGTGACGGTGGCGGCCACGCGGCCCTGCATCCCGTCCGGAGTGACGGCCTGCCGGACGGCCATGACCGTGACGTTCACCAACTGGCCGCCGCACCCGAACACGAAGCCGACCGCGAGAAGCGCGGTGACCGTCAGCACCGACGAGCCGTGCAACGCGGGCACACACAGGAACGCGCCGTCACCGATCGCCGCCGCACACACGAGCACCAGGCCATGACCGAACCGGCTCGGCAGGCGTGCGGCCAGCACCGAGCCCAGCAGCGCACCCGGTCCCGCAGCCGCCAGTGCCAGCCCTACGACGGTGCCCGACAGGTGCAGTTCCCGCGGCAGGAAGAGGAGATGGACGGTCATCACGGCCGCGAAGGAGAACTGGAAGACGGCCGAGGCCAGGCACAGGCTCCGCAGCGCGGAGTCACGGGCGACGAACCGCAGGCCCTCATGAATCCGCCGCCAGACCCGTGGCGGGTGTTCCGGACCCTCCGGGACCGACTCGGCTCGGCGGATCCGCCGGATCGACAGGAAGGACAGCGCGAAGAACAGCGCGCTGAAGGCGGCGGCGATCGGCGCCGACAGCAGCGACACCAACGCACCCCCGAGAGCGGGACCCCCGATCTGCGCCGCGGAACGGCTGCCCTCCAGCGCGCTGTTGCCCTGCACGAGCCGGTCGCGTTCCACCAGCCGTACGAGGGACGTCTGGTACGCCACGTCGAAGAACACGGACAGGGTTCCGACGGCGAAGGCGAGTGCGAGCAGGCCGGGCAGGCCCAGCAGACCGAGGAGGCCGGCCGCTGCGGCCGCGCCCAGTGCCAGAGTCCGGCCGGCGTCGGTGAGCACCATCGTCGTGCGGGTCCGCCACCTGTCCACGCAGGCGCCGGCGAAGAGCGAGAGCAGCAGGACCGGCGCCTGCCCCACCGCGCGAAGGACACCCAGCTGACCGGCACTGGCTTCGAAGGTCAGGACCGCGAAGAGCGGCAGGACCACCAGGCTTGCGTGTTCACCGAGTTGGGAGGCTGTCTGGCCCGTCCAGAGCCTGCGGAAGTCGGCGTCCCGCCACAGGCTGGACGGAACAGGCCGACCGGAATCGGCTGCGGTGGAGGAAGCGGACGTCACGGGAATCCCTTGGGTTGCCGGCAACGAGGCCCGCCGCCGAGCACACGAAAGGCGCACCGGCGGTTCGGACGGGGGAAGGCTCGCTGTGCCGCGGCATCAAGGGCAGCACGCGATGACAGGCCGGTCACGGCCTACGACGTCAACGCGCGCTCGGGAAACCGACCATGTCTCGACTCCTCCTGGGTGACTTCCTGCCCGAACCCTAGCCGTGGGCGGCCCGACGCGAAAGAACGCCCAGCGCGGGTCCGGGGTCGCCGAACTCCGCACGCAGGGCCTGGAAGGCCGTGACCTTCTCCTCACCGAAGCGGCGCACCTGGGAGGCGTACTCGTCGGCCGTCAGGAACGCCGTGGGCCGGGACTTGCTGTGGAACTTGTCCGCGTACATGACCAGCCGCTCCTCGTCCGTCACCGCCAGGTAGTCGGCGACGGGCAGGGGAAGGCCCTGCTTCAGGACGTCCTCCTTCGTGACCCCCACTCCGGTGTGGTGGGAGCAGAAGCGGCGCAGCGTCTCCGGGAAGCCCTCGTTCTCCAGGATCTCGTGGCCGAGCAGCCCGTGCCGGATGTAGTTGCCGTGGTCCAGCCGCCCCTCGTCCCCGTAGAGGCGGTAGACGCCGATGTCGTGCAACAGGCAGCCCGCGCGGACCAGTTCGGCGTCGAGATGGCCGAGGTGCGGCGCGGCGAGCAGCTGTTCGGCGATGCCCCAGACGATCTCGCAGTGGGTGTGCACGAGGTCGAACGTCTCGGCGGTCGGCGCGTACTTCGCGTGCAGCGCACGGATCTCTTCGGTTCCCGGAATCCTCACCGGGGGAGCGTAACAACGGTCGTCCGGGAGGCCGGGGGCCGGTCGCCGTGCCGGCCGGTCACTCGGGCCAGGCGGAGTTCTCGATGACGTCGACGAAGTCGGTCCGCCGGAATCCGGGGACGAAGTGTTCCAGGACGTCCGCGTTCACCGTGCCGAAGGTGGTGTCGGGGCGGTGCCGGAAGCCGTCGGTGAACGCCTGGAGGATCTGCCGCTTGAAGTCCGGCCGGGGGTGCGCGGCGGTGACCTCGTCGATCTGTGCCTGCGTGACGTGGGCCAGGTGGAGGCCGAGCACATCGGTCTCGACGCCCGCGGTGGTCGCCGCGATCTCCGGTGCCATCCTGTACGGCACCTCGGGCGTGGTGTGCAGGGCGACGGCCGTCCAGACCGTGTCCGCGTCGCTCTCGGAGAGACCGTGGGTCAGCAGGAAGGCCCGGGCCTGGTCGGCGCCGTCCATCTCGAAGCGCTGGTCGTCGCTGCGGTAGGGCGGCACGAGGCCGGTGTCGTGGAACAGCGCCGCCACGTACAGCAGCTCCGGGTCGGGCCGCAGGCCGAGTGCCGCGGCCCGGAGGCTGCCGAAGAGGTACACCCGGCGGGAGTGGTGGAAGATCAGCGGCGGCGTGGTGTCGCGGATGAGTTCCGTCGCGTCCTGCGCGAGCTTGCTGTCGGGGATCTCGATTCCGGCGATCTTCTCGGTCATGGCTGCCTTCCCTGGGGACGGTGGTGCGGGACCTACGGATGCAGGACCTGACCTCAGCTTGCGTCGGACGGGGCCGTCGCGTCCGCTGCGGGACGGCCGAGAAGCCCTCGAAAACGGCCATGGTCCGCGCTGCCGGCTCACCCTCCGGTGGTGCGGGTGCCGGGGGCCGGTGTGGTGGTGGCGAAGCGGCGCCGGTACCGGGTGGGGGACAGGCCCAGGTGGCGGGCGAACGCCCGGCGCAGGCTCTCGTAGCTGGGAAAGCCCGACAGCGAGGCGGCCTCCGTGGCGTTGTGCCCGGCGTCGAGCAGGGCCTTGGCCATGTCGAAACGGATCAGCTCCACGTACTTCATGGGCGTGGTGTCCAGCTCGGCGCGGAACATTCGGGTCAGGTGCCGTGGGCTGACCCGCACGCGGGCGGCGAGTGCCGCCAGGCCGTGGTCGGCCGTCGGATCGGCCTGGACGGCCTCCTGGACCAGCCGCAGCACGGGTGCGCGGGGAGCCGGGCCCTGGAGCGAGGCCGAGAACTGGGACTGCCCGCCGGCCCGCTGCATGTACACCACCAGTGAGCGGGCAACCTGCCTGGGCAGGTCCGGACCGTGGTCCTCCTCCACCAGGGCGAGGGCGAGGTCGATGCCCGCGGTGACACCGGCCGAGGTGTAGGTGGTGCCGTCCTTGACGAAGATCGCGTCGGGCTCCACGCGCGTCGACGGACAACGGCGTGCCAGCGAGGTCGTGTGCTGCCAGTGTGTGGTCGCCCGCTTGCCGTCCAGCAGGCCCGCGGCGCCCAGGACGAAGGCACCGGTGCAGACCGAGGCGACCCGCCCGGCCCTGTCCGCGAGCACCTTCGCCGCCGTACTGAGGCCGGGATCCACGGGCGGGCCGGGCAGCAGGTCACCGCCCACCACGAGCAGCGTGTCGTAGACCGCGGCGGCGCCGGCGTCCACGTCCACCGGGACGCGCATGCCGATGGAAGAACGCACCGGCACCCCTCCGGCCGAGACGATCTCCAGCCGGTAGCTCGCGCCGAACCGATTGGCCTCGCTGAACACCTCCGCGGGCCCCGACAGATCGAGCATCTTCATGCCGTCGAACACCAGAATGCCGACGCTGTGCGGTCCGGATGCCATTGCCTCTCCCTCCCAGCCCGCCGGCACACCACGGCCGGGGTGAACCGGTGATGCGACCCTGTACGGGCACAGTTGATCACGCGGGCCGCGGCGCACCGGCGCGGTACCTCAGTCGTCGAGGAGCCGCCGTGCCGTGAGGGCGGGTGCCGCCGCGGATCACGCCGTCGACGGGCGGCGGGCGACTCCTCGCCGGGCGGTCTACCGGAAGTCGGCCACGTGGTCCGCGGCCCACCGGGCGAAGGTGCGGGCGGGGGTGCCGGTGACGTCCTCGACGGTGGTCGTGATCTCGGGTTCCGTGCCGACCGCCGCGGCGAACGCCCCCAGCATCACGTCCAGGAACGCGGCCGGCATGTGGGGATAAAGCCGCGCCGCCTCGCTGTGCGGCATCTCGGTGAACCGCAGGGACCGGCCGAGGGCCGCGCCGATGATCCGGATCTGCTCGGCCGTGGTCACCGCCTCCGGTCCGGTGAGGCGGTACACACGGCCGTGGTGTCCGTCCTCCAGCAGGGCGCGGGCGGCCACGGCGGCGATGTCCCCCTCGTGGATCGGGGCCATGGCCGCGTCGCCGTACGGGCCGCGCACGTCGTCGCCCGCGCGGATCTGCGGTGCGTACGCCAGGACGTTGACGGCGAAGGAATTGGGCCGCAGCAGAGTCCACTCGGCCGCGCCGGCCCGTACCGCACGCTCGGCCGTGTGGTGGTACGCGGCGATGGCGTTCCGGCGGGCCGTGGCCTCGTCGGTGATGGCTCCCGAGGAGAGCAGCACCACGCGCGTCACTCCGGCCCGGGTCGCCGCCGCCATGAGGTCCTCGGCGGCGTCCCCGACGCCGCCCGGATTGAGGAACAGTGTCGTGGCCCCGGCGAAGAGCCGTTCCCACGCGCCCGGTCCGGCCGGCCGGGAGAAGTCCGCGCGAACCGGTTCCACGCCGTCGGGCAGTCCGGCTCGGGAGGGGTCCCGGGTGAGCCCCCGAACGGCCCGGCCCTCAGCGGCGAGCTGCGTCACCAACGCACGTCCGACGTTCCCCGTGGCACCCACGACGACAATCACGCGATCTCCCATGTGCTCGGCTGCCCGGACGGGCAGGCCCCGGGTCCCTACGCTGCAACCTCGAGCACACTGCAGGTCAAGTGCCGTCCCCCGGCCCGCTACCGGTCCACCAGCGCCCACAGGCCGGACACCGTGGCGCCGCGCCGGCGCTTGGCCTCGATGGTCGTCATGCCCGCGTGCAGGGCGGTCGTGCCGTGGGCGTAGGCGTCTTCGACGGGCAGGTAGTACATGAGGTTGAAGTACAGGTGCGGCGCCGGATGCCGCCGGTCGACGGCGACCGCGCGGATCCACGTCGTCGATCCGTAGTGGTAGTACAGGCAGAACCCGGCCATCCGTGGCCCGTCGTAGGCGGTCACCACACGCGCCTCGTTGCCCATCGCCGCGGCCTGCCGCGCCAGGAGCCCGGTCATCGCGTCGACACCGTCCCCGTCGTGCCCGTGATCCTGCTGGTGGCCGGCGAGCAGAGCCCCGGCCTCCTTCAGGCAGTCCGCGAGCGCCTGGTGGCGTACGTCCAGGCCGGCCGCGGCGAAGGCACGGCGCTCACGGCGTATGCCGGCACGGCGCTGCGAGGGCAGGGAGGTGATGTAGTCGTCGACACCTGCGCCGGGCAACGGGATGAGGGCGTCGTCCTCCAGGTGGAGGGGGCGTCCGGGGTAGAGAGGGGCGAGCTGTGTGGCGGCGGGTGCGGTGAGGTACGGCCACCAGTGTGTGGTGCCGTGCCGGTCGGCGAAGTGGCGTGCGGCGTCTCGCAGCAGGAGGAGGCAGCCGTCCCGCTCCCCGGCCCCGAGGCCGCGGGCGGTGAGCGGGGTGTTGTGGTAGCCGCGCCGTGCTCCGGCGATCACGCGTGGCCGCACAGGCGCGGGCAGCGCCGTGCCGGGCCGGTAGTAGTCGTTCGGCTCGTCCCGGATCAGATAGAGGGGCGTGGCGGCGACCAGAGTGCCTGAGCGGTCCCGGACGAGCGCGTACGCGCACAGGGCGGTGGGGTCGTCTTCTTCACCGGCGAGCCACCGGTGGGAGAGGTAGAGGCCGGCCGGCCGGGCGAGGTGCTCCCATTCGGCGGCGGGGACGGCGTGGACGGAATCGACGAAACTCGTGATCAACGGGGTTTCCTCCGGCGATGGCGGTTGGGGGCCTTCAGAGCCGGCGCGGCGAAGACGGCGATCAGGCACGCGGCGGCTTCCATGCCCCACGGCAGGAGCGGTCCGGCCTCCAGCAGCAGGGTGAACACGGCGGGAGCGGCGACCATGCCGACGGCCCACGAGAACTGGTACAGCCCTTGTGTGAAGCCCCCCGCGGCCCCGGGGGTGAGGCTCACGGACAGCTCGCTCAACGCCGGTCCGAGGAGGATCTCCGCGACGCTGAACAGCACCATCGCACCCATGAGGGCCACCCAGGCGGTGAAGGCGAGGCGGGGCAGTGCGGGCAGGGCGAAGGCCCCCATCCCCACTGTCATGATCAGGTATCCGGCCGCCACGGCGCGGCGGGGCACCTTCGGCGCCATGTGCGCGGTGACGACGGTCGACAGCCCCGAGACGATGACGGTGTTGACGACGAACAGCACGCTCGCCGCCGACGCGGGAAGCCCCAGGGAGCGGGTGGTGTAGACGGCGACCAGCACGGCGAGCATCGCCTGGGCGAGGACGTAGGGGATGTTCACGGCCACCAGGAGCAGGTAGCGGCGCGTGTCGTCCGCCCGCGTCACCACCGCGTTCGGCGGCGCGCCCTCCGCCGGCGGGGGAGTGGTGGCGACGGCGGCGAAGCAGAGGGCGGCCAGCAGGTAGGTCGCGGCGTCGACCGCGATCAGCCACCGCAGTGAGCCCTGCCCGAACATCGTCAGCGCCCCCGCCGCTGCGGCGGCCCCCGCGGCGAGGCCGATGTTGCGCAGCGAGCCGGTGAACGCGAACCACGACCGGCGATCCCCGGGTTCGGTGACGTGCGTGATCAGGGTGCGCTGCGCGGTGAAGTACATGTTGATCCCCGCCTGCACCAGCACGTACACGCCGGCGACGTGCCACAGCTCGGCCGCGACGAGGAACAGGGCGAACCCGGCGGCGGCGACGACGTTCGCCCACACCACGACCGGCTTCGGCCCCACCCGGTCCATGAGGCGCCCGGCGAGGAACGTGACCGGCAGGGCGATCGCCTGCCCCACCGTCGTCGCCACCCCCACCTGCGCCAGCGGCAGACCTCGTACGTCGGTGAAGTACAGCAGCCCCAGCGGCAGGAGCATGCCGTTGCCGACGGAGTCGATCAGGTTGCCGGTGATGAACAGGCCGTGCCCCCGCAGCACGGGAACGCCGAGGCGGTCCGCGGTACGGGGACGGCGACCGGCCTGCGCGGACACGCTCACGGGCACAGCAGGGAGCCGATCTTGCCCATGACGTCGGCGGTGGGGAAACCGGTCGTCTCGTGCAGCTCCGTCAGGGCCTTCACCGTTCTGTCCTCGTCGCCTTCGGCGAGGGTGAACGCGACGATGTCGCCGCGGGAGGCACCGTCGATGACCAGATCATGCGCGGTGACCACCGCGACCCGCTGCCGCAGCTCGGCCACCACCGCCGCGGGGATGCGGTCCTCGGCGAGGAACTCGACGGCCCACCCCGCCCGTTGCGCCATGCCGCCGGTGAAGGGCAGACCGCGGGCCATGCGGGCGAGGGACGTGAAGGTGTTCGTGCCCGACGCGGCGCACGACAGGGTGGTGGCGCCGCCGATACGCGGGTTGATCTCCAGGATCACGAACTGGCCGCGGGTGTAGACCATGTCGACGTTGACCGACCCGCACACCCCCAGGTCCCCGCACAGGGTGACCAGGGTGCGGGCCACTTCGGCGAACGCGGCGTCCGCTTCCTCGCGGGGCCCGCACCAGCGCAGGTCGGCGAAGGTGAACACCGGCTCCGCCCCGGCGCGCCCGGTCCAGCACAGCGGCAGCACCCGGTAGGAGCCGGGCCGTCCCACGATGTCCACGCTGCACAGGTCGCCCTCGACGACCTGTTCCACCACCGCCGACACCTCCGGCGGAGACGCGAGATAGGCGTCCAGGTCGGCGGCACCGTGGAGGGTGCGGATGCCCATGCTGGTCGAGTCCCACACGGGCTTCGACATCAGCGGATAGCCGATCCGTTCGGCCCGCACGCGCAGGGCGTCCCGGTAGCCGGGCACCGGCAGGCCCCGCCCCGCCAGCAGATCGGAGTCGGTCCGGAACCCGTCCGGCACCTTCAGCCCGGCCTGCTCGCAGAGCCGCTTGGTCTCCCACTTGTCCACCAGCAGCATCGTCGCCGCGAGCGGAGTCATGACCGTCGGAATGCCCTCGGCGTCCAGGAACGCCTTGGCCGCGGCATCACGCAGCGCGTTCTCGCAGGGCAGTGAGATCGACACCGCGGCATCCGCTCCCCAGGCGGCGACCGCATCGGCGAGCTCCCGGGGCGTCACCGTCCGGTCCAGCCGTTCCCGGTACCCGGGGAAGTCGTCGGCACCGGCGGCGCCGCCGGTGTGGAAGAGCCCGGCCTCGATCCCGTCGGCGGCGAGCCCGCGTACGGCTTGCTGGATGTAGGGGTCGGCGCGCCGGATGCCGACCGACCGTAAGAACGCGATCTTCCGCACCTGTTCAGCTCACTTCCACTCGGGACCGGGCGGCCACCCGGCCGGCCAGCCTGCCTGCTTGATCAACCGTTTCCGCGCGGGCCACCACGTGCCCGACGCGGCAGCTCGAATCCGCCGGCTCCGGCACCGTGTCGCCGGGCCGCAGGTGCACCTCGCTGTGCGTACCGGGCAGCTCGGGGATGGACACCTCCCGCAGCACCCCGCCGCGCCGGGGCAGCAGGAACCGGATCGTCGCCGCGTCCGCGCGGGAGGCGACCGTGTCGGGGACCCGTCCGAGCACCGCCTGGAGACAGGCCACGGCTTCACTCACGCCCGTCGCGGCCTCGACGATCTCGCACAGGTTGTCGCCCGGGAGGCGGGCGCCGGTCTCGATCACGTACGGAGTCCTGGCGCCCGGGGGGATCTTCACCTCCGTGTGCGCGATCCCGTTGCGCACACCGACGGCGAGTGCCGCCCGCGCCGCGACGTGCTGCACCGCCCTGGCGAGCGGCGGGGCCAGACCGGAGGGGCAGGTGTGCCCGGTCTCGATCCGGTACCGGCCCTCGGTGGTGTCCTTCCTGACCACCGGCAGGGGGTAGGCCACTCCGTCGGCGACCACCGTGTCGCACGAGTACTCCTCACCGGGGACGTACTCCTGCACCAGGGCCCGTGTGTCGAGCTCCAGGCCGTGCGGGTGGGCGTGGGTGTATTGCTGGGCCGCGGCGACCGCTTGGGTCAGCCGATCCGGGGTGTCCACCACGGACACGCCCCACGAGCCGCCCTGCTCCGCGGGCTTCACCACCAAGGGCCATCCCAGCTCGCCCGACCGCGTCACCCGGTGCGCCTCGGCCGCATCGTGCACGACCGTCCAGCGGGGGGCCGGGATACCGGCGGCGGCGAACGCCTCGCCCATCAGGATCTTGTTCCGGGCCGCGCCCGCGAGCAGCGGATCGTTGCCGGGCAGACCGACCCGCTGGGCGAGCAGGGCGGCGAGGGGGGTGAACAGTTCGAAGCAGGCGGCGATGCCCGAGACGGCGTGACGCCGGCAGAAGCCCTCCATGTCGCGCAGGGCCCTCGGGGTGTCCGCGAGATCCGTCGCGCACACCCCCGCGAGGGCCGACCGCAGCCACACCGGATAGCCGTCGTGGATGTCCTTGTGCGTGGCCGCGTACAACCGCAGGCCCAGCCGCTCGGCGGCCTCGACGAGGAAGCGCCCCGCGTTGCCCATCGGCTCGATCACCAGCACTGCCGGCCCGCGCGGGCCCCCACCGATCGTCATGCGACCAGCAAAGCCGCAGGACACGGCGGGCGACTATGGGCCTGACCGACGAAAACAACTCCGCGCAAGCAGTGGGCGTTTGGAGCAACGACCAGCCAACTCGCCGGTAACGGCCGGGCATTTGGTGCACACGCCCCATGGAGCGGCGCGAGCACTCCGTGGTCGGATCACCACGTCAGGTAACCCGCATCCGCCGTCCGAACGGAGATCACCACCGTGACCAGCCTGCACCAGCAGCTCTCCGACCACATCGACCAGGGCGTCATCCCGCCCTACCAGTACTCGTACCCGCCCCGCTCCACCTACCGAACCCTCCCGCAGGGCACGTGGTCCGTCCACGACGTGTGGGCCAGGGACCTCGCCAACTACCAGGTCCCCGAACTCAACCTCTACCTGCACGTCCCCTTCTGCGACCGCAAGTGCGGCTTCTGCAACCTCTACACGATCATCAGTACCGACGAGGACGTCTTCGACGCCTACACCGACGCCCTCTGTACCCAGATCCGCGATCACGCCGAGATCATCCAGGCCCGTCGCCTGCGCACCGTCTACATCGGCGGCGGCACCCCCGCCCTGCTCAAGCCCCGCCACTTCGAGCAGATCTTCACCACCATCGGCGCCGTCTACCCCAACTGGCGCTCCACCGTCGAAGAAGTCGCCGTCGAGGCCACCCCGTCCTCCATCGCCGACGAACCCGACGAGTTCAAGGCCCTCATCGACATGGGGCTCACCCGGGCCAACGTCGGCATCCAGTCCCTCGTCCCCCGAGAGATCCGCGAAGCCGGCCGCGGCGGCGAGGACGAAGACGTCATCCGCCGCGCCGTCCACACCGCACACGAACTCGGCCTGGCCGACCTGTCCACCGACCTGATCATGGGCTTCGCCGGACAGACCCCCGAGACCTGGCGCCACAGCGTGGACGAACTGGCCCGGCTCCGGCCCACCACCATCAGCACGTACTTCCTCACCGTGCGGCCGGACGCCTGGTTCTCCAAGACCGGCGCCTACCAGTACATGTGGCAGCCCGAGCTGTACGACCGCTACGACTACGCCCGCGAGGTCTTCCTCAAGCACGGCTACGTCCAGGAGGGCTCCGTCCGCTACAAGAGGCCCGGCCGAGGTGGCTACGCCCAGAAGGTACTCACCTTCCACGGCGTCCCCCTGCTCGGTCTCGGCGTGGGCGCGCGCTCCTACACCAGCGTGCTCGACTACATGAGCGGCAGCGTCAAGCCCTCGACCGCCGAGGTCGCCGATTACATCAAGAAGGCGAAGAGCCACGAACTCGCCCCTGTCACCGGCTTCGAGCTGACCGGCGAGGAGATCGTCCGCAAGCGCCTCGTGCTCGACACGTTCGACCTCGACCTCACGGAACTCGACCGCTTCGGCTACCAGGAGCACGCCGCCGAGTTCGAACCCATCCTCGACGCGGCCGAGTCAAACGGGCTCGTCCACCGCATCGGCCGCCGCGTCCAGCTCACTCCCAAGGGCTTCAAGTACCGCGACATCCTCTCCTGGATGTTCTACTCCGAGCCCGTCAAGGCACTCGACCGCGAGTACTACGAGAACCTCCACGCCGCCAACCGGCGCGCCCGGAACAACATGGGCGCGACTCCCTTACGCATCACCGGCATCGACCTGCGCGAGCGGGTCGCATGACCGACCTGTACATCGCGGCGGGCGGAGGAGGCGATCCCATCGGCGCCCTCGTCGCCGCCCGTACCGTCACCGTCGACCCGGCCCCGCCTCTGATCGCCACGTACGCCTGGGAACGGCCCGAAGTCGACCCCACCTCCAGGCCCCTCGGGCAACGGGACTTCACCGGGCTCGCCCGCGAAGCCGGCGGCGTGGCATTCACCCCCGCCGCCCGTGCCCGTCCTCCGGCCGGATCCACCATGCCGGGCCTGGCCAGGGACCTGCCCGTCCGGCTGCTGCTCCTCGACCCCGCCCAGGGTCTCTTCGCCCTGGCGCGACAGATCGAAGCCATGGCCGAAGCCGCCGGCGGCCGGATCCGCGTCATCGACATCGGCGGCGACATCCTCACCCACGGCGACGAGCCCACCCTGCGCAGCCCGTTCGGAGACGCCTGCACCCTCGCCGCCTGCCACCTCACCGGCATTCCCACCACCGTCTACGTCGCCGGCCCGGGCCTCGACGGAGAGGTCGGCGAACAGCTCCTCCTCGAACGCCTCACCGGCCGCCACCCTCTCACCCCGAGCCGGAGCGCGGCCTCGGCGGCCGGCCCCGCACTGGCCTGGCACCCTTCCGAGGCCTCCGCACTGTGGGCTGCCGCCATCCACGGCGCTCGCGGCTCCGTCCGCACCGTCCACCGGACCATCCGGCTCACCCCTGTCTCACCGCGGCTGTACCACCTGCCGCTGCGGGAAGCCCTCGACCACAACCCGGTCGCACGAGCCCTGCTGGACGAGCGCCCGGCAACCCTGGACGCGGCAGCCGACCTCTCCCACCGGCTCACCGGCATGCACGGGCTGGCCCCGGAACGCGACCACGCGTCCCGTGCGGACCCACCCGCCGGCAGCACCGCCTTCCTCGACCAGGACGAGGCGATGAAGACACTCCGCGAAGCGGCCGACGGAGCCGACCACGTCACCCTCCGGTACGCCGCCCGCACCCTCGACCTTCCCTGGACGGACATCCCGTCCCTGCGAGAGGTCCTCGGAAGCGACACCCCGCTGCTCCGGCTCACCTGAACCACCCGCCAGGGGGACCGGCGCACGGTGTGCCGGTCCCTCGTCGGCGCGTCGCCTCCCCGGCCGCTGTGACACTCCTGCGACACGAGCGGCACACGCTACGCACACAACTCCCTCGCATCGGCGTACTGTTGACCGAGTTCACACCCAGAACGGGTGTTGACGGTTTTACAAGAGGGGGGTTCAGGTGTCCCATCACCTGCGCACGAACAGTCACGCCCGGCGCGTCCGGCGTACCACCACGGCGGCGGCCGTCGCGGCCGTCCTCGCCGCGGGGCTGGCGACCGCACTGCCGGGCACGGCTCACGCGGCGGAGACGAGCGAGATCCTCGTACCCGCGCCCGACGCCTACGGCGAGGGGACGGAGACGGTCCTGGCGACCGGCGCCCAGGGCGTGCTGCACCGCGAGGGCGACAGTTACCTCTGGACGACGACCTACAACAGCACCACCAAGCCAGTCCCGGAGCTCGACGGCGTCCCGCAGGACGCCATCGTGCGCGGTCACGACGGGTTCAACCGCGTCGTCTACACCAGGCCGCGCGAGGACGGCGGCACGGACGTCGTGCGGATCGGCATCGAGGACCCGGCCAACACCAGCACCATCAAGGTGCCCGCCGGATACCTCAACCCGCGCGTCGGCAACGGCTGGGTGCTGGCCACCGTCGACCGGGGAGACGGCACCTACCAGTTGCGCGTCGCGCGCGGCGGCGACCCGGCGAGCGACCCCGTGGTACAGCTGCCCGCCGGAGCCACCACCGGGGCCGAGCCGATGCTCCTCGGCGCCTTCGACAACCAGCTGCTCATCGGCTACCGCACCGCCGACGGCACCCAGGGCTACGGCACCCTCACCGCGTACAACGGCAGGGTCGTCCCGCTGCCCGTGACCGGCGAGGCGAGCAGCTTCCGGATCACGCAGACCACCGTCAGCTGGTTCTCCCGCGAAGGAACCCCGGGCGTGCGGGTCATGCCCCGGGGCAGCACCGCCGCCCCGCGGATCGTGCCACTCGCCACGCAGGCGCCCGACAGCCGGGTCACCTCCTTCGTGGTGGGCGACAACGTCCTCTGGTACGAGGGCGACGGCGGCCCACTGCACCTCACCCCGTTCGCCGGAGCGGAGACCGAGCGGACGCTGCTCAGCGACGTGGAGCAGGCGTTCCTGCGCGCCGAGGGCACCGGCTCGCTGGTCACGCTCGGCAAGGACGCCGACGGCAAGCGCGCCGTGCACCACTTCAGCGTCGACGGCTCGGGGCTCGTCTTCGACCTGCCCCTGCGACAGGTGCCCCGGGTCAAGACGGCGGACGGTGCGATCACGGCGCTGAGCCTCGACCGGGGGAGACTGCGGTACGCCACCTCCCTCACCGGCACCCGGACGCTGCACGGCAAGAACATCGGCACCGGTCTCGACCCGGCGGACGGCGCCGCGCTCGCCGACTTCCCGGGCCTCGAGGCCGGCCGCTTCGCGGACGGCACCGACGAGGGCCTGGCCCGGCTGACCGCCGATCCGGCCACGGGCACCGACCTGCTGGTGACGGGAGACGACCCGGAGCACCCGGCTGACAGCTTCCCGCTGCCGGGTACGGGCGGCCGCATCCTGGACGCGGCACCGGAGTTCGTGCTCTACGAGGCGGGCGGACGGCAGTACGTCGTCGACACGGCCCGCGACCTCGTGGTCCGCGAACAGCCGGCGCAGGCCGCCGCACTCGATCAGAAGAGGCTGTTCAAGCCGGCGCTCAACCAGCCCGGCAAGGTCAAGGAGATCAACGTGCGCTCCGGCGAGCTGATCAGAACCGTCGACCTCGGCTCCTCCTGCGTGCCCGACGAACTCCAGTACAGTGGCTCCCTGTTGTACTGGAGCTGCGCCTCGAAGGACGCGGCGGGCGTACGCGACCTGACGACCGGGCACACCTACCCCGCCCCGGTGACCGGCGTCCTGCTGGGCGACCGCTTCACGGCCCACCGCGACACGTCCGGCGCGCTGCGTCTGACGGCCCTGCGGGCGGACGGCGGTACGGCCGACCTGGGCACCGTCACCGGGCTGAAGCAGCCCGCGGTAGGCGACGGACGCGGCTCCACCTGGACCGTCGACGCGGGCGCCGGCAAGCTGGTCTGGGTCGACGCGGACGACACCGCGCACGTCACCGCGCCGCAGCACGAGGTCTCCGCGCTGCGCGTCGCCCGCACCGCCGCTCCGCGGACGTCGGCCGGCGCGTGGGCCGCCGCGTGGTGGCTCTCCAAGCCCGCGGCCTCCTGGCAGGTGACACTCACCCGCCGCGCCACCGGCGAGGTCGTCCGTACCTGGACGGGCGAAGGCACCCTCAGCACGGTCCGGGTCACCTGGGACGGCACGTCCGAGTCGGGCACCCCGGTGGCGACTGGAGGCTACGCGTGGCGGCTGACCGCCACGCCGGCGGACGGCACGGGCGCGGACGCGACGGCCTCGGGCGTCGTGAAGGTCACCGACTGAGCCCAGCGCCGGACGGACGCCAGGCCCCTTCCCCGAGACCGCCTGGGGGAAGGGGCCTGGTCGTCAACGAAGCCGTCCTCGACGACCGGCAGCAGACCCGGTCGGCGCGGAACGTCACCGAGCCGCCCTGGAACAACCGCGCCGTACGCGCCACGGCGTCGGGGCGCTGCCTCGGCTCACAGCCCGCCGCGGAGTACGCAGCGCCGGCCCGCGCCGAAGACCTGTCGGGTCTGCCGCCGGCCTGCATCGCCCGCGCGGAGTTCGCCCCGAACCGCGACGAGGACATCGACGACGCGCTGCGCCTGCTCCAGGCGGACGGGTCGGTCGAGCTGCACCAGTGGCCCGGCACCTTCCACGGGTCGCCGGCGATCCAGTCGGCCGAGGTCTCCCAGCGCCGACTCGCCGAGAGGGGCGCCGCCCTGCGCCGTGGTGGTCTCGCCCGGCGAGGCCGGCGAGGCCGCCGGTCGCCTACTCCGGGGGCGTGGGGGTGTCGTGGGTGCGGTACATCGCCTGCACGTCCAGCTCCAGTTGGACGGTCGGCCCGACGACCGCGATGCCACGGGCCAGCATGGAACGCCAGTTGAGGGTGAAGTCCTCCCGGTGCAGTTCCGCCTTGGCGAGCGCCGCGCAGCGCAGTTCCTGGTCGTAGCCGCCGTTCACCGTCCCGAGGTAGGTCGTGTCGAGGCCGACGGAACGGCTGGTGCCGTGCATGGTGAGCGTGCCGTGCAGCGTCCACTTGGAGCCGCCGCGGTAGGCGAACCGGGTGCTGGTGAAGTCGATGTACGGGTAGTGCTCGACGTCCAGGAAGTCCGCGGAACGCAGGTGGTTGTCCCGGGTGTTGTTGCCCGTGGTGAGACTGGAGGCGTCGATGCGTACCGAGACATGGGAGTCGGCCATGTTCGGTGCGACGCGGATACCGCCCTCGAAGCGGGTGAAGCGGCCGTGGACGTGCGCCATGCCCACGTGCTTGGCGATGAAGCGGATCGCGGTGTGCGGAGGATCGAACAGCCAGGTCCCGGCAGTCGGCAGTTCCAGCTGACGGGCGGACTCCAGCGCGACACGCACGGGGGGCAGCGCCACTCCGGCGGTGATGTCGATGCTCTCCCGGGCCGGTGACAGACCCTCGGCCACCGTCATCACGCTGTAGGAGCCGGCCGGCAGCGTGGCCATGAACCAGCCGTTCGGGTCCGTGGTCCCGTGGGTCGCGACGCGGTGGCTGTCCAGGGCGGTCACCGTGACCTCGGCTCCGCCCATGGGCTGGCCCATGGGGTCGACGACCTCGAAACCGAATCCCCCCGCCCCGGGCGGCAGAGGGACCGAGAGGCTCGATGGGGCACCGGACGCGCCGCGGGAACGCCGGCGTCGGAGCAGCCCGAGGGCCATGGAGTTCACCTTTCGTCACATGTGTCACCGTCGCGGCCCGCTGGACCTCTTTCGTTCGCGGTCGTCAAGAACCTCCCGGAACGGGTGCAGAGGCGCGGGGCGCCGGTTCGTTAACGATCATAAAGCCGTGGACGAATGGAGGATCACTCAGGGTATTGAGCTGCGAGAAACCATCTCCTGGCCGATTATGCGGCGCACATCAGCACATCAACGAGGTAGATCGCCACCTTCGGCCCGATGGTTTGCAGTGGTGTTGTGGCGAAGAACACGGAGTGCGGAGCCGATCCTGTTCGACGAGTCGCACCCCATGAGCGTGGTCCCCCGGGTTCGGGGTCACTTCCGGGGTGCTCGCCGCCCTCGCCGCCCTCGCCGCCGCGCGACGAACGAGGCGCGGCGACGGAGAGGGGGAGCCCCGTGGCACCGGTGCCGACCGGGAGCGGCGACATCACGTAGCCGCGCCCCTCCAGGGGCGGAGCTTCTCGGGGTTCCGCACCCCCCAGATGCGGGTGATCCGGTCACCGCTGACGTCGAACGCCATCACCGCCACAGTGACGTCGTCCAGTTGAAGCACCACACCGGGCTGACCGTTGACCGTGCGCTCCAGGAGCGCCAGGCCGGGTGCCCTGTCGGCGAGGTCGACGAGGTAGCGCGCGACCTGCTCGCCGCCTTCGACCGGCTGGAGCGCGGCGTTGACGAGGCCACCGCCGTCGGCGATCGCCGTGACGCCGGGGTCGAGGAGCCCGACGAGGGCTTCGATGTCCTTGGCGGCCCATGCCTGCTTGAAGTCCCGGACCACCTCGGCGCGCTGGGCGGCCGGAGTCGCGGGTGCCTGTGACGCGCGGAGGCGGCGGCGGGCCGAGGAAGCCAACTGGCGGCACGCCGCGGGAGTGCGGCCGACGATCTCGGCGACTTCGGCGAAGGGGTAGCGGAAGACGTCATGGAGGACGAACGCGACGCGTTCGGCCGGGGTCATCGACTCGAGCACGACGAGGAAGGCCATGGTGACCGACTCGTCGAGCGTGACACGGTCGGCCGGGTCGGCCGTCCGCCCGGCCGGACGCCCGTCGGCCCACACGGTGGAATCGGGCAGCGGTTCCGGGATCCATTCGCCCACATAGCGCTCTCGCCGCGCCCGTGCCGAGCCGAGCTGATCGAGACAGATACGGCCGGCGACCTTCGTCAGCCAGCCGCCGGGGGAGTCGACGGCCTCCCGCGCCTGCGGGGACAGGGCGTACCAGCGGGCGTACGTCTCCTGTACGACGTCCTCGGCGTCGGCGAGGGACCCGAGGAGCCGGTAGGCGAGATTGATCAGCTGACGCCGCTCACTCATGATCACGCTCAGGCCCGGATCGAGCGGACCGTCTCCCGGCTCGGACTGGTTCTCCATGGTGGCGTCGCTCCCTCGGCCGTTGCTTCCTTCTCCCGTACGACGAGACAGCCCTCCGGAATGTGAGGTGCGCACGTCGCCTCACATTCCGCGGGGCTGCCTCGTCGTACTGCTGGGACGAACCCGCTCCCACGTACACCTGTTCCGCCCAGGGGGTGGAACGGCCCGGCGACCAGCGCCGCCGTTCCGTCCGCCGAGGCACACACCTTCAGGAGAGCCAGCATGCCGACCCCCATCAGCCTCAGCGAGCTGACCGGCGACTACGACCTCGACACCGCCCGCAGCCGCATCGGGTTCGTCGCCCGGCACACGATGGCCACCAGGGTGCGCGGGCAGTTCGACGAGTTCGAGGGCGGGGCGTACCTGGACGGCGATCACCCGTCCGCATCCAGCGTACGGATCACGCTGCGGGCGAAGAGCATCCGGACCGGCAACCCGCAGCGCGACGACCTGCTGCGCGGCAAGTTCCTGGACGTGGACGACCACCCTGCCATCGCCTTCACCTCGACCGAGGTGACCCAGGTCGACCGGACCCACTACAGGGTCACCGGATCCCTGGCCATGCGCGGGGTGGCCAAACCGGTCACCCTGGACGTCGAGTTGACCAGCGGCGCGAGCGACCCCCAGGGCAACGCGCGGGTCGGCTTCCAGGGCAGCGTCACGATCAACCGCAATGACTGGGGCGTGAACTGGAACGCCGGGACCGCTGCCCTGGTGAGCCCGAAGGTGGTTCTGGAGCTCGAGGTCACCGCGATCCGGCGACGGTCCTGACCATGTGTCCTGACCGTGTCGTGGGCACGGTCGTCGGCAGGTCCGGGATCGCCTCCGGCATCGTGCCGCTGGTCCTGGTCGGCTTCGGCCTGGGCGCCCTGGCCGGCTCACTGGTCGGAGGGCGCCTCGGCGACCACCGCCCGCACACGGTCACCATCGCCGCCGCCGCCGGAGCCGCCCTCCTGCTGCTGGCGATCTCCCTGCTGGCCGGCTACGCCGTGCCCACCATCATGCTGGTCACCCTGCTCGGCTTCTTCGGTCTGGGCGCCAACCCGGTGCTGATGGCCCTGGCCGTCCGCTTCGCGATGCAGGCACCCGTGCTGGCCTCCGCGCTGACCGTCTCCGCGTTCAACCTCGGTACCGCCATCGGCTCCTGGATCGCGGCCTCACCCTCGACTCCTCGCTCGGGACCACCGGCCCCGCCATCGTCGGCACCGTGATCGCCGCCCTCACCCTGATCCCCACCGTCACCCTCGCGCTCCTCCAGCGCCGCCGCCCGGCAGCAGCCGTTGCCTAGGCCACCGCGGACAGCGCACACCCCGGCAGCAGGCGGCGTGGCCATCGCGGTGGCCGGAGACAAGACCATCCACGAACTGACCACCCATCTGCTGCCGCATCCGCCCGCGCGGGTTGTCGGCGTCGCAGTTGCGGGCCCTTGCCCTCATCGTCCGGGGTGGCGGCGGACCACCCCGCGGGCTTGGGGGGTTGAGCTTGTACCCCCCCACAAACCCGACCTGCCACGCCCGGCGCGGAAGCGGTTCCCTGGAACCGCGCCTCGGTACGACACCACCGACCGTCGCGCCTTTCTCCCCACCGATCGAACATGAGGTTCACTCCATGGAACGTCGCCAAGCAACTCGTCGAAGATCTCCTCGCTCGTCGCCTCGCACGGTGCGAATCCGTTCAGACACATTCCTGGTCACCCCGCCTTCACGTCTCCGCGCGATCGGCGGCCAGCACCGCCGCGAGGCCCTCTTGCAGATCCCTGACGAAGTAGGCGGGGACCTCCAGGGACGGGAAATGGCCTCCGGTCTCGGGTGCGTTCCATCGGACGATCCGCCGGTAGCGCTCCTGTGCCCAGGGGCGCGGGGTCTTCTCGATGTCGCGGGGATACATGCTGACGGCTGACGGGACGTCGACCCGCAGTTCGGGGTCCAGCGAGTTGTGGCTTTCGTAGTAGATACGGGCCGCTGACGCGCCGGTCCGCGTCAGCCAGTACAGGGTGACGTCGTCGAGGATGCGGTCCCGGGAAATCGTCTCGAACGGGCTGTCCTCGGTGTCCGACCACTCGGCGAACTTGTCGAGGATCCAGGCAAGAAGCCCGACCGGCGAGTCGACGAGCGAGTAGCCGATGGTCTGCGGTCGGCTCGCCTGCTGCTTCGCGTACGCCGCGCGGTGGAGCCAGAAATCGCGGGTCTCCTCGGCCCACTTCCGCTCGAGCGTCGTCAGCCCGTCCGTCGACAACCCGGGCGGTGCCTCCGCGAAGAGTGTGTGGATGCCGAGAACGTGCTCCGGGAACCTGCCGCCGAGAACCGTGGTGATGTTGCCACCCCAGTCGCCGCCGTGGGCCGCGAACCTGTCGTAGCCGAGCCGTCCCATCAGTTCCACCCAGGCAGCCGCGATCCTTTCGGTTCCCCACCCGGTGGCGACCGGCTTGTCGCTGTAACCGAAGCCCGGCAGCGACGGGACCACGACGTGGAACGCCGGCGCGTCCGCGGTCTTCGGATCGGCCAGCTCTTCCACCACGTCGATGAACTCGACGATGCTGCCCGGCCAGCCGTGGGTCAGGAGCAGCGGAGTGGCATCCGAGCGCGCGGACCGGCAGTGCAGGAAATGGATCCCCAGGCCGTCGACGGTCGTCCGGAACTGGCCGACGCGGTTGAGGCGCTCCTCGAACGCCCGCCAGTCGTACTCGGTGCGCCAGTAGTCCACGAGATCGACGAGGTCGGCGAGAGGGACGCCCTGCTCCCATCGGCGGGCGCCGGGCGCGGCGCCGTGGACGGTCTCGGCCTCCGGCAGCCGCGCCGCAGCCAGCCGCGCGCGCAAGTCGTCGAGGTCGGCGTCGCCGGCGTGGGCTTCGAAGGGGCGCACGTCGCTGCTCGGGCGGTTCATGAGACCTCCTGGCCGTCGCGGAGCCGGCTACGACCTATCGTGAACCGGCTAAGACGGTTCTAGCAATTCACCCGGCCGCGCCGCAACCGCCTAAGGTGGTTCCATGCGTGCTGAGTTCCCTGACTTCCGTCTCGGCAAGGTGCTGGCGACCAGCTTCACGGCGACTCTGACGGAGCGCTGTGGTGAACCTGTCGAGCGCATTCCCGTGCCGCACCGGCTCGTCGACTGGCTGGCGGTGAACTGCCTCGCCGTGGACTCCTGCACTCCCGCCCAGCTCGACCTCGCCCGGGAACTGAGGGAGGCGATCCACGCCGCCGCGACAGCCGCCGCGCTCCAGGACGCTCTCCCCGCGTCCGCCGTCCAGGTCATCAACGACTGCAGCGCACGGGGTCGGGCCGCGGCTGTCCTGACGCCCGAAGGCAAGCGGCGATGGCGGCTCAGCCCGGATTCCCGCGTCGAAGACGCCCTCAGCGTGATCGCCGCCGACGCGATCGGCATCCTCTCGGGCGAACGAGACGGAAAACTGGCCCTGTGCGCGTCGCCGACCTGCCGAGCCGCCTTCTTCGACACCAGCCAGAGCCGCACCCGTAAATGGTGCGAGATGAACACATGCGGGAATCGTCAGAAGAAGGCGCGCTTCAACCGGCGCAAGGACTCCGGACAAGAGGACTGATCGTCACCTGACCGCACGCGCCGGGGTGGGCCGGGGACGCCGGCCGGGAGCTCTTCGACTCGCCCCCGGTGACGACGCGCGGGGACGTTCGCGCGCGCCCGACGGGCGTCGCCTACCTCCCGCCCCGCCATCGGGCGCCCATCACTCCGGCACCGACCAGGGCCACACCCGCGACAACCCCGGCCGCAAACACCCGCCCCATGCCGAACCCCGCCCCGGTCACCGAAGCCGCCGCAGCGGTCAGCACCACCCCGGCTCCCGCACAGGCCGCGAGCGTCTCTCCCCACACCCGCGCAGCCCCGCGCCCCCACCTCCACGGCCACGTCTCGCTCGCCACCAGGTACGCGACCAACAGCCCTGCCACCCCGGCCCTCTCCCACCAGCTCGGATCCCCGTTCGCCGCGACCACCACCACGCCGCACGCCAGCGCAGTCGTCCGGTGCCGCACCAGAGCGTGCGGGAGGCGCACCGACTCCAGCGACGGCCGCCGGTCCACCGCCGGCGCCGCCCACACCGCGAGGGCGACCGCGCAGCCGAACAGCACCGCCTGCCGCCCCCCGCCCATCGTCGCCCACGGCCGCCACGCCACCACGACGGCCGCCACCGCGAGCACCCGCACCGGCAAGGTCCCGAGCCAGTACCCCGCGTACTCCCGAAGGCCCACTCGCGCATCGAGCACCGTCATCGGCCCCGCCCCCGGCTCTCGATCCGCCCCGACAGCAACGGCGCCAACGCCAGATCCAACGACTCGCCCACCACGTGCCGCAGCACCGGCACCCCGCTGTCCCGCAGCGCGAACCGCATCGCGTCCCGGTCCGCGTGCCACAGCCGCAGCCCCAACTCGCCCGCCATGTCACCGGGTTCGACCCGCGGGTCCCCGCTCGGGATCTCCACGACGACCGGCCGGCGTCCCCGCCCCTGAAGATCCCGCAGCACCTTCAGCACCCGTGCGTCGCTCAACGGAGTGAACACGTACACGAGCGCCCCTTCCGGCAGCGCGGGCGGCGGCACCCGCTCCAGTCCGGGTCCGTCGAACCGCCGGTCCTTGCGGACGTCGAGGACGCTCTCGACGATGCGGTAGAACGCCGCGTCCCCGGTCCCCGGCGTCAGCCATCGCGTGGTGCCCCCGGTCGAGACGACCCCCACCCGGTCATGGGTGCGCAGATAGGCCCGGGCCAGTCCGGCCGCGGCGCGTACGGTCTCGTCCAGGGACGACACCCCGGTCACCGGGTCGACGACGTCCCCGAACGCGTCGAGCAGCATCACCGTGTCGGCGGCCCGCTCGGCCGCGAACCGGTGCAGCTGCACGGCCCCGCGCCGCGTCGTCGACGGCCAGTGGATCCGCCGCTGCCGCTCCCCGGGCACCCACGGTCCCACCCCGACGACCTCGACACCCTCTCCGGCCTGCAACGAGGCATGCTCACCCAGCCGCTGCGGCAGCCGCGCCGGGATCGGCGTGAACCGGGCCTGCGTGGCGAGCGGGAACACGGACACCTCGGCCGCCTCGACCCGCACGGTACGGCGCACGGTGCCCCCGGCGTCGTACACGTCGAGGTCCACCGGACCGAGCGACCAGCGCCCCCAGCGCAGCGCGGTGTGACGCAGCGTCACCGAGGACGGGCCGACCGCGACTTCGTCCAGCCGCAGGCCCGGACCGAGCGTGACACCGGGGTCGAGACGGACGGCACCGCCGTCGTGGGCCACCGAGACACGGACGGTGACGGTGTCGCCCTCGAAGCAGCGCCTCGGTTCGACGGTCAGCGACGTCTCGATACGACGGGCGTACGCGCGCGGCAGCGCGAGCGCGAGCAGCACCAGCGGCGCCGCCGCGAGCGCGAGCAGCCACGCCCGGCCCGTGAGCAGCGCGGCGGACATCGCGACGAGGGCGACGGTCAGCAGGCGCAGCGTCCGCTCGCCCGGGCGCGGCCCGCCGGGCGGCGTGCGCGGCGGCTGCGTCGGCGAGGTACGCCCCTCCAGGGCGCGGACCACCGCGGCACTCGGCCGCGGCGCGGGCACGGTCACGACGACACGGCGGCCGTACGCCGCGTGGACGGTGTGCCGACGCTGTCGACGATCTCGCGCAGCACGTCGTCCGTGGACACCTCGCGCACCCACAACTCGGGCCGCAGGGACACCCGGTGGGCCAGCGCGGGCACCGCGAGGTGCTTGATGTCCTCCGGGACGACATAGTCCCGGCCGTCCAGCACGGCGCGGGCGCGTGCCAGCTGGACCAGGGCGAGTCCACCGCGCGGCGAGGCGCCGATGCCGATCTGCGGGTGGTCGCGGGTCGCGCCGACCAGCGCGACGGCGTACTCCAGCAGGTCGTCGTCGATCTCCACGCGCTCCACGACGGCCCGCCACGCCAGGACGTCGTCCGGTCCCGCGAGTGTGTCGAGCACGGCCTCCGGCGTGGCCCGGTCGATCCGGGCCCGCAGCATCGCCAACTCCTCCCGGGCGGCCAGATACCCCATCCGTACGCGCAGCTGGAACCGGTCGAGCTGCGCCTCGGGAAGGGAGTAAGTGCCTTCGTACTCCACCGGGTTGGCGGTCGCGATCACCAGGAACGGATCGGCGAGCGGCCGGGTCTCGCCGTCCACGGTCACCTGCGACTCGGCCATCGCCTCGAGCAGCGCGGCCTGTGTCTTGGGCGGCGTCCGGTTGATCTCGTCGGCGAGCAGGAGGTGCGTGAACACGGGGCCCGGACGGAACACCATCTCGCCGGTGCGCTGGTCGTACAGCGGCGCCCCGGTGACGTCCGACGGCAGCAGGTCGGGCGTGAACTGGATGCGACGGAAGTCCAGGCCGAGCGTCGTGGCGAAGGACCGCGCGAGGAGCGTCTTGCCGAGCCCCGGCAGATCCTCGACGAGAACGTGCCCGCCGGCCAGCACGGCCAGCATCACGTGTTCGAGCGCGTCCGGCTTGCCGACGACGGCGCGGCCGATCTCGCGCAGTACGGCACCGGCCTGCTCGCCGACCTGCCCGGCGGTGCGCGGCTGAGGCGTGGAGGGACTCGTCACGTCGCATCTTCCTTACGCATACGGGGGGTACGAGTGCGGGGTGCGCCGAGTGCTTCGAGCCGGTCGACGAGGCGGCGCAGCACGTCGACGGGAACGTCACCGTCGGGTCCGGTCCGGGGCGGCTCGGGTCCCAGCCACGGCCACAGTTCCGGCCCGATCAGCTCGGCGGCGCGCTCCGGCTGCTGCTCGAGCGAGACATGGTGGTGCTCGGCGAGCGCGGCGGCGTACAGGCGGCGCAGGTCGGGCCGGAGCACCGCGCGGTAGTAGAGGGCGCCGTCGGGCCCCGTGGCGGTGTGGATGTTCCGTCGCCATTCGCCCATGCCCGGCGCCCGCGTCCCCAACAGCCGTACCTCGTCCCGACGTCCGGGATCGAAGGCGCCCGCCCCGGCGACGTACCGGGCGACCACCAGCGCAGCGACGACGAGCACGGCCACGACGGCACCGGCCGCCTCGGGTCCGTCGAGCAGCAGGACGAGCAGGACACCGGATCCGGCGACCGCCCCGCCGAGCAGCCCGAGCCGGCGCAGCGGGAGCAGGCCCGGCTCCGGAGTCCGGTCGGCGGTCCGGTTCACCACGCGGTCTCCCGGTCCTGGAGCAGCGAGGCGATGTCTTCCAGGGCCTCGGCGGCGGCCTCGCGGTGCGGGGCGCCCATCGGGTGGGAGGAGTAGCGGGCCTCGCGGAACAGCGCGGTGAGACGAGGCGCCGCCGGGCTCGGGGCGAGGCCCGCGGCGGCGGCGCGGGTGAGCAGGTCGGCGGGGCTGTCGGAGGCGTGCCGCTGCACGCCGGACGCGACGAGGGCGTCCTCCATCGCGGCGTAGCAGGCGATGACGGCCGCCCGGGCGTCACCGGCGTCGGCCAGAGCGCGCCGGCCCGAGCGCACGGCGGACAGGAGCAGACGCGCGTCGTCTTCCTCCGTGGGACCCCCCGAAGGGCTGGGGCGCGGCGGCACCGTCAGCCCGAACCGTCGCAGCCGCCGCACGACGGCCACCGTGACGACCACGACGACGAGTACGGCCAGCAGACCGAGCAGGAGGTACAGCGGCAGGGACAAGGCGTCCCCCGAGCCCTTGTCGGGCGTCGACCTGTCGCGGGCCGGCGGCAAGGAGGGGGGCGTCACGGGGGAGGGCCGGACGTCCAGCGGTGTGGGCGGTGTGCTGTCGTGCGTGAACCGGTGCAGGACCAGGGCCAGGACGCCGATGACGACCGGTCCGGCGAGCAGCAGCGGCACGGCGGCCTCGCGCAGGCGCTCCTCGCCCGGCGGCAACGCGGTACGGTCGGCGCCGATCCGGGGGCGAAGGCGCTCGGCGACGCGCACGACCCCCACCGTCCAGGCGACGGACAGCCCGATCGCGACGATGCCCCAGTGGCCGAGCGGCCCCTTGCCGGAGTGCAGCAGCCCCTCGCCGGGCCGCAGCACGAGCGCGGCGACGGCCAGCGCCCCGACGACCCCGGCGGCGACGACCGCTCCGGGCATCGCCCGGCGCCCCTCCCGCTCCCCGTGCTCCATGCATTCCCCCGCTGAAGCCTGCCCCCGAACGTCAGTTCACCGTATCCTGGCACATCCCGACCGCCCCACCCAGGACACGGCTCGGCCGGGGCTCCTGGCAGGTGGTGGGGCGTTGTGCCGCCGGTGAGCGCCTGTGCGCCCCGCAAGCCCACTGCCGAACACCGGCCGCGCGCCGCACGGTCGTACGCATGGGGGCTACCGGGCAAGGGGAGTGCGTGGGCCGCGGGGACGGCAGCGGATGCCCGTACGGGGCAGTACTGACGGTCGACACGGGTGTGGAGTACCGCTGTGACGACTGCCGGCACCACTGGGAGCTGGACGAGACGGAGCCGGACCGGCGGGCGCGGGAGGACGATGCGCTGACCCGGCCCCTCGGTGACCCCGGCGAGGCAGGCCACGGCACCGCGGCGTAGTCGCCGGTCTTCCGGGCGTGCTGGTCACCCTGGCAGCGGTGTGTCGGCCACTGACCACGTGCCGTGCGGGTGATCGTGGCTGCCTGCAGTGGGAAGAGCGATGAGTTTCCGAAGAGTGCCGGGTCTATGGGTGTGACGGTCGCCGAAGCACGCCCGAAGACGATCGCCCGCCCCCACCGGTCTCCCGCACTCGAGGAGCACGACATGACCGCGACCTACACCTTCGACGTCTTCTCCAGCCTCGACGGCTACGGCGCCGCCGGCGCCGACTGGACCGGCTACTGGGGCAAGCAGGGCCCCGAACTGCTCGACCACCGCCTTGCCCTGTACGACTCGCACCAGCGGATGGTGTTCGGGGCCAACACCTATCGGCTGTTCGCGCGGATGCTGGCCGAGAGCACCGAAGAGTCCGACGTGCGTGATCCCTGGGTCACCCGGATGAGGAGCCTGCCGGCGACCGTGATCTCGACGACCCTGGCAGGACCCCTCGACTGGCCGGACGCGACCGTCGTGAGCGGTGACGCCGTCGACGTCGTCGCCCGGCTCAAGAAGGAGTCCGACGTACCGTTGCGCTCGCACGGCAGCCTGTCGATGAACCGGGCACTGATGGCCGCCGGCCTGGTCGACCGCTTGCAGGTGACGCTCTACCCCGTCATCACCGGTCGGAGCGGGCTGGACCCGGTCTTCCAGGATGCGGCCGACTTCGACCTGGAGCTGATCGAGCACCGGACCCTGGACGGCCACATCCAAGAGCTCACCTACCGGCCCACCCTTCACTGACGGAGTTCACCCGTACCGGAGCGGAGTCGCGGTGCGACGGGAAGGGTGCTGTGCTGGGAGGGGTACGCAGGGGAGTTCACTGATGGGTCGTCTCCGGGCTTCCGTCCTCGTCTCCGCCCGGTCGCCCGCACCGACCGGAGCGCGAGGGGGGCTGCTGCCGACGCGGGATCTCGCGGTCGCGTGGTCGCTGGTCGTCCTGATCGCCGCGCCCGCCTGGATACTCACCGTCGGGCAGGCCCGGGACATGGGGGTCGAGCCCGGCACGATGGGGATGGCACTGCCGCTGTTCCTGTTGCTCTGGGTGACGATGATGGCGGCCATGATGCTGCCGTCCATGGCGCCGGTGGCCCTCACCTGGGCACGGGGGATCGGACGGCGCTCGTCCGGGTGGGGCCGGGCGGGGCGCACGCTGGAGTTCGTGGGCGGATACCTGCTGGTGTGGACGGCGTTCGGGCTGGTCGCCTATGGGGCACTGGCCTTCACCGGAGACCTGGTGGACGATCATCCGGCTGCGGGGCGCTGGATCGGATCGGTGGCCTTCCTGCTGGCGGGCCTCTACCAGCTCGGGCCCCTCAAGAACGTCTGTCTGCGGCACTGCCGCGACCCCATGAGTCAACTGGTGCGCTACGCCGGGTTCCGGCAGCCGGCCCGCGATCTACGGGTGGGTGTTCACCACGGCGGCTACTGCGTCGGCTGCTGCGCCGGGCTGATGGTCGTCCTCGTGCCCCTCGGCGTGATGAACGTGGCGGCGATGGCCGGGCTGGCGGTGGTGATCTTCGTGGAGAAGCTCTGGTCACGGGGGCCGCTGCTCGCCGGAGCGGTGGGCGTCGTCCTCCTCGTCCTCGCCGTGCTGGCGCCGTTCCAGGACTGGCTGCTGCCGGGACTGCAGGAATCGGCTCCTTCGATGGACGGCATGTGAACACGTGCGGCACGCTGGAAGGAGAGGCCGTCTCGCGATCCGCGTGCGGGCCCGGGACGTGCGGTCTCGCCACTTGGCAGGAGCTCCCTCGGACTCGACGGGAGGCAAACGAGATGACGGAACAGGTCACCACCGGGACGCGCTGGCATCTGGCCGGCGACTGGTTCGACGTGTGCAATTGCGCCGTACCGTGCCCGTGCACGTTCGCTCAGCCCCCGACCTACGGTGACTGCGAAGGTGTGCTGGTCTGGCACATCCGCGAGGGCAACTACGGCGACGTACGGCTCGACGATCTCAACGTCCTGATGCTGGGCGTCTTCACGGGCAACATGTGGGCCGGCGAGCACAGTGACGCGTACGCCGCGGTCTTCCTCGACGAGCGCGCCGACGAGCGGCAGCGCGGCGCGCTCGGGACGGTCTTCGGAGGCGAGGCGGGCGGCTGGCCGGCGCGGTTCGGTGAGATGCTCCGGCCCGAGATACGCGGCATGGACACCGCGCCGATCCGCGTGGAGATCGACGAGGACCTGGCCACCTGGCGCGCCGAGATTCCGGGGCGGGTCACGGCCACCGCCGAGGCGCTCACCGGCCCGACGACTCCGGAAGGCGCCCGCGTCCAGGTCCACAACGCCCCGGGCGCCGAGGTCGGGCCGGGCCAGGTCGCCACCTGGGGCCGGGCCACCACCGACCGCGCGGACGCGTTCGGCTTCTCCTGGGAACACTCGGGAAAGTCGAGCAAGTACTTCCCGTTCGACTGGACGGGACCCGACTGAGAGCGGAGCCGAGAACAGCGCGGGGCAAGCAGGGTTCCGAGACCGTCAGTCGGTGTTCGCGCCGGATGGGCCGAGGGGGGAACGGCAGCGATCCACGATTCCCTCGACGATTCTCATCAGACGGTCCCCCGCCTGATCGATGCTTCCGTTCTGCGTGCTGACCTGCGCGCCTTCGAGTACGAAGGTGATCTCGGCTGCCGCCTGCTCGGGGTCGGGCAGCCCGGCCTCGGCGCACATGCCGACCAGCCTGCGGGTCTGGCGGGCCTTGTGCCCCTCGATCACTTGCCGTGCGGGATGGGAGCGGTCGGGCAGTTCGGCGAGGGAGTTGATGAACGGGCAGCCTCGGTGCGAGACGGCCGGCAGCCCCTCGGCGATGAAGCGGGCCAAGCCCAGGATCTGCTCCCTGGGCTGACCGGGGTATGCGGTCCGGACCCGGTCGAAGGCCGCCTGGTAGTCGGCGGAGACGATCCGCATCCACTCCGCGACCAGCGCGTCTTTGCTTTCGAAGTGCCGGTAGACCGCCATCTTGGTCGTCTCGGCCCGCTCGGCGATCGCCTGGACGCTCACCCGCCGGATCCCCTCGCTCTGGAAGAGCTCTTCCGCCGCGTCGAGGATGCGCTCCCGAGGGGGCAGTTTCGCCACCCTGCTCGGCCTTCCGGCGGTCGATGCCATGACTGCTCCGTGACGTCGGGTCGGGTGCGGGGCCCCAGGCTCCATTGCCCCTACGGTACCAGCCCGTCCCGTGCGATACCGTTGAGTATCATCCGGTACTCAAGGGTATCTTTCGTCGTTGCGCTGGGAGTGGGAGTGGGAATGAGAGTTTCCGAGTACGTGGACTTCGACGCGGTCGGGCTCGCGGAGCTGGTGGCCAAAGGTGAGGTGAGCCCCGCCGAACTGCAAGCGGCCGCGCGTGAGGCCGCGCAGGTGGTCAACCCGCGGATCAACGCCATCGTGGAGACCTGGCCGGCCGACGACGAGCCAAGCCCCGGCAGCACACCGCTGGCCGGAGTCCCTTTCCTGATCAAGGACATCGGAGTCTCCATGGCCGGGCGGCGCACCGAACTGGGCAGCCGCCTCGCGGCCGGCAACGTCGCGCGCGCCGACTCCTCCCTGATGCTGCGCTTCCGTCGCGCCGGCCTCGTGACGTTCGGGCGTACCGCGACACCGGAGATGGCCTACAGCATCACGACGGAACCAGTCCTGTACGGCCCGACCCGCAACCCGTGGGACCTGGAGCGGAGTGCGGGCGGATCGAGCGGGGGCGCGGCCGCGGCCGTCGCTGCCGGGGTCGTTCCCCTCGCGCACGGCACCGACGCCGCCGGCTCGCTCCGCATCCCCGCCGCCTGCAACGGCCTCTTCGGACTGAAGCCCACCCGTGGCCGGGTCTCCATGGGTCCCGACTTCGACGAGCTCTTCAACGGCCTGGCCGTGCACGGCAGCGTCAGCCGCACGGTACGCGACAGCGCGGCGCTGCTCGACCAGATCCGCGGCCCCGAACCGGGCGACCCCTACTTCGCTCAGCAGCCGTCCCGGCCGTACGCGGAGGAAGTCGCCCGCCATCCGGGCTCCTTGCGGATCGGTGTCCTCACCCGGGCATGGGGCGGACGCCGCACCACCACACCGGTGTCCGACGCGCTCTCGCGCACCGTGCGGCTGCTCGAATCCCTCGGCCACCGGGTGGAGGAGGTCACGGTCGACCTCGGGGTCGGCTGGGAGGAGTTCGTGCTCGCCCACGCCCGCCTGTTCACGGCGAACCTGGCGGCCTCGGTCGACGAGCTGGCCGACGCCTTCGACCGGCCCGTCGACTCCTCGACCCTCGAACCGGTGACCCTCGCCGGCTACCACTACGGGCAGCGGGTCGGCGGCGCCGAGTTCGTCACCGCTCTCACGATCCGCAACCGGGTGGCCCGGAGCCTGGCACGGTACTTCGATGTCCACGACATGCTGCTCACTCCGACCTTGCCGGAGCTTCCCGTGTCCTTGGGTACCTGTGCCGACGGCGCAGAGGCGCTGGACGGGCTCGGCTGGATGCGTCGCGTCCTCGACCGCTCGCCGTTCACCATGCCGTTCAACACAGCGGGCACGCCCGCCATGTCCGTGCCCCTGACGGCCGACGCAGGGACGGGGCTCCCGATCGGCATGCAGTTCGCCGCCGGATACGGCCGCGAAGGCCGTCTCTACCGCCTCGCCGGGCAACTCGAACAGGCGAGCCCGTGGTCGGGCCGGACCCCCATGGTGTGGGCAGGGGACCACGCGGGCCACTGACCAGGGCGCTCGCAGCGCCTTCGTCCGGCCGGGCAAGACCCTGTGAAGTCGGAACCTACTCTGTCGGGGTCTCCGACAGGACGCCCGGACGTGTATCGGCGACGGCCGGCCGTCGTTCCTCGTGCCGGCCCAGCGCCGCGAGGGCCAGGGTCACGGTGACGGATGCGGCCGCCATCAGCGTCATCGCCGCGGCCGGTGACGTGAGTTGGGCCAGGGTGCCCGCGAGGACGGCGCCGACGCCCTGCAGCGCCGTCATGCCGGTGGCGTGCAGGCCGAGAGCCTGGCCCGCAAGGTCGTCCGGGGTGAGCTTCATCAGGCGTTCCTGCAGGACCAGGCTCGCGGCGAAGCCGACGGAGGCGACGGTGACCGCCACGGCCGACAGCGCCACTCCCGGCCGCAGGACGAAGAACAAGTAAGGGACGGCCAGCAGCAGGCGCAAGGGGGTCGCGAGACGGCGGCGCACCGTGGCCGGCACCAGACGGCCCACCGCCATGTCCCCCACGAACATGCCGAGCGCCCCGAACGCGTACAGCGTGCCGGCGGCTTCGGGGGCGTAGGAGACGTAGAGCGAATCGCCGCCGACGATCAGGCCGTTGGGAACCCACAGACCGAGGTACGTCAGACGACGGGAGCGTGAGGACCACAGGAAGGCGTTGGTGCGCCAGGTCGCCGAGACGGACGGGCGGCCCGAGGAGCGTGGCGGCCGGGCCGTGAGACCCAGGTGGGTGACGAGCGCCGACACGACGTACACCGCCGCCGCGAGCAGCAGGCAGGCACGGGGGGACAGGAGCACCAGCAGAGCGCCGCCCGTCGCGAAACCGGCCATCTGCATCAGGCCCCAGAGCATGTTGTACACCGAACGACCGAGGACATAGCCGTCCTTGGACAGGATCTCGTTCATCAGCCCCCCACGCACCCCACCGCCCAGCGACGCGACCAGGCCCTGCAGCAGTACGACGGCGAAGACCGCCCGGACGGGCAGACCGGGCAACGCCAGCACCGCCGTACCGGCCGCGAAGGCGAGACCGAGACCGGACAGGACCGCCCGTGGGGGCAGGCGGTCGGCGCCCGAGAGCAGGAACACACCCCCCAGCAACTGCGCGAGCTGCGGCCCGAACATGCTCACCGCCGACAGGAACGGGGAGCCGGTGGCCCGGAACACCAGCGTGCCGAGGGCCAGGCCGCCGATCGTCTGGGCCGCGGCGAAGGCGGCGAAGGAAAGCAGGAACGGAGTGAACTCCGGGGTGCGGAACAGGGAGCGGTAGCTGCGCATGCGTCGAAGTCTCGGATCGGCCGGGGCGGCGTGTGTACTGTTTCGCCGACACGCGAAAGGTCGTACGTATGGGCTTGTGGCAGATCGGCACCGACACCCTCGCCCGCAGCCGGTTCGTGCTCTCGCCGTTCGCCGAGACGTTCGCGAGCCTGAAACTGCTGCACGCGGGGACCGGTGCCCACCAGGGCGAGGAGGCCTGGCTGCACACGCACCTGCCCGGTTACCGCGCGCGCCTCGCCGCCGACCCGGTGGCCGCCCCGCTCGTGCGGGCGGCACTCGGCACCTCCTGGATCGCCGACTTCTTCTGCCCCACCTCGTGCATCGGCGAGAGCTTCGAGGAGACCGTGACCCGGGTGCGGGCGACCCCGGCCCGGCAGGCCCGGGCCGACCTCGGAGTGTCTCTCGGCGGCCCGCTCCCCGCCGTGCTGGAGCGGGACGACCTGCCCGAGCGGGCGACCGTGCTCCTGACGTACGTCTGGGACGAGACCGTACGGCCGTACTGGGAGCGCCGGCGGCGCATCCTGGAGGCCGACATGGTCGCCCGCATGGCGCAGGTGAGCCAGGGCGGCTGGGCGGCCGTGCTGGACTCGCTGAAGCCGGGGGCGCGGTGGATCGGGGAGAGCCGCCTCCAGGTCAACCCGAACGCCCGTCCGCCACGGGAGATCGCCGCGGGGGCCGACCTGCTGTTCATGCCGGTCACGCCGAGGACCAGTTGGGTGTCGTGGGAGGGGCAGGAACGGTACGCCGTCGTCTACCCGTGTCTCGGCGTGCTGGCCGACGACCACGACCGCCGGCCGGTACCGGCCGCCCTCGGGGCGCTCATGGGTACCGCGCGGGCGGGACTGCTGGTGCTGCTCGGGACTCCCATGAGTACGACCCAGCTGGTCGCCGTCACCGGGAGGGGCCTGGGATCGGTGGGCGGGCATCTGCGGGTGCTGCTGGAGGCGGGCCTGGTGCAGCGGCGAAGGTCCGGGCGGTCGGTGCTGTACGTCCGTACGGCGGCCGGGGAGGTGCTGGTGAAGGCATCGGGGGCGGGCACCGACGAAGGCGGGGAGCCGGAACAGCGAAAGGCCGGGAGCCCGCCCGTACGAACGCCGTGAGGCTGGACCGAGGAGTTCCGTCCCTCGACCGGACGCTCACGCGCCGCAGCGTGAGCTCCTGCTCGGACCCGCACCTCCGGTGTCGTGCTGCCCCGGACGACCAGCCGGGGCGGGATCGTCAGGTCGGAGTCGGGCACGTCGTTCTCCGGGGCGGGCAGCTTCGTCGCCGCGCGCTTCGTCCCGGGAGGGGCCGGGGGCGGCGCCTCCGACATGGCCAGCCCCCGGTGGTGTGCGCGATCCGTGGCCGTCCGGGCAGGCCGGGGCAGACGCCGGGCGAGGGTTCGACGACGGGGCGGTGATCCAGGGAGCGTCGACGAGCTCGTCGACTGCACCGAGTCGCGGGCGGCGAACATGCGGTTCTTCGGTACCCCTTTCACGCCGTGACCGATCGCACGGTCCGGCCCGACGGCGGACTTGATAGCCTCATCGGGCCAGTCGAGCCACACCCGAGGCCAGGGAATCCGGTGCGAATCCGGAACTGACGCGCAGCGGTGAGGGGGACGGGCGGGGCACTACGCCACTGGGAGACCGGGAAGGCGCCCCGACCGGACGAACCCGAGTCCGAAGACCTGCTGGCACCTCCGCACCCCGGCGTGGAGGAACGTCCGTAGGCCAGGCTCCGCGTACGAGCCCCGACCCCAAAGGCATGCCCGTGCTCCGCAGCCCCGCCCTTCACCGCACTCCGGCCCTTCTCCTCTCGTCCGCCCTGCTGCTCACCGCCTGCGGCTCCTCCGGCGACGACGACGCGAAGCCGGAGAGGACCTCTGCCGCCGGCTACCCGGTCACCCTCGACAACTGCGGCCACAAGGTCACCCTGAAGTCGGCCCCGAAGCGGGCCGTATCCCTCAACCAGGGCACCACCGAGATCCTGCTCTCCCTCGGCCTCGCCGACCGCATGGCCGGTACGGCCACCTGGACCGACCCGGTGATGAAGGGCCTGGAGAAGGCGAACGCGACCGTGCCCCGGCTCGCCGACAACAACCCCTCCTTCGAGAAGGTCCTGGACGCCGAACCCGACCTCGTCACCGCCTCGTTCGTGTCCACCCTCGGCAAGGGCGGGGTCGCCACCCGCGACCAGTTCGAGAAGCTCGGCGTGCCCACCTACGTATCCCCGTCCGACTGCTCGGCGGGCAAGGACAACGACAGCGGCGGCGACGGATCGCGCAGCGAGCCGCTCACCCTGGAAACCGTCTACGGCGAGATACGCGACCTGGCCCGCGTGTTCGGCGTCGAGGAGCGCGGCGAGAAGCTCGTCGCGGACCTGCGGCAGCGGGTGAGCACGGCCACCGCGGGACTGGGCGCCTCGGACGTCTCCCTCATGTACTGGTTCGCCAACTCCCAGTCGCCCTACCTGGCCGGCTGCTGCGGCGCGCCCGGCGCCATCACCCGCGCGGTCGGCGCGAAGAACGCCTTCGCCGACACCCATGACGAATGGCCCCAGATCAACTGGGAGACCGTCGCCGACCGCGACCCCGACGTCATCGTGATCGGCGACCTGACCCGAAAGCAGCAGACCGCCGAGACGGCCGAGGCGAAGATCCGCTTCCTGGAGACCGACCCCGCCACCCGCAATCTCACCGCGGTGAGGAAGAAGCGGTACGTCCTGCTCAGCGGGCAGGCGATGAATCCGTCCGTCCGGACGATCGAGGGGATCGAGAAGGTCGCGGCCGGGCTGCGCGACTTCGGGCTCGCCAAGTGAGCACCCGCAGCCTGCTGCTGACCGGCGGCGGCCTGGCGGCGCTGATCGCGTCGATCGCCGTGGCCGTGACGATCGGACCGGCCGACATCTCCACCGGCGACGTGTGGGCCGCCGTCGCGGCCCATCTCGGCCTCGGTGAGAGCACCTTGGCGCCGCTGCGGGACGGAATCGTGTGGAACCTGCGGATGCCGCGCACCCTGCTCGCCGCCGTATGCGGGGCCGGACTCGCGGTGTGCGGCACGGTCATGCAGTCGCTGCTGCGCAACCCGCTCGCCGACCCCTTCGTCCTCGGGGTCTCCTCGGGCGCGTCCACGGGAGCGGTCGCCGTGGTCGTGCTGGGCGTCGGCGGGGGAGCGGTGTCCCTGTCGGCAGGCGCCTTCCTCGGGGCCCTGCTCTCCTTCGGCCTGGTGCTGCTGCTCAGCCACACCCTCGGCGGCAGCACCGACTGGGTCGTGCTGTCCGGGGTGGCGGCCATGCAGCTGTTCTCCGCGCTGACCTCGTTCATCGTCCTCACCTCGGCGGACGCGGAGACGACCCGAGGCGTGCTCTTCTGGCTGCTCGGCTCGCTCACCGGTGCCGACTGGGGACAGGTACTGCTCTGCGCCGTCGCCCTGGCCGTGGTCCTCGTCATCTGCCTCGGGTACGCCCGTACGCTCGACGCGTTCGCCTTCGGCGACGAGGCCGCCGCCGGACTCGGGGTCCAGGTCGCCCGCACCCGCCTGGTCCTTCTCTCCCTGACCGCGCTCCTCACCGCCGCCCTGGTCAGCTGCGCCGGCGCGATCGGCTTCGTCGGCCTCGTCCTCCCGCACGCCACCCGTGCCCTCACCGGCTCCGGGCACGCCCGCCTGCTCCCGGTGACGGCGTTGACCGGAGCCGTCTTCCTGGTCTGGGTGGACACCGTCGCCCGCACCGTTCTCGACCCCCAGGAGGTTCCCGTGGGCGTGGTGACGTCCCTCATCGGCGTGCCGGCGTTCGTGGCCGTCCTCTACCGCGGACGGAGAAGGGCATGAGCAGCCTGCACGCGGACCGCGTCGTACGGCGCACCGGCGACAAGGTCGTCGTCGACGGCGTCACCCTCACCCTGCGCCCCGGCGAGACCGTCGGCTTGCTCGGCCCCAACGGCTCGGGCAAGACGACGCTGTTGAGGCTGCTGTCCGGGCTCCTGGCGCCCAGTGCCGGAGTCGTGACCCTGGACGGGCGCCCGCTCACCGAGGTCGGCCGCCGATCCGCCGCCCGCCGGATCGCCACCGTCGAGCAGCACGCCCACACCCAGACCGAACTGACCATCCGGGACGTCGTCGCCCTCGGCCGCATCCCACACCGCCGAGCCTGGACCCCGCCGACGGCGGCGGACGCGGAAGCCGTCACCCAGGCCCTGCTGCGCACCGGACTGACCGACCGGGCCGGTCAGTCCTGGCACAGCCTCTCCGGCGGCGAACGCCAGCGGACCCAGATCGCTCGTGCCCTCGCCCAGGAACCCCGTGAACTCCTCCTCGACGAACCCACCAACCACCTCGACATCCAGCACCAGCTCGACCTCCTGGAACTGATCGCGAGCCTGCCCGTCACCACCGTGATCGCCCTGCACGATCTCAACCTCGCCGCGATGTACTGCGACCGTGTCCTCGTCCTCCGCGACGGCCGCGCGGTCACCGAGGGCACCCCGGCCGAGGTCCTCACACCCACCCTCATCGCCCAGGTCTACGGCGTCCACGCCGAGGTCACCCACGACCCCGGCCACCCTGTGATCCGCTTCCTGCGCCCGGCCGCCCGGGAAGAATCTCCCCGGAAAGGGGGTGGGACGAGCGATGCCTCGACAGCGCCCTGAAGCGGCTGACACGGACCGCACCGCCGCCGGACCGGCACCGTGCCGCGTCGTCGTCTGCCGGGACTGCTGCTGCGGCACTTCGAAAGTCACCGGTGTGGATCACGACCGGCAACTCGCGCGCCTCGCCGAGGAGGTGCCCGTCCGCGTCTCCGACTGCCTCGACGTGTGCGAACACGCCAACGTGATCGTCGTCCAGCCCTCCGCCGCGGCCCGCGCCGCAGGGGCCCGCCCCGTCTGGCTCGGCCTCGTCAACGACCCCGGCGCCACGGAGGACATCGCCGCCTGGGTCCGGGCCGGCGGTCCCGGCACCGCCCCCTGCCCCGACATCCTCGACCTCTACGTCTTCACGCCACCCCGCAGAGCACGCTGAGTGCGGAAAGCCGATCCGGTCACGTGGTGGTCAGCCGGGTGCTTGCCGCCCACGGGCAGCGTGCGGTGGTACGGCCACACCCGTGGACTCCCGCACCACGAGACGGGGCGTGAGGGTCTCGGACTGGATGTCCTGCCCCGCGATGCGGCGTATCAGCAGGTCGACGGCCCGGCGACCCTGCTCGGCCACGGGGGAGTGAACGCTGGTGAGCGGCACGGGAAGTTCCGCCGCCAGGGGCGTGTCGTTGTAGCCGGCCAGTGCGAGGTCGCGCCCGAGTCGCAGTCCGAGGTCACGGGCGGCGCCCGCGGCTCCGATGGCCGCGAAGTCGTTCACGGCGAAGAGGGCGGTCGGCCGGTCCTGTGACGTGGTGAGCAGGTGGAACGCGGCGCGGCGTCCGCCGGCCGTGTCGAAGGCCGAGTGCACGACACGCTGTGCCGGCAGCGGCACGCCCGCCTCCCGGTAGTACTCGACGAACCCCTGGGCCCGGTCCGCTCCGGTGCTGGCGAAGGGTTCTCCGGCGATGACGCCGACGCGGGTGTGCCCCAGATTCAGCAGATGCTCGGCGACCAGCCGGCCCCCCAGCCGGTCGTCACAGGTGACGGAGGTGTGCCCGGCATCGGTGCGGCGGTTGACGAGGACGAAGGGGGTGGTCCGCAGGGCGGGCAGGGTGAGGGCGGCGCCGTCCAGGTGCGCATCGCCGATGATCACACCGTCGACACGGCGGGCCAGCACCATGGCGATCCGCTCCTGTTGGAGGGCAGGATCGTCGTGCGTGTTCGTGACGAACGCCGACAGGCCGTGCGCCGACGCGGCCTCCTCGGCGCCTTCGTAGATCGTGGCCATCACGATCTCGGACAGTCGCGGCACGAGGACACCGATGAGGTTGCTCCGGCGGGTGCGCAGACCTGTCGCCAACGGGTTCGGCCGGTAGCCGAGTTGGTCCGCGAGCTCCCGGATGCGGCGGGCGGTGTCGCCCGACGCCGCGCGGGTGCTGTCGTTGTGCGACCCGTTGAGCACCCGCGAGACGGTCGACACGTGCAATCCGAGTCGCTCGGCGATGCCCTGGAGCGTCACTGGACCTTCGGCCGCCATGACCGCACCCCGCCCTTCGTCCACTGTCCCGCCCGTGCTTGCGGTGGCACCCATTGTCGCGTACGCCGACGAGGCGAGGCCCGCCGCGGTGCCGGAGCCGGCGCGTGCCGGGCAGCGAGGGCTGAGCGGGTTTCCCCAAACGTTTGGCGCAAACGTTTGGGCACGTGCATACTGACGCCGGACGGGCACCTCAACTCTCATGGCCGACAGCTCAGTTGGGTCGGCTGGTCGACTAAGGGGCGAAATGGAACGGGTGGATTTCCCCGATCAGGTGATCGCGGCGTTCCGGGAAGCGGCCCGGGGCACCGGCTGGGGCGAGGCGTGCTACAGCGTCGGGGGGCGAATGCGCGGTGGCTCCTGGTTCGCCCTGATCGCATCCTTGCTCTTCGCGGTTGTCATCGGTGGCCTGACGACCTGGTTGCTGGTCTTCCTGTGGCCCGAGGTCCCGTTCCAGGGCGTCATGGCGTTGTCGTTCGGTTACCTCATGACCCTTCTGACGCTGTGGCTCGCCTGGGCGTACCGGCCCGGCGCCCGCCACCCGGCGACCTGGGTCGTCGTCTGGGAGGAAGGGCTGGCGTGGCTTTCGGAGGGCGGCGCACCGGTGGTCCTGGCCTGGAACGAGATCGCGGGAGCCTGGCACACCGTGACGTCGGTGCGGGACCAGTACGGCAAGGAGTTCCGACGGGACCACAGGCTGGAGGTCCAGCCCGCGGCGGACCCCGCCCTCCGCGGCCGGCTCCGGCTCGATCCCGGCTTCCCCTGTGTGGCGGAGATAGCCGCGTTCGTCACGGCGCGGGTGTACGCGCCCTGAGAGGCGTCAGGCCGCGGCGAAGGCCTGACGTGGCGCTCCCCCTGCCGGTCATGAGCACGTCGGCCGCCCGGACCCGGTGGAGGCGAATGAGGATGTCGTAGGCCCGCCCGAGGGCGAGGGCGAGGGCGGGCAGGGAGGCGGGGGTGAAGGTGGAGCCGGCGTCGTACGTCGGCCGGGCGCGGCCGAGCCAGGTGCGTGCCGCGGCGGGCGCGGTCCGCAGCCCCCACCAGGAGGGAGAAGCCGAGGCCCGAGTGGGTGGCCGCGCCGAGTCTCCGGCTCGGATCACCGGGTGGTGACCTTCTGGACGGTGGTGTCATCGGGGCTCAACCGGCGTCCGTCGGCGGACAGTACCTCCAGGGGGCGCAGGCGCTGTTCCTGGCGGCGGTCGACCAACTGTGAGTGCGGTTCGCCGGGTGCGAAGAAGTTCTGTTCGCCCCATTGACGCAGCGCCACGATGACGGGGAAGAGTGCCTTGCCCTTCGGGGTCAGCGTGTATTCGCGGTAGGCGCTGCCGTCCGAGGCGGGGACGGATTCGAGGATCCCGCCGGCGACCAGGGTGCGCAGACGCGCGGTGAGGATGTTCTTCGCCACGCCGAGGCTGCGCTGGAACTCCCCGAAGCGCCGGCTTCCGTCGAAGGCGTCCCGCACGATCAGCAGGGACCACCAGTCGCCGATCGCGTCCACCGACCGGGCGACGGGACATTCGCTGTCGTCGAAGCGTGTTCTGCTCACCATGGCGTCCCTCAATCTCACGATGGTTGCAACATGCTACCAGCTCGGTTACCGTCACTTCTGGTAGCAAGATGCAACCAGATGTGCGGAGAGGCGGATGCTGATGCCCGACAGCGGTGAGGCTGTGACACCACGGACCGCAGTCCGAAGCGAGAAAGGCTCCGCCTTCGTCCTGTCCCGTGGCGTCGTTCTCCTGTTCGCCATCGCCTGTGGCGCCGCGGTGGCCAACGTCTACTTCTCTCAGCCGCTCCTGGTGACCATGGGCCACGACCTGGCCATGAGCCCGGCACTCGTCGGCAGCGTGGTCACCCTCACGCATGTCGGATACGGGTTGGGACTCTTCCTTCTCGTGCCGCTCGGCGACGTGGCCGACCGCAGACGGCTCATCGTGGCCCAACTGCTGCTCCTGGTGGCGGCGCTGGCCGTGGTGGCCACCGCCCGCACGGCGGCGATCCTGCTCGCGGGCATGGCAGCGGTGGGGCTCCTCGCGGTCGTCACGCAGACGCTCGTGGCCTTCGCGGCATCACTGGCCCCGCCCGCCGAGCGCGGACGGGTCGTCGGCCTGGTCACCGGCGGCGTGGTCATCGGCATCCTGCTCGCCCGCACCGCTTCCGGACTCCTGGCCGACATGGCGGGCTGGCGCTCCGTCTACCTCGCGTCAGCGTCGCTCACCGCTCTGCTCGCCCTGGTCCTGCACCGAGTGCTGCCGCGCCACGGTGACGCTCAGCCGACAACTCTGCGCTACGGACAGCTCCTGCGCTCCACGATCACCCTGTTCGCGCGGGAACGGCTACTGCGGCTCAGAGCCCTGTTCGGTCTGCTGATCTTCGCCGCCTTCAGCACCCTGTGGAGCAGCATCGCGCTGCCGCTGAGCGCGGCCCCGTACTTCCTGTCCCACGGCGCGATCGGCATGCTGGGGCTGATCGGTGTCGCCGGCGCTCTGGCCGCGACCGTGGCGGGCCGCCTGAACGACCGTGGACTCTCCCGGAGGACCACCGGCATCGCCCTGGCACTGCTCGTCGCCTCGTGGCTGCCCCTGTCCTTCACCCGCAGCTCGCTCTGGGCCCTGATCGTGGGAGTGATCCTTCTCGACCTCGCCGTGCAGGCGGTCCATGTCACCAACCAGACCCTGATCTACACGCTGCACCCGGACGCGGGCAGCCGGCTGATCGGCGGATACATGGTCTTCTACTCGATCGGCAGCGCCACCGGTGCCATCGCCGCGACCTCCCTGTACACCCTGGCCGGCTGGGCCGCCGTATGCGCACTGGGTGCCACGTTCAGCTGCCTCGGACTGGTCCTGTGGGCGTTCACCCGGCACGGCGTCCCGGACCGATCGGACCGTCCGGCTCCCCGCTCGGCAGAGGGGTGAGCTCCGCCTCGACAGAGCCCGGTCCGTGGCCGGCGGTCCCTCGACGCCGGGGCGCGTCAGGGAACCAGCACCAGACGCCCGCGCATCCCGCCCGCCGCGAGCCGGTCGTGTGCCTCGGCGGCGCGCTCGAGAGGCAGGGTATCGGCGACCCGCAGCGTCAGGCCCATGGCGGCGAGCTCGGCCAGCGCGGCCCCGTCGGCGCTGATCCACTGCTGGTGGACCCGGATGCCGCGCAAGGGGAGCGGGGCCGAGCCGCCGACCACCGTGGCGAAGGCGCCTTTGGTGCGGACGGCGGCCAGGGCACGGATGCCGTGCCCCGCGGTGTCGAGCGCGCCGTCGGCGCCGCCCGGTACCAGGCGGCGGACATCGGACGCGAGGTCGGACGCGTCGCGGCCGACGACCCACTCGGCGCCGAGGCCGCGGACGAACTCCTCGTCCGCGGAACCCGCTTGGGCGACGACGCGCAGACCGCGCCGTACCGCCAGCTCGACCGCGAAGCCGCCGACCGCCCCGGCGGCTCCGGTCACCAGCACGGTGTCGCCCGCCACGAGACCGAGCAGGTCGAGCGCCTGGAGCGCGGTGAGGCCGTTCAGCGGCAGCGTCGCCGCGGCCGCGGCAGTGGCGTCGGGCGGTGCCGGGGCGACCGCCGTGGCGTCCAGGACGAGGTACTCGGCGTAGGCGCCCAGGGACACGTCGAGCAGGTCGCGCAGCCCGATCACCCGCTGCCCCGGCACGAACGCCGTCACCCCCGCGCCGAGTCGGTCCACCACGCCCGCGACGTCCCATCCGATGCCTGTGCACTCGCGCGCGGCCATCAGCCCGGCCTCGACGAGCGCGCCGGAACGGGTGACCAGATCAACGGGATTGACGGTCGCCGCCTCCACACGGATCCGTACCTGCCCGGAACCGGGCTCCGGCAGAGGCACCATCACCGTCTCGAGTACCTCAGGCCCGCCGTAACCGCGGGCCACCACCGCCCGCATCTTCTCTTCAGCGCTCATGTCGCCCACCGTAGGAAGCGCTACTCTCCATCGGGAAGTACGCACTTCACGGTGCGTACGGCACCGAGAGGAGTGCGTCATGCCCACCCGCACGGCCGCCCAGCGACGGGCCGAGGCCGGCGTCGCCTACGACGCCTACCTCGCCGAATGCCCCGCCCGTCAACTGCTCGACCGCATCTCCGACAAGTGGGTGAGCCTCGCCGTCAACGCGCTCGCGGACGGGCCGCAGCGGTACACCGAACTGCAGCGCCGGCTGGCGAGCGTGAGCCAGAAGATGCTCACGCAGACGCTGCGTCATCTGGAACGCGACGGGCTCGTGTCGCGGACCGTGACCCCCTCCGTCCCAGTCCGCGTCGAGTACGCGCTCACTCCGCTCGGCCGCTCGCTGCTGCCGGTCATGCGCGCGATCAAGGACTGGGCCGAGGAGCACATGGACGAGGTACGCGCCGCCCGCGTCACCTACGACACACCGGACTGACGGCCCAGGACGGGCGGTCCGCAGCGATGTGTCCGTCGGAGGGTGACGGGGCGACGGCCGCTGTATTGCGGCCGTGTGTCAGGATCCGCGTCGCTGCCCGCTGTGCTGGTGCTGCGGCGCCCGCATGTGCTTCCCTGGCCTCATGACCGTGCTCGTGACCCGCCGCCACGTCGACTACGTGCGTGTCACCACCACGGGTTGTACCGCTCAGAGCTGACGTCTCGCTCGAGCCTCCGGCCCGCCTCTCCTCCGCGCCGCACCGACCGCTGCCCCGTCCGGGCGCGGTGTTCGGTCACGCGCTTCATCCCCCGCGCCGTCGGCGCGCCGCGATGCCCTTACGCGGTGCGCACCCGCGCGTTCACGTACCCGCCCTCCGTGCAAGGGAGCAGCACCATGAGCCAGCCGATCGACTCCGTCACCGCCGGTCACACGCCCGACGTGGAGCCCACCGGGCCCGACACATCCGCCTGGTCCTTCGAGACCAAGCAGATCCACGCCGGTGCCGCACCGGACCCGGTGACCGGCGCCCGGGCGACGCCGATCTACCAGACGTCGTCGTTCGTGTTCCGGGACACGCAGCACGCCGCGGACCTGTTCTCGCTCGCCGAGCCCGGCAACATCTACACCCGCATCCACAACCCCACCCAGGACGTCTTCGAGCAGCGCATCGCCGCGCTGGAAGGCGGTGTCGCGGCGGTGGCGCTGGCGTCCGGGCAGGCGGCGCAGACGCTGGCGCTCCTCACGCTGGCCGGCTCCGGTGACCACATCGTCTCCAGCGCCTCCCTGTACGGCGGCACGTACAACCTGTTCCGCCACACGCTGCCCAAGTTCGGCATCGAGGTGACCTTCGTCGACGACCCGGACGACGTGGAGGCCTGGCGGGCGGCGATCCGGCCCGGCACCAAGGCCCTGTTCGCCGAGACGCTGGGCAACCCGCGGGGCAACGTGCTCGACGTCCGGGCCGTGGCGGACGTCGCGCACGAAGCCGGCGTCCCGCTGATCGTGGACAACACCGTGCCCACGCCGTATCTGCTGCGGCCCATCGAGCACGGCGCCGACATCGTCGTCCACTCGGCGACCAAGTTCCTCGGCGGCCACGGCACCACCATCGGGGGCGTCGTCGTCGACGGCGGGACCTTCGACTTCGGTGCCCATACCGAGCGCTTCCCCGACTTCACCGAGCCCGACCCCAGCTACCACGGCCTGCGGTACTGGCCCGCGCTGGGCCCCGGCGCCTTCGCCGTCAAGCTGCGGGTCCAGTTGCTGCGCGACCTCGGCCCCGCCCTCTCTCCGCACTCCGCGTTCCTGCTGCTCCAGGGCGTGGAGACGCTCAGCCTGCGCATCGAGCGGCACTCCGCGAACGCCCAGGCCCTGGCGGAATGGCTGGAGCAGCGCGACGAGGTCGCCGCCGTCCACTACCCGGGCCTGCCGTCCAACCGCTGGTACGAAGCCGGTCGGCGCTATCTGCCGCGCGGCGGGGGTGCCGTTCTCGCCTTCGAACTGCGTGACGGTGTCGAGGCCGGCAAGCGATTCGTGGACGCCGTCGAACTGTTCAGCCACCTCGCGAACATCGGTGACGTCCGCAGCCTCATCATCCATCCGGCGTCCACCACCCACAGCCAGCTGGACGAACGGCAGCTGGAGGCCACCGGTGCCTCGCCCGGCCTGGTGCGGCTCTCGGTGGGCATTGAGAACCTCGCCGACCTGAAGGCCGACCTGGAGGCCGGGTTCCGGGCCGCGAAGGGCGCGTCCTGAACACCGTACTGACGCCTTCGCAGGTCCCTCTCCCGCCGGCCTCCGGGGCCTGGCGGGAGGGGGACCCGCCCGGGCGTCGCCAGTGGTACGAGCACGAGACGCCGCTCCGCCTGGAGGCAGGCGGCGAACTGCCCGCCGTGCGGCTGGCCTTCGAGACCTGGGGACAGCTCGCACCGGAGCGCTCCAACGCCGTGCTGGTCCTGCACGCCCTCACCGGTGACAGCCACGTGAGCGGTCCCGCCGGGCCCGGACATCCGACTCCCGGGTGGTGGGACGGGCTCGTCGGACCCGGACGGGCACTCGACACGGACCGCTGGTTCGTCGTCGCCCCCAATGTCCTCGGCGGCTGCCAGGGCAGCACGGGCCCGGCCTCCCGCCGTCCCGACCGACGCCACTGGGGCGGCGACTTCCCGTTCCTGACACAGCGCGACCAGGTCGCCGCCGAGGCCGGTCTGGCGGACGCGCTGGGCATCGACCGCTGGGCCCTGGTGGTGGGCGGCTCGATGGGCGGCATGCGGGCGCTGGAGTGGGCCGTGGCGCATCCCGGACGGGCGGGCGCGCTGCTGCTGCTCGCCACGACGGCCGCCGCGAGCGCCGAGCAGATCGCGTGGGCCGACATCCAGCTGCGTGCCATCCGCTCCGACCCGCACTGGTGCGGAGGGCACTACCACGGCACGGCGCGAGGGCCGCACGCGGGACTCGGTCTCGCCCGGCGGCTCGCCCACGTCACCTATCGCAGCGAGCCGGAACTCCAGGTCCGCTTCGGCCGCTCCCCGCAGGGGGAGGAGGATCCGTGGTCGGGCGGCCGGTACCGGGTCGGGTCCTACCTCGACCATCACGCCGCCAAGCTGGTACGCCGCTTCGACGCGGGCAGCTATGCCGTGCTGTGCGAGGCGATGAACAGCCACGACATCGGCCGCGGCCGCGGCGGTGTACGCGCCGCCCTGGGCCGGGTGACCGCCAGGACCCTGGTGGCCGGCGTCGATTCCGACCGGCTCTACCCCCTCTCGCAGCAGGCGGAGCTGGCCGCGGGCATCGGCACGGCCGACGGCCTCCGGGTCATCGAGTCCCCCTGCGGCCACGACGGCTTCCTCATCGAGGTGGCACAGGTCGCCGCGCTCGTGGAGGAACTCCTGCCGTGAGCCGGCCGGCTCGCCACGTCCCCGGCGGGCCGGCACCCGTCGCCCCTCAGAGGGACTCGGCCAGGGTGAGTGTCCCGGTGCGCCCTCCCAGCGTGGCGGAGAAGTGGTCCGTGACCTGTTCCAGCGCTGCTGCTGCGGCCGGTGCGACGAGCGGTGAGCCGTGGTCGTCGGCGGCCACGTCCGTGTCGAGGGTGAACCAGCCGGGCACGATGTGGGAGGCGCCCATGGAACTGAGCACGGGGCGCAGCGCGTAGTCGATGGCCAGGACGTGGGCCCTGCTGCCGCCGGTGGCCAGCGGCAGCACGGTCTTTCCGGCCAGCGCGTACTGCGGCAACAGGTCGAGCAGCGACTTCAGCAGGCCGGAGTAGGCCGCCTTGTAGACGGGCGTGCCGATCACCACGCCGTCCGCCCGCGCGAACAGATCGGCGGCGCCGGTGATGGCCGGGTGGCGGAGGTCCGCCCCGAGCAGGGCCTGCGCGGGCAGGGTGCGCACGTCCAGCGTGGTCACCTCGTGCCCGTGCTGCCGGAGCCGTTCGTCCAGGTGACGCAGCAGACGCGTGGTGCGGGAGGTGGGGGAGGGGCTTCCGGAGACGGACAGGATGGTGGCCATGAAATGCCTTCCGGTATCGGGGTCCGGTCCTGCCGGGGGGCGGACCGATGAGGGTTCACCAAGCGCTGGACCGCACGGTGACCAACGGCTGGAGCTGGTTGCGGAGCGTTTCGAGGAAGGTGACGACCTCGGCGGCGACCGAGCGGTGCTGGAGGTCGTTGAGGACGTCGTGGTGGGCGCCGTGGACGACCGAGAGCCGCGCGCGGGGCAGGGACTTGGCGGCCCGCTCCAGTGCCTCGTGGTCGGCGAGGGGGTCGGCGTCGCCGGTCACGAGCAGGACGGGCACGTCGATCCCGCCGTCCTGGACGGCGTCCAGCAGGGCGTCCGGGACGGCTTCGCCGAGCGACCCGCGCCGCACCCGGGGGTCCTGGGTGAGCGTGCCGCGGTGGGTGGGGCAGGAGGTGCGGACGTCGAGTTCGTCGTCCCAGGTGCCGGCCGGCCCGGCGGCCCGGCCGGGGAGGCCGGCGAGGACCAGCGCGTCGGGCCGTGTCCCTTCGGGCAGTTCTCCCCGGGTGACGAGTGCGGCGACGGCGGCGGCTCCCGCGTCGGCGCCGACGAGGACGACGGGCCGGACGACGCCGTCCTCCGCCGCGGTGCCGTAGACGGCGTCGCCGATCCGCGAGGCGAGGTCGTCGGTGGCGGCGGGGTCGTCGGCGTCGAGGAGCGGCGGGTCGATCACCCGGACGCGATAGGCGTCCGCGGCCAGCCGCCCGCCGAAGCGGGCGTAGGTGTCCCGGGTCTCGCCGCGGCCGGGGACCACGACGACGGTGCCGCGGACGCGCAGGCCCTCGGGTGCGTGGTGGTCGCTGTAGTCGGTCATCTCGTACTCCTGCGGGTGCTGGACGTTCTGGGTGCGCGGGCCTCCGGCCCAGGGCGGGTGCCACCTCGGTCGCGACGAGCCCGACCCATCGGCGGTTCGTTCACGGCGTGGACCCTCAGCCGTTCACGAGCCGGCGCTCGCGGGTGTGGCGGTTGGCCGGAACCGGCAGTCCGAGGTTGCCGCGCAGGGTGTCGGAGGCGTACTCGGTGCGGAACAGGCCCCGCTTCTGCAGGATCGGGACGACGCCGTCGACGAAGAGGCTGAGCTCCTCCTCGGTGCGGAAAGCGAGGTTGATGCCGTCGAAGGTGCCGGCGTCGAACCACGTCTCGATGGTGTCGGCGACGGTCCACGGGTCCCCCACGAACGGAGACCTGCGGAACTCGTTGACCGATTCGGCTACCTGACGCAAAGTCAGGTTCTCGGCCCGGGCCCGCTCGATGAGCTTGGCCGCACCCGTGCGGCCGCCCTTCTCGGCGAGGTGGGCGACGTCGGGGAACGGCGCGTCCAGGTCGTGCACACTGAAGTCGTAGGCTCCGAACGAGCGGCCGAGCAGGGCGAGGTTGCGGTCGAAGTCGTTGTCCTCCTCGAAGATCTCCCGCTCGCGCCGCCGGGCCGCCTCGTCGGTGGCGGCGACGACCGGACCGCCGTGGATGAAGATCTTGATGTGGTCGGGGTCGCGGCCGTAGGCGGCGGTGCGCTTCTTGATGTCGGCGTAGTACTCCTGGGCCTGCTCCAGGGAGCCGCCGGGCGCGTAGATGCCCTCGGCCACCTGGGCGGCGAGGTCACGGCCCTCCTCGGAGACACCGGCCTGGAAGATCACCGGCTGGCCCTGGGGTGAGCGCGAGAGGTTCAGCGGTCCGGCCACCGTGAAGTGCTCGCCCGCGTGGTCGAGCGCGTGCAGCTTGTCCGGGTCGAGGAAGACGCCCCGCTCGACGTCGGCGGGGAACGCGTCGTCCTCGTAGGAGTCCCACAGGCCCCGGGCGACCTGGACGAACTCCAGGGCCCGGCTGTAGCGGGTGGTGTAGTCGAGGTGCTCGTCGAGGCCGAAGTTCCGGGCGGTACCGGTGTCGAAGCTGGTCACCACGTTCCAGCCGGCCCGCCCGCCGCTGATGTGATCCAGCGACGCGAACCGGCGGGCGAGGTTGAAGGGTGAGTTGTACGTCGAGCTGGCTGTGCCGACCAGACCGATGTGCCGGGTGTGGGTGGCGACGGCCGACAACAGGGTGAGCGGCTCGAGCCGGTTGAGGTAGTGCGCCGGGTAGGTGGCGTTGATGAACTGGCTGTCGACGATGAACAGGGCGTCGAACAGCGCGTGTTCGGCGGCCTGGGCCTGCCGGATGTAGTAGCCGATGTCGATGCTGGCGTTCTTCGCGACGCGCGGGTCCTTCCACAGGCCGTGCTGGCCCGGCCCGCCGACGCCGTAGGGGTGCAGGGCGAGATGGATGGTGCGGGGCATGGCTGTTCCTTGTCTGTCGGGGGTCGGTGCCGGGAGTCCGGCGTGAAGTGAGGGGGTCAGGCGTCCAGCAGGGCGCGTAGGGCGGCGCGTTCGGCCCGGTCGGCCGACGCGGTGTGCAGGGTGGGGGCGGAGCCGACGAGCAGCCGTGTGTAGGGGTGCCGCGGTGCGCCGATGACGTCACGGGCGGCACCGGCCTCGACCAGCTCGCCCCGGTACAGGACGGCGATGCGGTCGGCGATCCCGGCGACGGAACCGAGGTCGTGGGAGATGAAGACGAGGGCCACGCCGTCGGCCCGCAGTTCCTTGAGGATCTGGAGGATCTGCACCCGGTTCGCGGAGTCCAGGGCGCTGACGGGCTCGTCGAGAATGACCAGGCGAGGCTCGGTGACCAGGGCCCTGGCCACCGCGACGCGCTGACGCTGCCCGCCGGACAGCTCGCCGGGGAGCCGGCCGAGCAGTTCCTCGGAGAGGCGGACGCGGGGGAGGAAGGCCCGCGCCCGCGCCGCCGCCCGGTCACGGGGTACGCCCTGCAGGAGCAGGGGTTCGGTCAGGGACGCCTCGATGGTGAGGTCCGGGTCGAGACTGCGCAGCGGGTCCTGGAAGACGTACTGGACCAGGCCCCGGCGGCGCAGGGCGCGCCACTGGCGGGGGCCGTACGCGCTGACGTCCTCGCCGCCGACGACGACCGATCCGGCGGAGGGGCGCACGAGACCGAGCGCGGCCCGTGCGAGCGTGGACTTGCCCGAGCCGGTCTCGCCGATGACGCCGACGGTCTCGCCGGGCGCGATGTCGAGGGAGACCTGGTGCAGGGCGCGGCGGCGCCGGCGGCGCGGACCGTAGTGCACCTGGAGGTTCTCGAACCTCAGGACGGGCTCGGCGGGCTCGGCCGCCGGGTCGGTGCTCACGCGTCCTCCTCGGGGGTGAGGAACTTGTCCAGGCCGTACTGCTCGTGCTCGGCGATCAGGAGGCGGGTGTATGCGTGCCGCGGGTCGTGCAGGACCTGCCGGGTCGGTCCCTGCTCGACCACCTCGCCCTGCCGCAGGACGAGGACCTCGTCGCACAGCTGGGCGACGACGGCCAGGTCGTGGGAGACCACGACGAGGGCGAGCCCGCTCCGCTCGCGCAGGTCGGCCAGCAGGTCGAGGATCTCGGCCTGCACGGTGACGTCGAGGGCGGTGGTGGCCTCGTCGGCGATCAGGATCCGCGGGTCCGCGGCGATGGCCGCCGCGATGAGCACCCGCTGGAGCATGCCACCGGACAGTTCGTGGGTGTACTGGCCGTAGACCAGTTCCGGGTCCCGCAGGTGGACGGCGCGCAGCAGGTCGAGGGCCTGCCCGCGCGCCTCGCGTCGCTTGACCTTCTTCTTGACCCGGATGACCTCGGCGACCTGGGGGCCCACGCGGATCGAGGGGTTGAGGTAGGAGGCGGGGTCCTGGAAGACCGCGCTGATCGTGGTGCCGCGCAGGGCCGTCCACCGTTCGGGGCTGAGGTCCGCGATGTCGTGGCCGTCGATCTCGATGCGACCGCCGGTCACTGTGAACCGGTCGGGCAGGATGCCCAGCGCGGCGCGGCAGGTGAGGGTCTTGCCGCTGCCGGACTCGCCGACGATGCCGACGGCTCGGCCGGGGGCGAGCGAGAAGCTGATCCCGTGGACGATCTCCCGCCCTCCGTCCGGGTCGCCGATGCGCACGTCGCGCACCGACAGCACGGGCGAGGGAGAGCCGGAAGGGGCAGCGGGGTGTGCGGGCCGGGTCCGGAGCTTTTCTGACAGCGGGGTCATCGCGCACCTCCGGCGGGGGCGGGGTCGGCCTCGTCGAGGCGGTCGGTGAGGGGCTTGCGGCGGTCGACCAGCGCCCGGCCCGCTTCGCCGGAGACGTCGCGGACGGCGTCGGCGAGGAGGTTGCAGGCCCAGACGGTGATCATGATGAGCAAGGCGGGGGCGAGCGGGGCCCAGGGCCGGTGGCTGAGGTAGCCGAGGTCCGAGGCGAGCAGACCGCCCCAGGTGGGGGCGGGCGGCTGGACGCCGATGCCGAGGAAGGTCAGGCTCGACACGATGACGAAGCCGACGCCGATGGTCTGGGCGAGCGCCACCGCGACGGGCGGCAGCACCTTGACCCAGACGTGCCGGCGGACGACCCAGCCGACGGACGCGCCGGAGATGACGGCGGCCTCCACGTAGGGGGAGCGGGCCACCGACAGGGTGGCGGCGCGCGAGACCCGGTAGAACAACGGGGACACCAGTGCTCCGGTGACGAGCATCGCCTGGGTGATCCCGTTGCCGAGCAGGGCGATGACGGCGACGGCGAACAGCAGGAACGGCAGGGCGACGAGGGTGTCGGCCAGCCGGAGGGTGATCCACTCGAAGGTCCGGCCCAGATACACGGAGAGGATCCCGGGCACCGCACCGACCGCCAGCGCCGTCAGGGCGACCTCCAGGGAGCCGAGCACGCTGACCCGGGAGCCGTCCAGGAGCCTGCTCAGCACGTCCCGGCCGAGGTAGTCGGTGCCCAGCCAGTGGGCGCCGGAGGTGGCGGCGAGGGTGTTGCCGCTGGTGGCCAGCGGGTCCTGGGGGGCGAGGACCGGACCGAGGGCGGCCAGGAGGGCGACGACGGTCAGGACGGCCACGGCGATCCGGCCGGACGGCAGGGCGAGTACGCGACGCACCATGGTTCACACTCCCCGCTGGGATGCGGGCGTCACGCGCGCCAGCACCAGATTGACGACCAGGTTGAACGCGACGACCAGGACGATCGAGACCACCAGCACGCCCTGCACCGCGGGCACGTCGCCGGCCTGCGCGGAGTCGTTGGCGAACCGGCCGAACCCCTGGAGGCCGAAGATCCACTCGGTGACGACGGAGGCGCCGACGAGAGAGGGGAACTTCAGGCCGAGGGTCGCGAGGGCCGGCCCGAGACCGTTGCGCAGGACGTGGGTGAAGAAGATCCGGCGCGGGCTCAGCCCCCGTACCACCGCGCCCGTCACGTAGTTCTCGCGGTAGGCCGCGACGAGGCCGGAGCGCAGTTGGCGGGCGACGTCGGCGACGACGTCGAAGCTCAACGCCACGGCCGGCAGGGTGATGTGGGCCAGCCAGGGACCGAACCCCTGCTCCGCCGGCACATAGCCGGCGGAGGGGAACAGGTTCAGCCCCACGGCGAAGACGGAGACCAGCACGATGCCGACGACGAACGCCGGCATCACGGAGATCAGGGTGACGAAGCCGGTGACGGCCCGGTCGACCCAGGTGGTGCGGCGCAGCGCCGCGACCGTGCCCAGGGCGAAGCCGGCGACCACGCCGATGAGCAGCGCGAAGGCCGCCACCGACAGGCTGACGCCGAGGCCGAGCCCGATGAGGGTGGAGATGTCCGCGCCGTTGGTCCAGCTCGCTCCGAGCTGCCCGTGCAGGACGCCGTCGAACCAGTCGCCGTACTGCACCAGGAAGGGCCGGTCGAGGCCCCATTCGGACTCGACCCTCGCGATCGCCTCCGGTGTCGCTTCCTCGCCCAGCTGGATCCGCGCGGGGCTGAGCCCGCTGAGCGACCGCAACGCGAACGTCACGAACGTCGCGACCAGGAAGACGGGCACGAGGATGGCGATCGACCGGGCGAGGGTGACCAGGATGCGGCCCAGTGTGTGCCGCGTCCTGGCCGCGGCGGCCGTGCGACGGACGTCGGGGACGGCCTGAGCCTCCGTCGTCGTCATGGGGTGCCCCCTCTCAGTGGTGGACGGAAGGTCAGTTGCCGCCGATGGTCACGCCGGTCCAGTCGATGTGGGCCGGGTTCGCGGGCAGGCCGGACACGGACTTGCTCTTGGCGATGAGGTTGGGCTGGGAGTAGGTGAAGACCAGCGCCCTGCTCTCCAGGCCGGCCCGGGTCGCCGCCTGGAGGACCTTGGCGTAGTCGGGCGAGTCCAGCGGCGTCTCACGGACCTTGGCGATGGCCGCCTCGAAGCCGGCGGGCTGGTACGGCGAGCTGAGGTTGAGCGGTCCGTCGGGGCCGAAGTGCGCGGTGAGGGTCTGGGCCGCGGAGTCACGACCGGTCGTCCCGTAGAGCGAGAACGTCAGGTCCTTGGCGAAGAACGGGGTGGCCCAGTTCTTGTCGATCTTGATGTCGACGGTGATGCCGACCTTGGCGAGCTGCGACTGGACGATCTCCGCCTGCGGGTCCTCCGCCGGGATGACCAGGTCGAGTTCGATGTCACCGGGCTTGTGGCCCGCCTCGGCGAGGAGCTTCTTCGCCTTCGCCGGGTCGTAGGCGTAGGCGTTCTCCGACTGCGGGTCGTAGGCCACATACCCCTTGGGGAAGGGCTGGTTGGTCACCTCGCCGTAGCCGAAGGTCAGTTTGTCGACGAACTCCTGACGGTCGATCGCGTACCGGACGGCGTCGACGACCCTCTCGTCGTCGAACGGTGCCTTGTTGACGTTGAGACTGATGTTGGAGGCGTTGAAGCCGGGCTGGACGAAGACGTCGAGGCCGGCCTTCTTGGCGGCGTCCGCCTGGCTGGGGTCGATGTCGGCGAAGTTGTACACCCCGGTCTGCAGGCCGGACACCACGGTCGAGGCGTCGGGGGCCGAGGTGAGCTCGACGTTGTCGATGTGGATGTTCTTGGCGTCCCAGTAGTCCGGGTTCTTCTTCAGCACCGCCTTGGTGCCGGGCACGATCTGGGTGACGGTGAACGGGCCCGCGCCGACGGGGTGCTGGTCCAGCTCGGCGGGGGACCGGGCCGCCTTGGGGCTGGCTATCTGGAGGACGCGCTCACCGAGCAGTTGCGGGATCTGGTAGTCGACCTGGTTGAGGTGGATCACCGCGTCCAGCCCCCTGGCGTCGACCGACTCGATGGAGGTCAGGTCGCCGAAGAGCGCCGAGTTCTTCTGCTTCTTGGCGCGTTCGATCGCCGCCTTGACCGCGGCGGCGTCGACCGGCTCGCCGTCGCTGAACTTCAGGCCGGGGCGCAGATGGAAGGTGATCAGGTCGCCCTTGTCGTTGTACTCCCAGCTCTTCGCCAGGTCCGGGACGGCCTTGCCGGACTCGTCGGTGCGGGTCAACGAGGCGTAGACCAGCGCCAGTTCGCGGAACTGGGCGCCGCTTCCGCCGACCACCGGGTCCCAGTGCGCGGGGAAGTAGGAGGAGGTCCACTTCAGGGTGGCGCCGCCGCCCGCGGAGGCGGCGTCACCGCCGCAGGCGCTCAGGGCGGGGACGAGTACCGTCACGAGGGAGACCCCCAGGGCCGCGGCGCGGAGCCGGCCGGGTCGCAGGAGCGGTCTGTGGCGCGGGGGAGTGTGGCGTCCGGACATCTCGGTTCTTTCTTCGAGGGCTCCGCACCGTGACGGAGGGCCACGGGGCGGAGCACGGGGAGGGTTTCCCGCCGCAGGACGGGGCGGCGCACGGTCGGCGGGCACGCCGGAGCGGGGACGTGGCACGCAGAAGGGCCACGCTCACGGCGTGAGGCGTCGGTACGGCGGCGGGGGAGCCGGGAGGTGTGAGGAAGGCAGTGGCGAAGCGCGGGGGATCAGGCGCGACGGGTGACGGTCGCCGGACGGGTCAGCGGCGGGAGGCCGGTGCCGGCGGAAGCGGTCGGGCGCCTGGGAGCCGAGGTCGGCGGAGGATCAGCGACAGAGAGCGCTGCAGGTGCGCCGCAGGTCCACGTAGCGGCACACCACACCGGGGTGCGTCGTGTGCATGCTGCACATCCTGGGGGCAGCGAACGGCGGCTGTCAATGGACACCAATTGGTGTCTCATTCGGTGGAACGGTCACCTGACCGCTGATCAGAGGCCCTGTCGGGGCGGGGAGGGAGCGCCGAGGCCGACAGCCGGGTGCGTCGCGGCCTCTTCGGGATGCAGCCAGAGGGAGCCGTTGCCGGTTTCGATCCGGACGGCGCCCGCAGGCGGCCACGAACCCTGCGTCAGAAGCGTGCGCTCCGGGTCGGTCATGCTCCGGTACCGCTCGAGCGCCGTCGCCGCGTCCAGTCGCACCGGCTCCGACGGCAGTGACGGCCCGACCGCGCGCAGCGCCGAGGCGTACTCCTCGTAGGACCGCCAGCCGGGCACCGCGCGCATCCCCGCCGGTGAACGGAACAGCAGCGTCGGAAGCGCGTAGCGGTACCCGCCGTCCGCGGTCTCCTTGGCGGCCCCCGGGTGGGGCGACCCACCGGGCACGGACAGCACCTCGCGCACCGGGCGCCGCGCTTCGGCGTGGTCGGCGCGCACCCCTTCGCGTACGGCGGCCGACGCCGCGTCGGCCGCCAGCCGGCGCAGGTCCAGGCCCGGCAGGCCCCGCGCGGCGGACAGCGCGAGCGCGGGAGTGTCGGCGGGGTCGCCCAGGACGAAGACGGTCTCCCGCAGCCGCCGCAGCACCCGCTCGGCCGCGTCGCAGCCTTGCAGTTCGGCGGCCTTGGCCACCAGCGAGGACGGCCACGAACTCGCCGCCACCCGGCTGAGCCTGAGCGCCCTCGGTGCGTGGGTGCGACCGCTGATGTCCTCGACGTAGCGGGCGTACCACGCGGTCTCCGCGGCCGGGTCGGGCGCCGGGTCGTCGTCCTCGTCGAACAGGACGCAGAACACGCGGCGCCAGCGGACGCGGCCGGCCAGAGCGGCGCGCAGCCCGCGCAGCACGGGCTCGGCGGCCCAGGACCAGGGACACAACGGGTCGGTGTACTCCACCACTTCGACCCGCGCCCCGTCCGCCGCCACCGTCACGCCGCTCCCCTTCGGCCCAGCTCCCCGCCCGCCGCGTCGGGCACTAGCGCGCTGAGAGTGGTGCCGCCCAGGAGCGCGGCGGCGTCCGACTCGATCCGGCGCCACACCCCGGGCAGACCGGACGCGGGTCCGGGATAGTCGAGACCGGTCAGCGACTCGCCCCGCAGGGTGATCAGCTCGCCGTCCACGGCGTGTGCCACGTCGAGAAGAGTGATCTCCTCGGCGGGCCGGCCCAGCCAGTAGCCGCCCTCGCAGCCGCGCTGGCTGCGGACCAGGCCGGCCCGGCGCAGTTCGCCCACCACGGACTTCAGGAAGCGGAAGGGGATCTGCTGCGCGGAGGCGATGGCCTCACATGTCAGAGGGCGGTGGGGTTCGCGGGCGAGCTCCAGCAGAGCCCGCGTGGCGTAGTCCGCCTTCGCGGAGATATGCATGCCCACATGATGCCCGACAAGCCGCGCGCGGCGAGGGCGTCTGTGAGGTCCGCTCCTCCATTGCGGCAACATTGCCGCAGGTGAACCGCAATGGACACCTCTTGACATCCTTTTTCGGGCGGCCCTAGCGTCCTGACCCATGAGCGAGCCGTCGACGACCCCCGGCGAGGGGTTCCACCCGCACCTCCACCACACGGCCGGACAGCCGGCGGCGCCCCTGCGCACCCGTCTGCACCACGTCCGCGCCGACGCACTCGACGGCGACACCGCCCAGACCGGCGGCATGCGCCGCTTCGCCGCCGTCAGCGGCAGGACCGTGGGTTCCGAGAAACTGTGGATGGGCCAGACCCACGTCGCCCCCGCCACGTCCTCCTCCGATCACCACCACGGCGAGTCGGAGACCGCCATCTACATCGTCAGCGGTCACCCGGAGTTCGTCTTCCTCGACGACTCGGGCCCACAGCCGGAAGAGGTACGCCTGCGCACCTCCCCGGGCGACTACATCTTCGTTCCGCCGTTCGTCCCGCACCGCGAGGAGAACCCGGACCCCGCCGAGGAGGCCGTGGTCGTCATCGCCCGCAGCACCCAGGAGGCGATCGTGGTCAACCTGCCACACCTGTACGCCCTGGGGGCCGAAGGCTCCTGACGGCGAAGCCGCCGGGTGCCCGCGCGGGCACGTGCGAGGATCGCGGGATGAACGATCTGCGCCTTCGCCTCGCCGAGGAGAACGACCTCGCCACCCTGGTCCGGCTGCGCGACGACGCGGCCCGCCGGATGCCGGCCGAGGGCATCACCGGCCAGTGGCAGCCAGGCGAGTTGGGCCAGGACCACTTCCGCGGGGTCATGGCGGACGGAGAGGTCCGGCTCGCCGAGGCCGGCGGGCGGGTGGCCGGGGCGTGGGAGTTGTGGTGGCAGGACGAGGGCGCCTGGGGACCGCGGCCGCCGGTGGCCGGCCATGTGCACCGCCTGATGGAGGACTGCGCGAGCCCCCGGCCGGGAACGGGGCGGGCCCTGCTGCACGCCGCCGAAGCGGGGCGCGAGTTCGTGCGGCTCGACTGTCTGGCCGGCAACGCGCGGCTGAACGCCTACTGTCTGCGCGCCGGTTACCGGGTCGCCGGCCACAAGACCGGAAAACCGCAGCCGGGCGGTGCGCCGAAGTCGTTCACCCTCCTGGAGAAGGTGTGCGGTCCGGCCGGTACCGATGACAGGGTTCAGTCATGAACCCAGACGGAGGCACGGCTTATCGGAGGGCGCGCGGGCGCGTCCGGCAGGGCACCTGACAGGACAGGTGCCCTGAACCCCGCGTCTTCTCCCGAGCGGCCGACTCCAGCGGCGAGCCGCAGGGCCGGGCGTTCCTGGACGCGCCGACCGCCGCGACCGACGAATCCGACCGCACCTCGGTCGGCGCCGGTCACCGGCGCGTTCAGCATACGAGACCGCCCTCTGACGTCTCAGGCGTCCGCGATCCAACTGCCGTGGAAGCCCAGGGGCACGCGGCCGGGCAGGTGGACGCGGGCCAGCGGGTGGCCACCGAAGTCCTGCGCCGAAAGGATGATCAGGTCGGTCGCGCCGCGCTCGGGGTCGTTCACGTACGACAGGACGTAGCCGTCGTCCTCGTCCCGCGCGCCGCCCCGGGGAACGAACACCGGCTCGCTCACCGCCGCGTCCCCGGGGAAGCGGTGGAGCTGCCTGCTGCCCCGCAGCATGTCGTGCTTCACCAGGTAGTTGGTGAACTTCTCGTCCGGCCACGTCCCGTCGACGGCCTCGTACGCGCGCCACATCTCGGCCGTGCTCGCGGTGTAGGCGTAGCGGTGGCGGCGCGAGACCAGGGATTCGTTGATGCGGGGGAACTCCTGCGGACGGTCGTCCAGCCGGCTGCTGTGCACCCGGCCCGCGCGCAGGTCGATCACCCAGCGGTCGAGTGTGGGGGCACCGGTCGCGGAGGGTCCGCCCATGCCTCGTCCGGCGGCGTGGAACGGGGCGGGGAACGCGGTGTACTCCACCACGACGGTGTCGCCCTGGTCATAGGCGTTGAGGGTGTGCGAGTAGTAGACCGGGTCGATGTCGAACCAGCGCGTGGTACCGCCGGCGCGCGGCAGCAGCCCGACGCGCATGGGGTGCCTGTCGTTCCACACGTACGGCACCACCGCGCCCGCCTCCGCGGCGGCACCGTCGAAAGTGATCGGTACGTCCGCGATCACCACGTACTTCTCGGTGAGCGCGAAGTCGTGCATCATCGGCGCGTCCGCGACGGGGATCCGGGTGGCCCGCGCCACCCGGCCCGTCCGGTCGATCATGATGTGCCGCACATGGTCCCAGGTGGGGTAGTACGCGATCGCGTGCAACTCGTCGGCCGAGGCGTCGTACTTGGTGTGCGCGGTGAAGGCGCCCTTGAGCGTGGAACGGAAGTCGTACGGGCGGACGGTGTCGAGCTCGCCGTCCAGTTCGTACGGCAGCGGCCCGCCTTCCTGCATCGCCAGGATGCGGCCCTTGTACGGGATCACGTGCGTGTTGCAGGCGAAGTCGTCCGGCGGTGCCTGACCCGAACCGGTCTCTCCCAGCTTGGCCCTCACCTGTGAGGAGCGCACCCAGCGGTTGCGGTACCACTCCGCCCGTCCGCCGCGCAGCCGGACCCCGTGCACCATGCCGTCGCCGAGCATCCAGTGGTGGGCCCGGACGTCCTCGATGCCCAGCGCGTTCGGGCCGTTGCGCAGGTAGCGGCCGTCCAGGTCGTGCGGGATGCGGCCGGTCACCTTGAGATCGAAGGCGGTCAACTCCTCGGTGACCGGTGCGAAGGCCCCCGTCAGGAACGGGCGGGCCCCGCCCGCGCCGCCCTTCCCGACCGGAGGGCCCGTCTGTGCCGCGGCCGCGACGAATCCGGGCCCGAGGCCGCTCCCGACCACACTGCCCGCCGCCGCGGCCGCGGCGCCCCCGAGAATCCTCCGCCGTGTATGACTGGCCATCATGCTTCCCCGTTCCGCTGTCGGCGCCCGGCTCTCGCGCCGGCCGCCTGGTGACGAGGACAACTCTCCTCCGCGATCGCCCGTGCAGCAGTCGGCCCAGCACCCCGATCAGGGGGTGGTGTTGGCACCACCCCTGACACCGGCACATGCGGGAGCGGCTGTCCGAGCGCTCCACAGCCCGGGTGCCCACGTGGTGATGCGTCCGCGCCGGACACGCTCTCGCTCCTCACCGCGGCATGGAAACACAGCCCGAAGGCCGGTGACCAGCGACTTTCGCAATAGGCCGCGCCGCGTCGGACGCTTATGGCGTGCGGGGCGAGTGCATGTGCTGGAGGGGTGGTGCCGGCGGCAGCGGCGTAGGCGATGCCGCCTCCGGCGTGGCACGGAACGCCTCGATCACGTAGGCGGCGAAGCGGCGGGAGGCCGTGATCCGGGCGGCACGGGGCGTGTCATGGAGGCCTCGGTGGGCCATGAGCATGAGGACCAGGTCGTCGACGACGAAGCCGGGGCGCAGCCGGCCGGCCTCCTGGGCGCGGCGGGCCAGTTCGCCGACCGCGCGCAGAGCCCGTTCCTGGTCGGCGGCGAAGTCCATGGCCTCGGGGCAGGCCGTCATGAAGGCGTCGGCGAATCCCTGGCTGTGTGCGTGCAGTTCGCAGATCCGCTCGATCAGGCTGCGCAGGCCGTGCCACGGGTCCGGGTCCGTCAGCGCGTCGCGGACGGCGGCATGGCAGGCTCGCCGCTGCTCGGCGAAGGTCTCCGCGATCAGTTCCTGCTTGGTCGGGAAGTGGCGGTACAGCGTGGCGGGACCGACGCCCGCGTGCCGGGCGACCTCGCGCATGGGCGCACGCAGTCCCTCTTCGCCGAACACCGCGCGGGCGGCGTCCAGGATGTGAGCCCGGTTCTCGCGGGCGTCGGAGCGCACGGTCCGAGGCACATGGCTGGTCATGGTCTCTCACTTTAGCCAAACGGACGAGGGCGTCCGTTACGGTCCGAAGGCGGTGCTGCCGCCACGATCCGTCCCCCCACCGACCCGAGGAGCAGAGATGAAAGCCGTTGTGATCAGGACGTTCGGAGACCCCGATGGCCTGGAGGTCGTCGATGTGCCCGTGCCCGTTCCCGCTTCGGGGCAGGTGCGGATCGCCACGGAGGCGATCGGGGTGGGCGGCGTGGACGCCGTGATCCGCCGGGGGACGCTCGCCGCCTACGGCTTCCGGGAGGGCCATCTGCTCGGCAGCGAGGTCGCGGGAAGGGTCACCGCGGCGGGAGAGGGCGTGGACCCCTCGTGGATCGGGCAGCGGGTGTGGGCGTTCACCGGGCTGTCCGGTGGGTATGCCGAGCATGCCGTCGCCGCGGTCGAGGACGTCCTCCCGCTGCCCGACGGCCTGACCGGCGCCGACGCGGTGACCCTCGGCGGCTCCGGAGTGGTCGCCCACTTCGCCCTGGACCGGGCCCGTTTCACCCCCGGCGAGACGGTGCTCGTGCGGGGTGCGGCGGGCAGCATCGGGATCACGGCGGTCCAGCTCGCAGCCAGGGACCGCGCGAGCGTGGTGGCGGTCACCACCTCGTCGGAGGAGCGTGGCGCCCGCCTGCGGGACCTGGGCGCGACCCATGTCCTGGACCGTTCCGGCGAGGGCGGGCCGGACGCACCGGCGGGCTTCGACGTGGTGATCGATGTCGTGGGAGGTCCCCAGCTTCCCCTGTTCCTGGACAAGCTGCACTCCAACGGGCGGTATGTGGCCGTCGGTGTGGTCGGTGGGCAGCCACCGGCGGACTTCGGCACGCGGCTGCTGGACGCCTTCCGCAGGTCGTTGTCGTTCGCCACGTTCAGCTCCGACACCGTGCCCGGCCCCGACCGGCAGGCCGTACGGTGGTCCCAGTTCGCCGACGCCGCGCGGGGGGACCTGCGCACGGTGGTGCACGACGTCCTGCCGCTGGACCAAGCGGGGCTGGCCCACCGCGAGATGGACGCGGGGGAGGTGTTCGGCAGGGTCGTGCTGGTGCCCTGAGCCGGGCAGGCACCACCGGCCCGCCGACGCCGCGGGACCACCCGTCGGAGGGGCCGGGGGATGCGCCGTGACGGTCAGGGTGCTGCTCGCCGACGATCAGGCCCTGCTGCGCGGTGCCTTCCGGATGCTTCTCGACAGCGCCGACGACATCACCGTGGTCGGCGAGGCCGGCGACGGCAGGGAGGCGGTCGGACTCACCCGGGAGCTGCGCCCGGACGACATGCGCAACGCCGTGACCCTGGCGGCGAAGTCCCTGAAGGTCTCACCCACCGAACTGGATGCCGGCGGCGCCGACGCCACGTACCTGAACGTGTACGACCTCGCGGGCAGGACCACGCAGACCAAGCGGATCACCGGCTGGCTGCTGAACACGCTGTCGGACATCCAGCTCGCCTCGGACCGTGTCTTCTACCGCGTCACCGGCGGATTCCTCTTCCCGATGACGACCATCGGGCCGGCGCCCGTCCTCGATCTGTCACGGATGCAGAACCTCAAGTTCCTACCGTCACTCGGCGACGGGCAGCGCATCGCCTGGCTGGACACCTCGGCCGTGGCCACGGACGTGGTGACCCGGCCCGATTTCGCGGGGACCTGCGAGGAGTAACCGCCCGGCGCTCCGACCCGTCACCGCTCCCCCGGAGGGGAACCGGCCCGCTCAGTCCTCCGCCACCGGGTGGAGGCCCTGGGCGGACCGCCGCGGGACCACGGTGGGCACGGGCCACGTGCGGTCCGGTGTGTGTCTTACGGAACGCCACCACGGCTCGTCGGGAACCCGGGCGGTCTCGGTGTTCCCTGCGGATTTCCCGCGTCTGCGACGATGGGCTGTATGGACGTGCTCAGCAGGAACCGGGTACGGGTGTCCGGCCGACCGGGCGGGCCGGTGGTGATGCTGGCCCACGGCTTCGGGTGCGACCAGAACCTCTGGCGCTTGGTGGTGCCGGCACTGGAGCGCGAGTTCACGGTGGTGCTCTTCGATCACGTGGGAGCCGGCCGCTCCGACCTCTCGGCGTGGAGCCGGGAGCGGTACTCCGGCCTCGACGGTTATGTGGAGGACGTGCTGGAGATCTGCGGGGAGCTGGATCTGGGGCCGGTGACGTTCGTCGGACACTCGGTCAGCGCGATGATGGGCGTACTGGCCGCGGCCCGGCACCCGGAGCGTTTCGCGGGCCTGGTGCTGCTCGCTCCCTCGCCCTGCTTCATCGACGATCCGGCGGCCGGCTACCGCGGCGGGTTCAGTGCCGAGGACATCGAGGAACTCCTGGAGTCCCTGGACGCGAATTACCTCGGCTGGTCGGGCGCGATGGCCCCGGTCATCATGGGCAATCCCGAGCGGCCGGAACTGGGCGAGGAGCTGACCAGCAGTTTCTGCGCCACCGACCCGGACATCGCCCGCGTGTTCGCACGCGTGACATTCCTGTCCGACAACCGCGGCGACCTGGCGCAGGTCGCCGTGCCCACCCTGGTCGCCCAGTGCTCCAGTGACGCCATCGCCCCTCCGGAGGTCGGCGCCTTCGTCCATGACCGGATCAAGGGCAGCCGGCTGGTCACTCTGCAGGCCACCGGACACTGCCCCCAGCTCAGCGCCCCCGAGGAGACCGCTGAGGCGATCATCGAATTCGCCGGGAGCCTACGGTGATGTGCGAGTCCGACGGTGGCCGGGGCAGCGACCCGGACGACGGAGAGCGCTCCGACGACATCCGCATGTTCCCCTCGATGCTCGAGGACAGCCCGGACGACCTGTACGACAACGCCCCGTGCGGGTACGTGTCCACCCTGCTGGACGGACACATAGCCAAGATCAATGCCACTCTGCTGGGCTGGCTGGGCTACGAGCGCGGCGACCTGGTCGGCCGCAGAACGTTCTCCGACCTCCTCACCGTCGGAGGGCGGCTCTACCACGAGACGCACTTCGCGCCGCTGCTGCGCATGAAGGGGGAGATCAGCGGTATCGCCCTGGAGATGCAGGCGGTCGACGGCACCCGCCTGCCCGTCCTGGTCACCTCGATCGTCAAGAGGGGCAGCGACGGGCAGCCCCTGCTGATCCGCAGCACCGTCTTCGACGCCCGCGACCGCCGCGCCTACGAGCAGGAGCTGTTGCGCGCCCGCCAGGAGTCCGAGCGTGAACGGGCACGCCTCCGGCAGCTTGCCACCACCCTCCAGACAACGCTGCTGCCGCCCACCCTGGCGAACGTACCGGGCCTGGACGTGGCCGCGCATTACCACATCGCCTCGATCGACGAGGTCGGCGGCGACTTCTACGACCTGTTCTCCCTTGCCGCCGGCACGTGGGGACTGTTCCTGGGCGACGTGTGCGGCAAGGGCGCCGCGGCGGCGGCCGTCACCTCGCTGGCCCGTTACACCCTGCGTGCCGCCGCCGTGTACGACCCCGATCCCGCGGCCGTCCTGAGCAATCTCAACACCGTGCTCCTTCACGAGTACCACGGCGCGGAACCCCGGTTCTGCACCGTCGTCTTCGGGCTGCTCACTCCCGACGGCGAGCAGGGCGGCTTCCGTATCACCCTGGCCAGCGGCGGCCACCCGCCCGCCCTGCTGATGCGCGCCGACGGAAGTGCCGACTACCTGCCCACCCCCGGCGGACAGCTCATCGGCGTCCTGCCCGACGCCGACATCGCCACCACCACCCTCCGCCTCGACGCGGGCGACACCCTGCTCCTGCACACCGACGGTCTCACCGAGGCGCACACCGCCGTCCGCGGCGACCGCTACGGCGACGAAGCCCTCCTCGCATTCGGCCGGGCCCTCGCCCCCGCCACCGCCCGGCAGACCGTCTCGGCCGTCCGGGACCTTCTCGACACTCTCGGTAGCGGGGTGGACGACGACGCCGCCGTCCTGGCAGTCCATGTCCCCCGCCCCGATCGGGACGAGCAGCCGGAAAGGGGATGACCGGCCGAGACAACGCGGTTCATCGACGCTCCGCTGGGCACCGGGGCTGTGAGCGCACAAGAGAGGTGACCGGGGTGGCGAACGACAGTGGAGCGGGGGCAGGCACCGGAGGTCCCGCCGAGAGTACGGTCGAGTCGGAACTGCTGGAGGGACTGTCCGTGGACGATCAGCGTCCGGAACGGCCGGTCCTGCTGAACGCCGACGGCAGCCCGCTCGAGACATGGCGGGAGAACCATCCCTACGACCACAAGATGCGCAGGCGCGAATACGAGCAGACCAAGCGTGTTCTCCAGATCGAGCTGCTGAAGATGCAGCGCTGGGTGAAGGAGACCGGCCGGCGCGTCGTCGTCGTGTGCGAGGGCCGGGACGCGGCCGGCAAGGGCGGCACCATCCAGCGCTTCACCGAACGCCTCAACCCCCGCGGCGCCCGGGTGGTCGCCCTGGAGAAGCCCACCGAGCGCGAGGCCGGGCAGTGGTACTTCCAGCGGTACATCTCCCATCTGCCGGCCCGGGGAGAGATCGTCTTCTTCGACCGTTCCTGGTACAACCGGGCCGGCGTCGAACGCGTCATGAACTTCTGCACGGAGGCCGAGTACCGGCACTTCCTCGGACAGGCCCCGATGTTCGAACAGCTGCTGACCGACGACGGCATCCTGCTGGTCAAGTTCTGGTTCTCCGTCTCCCGCGCGGAACAGCGCACACGGTTCGCCATACGGCAGGTCGACCCGGTGCGCCGCTGGAAGCTCTCACCGACCGACCTGGCCTCCCTCGACCGCTGGGACGACTACACGACCGCCAAGGTCGACATGTTCCGTGCCACGGACACCGCGCACGCGCCGTGGACGGTGGTGAAGAACAACGACAAGCGCCGCGGCCGACTCGAGGCCATGCGGAGCCTGCTCTACCGCTGCGACTACCCGGCCAAGGACGTGGACGCCGTCGGCAAGCCCGATCCGCTGATCGTCGGCGCCGCGGACACCCTGCTGGAGCCCGGCGAGGAGCAGACGGCCCTGTCCCCGACCCCGCTGACCGGTCACGGCGACGGCCCGGGCCTGCATCCCCCGCAGCGCTGAAACGGGGCCGGCGTGGCGAGGGCACCGCCCGGACATCTGTTTGACGAGCGGGTCGAGGGTATCCGCATGAGAGAGGCTGCCCGCCGGGCAGAGTCCCGGCGGGCCGGGACCGCGGCGGGTCGGCGAGGCGGACCCACACCGAGCTGGGGGAAGGGACTGGTCGCGGTGACCGTAGTGGCGCGGCAAGGCGGCGGCGGAGGCTCCAGCGGCCTCTACGACGTCCTGGAACTGATCCTCGACCGAGGGCTGGTGATCGACGCGTTCGTCCGCGTCTCCCTCGTCGGCATCGAGATATTGAAGATCGACGTGCGCATCGTGGTGGCCAGCGTAGACACCTATCTGCGCTTCGCCGAGGCCTGCAACCGCCTCGACCTGGAGGCCGGACCGCGCAAGCCGGCCGGGCTGACCGAGCTTCCGGGACGCATGAAGGAGTCGGGGGCCCGCGGTGCGACCAAGGGACTCCTGTCGGGAGCCGCGGAGACGATCTCCGACGCCTTCCAGCAGGCCCGGGGCGAGAGGCAGCCCGGAGGGCGCCAAAGGTGACGGAAGTACCGTGGCCGCACGGAAGCACGGTGCCGGTACTCGGACGTTCGCGGGGCGGTGCCGAACCGGTGACCCGTTGGGACGACGGCTGTACGGGACGATGCTGTACCGGGAGACTGCCGACCGGGGTCCCTCGCGCTGACGACGGTGCAGGGCCATGCCCGCCTGGCTTCGATCAGAGGTCGAGGGCCCAGTTCTGGCCGACGAGGTCGTGTCCGAAGCTGTGCCGGGGCTCCTCGTCCACGAGGACGAACCCGAAGTGTTCGTAGATCCTTCGGGCGGACACCAGATTGTCGGTGGTCCACAGGGTCACGCTCCGGTAGCCGGCCTCGCGGGCGAAGGTGAGGGACTGCTCGACGAGCCGGGTGCCGAGACCCAGGCCCCGGGCGGCCGGAGTGACGAGCAGGACGCGCAGCTTGGCCACGCCCGGCTGGTCGGCGGCGACCAGGAACACGCAACCGGCGCGTTCACCGTCGATCTCGGCGATCCAGGCCGCCTCCTTGTCAGGGGAGTGCTTGGCCGCGTAGTCGCCGACGATCTCGGCCACCAGTGCCTCGAAATCGGTGGTGAAGCCGAACTGACGGGCGTACAGCTCGCCGTGGGCCATCACCACCCAGCCCAGGTCACCGGGCCGGTCGGCATGGCGGACCACGATCTGCCGCTGCTTGGCTGCCTCCGGCATGCGCACTCTCCGCAAGGTCATCTCGCTGTACGTTACTGACACGACCGTGTCAGTGCCCTTAGGTTAGATCCGTGCTTCCGAAGACCGCAACCCCGTCCGCACGCCGGACCCAACTGCTCGAAGCCGCCTACGCCTACGCGCTCACCCACGGCTTGGCGGATCTGTCGTTGCGCCCGCTGGCAGAGGCCATCGGCTCCAGCACCCGGGTGCTGATGTTCCTGTTCGGGAACAAGGAGGGACTCGTGCGGGCCCTGCTGGAGCGGGCCCGCACCGATGAGCTGGCCCTCCTGGCAGACCTCCGTCGGACCAGCAGGCCGGCCGGCCTGGCATCGGCGGCAGAGCGGGTGTGGACATGGCTCGCCGCCGACGAAAACCAGCCGCTGCTGCGCCTGTGGGCCGAGGCCTACGCCCGTTCCCTCGTCGAGCCCGACGGCCCCTGGGCCGGGTTCGCCAGGTCCACCGTGGACGACTGGCTCGGCGTCCTGGCCGCCTGCCAGCCACAGCCGGAACGAGACGGTGAGGACGGCGTCATTCGCCGCACCATGACGCTGGCGGTCCTGCGCGGAGCGCTGCTCGACCTTCTCGCCACCAGGGACGAGGAGAGGGTCACCGCCGCCGTTCACCGGCACCTGGCCCTGCTGCGCGGCGAGGACCGGGGCAAGGGGTGATGCCAGACCGGCGAGGTGGCCAGGGCCGACGAGCGGCGGGGCGCGGTGGCCCCACCGGGGCGGTCTGCCCGGGCCGGACTGCTCCCTCTACTCCCAGGGGTAGATGTCCCCGCTGCGCATGCCGCTCTCCTGCTCGCACCGCGACTCCAGCGAGCGCGACTCCTCCCGAAGACGGGCACGCTGCTGCGGATCACTGGCCCGCTCCGCGGCCTCAGCCAGGTCCTTGGCCTTCTCCCGCATGTGCCGTAGCCGCTCGCGCGTTTCTTCTGAGCTCATGGTCGATCACCTCGAGAGTGGGGAACCCCAGGGCGAGCGGTGGACCGGCGCGGGGTGCCGCTCGCCCTGTCTCCAGGGTGCGCCGGTGACGTCGTACCCGCACCCGGGTGCGGAGCCTCACCTCCGCCCGCCGCAGAGAGCGGGCAGGTCCCTCGCCCGCGACGAGCTTTCCGGCGCGGTCGGTCACACCTCGGGGAGCGGTGAGGTCGCGTGCGCCGGCGGGGAGTCCGCGGCGTCGGACTGTGCCGCTGCGCCGTGCTTGCGCTGATGTGTCAGCAGACCGAGGAACCCGGCGAGGAAGCCGCTGATCAGCCCGGACACGGCGTGGTTGGCGGCGTTCGCCCCGGCGCCGGAAGGAACGCCGACAACCAGGTAGTTGGCCAAGGCGCTCATCACCGCGCCGATGACACCCCCGATCACGCCGCTGGCGACGGACGCGCGCAGCGCGGACGGCCGCGTGGCAGCGGGGGCACGACGGGCCGTCGGCGGGTTCTCGATGCCGAGGCAGCGGTCGAGCGCGAGCGGCCCCGGCCCGGCCAGCAGCACGACGAGAAACGCAGCCACCATCATCAGCGGGAACTCCGCACCAGCCCCGCTCGCCGCACCCTCCTGGGGTGTCACGAAGCCGGTGTCCGCGTTGACCAGTGCGATCGCCGCGCACAGATGGACGGCCAGGAGCAGCGCCGTGAGCCGCGACAGCAGTCCGCCGACGAGCAGCAGGCCGCCGAGGGTCTCCCCGACCGCCACCGCCCACCCCATCGGCGTCGGCGCGGGGACACTCATACTGCCCAGGAAGGCGCCGAACCCGGCCGGCCCGTCGACGAGCTTGTCGATGCCGTGGACCGCCATGACGGCCCCGGCGGCGACGCGTACGACACTCGGTGCGGCGGACGGGAAACGGTGGGCCGGGGCGACGCTGATGACGCGCCGCAGCGTGTCCGACCGGGAATCGGGCATGGAGGAGTCCTCTCGCACAGGTGAAGGACGCACCGGTAGGTGGCTTACGCGCCACTGTGCGGTGGACTCGGGCCCGGCGGAATCCCCTGGCTCATGGAAAGTGCTGATGCCGCCGATCCATGACGTGGATGCCGGTGGCCCGCGAACGTTGTGCCGTCACCACACGATGGCTTCTCGGACTTCGGGCAGTGAAGTGATGCCGTCGGAAGCGAGGAAGTGACCGCCTCCGGGGACTATGCGTGCGGGGACTCCGAGGAGGTCGGCGAGGCGGTCGGTGTGACCGGGCGGTACGTACGGGTCAGCGTCCGACCGGATGATCGTGAGCCGGTCGATGTGGTCGCTGAGTCCTGCCACGTCACAGCCGTGTCCGATGTAGGCGTTCAGCTCCGGCAGCGCGGGCAGTCGATCGACGAAGCCGGCGACCAGCACGAGCGTGCCGAGGCGCCAGGGGCTCGGCAGGGAGCGCAGATGGCGCAGCACGGTCAGGCAGCCCAGGCTGTGCGCGACGACGATCGAGTGCGCGTCGAGCGTGCCCAGTTCGGTGCGTACGGCGTCCGTCCACTGCTCGGGATCCGGGTCCTGCGGGTTCGGAAGGGCCGGGATCGTGGTCGGGATGCCGTCCGCTCGCAGTTGCCCGGCCAGCCAGCCGAACCAGTGGTCCTCGGGGGTCGCGCCGTAGCCGTGGATGATCGAGGCACGCTGCCGGGTTGTTCCAGGTGTCATGCCGCAGGACGGTACGGCTTCACGTCAGCGTGAAGGTCAAGACGATGAGGAGGAACCGACGGTGCTGATCAGCGAACTCGCCGCGCGGACCGGCGTGAGCGCGCGAGCGCTGCGTCACTACGAGGACCGAGGACTCCTGGTCCCGGCCCGCAACAGCAGCGGGTACCGGGACTACTCGGCATCCGACGTCACCCGCGTGGCGCAGATCAGGGCGATGATCTCCGCCGGCCTGGGAACCTCGACCATCCAGCGGTACTCCGACTGCGTTCGTACCGGCGATCACGGCATGGCACTGGAGATGTGCCCGGATCTGCGGGCTGAACTGGACTCCCTGGCCAGACGCCTTGACGCCAGACAAGCGGAACTCCGCGAGACCCAGCGGCGTCTGAGCGAGCTCGTGTCGACCGGTGGCGGCGCGCTGACAACGCCCTGACCGGACCTGCCCAGGCGACGGGCACGCTTGTCGAGGAACTACGCGGACCGGGTGGGTCGACCGGTCCGGCCGGATCGCCTCGGCTCAACCGACCTGCACCTCGGTGTTCTGGCAGGCGTGCAGCAGCCACCTTCCGTCATCCTGCTTGGTCATGACGTAGAGCGGAGCGCCTTCCGTGTCGCCCTCTGCCGAGTGGTAGATCTGCCGGACCTTGACGGCCGCCACATCGGGCCGCAGGAACTGCGTGTGCACTGCCTCGTAGGTGACCTCACCGTCCCAGCTCGCGGTGGGCAGCACGGCGCGCGTGAACTCGGCGATGGCATCGAAGCCGATGAGGACCTTGCCGTGGGCGGTCGTCCAGACGGCATCGGGATGGAACAGCGCAGGAATCCCTCCGCGTCCTTGGCGCGCTGCGTGCGCTCGACGGTGGCCACGACCTGCTTGATGGAGTTGACGTCTGCGGTTTCGGCGTTCATGCGGATCACTCTGATGCCTCAAGTCGACTTGAGGTCAAGATCGTCGCCCAGGGACCGGCCGGACAGGCCCGAGGTGCCGAGCGTGAACCGCGAAAGACGGACCACTCCGTGTGCCCCCGACCCGACCGGCTCCGCGCACGCGGTCCGCGGCTTCCTTGCCGAGGTCCCGTAAGGGTTCGCGACAGGCCCGCGTGTCCGGTCAGCCGTGAAGCGGCCAAGCCCTAGCGTGGAGCGCCAACGATCCAGGCCGACCGTCGGCCTTCAAGCCCCATGGAGGAACCTTGACGACCACCGACCTCGCCGACCTCACCGGGGACTACGTCTTCGATCCCGCCCACAGCCGGATCGGCTTCGTGGCCCGCCATGCCATGGTGACCAAGGTCCGCGGTGCGTTTCACCAGTTCGAGGGCACCGCCCGCCTGGACGGCGCCGAGCCGGCCCGCTCCACTGCCCAGGTCGTGATCAAGACCGAAAGCATCGACACCGGCGTCGAACAGCGTGACCAGCACCTGCGGACCAACGACTTCCTCGACGCCCCCACTTACCCCGACATCACCTTCCGGAGCACCTCGGTCGAGCCGCTCTCCGACACCGAGTTCCGTGTCACCGGCGACCTCACCATCAAGGACACCACCCGTCCGGTCGGCATCGACGTCGAGTACACGGGCAGCGCCGTCGACCCCTTCGGCAACCAGCGGGTCGGTCTGGAGGGATCGGTGACCATCTCCCGCAAGGACTTCGGTGTGACCTGGAACGCGCCCCTGGAAGGCGGCGGCGTGCTGGTCGGGGACAAGATCGTCCTGGAGCTGGACATCTCCGCGATCAAGCAGAGCTGACAGCGGCCGGCCGGCACGGCCCTTCGCGGCAGGGGCGGGAGCGGAAGGCCGGACCGTGAGGGTCAGTCTCCAGTGGCTGTCTGTTCGTGTCGTCGCGCGAACCGCGCACGAGCGGCGTCGTGCGCGCCGCGCAGAAGCCGCAGAACGGTGTCCGTCGTCCGCTCCCCGGGTGTGACGACGGAGATCCAGCCGAGCTCGCCGTACACCGGGTGGGGCATCACCGTGTCGGCGGCCGCGTGGTCGCGGGAGCGGCTGAGGCTGCGTGGCGCCTCACCTGTGAGCTGCTGGAACGTCGCACGGTCGACGTGGATGTTGACACGCCAGCGGCCCGGAGGGTCAAGGTCGGAAGCGGTGTCGCCGGGGTAGTCCTTGGTGATGATCGTCCCGTACGGCTGGACGTGGTGAGGTACCTGGCCGTCGGGGGAGTAGTAGAAGAACGCGTCTCCCCACGCGATCTCGGGGAGGTCGCCTCCCTGCTCCGGGGCAAGGACGAGCGCGCCGTCGAAGGCTCGCACGGTCGCGATGATCTGTTCCATACTCATGGTTCAAGCATGTCCTTCAAGTGCTTATGTGGGGTTGACCGGTGCGCGAGACCACGAACGGTTCGCAGCGAGTGCCGCTCCGGACGGTCGAGGTCGCCAGAGAGTCGGGTTACTCGGTGCAACAGGTTCGCGACCTGGAGCGGCTGGGAGTCATTCCCCCGGCCGCACGATCGAAGAACGGCTACCGCTCCTATACGCCTCTTCACGTGCAGGCTCTTCGCGCCTACCGGGGACTTGCCTGTGCTGTCGGGCCGGTCGCGGCCCGGCAGATGCTCGCGGAGCTGCGAACAGAGACCATGGCGACGGCAGCCTCGGCGATCAACGCGGTCCACGTCCGTCTCGCACGGGAACGGGACGAGGCCCTGCGCGCGCAACAAGCGCTGCGTGCGATCCAAAGCGAAGCGGAGGCCGGCGAGTTCGAGCGCGAGGGTGATGTCATGACGATCACGGAGCTCGCCGGCGCACTCGGTGTGCGTCCCTCGGCCCTGCGGTTCTGGGAGCAGGAAGGACTGGTGGTTCCCGAGCGGGTGACCTCCCTGCGAGCACGTCGCTATGGGCTCTCGGCGATCAGGGCGGCCCGGATCGTTGCGGCCCTGCGCGGCAGCGGCTACGGCATCCCCGCGGTGCGCGACGTCATGGGGTCCCTGCACCGGCTCGACGGCGTGGAAGCGACCCAGTGCATCCTGCGGCAGCGTCTTGACCAGATCGCTGCGAGGACCGTGGCGCTACTGCGAGCGGGCACTGATCTGGCGGCCGTCGTCATGTCCGCCGAGGACGCGTCGACCTCGTAGTTCACGGCAACTTCCCAGCGGTCGGCAGTACTTGACCCGGGCAGCGCAGGCATGCATCGGCCGGGACGGGCAATCAGACAGGAACCGAAGGAGCAAAAGAAGCCAACCGCGACAGTTTGGGAGATAACGATGTCGTCCTACAGCCGAACGAGCGCGCACAAGACGAGCCGGACGAGCGGGCTGGCCATCGCGGGTCTGGTCTGCGGCATCGTCGGCCTGTTCTTCCTGCCGATCATCCTCGGCCCGCTGGCCATCATCTTCGGTGCCGTGGCGCTGCGTCAGACCGGCTCCGCGATGGCGAAGTGGGACATCGGCCTCGGTGTGGTCGACATCGTCCTCATGATCGTGATGTTCGCCGTCGCGGCCAACAACGGCGGCAGCTTCACCTGGAACATCGGCTGACCACCCACATCCACCCCTCACACCTGGCCGGGGTCCGCGCGGAATGCCGGCGTGGCCGTGAGCGTTGTGGGGGGTGTGGTTGTGAAGGGGACTGTGACCCCGGGCCTCATCTCATACCTGCGGGGACGATCGTTCGGCTGAAGCCCCGCAGTGCTTTCCGCCGCGGAGGCGACCGCCCTTCACAACCACCCGGTGAACCGAGCCGTGTGGGATGCCCTGCGGGTCGCCACGGGCCCCTGATCGGCTCGCTCGGTGGTCAGGCGGTCAGCGCGGTGAGTTCCGCGTCGGCACGCTCGGTGACCAGGGCGAGGACGCGGCCGGCGGCCGCGAGGTCGTCGGCGGGGATCCCACCCCAGATACGTGCGGTGAAGGGGGCGGTCTCCGCGCCGACGGCGGCGAGCAGCTCGCGCCCCGCGTCCGAGGGGCGCAGGTGCGCACCGTCCGCGACGAGAAGCCGCTCGGCCAGCAGTTCGTCGAGCGTGGCGCGGACGGCGACCGGATCGGCCTTGAGGGTGGCTCGGACCTGGGTGATGAGATCGTCCGCCGTCTGCGGGGCGGCGGCGGTGACGGCGGCGCGCAGCGCGATCTGCTGCTGGAACGTGACGCCGTGCCGGGCCAGGACGTGCTCCAGGACGCCGCGGGCGGCGTAGTGGGCCAGGCCGAGGGCGCGTGAGTCGGCGACGGGTGCGGTGGTGGTCATGGTGTGGTCCCCTCAGTGCTTTCGTCGTTCGGTACGGAAGGTGCGAGAGGTGCGTCGAGCAGGGCCCTCAGTTCGTCCGTGAACGCGCGCGTCCGTGCGGACTCGAGGCCGTCGAGCGGCTCCAGCAACTGCTGCAGCAGGTCGTGGACCACCGCGATGGCCTGCCGCGTGACGGTCCGGCCCTGCTCGGTGAGAGCGAGCTGCACAGCGCGCGGGTCGCGGGGATCGCGGGTGCGCTCGATCAGGCCGGCCGACTCCAGGGCGCGCGCCAGCTTGGAGACGTACAGCGCCTCCAGGCCGGTGTGGTCGGCGAGCCGGCGCTGACTGGGCCGCTCACCGGTGCGCTGCATGCCGTACAGCGATGCCACCAGTGAGTACTGCGCGTGGGTGAGGCCGAGCGGAGCCACGGCACGATCGACCGCGACGCGCCACTTGTTGGCGAGCCGCCATACCAGGAAGCCGGGCGTGTGGCCGGGTGAACCCTTGCTCATGCAGATAGAGTACATGGCGACTATGTCTATGGCTACTATTCGCCGGATCAAAGAAGATCACCCCGATGAGGCGGCCCGCGGTGGGTATAGGGAAGGCCTGCGGATCCGACCCGCCTTCCCCTGCAAGGAAAGAGAAGATGACCGACGACGCCTACCTCGTCCTGTTGGACGGCCCGGACCTGACGCTCGGAACGCCTCCCGCGGCCCTCGGGGAGCTGGCCTGCATGCAGACTCCCGCCGTACGCGCCTGGCTCGACGCGCAGGGTGTCACCGCCTCGTCCCCCGCGCTGCGTCTGCTGCCGCCGGAGGAGACGCAGTCCATCCCGGAGGGCGCCGAGCGGCTGCCCGTCCCCCTCGGCGAGGAGGAACTGAGCCGTCTGCGTCACCGTGCCGCGCCGGAGAACGCCGCACGCCTGGAGGAGGAGCTGCTGGCCTACCGTTCCTGCGCGGACGGCCGCGAAGCACTGCTCACCCGCGCGCTGGCGGCCGGTGTGCCGGCGCACCGCATCGCGGAACTGACCGGGGAGGACCTGACCGCCGTCAAGGCGCTCGCCCGCTGACGCCGCCAGGGCCTCGCCGCCACTCAGGCCGGGATGCCGCACCCCCTCTTGTTCGGCGATAACGGACCAAGAGGTGCTAAAACTGGTGAATGCGTGAGGGGACGAGCGGCGCGTCACCGAGACCACGAAAACCGGGGCTGCACAGCGTTGCGGCGCAGGTCTTCGTGCTGCAGTTGCTGATCGTGCTGCTACTGGCCGCACTGAGCGACACCACACTGGTGTACGAGACGCGGAGTCACGCGGTGCGCGGGGCGCGGCACGAAGCGCTTGCCGTGGCGGCGGGCTTCGCCAGTTCTCCCGGTGTCGCGGCGGCGCTGCAGAGCCCGGACCCGACAGCCGTACTGCAGCCGATGGCCGAAAGAGCACGTCGGACGTCAGGCGTGGACTTCGTCGCCGTCCTCAACCGGGACGGTGTCCGCTACACCGACGCCCGGCCCGACCTGATCGGCAAGCGAGCGAGTGGCGATTTCAGCCGGGCACTCGCCGGCGAGTCCTACACCGAACTGTTCAGGGGAGCGCCGACGGACGCCGTGCGCGCGGTCGTGCCGGTCACCGATGCGGACCGGAGGGTCGTGGGCATAGTCACGGCCGGCCTGGAGATCAGCACGGTGAGCGGCACCTTCTACCGGCAACTTCCGCTGCTGGCAGCCGGTGCCGCGGGGTCACTGGCGTTGGCCACGGGCGCGGCGTGGCTGGTGAGCCGGCGGTTGCGCCGGCAGACGCACGGGCTCGGGCCGACCGAGGTGACGCGCATGTACGAGCACCATGACGCGGTGCTGCATGCGGCGCGCGAGGGGGTCCTGGTGATCGGGGAGGACGGCCGGTTGTTGCTGGTCAACGACGAGGCACGGCGGCTGTTGCAACTCCCTGCGGATGCGGAACAGCGACCGCTGCGGAACCTTGGCCTGCCTCCCTCGATGGTGCGGCTCCTGGCGTCCGAGGAGAGTGTGGACGATGCCGTTCAGCTGGTGGGCGGCCGCTTGCTCGCGGTCAATGTGCGCCGGACCAACCGTGACGGGCGCGGCCCGACCGGTGGCGTCGCCACGCTGCGTGACACCACCGAGCTCCGCGCTCTCGCCGGGCGAGTGGACGTGGCACGCGAGCGACTGGAACTGCTGTACCGGGCGAGCGCGGAGATCGGCAGCACCCTGGACGTGGTGCGCACCGCCGAGGAGCTCGCGGATCTCGTCGTCCCGCAGTTCGCGGACGTGGTCACCGTCGACCTCTTCGAGCCGGTGCTGCGCGGGGACGAACCCGCACCGGGCGTCGCGTCGTCGGTGCGGCGCGCGGCGGTGCGCGGGGCGGTCGAATCCTGGCCCTGGCACGAGGCGGGCAGCAGCCTGGAGTACGGGCCGCTCGCCCAGCAGCGACAGGCGATCGAGGGGGAGGACGCTGTTCTGGTGCCTGATCTGGCACGGTCACAGGACTGGCGGACACCGGATCCGGAAGGCGCACAGCGCCTTCTCGAACTGGGCTTCCACTCACTCATCACGGTGCCGCTGCGTGCGCGGGGAGTGGTACTGGGCTTCGTCATGTTCTGGCGTGGTCCTCACCCTCCGTTCCAGCCGGACGATGTCTCGCCCGCGGAGGAACTGACGGCCCGCGCGGCGGTGTGCATCGACAACGCGCGCCGCTACACACGGGAGCACGCCACCGCCGTGTCGCTTCAGCGCAGCCTGCTGCCGCGGGACCTGCCCCGACAGGACGCCGTGGAGGTGGCCCACCGCTATCTCCCGGCCCGATCAGGTGTCGGCGGTGACTGGTTCGACGCCATCCCCCTGTCGGGGGCCCGGGTGGCCCTGGTGGTGGGCGATGTGGTCGGGCACGGTCTGCAGGCTGCGGCCACCATGGGCAGACTGAGAACCGCGGTCCTCAACTTCTCGGCTCTCGATCTGCCCCCGGAAGACCTCCTGTTCCATCTCGACCAACTCGTCAAACGCCTGGACGCCGCAGATCAGGCAGACGGCGAGGAGCAGGCCGTCACCGGCGCGACCCTGGTGTACGCCGTCTACGATCCGACCAGCGGCCGGTGTGCCGTCGCCGCCGCCGGGCACCCACCGCCCGCACTCGTCCTGCCCGACGGCTCGGTGGAGTTCGTCGACGTGCCGGCGAATCTGCCGCTCGGCCTGGGGAGCGTTCCGTTCCAGACCGCCGAGATCGCCATTCCGGAAGGAAGCCGCCTGGTTCTCTACACCGACGGGCTGGTGGAGAGCCGGAGCAGGAACATCGACACCGGACTGGAGGTGCTGCGGTCGGTCCTCGCCCGCACTGGGCCGAGCTGCGAGAGCACGTGCAGTACCGTCATCGACGCCATGGTGCCGGACAGGTCGCGCGACGATGTCGCCCTGCTCGTGGCGGCCACCCGTCGGTTCCCGACCGAGAACATGGCTCAGTGGAACGTTCCCTCCGACTTCGCGGCAGTCGGTGCCGTCCGCGCCCAGTGCATGCGGCAACTGGAGAGCTGGGGACTCGACGACACGGGTTTCACCACCGAACTCGTCCTCAGTGAACTGATCACGAACGCCGTACGGTACGGCGCGCCGCCCGTCACCGTTCGACTCCTTCGGCACCACGTCCTGATCTGCGAGGTGTGCGACGCGAGCAGTACCGCGCCGCGCGTGGTCCAGGCGGCCGAATTCGACGAGGGCGGCCGGGGCCTGTTCCTCGTGGCTCAGCTCGCCGACCGGTGGGGCGTGCGCTATGCGAGACACGGCAAAGTCATCTGGACCGAACAGTCACTCGCCCAGGGCCAAGACCTGCCGGCCGGGGCTGAGTGACCGCCGGGACCCGCAGCCGGCCGCCGTGGGATCAGCGGCCGGTCGTGCCACGTGGTCGGCGACTTCGGCGGTGCGTCCGCCCGGTCCGGTCGTGGTCCGCCGGGGTGCGTCGGCCCGCTCGACCGTCCATGTCGCCGGGGCCCGGTCCATGTCCGCGGCGACTGCCCGCGCGCTCGGGGACCGCGTTCCGGGATCCCGGTCCCACGACCACGGCGCGGTCGAGCTTCTCATCCTGTTCGGGCTGCAAGGAGCGCGTGCGCGCGTACGGACCGACACGCACCGGTCGTCCCAGCCTTGTCGATCATGGTTGGTAGCCTCGCGGAATGACCGCGATATTCGACGAAGCCGTCCGTGCCCGCCTGCAAGCTCCCAACATCTGGTACGTCGGCACCGTGTTCGCCGACGGGGCGCCGCAAGTCAGCCCGATGTGGGTGGACTTGGAAGGGGAGGGAGAGCTGACCTTCAACACGTCGGTGGGCCGGGTGAAGGAGGAGAACCTGCGCCGCGACCCCCGCGTGTACCTGTCGCACGCCGACGCCACCGATCCCTTCGACCGCGTGCAGATCAGCGGTGTGGTGTCCCGCTTCGTCGAGGGCGAGGAGGCACACGAGCGGATGGACCGGTTGGCCCGGAAGTACCTGGGCAGTGAGCGCTTCGAATGGATCATGCCGGGGGAGCAGCGCGTCGCGGTGATCGTGCGACCGGTCAAGGTGCGGCACATCGTCGGGGTGGAGCGGTTCCGGCCCGGCGGTCCTGTTCCCGGGGCCTGACCCGCGGGCAGTCGTGGCAGTGTCCCGGTGGCGTCGAGCAGACGCCTCAGCGCCGGGCAGATGTGTTGTCCAGGTGGACCCTCGTCCCGAGGACCGCACGGTTCTGCCACGCTGCACGGCTTCCTCGGACCCGGACCGTCGCGCAGGGCGCGCCTCGGCCGGAGGTACGGTGGCCGCGTGATGCGTGACGACTCGCTGCGGCCGCAGTCCTTGATGCTGACCTTCCTGGGCGACCAGATGCTGGGCCGGGACGTCTGCGTGTACTCCGGCAGCCTGATCGACGTCTTCGCGCGGGCCGGGATCGGTGAGCAGGCGACCCGTTCGACGCTGACCCGCATGGTGGGCCGGGGGCTGCTGCGCCGCCAACGCGAGGGCCGCCGCATGTACTTCGGGGTGACCGAACGCGCGGAGGCCGTCCTGCGCGACGGCGAGCGGCGCATCTGGCACACCGGCGCCGTCAACCGGCAGTGGGACGGTACCTGGACGATGCTCGGCTTCTCGCTGCCGGAGTCCTGGCAGCGCCAGCGGCACGACCTGCGTTCCCAGCTGACCTGGGCCGGGTTCGGGCCGCTGTTCAACGGGCTGTGGATCGCGCCCGGCGAGGTCGACGTGTCGTCGCTGGTGGCGGAGCTGGGCCTGTCCGCCCATGTCAAGGTGTTCCGTGCGCGCGCCGACGCCGGCATGGACATCGGCGCGATGATCGAGGAGACCTGGGAGCTGCCCGACCTCTCGGCGTCGTACGAGGCCTTCGTCCGGCACTGGCAGCCCTGCGCGGAGCGGACGCCGGACGGCGACGAGGCGCTTGTGCTGCGGCTGCGGATCCAGACGGAGTGGCTCGGGCTCATCCGCCGCGATCCCCGGCTGCCGGTCGAGCACCTGCCGGACGACTGGCCGGCCGAGCGGGCCGAGAAGACGTTCCGGACGGTGCACGACCGGCTGACCCCGCCCGCCCGGGACGCTGCGCGGCGGCTGCTCGACCTGGTGCCCGTGCGCGAGGCACAGGCGTAGTACCGCGACAGGCTCCGAGTACCGCCCCGGCTCGGCGCCGTCCTCCGATCCGACGCTCAACGCCTCGCCCCAGGAGTCCGGGCTGCGCCTGCGTCACGGCCCACTCGACGCGGCGGAGCGCCACATCCCGCACGCGCTGCTGATGCGGCGCCGACGTCCGGCCCGATGTTGTGCAAATGATTGACGGCTGAAGATTTACTGCCTAACTTCACCGGGTACCGGCACCGTCCCGTCCCCCAGGGAGCTCACCGTGCAGCCGTCCCCCTCCCGTCAACCGTCCCCGGAATACCGGCAGTTGCGCCGCGCCGCGCTGTCCGGCCTGCTCGGCACCACCGTCGAGTTCTACGACTTCCTCGTCTACGGCACCGTCGCCGCGCTGGTCTTCGGCGAGCTGTTCTTCCCCGGCGCCGACCCCGCGGTCGGCACCATCGCCGCCTTCGGCACCTTCGCCGCGGGCTATGCGGCCCGGCCCCTGGGCGGCATAGTCTTCGGCCACTTCGGCGACCGCATCGGCCGCAAGTCGATGATGCTGCTGACCATGGCCCTGATGGGCGGCGGCAGCTTCCTCATCGGACTGCTGCCGACGTACGGCGCGATCGGCGTGTGGGCACCGGTGCTGCTGGTCGCCCTGCGCGTCGTACAAGGGCTCGCCATCGGCGGCGAATGGGGCGGCGCGACCCTGATGGTCGTCGAACACGCCGAAAGCACCCAGGGCGACCGGCGCGGCCTGTGGTCCAGCTTCACCCAGCTCGGCGCCCCGCTCGGCTCCGTGCTCTCCGCCGGCGTCGTCGCCCTCGTCTCCGCCCTGCCCGACGACGACTTCCGCTCCTGGGGCTGGCGGGTGCCGTTCCTGCTCAGTGTCGTCCTGCTGGCCGTCGGCCTGTTCGTGCGGCTGAAGGTCGCGGAGAGCCCCCTGTTCGCGCAGGGCAAGCGGGAACCGGTGGCCCGCCCGCCGGTCCTGGAGGTGCTGCGCCGGCCGAAGACGGTGCTGCTGGCCGCCTGCGTCGGCATCGGCGCGTTCACCGCGCAGTCGCTGCTGACCGGCTTCATGATCTCGTACGCCGTGGACCAGGGCTACAGTCGCCCGCAGGTCCTCACCGCCGTGACCGTCGCCTCCTGCGTGGCCCTCGCCGTCCTGCCGGCCGCCTCCGCGCTCTCCGACCGGATCGGCCGGCGCCCCGTCGTCCTCGTCGGCGCCGTCGCCTGCGCCGCCCTCGCGTTCCCGGTGCTCGCCCTGGTGGACTCCGGTTCGCCCGGCCTGCTGATCCTCGCCCTGGTCCTCGGCCACGGCGTCGCCCAGTCCACGATGTACGGGCCGCTCGGCGCGTTGCTCACCGAGCTGTTCGGCACCGAGGTCCGCTACACCGGCGCCTCGCTCGGCTACCAGGCGGCAACCCTGATCGGCGCCGGCTTCTCACCGTTGATCGCGAGCAGCCTCGTCGCCTCGTCCGGCGGCGGCAGCACACCCGTCGCCCTGCTGCTGTGCGCGGGCGCCGCGATCACCGGCGTCACCGTGTGGCGGATGCGCGAGACGCGCACCGCCCGTCTCGACGCGTCCGTGCCGCGGGCCGTCGCACCGTCCCCCGCACCGGAAGGAACCCCCCGTTGAGGACCCGTCTGGCCCTGTCGGCCGCCGCCCTGCTCGCGGTGACCGCCCTGCCCGCGCAGGCCGCCGCCCCCGCCGACGCCCACGTCGAGGGACGGCTCCCCTCCGGGGCCGCCTACGTGATGGACGTGCCCGCCGGCTGGAACGGCACCGTCCTGCTCTACAGCCACGGCTACACACCGTCCGGCTCCCCGAACCCGGCCCGCAACGCGCCCGACACCGACACCCGCGGCAAGCTGCTGGCGGCGGGGTACGCGCTCGTCGGCTCGTCCTACGCGACGACCGGGTGGGCCCTGACGGAAGCGGTTCCGGACCAGCTCGCCACACTGGACCTGTTCACCGAGCGGTACGGCACGGCCCGGCGGACGCTCGCCTGGGGCACCTCCTACGGCGGCCTCGTCACCACGGCACTCGCCGAGCGGCACGGCGACCGCTTCGACGGCTCCCTGTCGATGTGCGGCCTGGTGCAGGGCGGGGTCGCCAACTGGAACAGCACGCTCGACCCGGTGTTCGCGCTGCACACCCTGCTCGCCCCCGGCTCCGGCGTCCGGCTCACCGGATTCACCGGCCAGGGCGATGCCCGCGCCGCCTCCGACGCACTGACGGCGGCGACCGACGCCGCCCAGCGCACCCCCGAGGGCCGCGCCCGCATCGCCCTGGCCGCCGCCCTGCACAACATCCCCGGCTACAACTCCCCCACCCAGACCGAACCGGGCCCGACGGACTGGGCCGGCCGGCAGGCCAACCAGTACGCGGCCGTCCGCGGACTCCTCCAGCAGCCCGCCTTCGGCTGGCGGCAGGAGGCGGAGAGCCGTGCCGGCGGCAATCCGTCCTGGAACACCGGCGTCGACTACACCGCCATGCTGCGCCGGTCGCCGCTGTTCAAGGAGGTGAGCGAGCTGTACAAGGAGGCCGGAGCGTCCCTGCGGGCCGACCTCGCCGCCCTGAACCGCGCGCCACGGATCGCCGCCGACCCCGATGCCGTGCGGTGGATGAGCCGCACCAGCGCGCTCACCGGCCGGCTGTCCGATCCCCAGCTGACGATCCACACCACCGGCGATGCGCTGATCCCCGTACAGGCGGAGAGCGCCTACCGGCGGGCCGCCGGCGCCGCGGGCTCCGGTCCGCTGCTGCGCCAGGCGTACGTCGACGGCCCCGGACACTGCACCTTCACCCCGGGCGAGATGACCGGCGCACTGCACGCGCTGGAACACCGCCTGGACACCGGGCGCTGGGACACCTCGCCCACCACCCTGAACTCCCTCGCCGAGGCTGCGGATCCGGCGTCCGAGCCCCGTTACCTCCCGTACCACCCGGCTCCGTACCCCCGTCCCTACGACCTGGCCCACCCGGGGGACGGCCGGCGAACGGTGTCCCGCTAGGGCCCCGAGTGGCACGGGCCGGAGCGTGCGCTCGTCGGTGCGACCCGCCTGGAGGCAGACGGGGTGGCTCCGCGTGCGTGATGCCCGCTCTGGTCCGCGTCTGTGGTCATGAGCATCCGCCCATGGATCATCGTGGAGCCGCCGGACAGAGAAGCCGACCGTGACGTCGTCCGGCGGCCCGCATGTGTGCGAGGAGGCACGTGGTCGGTCTGTCGGGCACGCCGTTCGGGAAGTACCGGGTGGTCCGCTGGAAATCTCCGGGCTCGACTGCCGACCGGACGGGGACGTGGATCCCGGGTCGCCCCGCGGGGCGTCACGTGGGGCGGTCGAGTCCGTCGTGCGTGTCGACCGCCGTTCCCGGGCCGGTCGGCGCCGGTGGCATGGGTGGCAGGCCCGCGGAGAGGCCCGGCAACAGGACGGGCTCCAGCCGGACCCGCTCCTGCCTGCTCAGATAGCGCACCAGCTCCGGCGGCCGGTAGCCCGTGTTCTGGTCGTAGCGCTCCTTCGTGGGAACCGAAAGGAACTCGTTGCCGTCGGGCTCGCCTGCGTCGTTCACCGCCTCACCGAGCGGCCGGTGCAGCGGCTCGGCCAGTCGGTACATGCCCGTCCGCGAGACGTGCAGAGCGCCCGAAGCGTCCGGCCGTACGCGGAAGTCGACGCTCTCCCGAGGCTGCATGACCGGTGGGCCGGCCGTGCTCAGCACATCGGCGTCGAACTCCAGCCCGTGCCTGCGGGCCTGATCGACCATCCACAGGAGCGTGATGTCGGACAGTCCCGTTTCCTTGTATCCACCACCGGCATCGCAGTGAACCCCGGCGAACCACACCTGCTTCAGCTCCTGGCCCGACGCCGCTGAACCGGCCTTCTGATGCCACAGTGTCGGCCGGAACGCCGACCGCTGCTCGTCGGTGGCCAGTGCGTGGAACGCCGCCTTGACCCAGCTGCTCAGCTCGGTGTCGTGGAACGCCCAGCGGTGATTGAACCGGGTCGCCGTCGGCTGCAGCCATGCCGTGTCCGGAACGGGGATACCCAGGGCGCCGACCGTGTCCCACACGCCGATGAACCTGATCTCCGTCTCATACGCGTACGAGCGGCGGAACAGCGTGGCGGCGGCACCGTTCGGTTTCTCGATCCGGTCACGGTACAGAGCCCAGGCCTCGGGGATCCGGTCGGCGTGGTCCCGGCGCAGGATGCCGCTGTTGCGTACCAGCCCCGCCAGGCTGCGGGCGGTGAACGCACCGCGGCTGAAGCCGAAAAGGAACAACTCGTCGTCGGGCTCGTACGCTTCGACGAGGAACCGGTAGGCGTCCACGACGTTCCGGGACAACCCCACACCGAACGCGCCGCCCCGCAGGCGCTCCCCCCGCCGGCTGCCGACACCGCTGTGGTAGTAGACGCGTTGCTCCGTGCCGGCAACGGATCCGGCGCGCACGGACAGGGCGACCTTGGCGACGTTCGTCTTGCTCGGCTGGTCCGCGACATTCCATGTCCCGTCGCAACAGACCACCAGACGCGTGGCCATTGACCATCCCTCCTTGTGAATGAGCTCGTAACGGTTCGCACACGTTGTACGCGTGTGCCGCCGGCGGAGCCGGGGCCCTATGGCCCAGCGTGGGTTCCGGTCAGGACGGCGCTCAGGCGGTTCTTGATCCGGCCGCGCATCGAGGCCATGGTGAAGCCCTTGGGGTCGATCTTGCCGGGCTGCCACTCCAGGTGACCGATCACACTGCGCTCGGTCCAGCCGTGTGCCCGGCAGACAGCGGCGGCCGCCTTCGCGATCGCCTCCAGCTGCACCTCGGGCCAGGGGTCGATGCCGTCGCCGAGGTTGATCGCCTCGAAGCCGTAGAAGTGCTGGTTGCCGTCCGTGTTGGCCTCGTTGTCGGGCGGCAGGGCCACCTCGTCGATCACTGCGCGCAGGACGTCGTCGTCCCCGAGCCCCGCGTGATTGGCGCGGCCGTTGCCGACCATGTGCACGGTGCCGTCCTTGGCGATGACTCCGTGGCACAGCGGCCCGGGCAGGCCGGAGTGCCCGTCGTAACACAACTGGACGCTGCTCGACGTGCCAGAGGTGACCGTGTGATGGACCATCACCCCGTTCACGGGGCCCCAGGGGCCCTTGTGGTTGCGGTTGTGGGTGCGCCACGACCGGTGCTCGACGACGGTGAGCCCTTCGGCGCGCAGCGCGTCGAGAAACCGGTCTGCTGACATGGGGGCGGCCATGGCTTCCTCCTCGGGGGTGCGGTGCACAGGAGATCTCCTCGACGGGCGACATTCCGCGGGGAACTCCCAGGAGCGAGTCTTCCGGCCGAAGCGTCACCGCCGTGTGACGGTCGCGTGGCCCCGGTCCCGGGCCGTCACCCTCCGTCGCGGTCGGTGAGCATCTCCTCCAGCCATTCCTGGATCACCCGGCACACGGCATCGACCCGGGTGAGCGTCATGCTGCGCTCGACGCCAGAAGCGATGTCGGCGGTCACGCGGACATGCGCCCGCAGGGGCTGGTCGGAGCCTTCCTCCACCCAGACCCGGATGATCATCACGCCGGTGCTCGATGCGGTCATGCCCCTCACCGTCCGGACCGGCCGTCACGGTGGCGTGACCGGGCGAGGCCGGCGACCAGCCGGTGCAGCCGCTCGGTCGGCTCCAGCCCCAGTTCGTCGTGCAGGCGCCGGCCGTAGCGGGCGAACGCGTGCAGGGCCTCGGAGGGGTTGCCCTCCGCCAGGTGGGCGCGGATCAGACACACCTGGCCGCTCTCGCGCAACGGGTCGGCGTGCACGGCCGCGTGCGCGGCGGTGACGGCCTCGGCATACCGTCGCGCCGTGATCAGCCGCTCGGCCAGCGTCTCCAGGGCGTGCATGCGCAGCTGCCGCCAGTCCTCGGCTTCCAGCAGCGCCCAGTCGTCGTACCAGCCGGGCAGCAGATCGGCGGAGAGGGCATCGACCGCGTCCAGGACGCAGGAGCCCGGGAGCCGGCCGGCCTCGGCGGGGTCGAGGATGCGGTGGGCGGTCCGGCGGGCGTCGTGGAGGTCGACGGTGGTGTCGGAGGCCAGACGTACCTCGGCCGGGCCGATCTCCAGGGCTTGCCGGCCGGCGTGGTGCAGGCGTGCCAGGGCCGAGCGGAGATTGGCGTGTGCACTGTGCTCGGACGACGCCGGCCACAAGGTGCCCGCGATCAGAGGGCGGGGGACTCCGGCCCGGGCGCACAGGGCGACGAATGCCAGCACGCGCTCCGACCCCACGGGGACGGCCGCGGGCTCCCCGCCCACCCACAGTCCGAAGCCTCCCAGGACACCGATGCACACCCCGGCCCCGACCCGCCCGGAGTCCGCGGAGGCGGGAGCGCGGGGGAACGGAGCCGGGACGGCCTGATGCGGCGACCGCCGGCCGGCCGGGCCGCGACCCTCTCGGTGCCCGTTGCCCATTTCCTGCCCTTCCCTGCCAGGACGTGACCCGTGGGCGACCTGGCGGACGCCGACGCGTCGGGCGGGCGGCCGCTGCGGAGCACGCAGCCCGCACACCGCTCTGGACACCGGGCACGCCCCCTGGCCGCCGGAGTGTCAGGAAGGACGCCAGGCAGGGGCGTAGGGCTGCGGGAAAGGTGGTGGACAGGTTCCTCCCACGACCGGAACAAGCCCCGGCATCGCCGGAACCAACGGTGGAGGGCGTACCCGCGACAGGGGCGGCGAGGCCTCGGCCCGTCCGGCCCCCGGTCCACGGGCATGCCCGCGGGTCATACGACCAGTGTCTGCTTGGCCTGGAGGCGCGGCAACTCAGGAACACGCCGTCGGCCAGGCGGGAGCCGGTGGTTCAGCGCAGACGGCGCGTTGCGCGGGGCGCGGGCGCCGGGCGGAAACGACCCCTGTGTCGCTCCGCGCGCCCTGCCGACGCCGGACGACCGCGGAAATGATGTGCACACCGCACGTGAGCCAAGCGAATCCACGTATCTGCCGGGAAGGGATTCCACCTTGTTGCTTCTCATCTCTCCGGACGGCGTCGACGAAGCCCTCGACTGCGCCAAGGCGGCCGAGCACCTCGACATCGTCGACGTCAAGAAGCCCGACGAGGGCTCGCTCGGTGCGAACTTCCCCTGGGTCATCAGGGAGATCCGCGACGCGGTTCCGGCGGACAAGCCCGTCTCCGCCACCGTGGGGGACGTCCCGTACAAGCCCGGCACGGTGGCCCAGGCGGCGCTCGGCGCTGTCGTCTCCGGAGCCACCTACATCAAGGTCGGCCTCTACGGCTGCACGACACCCGAACAGGCCGTCGAGGTCATGCGCGGGGTCGTCCGGGCCGTGAAGGACTACCGGGCGGACGCGTTCGTCGTCGCCTCGGGCTACGCCGATGCCCACCGCATCGGCTGCGTCAACCCGCTCGCGCTGCCCGACATCGCCGCACGCTCCGGCGCCGACGCCGCCATGCTCGACACCGCGGTCAAGGACGGAACACGGCTGTTCGACCACGTGCCGCCCGACGTCTGCGCCGAGTTCGTGCGGCGTGCCCACGAGGCGGGGCTCCTCGCCGCACTGGCGGGCAGCGTGAAGGCCGGCGACCTGGGTGAGCTGGCTCGCATCAAAACGGACATCGTCGGGGTGCGCGGGGCGGTCTGTGAGGGAGGTGACCGCAACGCGGGCCGCATCCGGCCCGACCTGGTGGCCGCTTTCCGGGCGGAGATGGACCGGCACGTCCGGGAGCACACGGTCGCCGCCGCGGCGAGCTGACCGTGACCGTGCCGACCGGACATCGTCGTCGGGCCCAGGGCCACCGCCGCGGCCACGTCACCGTCGTCGACCCGTCGACGGGCAGGGGCTTCGCCGAGGTTCCCGAACAGCGGCCGGAGGAGCTGGACGCGGTCGTGGACCGGGCCCATGCGGCCTGGCGCGACTGGCGGGCCGACCCGGACTCCCGCAGGACCGCGCTGCTCGCCGCGGCGGACGCCGTCGAGGCGGCAGCGGCGGAGCTCGCCCCGCTGCTCACCCGAGAACAGGGCAAGCCACTGACCGAGTCGTACGCGGAGGTGGCCCGTACGGCCGCGCGGCTGCGCTACTTCGCCGGGCTGGACGCCGGGACGGAGCCGATCACGGACGGCCGCCCCGTGCAGAGCGAGCTCCGCTGGCGGCCGCTGGGGCCCGTCGCCGCGATCGTCCCGTGGAACTTCCCTCTGCAGCTCGCGTCGGCGAAGTTCGCTCCGGCCCTCGCCGCGGGCAACACGATGGTGCTCAAGCCCTCTCCGTTCACTCCTCTCGCCACCCGGTTGCTGGGGTCCGTCCTCTCCGGGGCGCTGCCCGAGGGCGTACTGACGATCGTCACCGGGCGGGAGCCCCTCGGCGCCCGTCTCGCCTCGCATCCGGGAATCCGCCACGTGACCTTCACCGGTTCGGCGGCCACGGGCCGGGGCGTCGCCGCGGGCGCGGCGGCCTCGCTCGCGCGGGTCACCCTCGAACTGGGCGGCAACGACGCCGCCGTCCTGCTGGACGACGTCGACGTGGAGGATGTCGCGGACCGGTTGTTCTGGGCGGCGTTCCGCAACTGCGGGCAGGTCTGCATGGCGGTCAAGCGCGTCTACGCCCCGGCCCGTCACTACGCACGGGTGGTGGAGGCGCTCGCGGACCGGGCGAGGACGACCGTCGTCGGATCCGGACTCGACCCGGACTCACGGCTCGGACCGGTCAACAACGCCCCTCAACTGGCCCGCGTCGAGCGGTACACGGCACGGGCCCGGGCGGACGGCGCCCGGGTCGCCGCCGGCGGGCACCGACTGGACCGGCCGGGGTACTTCTTCGCGCCGACGATCCTGGCCGACGTGCCGGCCCACAGTCCGGTGGTGACGGAGGAACAGTTCGGCTCCGTCCTGCCGGTGTTGCCCTACGACACCCTCGACGAAGCCGTCGGGGCGGCCAACGGCACCGGTTTCGGCCTGGGCGGCTCGGTGTGGGGAACCGACGTCGACCTGGCCGCCGCCGTGGCCGACCGTCTGGAGTGCGGTACCGCCTGGATCAACCACCACGCCGAACTGTCCCTCGCCCAGCCCTTCGCGGGTGCCAAGGACAGCGGGGTCGGCGTCGCGGGCGGACCGTGGGGGCTCTACGGGAACCTCAGACCGTTCGTCGTGCACCGGCCCGAGGAGGCGTGACGAGGTGAAGTTCGGCGCGGCGGTACTGCGTGCTTACGAGGACCCGTTCACCATCGAAGAGGTGATGCTGACCGAAGGGCCGGCCGAGGGCGAGATCCTGGTTTGGATCTCGGGATGCGGGCTGTGCCGGACCGATCTCGCGGTCCGGGGTTCGGCGGGCCGTTCGCCCCTGCCGGCCGTCCTCGGCCACGAGGGGGCGGGAGTCGTGGCGGAGACGGGGGGCGCGGGCACCGGCTTCGACGTCGGCGACCATGTCGTGCTGAGCTTCGACTCCTGCGGTCACTGCCGCAGTTGCAGGAGCGCGGCCCCCGCCTACTGCGACTCCTTCGCCTCGCTGAACCTCTTCGGCGGGCGCAGGGAGAACGCCGCACGGTTCACCGACACGGCCGGCACCGCGCTGGCGCCCCGTTGGTTCGGCCAGTCCTCGTTCGCCGAGTACGCGATGGTCCCGGCCCGCAACGCCGTCCGGGTCGATCCCTCACTTCCGCTGGAACTGCTCGGACCGCTCGGCTGCGGCTTCCTCACCGGCGCCGGGGCGGTCTTCAACTCCTTCGGCGTCGGTCCCGGTGACACCCTCGCGGTCTTCGGCGCGGGAGCGGTGGGCCTGGCCGCGGTGATGGCGGCCCACGCCGCCGGGGCGGTGACCGTGGCCGTCGACCGGCATCCCGGGCGGCTCGCTCTGGCCGAGCGGCTCCACGCCCTTCCGCTCCCCGCCGCATCCGCCGCCCTGCCCGACCGGATCCAGCGGCTGACCGGCGGCGGAGTGATGTACGCGCTGGACACCACGGGGTCCGCCGGACTGATCAACGATGCGCTCCGGTCACTGAGCCCGACCGGCCACCTCGGCCTCGTGTCACGTCTGCGCACCGCGTTGCCGCTGGAGCCGGGAACCCTGGACCGCGGCCGCCGGATCTCCCACATCTGCGAGGGCGACGCGGTCCCCGGGCTGCTGATCCCACGCCTGACCGCGCTCTGGCAGGCCGGACTGTTCCCCTTCGACCAGCTGATCCGTCTCTATCCGCTCGCCGACATCAACGAGGCCGAACACGACTGTGACACGGGCCGCGTCGTCAAACCCGTCCTGATCCCGGACGGACGGAAGCGGTGACCGAGGCGTTCCGTGACACCACCCACCCGAGCTGCCGTCCCGAGGGACGTCGGCCCCGCCCGCATCAGGGAGAACGCATGGTCGATACGGCACCCCGCAGCACCGGCGTGGAGGGAGGGGTCGGCCTGACCGCCCTTCTGGTCGCCGCGGCACGGGCGATCGAGACCTACCGCCCCGACAGCCTCGCCCAGGACGTCTACGCGGAGCTCTTCGTGCGTTCCGCCCAGGCGTCCGCGCACTGGCCGGTCCGCCCGGCCCAGGTTCCGGACGGGGACGCGAACCCGCTGTGGGGGCGCTTCGCCCGCTACTTCGGACTGAGGACCCGCGTACTCGACGACTTCCTGCTCCGCTCGGTCCGGGCAGGCGGCGCCCGCCAGGTGGTGCTGCTCGGTGCGGGGCTCGACGCACGGGCGTTCCGACTCGACTGGCCTCCCGACTGCGTGGTCTTCGAGGTCGACAGGGACGGCGTCCTCGCGTTCAAGCACGAGGTGCTCGGCGCGTTGTCGGTCGCGCCGAGGGCGACGCGCGTGCCGATCCCGGTCGACCTGCGCGCCGACTGGGTCGGTGCGCTGAGGGCGGCCGGCTTCGACCCGGCGGCCCCCACCGCGTGGCTGGCCGAGGGGCTGCTGTTCTATCTGCCGCACGCCGCCGAGACCAATCTGATCCGCACGGTGGACCGGCTGAGTGCGGGGGGCAGCGCGCTGGCGTACGAGGTCAAGCTCGAGAAGGACCTGATGGAGTACCGCGACAGCCGCCTCTACACGTCGACGCGTGAACAGCTCGGCATCGATCTGCTCGACCTGTTCAGCAGGGAGCAACGGCCCGACTCCGCGGCTCGTTTGGCGAGCAGCGGATGGTCCACCTCGGTCCACACCCCCTTCGAGTTCACCCATCGGCACGGACGCGGCCCCCTGCCCGAGGAGAACGACGCACTGGCGGGCAACCGGTGGGTCTTCGCGGACAAGCCGCGGTCGGAGCGGTAGCGCACCACTCGTGGTCCCGGTCCGCGGGTTCCAGGCGCCGGCCCCGGGCGACCCGTCGAGGACGGTGGGAACGTCTTCCAGCAGCTTGAGCCGACCGTCGAAGGCGCGGCTCTCCATGCCCCACGGACCGGGCCGGCCGTCCGCTGCCGCGTAGCCGTCGCGCGAGATGATGAAGTCCATCATGAGGCTCGACATCGGGCTGTTCCTCCTGTGTACGTGCGTACAGGTCATGACCGATGCCGAGCCGGAAAGTCGTCGCGCTCGCCTGGCGGTGAGCGGCTCGACCCGCGTGGCGTCGTGTCTGCCGACGGTGTGCGGGTGAGCATGAGGTGACCCAGTTCTCCTCCCGCACCGAGGCGATGCGATGCCCGACCACGCCGACCACGTCCCACCCGAGGGCGCTGCACCGAGAGGAAGCCTGCGGCCCGAGCTGGCGGAACGCTGGCTGTTCAGGGGGATCTACGGCCTGGTGCTGGCCAGCGCCATGGTGGCCGCGCTGGATGTGCCGGGGGAGAAGGCCGACCCCGGTCAGGACGCGCTGTGGGTACTTCTCACCGCGCTGGCGTCGGCTGCCGCCCATGGGTACGCGCACGTCATCGCCCAGCGTGCGGCCGCCGAGGGGGAGGCCAGGCCCGGCAGACTGCGGGCGGTGCTCGCCGAATGGCCGTTGCTCGCCGCCGTACTGCCCACTCTGTTGCTCCTGCTCGGCGCGGTCGCCGAGTGGTGGACGGAGGACACCGCGGTCGACGTGGCTCTGCTGTTCAACACCGTCGCCCTGTTCGGCCTGGGAGTGTCGGCAGCCCGCACCGCGGGACTCGGCTGGCTGTCCTCCTGCCGGGCGGGGCTCGTGGACATGTTGATCGGGCTCGTCGTCATCGCCGCGGACGCACTGATCGACTAGCGCGGCCACCGGCCGCCGTACCGCCAGGTGTCCGCGCCGCGCGAGAGCGGACTCGACACGGCACCTCGCGGTGTATGAATGGCGCAAGACCGGCAAGGCGGCTGGGATGAGCAGCTTTACCGGAAGGACCACTCCGAGCGAGGGCGGGTTCCCCGCGGCCGCCCCTGGACGCGAGCCGGCTCGCACGGTGCCGGCGGTGAGCGCGGCCCCCATGCAGCCCCGGCGGGACGGCGAGGGAAGCCTCGCGCACGTGGTGGAAACCCTTCTCGACAAGGGTCTGGTGCTGAACGCCGACATCATGGTCTCGGTCGCCGGGGTCGAGCTGCTGGGCATCCGGCTCCGCGCGGCCCTCGCCTCCTTCGAGACGGCCGCCCGCTACGGACTGGAATTCCCCTCCGGCACGGACACGGAGACCGCCGCGTGGCGCGACACCCGGGAGGAGAAGGAGACCTGCCCGGCGTGTGGCAAGCGCGCGCCCGTCGAGCAACTGCTGAACCAGTGGTGCCCCTGGTGTGGCTGGCGCAGTGCCCAGGCCCGGTTGCGGGACGACACCGGGCAGGCCGCCCTGACGGGTCACCATGACGCCGACGCGCAGGGCGGCGGCGAGCGCGACGGGGATCACGATCAGGACCCGGCCGAGCGAGAGGCCGAGCGGCGTGGCGACTGACCGGTCCCCGATGCGGCCCACCCGGGAACCGAGGGTGACCCTCGACGACCTGGTGGAGGTCCTGCTCAACAAGGGCGCGGTCCTGCACCTGGATCTCATCGTCGCCGTCGCGGACATCCCGCTGATCGGCGTCTCGGTGCGGGCGGCCGTCGCCGGGATGGAGACGATGCTGGAGTACGGCATGATGCGCCACTGGGACGAGGCCACCCGCGCGTGGGCCGAGCGCTCCGTCGCCCGACGCGCCCTCGACCTGCGTGAGGGCGAGAGCGTCGTCCGCCGGATGAGCGGGGGCCATTTGCTGACCGAGGGCGTGTACCACGGCTGGCGGCCCGGCACGGTCTACCTCACCGATCAGCGCCTCGTCGTCCTGCGTGAGGAGCCCCGGGAGGTGCTCTGGCAGACCGATCTCGGCGCCGTACGCGACGTGCGGCTGAAGCCGGAACGGACGGTCGGCGGCGAGGAACGCCTGCGCCTGGAGGTGTCGCTGGCCGACGGACGGCGGGAACTGCTCTCGGCCAGGGAGCCCGAGACACTGCACGGCCTGCTCACCCGATCCCGCGCCGGGCACCTTACGCCCGCGCTCCCGTCGGGGACCGCCGCCGAGGACGAACCGCCCCTCGCGGAGGGGCACCTCTGGTACGAGGAGCCGCGCAGGTCCGGCCCGCTGTGGCGCGGCGGACAGGCACGGCTCACGGCCGGCCGGCTGACCTGGAAGTCACCCCTGGACGCCAGGCCCGCGCTGGTGCTGCCCACGACCGACCTGGCCGGGGTGCGGCGGGCGCCCGGGTACGGGCCGGGCGGCGAGGGAAGCGTCCTCGTGCTGCGCACCGCCGCAGGCGAGGAGATCCGGCTCGCCGCCGACGACCCGGACCGCTGGGCCCGACGGCTCGCGTCCGCCGGCCCCGTGGCGGCCACCGCATGAGCGGGACGAGAAGGGATCGAGCAGTGCAGCGGAAAGAGGAGAGGACGACATGCCGTTGACCGTCGACGAGAAGAGCCTCAAACACGGGGTGCTGTCCCTCGTCGTGACACTGGTCGAGGTGATCCAGGAGGCTCTGGACCGCCAGGCCATGCGGCGCATCGAAGGCGGTGACCTCGACCCGGAGGAGGCCGAACGCCTCGCCGACGCCCTGCTGGACCTGGACGAGGCGATGGAGCAGATCAAGGAGGACCACGGCATCGTCACCTCGGTCGCCGACCTGCACCGCGGACTGGACGACGTGGTCGACGACGTCGTGGACAAGCTGATCAACCCGCAGCGCTGGGCGGAGGAGGCCGGGCGATGACGGAGAACACCGCTCTGTACGTGTACGCCCTGCTTCCCGACCGGCAGGGCGCGGCCGACGGCGTCGCCGGGCTCGACGGGCGTCCGCTGCGCCTGGCGGGAGTTCCGGGCACCGGCGTCGCCGCGCTGGTGCACGACGCGACGCCTGCCCCCTTCCAGGGGGACGACGACCAGGTGCGACGCTGGGTGGCGGAACAGAGCGAGGCGGTCACCACGGTCTGGGAGCGCGTCGGCAGCCTGCTGCCGATGACCTTCAATGTCCTGGTCGCCGACGACACCGCGTCCGGACGGAGCGCCGAGCAGCGGCTGGGGGACTGGATCAGGGAACAGGAAGACGACATCACCGGGCAGTTGACGGCGCTCGCCGGGCGGTGCGAACTCCGCGTGGAGATCACCCTGGACCGCGCGGCCGCCACGACCGGCGGCCCGGCCGCGAGCCCGGGGGAGACGGAGGGCGACGCCCGGTCGCCCGGCATGCGCAGGCTGCTCGCCAAGCAGCGCGAGCAGCGCGAGAAGAACGCGGCCGGGCAGCTCGCGGACACACTGCACGCCGGCCTCCGGCGTCGCCTGCTGTCGGTCGCCGAGGACCTTCGCGACCGAGGACCGGCCCACCGTGTCCCCGGCGAGACGGACGTCCTGTCCGCGGCTCTGCTCGTCCGGCACGAGGACATCGACGCCGTCGGTGCCGTCCTGAGCGACGCGCAGGCCGGTCAGCCCGCCCTGCGGATCCGCTTCCTCGGTCCCTGGCCGCCGTACTCGTTCACCGAGACACGGCCGCACCAGCCGGCGGAGCAGGCGGCGCGCTGATGTCCGTACGGGCTCCGTCCCTTCCGCGGGCCGGGAATGCCGGCGCGTACGGCCGTGTTGTGGAAACCGTGACCGTGGAGGGGACAGTGTCCCCGGGCCTCACCTCTCGCCTGCGGGGACGATCGTCCGGCTGAAGCCCCGCAGAGCCGCTCGCCGCGCAGGCGACCGCCCTCCACGTCACCCTTCGTCGGGAATGCGGTACCCGTCGCGGGCGTTGCACCGTACGTATGACATGTCCGAGTCAATCGACTCGGGTGGTGGCGAAAGGAGCACCCCATGGCACGCAGCACCTCGCGTCCGGTCGTCAGGCTCACCTCCACGGCCGGCACCGGCGTCACCTACGTGACCCGCAAGAACCGTCTGAACGACCCCGACCGGCTGGTCCTGCGCAAGTACGACCCGGTCGTCGGCGGGCACGTCCTCTTCCGCGAGACGCGCTGACCGCAGCGGATCGCCGCTCCTCGCCCCACCGCTCCCCGCCGTTCGCGCGGCGGAGGCCTCCAGGAAGGACAGCACTCCATGAGGCACGGAATACACCCCGTCTCCCGTCCGGTCGTCTTCCGCGACCGCGCGGCGGGCTTCCAGATGCTCACCCACTCCACACTCGACGCCCGTCGCACGGTCGAGTGGGAGGACGGCGTGACGTACCCGGTCGTCGACGTCGAGATCTCGTCGGCGAGCCACCCCTTCTACACCGGCACCTCGCGCGTCGTCGACACCGCGGGACGTGTGGAGCGTTTCGAGCGGCGCTACGGCACCGCCGCCCCGGCCCGCCGCTGACGGCGGGTGCCGCCCGATCCCCCGGAGGGACACCGCGATGAAGGTACGCAAGTCACTGCGCTCGATGAAGGCCAAGCCCGGCGCCCAGGTGGTGCGCCGACGCGGAGTGACGTACGTGATCAACAAGAAGGACCCGCGTTTCAAGGCCCGGCAGGGCTGACGGGGCATCCCGCAGACCGGACGGCCCGGCACCGCACGCTCGCGGTGCCGGGCCGTCCCCGTCGGGGAGGGCACCGGCCCGCGCGGGGTGCCGACGCCGGCCTCCCGCAGCGCGTCGCCGCCCCTCAGACGGTGCGGAAGTGCTGCCGCAGTCGCGAGGTGACGGTGTCGGTCGCGGCGGTGGGGCCACGGCGCCGATGGCGGGCGAGGAGGACGGAGACGTCCGGAAGGACGGGGCCCGGCACGGCGGCGAGCGTGCCGTCACGGAGCGAAGGAGCCGCGTTGGCCGAGGGCAGGACGGTCAGCCCCAGTCCGGCCGCGACGCAGGAACGGACGGCCTCGATGCTGCCGAACCGGGTCAGTCGGGGCCGGGCTCCGGCGACGGCCCGGAGACGGTCGGCGAGCCGGTCGCTGTAGGAGCAGCCCTGCTCGTGCAGGAAGAAGTCCGCCTCGGCCAGCTCCGGCCAGCTCACCGGTGCCTCACGACCGGCAAGGGGGTGGTGGGGAGCGGCCAGCAGTACCAGGGGCTGGCTCGCGACACGTTCCGCGATGACGTCCGGGTGGTCGACTTCCTCCTCCAGCAGCAGCGCGCAGTCGAGCACTCCCGCCCGCAGCCCGTCCACCGCGCCGTCCGTGCCGCAAGCCCGCAGGTGCACCTCGACCCGCGGATGCGAGCGGCGCAATGAGGCGATCACCTGGGGGAGGTGGGCCGAACACAGGGTTTCGCCCGCGCCCACCGTCACGGTGCCCTTGACCGGACCGTCGCCGTCGGCCGCGGTGAGCAAGCGCGATTCGGCGTCCAGGACGTCCTCGGCCAGCGGGACGAGGCGCCGTCCCGCGTCGGTGAGCAGCGCGCCACGCGGCATGCGGTCGAAGAGCCGGGCGCCGAGTGCCTTCTCCAACGACTTGATCTGCACGGTGACCGTGGACTGCGAGAGCCGCAGTTCGGTGGCGGCACCGGTGAAACTGCCCGTCCGGGCGAGCGTGGTGAAGGTCTGGAGCAGCCGGGTGTCCATCACGGCATCCTAAGTCCTCCCATCGGATATATCGATGGGGATGATGAGAAACGATCGTTGGCTTTCATGGGCCCGACGCGGAATCATCAGGGTCATGACCACTTCTTCGTCTGACGTCGACGTCCTGCGCTACACGGCTTTCACCTCCCGCCCCGACGGTGGCAACCCGGCCGGTGTCGTCCTCGACGCCACGCAGCTCGGCCCGGACCGCATGGGGGCGATCGCCGCCGAGGTCGGATACTCGGAAACGGCGTTCGTCACCTCCCGGGACGAGGAGCGGCGCCGGTTCACGCTCCGGTACTTCAGTCCGCTCGCCGAGGTCGCCTTCTGCGGGCACGCCACCGTGGCGACGGCGGTGGCGCTCGCCGAGCGCCTGGGCGCCGGTGACCTGGCCTTCGACACCCCCGCCGGGGAGATTCTGGTGAGCACGGAGACCGATGCCGGAGGAGCGGTGCGGGCGACGCTCACGAGTGTGCCCACCCGGTCGCGGCCGGCGCGGGCCGACGAGGTGGACACGGCCCTGTCGGCCCTGGGCTGGGACAGCGCCGACCTCGACCCCGGGCTGCCGCCGCACGTCGCCTTCGGCGGCAACGAGCACCTCGTGCTCGCCGCCGGCTCCCGGGCCCGGCTGGCCGCCCTCGACTACGACTTCGACGCGCTCGCCGCCCTCATGCGCAAGAGCGGCTGGACGACGGTGCACCTGGTCTGGCGCGAGGACGAGCAGCAGTACCACGCCAGGGACCCGTTCCCGGTGGGCGGCGTGGTGGAGGACCCGGCCACCGGAGCGGCTGCGGCCGCGTTCGGCGGCTACCTGCGCACGATCGGCGCGCTGCCCGCGTCCGGCGTGGTCACCGTCCGGCAGGGGGAGGACATGGGCCGGCCGAGCGAACTCACCATGCGCGCGGACCCGCACGGCACCCGCGTCCACGTCACCGGCCATGCCGTACCGATCACCGGATGAGCGTGCGGCGGACACGTCGCCCGGAGGTCCGGAGCCCGATGTTGTCCAGTCACCCCCTGCTTCATGCACGGACGGGCGGATTCCCTCCGATCGTGTGGGAAGCGCGGCGCTTTCCCGTCGCGGATGTCGGAACGTCTGGATAGTGAGTGAGCTGCCGGGGCAGCGTCCGCGGCGGAATCCGACGGCCACGTTCCATCAGGGAAGGCAGGGTTGCACCATGACGCCCACCACCGAGGCGACCGACCGCGTCGAGCTGGTCTTCTCCCTCTTCGACGCCGATGGGAACGGATACCTGGAACTGTCCGACTTCGACCTGATGAGCGAGCGCGTGGTGGCCGCCGTACCGGCTGCCGACGAGGCCACGAGGAACCGGCTGTCCGGTGCCTTCCGCCGTTACGGTGAAACGCTCCTGACCGAGCTGGACGCCAATGGCGACGGCCGGGTCAGCCCCGCGGAGTTCACCTCCGTCGTCCTGAACCCGCAGCGGTTCGACGCCACCGTGGACGAGTTCGCCGAAGCGCTCGCCGAGATGGGCGATCCGGACGGCGACGGTTTCGTGGCCCGCCCCGAATTCGTCGCGCTGATGCTCGCGATCGGCTTCGCGCGGCCCAACATCGAGGAGCTCTTCCGGGCCTTCGGGCCGGACGGGGAGGACCGCATCCCGGTGTCCACCTGGGCGGACGGAGTCAGGGACTACTACCGCCCCGAGAAGTCCGGTATCCCCGGCGATCACCTGGTTCCGGCCGGGAGCCGGTGACGGCGACGGGGCCGCGGAACCGGCCCGCCCGGACAGCGCAGGCGCCGCGGCCCCGACGCCCGGCGTGACCGGAGAGCCGGACGACGGTGATCGCTCATGCCGTCCTGCGTACCGTGACGACGGGGCAGTGGGCGTGCGTCATCACGGCCTGGCTCACCGAGCCCAGGACCAGTCCGGCAACGCCTCCGCGTCCGCGGGCGCCGACCACCAGCAGTTGAGCCGCCTTGCTCGCTTCGAGGAGGACGTCACGCGCCTTGCCGCGCACCAGCTCGCGTCTGACGCTGACGTCCGGGCAGCCGGCCGCGCGACCGGCGACCGCCTGGGCCAGCCTTTGCGCGGAGGACTCGGGATCCGCGTCGGCCGCCCCGCCCGACTGCCATGCATGCACCGCCACGAGCTCAGCCCGGCGCTGCGCGGCTTCGGCGAACGCGACGTCGACGGCCTGGTCGCTGTCCGGGGAACCGTCGACGCCCAGTACGACAGGCCCCGCGCCGGCGGACGGACGGTGCTCTGCCCTGACCGTCATCACCGGACAATGGCTGAGGGCGGCCAGGGCAACCGGGGCCGAACCCAGCAGCAGGCCCACGACACGCCCCTTGCCACGGGAGCCGACGACGATCAGATCCGCAGTCCGTGACTCGGCTTCCAGCACGTACGCCACATCACCCGTCACCACGGCGTTGGTCACCACGATCCCGGGCGCCACGCCACAGGCGTGGGCCGCTGCCTCGTGGACCAGAGCTCCGGAGGCCGGGTCCGGCACCAGGTACCGGGGCTTGACCGGAATCTCGGCATGCACCACACGCAGCTTCGCCCCGCGCCGTACTGCCGCCGCGGCGGCTGCTTCCACGGCGGTGAGACTCGTCGCCGAGCCGTCCACACCGACCACGACCAGGTTGCTCATCAGCGGCTGCTCCACTTCAGGCCCCGCGATTCCAGCGTCGCCCCGCCGGTGGGCCGCTGCAATTCCTGTGGGGCCCGCGCACCGACGGAAATGCGGACCGGCGGACGCCGTAGAGTTCTCCCTCACCACGGGGCATAGAGAAGAGCGGACAGCAAACACCGCAGGACAGCCGCGCAGCGGGAGCGGGACCGAGGCGGTGCGGCCACGAGGAGGTCCGGACATGGCAGGCGCGAAGGACACGGAGACCGGCCACGGGCAAGGCCGGGAAGCGCCTCATCCGCAGCTCCTCCGCGCCCTGGAGGTCATCAGGGCCGGAGCGTACGTCGTCGACGAGCAGGGCCGTGTCGTTGCCGTCAACACCCGCGCCGAGGAACTGCTGGGCCGCCGGGCAGCGGACATGGCCGGCCAGGACGCCCACGAACTGCTGCACCGGGGACCGCACGGCGAGCAGTTGTCGGCCACGCGGTGCGCCATGCGGCTGCCTTTCCACGCCGGGCAACCGGCACAGGGCGAGAACGACTACTTCGCCCGGGCCGACGGCTCCGTCCTGCCCATCTCCTGGTTCATCGCCCCCTACGCCGTGGACGGCCCCGACACCCACACACTCGTCCTCTTCCATCCGCGTGAGCAGGGGCAGTCCGCCGGGCCGCACTCGGAGCTGCCCGCCGAGCCCATGAGCGAACTCGAACGACTGGCCCTGCTGGCCGAGACCACCACCCAGGTGACCTCCACCCTCAACGTCGACGAGACGCTGCGCCGACTGGTGGCCCTGGTCCTGCCCCGGCTCGCGGACTGGGCCGTCATCGACCTGATCACCGAGCACGAGGAGGTGTGGCGAACCGCCGTGGTCCACGTCGACCGGGACCGCCTGGTGCACCGTGACGATCTCGAAGGGCCGATGCCGCCCGTGCCCGAGGAATCACCGATGCCCCTGTCCCGTGCCCTGCGCGGCGTCGCCTCCGCCCTGGCCGGACCCGAGACCTATCAGCGCACCCCGGACTCCGGCATCGCCGTCGAACAGCGTCGCCTGTTCGAGGCCACCGGCATCCGCTCCGCAGCCATCGTCCCCCTCCGGGGGACCCGGGAGGTCCTGGGAGCCCTCACCCTGGGCCGGGCCGGCAAGCCCGGTGACTTCTCCACCTCCGACCTGCCCCTGATCGAGGACATCGCCCGCCGTGCCGGCCTCGCGCTGGACAACGCGCGCCTCTACCAGCGTCAGCGCGCGGTCGCCGAGACCATGCAGAACCACCTCCTGCCCCAGATGCCGCGCGTGCCCGGACTGCAGATGGCCGTCCGCTACCTGCCCGCCCCCGACGCGTCTCAGGTCGGCGGGGACTGGTACGACGCCTTCACCCTCTCCGACGGCGCCACCGCGCTGGCCGTCGGGGACGTCGTCGGCCACGACCTGGAGGCCGCGGCCGGCATGGCCCAGTTGCGCAACATGCTCCGTGCCTACGCCTGGTCGCAGCAGGCACCGCCCAGCCGCATCGTGGAGCGCCTCGACGAGGCGATCATGCCCATCACGGACGTCACGATGGCCACGCTCGTCTTCGCCCGCGTCAGCAAGACGGACAGCGGAGCCTGGCAGCTGTCCTGGACCAACGCGGGTCACCCCCCGCCCCTGCTCGTCACCCGTGACGGCCTGACCGACTATCTCACCGACGGACACAGCCTCCTGCTCGGCACCGGTCTCAGCAGGTCCCGTCCCGACGCGACGGTCCCGCTTCCGCCGGGTTGCACCCTCCTGCTGTACACCGACGGCCTCATCGAGGTGCCCGGCCACACCCTGGACGAGGGCCTGGACCGGCTGCGCCAGCACGCCGCGGCTCTCGCCCACCGGCCCCTGCCGTCCTTCGCCGACCAACTCCTGCGCCGTGTCCAACCGCCTGGCCTGGACGACGTCGCCCTCCTGGCGCTCCGTACCCCTGCGTGAGCGGGCGGCCGCACCCCGGAACCCGCCGTGGGGGGGGGGGCGCCCCCGCGCCGGCGGGGGGGGGGTGAGATGCTGCCGCGGGGGCCCGCGGGGCCGCGGGGCGGGCCGGCCCGGGCGGCCGGGGGGGGCG
>NZ_JBIWKU010000002.1:493504-502905 GCF_044765825.1 Streptomyces flaveolus | reverse complement strand
CGCGCCGCGGGCGCGGCGGGGGGGGGGGCGCGCCCCCCCCCCCCCGCCCCCCCCCCCCCCCCCCCCCCCCCCCCCCCCACGGCCGGTTGAAGAAGACTTTGCCCCTGGCCGATTCCACGCGGCGGGCTCCGGACCTGACGGCGGCAGAGGGTATCGCGTTCGCAAAGTGTGTCCGAAAACGAGCAGTGTTGTGTGTCCTTCTCGTTTCTGTCGCGTTGACCGCGCCTGCTCCCATGACGCACGCTCGGGATGTAGATGGCAACTACAACTGGTTCGCCGGACGGTACGCTCGCAATCGCAAAACGCATGCCGGCAGCGGGTCGTCGGGCGGGCCGGACGCAGGAGGTAGCGTATGTGCGGCATCACCGGCTGGATCTCCTTCGACCGCGATCTCGGCACCGAGACGACGGTGTTGGATGCGATGACCGAGACGATGGCCTGCCGCGGACCGGACGACCGTGGCGTGTGGGCGCAGGGACCCGCCGCGCTCGGCCACCGCAGGCTCGCCATCATCGACCTGCCCGGCGGGCGGCAGCCGATGACCGTCGACACCCCGCACGGCACGGTCGCGCTCGTCTACTCGGGAGAGACCTACAACTTCACCGAACTCCGCCGTGAACTCGCGGACCGCGGGCACCGCTTCACCACCGACTCCGACACCGAGGCCGTCCTGCGCGGCTACCTCGAGTGGGGTGACGCGCTCCCCGAGCGTCTCAACGGCATGTACGCCTTCGCCCTGTGGGACGGCCGCGCGAACAAGCTCGTCATGGTCCGCGACCGCATGGGCATCAAGCCGTTCTACTACCACCCGACCGCGGACGGTGTGCTCTTCGGCTCCGAGCCCAAGGCGATCCTCGCCAACCCGCTGGCCCGCCGCCGGGTCAGGCTCGACGGGCTGCGCGAGCTGTTCACCATGATCAAGACGCCCGGTCACGCCGTCTGGGACGGCATGCGCGAGATCGAGCCCGGCACCGTCGTCACGGTCGACCGCACGGGTGTGCACCAGCGGCGTTACTGGGACCTGGAGACCCGTCCGCACACCGACGACCAGGACGCCACGATCGCGCACGTCCGCTCGCTCCTGGACGACATCGTGCGTCGTCAGCTCGTCGCCGACGTACCGCGCTGCACCCTGCTCTCCGGGGGACTGGACTCCTCCGCGATGACCGCGCTGGCAGCCCGGCAACTGGGCGAACACGGCGAGAAGGTGCGCAGCTTCGCCGTGGACTTCGCGGGCCAGGCGGAGAACTTCATCGCCGACGAACTCCGGGGCACCCCCGACACCCCCTTCGTGCACGACGTCGCCCGGGCCGCCGGCACCGACCACCAGGACATCGTGCTGGACGCCCACGCCCTCGCCGACCCCGAGATCCGTGCCAAGGTCATCCGGGCCCGCGACCTGCCGGCTGGCCTCGGCGACATGGACGCCTCCCTGTACCTCCTCTTCCGGGCCATCCGCGAACACTCCACCGTGGCCCTGTCCGGCGAGTCCGCCGACGAGGTCTTCGGTGGCTACCTGCAGTTCTTCGACGAGGAGGCACGCCGCGCCGACACCTTCCCGTGGCTGGTGTCGATGGGCCGCCACATGGGGGAGGACACCGACGTGCTGCGCCCGGACCTGACGAAGAACCTGGACCTGTCCGCGTACGTGGCCGACGGCTACCGCGACGCCGTGGCCGGCATCCGGCGCCTGGAAGGCGAGAGCGACTTCGAATACCGGATGCGCAGGATCTGCCACCTGCACCTGACCCGCTTCGTGCGCATCCTGCTCGACCGCAAGGACCGCGCCAGCATGGCCGTCGGACTGGAGGTGCGCGTCCCCTTCTGCGACCACCGGCTCGTCGAGTACGTCTACAACACCCCCTGGGCGCTGAAGTCCTTCGACGGGCGGGAGAAGAGCCTGCTGCGCGAGGCGACCGCGGACATGCTGCCGAAGTCCGTGTACGACCGGGTCAAGAGCCCCTACCCGTCCACGCAGGACCCCAAGTACGCCGTGGCCCTCCAGGACCAGGCCAAGGATCTGCTCACCCGCACCGGCCACCCGGTCTTCGACCTCGTCGATCCCGAGCGGCTGCGGCGGGCCGCCGAGCGGGAGGCGCCGATGAGCGGCCAGGCGGACCGGCGCGGCCTGGAACGGGCCCTCGACCTCGCCCTCTGGCTGGACCTCTACCAGCCGGAGATCGAACTGAGCTGAAACGGCTCGGCCGCCCCGTCGCTCGTGAGGGTTCACGGGCTGTGCAGCGGCAGCAAGGCGATGTCGTCGGTGTACGTGTGCCGGGGGACGGCGCAGTGCAGCAGGTCGTCGGCCAGCACACCGACCGGCTGGTCGCCCGCCCTGGTGAGGTGCTGGGCGAGGGACGGCGCGCGAGTTGCGGCACGTCAAGGAGCCGTCCGTACGGTGCCCCGATGGGGTGGTTTGGCCGGCCCCGGACCGTCGTACGTGCGGAGCCCGCGAACACTGGTGGGGGTGGCGCGGGCCACCGCGGGAGGGGACGGCATGGCAGACGGCACGGTTCTGGTCGCGGTGGCGGAGCGCCCGGAGGACGGGGGCGCCACCGCTGGACAGTTGGCGCGCATCGCCGAAGGGATCCGGGCGCGCGGCCTCCAGGTCCGGTGGGTGGTGAGCGTCTCCGACGCCGAGGCCGTCCTCAGGACCGAGGCCGGTCTGGCCGCCGCGGTGGTCGCCTGGGACCTCCCGCCCGGAGCCGGGGACGGGCCGGGCGGCGCGACGGTGCTGCGCCGGATCGGACGCCGGTTCTGGAACCTGCCGGTGTTCCTGGTCATGGCGGACGAAGGGCTGCGGGAGCTGCCGCTGTGGGTGTCGCAGTCCGTGGTGGGCTATGTGTGGCCGCTCGAGGACACACCGGCGTTCATCGCGGGACGGATCACCAAGGCCGCACATGTCTACCAGGACGCGCTGCTTCCCCCGTTCTTCAAGGCCCTGCGGCGCTTCGACGACGCGCACGAGTACTCATGGCACACCCCGGCGCACTCCGGCGGTGTCGCCTTCCTCAAGTCACCTGTGGGACGGGCGTTCCACGACTACTTCGGCGAGCGGCTGCTGCGCAGCGACCTGTCGATCTCGGTGGAGGAACTCGGTTCGCTGTTCGAGCACACCGGGCCGATCGGCGAGGCCGAGCGCAACGCGGCGCGTGTCTTCGGATCCGACCACACGTACTTCGTCCTGCACGGCGATTCCACCTGCAACCGTCTGGTCGGCCACTTCAGCGTGACCCACGACGAGATCGCCCTGGTGGACCGCAACTGCCACAAGTCGGTCCTGCACGGCCTGGTCGTCTCCGGAGCCCGGCCGGTGTACCTGATCCCGACCCGCAACGGCTACGGCCTCGCCGGACCGCTGCCGCCGGCCGAGATCGCGGCGGACTCGGTGGCGGCGCGGATCGCGGAGAGTCCCCTCACGGGGGACGTGGTGTCGGCGCGTGCCCAGTACGCGGTGTTCACCAACTCCACGTACGACGGGCTGTGTTACGACGCGGTGGCGGCGGCCCGGGCCTTCGCGGCCGGTACGCCCCGGCTGCACTTCGACGAGGCGTGGTTCGCCTACGCCCGCTTTCACCCGCTCTACGCGGGGCGCTACGGCATGTCGGTGGACGAGGAGGCCTTCCCCGGCCCCGACCGGCCCACGGTCTTCGCGACGCAGTCCACCCACAAGCTGTTGGCGGCGTTGTCGCAGGGCGCCATGGTGCACGTCCGGCCCGCGCCGCGGGCGCCGGTGGAGCACGACCGGTTCAACGAGGCGCTGATGATGCACGGCACGACGTCGCCGCTGTATCCGATGATCGCCTCGCTGGACGTGGCCACGGCGATGATGGACGGTCCGCAAGGACAGTGGCTGGTCGACGAGGCGGTGTCCGAGGCGGTCCTGTTCCGCCAGGAGATGGTGCGGATCGGGCGGCGGATCGAGGCCGCCGGGGACCGGCCGCCCTGGTTCTTCGGGGTGTGGCAGCCGGACGAGGTGACCGATCCCGAGAGCGGGGCGCGGCTGCCGTTCGACGAGGCTCCGGCGGACCTGCTGCGGACCGAACCGTCCTGCTGGCACCTCGCGCCCGACGCGGACTGGCACGGCTTCCCCGGCCTGACCGACGGGTACTGCATGCTCGACCCGATCAAGGTCACCCTGACCTGCCCCGGGCTCGACGCGACCGGGGCGATGTCCGACCGGGGCATCCCGGCGCGGGTGCTCACCGCGTACCTGACCACGCGCGGCATCGTCGTGGAGAAGACCGACAGCTACACCACGCTGGTGCTGTTCTCCATGGGTATCACCAAGGGCAAGTGGGGCACGCTGCTGGACGCCCTGATGGACTTCAAGGACCTCTACGACGGTGAGGCCCCGTTGGACCGTGTCCTGCCCGCGCTGGTCGCCGAGCACCCGCGGCGCTACGCGGGGCGGAGCCTGCGCGACCTGTGCCAGGAGATGCACGACCACCTGCGCCGGGCCCGCCTGGTCGAACTCCTCGACAGGGCCTTCCAGCAACTCCCGGAGCCGGTCGCCCCGCCGCAGCGGTGCTACCAGCGCCTGATCCGGGGCGGCACGGAACGCATCCGCCTGACGGACGCTCCGGGCCGGGTCGCCGCGGCGATGGTCACGGTGACACCGCCCGGCATCCCGGTCCTCATGCCGGGCGAGAGTGTCGGGGAGGAGGACGGTCCTCTGCTGCGTTACCTGGGCGCCCTCGAGTCCTTCGACCGCCACTTCCCCGGCTTCGGCAGCGAGACGCACGGGGTGACCCGCGACCCCGACACCGGCGACTACCTGATCGAGTGCCTCCGTCCGGACGGACAGGAAGGGCTCGGGGATGCCACGACGCCGGCGCAGCGGCGGGGGGAGAGCGCCAGGACAGTGGGCTGAGGCCGCGGCGGCGCGACGGGACGTGGCCGCTATTCCAGCCACATCCCGTCGCGCATGACGACTCTCCCGCGCAGTTCCGGCTCGCCGCGCCAAGCGCGCACAGTCCTCGGGAGCACGCGTAGATACAGAAAGGCGCCGTCTTCCACGCGGGGATCCCACCCGAACTTGTCGGCGAACGCCTCCGCCGCGTCTGCGGGCACTTCCCGGTCCGGGAAGCACTCCGCCTCGCCCTGGAGGAGCACCACGTCGAAGGTGTCCGGGAGCGCCAGGCGTACGCGCGGCTCCTTGCGGACGTTCCGCGCAGTGACGGAAGCGGCGCTGGTGCACATCCACATGGCTCGCCCGTCCCACAGGAACCACAGCGGCACCTGGTGTGGTCCGTGGTCCGGATGAGCCGTCGACACCCATACATCCCGCTCGGTGACGAGCCGCTCCAGAGTGTCGCGCTTACGCTCCGCCGTCCGGCGACGAACGATTCCCGTGGTCTCCATGGCGACCGACCCTAGCCAAGCGGGTGCGAAGCGCGCCTGAGGCGCAGGACCTACTCCCAGCGACCGATGCCCCCCTCGGGCCCGCGAGATTCGCTTATGCCAATGCGTCGCTGCCGGCCGGGCACGGCAAGGTGACCCCGGGACGGAGCCGACGCGCTGCCTCTCCACGGAATCTTCACCGCCGGTCGCCGCCTCCCGGAGTGCGCGCTGCCGTCAACGTCAGGCGCCGAGCGGACGCGAGCAGGCTTCCGGCGCCCAAGTGCCGCCCCGCCCCGAGCCGTTGACAAAGTCGATACACGGTAGAAACCTGTCACCTCAGCGCTGCAAAAGATTGACGAAATCACTCAACTTTTGGATTTAAGCGGGCTCGGCTTCACCTCGGCTTCTTCCGGGCCTGCTGACCACCCCACCGCCCACCAGGCGCACCGGTCTCCCATGTCCCGCCGCACTCACCGCCGCACGGCGCTGCCGCGCATCGGCGTGCGGCGGGCAAGGGACGGGGGCCGGTGCCCGGGCACTCACGGAAGGGAACGAGAGAGCCTCATGAGAGGAAGACATCCGGGCCGGCGGGTCTCCGTCGGCCTTGTGACGGCGGGACTGCTCACCGCGGGCGTGCTCCCCGTCACGGCCCACGCGGCCGCCGCGGAGGGACCGAACCTGGCACTGGGCCGACCGGTGACGGCGGGCGGGGCCCACGGCGGCTATCCGGCGAGCAACGTCACCGACGGCAGCCAGGCCTCGTACTGGGAAGGCCCCGCGGGCTCGTTCCCCCAGTGGGTGCAGATCGACCTCGGGACCAGAACCGAGATCGACGACGTGGTGCTGAAACTCCCCGCCTCCTGGGAGTCCCGCACCGAGACCATCAGCGTCCAGGGCAGCACCGACGGCCAGGACTTCGCCACCCTCTCCGCGGGCGCGGCGAGGACCTTCTCCCCGAACGCCGCGGGCACCGTGATCGTCGGCGTCGCTGGGCAGGCCCGCTACGTCCGGGTCCAGGTGACCGGCAACACGGGCTGGAACGCGGCCCAGTTGTCCGAGGTGGAAGTCCACGGCGACGCCGGGGGCGAAGATCCCGGGACCCCGCCGGCCGGCACCAACCTCGCCCTGCGCAAACCGATGGAGGCCTCCTCCACGACCCAGAACTACGTCGCCGCCAACGCCAACGACGGCAGCACCTCCACCTACTGGGAGGCGAGCGGCCAGTCGTCGACACTGACCACCCGGCTCGGTGCGGACGCGGACCTGAGCGGCGTCGTCGTCAAGCTCAACCCCGACCCGATCTGGGGCCCCCGCACACAGAGCATCCAGGTGCTGGGCCGCCCGGCCGGCGCCTCCGGCTTCACCACCCTGAAGAACCGCGCCGACTACACCTTCAGCCCGGCACAGAACAAGAACACGGTGACCATCCCCGTCTCGGGCCGGTACGCGGACGTACGCCTGGAGTTCTCCGGCAACACCGGCGCCGGCGGGGGACAGGTCGCGGAGTTGGAGGTCATCGGGGCGGCCGCACCCGCACCCGACCTGACCGTCACCTCGCTCACCTGGTCACCCGCCTCGCCCTCCGAGTCGGACGCGGTCACCGTCGAGGCCACGGTCCGCAACAACGGCAGCGCCGCATCGCCCGCGACCACGGTGGACGTCAGCCTCGAAGGCACCGTCGCCGGCAGCGCCGCCGTCGGCGCCCTCGCCCCAGGAGCGTCGGTGAAGGTGCCGGTGCAGGTCGGCAAGCGGCCCATGGGCAGCTACGCCGTCTCCGCCGTCGTCGACCCCTCCGACTCCGTCGCCGAACTCGACAACAGCAACAACAGCCGCAACGCCGGCTCGCCGCTGGTCGTCGGCCAGGCCCCCGGCCCCGACCTCGAGGTCACCGGCATCACCACCAACCCGTCCAGCCCGGCCGTCGGAGCCAAGGTCGGCTTCACCGTCGCCGTGCACAACCGGGGCACGAGTGCCGTGCCCGCCGGGTCGGTCACCCGGCTCACCGTCGGCGGCACCACCCTGAACGGCACCACCGGCGCCATCGCGGCCGGTGACACCGCGAACGTCGCCATCAGCGGCGACTGGACCGCCACCAGCGGCGGAGCGACCCTCACCGCCACGGCGGACGCCACCTCCGTCGTCAAGGAGACCAACGAGGACAACAACACCTTCGCCCGCTCCCTCGTCGTCGGACGCGGCGCCGCCGTGCCCTACGTCGAGTACGAGGCGGAGGACGCCCGTTACGACGGCACCCTGCTGAAGACGGACGCCAAGCGGACCTTCGGGCACACCAACTTCGCCACCGAGTCCTCCGGCCGCCGGTCGGTCCGGCTCGACTCAACCGGACAGTACGTGGAGTTCACCTCCACCACGCCGTCCAATTCGGTCGTCGTGCGCAACTCGATCCCGGACTCCGCCGGCGGCGGCGGGCAGGAGGCGACGATCAGCCTCTACGCGGACGGGAAGTTCGTCCGCAAGCTCAGCCTGTCGTCCAGGCACAGTTGGCTCTACGGCACGACCGACGACCCGGAGGGCCTCACCAACCGGCCCGGCGGTGACGCCCGGCGCCTGTTCGACGAGTCCCACGCCCTGCTCACCGAGACCTACCCGGCGGGCACCAAGTTCCGCCTCCAGCGCGACGCCGGCGACAACGCGGCCTTCTACGTCATCGACCTCGTCGACCTGGAGCAGGTCGCGCCCGCCGCCGCCAAGCCCCCGGAGTGCGTCTCCATCACCGAGTACGGAGCCGTGCCCAACGACGGCCTCGACGACGCGGACGCCCTCCAGCGCGCCGTCACGGCGGACCAGAAGGGCGAGATCCCCTGCGTCTGGATCCCGGCGGGCCAGTGGCGCCAGGAGAAGAAGATCCTGACCGACGACCCGCAGAACCGGGGCCAGTACAACCAGGTCGGCATCCGGGACGTCACCGTACGCGGCGCCGGCATGTGGCACTCCCAGCTGTACTCGCTGATCCAGCCGCAGGACGCGGGCGGCATCAACCACCCGCACGAGGGCAACTTCGGCTTCGACATCGACGACAACACCAAGATCTCCGACATCGCCGTCTTCGGCTCCGGCACCATCCGCGGCGGCGACGGCGGTGCCGAGGGCGGCGTCGCGCTCAACGGCCGCTTCGGCAAGAACACCAAGATCTCCAACGTGTGGATCGAGCACTCCAACGTCGGCGCCTGGGTCGGCCGGGACTACTCCAACATCCCGGAGCTGTGGGGCCCCGCCGACGGACTGGAGTTCAACGGCGTCCGCATCCGCAACACCTACGCCGACGGCGTCAACTTCTCCAACGGCACCCGCAACTCGACCGTCTACAACTCCTCCTTCCGCAACACCGGCGACGACGCACTCGCCGTGTGGGCCAACAAGTACGTGAAGGACACCTCCGTCGACGTCGGCCACGACAACCACTTCCGCAACAACACCATCCAGCTGCCCTGGCGGGCCAACGGCGTCGCGATCTACGGCGGTCACGGCAACTCGATCGAGAACAACCTGATCTCCGACACCATGAACTACCCGGGGATCATGCTGGCCACCGACCACGACCCGCTGCCCTTCTCCGGTCAGACGCTCCTCGCCAACAACGGTCTGTACCGCACGGGCGGGGCGTTCTGGGGCGAGGCCCAGGAGTTCGGCGCGATCACCCTCTTCGCCCAGGGCCAGGACATCCCGGGTGTCACGATCCGCGACACCGACATCCACGACTCCACCTACGACGGCATCCAGTTCAAGACGGGCGGCGGTGCGATGCCCGACGTCCAGATCAGGAACGTCACCATCGACAAGTCCACCAACGGGTCCGGGATCCTCGCGATGGGCGGGGCGCGCGGCAGCGCCACCCTGAACAACGTGACGATCACCAACTCGGCCCAGGGCGACGTCGTGAAGGAACCCGGCTCGCAGTTCACCTTCAACGGCTCGGCAGGCGGATCCGCCGCCTCGCGCGGCTGACCACGGCTCCGCCGCGGTGGGGGGGCGCCCGGCCGGGCCCCCCCCCCCCCCCCCCCCCACCCCGCGGCCCCCCCCCCCCCCCCGGGGCCGGC
>NZ_JBIWKU010000002.1:346307-493494 GCF_044765825.1 Streptomyces flaveolus | reverse complement strand
CTTTCTCACCCCCGCCTCTTACATTACCCCGTGGGGGGGGCGCGGCCGCCCCCGCCGGCCGCCCCCCCCCCCCCGGGGGGGGGGGGCGCGCGCGGCCCCCCCCCCCCCCCCCCCGCCCCCACCCATCCCACTGCCGTGCCCCGCCGCCCGCGGCGGGGCCGAGATCGGGGACGCATGAGAACCCGCAGACGACCGACACGGAGCCTGTGCGCCGTGGTGACCACCAGCCTCCTGCTCCTGGGCGGCCCCCTGGTGACCGCCGCCCCGGCGGCCGGCGGTCCCAATGTCGCCGCCGGCGACCCCACCGCCGCGAGCAGCTCGCACGGCGAGTACGGAGCCGCGAACATCACCGACGGCAACCAGGGCACCTACTGGCAGAGCGCCGGCAGCGACCTGCCCCAATGGGTGCAGACGGACCTCGGCACCACCACCCGTATCGACGAGGTGGTCCTCAAGCTGCCCGCCTCCTGGGAGCGGCGCAGCCAGACCCTGGCGGTGCAGGGGAGCGCCGACGGCACCAGCTTCACCACCCTCAAGGCGTCCGCCGCCTACTCCTTCGAACCCGGCTCGGGCAACACCGTCACGGTGAGCTTCCCCGCCACCCGGACCCGGTTCGTGCGGGTGGCCGTCACCGCCAACACCGGCTGGCAGGCGGCCCAGTTGTCCGAGCTGGAGGTGCACGCGGCGGGCGAGTCCTCCGTCGATCTGGCCCGCGGACGCATCTTCACCGCCAGCAGCCAGACCGAGGTGTACAGCCCCGTCAACGCCGGTGACGGCAACAAGGCCACCTACTGGGAGAGCCGCAACAACGACCTCCCCCAGTGGCTGGGGACCGACCTGGGCTCCGCGGTGCGCGTCAACCGCGTCGTCCTGCGCCTCCCCGACGGCTGGGGCGCGCGCACCCAGACGCTGAAGATCCAGGGCAGCACCAACGGATCCGACTTCACCGACCTGACCGCGAGCAGCACCTACACGTTCGCACCGACGGACGGCAATTCGACGGCCATCTCCTTCGACGCCGCCACCACCCGCTACGTCCGCGTCCTGGTCACCGCCAACAGCGTCCAGCCCGCCGCCCAGGTGTCCGAGCTGGAGGTCTACGGACCCACGACCGGCGACACCCAGGCGCCCTCCGCCCCGCCGCACCTGGCGCTCACCGAACCCAGCACCGGCCAGGTCCGCCTGACCTGGGACGCGGCCACGGACGACACCGGCGTCACCGCCTACGACGTCTACGCCGACGGCGACCTGCTGACCTCGGTCGGCGGCGACGTCACCACGTACACCGACATACGGCCCGCGGGCAGCCGCGTCAGCTACTTCGTCCGGGCCAGGGACGCCGCCGGCAACCAGTCCCCGGACAGCAACACCGTGACCCGCGCGGCCGACGACGGCGACACCGAGGCCCCCACCGCGCCGGCGAACCTGTCCCTCACCGAGCCCGAGGCGGGCCGGATCCGGCTCACCTGGGGCGCCTCCGCCGACAACAAGGCCGTGACCGGCTACGACATCTACGCCAACAACACCCGGCGCGCCTCCGTCGCCGGTTCCGTGACCACCTGGACGGACACCCAGCCGGCCTCCGCGACCGTCACCTACACCGTGCGCGCCAAGGACGCGGCGGGCAACCAGTCGCCGCCCAGCAACCAGGTGACCCGCAACGGCGGCGGAGCAGGCTCCGACCTGGCGGTGGGCAAGCCCATCGAGGCATCCTCCGTGATCCACACCTACGTCGCGGCCCACGCCAACGACAACAACACGGCGACGTACTGGGAAGGCGGCGCGGGGAGCTACCCGAACACCCTCACCGTCAAGCTGGGCGCCGACGCGGACGTCGACCGGCTGGTCCTGCGCCTCAACCCCGACTGGGGCAGCCGCACCCAGACCATCGAGGTCCAGGGCCGGGAGCAGAACGCGAACGGCTTCACCTCCCTGGTCGCCGCCAGGGAGTACGCGTTCACCCCGGCCGGGCAGAACACCGTCACCGTCCCCGTCGGGAGGCGCACCGCCGACGTGCGACTGCGCTTCACCGCCAACAGCGGGGCGACGGCCGGGCAGCTCGCCGAATTCCAGGTCGTGGGCGTGGCAGCGCCCAACCCGGACCTCGAGGTGACGAGGCTGACCACGTCACCGGCGGCGCCCGTCGAGTCGGACGACATCACCGTCTCCGCGACCGTCCGCAACAGCGGAGCGGCCGACGCGCCGGCCAGCAAGGTCGCCGTGCGGCTCGGCGGCTCCACCGTGGCCACCGCCCGGACCGGGGCGCTGGGAGCGGGGGAGCAGACCACGGTCACGGCGTCCCTCGGCACCCGCGAGGCGGGCACCTACCCGCTGAGCGCCGTGGCCGACGAGGGTGACACGGTGATCGAGCAGAACGAGACCAACAACACCTACACCAGCCCGGACGCCCTGGTCGTCAAGCCCGTCGCCGGCTCGGATCTGGTCGCCGCGTCCGTGAGCACGTCCCCGTCCTCCCCGGCCGCCGGGGACGACGTCACCTTCCGCGTCAGCCTCAAGAACCAGGGCACGGTGGCCTCCGCGGGCGGCGATCACCGGATCACCCTCACCCTGACCGACAGCAAGGGCGCGACCGTCAAGACCCTGACGGGCACCCACACCGGCGTCATCGCCCCCGGCGCCACCACCGCCGCCGCCACCCTCGGGTCCTGGAAGGCGGCCAACGGGTCGTACAGCGCCAAGGTCGTGATCGACCCCGACACCGCGGAGATACCGGCCAAGCGGGACAACAACACCTCCACCAAGCCCCTGTTCGTCGGGCGCGGCGCCAACCTGCCGTACGACATGTACGAGGCCGAGGACGGTGCGCTCGGCGGCGGAGCCAAGGTCGTCGGGCCCAACCGGACCGTCGGCGACCTCGCCGGCGAGGCCTCGGGCCGCAAGGCGGTCACCCTCACCGGGACGGGTCAGTACATCGAGTTCACGACCCGGGCCGCCACCAACACCCTGGTCACCCGTTTCTCGATCCCGGACGCGCCGGGCGGCGGCGGCATCGACTCGACGATCAGCGTCTACGTCGACGGCGTCAAGACGAAGACGCTGCCGCTGACGTCGCGCTACGCCTGGCTGTACGGGGCCGAGGCCGGACCCGAGAACTCACCCGGCTCCGGGGCACCGCGCCACATCTACGACGAGGCGCACCTCATGCTCGACCAGAGCGTGCCCGCGGGGTCGAAGATCCGGTTGCAGAAGGACGCCTCGGACACCACCACGTACGCCTTCGACTTCGTCAACCTGGAGCAGGTGGCGCCGGTCACCAACCCGGACCCGGCGGCGTACGCCGTACCCGCCGGATTCACCCACCAGGACGTGCAGAACGCCCTGGACCGGGTGCGGATGGACACCTCGGGCACGCTGGTCGGCGTGTACCTGCCGCCCGGCGACTACCAGACGTCCGGCAAGTTCCAGGTGTACGGCAAGGCGGTCAAGGTCGTCGGCGCCGGACCCTGGTACACCCGGTTCCAGGCGCCCGCGGGGCAGTCGAACACCGACATCGGCTTCCGGGCGGAGGCCACCGCCAAGGGCTCGACGTTCGCGAACTTCGCCTACTTCGGCAACTACACCTCGCGCATCGACGGGCCGGGCAAGGTCTTCGACTTCCAGAACGTGTCGGACATCGTCATCGACAACATCTGGAACGAGCACATGGTGTGCCTGTACTGGGGCGCCAACACGGACCGCATGACGATCAGGAACTCCCGCATCCGCAACATGTTCGCCGACGGCATCAACATGACCAACGGGTCGACGGACAACCTGGTCTCCAACAACGACGCCCGGGCCACCGGTGACGACAGCTTCGCCCTGTTCTCGGCGATCGACGCCGGCGGCGCGGACATGAAGAACAACCTCTACGAGAACCTGACGACCACGCTGACCTGGCGTGCGGCGGGTGTCGCCGTGTACGGCGGCTACAGCAACACCTTCCGCAACATCCGTATCGCCGACACCCTGGTGTACTCCGGCATCACCATCTCGTCGCTGGACTTCAACTACCCGATGAACGGCTTCGGGACCGCCCCGACGACCTTCGAGAACATCTCGATCGAACGGGCCGGCGGACACTTCTGGGGTGCGCAGACCTTCCCCGGCATCTGGGTCTTCTCCGCCTCGAAGGTCTTCCAGGGCATCCGCGTCAACCACGTGGACATCGTCGACCCCACCTACAGCGGCATCATGTTCCAGACCAACTACGTGGGAGGACAGCCGCAGTACCCCGTCAAGGACACCGTCTTCACGGACGTCACCATCACGGGGGCGTACAAGAGCGGTGACGCCTTCGACGCCAAGTCCGGCTTCGGTCTGTGGGCCAACGAGATGCCGGAGCCGGGGCAGGGACCGGCGGTCGGCGAGGTCACCTTCAACGGGCTGAAGCTCGAGGACAACGCCGTGGACGTCCGCAACACGACCTCCACCTTCAAGATCGACATCAACCCGTAGTCGGTTCCGTTCCGTCGTGAATCGACGCAGCGTAGCGCAAGCCCTTGCGGGGACTTGCGCTACTCTTGCGTGTATGACGCGACGACTTGCTCAAGTGGCGAAGAAGGTTGGGGTCAGCGAGGCCACGGTCAGCCGGGTCCTCAACGGCAAGCCGGGGGTGTCGGAGGCGACACGGCAGTCGGTGCTCACGGCGCTGGACGTCCTGGGGTACGAACGTCCGACGCAGCTGCGCGGGGAGAGGGCCCGCCTGGTGGGCCTGGTGCTGCCCGAGCTGCAGAACCCGATCTTCCCGGCGTTCGCCGAGGTGATCGGGAGCGCGCTGGCGCAGCAGGGGCTGACGCCGGTGCTGTGCACGCAGACGAAGGGGGGCGTCTCGGAGGCCGACTACGTCGAGCTGCTGCTCCAGCAGCAGGTCTCCGGCGTGATCTTCGCGGGCGGGCTGTTCGCGCAGGCGGACGCGCCGCACGAGCACTACCGGCTGCTGGCCCAGCGCCGCATCCCCGTCGTCCTGATGAACGCGGCGATCGAGGGGCTCGACTTCCCGAGCGTCGCGTGCGACGACGCGGTGGCGACCGAGCAGTCCTGGCGCCATCTCGTCTCGCTCGGCCACGAGCGGATCGGGCTGGTGCTCGGGCCCTCCGACCACATCCCCTCCCGCCGCAGGCTCCGGGCGGCCGCCAAGGCCGCCGGCGGCTTCCTGGCCGACGCGTTCGTGCAGCGGTCGATGTTCTCCCTGGAGGGCGGCCAGGCGGCGGCCTCGCGACTGCTGGACGCCGGTGTGACGGGCATCGTGTGCGCCAGTGACCCCCTGGCCCTCGGGGCGGTCCGGGCGGCCCGCCGGCGGGGCCTGAGGGTGCCGGAGGACGTGTCCGTGGTGGGGTACGACGACTCCGCCTTCATGACGTGCACCGAGCCGCCGCTGACCACGGTGCGCCAGCCGATAGAGGCGATGGGGCGCGCCGCGGTCGAACTGCTGGCCCACCAGATCCAGGGCAGCGACGTGCCCCACAGTGAGCTGCTGTTCGAGCCGGAACTCGTCGTTCGTGCGTCGACCGCGCAGGCGGCCGGCTTGCGGGCCGCGACCGCCCCGGCCGGCGCGGACCTGGTGGCCGGCGCCTGACGGTGTTTTGTCCGGGCGAGTGCCACTTCCGTCCGGGCCTCCCGATCAGTTGTCAAGCAATTACGAAATCAGCGCGAGATCTTGCGTTCACTTGTACGTGGTGGTTGAGTGAGCGGCGCCCCACAACGCATCGGCGATGGGGCGCCTTCCTCGTTCATGCCCGAAGGGGACCACCCATGAGAAGTGCTCGGTTCCGCCGTACGCGTCGTGCCGGCGTCATCACGCTCGTCTCCGCTCTCACACTGACCGCTCTGGCCGCCTGCGGCACGAGCAGCAGCGACGACGGCGGTTCCGACGGCAGCGGCAGCGGGTCCTCCGACCCGGCCGCGCCGCTGGACCCGAAGACCAAGGTGACGATCACCATCGACTGCATGCCGCCGGCGGCGAAGGCGGCCGAGCTGAAGGAGTGGAAGGAGGACGTCGAGGAGTTCAACAAGACCTACCCGAACGTCACCGTCGAGGGCCGCTCCACCCCCGGCCAGTGTCTGGAGCCGCCGCGCTTCACGGCGATGCTGAAGGCGAAGTCGCAGCCCGACGTCTTCTACACCTACTTCACCGACCTGCCCCAGGTGCTGGACAACGACGGCGCCGAAGACATCACCGCGTACGTCAACGACAAGAGCGTCCCGGCCCTCAAGGACATCGACCCGAACGTCCTCGGCTCGCTCAAGCACGAGAACAAGCTCTACGGCCTGCCCACCAGCAATTACACGATGGGCCTGCTGATCAACCGCAAGCTGTTCGAGAAGGCCGGCCTCGACCCGGACGCACCGCCGCGCACCTGGGACGAGGTCCGTTCCGCCGCCAAGAAGATCGCCGGCCTGGGCGACGGCATCGCCGGCTTCGGCGAGTACAGCGCCGGCAACACCGGCGGCTGGCACTTCACCGCCCAGATGTACAGCCTCGGCGGCGACATCGTCGACGCGAGCGGCAAGAAGGCGGCGTTCGACAACGAGCTGGGCAAGCAGGTCGCCGAGAACCTCCACGCCATGCGCTGGGAGGACGACAGCATGGGCAAGACCCAACTGCTCAAGTGGGGTGACCTCCAGAAGCAGATAGCCACCGACAAGCTCGGCATGTTCCTCGCCGCCCCCGACGACATCACGTACATGGTCCAGCAACTCGGAGCGGACTACGAGAACTTCGGCATGGGCCCGATCCCCGGCGAGAAGAACACCCTGGCCGGCGGCAACAACTACATGATCAAGAAGGGGATCTCCGCCGACAAGATCAAGGCGGCCATCGCCTGGCTGAACTTCGAGAACCTGACCGTCGGCAAGGGGCAGTTCGACTGGGCCCGCAAGAAGACCGACAAGCTGCCGGTCGGTCTGCCGCAGCCCAACTTCTGGCTGAACGGGTCGAAGACGAAGGACGACGCGGCCCGGGTCGAGCACGCCACGATGCCGGTCGAGAACTTCAAGGCGTTCATGGACAACCCGGTCGCCGGCAAGGCCGAGCCGCCGAAGGCCCAGGAGATCTACAAGGTCCTCGACAACGTGATGTCCGCAATCCTCACCAACGAGGACGCCGACATCGACAAGCTGCTGGACACGGCCGCGAGCCAGGTCGACCAGGTCCTCGCCAACCAGTGAGCGCATCCCGGCGGGGCGGCGGCGACCGCCCCGCCGGACACCGCCGCCCCCGGGCGGCGCGGACCGGACCACCTGTGGCATCCGGGGCGACGCCCCGGCAGACCAGCGTCAAGGAGCGACGATGTCGGCCCCCAGCGTGACCCCGAGCAAGGCGGCCAGCCACCGCCCCACCCCGCCGCCCGCGGCGGACCCCGTGCCCCCGGGCGGCCGCTTCGCCAAGAGCCTGCGGCGCAACCTCACGGCCCACGGATTCCTTATCGGCGCGGTGCTCTGCTTCGCCGTGTTCTCGTGGTACCCGATGGTCCGCGAGTTCTTCCTCGCCTTCCAGAAGACGGACAACGGCGAGGTCAGCTGGGTGGGGCTGGACAACCTCACCACCGTCTTCAACGACCCGGCGTTCTGGCAGGCGTGGCGCAACACCCTGCTGTTCACCGTCCTCGCCCTGGTCTTCGGCTTCGCCGTACCGTTCGTCGTCGCCCTCGTCATCAACGAGTTCCGGCACGGCAAGGGATACCTGCGGCTGCTCGTCTACCTGCCGGTGATGCTCCCGCCCGTCGCGTCGGTGCTGCTGTTCAAGTACCTGTACGACCCGGGGTACGGACTGCTCAACGAACTGTTCGGCTTCTTCGGCCTGCCCGAGCAGCAGTGGCTCCAGGACCCGGACACCTCGATGCTGTCGATCGTCATCGCCTCCACCTGGATGAACATGGGAGGCGCCGCCCTCATCTACCTCGCCGCCCTCCAGGGGATCCCCGGCGAACTCTACGAGGCGGCAGAGCTGGACGGGGCCGGGGTGCTCCGCAAGATCTGGCACGTGACCATCCCGCAGACGCGGCTGATCCTGTCCCTGATGCTGCTGATGCAGATCATCTCCACCATGCAGGTCTTCGTCGAGCCGTTCCTGCTCACCGGCGGAGCCGGCCCCGAGGGGTCCACCACCACCGTGGTCTACCTCATCTACCAGTACGCCTTCAACTTCAACAACTACGGTGCCGCGGCGGCCCTGGGGCTGCTCCTGCTCGTCATTCTCGCCGGGTTCTCGGCGGCATACGTCAAGCTCAACCGCGCCGAGAACGAGTAGGAACCGGAGTCCCAGCATGTCCACACGCACGCTCATCTCACCGGCCCAGCTCGCCAGGCCCCGCGGCAAGGCCGTCTACTGGGTGACGTTCGCCGTCGTCGTCGCGGGCTTCACCCTCGTCTTCCTCGGCCCGCTGTACTGGATGGTCTCCAGCGGCTTCAAGGACACGCAGGAGGTCATCCAGACCCCGCCGACGCTCGTCCCCGGCTCGTTCGAACCGGACAACTACTCCAGGGCCTGGGAGGTCATGGACCTGGCCAGGCTGCTGTTCAACACCCTCTACTACGCGTTCGGCGCCCTGGCCTTCCAGCTCGTCCTCGACGTCGCCGCGGCGTACTCCCTCTCCAAGCTCCGCCCCGTCTTCGGCAAGGCCGTCCTCGGCGCGATGCTGGCGACGCTGATGATCCCCGCGACCGTCCTCGTCGTCCCCCAGTACCTCACCGTGCTCGACGTGCCCGTCGTCGAACGCAACCTTCTCAACACCCCCTGGGCGATCTGGCTGCCGTCGGTGACGAACGCCTTCAACATCTTCCTGCTGAAGCGGTTCTTCGACTCCATCCCCAAGGAACTGCTGGACGCGGCCGCCATGGACGGCGCGAGCCCGATGCGCACCCTCCGGTCGATCGTCCTGCCGATCTCCCGCCCGATCCTCGGCGTGGTCTCCATCTTCGCGATCGTCGGGGTCTGGAAGGACTTCCTCTGGCCGATGCTCACCCTGCCCGACCCGGCCATGCAGACCCTGAACGTCGGCATCTACTCGCTCTCCAACGGCGTACCGACGAACGTGCTGATCGCCGCGCTCACCATCGCCTCACTGCCGACGCTGCTGATCTTCCTGGTCTTCCAGCGCAACATCATGAGCGGCCTCACCGCCGGCGGACTCAAGGGCTGACCCTTCCCCGGCCCCGCACCCCGCCCCCTCCAAGCCTTCGCCGCCGGCCCGTCCGACGCCCCGCTTCCGGGCCGGCGGCGAAGACCCACCCTGCCCGAAAGGACCGCACCCGTGGCAGCCCCTCTTCCGCCCCGCACCGACGACTGGTGGCGAGACGCCGTCATCTACCAGGTGTACCCACGCAGCTTCGCCGACGGCGACGGCGACGGCACCGGGGACCTCGCGGGCGTCCGGGCGAGACTGCCCTATCTCGCCGGTCTCGGCGTCGACGCCGTCTGGTTCACCCCCTGGTACGCCTCCCCCCTGGTCGACGGTGGCTACGACGTGGCCGACTACCGCACCATCGACCCCGCGTTCGGCACCCTGGACGACGCCGAGAAGCTGATCGCCGACGCCGCCGAACTCGGCATCCGGGTCATCGTCGACATCGTCCCCAACCACGTCTCCGACCAGCACGCCTGGTTCCGCGCCGCCCTCGCCGCCGGCCCCGGCAGCCCGGAACGGGAGCGCTTCCACTTCCGGCCCGGCCGGGGCGCGAACGGTGAACTCCCGCCCAACGACTGGCCCTCGCAGTTCTCCGGGGCCACCTGGACACGGGTACCGGACGGCGAGTGGTACCTGCACCTGTTCACGCCCGAGCAGCCCGACCTGAACTGGGCCCACCCCGACGTCCGCCACGAGCACGAGGACATCCTCCGCTTCTGGTTCGACCGGGGGGTCGCCGGCGTGCGCATCGACTCAGCGGCCCTGCTCGTCAAGGACCCGGCGCTCGCCGACTTCGAGGAGGGCGTCGACCCCCACCCGTACATCGACCAGGACGAGCTCCACGACATCTACCGCGCCTGGCGGTCGATCGCCGACGAGTACGGCGGCGTGTTCGTCGGCGAGGTCTGGCTGCCCGACGCGGAACGCTTCGCCCGCTACCTGCGCCCCGACGAACTGCACACCGCCTTCAACTTCAACTTCCTCACCTGCCCCTGGGACCCGGACCGCCTGCGCGCCACCATCGACTCGACGCTCGCCGAACACGCTCCCGTCGGCGCCCCCGCCACCTGGGTCCTCGCCAACCACGACGTCACCCGGACCGTCACCCGCTACGGCCGCGCCGACACCGGCTTCGACTTCGCGACCAAGGCGTTCGGCACCCCGACCGACCTGGCGCTCGGCACGCGCAGGGCACGGGCCGCCGCCCTGCTGACCCTGGCCCTGCCCGGCTCGGTCTACCTCTACCAGGGCGAGGAACTGGGGCTGCCGGAAGCCGACATCCCCCTGGACCGCATCCAGGACCCGATGCACTTCCGCTCCGGCGGCACCGATCCGGGACGCGACGGCTGCCGGGTGCCGCTGCCGTGGACGGCCACGGCGCCCTGGTGGGGCTTCGGCTCGGCGACGGAGCCGTGGCTGCCGCAGCCCGGTGACTGGGCCCACTACGCGGTCGACCGGCAGCTCGGCGACCCGGAGTCGATGCTCACGCTGTACCGGGAGGCCCTGGTGCTGCGCCGGGCGGGCAACGGCTTCGGCGACGGCCCCATGACCTGGCTGCCCGCCGCGGAGGGCGTTCTCGCCTTCGGCCGGACGGACGGCCTGGTCTGCGTGGTCAACCTGTCCGACGCACCGGCCGACCTGCCGGCGCACGAACAGGTCCTGCTGTCCAGCGGCCCGCTCGAACCCGACGGCATGCTGCCGCGCGACACGGCGGTGTGGCTGCGCACCTGACGGCTTTGCAGCAGACTGCTGCCGACCCCCGGCCGAGAAAGGGACGGCGAGCATGACGAAGAGCGCACTTCTGGTGATGGACGTCCAACGGGACGTCGTGGCCATCGCCGACGACGGTTCCGGATACCTGCCTCGCCTGCGCAGGGCGATCGACGGTGCCCGAGCCGCCGGCATCACCGTGATCTACGTGGCGATGTCGTTACGGCCGGGAGATCCGGAAGTCAGCCCACGCAACAAGGTGATGGCGAACGTCGTGCGGGCCGGCCTGTTCACCGAAGGCGCCCCAGGCACCGAGATCCACGACGACATCGCACCTCGGCCGGGCGACGTCGTGGTCACCAAGAGACGGGGGAGTGCCTTCTCGGGCAGCGACCTCGACCTGGTCCTCAGGGCTCGCGGCATCGACAGCCTCGTTCTCACCGGCATCGCCACCAGCGCTGTGGTGCTGTCCACCCTGTGGAGGGCCGTCGACCTGGACTTCGGCCTCACGGTCCTGGCGGACGCCTGCCTCGACACCGACCCCGAGGTGCACCGGATGCTCGTCGACAAGCTGTTCCCGCAGTGGGCGGATGTCGTCGCCGTCGAGGACTGGCTCAAAGCCATCGCAGCGCAATAACGCGGGCGCCGCCCGCCTTGAGGACCTTTGCCGCGACCTGCCCGACGGCCGCGGCCGAGTCCGTACAACCTTCCGGTCACCGCGCGGGTCTGGTAACGGCGAACGGCTGCACGACCCCGTTCGCCGTTACCGTCCCCGCCGGACCGACCGGGAGATCCGCCCTGTGAGCCGTACCGCCACCGAAGCCCTGCGCGCCGCCGCGTTCGGCTGCGCCGCCGTCGCCGTCGCCCTCTGCCTGGTGTACGACCGCGCCGACGGAACCCGTTGGGACGTGCTGGCCGCGCTCGCCGCCGGTGCGGTGTGCGCCGGAGGGTGGGCCGTCGCGACCCGCGGGGAGCCCGTACCCGCCCCCGGCCCGCCGCAGTGGAACGGCCTGCCGTCCGTACTGCCCCGGAACCCGGTGGACTGGTACACGGTCGCGGGCATGCTGCTCGCGGCGGTCGCGCCGTTCGCCGCATACCGTTTCGCCGCCGACGGCGAAGTGAACGACGGCCTCCTGGTCCTCGGGGCCTTCCCGCTGGTCGTCTGGGTCCTGCTCTTCGTCCCGGTGCTGTGGAAACTGCTGGCCCGCACGCTGCCCGAGCGCCACCGGCTCCTCGCTCAGGACGCGAAGTCCGGCCGGGTCTTCGCCGTCCGCTTCGAGTCGGCGGGCGCCGAATGGGCGCGGATCGTGGAGGAGGACAACCCCAAGCTCATCGACCCGACGCCGGAGATCGTCCGGATGCTGAAGGTCCGCGACGAGCACGGCAAGTGGTACGGCGTCCAGGGCCTGCTCCCGGGACTCTTCGGTCAGAGCACCGTCGGCGAAGTCTCCCACTTCGGGGCCAAGTTCAAGGGCGGGCACGTCTGGATCATGTGGCCGGAACGCTGGGAGCAGGTCCTCGCGGTGGCTCGCCGGCAGGGCCCTCCGGCGTACCCCGTGGCCGTCGTCTCGGAGACCGGCGAGATGATCTGGGGCTACGCGGCGATCGACTTCACCGACCGCTACCTCACCGATCCGGCGAACCTGCGCCCCACCGTGCCCGGTCTGGCGGCCCGCACGCTCCGTCCCCGTCCCGCCTTCCGGGCGGCTGTCCACGGCCGCATGTATCTGCGCCTCGCGGTGGCGGTGGCGGCCCTGATCCCGCTCCTCCTGGACATGGTCTCCGGCGCGGCGAGCGCCTGGCTCGGCCTCCTTGCCGCCGTGGCCCTCATCGACGCCCCCTTCGCCGCCTCCCGCGCCAACACCCGCATTCCCGACCGCACCCGCTGGTCGGTCCCGCCGGTCGCGGACCTGCGCACCAGCAACGGAGCGGCCCGGTGAACCGAGGAGTCCCACGGGGCCGCCGACTCCGTCACCCCTGCCGCAGGCTGATCACCAGGTCCCGCGGCAGGCCGTGGGTGTCGTGGAGGTAATGGAAGTCCTCGTCGTCCAGCGGGCCCCGGAAGCGGGGACGGGCGAGGACCTGCCGGCCGCGCTCCAGGAGCCGGGCGAACCGCCGCTCCTCCTCGACCAGCAGCCGGCGTACGACGGCGGGGTCCTCCGTCTGCCGGAAGTGGTCCAGGGTGTGCGGGACCAGCTCGTCCGGCAGGTCCTCCAGCCGGCGCGACGGATCGTCCCGCCACAGCACGGTGAGCACCCGCCGCACCAGGCGCCGCAGCACATAGCCCTGCCCGGTGGCGGCCGGGCGGACCCCGTCGCCGATGACCACGACGGCCGACCGCAGATGGTCGCAGACCAGGCGGAACGACGGCTCGTCCAGCGACCACAGGCCGGGCACCAGACGCCGCCAGGGGGCGAACACGTCGCAGTCGAACACCGATGACGTGCCCTGCAGCAGCGAGGCCAGCCGCTCCAGGCCGAGCCCGGTGTCGACGTTGCGCTGGGGGAGCGGCACGAGACGGCCGTCGTCGAGCCGGCGGTGGCGCATCATGACGTGGTTCCACACCTCCACCCAGCGGGGATCGCGGGTGGGGGTCGAGCGGGGCGGGGTGTCACCGGTCCACAGGAAGACCTCCGAGTCGGGTCCGCACGGGCCGACGGGCCCGTTGGACCACCAGTTGTCCTCCACCGTGAGTTCCACCGGGACGCCGCGCTCCTGCCACAGCTCCAGGGAGGCGGTGTCCGGGCCGACCCGTTCGTCACCGCCGAACACGGTGGCGTGCAGCAGTCCGGGGTCGACGCCGAAGCCCTCGGTGAGCAGCCGGTGGCCCCAGTCGAGGCTCCGCGTGCCTTCGTAGTCGCCCAGTGACCAGGTGCCGAGCATCTCGAAGACCGTCAGGTGCGTGCTGTCGCCGACCTCCTCCAGGTCCGTGGTGCGCAGACAGCGCTGCACGTTGACCAGCCGCCGGCCCAGCGGATGGGGACGGCCCTCCAGGTACGGGGTGAGCGGATGCATGCCCGAGGTGGTGAACAGCACCGGGTCACCGGGTGGAGGCAGCAGCGTCGAGCCGCCGATCCGGCGGTGATCCCGGTCCTCGTAGTACTCGACGAACGTGCGGACGATCTGCTCGGTGTCCATGGGTGACTCCTTCGCGTGGCTGCGGGAAGGCACCGGAGAACGGGACCGGGGGTCGTCGTACCGAGACGAGGGCGGCGGAACGCCACGTGACCACCGACGGGCCGTTTCCGGTCGCCGGTGGGGAGGGGAGAAGGTCAGGCGGCGGCAACCGGCGAGCTGGTCGCTCGCGCGGTCGCGAAGATGCTTCGGCCGGTGACGTTCATACCGAGGAGGGTACGGCCCCCGGCCCCTTCCGGCACCTTAATTTCCCGCGGGGCCCCGGAAGTGTGCACGCCGCATGCCACGGCCCGTGCCCTGTCGCGAGAGCACGGGCCGTCCACCCGGGGGTCGGTCTGGCGCGGTGGTCAGTCGAGCGGGGCGAGGGTCAGTCGCGCCTGCGCGGGACTGCCGTCGTGCACCAGGGACTCGTGGTTGCCCACGTCGTCGAAGGCGAACGCGTACGCCTTCCCGTCGGTGGTCCGCTCGTGGATGATCCGCGCGTAGTGATTGGTCACCGAGTCCCGGTAGAAGCCGGCCGCCGAAGTGTCCGGCTGGTTCGGGTTGCTCAGCAGCGTCGAGCGGTTGAACCCGGCGCACAGCGTCCGCGAGATCGGGCCGCGCACCGCGTCGTTGGGAGCGTCCAGGAGCCGGTGGCAGCCGAAGACGCTGGACGCGTCGGGCTTCTGGAAGCTCGTCACGACCGCCCCGGCGCTGTTCGTGAAGTTCATGATGCCGCCCGAGACGCGCCCGAAGTACCTGGTGCCCGGCTGGTCGGCGAACGGGCTGACCGTCAGCGTGTCCGTCGTGTACTTCCGCCAGACGCGGTCGATGTAGTCGTTCAGGACGGAGGCGGGCAGCGCCCCGGTCTCCAGGCCGTACAGCGGCGACAGCGCCCGCAGGACGGTGCCGTCGGAGCGCGTCTGGATCAGGCTCGACCAGCCGGGCTGTGCGCGCAGCGCGTCGAACACCCCGCGGTAGCCACCCGGCTTGAGCCTGCCGGTGGTGATCACGCCGCCGTCGGAGCGCTGCACCCCGACGGAGTACGGCGCCGAGAACATGTCGACCTGTGTGCTGTTGAGCCACAGACCGGAGTCGTTGAGTGTGTACTCGGACCAGTTGAACAGGATGTCGCGGTTCGGGTCGCTCGGGTTCTGCACGGCCGGCTGCACCAGGCCGCCCGTGGTCAGCCGGAAGTCGAGCTTGCGGCCGTAGGAGAAGTAGATGCGTCCCGACAGTTTGGGGATGCGGATGGTCTTGGTCTGCCCGGCGGCCGGTCCGGGGATGGACGCGTCAGGGGCGGGAGTCGGCGGATTGCCGCCGGCGGGCCAGGCGTGGAAGGTGCCTGCGGCGTCCGCCCAGCCCTGCCGGCCCGACGTCAGGGACGTGCCGAGGGTGTAGACGTAGACGGCGTCACCGCGGCCGGAGTCGTTGGTGATCGTCAGGGGGATGGTGTCGGGCACCGCGGCGCTCGCGGATGGTGCGGGGCCGGCCGTGAGCAGGGCGCCGGTCAGGCCGATGGCGCCGGCCACGGCGAGAAGTCCGTGCTTGAGGGATGACAGCACTCTCCACCTCCGTGCGGGTGTGGGGGGATGGTCCGTACCAGTGTGTGAGAGCGCTCTCAGCGTGCCGTCGCGCCGCGTGCATGTCAACGGTTGGGGATCGTGCTCGCGGTACGGCCGACGGTGGGCGTTGCCCGGACGCGTGCCGGGAGCGCCGCGTCGGCGGGGGATCGCGTGCTTGCTCGGCTAGCGTGGCGCCGGGCACGGACGGGAGCCGCCCCGGTCCGGCGGTGGAGGTGGCCGGGCCCGCGAGCCGGCGCCCGGTGTTCCGGTGTTCGGCTGGCGTTCGGCGAGGTCAGGTGAGGAGAGGGTCACGGAAGGAAGGCGTCGCCGACATGCACCGGCCGGTGCGCGGCAGCGAGGCGGCGTGCGGACCGAGGTGTGGGTCACGCGGCTCCTGGCGTTCTCCGCGGGCGCGGTCAACGCGTGGGGTTTCCTCTTTCTCGGCGGGGTCTTCACCAGCGTCGTGACCGCCAACTCGGCGCTGATCGGCATCGGACTGGGGGACGGTCGACTGGACCTCGGCGCGCTGGCCGGTCTGGCTGTGCTCGGTTATGTGCTGGGCGCGGCGGGCGGCAGCTGGACCGCGGCCCGTGCCCAGAGCTCCGCGCGGCTCCCGGCGGCCGACTTCCTGCTCCTCGAAGCCGTCCTGCTCTGGACGGTCGCCGCGTGGTGGACGGCGGCGGGCGGCCACCCCGGCGGGGCCGCGCGCACCGTCATGCTGGGCGTCGCCTCGGCGGCGATGGGCTGCCAGAACGCCGGCGTGCGCGTCACCCTGGGCGCCCATGTGGCGACCGCCTATCTGACCGGCATGCTGACGCAGGCCGTCGCCGAGGCGGTGACCCGGCGGCGTCTGCAACGGAGGGCCCTGATGACGGTGGGGATGCTGATCTGCGGCGCCGCCGCGTTCGCACTGCTGGGTCGGTGGCTGCCGGGCACCGCCGCGACACTCCCCGCCCTGCTGGTGACGGCAGCGTGGCTGACCTGGCACACGGCGCCTCGGACAGACCCGGCGGCGCCCGTCTGACGGGGGTGCTGCCGAGTGGCCGGCCCTGGGGGAGCCGCGCGAGCAGGGCCGGTCCGCCGGTGCCGTCTCCCGTGGGCCGGACCTTGCGCCGCGCCCCGGATCCCGCCCGGCCGGCTCATCGTCTGCGGACCCCGCGAAAGCCGTGCGCCGGCGGGGACGGGGCGAACACCCGGCCTCCGACACGTCGGTCCGTGCGGTCGCGGGAGGCGCGGAGGGTGCGACAGTGGCTCCATGTGTGGCCGGTACGTATCCACCCGCAGCCCCGAAGACCTCGCCCGGCGTTTCCGGATCACCGATCGGGACTTCGGCGACCCCCTGGCGCCGAGCTGGAACGTCGCGCCGACCGACGAGGTGTGGGCCGTTCTCGAACGCGCCCCGCGAGAGGCGTCCGCCGGCGCATCGGCGACACGGCAGCTGCGGACGCTGCGCTGGGGTCTGGTGCCGTCCTGGGCCGGTGACACGAAGATCGGCGCCCGGCTGATCAACGCCCGGGTGGAGACCGTCCACGAGAAGCCGGCGTTCCGCACCGCGTTCGCCCGGCGCCGCTGCCTCCTGCCCGCCGACGGCTTCTACGAGTGGCAGCGGATCGAGGACCCGGGGACGGGGAAGACCCGCAAGCAGCCCTACTTCATCCACTCCGAGGACGACCGGGTGATGGCCCTGGCCGGGCTGTACGAGTACTGGCGCGACCCGGACACCGGGCACGACGACGACCCTTCGGCCTGGCTGATGACCTGCACCATCATCACCACCGAGGCCACCGACGCCGCCGGACGCGTCCACCCCCGCATGCCCCTGGCCGTTGCCGAGGACCACTCCGACGCCTGGCTCGACCCCGCCCGCCAGGAGACCGGCGCGCTGCGCGACCTCCTCGAACAGCCCGCCGGCGGACGTCTCGACGCCCGCCCCGTCTCCCCGGCCGTCAACAATGTCCGCAACGACGGCCCGCAGCTCGTCGAGGCAGTCACCGCCCCGGCAGCTCCCGGGTCGGATCCCGCCCCGTGAACGGGGGTCGCGCCCGGTGAAGACCAGCGATCCATTGAAGGACACTCACCCGGCGGCGAGGATGGCCCCATGCGGAACATCGTGGTCATGGACGCCCCCTCCAACCTCGGCCTGCGTCCTCCGGGACCCGGCACCGTCCCCGGCTGCTACAAGCTGGCCGGCGCACTGCGGGACAACGGCATCGTCAGCAGACTCGGCGCCCTCGAAGGGGGCGTCGTCGTGCCGCCCCGCTACGACCGGGGCGACTGGCAGGAGGGCGACGGCGTCTTCAACGCGGGGGCGATAGCCGCCTACACGCGCACCCTCGCCGACCGCATCGAGGCGCAGGTGTCCGCCGGGCGCTTCACCGTGGTCCTCGGCGGGGACTGCTCCATCCAACTCGGCGCCGCGCTGGCCCTGCGCCGCCTCGGCCGGTACGGGCTCGCCTCGATCGACGCCTCTCCGGACTTTCGCCATCCGGGCACCTCCGACCGGATCGGCGCGGCCGGCGGCGAGGAACTCGCCCTCGCGACCGGACGCGGGCAGGACGACCTCACCGACCTCGAAGGGCTCCGGCCCTACCTCAGGGACGAGGACGTCCGGCTCTTCGGCACCCGGGACGCGTTCGTGGACGACGCGGACGTCGCCGAACTGCTCCGGCTCGGCGTCCCCGTCACCACCGTCTCCGGCCTGCGCCGCACCGACCCGGCCGACCTCGGCGCCGCAACAGCCGCCGACCTCGCCGTGGAAGCCCTCGACGGCTTCTGGGTCCACCTGGACGCCGACGTCCTCGACCCGTCGGTCATGCCCGCCGTCGACAGCCCCGACCCGGGCGGCCTGCTGCCCGGCGAACTCACCGCCTTGCTGCGCCCGCTCGTCCGGTCCCCGCACTGCGTGGGGATCAACATCACCATCTACGACCCCGACCTCGACCCCGACGGCAGTGCCGGCACCCTCCTGACCGACCTGGTGGTCGCCGCCTTCACCACCGACTGAGACGCGTGGCCCGGACACGGCCGGGGTCGGCTCCGCCGCACGGCCGGCACCGTGGCCGTCAGACGGTTGGTTTCCAGCCCAGCGCGGGACCGAGACGGCCGGCGATGTCGGTCAGGATCTGCTCGTAGTCCTCCGGGCCGAAGGTGAACGGCAGCGCGAAGGCCACCTCCTCCACCTCCCGGAACGCCGCGTGGGCCCGCAGACGCTCCGCGATCCACTCGGAGGGGCCCACGAGGTCCGGGGCGAACAGCAGGCGGGCCGGGCCCTGCGGGCGCCTGGTGCGGGGCAGCCGCCGCGCGGCGTACTCCTCGTACCTGGCGCGCTGCGCGGCGTCGGCGGAGTCGGTGGGGACCACCACGAGCCCCTGGGAGACCCGCGCGGCCTCCCCGTCGGGGTGCGCCGCTCGGAAGGCCCGGATGTGGGAGAGCTGGATCGTGGCGAAGTCCTCGGCCCCGGCGTCCTCTTCGGGGCCCTCGGCCTTGACCACACTGCTGGTGAGGAGGTTCATCGCGTTTTCCCCGGCCCAGCGGGCCGAGCGCAGGCTGCCGCCCCCGTACCACATCCGCCGCCGCAGGCCGGGGGAGTGGGGCTGTACGCGGTCGGAGTAGGTCTCGATGCCCTCCGTGCCGCGGAAGTCCGTGACCGGGTCACCCGCGACGTGGTCGAGCAGGCGCCGCACCCGTGCGTAGCCGAACTCCTCGGCGTCGGCGGTGTCCGGGTACAGCGCGCCCCTCACCTGCTCGTAGTGCGTCGGCGGTCCGGTGCTCACGCCGGGATTGAGGCGTCCTCCGGACAGGATGTCCACGGTCGCCCAGTCCTCGGCGAGGCGCAGGGGGTTCTCCCACCCCAACGGTGTGACGGCGGTTCCCAGTTCGATGCGGCTGGTGCGCTGGGTGGCGGCCGCGAGCACCGCCACCGGTGAGGCGATGCCGTACTGGAGGTGGCGGTGACGCACCCACGCGCTGTCGTAACCGAGCCGTTCGCCCAGCTCCAGCATGCGCAGCGTGTCCTCGTGCCCGCGTCCCGGATCGTCCTCGTCGAACAGTCCGATCGTGAGGAACCCGAGTCTCTTCAGCACCCTGCCACTCATCTCCACCCGACTCCCCGCGACCGGCGCCCGCAACGGGCCTGCGACCTCTCAACAGACGGATCGTGCTCCCTCTTCCCCGCGGGGCGGGCCCTGGGGAACGCCTTTGGCCCGGGTGTTCACGAGAACGACACACCCGCGACGAGAAGGCGAGGTCAGGCGACGGCGCGGGCGAGGTCGGTGAGGGCGGCCGTCATCCGGGCCGTCGAAATGCCCTGCCGGCGCTGGTGCGTGAAGACGTCGGGGGCCAGAGGGGCCAGCAGGATGTCCGCCATGGCGTCGGGGTCGGCCGCGCCTGCCTGGCGCAGGAGCACCAGGACGTGAGCGCGCCAGAAGCCGTAGGCGCCAGTGGCGTACCGTCCGGCGCCGGTCTCGGCGGCGAGTGCCAGATGGGCGTGCCGGTCGAGCAGCTCGATCATGGCGGTGAAGAAGGCGGCCAGCCGCTCGCGGGGCGGCGCCCCGGGGCCCAGCGGCGCGGCGCCCTGGAGCAACTCGTGCTGGAGGGCCTTCTCGTGTTCGTCCAGCAGCGCGGTGGCGATGGAGGCGACGTCCGGGTAGCGCCGGTACAGCGTCCCGCGACCGACGCCGGCGGCTCGGGCGACGTCCTCCATGGTGACGCCCCGCGGGTCCTTCCCGGCGAACAGCTCGGCTGCGGCGGCGAGCACCTTCTGCCGGTTCCGGGCGGCGTCGGCACGTTCCTTGGTCACGGAACCCACTCTAAGCCGTCCACGGAATAAGTGGACACAGCGTCCGGTTGAACGCCTTCGGATGCTATAAATGGACGCCTCGTCCACTTATCTGCCCGGGAGGCACCCCCATGCGCACGACCCTGCTCCACCTCGACGCCAGCGCCCGCCGCACCTCCTTCAGCCGCGAACTCGGCGACACCGTCGCCGGCGCCTGGCGGGAGGCGCACCCGGACGGCACCTACGTCCACCGCGACCTCGCGCTCGACCCCGTCCCCTTCATCGACCAGGCGTGGACCGAGCTGTGCGACCACGTGCTGGAGCACGGGATCACCGACCCCCACCGCTACCGGGAGGCCGTGCGCACCCCGGCCCAGTCCGGGGCCTGGGCCGTGATCGAACCCCTGCTGTCCGAACTCCTCGCCGCGGACGTCGTCCTGATCGCCGCGCCCATGTACAACTTCTCGATACCCGCGTCCCTCAAGGCATGGATCGACCAGGTGACCTTCCCGAAGATGAACCTGGCCCCGCGGCGCTTCGTCGTCGCCCAGGCCCGCGGCGGTGCCTACGGCCCCGGCACGCCGCGCCACCCCTACGACCACCAGGAGCGTTATCTGCGGGACTTCTTCCTCGGGCACTACGCCGTCGAGGACGTCACCTTCGTCGGAACCGAGCTGGTCAACTCCCGTGTCGATCCGGCCCTGGCCGGCCGGCGCGTCCAGCACGACGAGTCCCGCACCGCCGCCCTCGCCGCCGCCCACAGGCTCGGGGGAGAGCTGTGAGCTGGCTCCTGCTCCTGGCCGCCGGCGGTGTGGAGGTGGCCTGGTCGCAGAGCATCAAGCCCACCATGGGCTTCACCCGGCCGGTGCCGACCCTGGTCTGCTTCCTTCTCGCCGCCCTGGCGGTCTACTTGCTGTCCCTGGCGATGCGGGACCTGCCGGTGGGCACGGCCTACGCGGTGTTCACGGGGATCGGCGCGGTGGGCGCGATCGTGCTGGGCATCGTCGTCCACAAGGACCCGGTCGGTGTCGGCCGCATCGCCGCCCTGACCCTCATCATCGCGGGCGTGGCCCTCGCGCGGGCCACATCGGCGGAGTGAGGCCCGTGTCGCCGCTCCGGCCGGCCCGCCCGTCCGGAGCGGCCCGTCCGGAACCCAGGGCACGCGCCTGGCCACGGGGTGCCCTCCTGGGAGCATGTGTCGACGTGGCACCACCGGCAACGCCCGTTGCGTGGTCATACTCCGTTCCATGCGCGTACTGATTGTCACGGTGGGGACCTGGGGCGATGTGGCTCCCTACCTCGGGCTGGGGCTACGGCTGAAGGCGGCCGGTCACGAGGTGGCCCTGGCCACCCACCAGCGCTTCGCCCAAGCTGTCGTGACACAGGGGCTGCACCACCGTCCCCTCCCGGCCGATCCCTGGCAGGAGATGCGGTCACCCGACGGCAGGCGACTCGCCCGCGCGGCGACCGCACCGTTGAAGCTGGGCAGGGCGCTGCGCCACTTCCGGTCGTTCCTGCCCCGCCTGACGGACGGGATGCTGGAGGCGGCGCGTCAGGGCGCGGACGTCCTGCTGGCCTCGTCCCTCGCGGACCCCCTGTGCGGGCCCGTCGCCGAGGCCCTGCGCGTGCCCTGTCTGGGTGCGTACCTTCAGCCGACGGCACCCACCGGGGCGTTCGCACCTCTCGCCCTGAGCGGCTGCCGCTCGCTCGGGCCGCAGGGCAACCTGCTCGCCGCCCACGCGCTGCGCTCGCTCACCAGTCATGCCTTCGCACCCGCGGTGACCCGGCTGCGCCGGCAGCTGGACCTGCCGCGACGGCACCGAGGCGCCACCGGACGTGCCCCGCGCAGCAGGGTGATCTACCACGGCTTCAGTCCCGCGGTGGTGCCGCCACCGCCTGACTGGCCCGCAGACCTGCGAGTATGCGGTTACTGGTGGCCGCCGAGGCCCACCGGGTGGCGTCCCGACAGCCGGATCGTCAACTTCCTGCGCGCGGGCCCCGCACCGGTCTTCATCAGCTTCGGCAGCTTCGCCGGTACGGACGCGACAGCACTGAGTGCGCTGGTCGCCGAGGCCCTGCGGACAGCGGATCTGCGGGGCATCGTGCAATCGGGCTGGAGCGGGCTGCACGTCGAGGGCGACGACATTCTCACCGTCTCCGAGGTGCCGCACGACTGGATCCTCCCTCGCTCGGCCGCCGTGGTTCACCACGCCGGTGCGGGCACCACGGCAGCCGGCCTGCGGGCGGGAGTGCCGGCGGTACCCGTGCCCGGCCAACTCGACCAGTACTTCTGGGCCACCCGGCTCGTCGCCATGGGAAGCGCGCCCGCATATGTCCCGCACCGGCGGCTGACCGCGAGCCTCCTGGCCGACGCACTGCGCCACGCCGTCGACGACCCCTCCTTCCGGGCTCGTTCCGCTCGCATCGCCGCCCGCCTCGCCACCGAGGACGGAGCGGCTCCCGTACTGACCGCGCTGACCCGTCTTTGCCGGTGACCCGGGTATCAGGGCCGTTCTCGCCGGCGTTCTCCCCGTGCTCGGCCCAGGACAACGCGTCTGTCGGTGGGAGGTTCTGCGACCGCCCGCGACGACGCCGTGAGGCGACTCAGAGGCTGCGGATCCTGAAGGCCGCCCGGGCCACTCGTCGTCACCACCTCGGGGCAGGAACGCCTGAGGAGCTCTTGCGCTGGTGGCCGAGCCGGAGGCCTGCTGCGGGGCCCGCGGGGCAGTGCGTGCGGGCAGCGGGTCACAAGCCCGCCGAGCCACCGCCGGTGAAGCCGCCGCCCGGGCCGCGCCCACCGTCGCCGCCGCCGGACTTCCACAGCAACACGCCCACCAGCACGACGATGCCGAGGAAGCCGACGAACGGCAGACCGATCCACACCATGATCAGAACCAGGTCCACGAGCGATCCCCCGTTTCCGCCGGCGTGATGGCGAGCAGACCATGACGTCACATCCGGCCAGCCGAGCCTAGGAGTCCGAGACGTGGGAGTCGTCAACCAGAGGGTGTACGGGGTTCTGCAACGGGCGTGGCAGGACCGCGACGCCTCATACCCACGGTGCAGGCGGACGGCATCACCGACGGCGCCGGTCCTCGGTTCTCCTCAGCGAAGGCTTGCGCGTCCGTGTGCCGTGGACGAGGACGATCACGAGAGTCGTGTGACGGAGCGGGCGTGCTCCCACATTCCGTGCAGTTGTGCCCAGGGACGCTGCTGCTCGCCATGGAGGGCGTTGAGCACGACCAGGCATCCGGTCAGAGCCGGGACGGTCCATTGCGCGAAGGCGAGGTGACGCCGGGCCTTGTCGAAGTCGATGGGGTGGCGCGCGGCCTTTTCGCTGTCCTCGACGGCGGGGGAGGAGGCCAGCTCCAGCTTCTTGCCGAGGACACGGGCGTAGGCGGTCGCGGCCAGAGCTGCCGCGGTGACGGCCGTCTTGGCCGTGGTGGAGGCGGCCACGCCCTTCTGGGAGGTGACCCGGTGGGCGTTGGCGACGAGCAGTCCGCCCCCGCCGAACAGGTGCGCGCCGATCGCCGCGGCATTGACCGGAACCCACTTCGCCCACCCCACCGAGGCGATCCGCGCTCGGGCGGCGACTGTGGGGCCCTCGTTCTCTGCCGCCCCGTTCAGGCCGATCGCGCCCATCAGGGAGCCCCCGAACCATGCCGCCAGGCCCACATCGTGCAGGCTGCGGATGACGGTGTTGCGTCCGGACATTGAGAATGCTCCTTCGCCCAGAGAGTCACGGCCGGCGGAACGCCGAGCCCTTCCCACCCTCGCCGTGACCTGCCCGCACCGCTATCGCGGTTAGCCCAGACGAGCCCCGGCGGCTGAGGAGTGCCCGGCCGGACGGCTCGACGGACGTGTCCGGGTTCGACCACCGGACATCCGTCCGCCCTGAGACCCGCCCGCTGTCGCACTGGCACGGGCCTGCGACGTGATCCGGCGGAGATTTCGTGAAAAGCCGGGTGCCGGCCCCACGGCAAGCGAAGCATTTCGTGTGCAACCCGGCATGTGCCGGATCGGCGACATCTCACCACAGGAGTTGCGGATGAAGCGTCTACGGAGAACACAGCTGCTGGGCCTCGGTGTCATGGCGCTGCTGCTCGGTTCGGTGGCCGCGCCCACCGCGCAGGCGGCGCCGGCCGAGGCAGCCAGGGCGCAGGCCGCCGCCCCCGCGGCCGCCGAGTGCAGTGGCAGCTGGGACGGCAAGACGTACTGGGCCAAGAGCCCCTCAGGGCGCAATGGGGGTGGCTACGCGCGCACCTACTGGAACGCCTCGACCAAGCGCAACTGCGCAAAGTTCTGGTCCAGCCCCTACGACGGCCTGGCATCGAACATCACGCTGTACATCCACGACGAGAGCGGCGACTACGCCGCCGACCCGCCTCCGGAGCACCCGCAGAACTACCACTACTACGCCGGGCCGCTCTACACCTGGTTCGACGCGACCGGTCAGTGCATCCACCTGAGCGGCTCGCTGGTCCGGGGCGGCGTGACCTACCGCCTCAGCACCGGCGAGATCAGGTGCGGCTGACTCCCCGTCACTGATCCTGCCTCACGCGGTCGGGTCCCACAGCCCGCCGGCTTCGCCACGGGCGAGGTGCTCGGCGTAGACGCCGACCTTCCAGGCGATGACGGACCGGCACTCCTCCAGCGCCTGAATCTGTGCGTCGACGCGCCGCCGATGGGCGTCGAGCAGGCGCAGCCGTTCTGCCTCGTTGCCCGGTCCTCGGCGTACCAGTTCGGCGAAGTCCTTGAGGTCGGCGAGCGGCATACCGGATTCGCGGAGCTTGACGCAGATCAGCAGCCAGTCGACATCGAAGGAGGTGTAGCGCCGCCTGCCGCCCGACGTGCGCCGGACCGGCCCGACGAGCAGGCCCTCGCGCTCGTAGAAGCGCAGGGCGTGCACGCTCAGTCCGGTCCGCTCGGCGACCTCGCCGATACTCAGTGACTGCGCGGCAGCCCCGGTGGTCGTCATGCCGCTCACTCCCGCGCTTGATCTAGACCTCGCTCCAGATCGTAGCGTCAGCGGCATGACAGTTTCTGAACAGCAGCCGCTCGGCTCGCCCTTCTCCGCCGCCACCACCGCCGAGGACATCGTGGCCGGCCGCGACCTTTCCGGCAGGACCGCTGTGGTGACCGGGGGCTACTCCGGGCTAGGTCTGGAGACCACCCGGTCACTGACGGCTGCCGGCGCCCGGGTCGTCGTTCCCGCCCGTCGTCCCCATGTCGCCCGTACCGCGCTCCAGGAGGTGCCGGGCTGCGAGGTCATCCCCATGGACCTGGCCGACCTCGACAGCGTCCGTTCCGCCGCGGCGCACATCAACGACCGTCTCGACCGGCTCGACCTCCTGATGGCCGTCGCCGGAGTCATGGCCACCCCGGAGCGGCGCGTCGGGCCCGGCTGGGAAGGCCAGCTCACCACCAACCACTTCGGGCACTTCACCCTCGTCTGCGAGCTCTACCCGCTCCTGGCCGCCGCGGACGGCGCGCGCGTCGTCGTCAACAGCTCGGCCGGACACACGCTGACCGGCATCCGCCGGCACGACCCGCACTTCCGCACCGGCTACGACAAGTGGCTGGCCTACGGTCAGGCCAAGACCGCCAACGCCCTGTTCGCCGTACACCTCGACGCTCTCGGACGCCATGACGGTGTCCGGGCGTTCTCCCTCCACCCCGGCAAGATCATCACCGGTCTTCAGCGGGAGATGACGCCCCAGGAGCAGATCGACCGCGGGTGGGTGGACGCGCACGGCAACGTGATCGGCGCCGGCTTCAAGACTCCCTCCCAGGGCGCCGCCACCGGCCTGTGGGCCGCCACGTCGCCGCTCCTCGACAACCGCGGCGGGCTCTACCTGGAAGACTGCGACATCGCCCGCGTCTCCGGCCCCGACCGGCCCATGGACGACGGCGGCGTCCGCGCGTACGCCGTCGACCCCGACGAGGCCACCCGGCTCTGGGACCTGTCTCTCGCCGCAACCGGCGCCACGCCGATCACCCGATGAACCCCGCTCCGCGGTACGGGGACCGCCCTCGGCGGACGCGAGCCGTGTGCGTTCTTCTACGCCACGGGCCACGGCGGCACAGCCGCGAGCGGCCGCCGGGCATTGCGCCCGGCCGTGTGTCCCCTGATCCCCAGACCGACCCCGGGACGTTGGAGTTCCCCCGGTGGTCGCCCAGCAGGAACAACCGCCCGTCCGGCACCCGCACGTCGTACGGATCGGCTGCCGGGTTCACGTCGCCGCGCGGCACATACGGTTCGTCGATCGGCTTTCCGTTCACCGTGATCCGGTTCCCGTCGGACACCACGTGGTCGCCCCCAGCCCGATGACCCGCTGCAGGACCGGTGCGCCCTGATAGCGGCCGGGCACGCGGGCGAGTACGACATCACCTCTGCGGATCTCGTCCGTGTCGATGTGCTCGACGACCAGCCGCTCGCCCTGGCGGTACGTGGGCTCCATCGCCTGACTCATGACGGTGACGCCTTGGTGGTTCGTGAAGAAGTACCCGATGCTTCCCAGTGCCAGGACCAGCCCGAGTGGCACCAGTACCCAGGCCGCGGCTCTCTGCCGGCTGCCCGCTGTCCGCTGCTGCATGAACGCCCCCCTCATCCCGCCCCAGGCTGGGACGGGATGAGGGCTCCAGAGGGGGCGATTCGCAAGACTTTCACTCGATCGCGTAGATCGAACGACCATATGACTACCCGAGTTCCTGACCACTGGTTAGCGTGCGTGCTCGGTCGGCCCGGCAGGGCCGGTTCCCCGCGGGACGGAGCTGGAGGAGGTACTCGGGGATGACGGACGACTCTTCGGTTCAGGGCGGCGGGCTGTCGCGACGCAGATTGCTCGCGTCGTCAGCCGCCGCGAGCGGCGCGGTCTGGCTGCTGCGCGGGATGGCCCGGCCGGGCAGCGCCTACGCCGACGCGCCGTCGCCGCCCGGCTTCCCGGCCGGGCTCGACATCTACCAGCGCGTCTACGAGAACTGGGCCGGCGAGATCCGCGCCGACCAGGTGTGGACGTGCGCCCCGCGCACCCCGCAGGACGTGCTCGACGTCGTGAACTGGGCCTACGGTGCCGGCTGGACGGTGCGCGCCCAGGGAAGGCGGCACGGCTGGGCTCCGCTCACGGTGGCCGACGGCACGCCCGCCGCGGCCAGGGTCGTCCTGGTGGACACCACCGCCCACCTCACCGGGATGTCGATCGAGCGGCAGGACGCCGACGGGTCGGCCCTGGTCCGGGTCCAGGCCGGGGCCCTGCTGGAGAGACTCCTCGCGTTCGCCGGCGCGCACGGCTACGGGGTGGTCTCCGCGCCGGCACCCGGGGAACTGTCGGTCGGCGGCGCGCTGGCCATCGGCGCGCACGGTACGGCCGTCCCCGCCACCGGCGAGAACCCGTCGCCCGGCCACGGCTACGGCTCGCTGAGCAATCTGGTCACCGAGCTGACCGCGGTCGTCTGGGACGCCGACGCCGGCGGGTACGTCCTGAGGACGGTCGGCCGGGCCGAGCCCGACTGCGACGCGCTCCTCACCCACCTCGGCCGTTCGCTCGTCACCGAGGCCGTGCTGAGGGTGGGCACCGACCACAACCTGCGCTGCCGGTCCATCCTGGACATCCCCGCCACCGAACTGTTCGCCGCACCCGGTGCCCCGGCCGGCACGCGGACCCTGGCCGGCTTCGTGGACAGGACGGGCCGGGCGGAGGCGATCTGGTTCGCGTTCACGGACAAGCCCTGGCTCAAGGTCTGGAGCGTCGCCCCCGACCGGCCGTTCGCCGCCCGTGCGGTCGACGGGCCGTACAACTACCCGTTCTCCGACTCGCTTCCCGAACCGGTGGCCCGGCTCGCCGGAACCCTGGTCTCGGGAGCCTGGGCGAGCGCCCCGCTCTTCGGGCAGGTCCAGTACCTGCTGGCCAAGGTCGCGTTGACCGGCGACATCACCGACGTCCTGCTCTCGGGAACCCTCGTGCGGGACGTGCTCACCGGCGACGTGCTCACGCACCTGCTGGCGGGCGGGCTGCGTTCGGACCTGTGGGGAGCCTCCCGCAACCTGCTGGAGTACGTGCGGCCCACCACGCTGCGCGAGACGGCGAACGGCTACGCCGTCCTCACCCGCCGTGCCGATCTGCAGTGGGTGGTCAGCCAGTTCGCCGACTTCTACCGCACGCTGCTCGCCCAGTACGCGGCACGCGGCGAGTACCCGGTCAACGGGCAGGTGGAGATCCGGGTGACCGGCCTGGAGGACCCGTCGGTGTGCGGCGTCGCCGGCGCCCGGCCACCGCTGCTGTCCGCCCTGCGGCCGCGCCCGGACCGGCCGGACGTCGACACCGCCGTGTGGATCGACATCCTCTCCCTGCCGACCACACCCGCCCTGCACCGCTTCTACCGGGACATCGAGCAGTTCCTCCTGACCATGGACGGGGACCGGGCGACGGTCCGTGTGGAGTGGTCCAAGGGCTGGGCCTACACCGACACCGCCGCGTGGTCCGACCCGGACGTCCTCACCCGCGCCGTCCCCGCCGCCCTGCGCGCCGGGGGCGGCCGGGGCTGGGACGAGGCGGTCGCCACCCTGAACCGTCTCGACCCCCATCACGTGGTCTCCAGCCCGTTCCTCGACGCGCTGCTGCGCTGAGCGGGCGGGCGGCGGGCTCTCTGCGCGGTCACCCTTCCGCGGTACCTCGCAGGTTCACCCCGGCTCAGCCACCGGTGTGACGACCGGCAGAGCATGCAAGCGAGCCGGTCCCGGTCCTGCCGCGCTGCCACCGTCCGGGTGCTGCACGGCCCGGCGCGCGGGGACGCACGCCGGGCCGCGGGGCGGGTCAGCGGGCAGTGGTGGCGGGGCCGACAGGGGTGTCCCCGCGCAGGGTGATGCGGTGCATGACGCGGTGCTGGTCGCCGTAGTCGCGGTTGGCGTAGTGGGCGGTGCTGCGGTTGTCCCACAAGGCGACGTCACCCGGCTGCCAGCGGTGGCGTACGACGTGCTCCGGCTTGGTGAGGTGGGCGTAGAGGATGTCGAGGATGCCCCGGCTCTCGTGCTCGGAGACGCCGACGATGTGCGAGGTGAAGCCGGGGTTCACGAACAGACCCTTGCGCCCGCTCTCGGGGTGCACCCGTACCACCGGGTGCTCGACCGGCACCAGTTCGCTGAACACCTCGCCCTCCCACAGGTTTCCCCGGCCCTGCCGGCGCTGGGCCAGGTAGTAGCCGAACTCGCGGCTGCCGTCGTGGACGGCGGTCAGCGTGTCGACGTACGCCCGCAGACCCGGTGACAGCGACTCGTAGGCGAGCTGGCTGTCGGCCCAGTTGGTGTCACCGCCGGAGGGCGGCAGCACCACGGCCCGGAGCACGGAGATCGCGGGTGGCCGGCGCACGAACGTCACGTCCGTGTGCCACACGTCGGCGAACCCGTTGTCCTGACTGTCCAGGCTGTACACCTCCGGTGCCACGTCGCCGGAGTCGTGGACCGGGTGGCCGACGGTGACCTCGCCCAGACGCCTGCCGAACTCGATCTGCGCGGCATCGTCGAGGCCGTCCTGGCCGCGGACGAACAGTACTTTGTGCCGTACGAGTGCTTCGCGGAGCGCGAGGACCCGGTCGTCGTCGAGGCTGCCGAGGTCGATGCCGCGGATCTCGGCGCCGAAGCTCGGGCCGAGCGGGGTGATCAGCAACTGGTCGGCCTGGGGCCGGACGCTGAGGATGCTCACGTGTGTGTCCTTTCTTCGATTCCTGGCGTGGATACGGCGGTCAGCCCGCCGCGGCGGCCTTCACGGCGTGGGAGACCCGCGTCCGCAGCTCGGCGAACTCGCGTGACTCGCGCAGCTCCTCGGCGTCGACGTCGCCTCGCGGCAGGTCGATCGGCAGGTCCAGGGCCACGGTCCCCGGTCCCTTGGTCAGCACGACGATGCGTGAGCCGAGGAACACCGCCTCGTCGGCCGAGTGCGTCACGAACACCGTGGTCCGCCCGGTCTGCGTGGCCACTCGGCGGACGTCCTCCTGGAGCCGTTCCCGGGTCAGCGCGTCCAGCGCCGCGAACGGCTCGTCGAGCAGGAGGAGGGGGTTCTCGGCGGCCAGAGCGCGGGCGATCGCGACGCGCTGCTGCTGGCCGCCGGAGATCTCCCAGGTGCGCCGGTTCTCCGTGCCGTCCAGACCGACCCGGGCCAGCAACCGCGCCCGTCGCTCGGGCCGGCGGGTACGGTCGACGCCGGCGTACCGCAGGGCGAGATCGATGTTGCCCCCGACGGTCCGCCACGGAAACAGCCGCGGCGTCTGGAACACCACGCCGGCCGCCGCACCGGGCCGCGGTTCGGCGCGGGACACCCGCACGGTGCCGCTGGTCGGCCGTTCGAATCCGGCGATCAGCCGCAGCAGCGTGCTCTTGCCGCACCCCGAGGGACCCACCAGGACGAGGAACTCGCCGGCGGGGACGGTCAGGTCGACGGGCCCCACGGCGGTGACGTCCTCGCCGCCCCGGCCGTACCGGTGGACGACGTGGTCGAGCCGGACGGTGCCGTCGAGTGCGGTCGTGGTGCTCTCGGCGGCCGTCGTGGTCTCACTTGAGGACATCGGGCAGCCCTTCGAGGTAGAAGGCCTTGCGGACGGCCTCCGCGGACGGTGGGGCGTCGATCTGCTTCTGACCGGCCAGGAACGCAGCGGTGTCGGTGACGTAGGACAGCAGCTTGCCCGGGCTGCCGTCGGTGCCCAGCCAGTCGGCGGAGGTCACCTGTTCCGGGGAGAGGAACACGCCCTGGGCGAGCTGCGCCTCGGCGTCCGCCGCGCTGATGCCCAGTTCGGCCGAGACGGCCTTCACGGATCCGTCGGGGTCGGACGTGAGCAGCCGCAGCGCCTCGGCCTGGACCTTCCGCCAGGCGTCGATCGCCTTCGGGTCCCTGGTGATCAGGTCGTCCGACACGACGGCCAGGTCCAGGGTCGGCTTGCCCGCGGTGCCGATCACCTTGCTGCTGGTGAGCTGGGTACCGGTCTTGCGCAGTTCGTCCAGGGTCGGCAGCCAGACGTAGGCGGCGTCGATGTCGCCCCGCTGCCATGCGGCGAGGATCGCCTGCGGCTGCAGGTCGATGAGTTTGACGTCCGAGGTCTTCAGGCCGGCCGTCTCCAGCGCCGCGAGCAGGCTGTAGTGCGAGGTCGAGGCGAAGGGTGTGGCGACGGTCCTGCCCTTGAGGCCGGCGACGTCCGAGACGCCGGTTTCCTTGCGGGCGACCAGTGCCTCGTTCTCCCCGGCCACGTCGAGGATCCACGCGACCTTGTACGGGATCGGCGAGGCTCCGGACACCCCCCGGGCGAAGGGGCTCGACCCGAGGGCGGCTATGTCGAGGGACTTGCCGATGAAGGCCTGGTTGACGCTGGCCCCGGAGTCGAACTTGATCCATGTGATCTTGTAGCCGGGCAGTGCCTTCTCCAGCAGCTTTCTGTTCTTCACGATCAGGTCGCCGCTGGGAAAGGCGAAGTAGCCGATGCGCAGTCTCCTGGCGCCGCCGGCCGAGTCCTCGCTGTCCGACGAGCAGCCGGTGACGGCCGCGGAGGCGACGGCAAGGGCGCCGGCGAGCAGCAGCCGACGGGAAGGGCCTTGGGGGACACGGGGCATCACGGGAGCCGTTTCTGTGCAGGGGGCGAAGAAGTGGAGGTGAGGAGGCGGTCCGGTCACACGCGGCCGCGCCAGGGAACGACGGCGCGTTCCAGCCGCAGCAGCAGGCCGTCGATGACCAGGCCCGAGACGCCGATGGCGATGATGCCGACGAGCACGACCGGGGTGTTGTTGTAATTGGCGGCGTCCTTGACCATGCCGCCGATGCCGGGCAGCCCGTTGACCAACTCGGCGGCGACGAGCGAGGAATAGGCGACGCCGACGGCCAGCCGGATGCCGGTGAGCGTCTCGGGAAGGGCGGAGGGGACGAGGACGTCCTTGACGACGTCCCACCGGGAGGCTCCGAGTGCGCGGGCCGCCTCGACCAGGGCTCTCGGCACGGCGGCCACGGCCGTGGTGGTGGACACCGCCACCGGGGGGAAGGCGGCCACGGCCAGCAGGGTGACCTTCGGCTCCTCGTTGATACCCAGCCAGATGATGAGGAGCGAGAAGTACGCCAGCGGAGGCAGGGTGCGCAGGAACGTGACCCAGGGCTCGAAGAGCGAGCGCACCCAGCCGACCGTGCCCATGAGCAGCCCGAACACCACTCCGGTGGCGATGCCGAGACCGGCCCCGAACGCTATGCGTCGCAGGCTGATGCCAAGGTGCTCGACGAGGTAGGTGCCGTTGTAGCCCCGTACGCCGTCGTGCGTGGTGGACACCTCGAGGAAGGCGTCCCACACATCGGCAGGAGGCGGGACCAGCGTCCGGCTCCACGTACCGCCGGCAGCCAGCAACTGCCACAGGACGAGGAACAGCAGGAACGAACCGAACGGCAGGGCGACACGAGTCACCCAGGGCCGGGCGCGGGGACGACGCGGTACCGGCACCTTGCCGGCAGGGGCTTCTCGCAGGGATGGGGCAGGGGGCATGGGGCGGCCTCCAAGGGGCGTCGGAACACACCGCTGGCGCAGGGGCCGACGTGGGTGAACAGCCCTGAACGAGATCGGGTCAGGGTGGAGAGAACAGCCCCGTCACGAAACGCGGGGGCGGTACGTCACCGGCACGGGCGAGACCACCGGCCGGTGGGAAGCGTCAGGGACGCGGGTTCAGCGACAACACGAAGCCGGGCGTCGGCACAGGTCGATGACCAGGCGTCGCACCAAGGGCTCGTGATTCATGGGGCTATTTCTACAGCAGCCGCGGGCGCGGCACCAACAGACGTCCCGCATGGTGGGACAAGAAGGCGCGACGCCGGTGGGAGCGACCCCCTGGGACTCCTCGCACGCGCTTCTCGCACGGGTATTGCGGTCTTTGAAGTGCCCTGAAGCCAACCTTGCGGACTTGTCCAAGTCCTGCAACGGCCGGCCTTGCTTCGTTCAGCGCGCCGAACGGACGATGGATGAGCGACGATCGGTATGTCGCCGACATGGGGAGAGGGTCTCGTGCGCAAGGTGCTCATCGCCGACCGTGGCGAAGTCGCTGTCCGAAGGAACAAGGCCTGACCATGGCGCATCCGCACACCAGGACCGCCGGCGCGACGGACACGTCGCCCGAGCCGTCCGCCGCCGCGGTCTCCCTTTCGGCCGGCTTGTCGCCGGGAGTACGGCGCATCACGCTGAACGCCGAGCGCGAACCCGTGACGGGACTGCTGGGCGAGCCGGCGGACGTGCCGTCGCGTGGCCTCGTCGTCGCGCTGCACGGCGGCGGCATGAGCGCCGGCTACTTCGACGGGCAGGCTCACCCGGACGTGTCTCTCCTGACCTTGGGACCCCGGCTCGGTTACACCGTGCTCGCCCTGGACCGGCCGGGGTACGGACCGCACGCCCGGCGCAGGCCCGACGGCCTGACCGTGACCGATCAGGTCGGTCCCGTGGCCGCCGCCGTGGAGGAGCTCACCGACCGGCACGCCGGGCACGGGGGGACCCTGCTGCTGGGTCACTCCTTCGGCGGCAAACTGGCACTCGCCGTGGCCGCGTACCGGCCGCCCCGCGCCCTGCTCGGCGTGGAGGTCTCGGGAGTGGGACATCGCCTCGCCGTGCCGCCCGAACGGGCCGGGCAGCGCTCCGGGATCGGGTCCCAGCGGCTGAACTGGGGGCCGCTGCACCTCTATCCACCGGGCACGTTCCGCGCCAGTGCTTCTGTAGTGTCCCCGATGCCGCGGCGGGAGGTGGACTCCGTGGCCGACTGGGCGGACGTGTCCGCGGACGTGCTGCCGCGCGTGCGCGTTCCCGTCCGGTTCACCTTCGCCGAGCACGAGGCGTGGTGGCGGCACGCCCCCGAGGACGTCGCCGGCCTCGTCGACACGCTGACGCGAGCGCCGCGGGTCGTCGTCGACCGGCTCCCGCGGGCAGGGCACAACATCAGCCTCGGCTGGGCGGCGCGCGCCTACCACCTGCGGGCCCTTGCCTTCCTGGAGGAGTGCCGGGAAGCTGCCCATGCCGTCAGGGACGGGCCCCCGTGAGCGACCCCTTCCGCGCGCTGCGCGTGCGCAACTTCCGGCTCTTCGCCCTCGGCCAGGTCGTGTCGGTGGCCGGTACCTGGATGATGGTCGTCGCTCAGGACTGGCTCGTCCTCGACCTGACCGACGACTCCGCGAGCGCGCTGGCCACGGTGACCGCCCTCCAGTTCACGCCGCTTCTGCTCTTCACGCTGTACGGCGGACGGCTCGCGGACCGCCACGACAAGCGGGCGCTGCTGACCCTCACCAACCTCGTCTCCGGAGTCCTCGCCCTGCCGCTGGCGCTGCTGACGCTGTCGGGCGGGGCCCGGCTGTGGCACGTCTACCTCTTCGCCTGCGCCCTGGGAGTGGTCAATGCCGTCGAGGTGCCGACGCGCATGGCCTTCGTCGGCGAACTCGTCGGACCACGACTGCTGCCCAACGCCTCGGCTCTGAGCGCCGCGTACTTCAACGTGGCCCGCATCGCCGGCCCCGCCCTGTCCGGGCTGCTCATCACGGCCGTCGGCATCGGCTGGGTGATGCTCGTGAACGCCGTCAGCTACGTCGCGACGGTCCTCGGCCTGCGCCTGATGCGTCCCGCCGAGCTGTGGCGCGAACCACGCGGAGGCGGCGACCGGGCCCGGATCGTGGACGGGCTGCGGTACGTACGAGGACGTACCGATCTCCTCGTCCCGTTGGCGCTGCTCGCGGCCGTGGCGCTGTTCGGGCTGAATTTCCAGCTGACGCTGCCCCTGCTGGCGAAGTCGGTGTACCACGCCGACGCCTCGTCCTTCGGGCTGTTGACCACTGTGTTCGCGGCGGGGTCACTGGTGGCGGCGCTGGTGGCGACCGGACGCCGCGCACGTCCGTCGGCGCGGCTGGTGGCCGGTGCGGCCGTGGTCTTCGGCGTCCTGGAAGCGGGCGTGGGCCGGGTCTCCTCGTACCCGGTCGCGGTCGTCGTGCTGTTCTTGACCGGCGGCGCGTCGATCTACTTCGTGCAGGCCGCCAACCACCGTGTCCAACTGGGCAGCGCGCCCGAGTTCCGTGGCCGGGTCCTGGCCCTGTACACCCTGATCCTCCAGGGGTCGACGCCCTTGGGCGCCCTGCTGATCGGCCGGATCATCGAATACGGGGGAGCGAGGGCGGGGTTCGTGGCCGGCGGGCTGGTCACCCTTGCCGCGGGTGCCATGGCACTGGCTGTCGGCCGCCGCGGCGAGCCGTGGGAGGCCGGCGCGCCGCCGGCCGTCCCGGCCGAGGAGCAGCGGGCGCGGCCATGACGCACGCGGAAGAGGTGCAGGACGTGGACGATCTGCCGGGGGAGGGCGTCGTGGAGCTCTGGCTGCTGTCCGAGGCGTCGTCCCGGACAGTCCATGAACCCGTTGTCGGGTACGGGATCCTCGACGACGCCGAGCTCAGTCGCGCGCGGAGCTTTCCGACTCCCGGCGGCCGGCGGAGGTACGTACAGGCGCACGTGGCGCTGCGCACCGTCCTGGCCCGCTATACCGGACAGGCACCGGCCGGCCTCCGCTTCGCCCGCGAGGGGTCCGGCCGCCCGGTGCTGCGGGACGCTCCGCTGCCGCGGTTCTCGCTCTCACACAGCCACGGCCTCGTCGCCGTCGCCGTCGCTGCACGGGCCGTGGGTGTCGACGTTCAGTGGATGTGCCCACCGGGCACGGTGGAGGCGTGCCTGCCGCGCCTGCATCCGGCGGAGCGGGACGAGGTGGGGCGGCTCTCGGGGGACAGGCGTGTCGCCGCGTTCTGCCGGCTCTGGGCACGCAAGGAGGCGTATCTCAAGGCGCTCGGGACCGGCCTGTCACGCCCGCCGCGCGCCGACTATCTCGGCGACGGTGACCGTGCCGCCCGCCCGGCGGGCTGGAGTGTGCGCGACGTGCCCGCCCCCGACGGTTACGCGGCGGCGACCGCCCTGCGTGGGGACGTGGGGGGCCCGGGGGGGGGGGGGGGGCGGGGCCCCCGGGGCCCGCGGGGGCGGGGTCCGCGGGGGGCGGGGGGCGCGGGCGGGGGGGGGGGGCGCGGGCCGCCGGGGGGCCCCCCCCCCCCCCTCGAAGCCGTCACCGGACTGTCAACGGATGCCGGTTGAGCGGCCGTTGCCCGGGACGGCGGCGAGCAGTTCCCGGGTCCACGGGTGCGTGGGGGAGGTGAGGACGGACTCCACGGAGCCTGTCTCGATCAGCCGGCCGTGCCGCATCACGCCGACCTGGTGGGCGATCTGCCGCACCACGGCCAGATCGTGTGAGATGAACAGATAGCTGAGCCCCTCTTCACGCTGCAGCTCGGCGAGGAGGTCGAGGATGCGGGACTGCGCCGACACGTCCAGCGCGGAGACCGGCTCGTCGCACACCACGAGGTCCGGCCGCAGAGCCAGGGCGCGCGCGATGGCCACCCGCTGCCGCTGCCCGCCCGACAGCTCGGAGGGACGGCGACGCAGCACCGACGCCGGCAGATGCACCCGGTCGAGCAGGGCCGCCACCCGGCGCACGCGTTCGGGACGGCCCGCCACGCGGTAGGCGCGCAGCGGCTCCGCGACGATGTCGGCGACCGCCATGCGCGGATCGAGCGAGGTGTACGGGCTCTGGTAGACGATCTGCATCCGCCGGCGCAGGGCGCGCAGCGCCGGGCCGCGCAGCCGTGTGACGTCCGTGCCGTCGAAGGTGATCCGCCCCTCCGTCGCGGTGGTCAGCCGCATCAGCATCCGGGCCGTCGTCGACTTGCCCGAGCCGGACTCACCCACCAGCGCCAGTGTCCGGGCCCGCCCGATGCGCAGACTCACTCCGTCGACGGCACGCTGCGGCGGGCCGTCGGAGCGCGCCCGGCGCGTGTCGAACACCTTGACCAGATTCTCGGCGACCACGAGATCGGGCGTCCCCTCGGCCGGCCGCGTCGGCACGGGGCCGCGCGGGACGACCATCGTCGCCCGGCGCGTGGCGAAGGCGGGTGCCGCGGCCAACAGCTCTTTCGCATAAGGGTGTTGGGGGTTCGTGAGGACGTCCTGCGTGGCGCCGGTCTCCACGACGCGCCCCTGCGACATGACCGCGATCCGTCGGGCCCGGTCCGCGGCGACCCCGAGATCGTGGGTGATGAGCAGGACGGCCGTGCCCGTCCGGCGTGTCAGGGCGTCGAGGCGGTCCAGGACGGTGCGCTGCACGGTGACGTCCAGGGCGCTGGTCGGCTCGTCCGCCACGATCAGGCGTGGGCGCGCGGCCAGCGCGATCGCGATGAGGACCCGCTGGCGCATACCGCCGGACAGTTCGTGCGGGTACTGGCGGGCCCGCTGCGACGGCCGGTCCAGACCGACCTCCTCGAGCAGTTCGACCGTTCGCTCCAGGGCCGTACTTCGGTCCCGGGCCGGTCCGTGCAGACGCAGCACCTCCGCGACCTGGCGGCCCACCCGCTGCACCGGGTTGAGAGACACCATCGGGTCCTGCGGGACCAGGCCGATGGCGCTGCCCCGCAGGGCGCGCAGCACGGGCTCGGGCGCGCCCACGAGATCGGTCCCGGAGTAGCGGACGGTGCCCCGCTGGATCCGTGCGCCGGGCGGCAGCAGCCCCAGTACTGCCTGTGCCGTCGTGCTCTTGCCGGAGCCGGACTCGCCGACCAGCGCCAGCACCTCGCCCGGCTCCACGCTGAGGTCGATGCCGCGCACCGCCGGCACCGGGCCTGCCCGGGTGGCGTACGCGATGGTCAGGTCCCGGATGTCCAGCAGGGGAGCGGCGCGGGGTGGCCCTGCGGCGTCCGTGTCGTCGTGGGTGGTCATGGTGCCTCCTTCGCCTCGCCGTCGAGGGCGCGGGCGATGCGATTGGCGGCCAGGACGGTGGCCGCGATGGTGAGGCCGGGCAGGGTGGTCAGCCACCAGGCCGTGGCGAGATAGTCGCGGCCCCCGGCGACCAGTGCCCCCCACTCCGGTTCGGGCGGGCGGGCGCCGTAGCCGAGGAACGACAGCGAGGACACCTGGAGTACCACCGCGCCGAAGTCCACGGCGGCGTACACGAGGACGGGCGCCGCCGCGTTGGGCACCACGTGGCGCAGCAGGACCGTGTACCAGCGCACGCCACCCGCCCGCGCGGCCTCCACATAGGGTGTTCCGGCGACGCGCAGGACCTCGGCGCGCATGACGCGGGCGAACATGCCGACACTGGTGACGCCCACGGCGATCGCGACCTCGACGGTGCCGAAGCCGAGCGCGGTCACCAGCGCGAGGGACAGCAGCAGTCCCGGCACGGCGAGCAGGACGTCGGTCAGCCGCATCAGGGCGTCGTCCACGAGGCCGCCCAGATATCCGGCGAGCAGCCCCAGGACCGAGCCCGCCACCAGGCCCACGGCCACCGCGAGGCCGGTGGCGCGCAGGGTCAGCGAGCAGCCGTGCACCACCCGCGCGAACAGGTCCCGCCCCAGCTGGTCGGTGCCGAACAGGTGGGCGCCGTTCGGCGGCCGCAACCGCTGCGCGGGAACGCCGGCCAGCGGGTCGGCGGACGTCACCAGCCCGGGGAACAGCGCGGCCACGAGCACCAGGGCGAGCAGCACCGCGGACAGGGCGAGCCCCGGCCGCGCCAGCCAGAAGCGGGCGGTGCGCCGTGCGCGCGTCGCGGGCCGCCGGGCCGGGGGCGGCGATTCGGTGGCCGCGGCGGACGTGCCCGGGCCGGTGACGAGGCCGGTCATGAGGCCGCCGCCGGCCGGAGCCTGGCCGCGACGCGCGGGTCCAGCAGCGGATGGAGCAGGTCCACGACGAGGTTCACCGCCACGTACACGCAGGACCCCAGCACCACGAGGCCCTGGACGACAGGGATGTCCTGCGTGGTCACGGACGTCGCCGTCAACCGCCCGACACCCGTACGGGAGAACACGGTCTCCACCACCACCGAACCCGCCAGTACCCCGCCCACCAGCACACCGGACACGGCCAGTGGCGGGGCCAGCGCGCCGCGCACGGCGTGCCCGAAGTGCACGCGGGCGCGGCTCGCGCCCTTGGCCCGGGCCGTGTCGACGTAGGGTTCGGCCAGCGTGCCGCGCAGGCTGCGCGCGAAGACCTGCGCGATCAGCCCGGCGGCGGGCAGCGTCAGGGTCACGGAGGGCAGGATCAGCGAACGCACGCCCTCGTTGCCGTATGCCGGGAGCAGGCCCCAGCGGAACGACACCAGCTGGACCAGGAGCAGTCCCACCCAGAACGTCGGCGCCGACACCCCGGCCGCGGGCAGCGACAGGACGAGCTGGCGCAGCCAGCGGCGCCGTGTGTACGTGCCGAGGAGGGCGATCGCGGCGCCCAGCGGCAGCGCCAGAACCAGGGCGCCCGCCGTGAGCTGCAACGTCGCCGGGAGGGCTTCGGCGATCAGCCGGGTGACCGGCTGCCCCCCGTGCACCGACGTCCCGAAGTCGCCGTGCGCGGCGTGCCACAGGCTCGTGGCGTACTGCTCGGGCAGCGGCCGGTCCAGGCCGTAGCGGCTCCGCAGCTCGGCCACCTGCCGGGGGGTGACGGTGCCGGCGTCCCCGCCGCCCGCGGCCATGATGGTCACCGGGTCGCCCGGCAGCACATACAGCACCGCGAAGGAGACCGTGTAGGCGGCCCACAGGACGAACAGGGCCTGGATCAGTCTGCGCAGAAGGTACGTCTTCACCGTGGCGTCCCGCCGTTTCTCGCGCGCGTCCTCACGACAGCCACGCGTCGTGGAACTGGAGGCCGGAGGCGGAGTCGAACACGACGCCGTGCACCCGCTGGGACAGTCCGAAGACGCTGGTCATCTCGAAAACCGGTATCTGGTAAGCCTGTTCGAGGACGCGGCGCTGCGCGGTGGCCACGTGCGCGGCCCGCCTCCCGGGATCGGCGGCCGACGCCTGGGCGTCGAGTTCCCGCTCCAGCGTCGTGTCGTCGATGCGGGAGAGGTTCAGCAGCTTCGAGGAGAAGGCCGTCCGCAGGATGTCCGGGTCGCTGCGGGTGCCGTTGCCCCACGCGAGGTCGTAGTCGCCGGCCGCCCTGGCCTTCTGGTAGTCGGCGATCGACAGCACCCTGAGGGTGAGCCCGATGCCGGCCTTCTTCACCTGCTGCTGGATCAGTTCCAGCGCGGTCTGGTTGGGGCCGAAGTTGGTACCGAGGATGACCTCGAGGTTCAGCTTCCGGCCGTCCTTGACGCGGATGCCGTCCGCGCCGGTACGCCATCCCGCGGCGTCCAGCAAGGACGCGGCGCGGCCGGTGTCGTGGCGCAGCAGGGCCGCGTTGTCCCGGTAGTCGTCGGTCGTGCTGGACAGCGAACTGGTCGCGGCCCGGTAGCTGGGGCTGAGGACCGTGGCGACGACCTCCTCGCGGTCGACGGCCGCCTGCAGCGCACGCCGCACGGCCACGTCCGCGCCGAGCGGACTCGCCGTGTTGGCGCTCAGCGCCACGGGCACTCCCGGATTGGCGCGGCTGACGACCGACACCCGCTGCGCCTTCAGACCCGCCTCGTCCTGCGGCGCCACCCCGGCGATCGCGTCGACCTGCCCCGACGTCAGGCTGCCGGAACGCACGCCGGACTCGGGCACGACCTGGAAGGTGATCCTGTCGAGGCGGGCCGCGCCGCGGCCGCGCCACAGCGAGGAACCCCACCGGTAGTCGTCGCGCCGGTCCAGTTCGACGGACTTGTCCGGTGTATAGCTCTTGAGCGTGAACGGGCCCGAGCCGATCACCGGCCCGGCGCACCGCTGCTCCGCTGCGCGCCGCAGCGTCGCCGGGCTCAGCAGACCCAGGGTCGGCGTCGACGTGGCCTGGAGGAACTGGGCATTGGGCCCGGCGAAGACCACCCGGACGGTGTGCGCGTCGACGACCTCGGTGCGCCGGTAGCCCTGGAGGTAGCCGGCGCCGAGCATCGAGCGGGCGCCGAGAGCGGCGACGGCGTCCAGGTTCTTCCTGACCGCTTCCGCGTCCACGGGCGTCCCGTCGCTGAAGGTGGCGCCCGAGCGCAGATGGAACGTGAACCGCGAGGCGTCCTCGGCGACCTCCCAGGAGGTGGCGAGCCAGGGCGCGATCTTCCCGGTCCTCGGGTCCTGGTCGGTGAGCGAGTCGACGACGCCGCGGAGCGCGTACATCGCGTCGTTCGTGACCGCCTGGTGCGGATCGACGCAGGTCGGATCGGAGGACAACGCGAAGGTGAGCTCCCCGCCGGAGCGCTCCTTCGCCGAGCCGCCGGCGGATCCGTCGGTCGAGCAGGCCGTGAGCGGCAGGGTGAGGGAGACGATCGAGGCGATCGCGGTGGCGGCTCTGCGGCCGGCGGATCCGGGCTGGCGGGGCATGGGACGTCAACTCCAGTCGTGGAAAAGGAAGAACGAAGAGGAAAAGAAGGGTGAGGCGGGTCGGCAGTTGGCGGCCCGGGCGCGAAAAGGATCAGGCACGGCCGAACCGGAAGCCGACGCCGCGTACGGTCAGGATCCAGTCCGGAGCCCCCAACTTGGCTCGGAGGGCGCTGACATGGGTGTCGATGGTGCGGCTCGCCCGCGCGTCCGGCGTGTAGCCGCTGGGATAGCCCCACAGCTCCGTCATCAGCCGCGTCCGCGAGTGCACGGTGTGCGGGTCGGCGGCCAGGCGGTGCAGCAGGTCGAACTCCTTGCGGGTGAGGTTGACGAGCCGGCCGTTGAGCCGGACCTCCCGGGTCAGCGGGTCGATGCAGAGCGAACCCCGGGCCAGCGGGTCCGTCGACGGACGCGGCGCGGCCTGCACCGGGTGCGAACGGCGCAGCACCGCCTCGATACGGGCGACGAGTTCCCGCAGCCCGAACGGCTTCGCCAGGCAGTCGTCGGCCCCGGCCTGAAGGCACAGGACGCGGTCGAGCCCGTGGTCGCCCGAGGCGAACGCGATCAGCGGAACGTCGCTCGTGGCGCGAACCGCTCGGCACACCTCCAGCCCGTCGATGTCCGGTAACCGCAGATCGAGCAGCAGCAGGTCGAACTTGTCATGTATTTCCAGGGCCTCGGCTCCCGTCACGCATTCCTGAGCATCAAAACCATGGCGCTGCAGCTCGGCGCTGAGAAAAGAGCTTTCGGCCGCATCGGAATCGACCACCAATGCACGCATCAGATCCCCCGGTTCCATGTCGCAGCCGTGCGACCGATGCAGCCTGACCGAATCTGCCGAGTCGCTACAACCCCGGACCTGGATAATTCACAAGCCTGTAAAAGGCGTTGGGGAGCGACATCGGCGGCGCTCCGACACCCATGTGGGTACGTACGGCGAGGTTAGGGAGACGGAGCGTGATCCGGCAGTGACCTGAGTCACACGACGTGCCGGTCCCGGCCGCCGACGGCACCCGGATCCGCAGATTTGTACTTCCCCTGACATTCGCTTGTCGAATTCCTTGCGGCATGCGTCTCGTTGACGATCGCCTGACAGGTCCTTTTGTGGGTCCTGCACCTTCCCGGGTTGAAATCGCACACTGCCGCCGCCGACGATATTTGCGGTTGCTCGAGGCCGCCGAACGAAAAGCGCGGCGAGGGCCTGTCGGACCGGTAATCACCGCCACATCAACCGGGAGAGCTGAATGGACGCTTCGGTCGTCATTGTGGGAGCAGGCCCGGCCGGCCTGATGCTCGCCGGAGAACTGCGCCTGGCCGGAACAGCTGTCGTCGTCATCGAGCGGCTGACGCGACGCACCGGCGAATCCCGCGGACTCGGCCTCACGATCCGCACGATGGAGACCTTCGACCAGCGCGGGCTGCTGCCCCGGTTCGGCCGTCCGGTCACCAGCACGCAGGGGCACTTCGGCGGCATCCCGCTCGACTTCACCGTCCTGGACGGCGCGCACAAGGCCGCCAGAACCGTCCCGCAGTCCCGCACCGAGACCGTACTGGAGGCATGGGCACGCGAGCTGGGCGCTGACATCCGGCGCGGCCACACCTTCCGCGACGTCGAGGAGGACACGGACGGCGTGACGGTGCACGTCGACGGCCCGGCCGGCCGGCACGCGCTGCGGGCCCGCTACCTCGTCGGCGCCGACGGCGGCCGCAGCCGCGTACGCAAGGCGGCCGGCTTCGACTTCCCGGGGACCGCGGCGACCACGGAGCTGCTCCTCGCCGACATCCGGGGCGTCGACATAGCACCCCGGGCGACGGGAGAACTGCTCTCCGACGGCATGATCATGTCCGCTCCGCTCGGCGACGGAGTCCACCGGGTGATCGTCGGGGAACGCGGCACCCCGCCGCGCCGCCGCGACGGACCACCCCGCTTCGAGGAGGTCGCCGACACCTACAAACGCCTCACCGGCGACGACATCGCCCACGCGGAGCCCGTCTGGGTCAGCGCCTTCACCGACGCGGCCCGGCAGGTGACCGAGTACCGGCGCGGCCGGGTGCTGCTCACCGGGGACGCCGCCCACATCCACCTGCCGGCCGGCGGCCAGGGCATGAACACCGGCATCCAGGACTCCGTGAACCTCGGCTGGAAACTGGCCGCCGTCCTGCACGGCCGCGCCCCGGCGCAGCTGCTCGACACCTACCACGGCGAACGGCACCCCGTGGGGCGGAACCTGCTCGCCAACACACAGGCGCAGAGCCTGCTGATCCTCGGCGGCACCGAGGTGCAGCCGCTGCGCGACGTACTCACCGAACTGGTCTCCTACGAACAGGTGGCCCGCCATCTCGCCGCCAAGGTCAGCGGAATCGAGATCCGCTACGACGTCGGCGCCGGAGAGCACCCGCTGCTCGGCGCCCGGCTGCCCGCCGTGCCCGTGACCGTCCGGGAACGCCCCACCACCAGCGCCGCACTGCTGCGCCACGGCCGCGGCGTGCTGCTCGACCTCGACGACAACCCCTGGCTGCGCCGCCGTGCCGACCCCTGGCGCGACCGCGTCGACATCGTCACGGCCCGCCCCACGGGCGACGTCCCGCACGACAGCTCCGCGGTGCTGCTGCGCCCGGACGGCTACGTGGCGTGGGCCGCGCCCGGCAGCCACGACGACCTGCCCACCGCCCTGGCCCGCTGGTTCGGGCCGCACCGCACCGGTTCCCAAGAGAGGTAACGATGCACAGCACCCTGATCGTCGCCCGGCTCCAGCCCGGCTCCGACGACGAAGTCGCCCGCCTCTTCGGCGCGTTCGACACCACGGAGATGCCCCACCTCATGGGCACCCGCAGGCGCCAGCTCTTCGCCTACCGCGGCCTCTACTTCCATCTGCAGGACTTCGACGACGCCGACGGAGGCGAGCGCATCGAGGACGCCAAGACCGACCCGCGCTTCGTCGCCATCAGCGACGACCTCAAGCCGCACATAGAGGCCTACGACCCCGCCACCTGGCGCTCGCCCGCCGACGCCATGGCCCGCCGCTTCTACCACTGGAGCGCCCGGTGACCCGCTCCGCCGGCCACAGGGTCGTGATCACCGGCATCGGTGTCACCGCCCCCGGCTCGCTCGGCACCAAGAACTTCTGGCAACTCCTCACCGACGGGCGCACCGCGACCCGCCGCATCTCCTTCTTCGACCCCTCCCCGTTCCGCTCCCAGATCGCCGCCGAGGTCGACTTCGACGCGGAACTCGCCGGGCTGACCCCGCACGAGATCCGCCGCACCGACCGCGCCGCCCAGTTCGCGATCGTCACCGCCCGCGAGGCCGTGCAGGACAGCGGACTCGACCTCGACGCCCTCGACCCGGCCAGGACCGGAGTCACCATCGGCAGCGCCGTCGGCGCGACCACCGGACTCGACCAGGAGTACCGCACGGTCAGCGACGGCGGACGCCTCGACGTGGTGGACGACGCCTACGCGGTGCCGCACCTGTACAACTTCCTAGTCCCCAGCTCCTTCGCCACCGAGGTCGCCTGGGCGGTGGGCGCCGAAGGCCCCAGCACCGTTGTCTCCACCGGCTGCACCTCCGGCCTCGACGCCATCGGCTACGCCACCGAGGTCATCCGCGACGGACTCGCCGACGTCATGGTGGCCGGCGCCACCGACGCCCCCGTCTCCCCGATCACCGTCGCCTGCTTCGACGCCATCAAAGCCACCACCGCCCGCAACGACGACCCCGAACACGCCTCACGCCCCTTCGACGCCAGCCGCAACGGCTTCGTGCTCGGCGAGGGCTGCGCCGTCTTCGTCCTCGAACGCCTCGACCACGCCCGCGCCCGGGGCGCCCACGTCTACGCCGAGATCGCCGGCTACGCGACCCGCTCCAACGCCTTCCACATGACCGGACTGCGGCCCGACGGCCGGGAGATGGCCGAGGCCATCCGCGTCGCCCTCGACGAGGCCCGCCTCAACCCGCAGGACATCGACTACATCAACGCCCACGGCTCCGGCACCAAACAGAACGACCGGCACGAGACCGCGGCCTTCAAGGCGAGCCTCGGCGAGCACGCCTACCGCACCCCCATCAGCTCCATCAAGTCGATGGTCGGACACTCGCTCGGCGCCATCGGCTCGATCGAGATCGCCGCGTCCGCCCTCGCCATGGAACACCACGTCGTGCCCCCGACCGCCAACCTGCACACCCCCGACCCGGAGTGCGACCTGGACTACGTCCCCCTGACCGCCCGCGACCAGCTGACCGACGCGGTCCTGTCCGTGGGCAGCGGCTTCGGCGGCTTCCAGAGCGCCGTCGTGCTCGCCCGGCCCGAACGGAGCGCTCGATGAGCGTACGCACCGTGGTGACCGGCCTCGGCGTCGCGGCACCCAACGGCCTCGGCCTCGACGAGTACTGGCGCAACACGCTGGCCGGACGCAGCGCCATCGGACAGGTCACCCGCTTCGACGCCTCGTCCTACCCCTCCCGGCTCGCCGGCGAGATCAGCGGCTTCGAGGCGGCCGACCACCTGCCGAGCCGGCTGCTGCCCCAGACCGACCGCATGACCCGCATCGCGCTGGTGAGCGCCGACTGGGCCCTCGCCGACGCCGACGTGGACCCCGCCGATCTCCCCGACTACGCCGCCGGAGTCATCACGGCGAGCCACTCGGGCGGCTTCGAGTTCGGCCAGCACGAGCTGCAGGCACTCTGGAGCAAGGGCGGCCAGTACGTCTCCGCATACCAGTCCTTCGCCTGGTTCTACGCAGTCAACAGCGGCCAGATCTCCATCCGCAACGGCCTGCGCGGCCCCAGCAGCGTCGTCGTCAGCGACCAGGCGGGCGGCCTCGACGCCGTGGCCCAGGCACGCCGCCAGGTCCGCAAGGGCACCTCACTGGTGGTCTCCGGGGCCGTCGACGCCTCCATCTGCTCCTGGGGCTGGGTCGCGCAACAGGCCGGTGGACGGCTCACCACCCGCCACGACGCCGAGCGCGCCTACGTGCCCTTCGACGCGGAAGCGAGCGGACACGTGCCCGGCGAGGGCGGGGCACTGCTCGTCGTGGAGGACGCCGAGCACGCCCGCCGCCGCGGCGCCCCGCGGATCTACGGCGAGATCGCCGGACACGCCGCGACGATGGACCCGAGGCCGGGCAGCGACCGCCCCTCAGGTCTGCGCCGCGCCGTCGAACTGGCCCTGAAGGACGCGGACGCGGAACCGGGCGAGATCGACGTCGTCTTCGCCGACGCGGCCGCCGTACCCGAACTCGACCGGGTCGAGGCGCAGGCCCTGGCCGACGTGTTCGGTCCGCGCGGCGTCCCGGTCACCGCGCCCAAGACGATGACCGGCCGGCTCTACTCGGGCGCCGCGCCGCTCGACCTGGCCGCCGCGCTGCTCGCCCTGCGCGACGGCGTCATCCCGCCCACCGTCGCCACCCGTCCCGCCGACGACTACGCCCTCGACCTCGTGACCGGCGCCCCGCGCCCCGCGCCCCTGCGCACCGCCCTCGTCCTGGCCCGCGGCCAAGGCGGCTTCAACTCCGCGCTGGTCGTCCGCGCGGCCACCCGCTGACACCCGCGGCTCCACCCACACCCCACCCGGAAAGGCTCAGCCATGTCCTTCACCCCCTCCACCCCGTTCACCCTCGACGACCTGCGGCGCATCCTGCGCGAGGCGGCCGGCGCCGACGAGGGAGTCGACCTCGACGGCGACATCCTCGGCACCGAGTTCGAGGCGCTCGGCTACGAGTCGCTGGCCCTGCTGGAGACCGGCGGGCGCATCGAGCGCGAATACGGCATCACCCTCGACGACGACACCCTCGCCGAGGCCCGCACCCCCGGCGAACTGATCGACGCGGTCAACGCCCGCCTGACCGCCGCCGCCCAGGCCGCCTGAAGGAGACCGGCATGACCGACAGGACGACCACACCGCGCGTCGCGCTGGTGACCGGGGCGACCAGCGGCATCGGGCTCGCCGTCGCACGGCTGCTCGCCACCCAGGGCCACCGGGTGTTCATCGGCGCACGCAACGCCGACAACGTGACCGCCACCGTCAAGGAACTGCGCGAAGAGGGACTGGACGTCGACGGCTCCGTCCTCGACGTGCGCTCGCCCGACGACGTACGGGAGTTCGTACGTGCCGCGGTCGACCGCTACGGGCCCGTCGACGTCCTCGTCAACAACGCGGGCCGCAGCGGGGGAGGGGTCACCGCCGACCTCGCCGACGAACTGTGGGACGACGTCATCGACACCAACCTCACCAGTGTCTTCCGTGTCACCCGGGAGGTGCTCAACGCCGGCGGTCTGCGCACCAAGGACCGCGGCCGCATCATCAACATCGCCTCCACCGCCGGGAAGCAGGGCGTCGTCCTCGGAGCCCCGTACTCGGCCTCCAAACACGGCGTCGTCGGTTTCACCAAGGCCCTCGGCAACGAACTGGCCCCCACCGGCATCACCGTCAACGCCGTATGCCCCGGCTACGTCGAGACACCCATGGCCCAGCGCGTGCGCCAGGGCTACGCCACCGCCTACGAGACGACCGAGGACGCCATCCTCACCAAGTTCCAGGCCAAGATCCCGCTCGGCCGCTACTCGACCCCCGAGGAAGTGGCCGGCCTCGTCGGCTACCTCGCCTCGGACACCGCGGCCTCCATCACCGCGCAGGCACTCAACGTCTGCGGCGGCCTCGGCAACTTCTAGCCCCCGCACACACCCGAGAGGAGCTCAGTCATGACCGTACGAGAGGTCGAGCACGACATCACGGTGCGGGCGGCCGCGGCCGACGTGTACCGGCTGCTGGCCGAGGTGGAGAACTGGCCCCGCCTCTTCCCGCCCTCCGTCTACGTCGACTACCTGGAACGCGACGGAGACGAGGAGCGGATACGCATCTGGGCCACCGCCAACGGCGAGGCCAAGAACTGGACCTCCCGTCGCGTCCTCGACCCCGAGGCCCTGCGCATCCGCTTCTGGCAGGAGGTCTCCGCGCCCCCGGTCGCCGAGATGACCGGCACCTGGATCATCGAACCCGTCACCGCCGAGGAGACCCGCGTACGCCTGCTGCACACCTACCGTGCCATCGACGACGACCCCGAGTCCCTCGCCTGGATCGACGCGGCCGTCGACCGCAACAGCCGAGCCGAACTGCCCGCACTGAAAAGCAATCTGGAACTCACCGCGCAGGCCGGCGAGCTCACCCTCTCCTTCGAGGACAGCGTCCGCGTCGAAGGCTCCGCCAAGGACGTGTTCGACTTCCTCAACGAGGCCGACCGGTGGACGGAGCGGCTGCCCCACGTCGCCTCCGTCGAATTCACCGAGGACACCCCGGGGCTGCAGACCCTGCGCATGGACACCCGCACCAAGGACGGCTCGACCCACACCACCGAATCCGTGCGGGTGGCCTTCCCCCATCACAGGATCGCCTACAAGCAGACCACGCTGCCCGCCCTGCTCACCCTGCACACCGGCTACTGGCAGCTCGACGAGGGTCCCGACGGCGTCACCACCGCCACGTCCCAGCACACGGTCGTCCTCAACCCCGACGCCATCACCCAGGTGCTCGGCGCCGACGCCGGCGTCCCCGAGGCCCGGGCCTTCATCCGGGAAGCCCTCGGCGGGAACAGCCGCGCGACCCTCGGCCACGCCAAGCGGTACGCGGAAGCGCGGCGCTGACCATGAACTCCCTCCCGGAGACGGGCGCGCCCGACCACACCGACGTCATCGTGGTCGGCGCCGGACCGGTGGGCCTGCTGCTCGCCGGCGACCTGCGCCGGGCCGGCGCCCGCGTCACCGTCCTCGAACAGCTCACCGCGCCGGTCACCGAGTCACGGGCCTCCACCCTCCACACGCGCACCATGGAGATCCTCGCCGAACGGGGCATCCTCGACCGGCTCGGTCCGCTGCCCGACGGCGGGCCCGGCCACTTCGGCGGGCTCCCGCTCGACCTGCGGGCCGCCGCCCCCGGGCACCCTTACGCCGGACAGTGGAAATGCCCGCAGACCCGGCTCGAAGCCACCCTGTACACCTGGGCCACCGGCCTCGGGGCAACCGTGCGCCGCGGCCACGCCGTCACCGGGCTGCACCAGTACCCGGACCGGGTCGTCGTCTCCGGCATCGAACTCGGCGCCGGACCCCGCCGGTTCGCGGCCTCGTACGTCGTCGGCTGCGACGGTGAACGCAGCACGGTACGGCAGCTCGCCGGATTCGACTTCCCCGGCGACGACGCGACCCTCGAGATGCTGCGCGCCGACGTCGCGGGCATCGGCGTGCCCGACCGGCGCTTCGAACGCCACCCCCACGGCCTCGCCACCGCCCACCGCTGGCCCGACGGCACCACCCGGATCATGGTGCACCTGCACGGCGCCGTACCCGGGCCGCGCACCGGCCCTCCGGCCTTCGACGAAGTCGTGGCGGCCTGGGCGAAGGTCACCGGCGAGGACATCGGACACGGCACCCCCGTGTGGCTCGACGCCTTCGACGACACCAGCCGCCAGGCCGACCGGTACGTCAAGGGCCGTGTCGTGCTCGCCGGAGACGCCGCCCACGTGCAGATGCCGGTCGGCGGACAGGCCCTCAACCTCGGCCTCCAGGACGCCGCGGCCCTCGGACACCGGCTCGCCGGCCTCGCCACCGGCCGGTCCCCGCAAGCCGGGCTCGACGACTACGACCGGCTGCGCCACCGCGTCGGCGCCCGCGCCCTCACCGGGATCCGGGCCCAGTCCCGGCTGCTCCTCGGCGGCCCCGAGGTCGAGGGACTGCGCGCGGTCCTCGCCGAACTGCTCGGCCTCGACGAGGTGTGCGGGCACCTCGCCCGCGTCATCAGCGGCGTCGACGTATTCCCGACACCCCACGATTCCCCAGGAGTTGCCGCATGACCCGACTCACCGGAAAGACCGCTCTCGTCACCGGCTCCAGCCGCGGCATCGGCCGGGCCATCGCCGTCCGGCTCGCCCGCGAGGGCGCGCTCGTCGCCGTGCACTACGCCGGCAACGAAACGGCCGCCAAGGAGACCCTGGACCTCATCGAGAAGGACGGCGGGCGCGGCTTCACCGTCCGCGCCGAACTCGGCGTCCCCGGCGACGTGCACGAACTCTTCCTCGCCCTGGAGGCAGGCCTGAAGGAACGCACCGGCGGCACCACCCTCGACATCGTCGTCAACAACGCCGGTGAGACCACCCAGAGCGGCATCGCCCCCGAGGACCTCACGCCGGAGCAGTTCGACCGGTTCTTCGCCGTCAACGCCAAGGCCCCGTACTTCCTGCTGCAACGCGCCCTGCCGCAGATACCCGAGGGCGGCCGCGTCATCAACATCTCCTCCGGCCTGACCCGCGTCGCCAACCCCGATCAGACCGCGTACGCGATGACGAAGGGTGCCATCGAGCAGCTCACCCTGCACCTCGCACGTCACCTCGCCCCGCGCGGGATCACGATCAACAGCGTGGCGCCCGGCATCACGAACAACGGCAGTGCGGTGTTCGACATCCCCGAGGCCGTCGAGCAGATGGCGGCGCTCTCCGCCTTCCACCGCGTCGGCGAGGCCGGTGACGTGGCCGACGTCGTGACGTTCCTCGCCACCGACGAGGCCCGCTGGATCACCGGGGCCTTCATCGACGCCACCGGCGGGACCCTCCTCGGATGAGCCTGCCGCCCGCCCCCCTACCCAAGGACCAGCACACCGTGGACGTCGGACTCCTCTTCGACCTGCGCAACCCCGACCAGTGGCACCGCCCGCGGGCCGCCCACTACGCACAGACGCTGGAGCTGTGCGAGGAGGCCGACCGGCGAGGCGTCGGCGGCCTCTGGTTCACCGAACACCACCTCTTCGAAGACGGCTACCTGCCGCAGCCCCTGACCTTCGCCGCCGCCGTCGCGGCCCGCACCCGCAACGCCCGCATCGGCACCTCCGTCGTCCTGCCCGCGCTGCACCACCCCGTCGACCTCGCCGAACAGGCAGCCCTCGTCGACCTGATCAGCGGCGGCCGCCTCGAACTCGGCCTCGGCGCCGGCTACCGGCGACCCGAGTACGACCTGTTCGGCGCCCCGTTCGGGCGCCGCTTCCGGCACACCGAGCAGAACATCACCGAGATCCTCAGACTGTGGCGCGACAAGGAGATCACCCCCGCGCCCCTCCAGGACCCGCCGCCGGTGTGGGGCGGGTTCTACGGGCCGCGCGGCGCACGCATCGCCGGACGCCTCGGCCTCGGCCTGCTGCACATCTCCCGGACGGGCTACGAGCACTACCTCAAGGGCCTCGCCGAAGGCGGCCATGCGCCCGACACCGCCCGGGTCGGCGACCTGCTGCCGATCATCCTCTCCCGCGACCCCGAGGCGGCCTGGCAGCGTATCGGCCCGCACCTGCTGCACCAGGTCAACTCCTACCGGCAGGGTGCCCTGCAGGGCACCGGCCAGGACGGCCCGCCGCCGCTGGCCCTGGAGGACCTGCGGGACCCGGACGCCGAGGACACCCGCGGACTGCTCGACATCCTCACTCCCGAGGACGCGGCTGCCCGCATCAAGGACCTCACCGCGGGACTGCCCGTACGCCACCTCATCTTCTGGGCGAGCATCGCCGGGATGCCGGACGACCTGGTGACGGAGAACGTGGAGCTGATCACCGAGCAGCTCCCGCCGCTCCTCGCCCGCGCCGCGCCATGACCGGCACCGCGGCCCACCCGGCCGGCACGGCCGCGCGCAGCGGCCAGGACCGGGACGGCAGGAACCGGGTCGTCCTGCTGATCCTGTCGGCCAACATGATCCTCGACGCGATCGAGGTGTCCGTGGTCCTGGTGGCCCTGCCCACCATCCGCGCGCAGCTCGGCCTGTCGGCCGAGGCCGTGCAGTGGCTGATGAGCGGGTTCGCCCTCGGCTTCGCCCTGCTGCTGATCCTCGGGGCGCGGCTCGTCGCCCGGCTGGGCACCCGCCGCCTCTACCTGGCGGCGATGCTGGGCTTCGCCGCGGCCTCCCTCGCCGGCGGCTTCACCGACGACCCCGCGCTCCTCGTCGCCACGCGCGTCCTCAAGGGCGCGTGCGCCGCCCTGACCGCCCCGGCCGGCCTGGCCCTCATCGCCACCGCGTTCCCCGACGGACCGCGCAGGCGCCGCGCCGTCTCCGTCTACTCCCTGTGCGGCGCCACCGGTTTCACGGCGGGCCTCCTGCTGTCCGGGGCGCTGCTCCGGGCGAGCTGGCGCTGGACCCTGTGGTTCCCCGCGCCGCTCGCCCTGATCCTGCTCCTCCTCGCCCTGCGGCTGCTGCCGGACGTCCCCCGGGCGCCCCGGGCTGGACGGCCCGTGCTGCGGCTGCTGCGCGAGGGCACCCTGCTGCGCACGGCGGTCGGCGCCGCCACGCTGAACGGCACCTATCACAGCCTGCTGTTCCTCCTCACCTTCCACCTGCAGGAACGACTCCACTGGTCGCCCTGGCAGAACGCGCTCGCCCTGCTGCCCGCCTGCCTCCCGCTCGCCGTGACCGTGCCCTTCGCCGGCCGCATGACGGCCCGCTACGGCACGGCGAGGCTGATCACCCTCGGCGCAGCGGCACCGCTCGTCGGCTACGCCCTGCTGCTCGCACGGCCGGCCCCCACCTCGTACGTCACCGGGATCCTGCCCACCCTGCTGCTCGTCGGCGCCGGTTTCGTGCTGTCCTTCGCCGCGCTCAACCTGCGCGCCGCCTCGTCGGCAGCCGACGAGGACCGGCCCGCCGCCGTCCGCGCCTATCAGGCGGCCGTACAGCTCGGCGCCGTTCCGATGCTGCCGCTCACCGCCTGGCTGCTCGGCGCGGGACACGGACAACGGCCTGCCCTCGCCCTGATCACCGCCGTCGCCGCCGTGGGCCTCACGGCGGCGCTGTCCACCGCGTCCGCCTCCGACGGAAAGGCCCCCGCATGACCGCCCCGCACGACCCGCTCACCCTCGTCGTCCTCACGGCCAGCGTCCGGGACGGACGCCTCGGCCCCACGGTCGCCGACTGGTTCGCCGACCGCGCCCGCGCCCGCCCCGAACTCGTCGTCCGCACCGTGGACCTGCGGGACTTCCCGCTGCCCGTGACCCTGCCCGAGCCCGGCCACGAGCCGCCGCCCGAGACCGCCGCCGTCCGCGACGAACTGCACGACGAACTCGCCCGGGCCGACGCGTACGCCGTCGTCACCCCCGAGTACAACCACAGCTTCCCCGCCTCGCTGAAGAACGTCCTCGACTGGTTCCTCACCGAGTGGGCCGCCAAGCCGGTCGGCCTCGTCTCGTACGGGGGACTGGCCGGGGGCCTGCGGGCCGTGGAGCACCTGCGCCAGGTCTTCGCCGAACTGCACGCGGTGACGGTGCGTGAGACCGTCAGCTTCCACACCGCCTGGGACCGCTTCGACACGCACGGAGCGGCCCTGGACCCCGCCGCGGACGCCGCGGCAAAGGCGCTGCTCGACCAACTGCACTGGTGGGCGCGGGCGCTGCGCACCGCACGGCAGGAGCACCCCTATGGCTCGTGACACCCTGCCCGCACCCGCGTACCCGGACATCCGGCGCCCCGACGCCCACGCGGTCTTCGTCACCCAGTGGTACGTGCCCGGCCGGGCGGCCGGCCTCGCCCTGCTCGACGAGGTGGCCGGCCAGTGGCGCGACGCCCGGCCCGACGGCGTCATCGCCTTCCACGCCTACCTCGGCACCGACAACGACACCGTCCTCACCTACGTCCAGGCCCGGCACGCCGACTCCTACCGGCCGTTCGTCCGAACCCTGACCGGCACCGCCCGCGCCGAAGCCGTCGAGTACCGGCTGCGCCGCAGCGTCGTCCGCGGCACCTCGTCCTCCGCGCCCGGTTGCGTGGTCGTGGCCGCCTTCGACGTGGACGGCGCCGAACGGCAGGAACGCATCATCGAGGCCGTCGTCGAGGCGCTCGACGGCGCCCCCGAAGAGCAGCACCGCGGCATGCTCACGGCGCACTTCCACACCAGCACCGACGGCAGCCGCGTGCTCAACTACGCGGAGTGGACGAGCGACGAGGCACACGAGGCCTTCCTGCGCGGCACCACCCGGCAGGCCACCCTGCGCGCCACCGGCGCCACCCCGGGCGTTCGCCCCATCGGCTTCAAGCGCTACCACCTGCACCACAGCATCGACCCGCGACAGCACGTCACCCCGAGCGGCAGGAGCACGCCATGACCGTCCTCGTCACCGGAGTCCGCGGCCGCGTCGGACGCGGGGTGCTCCGTCTCCTCCGCGACGCCGGCGTCCCGGTCCGGGCCGCGAGTGCCGGCGGGGAGACGGACCCGGCCGGCGGGGAACCGCCCGTCCACCTGGACCTGGGCGACCCGGGCACGTTCCCCGCGGCACTCAAGGGGATCCGCCGGGTCTTCCTGTACGCACATCCCGGCACCGCCCGGCAGTTCGTCCGGGAGGCCGTGGACGCCGGGGTGGAACACGTGGTCCTCCTGTCGTCGCTGGCGATCGACGCGGGCGGCGCGCAGGAGAGCCCCATCGCCCGCCTGCACCTCGAAGTGGAAGAGGCACTGCGCTCCTCGGCCCTGGGCTGGACATTCGTGCGCCCCGGCGCGTTCGCCGCCAACGCCCTGCAGTGGGCGGCACCGATCCGTGCGGGCCGGGGCCTGCGCCTGGCCTACCCCGACACGTACAGCGAGCCCGTGCACGAAAGGGATCTCGCGGAGGTGGCGTTCCGCGCCCTCTTCGACGACGCCCACCGGGGCGCCGTGCTGCGGATCACCGGCCCCGAGTCGCTGTCGGCGCGCCGACAGGCGGAGCTGATCGGGCAGGCCACCGGCGTCCCGGTCGCCGTGGAGCGGATCGGCCGGGAGGAGCAGCGCGCGCAGTTGACCGCGGTGCTGCCCGAGGCGTTCGCGGACACCCTCCTGACCTACCAGGAGCAGCGCGACGGCCGCCCGGCGGCACCGTCGACCGACGCGGAGCGGGTACTGGGGCGCAGCGCCGTGTCCTTCGCCGCGTGGGCGCGGGAGCACGCGGAATCCTTCCGCTGAGCCGGCAGCGGCCACACACCGACGGCGCGGTGCCACCCCACCGAGGGGAGGCGCCGCGCCGTCGGCGTCCGCGCGGGTGTCACCACTTCACAGGGAGTTCCTTGACGCCACGCATCACCCGGTTGCTCTGCCACACGACCTCGTCGACCGGCACCGCAAGGCGCAGCCCGGGCAGCCGGCGGACCAGCGTACCGATGGCGATGTTCAGTTCCAGCCGCGCCAGCGGTGCGGCGGGGCAGTGGTGGGCACCGTGCCCGAAGGCGAGATGCGGGTTGGGAGCGCGGGTGAAGTCGATCTCCTCCGGGCGTTCGAAGACGCTCTCGTCCCGGTTGGCCGAGTCGTTCTGCGCGACGACGGCGTCACCGGCACGGATCACCTCACCACCGAACTCGAAGTCCTCGACGGCGATCCGGGAGAACGGCGCGACGCTGGTGGCGAGCGGCGTGTAGCGCAGCAGCTCCTCCACGGCCGAGGGCACGAGGCCGGGGTCCTCGACCAGGGAGTCCCACAGGCGGGGCCGGGACAGCAGCGTGAACAGGAAGTTGCCCGTCTGGTTCGCGGTGGTCTCGTGGCCGGCCGTCAGCAGGTCCACGGCGAAGATGCCCAGTTCGGCCTCGGTGAGCTGGTCGGCGCCCTCTCGAGCCGTGACGAGCCGGCTGAGCAGGTCGTCGCCCGGCTCGGCGATCCGGCGTGCGATGAGGCCGCGCAGATAGGCGTCGAGGCCGTCCCGCGCCGCCTGGATCGCCGTCGGGTCCGCGACCGTGAGCGCCATCATCTCGTCGGTCCAGGCCCGGAACCGGGCCCGGTCCTCCTCCGGGATACCGAACGTCTCGCAGATCACCGTGATGCCCATCGGCCAGGCGAGCCCGCTCGCCAGGTCGGCGGGGGAGCCGGACTCCTCCAGCCGGTCGACGAGTCCGTCGACGATGGCCTGCACCCTCGGCCGGACGGCCTCCACCTGCCGCACGGTGAACGCCTTGGCGGCCAGCCGGCGCAACCGCGTGTGTTCCGGCGGATCCATGCTGAGAAGCGACTCGGCCTGCTGGATGAGCGGACTGGAGCGGGGCACGTCCTTGCCGATGCCCGCGGCCCGGCTGAGCCGGGGGTCGGCGAGCGCCGCGCGGACGTCGTCGTAGCGGGTTATCAGCCAGGCGTCGCCACCATGGGGCATGGTCACACGGCTCACCGGCCGCGTGCGACGCAATTGCGCATACCTCGGGTCGACCTCAAGGCGTTCCGAGGTGAAGTCCGAGGCGAGAAAGGGGCAGGATTTCTCAGGTGAACGAGAATCGGTGGATGTCATACGGGAATCTCCGTCGCTGAATCGGGCGGATGCCGTCCGTTCGACTCTAGGCCGGGATCCAGGACGCGATCGTCAGGGCAACAACCACTTATTCACAATTCGCCGTCAAGAGCAGCCGTGCCCCACCCGGAAACCGACCCCCCGCACCGTGCGGATCCATCCTCTGTCGCCCAACTTGCTGCGCAGGGAGCTCACATGGGTGTCGACGGTGCGGCTGGCGCGAGGCCCGAGCTCTTGCGGCCTCGGATCCTCCCATATCTCCGTCATCAGGCGCTGCCGGCTGACGACTTTCTCGGAGTGCCGGGCGAGATAGTAGAGAAGATCGAATTCCTTCCGGGTCAGATCGACAGGGCGCCCGCGCACCATGACCTCGCGGGACGCCGCATCGATGGACAGACCGCCGATGGACACCACCGTCAGCGATTCCCGGTCCGTCTCCCGCGGCCGCGTCCGGCGGGTCACCGCGTCGATACGGGCGACCAGTTCGCGGAATTCGTACGGCTTGTCGAGGCAGTCGTCGGCACCGGCCCGCAGCCCGAGGACACGGTCGAGTTCGGTACCGCTGTCGGTGAAGGCGATGACCGGTGTCCTCGTGAGCGCCCGGATGCGGCGGCACACCTCCAGACCGTCGATGTCCGGCAGGTCCAGGTCGAGCAGAATCAGTTCCGCGTCCTGGTGCGCCTCCAGCGCCGCGGCGCCGGTGGTGACGCAAGTGACGCTGTGGCCGAGTCGTTCCAGACGCGTCACGGGCGAGCCGGACCCGTCCGTAGCGGTGCCCGCCATCACTATGTGCATGGTGCCTCCCTCGTTGCCGTAGTCGTTCGACAAGCCGCACATGCCTGATGGTTCACCCGCATCGACGGAGCGGGGAGGGGACGACTGCGGCTTTAAAGGGGCGTTCACAGGAGTTCATCGTCGTTCACGAGGACGCCGTCGAGTGGAAGGAGGAGCGCGGGGCGGAGCGCGGAGAGGTCAGGCCGGCCGCCCGTAGGCCAGCAGGAAGGTGCGTACGGCCGACCCCGCGACGGCGCGCAGCTCCTCCTCGTCCACCGCGTGGGTGCCGAGGCGGGAACGCCGCTCCATCGGGCCGGTGAGCAGCGCGAGGAACTGTTCGGCGGCCTCCGCCGGATCACACGGGCGCAGCCGCCCGGCCAGCGACAGACGGGCGAGACGATCGGCGAGGGACTGCTGGAGACGGCTCGCGCCGCGGCCCCAGACGATCTCCAGAAGCTCGGGGAACCGGGCCACCTCCGCGTACAGCAGCCGCCGCAACGCCCACGACCGGTCGTCACAACACTGGAGCAGCAGACGGTGCGCCACGTCCTCGAACGTCGCACGCAACTCCTCGTCGCCGGCCGTGGACCCGTGTCCGTCGAGGGTCAGCAGCTCGACCACGGTCAGGTTCTCGGCCATGACGGTGTCCGCGGCCGCTTCGAGCGCACTGCGGAAGACGTTCTCCTTGTCGCCGAGATGGTTGTACACGGTGTGCTTCGCCACGCCCGCCACCTCCGCGATCTCCTCCATGCACGCGCGGGCGTAGCCGCGTTGGGAGAACACCGCGAACGCGGCACTCAGGATCGCCTCCCGCTTGTCGATACGTCCGCGGGACGCCGCCCGCGGGGCCGCCCTGCCCGTCTTCCTCGCTGCGCTTGCTCCGGTCACCGGGCCATCGTACCCAGTCGTGCCAGAAACTGCACCAGTGGGTTCAATCAACTATGACAGCCATTGCAATCAGACTCCGCTGACCCATAAAGTGCACTAGCCGGTGCAGTCGGCGAGGGCGTGGTCCGTGACCGTTCGCCCCGGCCCCGCACACGGCTTTTCCGCTCGCCCTGTTCCGCTCGAATCTCGGAGACAGTCATGGCGCAACTACCGGACGGACGCCTCGATCCCGCACTGCGGCGACTGATCGGGGTCATCCTGCTGGGCGGGATCATGGGGATCCTCGACGGCTCGATGATCGCCGTCGCGGCCGACACCCTGGCCCACGACCTGGACACCTCACTGGCCACCATCAGCTGGGTCTCCACCAGCTACCTGCTGGCCGTCACCCTCTCCATCCCCGTCACCACCTGGGCCGTCGACCGGTTCGGCGGCCGACGCCTGTGGCTGCTCGGCCTCGTCGTCTTCCTCGCCGGCTCCATCGGATCGGGGCTCGCCTGGGACGCCGCGAGCCTCATCGTCTTCCGCGTCGTCCAGGGCCTGGGAGCGGGCCTGATCGACCCGCTGATGCTCACCCTCCTCGCCCGCGCCGCGGGCCCGGGACGGGCCGGACGTGTCATGGGGCTCATGGGCGTGGTCGGGTCCAGCGGTCCCGTCCTCGGACCGGTGATCGGCGGCATCATCCTGCAGGGACTGCCCTGGCGCTGGATGTTCCTGGTCAACATCCCGATCGGGATCGTCGCCCTGCTGCTCGCCCGCGTCGTCGTCCCCGATGACGCACCCGACTCCGCGCGCGAGGTGTCGCGCCTCGACGTCGTCGGTCTCGCCCTGATCGGTCCGGGCGTCGCCGCGGGAGTGCTCGCCCTGTCGCAGAGCGCCGAGCGCGCCGCCTTCGCCACCTGGCAGGTACTCGTCCCGCTCGCTGCCGCGATCGTCCTGCTCGCCGGGTACGCGGTGCACGCCCTCGGCGCCCGGCGCACACCTCCCCTCATCGACCTGCGGCTGTTCACCCGGCGCAGCTTCTCCGCCAGCGTGACGGTCGGCTCGCTGGTCGGACTCGCCACCTTCGCGAGCCTCTTCGCGCTGCCGCTCTACTACCAGCAGGCCCGCGGGCACGGCACGTTCGCCGCGGCACTGCTCCTCGCGCCGCTGGGCGTCGGATCCGCTCTCTCCATGCCCCTCACCGGACGGCTGTCCGACCGGCTGGGCTCCCGCCGTCCCGTCCTCGCGGGCGGTGTCGTCGCCGGGCTCAGTGCGCTCGCCTTCACTCAGGTCGGCGCGCACACCCCCGAGGCCCTCACGGCGCTGATCGCGTTCACGCTCGGGCTCGGGCTCGGCTCGGTGGGCGCCCCGACCATCGCCTCCCTGTACCGGACCCTGCCACCGGCCCTGGTGCCGCAGGGCAGCTCGGTCCTCTACATGCTCAACCAGCTCGGCGCCTCGATCGGCATCGCGACCGTCGCGCTCGTCGTGCAGACCGTGGGCGACGGCGACGCCGTACGCGGTTTCCGCGCCGCCGCATGGACGGTGACGATCGCGCTCCTGGTGACCCTGGCCGCCTCCACCCAACTCCCGGGCCGCCCAGAAGCGAAGGACGGCCAGGACGACCCCGATGCCCCGGCCACGGCGGCACCGGAACGGCCCGGCCACGAGGACGAGGCCGGTGCGCGGTCCGTCGTGACGACGCAAGGAGACCCGAAGTGAAGACCCTCGTCATCGCCGGAGGCACGGACGGCATCGGCAAGGCCCTGGCCGAGCGGCATCTGGCCCGGGGCGACACGGTGTTCGTCATCGGGCGGAACCCTGCCAAGGGCCGCGCCTACCTGGAGCGGGCCGAGCGGCACGGCGCCGCGGACCGGGCGCGGTTCGTGACCGCAGACCTGAGCCTGCTGGCCCAGACCTCCGCGGCCGTCGACGAGATCACGCGCGAGGCGTCGTCCGTGGACGCGCTGGTCCTCTGCGCCCGGCACTACCAGTACCGCCGCACCGTCACCGCGGAAGGCTACGAGGAGAACTTCGCCCTCTTCTACCTGAGCCGCTACCTCCTCGGCCACGGGCTGGTGGAGTCCCTGCGCAAGGCGGAACGGCCCGTCGTCGTGAACGTCGCGGGCCCCGGCGCCGGCCTCGGCGTCGTGCGCTGGGACGATCTGCAGCTGCGGCACGGATACCACGGGGGCGCCGCCCTCGGCCAGGGCGGCAAGCTCAACGACCTGCTGGGCGTGGCGTTCGCCGAACGGTACGGCGCCACCACCGGCATCCGGTACGTACTCATCCACCCCGGGGTGACGGCGACCGGCTTCTCCGGTGTGTACGACGCGGAGACGCTCGAGCACATCCGGTCGATGCAGCAGCACGCGAAACCCGTCTCCGCCGCGCTGCCGCCGATCGTCGCCGCCCTCGACGATCCACCCGCTGACCCGTTGACCGCCTTCGTCGAGGGGCAGCGGATCAGGGTCGACACCCACGGCTTCGATCGCGCGGCCGCCGGCCGCCTGGACAGCATCACCGAGCAACTCCTGACACGGAGTTGACGTTCTGGCCGAAGAACTTGCGCAGTTCTGAGACGGCGGGCCTTGGGGACGGTCGCCCGGCCGGTCGAGACTGGATCCGTCCCGCGGGCCACCGCGCCCGCGCATCAGAACCGACCCGTTCCGAGCTGTGCCGAGGAGATCCCGTGTCGCATCCGCCTTCCGCCCCCGCCCGACCCGTCCTCGACACCGCGGACAGCGCCGTCGCCCTGGTGACCACGGTGCGCTGCGACGGGCCGCGGTGGCAACGGGCGGTGGCCGAGGCCCTGACCCGCGAGACGCGGGAGCGCAACGACTGGCCCGACGGACTGATATCCCTGACCGTCTACGTGGACGGCCAGGAGGAGACGGTCCTCGTCTACACCCAGTGGGCGACGCGGCGGCGACTGACCGAAGCCTTGGCGGGCCCCGAGAGCGCGGCATGGCGTGGCGACGTCGACGCGGTCGAGGGTGCCCTCCAGGCGCAGGCGATCCCGTTCCGGCACTACCGCACGGTTCGGGGCAGCGCCGTGTCCGAACCGGTCCCGCTCCCCGAGTCGTTCCCGGTCGCGTTCTTCGACACCGCCGGCGAGGACGCGGCCCGCGCCTGGCTCGACGGTCTGCTGGCGTCCGAGGAACGCACGGAGGGCGAGGACCGCGCCTACCCCGGCGCGGTCGCGGCCCATCTGTCCATCAGCCTCGACGGGACCAAGGTGCTCAGCTTCTCCGAGTGGCTCTCCGAGGAACAGGCCGCGGCGCACATCGCGGCCGTGTGGGAGCCGGTCCTCAAGGAACTCGGCGGTACCGGAAGGCTCTACCGTCACTTCAGCACGGTTTTCGCGAGGGACACCGGCACCCGCCCGCGGTGACCCGCACTGGGCGCCCGATGCTGTGACCGGATGCGTACGACGGGCGGCGCTCAGAACGGTGGCCAGTTGCGCTGGGCGGCGTCGGCCGTCTCCTGCAGTTCGGCGCGGCCGAGCCCGGCATTCGGCATCGGCAGGACACCGCAGGCGCTGGGAAAAGCCGTTGCGAGTGACCCGCGTCGGTTGTCTGATGGGTCGGCCACCGACCAGGGAGAGAACATGAGGGCGTCGCTGCCCACCCCCTCGTTGCACACCGCTCGTCTTCGACTGCGTGCCTTCGAAGACGCGGATGCGAACGACCTCTTCGCACTGCAGAGCAGCGCCCGCATCCTGCGTTACTGGGACTCGCCACCGTGGACCGAACGCTCGCGCGCCGAGGCGTTCATCACCGCTTGCCGGCGGATGGAACAGGAGGGCACCGGGGCACGGCTGGCCGTGGACCGTGTCTCCGACGGGGCGTTCATCGGCTGGTGCACCCTGAACAGTTGGAACCCGGACTTCCGCAGCGCGTCGCTGGGCTACTGCTACGACGAGTCAGCGTGGGGCCAGGGCTACGCGACCGAGGCCGCGCGCGCTCTGCTGGGGTGGGCGTTCGACACGCTGGACCTGAATCGCGTCCAGGCCGAGGCCGATACGCGCAACGTGGCTTCCGCCCGCGTGCTGGAGAAGCTCGGATTCGTGCGCGAGGGAACGTTGCGGGAGGACTGCGTCGTCAACGGCGACGTCTCCGACTCGTGGGTCTACGGGCTGCTCAGGCGGGAGTGGCAGCCACTCGGTTCCGTCACTCGGCACCCGGCCTCGGCTGACCCCACCAACTGATCACTGCGCCTCACCCGCACACCACGGCGAACCACCGACAGCCCCCGTGCGGCCGGCCACGCAGGGCCACGTTCCGGTGGGCCGGGCCCTGTCACGTACCGCGGATGCGGCGCAGCAGGGATCCGCACACCCATTTACATCGATGTACACGCAGCTCTACTGTGACGCCGTCAGAAGGCGGCAACACCCCGTAGGCCTCTGCCGCCCCGCCGCACGCACATCCGAAGAGACGACAGCCGCGGTCCGCACCGCGGTCGCCCTGTCACGCCTTCGTGCCTCCAGGGAAGGAAACCCGTGCTCCGCTCACTCCGACCACCCCGCCCCGGCAACCACCCTTCCTCCACCGGCCGGCCCCCGCGCCCCGGGCCCACGACCGCCGGCCACCGCGCCCGGTGGGCTGCGCGTGCCGTGGTGCCGGTCCTTGCCGCGGTACTGGGCCTGTCGCTCACGCCGGCCGGCGCGGCGCCGTCCGCGGCCGCGCCACCTGTCACGTCCCGCCCCGCGGACACCGGGGCGTCCGGTTCCTCTGTCTCGGCCACCGGTACGCCCCTGGGCAACGGGACCGGTCTCTACCCCCGGGCGGTCCGGCTGGCGCACAGCGGCGCCGCCAACGGCCGGGTGCTCGCGAGCGTCGTGACCTTCGACGGCAACAACGGTATCGGCGCCGTCCACGAGAGCACCGACGGCGGAGCGACCTTCCGGCAGGTGGGCAGGGTCACCGATCCGGAGTCGGCGGCCGGGCAGGGCCTGTGCTGCGCCACCCTGTTCGAGCTTCCCCGGCAGGTCGGCGCCCTGCCCGCCGGTACGCTCCTGTGGGCCGCCTCGGCCGGGCAGGACGAGCAGAACCGGCGCATGGCGCTGCGCATCTGGCGGAGCGGCGACGTGGGCCGCACCTGGTCCTACCTGTCCTCCTGCGCCACCGCGACCGGGACGGGCGGGCTGTGGGAGCCTGAGTTCTCCGTGGCCGCCGACGGAGCACTCGTCTGCCACTACGCCGACGAGACGGATCCGGCCCACAGCCAGAAGCTGGCCGCCACCCGCAGTTATGACGGGGTCCACTGGCAGGACCGGCGCAATACCGTGGCCAGCGGCTGGGAAGCGGACCGGCCCGGGATGCCCGTGGTGCGCAAGCTGCCCGACGGCACGTACTTCATGAGCTTCGAGATCTGCAATCCGGGCGGCCAGTACCAGTGCGTCGTGCACTACCGAACCTCTCCGGACGGGTGGAACTGGGGCGACCCCGCGTCCCTGGGCTTCCGCCCGGAGACCGTGGACGGCAAGTACTTCCGCGCGGCGCCCACCATCGCCTGGGCCCCGGCACCGGGTGGTGGACCGAACGGCCGGATCCTGCTGATCGGCCAGCAGCTCCTCAACCGTGACGGCACGCCTGCCGCGGACAGCGGGCGCACGATCCTGGCCAACACGGAGAACGGCACGGGCCCCTGGTACGAGATCGTGGCCCCGGTCCGGGTCACGGCCCCGACCGCGACCTACTGCCCGAACTACAGCTCCCCGCTGCTGCCCTCCGCGGACGGACGTACGGTGCTGGAGATCGCGACCGACTGGGACGGCGACGTCTGCCGCCCGTACGTGGCGACCGGTCCGCTCACCGGCAGCGGTGACGCGGCCGGAGTCGTGGACGGGGCGCGGTACCGGCTGGTGAACGCCAACAGCGGTCACTGCCTGGACGTGGCCGGTGACTCCCGTGCCGCGGGCGGCAACGTCCAGCAGTGGACCTGCAACGGCCAGGGCCCGCAGGAGTGGACCCTGCGGGCGCGCGACGCCGGCTACTTCACGCTCACCGGCCGCAACAGCGGTCACTGCCTGGACGTGGAGAACGGCTCCACCACCCCCGGCACGAACGTCCGCCAGTGGTACTGCAACGCCCAGCCGGCCCAGGACTGGCGGCTGGAGAACGCCGGGCGCGGCTATTACCGCCTCGTGGCGAAGTCCGCCGGACAATGCCTGGACGTCGCCCAGGGCTCTCGCTCGGCGGGCGCGAACGTCCAGCAGTGGACCTGCAACGGCCTCCAGCCGCAGCTCTGGCAGCTCCAGCGGCTCTGAGACACCCGGGTGCCCGCCCTCCAGGGGCGGGCACCCTCCGTCCCGGCCCGTCAGCCGACGTCCGTGTCCTCGATCGCGGTGGGCCTCAGCTGAGCCTCCCGGATGCGGGCGACGTCCAGCTTGGGGCCCCGGTCGAAGCGGTAGACGCCGTTCTGCTCCTGGAAGACGTCGGTCAGCTGGGTGTAGCAGTAGCCGAACATCTCCGGGTCCTCCAGCAGTACGCCGGTGAGGCCGGCGAAGCGCTCGTGGAACTCGTCCTCGGTGCGCACCCGGTCCCCGTAGCCCCAGGACACCGTCCGGTCGCTGCCGGACTGCTCGGCGGCCGCCTCCGGGTCCCACCAGATCCCGCCGAACTCGCTGACGAAGTACGGCTGGCCCCGGTACGGCTGGGAGTAGGCGGCGCCGTTCTCGTAGGCGTTGACGAAGGGCTCGCCCTTGGCCAGTCCCGACATGAGCTGCCGGAAGGCCGCCGGGTCCTGCTCGTAGTTGTGGGAGTCGTAGACGTCGGTCTCCAGGACCCGGTGGGAGTATCCGGAGGCGTCGATCACCGGCCGGGACGTGTCCATGGCCTTCGTGGCGAGGAACATCGCCCGGGTCACGTCGTCGAGCTGGGTGATGCGGTCGTGGAGCTTCTGATAGGTCTCGTTCAGCGGGCACCAGCCGACGATCGACGGGTGCGAGTAGTCGCGTTCCACGGCTTCGAGCCACTGGGCGACGAAGGAGGCGTCGGGCCGCTGGTTGTCGCCCGAGGACCCGCCGACCTCGCAGCCCCAGTCGCCGAACTCGCCCCAGACCAGGTATCCGAGCCGGTCGGCGTGGTAGAGGAAGCGCTCCTCGAAGACCTTCTGGTGCAGCCGGGCCCCGTTGAAGCCGGCCTCCATGGCCAGTTCGATGTCACGGACCAGAGCCTCGTCGGAGGGGGCGGTCATCAGACCGTCCGGATACCAGCCCTGGTCGAGCACGAGGCGCTGGAAGCGGGGGCGTCCGTTGAGGAGCACGGTCCTGCCGCGGACGGCGACGGCGCGCAGGCCCGCGTAGCTCTCGACGGTGTCGGCCACTTCGCCGTCCGCGTCGAGGAGTTCCAGCCGCAGGCCGTACAGGAACGGGTCCTCCGGGCTCCATTCGCGACGCCGGTCCTCCGGGAGGGCCAGGTGCAGGCGGGGCGCCAGATCGAGGTCGGCGCGCACTTCGGCGCGGCAGACCTCGCCCGCGTCGTCGCTGAGGACGGCGCGTACGCGGTGACCAGGGCGGTTGGACGACAGGGGCAGTTCGACGGAGAAGGCCGCGCCGGCCATGTCGGGGGTGATGCGGGGGCGGCGCAGATGCGTCTCGGGTACCGGCTCGGCCCAGACGGTCTGCCAGATACCGGTGGTGCGGGTGTAGTTGCAGTCGTGGTTGGCGTACTGGACAGCCTGCTTGCCGCGGGCCTGGGGGCCGGACTTCGGGTCGCGGGCGCGGACGGTGATCTCCACCTCCCGGCCCGGGGCGAGGTCGCCGAGATCGGCGGTGAAGGGGGTGAAGCCGCCCCGGTGGCGGACCACTTCGGTGCCGTCCACCCATACGGTCGTGTCGTGGTCGACGGCACCGAAGTGCAGCAGCACCCGGCGGCCGGCCCACTCGGCGGGCGGGGTGAACCGCCGCCGGTACCAGACGGCTTCCAGGAAGTCGGTGTCACCGACGCCCGACAGTTCGGACTCGGGGGCGAAGGGCACGAGGATCTCGCCGGTGAGAGCGCGGTCGAGGAGACCCCGCTCGAGGCCGCTGTCCCCTTGGTCGGTCTCGAACTGCCAGGTCCCGTTGAGGTTGAGCCAGTCGCGACGGACGAACTGCGGTCGCGGGTACTCCGGACGGGGGACGGAGGGGGTGTGCACAGGGACTCCAGTCAAGTGGTGGCGGCCGGCGGGCCGGCGCGGACAGGTGAAGCGGTGGGGTCAGGTGCCCCCGAGGCCGGTGGTGGCCACGGAGTTGACGATGCGCCGCTGGAAGAGCAGGAACATCACGATCAGCGGGAGCGCCGCCAGCAGGGCGGACGCCATGGCCTGGGCGTACTGGATGCCGTAGGCGTCCTTGACGGTGGCGAGGCCCACCGGGAGCGTCATGAGGTCCGGGTCGTTGGTCACGACGAAGGGCCACATGAAGTTGTTCCACGCCCCGATGAAGACGAAGATCGCCACGGCGGAGACGATCGGGCGGGACAGCGGCAGCACGATCGACCGGAAGACCCGCAGTTCGGAGGCGCCGTCGATCCGGGCGGCGTCCTCCAGCTCGCGGGGGATCCCGTCGAAGAAGCGCTTGAGGATGAAGACCATCATCGGGGCCACGACCTGCGGCAGGACGACCGCCGCGTAGGTGTCGACCAGGTGGAACATCGTCATCTGTTCGAAGAGCGGGACGATGAGCAGTTGCGGCGGGACCATGATCGCGGCGACGGTGACGGCCAGGAGGGCACGCCGTCCGCGGAAGGTGCCGCGGGAGAACCCGTAGGCGGCGAGCGTCGAGATGGCCACGGTGAGCACGGTGACCAGAGCGGCTATCAGCACGCTGTTGAACGCCCAGGTCGGAACGTTCCCGCGCTCCAGGATCTGCCGATAGGCGGAGAGTGTGAAGGCTCCCTTGAACGGCGACAGGCCCGGCTGCATCACGTCCTGCTCGCTCTGTACCGAGGTGGCGACCGCCCAGAGGAGGGGCAGCAGCCAGACGGCGGCGAGGACGGTCAGCGCGGTCCCGGCGAGCAAGCGGGGAAGCCGGCCGTGGCCGAGCAGCAAGGGGGAGCCGGACTCCTCGCGGCGGGGGCGGTGCGGCCGGCGGACGGGGGTGGAGACGGCGGACACGGTCAGCCCTCCTGACGGAAGAAGCGGAGCTGTACGACGGAGATGACGATGACGATCGCGAAGAAGACGTAGCTGACCGCCGAGGCGTAGCCCAGCCGGTATCCGGTGAATCCGACGTCGTAGACGTACTCGAGGATCGGGCGGGTGGAGCCGTTGGGGCCGCCCTTGGTGAGGATGTAGATCTGGTCGAACACCTTCAGCGAGGCGAGCATCTGGAGTATGGCGACCAGGACGGTGGTGTGCCGAAGCTGCGGCAGGGTGACGGACCACAGCCGACGCCAGGCACCGGCCCCGTCGAGTGCGGCGGCCTCGTCGTAGGTGACGGGCAGGGACTGCAGGGCCGCGAGGTAGAGCAGGAAGTTGAAGCCGACCGTCCACCAGACGGTGAGGGCCGCGACGGACCACATCGCCACCGACTCGTCCGAGAGCCAGCCGACGGGTTCCAGGCCCAGCGACGTCAGCAGCTGGTTGCCCAGGCCGATGTCGGGCTGGTAGAGCCACGTCCAGATGAGCGTGACCACCGTGACGGGCAGCAGGTAGGGGGCGAAGTAGGCCAGCCGCCACACCCACTGGCCGGCGAGCCCGCTGTGCACCAGCAGGGCCATGGCCAGGGCCACCAGGACGAGCGGTACGCAGGAGATCACGGTGAAGAAGACGGTGTTGCCGAGGCTGCTCCAGACGTCCGGATCACCGAACGCCTCGGCATAGTTGGCGAAACCGACGAACTCGGTGCCGCGCAGGGAGAGGGAGGCGTCGGTGAGGCTCATCCAGAGGCCCTGGACGACGGGCCAGACCAGGAAGAGCCCGAAGAACACCAGGAACGGCAGGACGAACAGCCCTCCGTTACCGGAGAGAGACAGGCGGCGACGGGGGACGGGCGGGGGCGCGGAGGGGTGCGGCTGCGGGGGCGCCGTGGCTCCGTCGGGCGCGGTGGTGGTCACGATGCGGCTCCTTCGGCTGTCGTCAGGCGACCGGGTTGGGCTGGCGCAGCAAGGTGTCCGCTTCCCGGACCATCTGCCGCACCGCCTTCTCGGCGGAGGTGTTGCCCAGCAGCGCCGACTGGAGCGGCTGGCACATGCGGTTCTGGAAGTTGCCGCCGGCCCCGGCGAACCAGTTCGGCGGATCGAGCACGGCGATCTCGCCCGCGGCCGCGTACGAGGACTGGGGGTCGAGCTTGGCGTATGCGGGGAGGGCCTGCACCGGCTGGTACGCCGGGATGTGTCCGGCACCCGCCCAGGTCAGGCTCTGTTTGATGATCTCGGCGACATACCGGTGGGCCTCGCGGCGCCGGGCCGGGTCGGGGTTGTCCTGGTGCGGGAGGACGAAGCTGTGGGAGTCGGCGTAGACGGCCGGCCGGCCGAAGATCTGCGGGAAGGGGGCCGCCCCCAGGCGCTTGATGCCGGACTTCCGGAACGTCGGCAGTTCCCACTCCCCGGCCATGATCATGCCGCCGCGGCCGTCCATGAACGCGGCCATCGCGCCGTTGTAGTCGAGGTTGTTGGGGTTCGTCCGGCCGTCGAAGAGCTGCTTCATGAAGGTCACGACCTTCACCGCGGCCTCGACGTCGATCTTCGGCGGACCGCCGTCGGGCAGGGTGAAAGAGGCACCGGTCTGGGCGTACAGCGCCGCGAACTGGCGCCAGCTCTGGGCGGTGTCGGTGACGTGCCCGAAGAGGACCCCGGACTTCCCGGTCGCCTCGGCGAGCTTCCTCCCGGCCTCCAGGAACGCTTCGGGCGATCCCGTGGGTGCCAGGTGGCCGGACGGATCGAGGAGACCGGCCTGGCCGGCGACGTCCTTGTCGTAGAAGACGATGAAGGGGTGGACGTCCAGCGGGACCGCGTAGACCGTGCCCTGGTGCTGGGCGCGCTTCCAGACGGCGGGGGCGAAGTCCTTCTCGGTCACACCGAATTCGGCAAGGACGTCCAGGTCGAAGGGGTCGAGCAGGCCGCCGGGGGCGTATCCGGCCAGGCGTGACAGGTGCAGCACGGCCACGTCCGAGGCCCGGCCGCCGGCCGCCGACATGGCGAGTTTCGTGTAGTACGACGGGCCCCAGTCCAGGATCGTCCGGTCCACGTCGAAACCGTCACCGCCCCGGGAGACGGCCGCGATCATCTCGTCCATCAGCATGCCGTCGCCGCCCTGGAACAGGTCCCACACCTTCAGTGAGGAGGCCGCACCGGCGCGGGCCGGCGAGGCGCAGCCGGTCAGCGGGCCCGCGGTCAGCAGGGCCGCCGCCGCGGCCGTCCCGTAGCGCAGCAGCCGGCGGCGGCCGACGCCGGTCGCCGGGTTCGGGTCCCAGGCGCCAAGCGGCCCACGGGCAGGGGGTGCAGAGCTCATCACTGACCTTTCGACGGCCGGACGACGTGCCCGGCCGACGGCAGGGGCCATCGGCACGACAGCCGCCGGCCGCCCGTGCACATCGGGGTGATCCGCGCCGGATCTCCCGGCGCGGTGACCCGTTTTTACATCGATGTACATTGGCTGTAAAGAGCTGGGTCATCACCCGAGCGTCGGACGCGCCCCCTCGTCCGGTACTCCCGAGCCGTCCCGGCCGCCGGAAAGCACCCATAGACTCGGGACGTACCAGGGGCAGGGAGGTTGCAGGTGGCACGGCCGAGGATCAAAGACGTGGCACGGCACGCGGGGGTGTCGGAGAAGACGGTGTCCAACGTGCTCAACGACTACGTCCACGTGTCCGAGAGGACCCGGCGGGTGGTGCAGGAAGCGATCGACCAGCTCGGCTACCGCATCAACCTCGCCGGACGGCACCTGCGCAGCGGACGCACGGGCATCATCGCCCTCGTGGTCCCGGAACTCGACGTCCCGTACTTCGCCGAACTGGCCCGGCATGTCGTCCGGGAGGCCGAGAACCGCTCCCTGACCGTGCTGATCCATCAGTCCGGCGCGGACCGGGAGCGGGAGAAGGCGGCGCTGGCCGGCTTCGGTTCGGACTTCGTGGACGGTGTCATCCTCAGCCCGCTGGCCCTCGCACCGGAGGACCTGCGTGCACACGCCGGCCTCCCGCCGACCGTCCTGCTGGGCGAGCTGCTGACCGACGGCGCCGACCACGTGGCGATCGACAACGAACTCGCGGCCCGCGAGGCGACCGAGCACCTGCTCGCTCTGGGACGCCGGCACATCCTCGCCGTCGGCGGACGGGACGACGAGGGCGTCGGCACCGCGCAGGCGCGCACCCGCGGTTTCCGCTCCGCGCTGGCCGAGGCGGGCATCGCGTACGACCCGGCCTCCCTGCTGCCGGTGGAGGCGTTCCACATGAGCGACGGGGCCGCCGCCGTGCGCCGGGTACTGGCCGGTGGGGCCCGGCCGGACGCCCTGCTGTGCCTCAACGACCAGTTGGCACTGGGGGCGTTGCGGACGCTGCACTCCTACGGGGCACGGGTGCCCGAAGACGTGGCCGTCATCGGCTTCGACGACGTGGAGGGCGGCCGGTTCAGCGTGCCGTCGCTGAGCACGGTCGCCCCGGACAAGGAGGCGGTGGCCCGGGTCGCGATCGACCTGCTGCTGCGCCGCATCGACGAGGCGACGCGCCCGGAATCCCGACCGGACGACGCGGGCCGCCCCGGATCGGCGCACCCGCAGGACCACGTCGTGGCCCACCGGCTCGTCCTGCGCGAGAGCACCGAGGGAGCGGCGGGACGTGACGGGGTGTGGTGAGCGCCCGGCACAGAGGTCCTCACGACCATGCCTCGACTCGACGCGGGCGCAGCCCGGCCCCCAGGCCACGCACCGTGTCCTCACAGCCTCCTCGATCCGCGGCGTAGGGCCTTCCCGAAGCAGAAACAAGCAGTTCGAACGGGCTTTCCTCCAGATCGGCGCCGTGCGGGCCGGCTGGTCCCGGTCAGGCTGCCGGGGCGGTCAGGACTGCCTTGGCAGCCAGCCGGAGATTGCCGATCATCGGATTCGGGTCGCCCTTGCGGCTGATCAGGACGACCTGGCTGGGGGGAGCGCCCTCGATCGGAACGGTGACGAGGTCGGGACGCAGTGAGCTACGCCGGTCGCCGACCGGCAGCACGGCGATCGCCCTGCCACTCGCGACGAGTTCGAGCTTGTCCTCGTAACTCTCGATCGGCGGCACGCCGGCCCCAAGGATCCGGTAGGACGTCCAGTCCGCCGTCTCGAACGCGCACGGCGCCGCCTCCTCGCCGGCCAGTTCTTCCGCGGTCACCGACGCGCGGTCGGCCAAGGGATGGCCGCGCGGAACCACGAGCATCCGGGGCTCCTCGTAGAGCGGGGTGGTGAACACGTCGTCGGCGGCGAGCGGCAACGGGGCCCGCGCGATCAGGGCGTCGACGCGCTTGTCGGACAGCGCCCCGACGTCGCGGCAGCTCAGATACCGGGTGGCGATCTCGGCGTCCGGGTGCCGGCGGCGCAGTTCCCGTACGGCGGCAGTGATCACCAGGTCTTCGACGTAACCGATGGCGATGCGTTCGGTCCGGGATTGTTCACGCACAGCCAGCTCGGCCTGGCGGGCGGCCTGCAGCAGGGCTTGGGCCCGGGGGAGGAACGTCTGGCCGGCCGGAGTGAGCCGGGTGCCCCGGGGTGTGCGGTCCAGCAGTCGAGCGCCGAGATATGTCTCGAGCCGTCGGATCTGGCGGCTCAGCGCCGGCTGGGCCACGTGCAGGTCGGCAGCGGCCCGGCCGAAGTGCTGGTGCGCCGCCACCACGGTGAAGTAGCGCACCAGCCGCAGTTCCAGGTCCTGTCCGAGATCGTTCACCCTTCCAGCCTACGCATCATGCCGTTTCGGAATGACCAGGTTGCCGAACGGGTCTTGGACGGCCATGCCGTCCTGGGCCTTGACTGAAGGAGCAACGTTCCCCCGAGAAAGCGACAGGCGCGATGAAGGCGATCCAGATCCACAAAGCGGGCGGGCCGGAAGTTCTGCGGTACGACGAGGTGCCGGTTCCCGAGATCGGCCCGGGCGAGGTGCTCGTCCGGGTGCACGCGGCGGGCATCAACCCGCCGGACTGGTACCTGCGTGAGGGGATGAAGGTCATGCCGGCCGAGATGAGGCCGGCACTGGAGTTCCCCCTGATCCCCGGAACGGACATGTCGGGCGTGGTCCAGGCGGTCGCTCCGGACGTGCTGGGGTTCGCCGTCGGTGACGAGGTCTTCGGCATGCTGCGGTTCCCCGGACTCGACGGCCGGACGTACGCCGAGTACGTGGCCGCGCCGGCTTCGGACCTGGCTCACAAGCCGGCCGGTATCGACCACGTGCAGGCGGCCGGGGCGCCGATGGCCGTGCTCACGGCCTGGCAGTACCTGGTGGAGCTCGGCCACGACGTGCCGTCTCCTTTCACCGGACGGGTGCACCAGCCGGTGCCGATCACGCCAGGGACGACCGTACTGGTCAACGGGGCCGCCGGTGGAGTGGGCCACTTCGCGGTGCAGCTGGCGAAAGGGAAGGGAGCCCACGTCATCGCGGTGGCCTCGGGCCGGCACGAGCAGTTCCTGCGCGCGCTCGGAGCCGACGAATTCATCGACTACACCAGGACGCAGGCCGCGGACGTGGTCCGTGGTGCCGACCTGGTGATCGACACCGTCGGTGGCCCGGACAGCTCACGCTTCCTGACCGTGCTCAAGCGCGGCGGCACCATGCTTCCGGTGTTCTTCGCCCAGTACGACCCGGAAGAGACGGCGCGTCTGGGCATCACGGTCTCGAACATCCAGGTGCGTTCCAACGGCACCCAACTCGCCGAGATCGGGCGCCTGTTCGACGCGGGCAAGCTCCAGGTCGGGGTGGACAGCACCTATCCGCTGCCGGAGGCGGCCGACGCACACACGCGAGCCGCGCAGGGCCACATCCAAGGCAAGATCGTGCTGACCGTGGTCTCCTGATCGCCCAACTCCGCAAGCGGTGGCGAACTACGCCCACGGCCTGGACGAGCTGAATGTGCCCTGGCTGGAAGCGGTCCTGACCGAAGACACCACCCGTCCGGCGAGACCAGGACCGGCGCCTCGCTCGCCGGCCTCCTGCTTCGCCCGCACCACCGTATGGAGCGGATCAGTACCAGGGCGCTGTGCCGCCAGGAGAGCGCACGCACCGTTCGGCCCGGCCCCAGGAACCACGTCCCGGGGCCGGGGGCCGCCCACCGTTGGCCGCGCTCGCGCCGCCGCCCCGCCCCGCCCCGCGCCAGTTCGCCCCCATCGGCGCCGACCACCGCAGCGATGCGGAAGAGAACGCCGCCGACGCCGCCTAGGTCCGTCGGCGCGATGCCCGCGCCGACCCGAAGACGAACTCCGAACTCCGCACCCGCGTCACCGATCCGTCCGTGGACCGAGTACCCGGCCGAGGCCGCACGACGAGCCGCCTAGATGACTTCCCGGAGCACGTCGTCCACCGGAGTGGCGCTCACGCCGAGGATCTTCTCGGTCTCGGAGTAGTCGATGACGAACGGGTGCCCCGGCTTGGTGAGCACTTCATGCATCTCCGCCCAGAACGGCTCCGTGAACGCAAGCAGGGTCAGATCGCGTTCGGTCATCTCCTCCATCCGCGGTTCCGGTGCCCCCGCGAGTTCGGCGAGGCGCGCTGCCAGTCCCCGCACCGACAGGGTCGAGGTCGGCACGTGCCAGGCCCGGCCGTAGGCATGCTCGTTGCGGCTCGCGGCGACCAGCGTGCGCGCGGTGTCGCCGATCGCCGAGTAGCTGTGCGGCACGTCGAGTTCCTGCGGCACCAGCACCAGCCTGCCTGCCATGACCTGCCGCTGCACCGTGAGGCTGAACACCGAGAAGGCGCCGGCGCCGTAGAACTGGGCGGCCCGCACCTCGGTGACCTTCACCCCTGAGGCGGCGGCCTCCTCCCACACCCGCGCCCTGGCCCGCCCCTTGGGGCCGGCCGCGGTCAGGGGAAAGTCCGGCGTGATCGGCCCGCTCACCGGCCCGTACGCGTAGAGGTTGCCGAGCATGACGTACGCGGCCCCGGTCCGCCTCACCGTGCTCAGAAGCGACTGCGACAGGGCCGGGAACTGCTCGGGCCAGAGGTGGTACGGCGGCGCGGCGGTGGTGAACAGCGTGTCCGCCCCCTCCGACAGCTCGGTGAGCCGATCGGTGTCTGTCGCATCCGCGGCGACCTTGTCGATGAGCGGGTGGTCCGGCCCGCCGCCCGTCCGGCTGATCATTCGCACCCGCTCGCCGTCCTCGGCCAGCAGCAGAGCGGTCTTCGACGCGGCGGCCCCGCGACCCACGATCACATGAGATGTCATGCCGACCACGGTGCCGCTGCGAGGCCTCGTAGGATAGTGGCCCGAATGCCGCCCTTCCGGAGGTTCTGGCCATGCACCGCGTCACCGCAGTCGTCGTGCCGCCCGTGCTGAGCTTCGACGTCTCGATCCCGCTCATGGTGTTCAACAGCGTCCCGCACTACGACGTGCGTATCTGCACGGCGCTGCCCGGCCCGACGCCCACCGTCGGTGGCCCCGACATCGTGGTGCCGGACGGCTTGGACGCGGTCGAGGGCGCAGATACGGTGATCGCCGTCGGCAGCGGCGGCGAGCAGGCTCCCACGGAGGTCCTCGACGCCCTGCGGAATGCCGCGGCCGCCGGCACGCGGATCGCCTCCCTGTGCACGGGTGCTTTCGTACTGGCCCAGGCCGGCCTGCTCGACGGGCTCCGCGCCACGACCCACTGGGGGCTGGCCGGCGACCTTGCCACTCGCTTCCCGTCAGTCGATGTGCAACCCGACCTCCTCTTCGTCGAGGACGGCGGCATCTTCACCTCGGCGGGTGCGGCCGCCGCCATCGATCTGTGCCTGCATCTGGTCAGGACCGACTACGGCGCAGCGGTTGCCAACACGGCCGCGCGACTCGCGGTCGTCCCTCCCGTACGGCCGGGCGGACAGTCCCAGTTCATCCAGACACCGCTACCGCCGGAACGCGGAACCTCGCTCGCTCCCACGCGCGCCTGGGCACTCGAACACCTCGATGGCCCGCTCACCCTGACCGACCTGGCCGGTCACGCCAGGACGAGCGTGCGCACCCTCACGCGACGCTTCCACGCGGAGACCGGGCTGAGCCCGCTCCAATGGTTGCTCCACCAGCGCATCGACCGGGCCAAAGAGCTGCTGGAGACCACCGAACTGTCCATGGACCAGGTAGCCCGGAAGAGCGGCCTGGGCAGCGCGGACTCCCTCCGCAAGCACATGACCGGCCGGGTCGGCCTCACTCCCACGGCCTACCGCGCAAGCTTCAACCGGGCGCCCGCGGACACCTCCCGCTGAGGCCCGAAGCAGGACCCACCCGATAACGAAAGAAGGCTCCGTCGGGGTGCAGCAGCGTGACCCTCACGCCCGGCGCTGAGCATCCCTTCGCCGCTGCATCGGAGTCGACAGCCCCCCTGACCTGCTCCCTGCCACGGCGGCCGGGGCAGACGCGCGTCCGGGCACGCGGGGGCGCTTTTGCGCACGGTGAGGCCGCCACGAATGATCATGTTCACCCCGCAGTCCCCGTCGCAGAGGGCCCCGCACCCGGGCCGGGGCGGCCGCCGGTCCGGTCAGGTGCCGCTCAGGCGCCGCGAGCCGTGTGGCGGAAAGCCGTCGGCGTCGTCCCCGTCCGCTGCCGGAAGAACTTGGTGAAGTCGCTGGCGTCGGCGAACCCCAGCCGTGCGGCCACGGCAGCGACGCCCGCCGGACCGTGTGCCAGCTCCCGTTTGGCCTCCAGCACCACGCGTTCGTCGATGTAGCGCTTGGCCGGCATGCCGGTGACGGCCTCCGTGGCCCGGGTGAGCGTGCGACGGCTGTACCCGAGCGCCGCCGCGTAGTCCTCCACCCGGCGGGTGACCGTGAAGTCCCGCTCCACGGCCGCGTGGAACCGGCGGAACGTCTCGTTCGCGGCCGGTCCCCCCGGCTCCGAGCCGTACGCACCCGCCAGGCGCACCAGCAGCACCGCCAGCAGGTGCCGCAGCACCCGCAGGTGGGCCTCCAGAGGCAGCTCCGCCATCGCCTCGTACTCGTACCGCAAGTGGTCCAGTGCCCGGCGCAGACCCTCCGCGTCCGGGGCGCCCGGCGTAAGGGGGGCCTGGACCGATGCCACGTCGGCGACCGAGGTAGCGGCCGTCTCCGTGTCGGGGAAACCCGCGGGGAAGGCGACCACCAGGCCCTCGGCCGTCACCAGGTCCTCGCCCCAGCGCTGCACCTGCCCGGGGCGGATCCACAGCCAGGCTCCGCCGGGCAGCTCGTGCCGGGTGAAGTCCACCGACACGGTCAGGCGGCTGCCAGGCCGCACGGTGACGAGCTGGTGGAAGGCGGGGCGCAGCGAGGCGTACGGGTCGTTGCCGTGCCGGCGGGCGCGCTCGGCCAGTCCCGCCAGTTCGACCAGCTCCAGACCCGGCGGTGAACCGGCCGTACGCCGAAGGGCCAGGTCCCGGATGACCGACCGCTGCGCAACCTGTCCTTTTTTCCCCATGTCGAGTCCCGAGTGTACCGCCGCACCCCGTCACCGGGCTCCTAGCGTGAGGACGTAGGCGCAGATCAGCGCGATGCTTGCGGAAGGAAGCCCAGTATGAGACTGGTCGTGGGGATGACGGGAGCCACCGGCGCCGTGTTCGGTGTCCGGTTCCTCCAGGTGCTGGCCCAGCTGCCGGACGTCGAGACCCATCTGGTCCTCAGCCGGTGGGCGCGGACGACCATCGAGTTGGAGACGGGCATGTCCGTGGACGAGGTCGGCGACCTGGCCGACGTCGTGCACCGGCCGGAGGACCAGGGCGCCACCATCTCTTCCGGGTCGTTCCGCACCGACGGCATGGTGATCGTGCCGTGCTCGATGAAGACCCTCGCCGGGATCCGTGCCGGCTACGCCGACAGCCTGGTCGGGCGCGCCGCCGACGTGGTGCTCAAGGAGCGCCGCAGGCTCGTCCTCGTCCCGCGCGAGACACCGCTGAGCGAGATCCATCTGGAGAACATGCTCGCGCTCTCCCGGATGGGCGTGCAGTTGGTGCCGCCCATGCCCGCCTTCTACAACCATCCGCAGTCGGTGGACGACATCGTCGATCACATCGTGGCCCGGATCCTCGACCAGTTCGACCTGCCTGCCCCCGCCGCGAAGAGGTGGGAGGGCATGCGCGCCGCCCGCCGGCTGCGACCGGCTTCCTGACCACGTTCCCGTCGCTGCCCTGTGCCCCGACGCCCCCCCACCCCGACCCTTTCGGTTTCCACGGAGTACCCATGGCTTATGACGACCTGCGCGGTTTCCTCAGCACGCTGGAGAAGGAAGGCCAGCTGCTGCGCATCACCGACGAAGTCCTGCCCGAACCCGACCTGGCCGCGGCGGCCAACGCCGCCGGACGCATCGGCGAAGGCGCGCCCGCCCTGTGGTTCGACAACGTCAAGGGCTTCACCGACGCCCGGATCGCCCTGAACGTCCACGGCTCCTGGGCCAACCACGCCCTCGCCCTCGGCCTGCCCAAGCACACCCCGGTCAAGGAGCAGGTGGAGGAGTTCGCCCGGCGCTGGGACGCCTTCCCGGTCGCCCCCGAGCGGCGCGAGGACGCGCCGTGGCGGGAGAACACCCAGGAGGGCACTGACGTCGACCTCTTCTCGGTCCTTCCCCTGTTCCGCCTCAACGACGGCGACGGCGGCTTCTACCTCGACAAGGCCGCCGTGGTCTCCCGCGACCCGGAGGACCCCGGTCACTTCGGCAAGCAGAACGTCGGGACCTACCGTCTCCAGGTCATCGACAGGAACCGGCTCGCGATACAGCCCGTCCCCGTGCACGACGTCGCGATCCACCTGCGCAAGGCGGAGGAGAAGGGCGAGGACCTGCCCATCGCCATCACCCTCGGCAACGACCCGGTGATGGCCATCGTGGCCGGGATGCCCATGGGGTACGACCAGAGCGAGTACGAGATGGCCGGCGCCCTGCGCGGCGCTCCCGCCCCGATCGCCACCGCCCCGCTCACCGGCTTCGACGTGCCCTGGGGCTCCGAGGTCGTCATCGAGGGTGTCGTCGAGAGCCGCAAGCGGCAGATCGAGGGCCCCTTCGGCGAGTTCACCGGGCACTACTCCGGCGGCCGCCGCATGCCCGTCGTCCGCATCGACCGCATCTCGTACCGCACGAACCCGGTCTTCGAGTCCCTCTACCTGGGCATGCCGTGGACCGAGTGCGACTACCTCGTGGGCCCCAACACCTGTGTCCCGCTGCTGAAGCAGCTGCGCGCCGAGTTCCCCGAGGTCCAGGCCGTCAACGCCATGTACACCCACGGTCTGCTGGCCGTGATCTCCACCAGGAAGCGGTACGGCGGCTTCGCCAAGGCCGTGGCCATGCGTGCCATGACGACCCCCCACGGCCTCGGCTACATCACCACGGTCATCGTCGTCGACGAGGACGTGGACCCGTTCGACCTGCCGCAGGTCATGTGGGCGTTGTCCTCGAAGGTCAACCCGGCCGGCGACGTCATGATCCTGCCCAACCTCTCGGTGGTCGAACTGGCCCCCGCCGCCCAGCCGGCGGGCCTGACCAGCAAGATGATCATCGACGCCACCACACCCGTGCATCCCGACACGCGAGGCAACTTCTCCACGCCGACCAAGGACCTCCCCGAGGCGAAGGACTGGGCGGCCAGGCTCCAGCGCCTGCTGTCCGAAGCCCGCGGCTGACGCCCGCCTCCGGCACCGCCCTACCGGCTCCCTATCAGGAAGGCACTCCCATGACCGACTGCTGCGCCCGCTGTGCCCACGAGAGCATCGGGACCCTCTACTCCTCACCCGTCCCCGGTGTCTGGGACGTCCTGCAGTGCGACCGCTGCCTCTACACCTGGCGTACCAGCGAACCGCCCCGGCGTACTCGCCGCGACGCCTACCCGGAGGCGTTCCGGCTGACGCAGGCGGACATCGAGAACGCCACCGAGGTACCGGCCGTCCCACCCCTCCGCACGGCCGCCTGACTGCGTCCGGGGCGGGACCGAGCTGCGGTGCTCGGCGATCACCGGCGCCTCCCGCCCCGAGCAGGGCACGGCAACGCCGCCGCCTCCGGCCGTGAGCCGCGCCCCGGCCCGCCGGCACCAGCCGGGCGGTCCGCCGCGGGCCGCATCCGTCGCGCTCGCGGAGTGGGTTGCCACCAGCTCTCGGGTGAAGCCTTGCGGCCGATGAGGCGGGGCTGGCGGCCCTGACCGAGACGGCGGGCAGGTGCCCGGACCAGAACGCCACGTACGAGCCGGCCGCGCCCTGGGCGAGGGCGCCGGCGAAGTCGCCGCCGCCGAAGATGGGCAGGCGCGGCCGGGTGGCTCCGCGGAGCCGTCGGGACCGTGCGGCGCGCGCCCGCGCGGAGGCCCCCCGAAGACGCGAGTTCGTCCGTGCCCCGCCCCGGTTGGGGTACGAGATCCTCCAACGCGGGCCGCGTCCCCACGCCGGGTGAAGACGGGTGTCGGCGCGGCGGTGGCACACGCTTGCCCCGGCGACGATCCGTATGCCTGCCAGGTGCCGGTCAGTTTCCGTCCGGCTCTCCCTGGCTGCGTACGACCTCCTTCATCTTGGCCAGCGCGAAACCCCATCCCTGCTCGACCGTCGGCTTGGCGGGAACGGCGATCTCGTCGGGATTGGTGAGGACGTCGAGCAGCACCGGGCCCGGGGTGCGGAAGGCGCGTTCCACGGCGCTCTCCACGTCGGCGGGGTCCGTCACGCGGATACCGGTGATGCCCATGGCCTCGGCCACGGCGGCGAAGTCGGGGTTGTCGAGTACCGTGCCGAACTCGGGCAGGCCGGCCTGCTCCTGTTCGAGTTTCACCATGCCCAGCCGGCGGTTGTCGAAGACGACCAGCTTGACGGGGAGTCGGTACGTCTTCAGCGTCATGAGGTCACCGAGGAGCATGCTCAGTCCGCCGTCACCGCAGAAGGCGACGACCTGCCGCTCGCGGTCCAGGAACTGGGCCCCCAGGGCCTGGGGCATGGCGTTGGCCATCGAGCCCAGGTTGTAGGAGCCGACAAGGCGTCGCTCGCCCCGCATCTCGACGAACCGCGACAGCCACACCGTGGCCATGCCCGTGTCGGAGGTGAACACTGCGTCGTCGGCCGCGAGGCGGTCCACGACCGCGGCCAGGGCCTCCGGCCGGATGTCGTGGGCACGGTTGTCCAGGGCGGAGCGGATGTGCCCCACGACGCCCTTGTCGTGCGACGGGTCGGCGAGCCGGGCCTGGCCCGTACGCCACTGGTCGAAGCGTTCACGCGCCTTCTCCACGTGCGAGCGGTCACGCGCACCCTCGGACCCGGCGGGTGCGGCGGCGAGGTGGTTCAGGAGGTCGCGTACGGTGGCGCCGGTGTCGCCCACCAGCCCCACGTCCACCGGGACACGGCGTCCGATGTGGGTCGCCTCGGTGTCCACCTGGATCACGGTCCGGCCCTCGGGATACCAGTCCCGGTAGGGGAAGTCCGTGCCGAGCAGCAGCAGGGTGTCCGCGTCCTGGAGGGCCGCCGCCGCGGCGGGATTGCCGATCAGGCCCGTCTGGCCGACCTGGAAGGGATTGGCGGCGCCCTCGAAACCGGCCTTGGCCTTCAGGGTGAGCACCATGGGCGCGGCCAGGCGGTCGGCGAGGGTGAGGACGTCCTGGCGGGCAGCCCGGGCGCCCTCGCCGACGAGCAGGGTGACACGCTCCGACCCGTCGAGGAGTTCCGCGGCGCGGCGGACGGCGGACTCGTCCGGCCGGCTCAACGGGGCGTTCAGCGAGAACCGGGCCGGCCGGTCCGCGGTCAGTTCGCGCTCGCCCAGGTCGCCGGGCACGGTGAGGACGGCGACGCCCTTGCGGCCCAGTGCGTGGCGCACGGCCGTCTCCAGCATCTGCGGCAGTTGGTCGGGTGAGGTGACGGTCGCGCGGAAGACGGCCACGTCGCTGAAGAGGGCGTCGTTGTCGACCTCCTGGAAGTAGTCGCTGCCGATCTCGGCGAGCGGCACCTGGCCGGCGATGGCCAGCACCGGGGCGTGGCTCTTGGCCGCGTCGTACAGCCCGTTGAGGAGGTGCACGGAGCCGGGCCCGACGGTGCCCATGCACACGCCGAGGGTGTCGGTGAGCTGCGACTGGGCGCTCGCGGCGAAGGCGGCCGCCTCCTCGTGCCGGCATCCCACCCACTCCAGGCCGTCGGTGGTGCGGATGGCGTCCGTCAGGGGGTTGAGGGCGTCTCCCACGACGCCGAACACCTGGCGCACGCCGAGTTCGCTCAGCGCGTCCACGATCACTTGGGCAACGGTACGGGCCACGTGAGTCCTCCAGGTCACACGGTGAAACGATCAGGGTCGGCGGCCTTCCAGTCGGCCGCCCATGAAGCCGGTGGCTCGACGAGCAACTGCCCCGGCTCGAGCCACTCGTACAGCTCCTCGTAGGAGCGTTCGGTGAGGGGGTCGACCCGCCGCCGGAGCATGTGCGGGCGCAGCTCCGCGGGGTCGGTGACACCCATGGACGCCATGATCTGCAGGGCGCTCGCCACGGTCGCCTCCTGGAAGCGCCGGACGCGCGGCGTCTTGTCCCGCACGTCCAGGGCACGGGCTCGGCGGGGGTCCTGGGTCGTGACGCCGGTGGGGCAGGTGTTCGTGTGGCACCTCTGTGCCTGGATGCAGCCGACGGCGAACATCATCGCCCGTGCCGCGTTGCCGTAGTCGGCGCCCTGCACCATGCGCTTGACGAGGTCGGTACCCGTGGCGATCTTGCCGCTCGCCCCGATCCTGATCCGGTCGCGCAGGCCCGCCCCCACGAGCGCATTGTGCACGGTGAGCAGGCCCTCGGTGAGCGGGGTGCCCACGTGGTCGGCGAACTCCAGGGGCGCGGCCCCGGTCCCGCCCTCGGCTCCGTCCACCACGATGAAATCGGGCGCCGTGCCCTCCTCCACCATGGCCTTGCACACGGCCAGGAACTGCCGGCGTGAACCCACACACAGCTTGAACCCGGCCGGCTTGCCACCCGACAGCTCACGCATGCGGGCGACGAACCGCACGAGTTCACGCGGAGTGGAGAACACCCGGTGGTACGGCGGCGAGACGACCGTACGTCCCTCGGGCACGCCCCGGACCCGGGCTATCTCGGAGTTCACCTTGGGCCCCGGCAGCACACCGCCGATGCCGGGCTTGGCGCCCTGCGACAGCTTCAGGGACACACACTTGACGTGGTCGTGCGCGGCCTTGTCGGCGAACTCGGCGGCGTCGAAGCCGCCGTCGCGGGTCCGGCAGCCGAAGTACCCGGTGCCGATCTCCCACACGAGGTCGCCCCCTGGACGCAGGTGGTACTCCGACAGCCCGCCCTCGCCGGTGTCCTGGGCGAACCCGCCCGCCGCCGCACCGCCGTTGAGAGCCAGCACCGCGTTGGCCGACAGCGAGCCGAAGCTCATCGCCGACACGTTCAGCAGTGCCATGTCGTACGGCCGGGTGCAGTCCGTGCCTCCGATCCGAACGCGTGGCGGGGACTCGGGCACCGGGCACGGCGCCATCGACGGGACCAGGAACTCGTAGCCGGGCTGGTACACGTCCCGTTCGGTACCGAACGGCTCCTCGGCGTCGGTGCCCTTCGCCCGCTCGTAGACGATGCTGCGCACGTCCCGGTCGAAGGGGCGCCCGTCGAAGTTCCGCTCGACGAAGTACTGCTGCAGCTCCGGACGTATGCGCTCCAGCAGGAAGCGGGCATGCCCGAGCACGGGATAGTTGCGCAGCACTGAATGCCGGCGTTGCACCAGATCCCCCACAGCCAACAGGCCCAGCAGGAGTACCGGCACAGCGGCCAGCAACCACCAAGGGGAGGCCAGGGCCGCGGCCAGGGCCGCCAGTACACCTGCGACGAGGATCAGAACGACGATTGCCATGCGTGTCACCACTAGCTCATTGCCGTGCGATCGCTCTCCAGTCCTGCGGTTGCGTCAAAGATCCACCAAGCGCGTGCCTGCCCGGCCCCCGGGGAAGGAGGACGCCGGTCCGCTCGAGCGCGCTCTGGGCGGGCCGGCCGGCTTCGGGCGGGCTGCCCATTCTGCCGATCTTCGTCGATGCCTTCGACGTCGATCCGTTCCTTGCGGACCTGGCCGCGCAACGCGTCCTCGTCCGTCTGTTCGCCGGCTTCTGCTGCCCAGCTCCAAACCGTGACGGCGGCACTTCCCTAACGGGGCGGCGCGGTCCACAGTGGAAGAAGCACTTCTGCGCACCGGAGGCGATCATGCTCCTCCTTGGCATCATCCTGCTGGTGGTCGGTTTCGTCACAGGCGTATCGATCTTGTGGACGATAGGGATCATCCTGGCGGTCATCGGCGCGGTTCTGTGGATCATGGGCTCCATGGGACACGCGGTCGCCGGCCGTCGGCACTACTGGTGACCTCAGACAGCCGGCCGCACTGCATCGACGCACGGCAGCCGCCGCGGCAACGCCCTCGATCGCCTCCGGGAGCAGCGGGGCGTGGGGGAGAAGGTGCCGGGTGCCGTCCTCGTGGCGCAGGGCGACTCCGCTGTCGGCGAGCATCAGCACCGGCTCGGCAGCTCGGCGCCTGCCTCGCCCACGCCACGGCCGCGCGCCTCGGGCACTACTGCGATCCGGCGGCCCGCGGAACTACGGCCGACCTTCTGCCGACCATCAGGAATAGATGCTGGTCAAAGTAGGTAAAATAACGACACCGCATCTGTCCGGTCGGTTGAAGGACTGAACGGCGCGATCCGCCCTCTGCCCCCGGACCGGTGAGAAGAGGTGCCTCATGGATCCATGGCTTGTCTGGTTGATCGTTGCGGCGGTTCTGGCGGTGGCGGAGATCTTCACGCTCACCGCAGCGCTCGGCATGCTGAGCGTGGCCGCAGTGGTCACGGCCGGAGGGGCCGCCATCGGGTTGCCGGTGCCGTTCCAGTTCCTGGTCTACGCCGTCGTCGCCACGGTCACCGTGCTGTTCGTGCGGCCGATCGCGCTGCGCCACGTGTTGCAGCCCCAAGTGGCACGGTTCGGTATCGACGCGCTGGTCGGCAAGGCCGCCTACGTCACCTCGGAGGTGACGGCCACGGGCGGCAGGATCCGCATCGACGGAGAGGAGTGGACCGCCCGCCCCTACGACGAGACGCTGGTGATCGCCACCGGAGCGACCGTCGACGTCATCCAGATCAGCGGCACCACCGCCTTCGTCTACCCACGGGACTGAAGCCATGGACCTGTCCGCGTCTCTCATCGCCGGCCTGATCGTCGCGCTCATCGCGATCTTCACCGTGGTGCGGGCGGTGCGCATCGTGCCCCAGGCACGCGCTCGCAACGTCGAGCGACTCGGCCGCTACCACCGCACGCTGACTCCCGGGCTCAGCCTCGTCATCCCCTTCATCGACCGCGTACATCCGCTGATCGATCTGCGAGAACAGGTCGTCTCGTTCAAACCGCAGCCGGTCATCACCGAGGACAACCTCGTCGTCGAGATCGACACGGTCCTGTACTTCCAGGTCACCGACCCGCGAGCGGCCTTCTACGAGATCGCCAGCTTCCTCCAGGCCGTCGAACAGCTCACCGTCACCACGTTGCGCAATGTCGTGGGCTCGATGGACCTGGAGAAGACGCTCACCTCACGGGACACCATCAACAGCCAGCTCCGCGGCGTACTGGACGAGGCCACCGGCAAGTGGGGGCTGCGGGTGAACCGAGTGGAGATCAAGGCCATTGATCCCCCGCAGTCCATCAAGGACGCGATGCAGAAGCAGATGCGGGCTGAACGGGACAAGCGCGCGGCGATCCTTGGTGCGGAAGGCCAGCGCCAGTCGCAGATCCTCACCGCCGAAGGGGACAAGCAGGCTGCCGTCCTGCGCGCGGAGGGGAACCGGACCGCGGCCATTCTGCAGGCCGAGGGCCAGTCCCGGGCCATCGACGAGGTGTTCCAGGCGGTGCACCGCAACGACCCCGACCCCAAACTCCTCGCCTACCAGTATCTCCAGGCGCTGCCCCAGCTCGCGCAAGGCCAGGGGAACAACTTCTGGGTCATCCCCAGCGAGATCACGTCTGCCCTTCAGGGCGTGTCCCGAGCCTTCAGCGAGGTGCTCCCCCCGTCCCCGGCAACCCGCGAGAAGCCGTCGAGCGACGACATGGCCGCCCAGGCCGCCAACGACACGGCGCAGGCGGCGGAAGCCGCCGCGGAGGCCCTGGCCGACGCCGCCAAGGCCGACGGCGTCCCCCCGACCGAGCCTCTGCCGCCCCAGTCACCGCGTTGACGGCGAGCGGTCGGCGAGCTCATCGTCCGCGGTGAGGACGGACAGCGTGTGGTGCCGGAACGGATGCCTCTGTGCTCCCGAGCCCCGGGCCACGGGGCTGCTCCCACTCCCTCGGGGCGCTCCGGCACCACAGCACTCCGGCACGCCCGCCGGGCGCTGCCTCGCCGGTGCAGTGCAGGCGTACCCTGCACCGTTGTGGTCACCGCACGCGAACTCAACCGAGCTGCCCTCGGCCGCCAGTTGCTGCTCAGGCGAGAGCTACTGACCGTCCCCGAGGCGGTGCGGCGCGTGGTCGCGCTCCAGGCGCAGCATCCGGCCTCGCCTTACCTCGCGCTCTGGAACCGGGTCACGGGGTTCGCACCGGCCGAGCTCGATGCTGCCTTCGTCGAGGGTGCGGTGGTCAAGGCGACCCTCATGCGGATCACCTTGCACGCCGTGCACGGCGAGGACTATCCGGTCTGGCGCGCGGCGGTGCAGCCCACCCTGTACGCCTCCCGGCTCGGCTTCCGCTTCGCCGAGGCAGGGCTGACCCCAGCGGACGCCGGCGAGCTGGTGCCGGAGCTGCTGGCCTTCGCCCGTCGGCCGCGGACTTCGGCCGAGATGAAGGCGTGGGTCACGGAGCGGCTTGGTGCCGAGAAGACGGACGGGGCGTGGTGGGGGCTGAAGGCGTACGCGCCGCTGCACCATGTCCCGACAGGCGCGCCGTGGTCATTCGGCCTCCGGCCGTCCTTCGTCGCGGCTGGGACCGGGCCCGTCCCCGGGGGGAGGGCAGTGGATCCACAGGCGCTGCAGACCTTGGTCCTGCGCTATCTGGCGGGCTTCGGACCCGCGTCGGTGGCGGACGTGGCGCAGTTCGCCATGGTGCAGCGGGCGCCCGTTCGCGCGGCTCTGCGTGCTCTGGACGGTGCTGTCGAGCAGGTCAAGGGGCCGGACGGTGGCACACTGTTCGACCTCCCGGCCGCCCCCCGGCCCCCTGCGGGTACTCCCGCGCCGCCTCGGCTCATGGCGATGTGGGACAGCATTCTGCTGGCTTACGCCGACCGCAGCCGGGTGATACCCCCGGCCTACCGTCCCCTGGTGATCCGCAGAAACGGAGACGTACTGCCCACCCTGCTGGTGGACGGCTACGTCGCCGGTGTGTGGCGCCCGGTGCACGGGGGCATCGAGGCCACGGCATTCCACTCCCTGTCACCCGCTACCTGGGACGGGCTCGCGGCCGAGGCCCAGTCTCTGAAGGAGCTGCTCGGCGACCGCGAGGTGGAGATCTACAGCCGCTACCACCACTGGTGGGCGAAGCTCCCCGCCACCGAGGTGCGGACCCTGTGAGCAGCTGATCCGTCGCTCAGACTCAGGCGGCTGTGACGGAAAGGAAGGGTCTCGCCGCTCGTGGAAGGGACCGGCGCCGTGACCGGCGTCGTCTTCGGCCGTCTCACCGTCTCGGGGACCGCTGCCACCGTGATCACGGCCTGACGGCACCCGCCCGGTGGCCACCAGAGCGCAGAGCCACCCGTCCTTCTCACGCGGGTTCAGCCGTCGTCGAGCCCTCCAGGTCGACGGACGAAGTGACCGCCGGAGCCGTGGCCCGCTTCCGCCACAGCGTGCTGCGCAGATCGGAACCGCGGACGAGCTGTACACGCCACGGGGCGATCCGCAGCACGTGGTAGTCGGGATCGCCGGGGCCGCCACGCCAGTAACGGACCGGGTCGTAGCCCACACCCAGCGGACCGCCCCGCTCGTACAGCTCCCACGCGTGAACCTTGGATTCCTCGTCTTCGGCCCAGGTGGAGACGCTGTCCACGAAGACCGCGTTCTGTCGGGGGCTCCAGTAGGCGTACGTCGTATGGGGGTTGCCCGCCAGATGTGCACTCTTGACAGGGGTTCGGTATGCGGCGAGCCAGCCGACCGGCGCACCGTCGACAATCTCCCACACAGGCAGCAGTACACGAGCGCGCGGGCGGTTCTGACGGTCGACGGTGACCATGGTCGCGTACTTGATGTCGCGGATGTAGTCGAGGAAGGTGCGCTCGATCTCGGAGAACTCGCTGACAGCGACGGCCATGACCCTGCCCTTTCGAAAGTCACCGGGAGACGGGGGCGTCGGTGCGCTCAGCGGCAGCGGCAGCGCCCGGGGGAGTGGACGCCACACCTCCCTGCTGGGAGCGCAGGCCGAAGGCACTGACGACTGCGGCGATGACGGCTGCCGCAAAGGGGACGAGCAGACCGGCCCGGTAGCCGTCGAGCAGGGCTTCAGGAGTCTGCGTGCGAGTGGCGGCCACGCTGACGGCGGTGGCCGCCGAGAGACCGAGCGCGGCACCGAACTGAAAGGCGGTGTAGAGGAGACCGCCCGCGAGTCCCTGCTCTTCCTCCGCGATCCCCTCCGTAGCCACAATGGTGAGGGGGCCGTACGCCAAAGAGAAGGCGAGACCGAGGACGATCAGGCTCGGGAACATCGTCGCGTAACTCCAGTCCGCTCCTACCGGAAGGAACAGCCCGTAGGAGAGCACCGCGAGCAGAAGACCGCCCAGGATCACCTTGGCGTTGCCGAAGCGGTCGACCAGTCGTGGTGTGAGGGTCGGCGAGAGGATCGCGTCGATGCCAATGATGAGCATCGCGAAGCTCGTCTCCAGCGTCGACCAGCCGCGCAGTTCCTGGAGGTACAGCACCACCAGGAACTGGAATCCGAAAAATCCGGCAGAGAACAGCATCGCCGAAAGGTTGGCCCGCACCAGGGGGCCGTGACGCAGGATCCCCAGGCGCACGAGGGGCTCGGCGGACCGCCGTTCGATGACGAGGAAGGCCACGAGGAACGCCAGCCCGGCCAGCAACGTACCGGCGCTGACGGCCATCCCGGCATGGGCGGCACGCTCGACGCCCAGCACGATCAGCACGAGTGCAGCGGTGACGGTCAGCGCGCCGGCCACGTCGACGCGCTTGCCGGATCTGTCGGGCCGTGCCGACCGGGGGACGAACACCAGGGCCGCGACGAGGATGAGGAGGGAGAGCACGACCGGGGCGAAGAACACCCACCGCCAGCCGACGGCGGTGAGCAGCCCGCCGGCGACCAGACCGATCGTGAAGCCTCCTGCGGCGGTGCCGGAGTAGACAAGTAGTGCCTTGTTCCGCTCCGGACCCTCGGCGAAGCCCGTGGTGATGATGGACAGACCCGCCGGAGTCATGAAGGCTGCGGCGACGCCCGTGATGAACCGGGCGAGGATCAGCATCCACTCCTCAGTGGCGAAGCCGCCGAGCCCGGAGAACAACAGGAAGACGGTGAGCCAGAAGACGAACATCTGACGGCGTCCGAACAGATCAGCGGCCCGTCCGCCGAGGAGCATGAAACCGCCGTAACCGAGTACGTAGGCGCTCATCACCCATTGCAGCTCACCGGTGGACAGTCCTAGATCGGTGCGGATCGACGGCAGGGCCACGTTGAGCATGGCCACATCAATGCCTTCGAGGAAGATCGCGCCGCACAGTACGAGCAGGATGCCCCACTTGCGTGCGCTCAGCCCGCCCGACGTACTCAAGGCACTCATGACGATGTACTCCTTCCGGAGTGAGGGGTGTTGTCGGTGCCCCAAGCCTTCGCCACAGCCGAGGCGGGAACAACAGCGGCCTTCGCAACGTTCGGTCAGCCAGGCTTACCGATCCGTACCCGCACGTATCTCGGAGACGTATGTGGACCAGAGCGAACTCGACTGCTTTCTCGTACTCGCCGAAGAACTGCACTTCGGACGTACCGCCACCCGACTGCATCTCTCCCGTGCCCGGGTGAGTCAGCTCATCGCCAAGCTGGAACGCCGCGTCGGAGCACCTCTGTTCACACGCACCAGCCGGCGTGTGGCCCTTACCGGTCTGGGCGGCCGCCTCCGTGACGACCTCGAACCGCACTACCGCGGTATCGAGGACGCCCTGGCGCGGGCTGTCGCGTCGGCTCGCGGTATCGCGGGAGTCCTCCACGTCGGATTCTCCACGCCCCTCGCCGGGGAAATGGTGATGAAGGCGACCGAGAAGCTGCACACCAGCCATCCGGAACTCGCCGTCGAGGTATGCGAGGTACCGCTCTCAGATCCGTACGGAATGCTGCGCAAAGGCGAATTCGACGTCCAGTTGACCGACTTTCCCGTGCGCGAGGCCGACCTGACCCGCGGACCCACGCTCCTCGCGGAGGACAGAGTCCTTGCTGTCGCGGCCGGGCATCCTCTGGCCGGACGCAATTCGGTGACACTTGAGGATCTGGCCGGTATGCCGTTGCTGGCCATCGCGGGCGACCTCCCCGAGTACTGGCTGGAACATCAGGTGCCGACGCGCACACCCAGCGGCAGGCCCATCGGGCAGGGGCCGTCCGTCACCAACTTCCAGGAGGCACTGACGCTCGTCGCCGGCGGCAAGGGAGCCCTGCTGGCAGGGGCCCACATCGCCATCTACCACGGACGCCCTGGAGTCTCCTACGTCCCGGTGGAGGAAGATACGCCACTCGGATACGGCCTGATGTGGCGGTCCGGCGGCAGCACCCGGGCAATAGAGCTCTTCAGCCACATGATCCGCGAGACCGCGCGGACCATGGCGGCCACCGAGACCCGGCGGCACTCGAACGAGTAACGCACCTGACGTGCGCGGCTCAGCTTTCGTGACCAAGCGGCCACGAAAGCTGAAACCCTCCCGTGCCCACTGCCCCGCGATCCGCGAGATCCTCCCGACCGGCGGATTCGGCGCCCGCTACGCCGAGGAGCATGCCCCCGACTGGGTCTGACCCCCACCCGAGCGGGCCTATGAACCAATCACCGGTCCGCCGTATGAACATCCGGAGCCCAGCCGCCCTCACGGGCCGGTCGTGGCGTCGCGGGCCGCGAAGGCGGCGGGCGTGAGACCGGTGCGGTCGCGGAAGAAACGGCCGAAGTTCGCGGGGTCGGTGAAGCCGAGGTGGGCGGCCACGGACCGGGCATCCCATTGGGCGCTTCCCAGCAGGCGCCGGGCTTCGAGCAGGCGCCGCTCGTCGATGAGCTCTCGCACTCCCTTACCGGTGGCGTCCCGGGCGGCGCGGCTGAGTGTGCGGACCGAGCAGCCGAGCAACTCGGCGTAATCCGCGGCCCGGTGCAGTTCGCGGAAGTGCAGCTCCAGGGCGTCCGTGAACCGCCCGTAGGTGTCACCACGGCTCGTGCCCGCACTCGTGTCGGCGGGGGTGATCCCGGGAGCGTTGGCGAGGCGCAGCAGCAGAGATTCGAGCAGGCTGCGCCGCAGAGCGTGGTGAACATCGAGAGGCCGGCGCCCGAGGGCGCGGTGTTCGTCCAGCAGCTGGAGCGCCGTCTGCCGGAGCCAGGCGGCGTCGTCGGGGTGCGGGCTCAGCACGGAAGGAGCGTCGTGCGCGGTGAGCGGGGCCAGCAGGCGGGCGAGGTCGGGCCGCAGCACATCCGGCTCGAACAGGATGAACGGGCCGCGGGCGGCGCCGGGCGGATGCCAGCATTGCGTGTGTCCGGGACGCACCCACAGCCACTGGCCGGGGGCGACGATTCGAGTGATGTGGTCGACGTCGTGCCGCAACTCGCCCTCGGTGACGGCGATGAGGTAGTGGAAGGTGGCGCGGCCAGGACGGGGCGGGTTCCACGGCCAGTCGTCGTGCTGGGCGAAGAAGTCCTCGACGGTACTCACCTCCGGACCGTACGGGGTGCCGACCGGGGGCTGGAAACCGTACAGCGGGACCGCGGCCGGCCCGGCCTGTCCGCCCGTCCTGGAGTGTCCGTTCTCGACCATCACGTGTCCGCAGCCTACTGCCCTTTTTGTCGACTTCGAGGGAAGGATGGGATGTGCCGCCGCGACCACCCCCTGAGGAAGGCAACCTCCCCATGAACGGAACGACCCTGCACCAGACCGCCGCCGACTGCGCCGAGGGGCTTCCCGGTACGGCGCTGGAGCATCCCTTCGGCGACGACTGGGAGGTCTTCAAGGTGCGCGGCAAGGTGTTCATGCTGATGACCGAGGTCCCGGGCCGGCCCGTCGTGATCCTCAAGGCCGACCCCGATGAGGCCCACGCCCTGCGGGAGCAGTACAGCCACATCACGCCCGGCTACCACATGAACAAGAAGCACTGGATCACGCTGGAGGGCGGGAACGACATCGACAAGGAACTCGTCGGAGAGCTCGTCACCGACTCCTACCGACTCGTGGTCACTCACCTGCCCAAGGCCGAGCGGCCCGTCGACCCGCACACCTACGGCAGCCGCACGCGGGCGGCCCGGTGAGCGCGGCCGGCAACCGGCTCCAGGACACCGCCCGCCGAGTGGCCCTCGCGCTGCCCGGGACGGACCACGGTTATCCGTTCACCAGGCACCTGGACGTGTACAAGGTCGCGGGCAAGGTGTTCCTGATCGTCACCGAGGACCCGGACGAACAGATCATCACGGTCAAGTGCGAACCCGAACACGCCCGCGCGCACGTGGAGGCCTACGCCTCGATCACACCGGGCCGCTACCTCGACAAACGGCACTGGATCTCGCTCGGACCGGGCCCCGGCATCACCAAGCGACTGGTCACCAACGTGGTCGAGGATTCCTACGACCTGGCCGTCGACCGGCTGCCACAACGCGACCGCCCTCATACCCGATGAGCACCGCAAGCGCGCCCCCGAGCCGCTGAGCCCAGGCCCGTCAGTGCCCCCTGCAAGGCGCGCCACGCCCGTACACCTCCGCCTGCGATCCGAGAGACCGATGGAACGGACCGAGGCGACCCTGCCGTAGGGTCAGTGACCGGGCTGCTCGAGGTGCTCGTCCGCCGGTGAGGGATCGGTGGCTGAAGCGGAGGCTGTCAGTGTCGTGCGGCGGGTGTTGACGGCGGGGGCGAGGAAGACCGCCACGGCTACGAAGGCCAGGACGGCGGTCATCGCGGTGCGCAGACCGAAGTGGTCGCCGAGGAAGCCCAGGCCGGGGGGTCCGACGAGGAAGGCGACGTAGCCGATCATCGCCACGAGGCTGACGCGGGCGGCCGAGTCGGGCCCGGAGTCACCGGCCGCGGAGAGGGCGAGGGGGAATCCCAGTGATGCTCCCAGTCCCCACAGGAGCACGGCCGCTCCGGCGAGCAGGGCGTTGTCGGCGAAGATGACGACGGCGAGGCCGAGTGCGGCGGAGACCGCGCTGGCTCGGACGACGGGGGCGCGGCCGAAGCGGTCGATGAAAAATCCGCCGCCGAAGCGGCCGATGGCCATGGCGGCGGCGAAGCCCGCGTAGACGGCCGATCCCAGGGCGGGGTCCATGTCGTGTCCGTCGACCATGAGCAGCGGGAGCCAGTCGTTGGCCGCGCCCTCGGCCAGGGCCATGGTCAGCACGATGCCACCGATCAGCAGCAGACGCCGGTCCTTCCACACCGCGGGCCGGCGGGGCTTTCCCGCTGCGCCGGACTGCCGGCCGGCGCGGGTCCGGCCGACGCCGTGCGGGATGCTCCGCAGGGCGTAGGCGAAAGTGGCCGCGGTGACGGCGGCCATGGCCGCCAGGTGCCAGTGCACGGGGAAGCCGACAGCGGTGCACAGGATGCCCAGCGAGGCTCCCACGACGGTGCCCAGGCTGAAGAAGCCGTGCAGCGTGGGCAGGACCGTGCGGCCGGTGATCTGCTCGACCTCGGCTCCGTCGATGTTGACCGCGACCTCACCGCCGCCCATGCCGGCGCCGAACAGGAAGAGCCCCGCCATGACGGCCGGCGCGGACGACCACAGCGCTCCGCAGCCGATCACCGCCATGCTGAGGATGACGAGCGCGGTGCCCACACCCATGACCGGCCGGGTCCCGAACCTCGCCACGAACGCCCCGGAGCCCAGAACGCCGAGCATCGAGCCGACGGAGAGACCGAACAGGACGATCCCCATCTGTGCGGTCGAGGCGTCCAGTTGGTCCCTGATGTCCGGCGTCCGGGTCACCCAGGAGGAGATCGACAGACCAGGCATCAGGAAGAAGAGGAACAAGGCCGTGCGGCGGCGGCGCGTGGTCAGGTCTATCACTGCGGGCTCGATCCAGACGTGAGAGGCCGAGGACGTGGCCGTCCGCGGAGTGAGTATGTACAAACGTACATTCCCGCGGGGTGGTGAAGGAAGGGGATACCCCTGTCGGGCTGCTCGCGCGGGGGCGTGACGACCGTTCACCCGGCTCGCGGAATCGATCTCCGCCCGCTGCCGCGAGCCGCTGGAGGCGGCCACCGCCGTGGAGGAAGCGCGGCCGGCGTGGTGGAGTTCATCCACCGGTTCCTGCCTGCTGTGTCGGGGTGGGCCTTCTACGGTCCGGTCTGCTCGGGAGTCGGTCGGCATGGGGTCGGCTCGAGCTGCTCTCACCGCCTTCGCTGCCCTGGTTTCAGCCGACGTCGACAGTCCCTTGTCTTCGTGGGGATGGCCAGGGGACACCTACCAGGGCGACGGGACAGGGCGAGTGGCGTAGTGCGGTGTGGTGGGTGGGTCCGAGTTCGCGACGCACCGTGCCATGCCGGTGTCGGACTCCGAGAACAAGTAGGTCGGCGTTGTGCGCGGCTTGGGCCAGGGCGTGGTGCACGGGGCCGTCGACGACTTGTCTGAGGATGGTGATGCCGCTTTCGGCGGCTGCCCGGTCCGGGACTGCCGTGCTGAGGAGAGTGTCGGCGGCCGGTGAGCTGCCGAGGCCAGGCGGGTCGTGTCGCGTTTCCTGCCGGCTGCGGGCGTGAACCGCCATCAGGTCGCAATCGCGGGCCCGCGCTTCGTGGAGGGCGAAGGCGACATGGGCGGCGCCGGCGTCGGTTCCCTCTCCGACTCCGAGGACGACCTGCCGATGACCTGATGGGCGCCCTGGAGCGGAGCCGCCGACGACCACAACGGGGCACCATGCGCGTTCTGCCACACCAGACACGATGGAGCCGGTGGACAGGTGTCGCATGAGGGCACGGTGTCCACGATGGCCGACGACCAGCGCGTAGGCGTCTTCTCCCGCGCGGACCAGGACGTCGATGGGTTCCCCGGGCAGCACTTCGGCGTGGACCCTGACTTCGGGGCGGCGCTCGCGGGCCCGGGTTTCGGCGTCGGTGACGATCTCTTCCAGTGCAGCAGCCTCGGTTCGGCCGTCGGGGAGATCTTCCGCAGGGGTGGCGCCTTCGAAGCGTTCCCATACGGACGCGTGCACAATACGAAGGGGCCGGCCGTGCAGGGCGGCTTCGTCGGCGGCCCAGTCGAGCGCCCTCATGCTGGAGGCGGAGCCGTCCACGCCCACCGTCACTGGCTTGTCCACCGGCCCACGCTCCCTTTCGTCATCAAGTGAAACGACGGTCTGCGGTGCCCGCAAGCCGCGCGGCCCCCAAGGGCGTCCAGATGGCTCTCGGTCAGCGCGGCGGTTCGCCGCGGACGGAGCCTGGGGCGCGCACACCGTGGTGGTCGGCTCGCGCGGGAGAGATAGCTGCCAGGGCACGCTGATCACGATGACGCCGGGGTGAAGCGTAGGCGTGCCTTGATCCGGAGTGCGGACTGGTTGTGCAGCAGGTTCTCCCACCAGTGGCCGACGACGTACTCGGAGATGTAGACGCCGACCATGTCGCGGATGCTGCTCTCGCGGCTGAGGGAGGAGCGTACGTAGTCGACGACGGGACTGGTGACCTCGCGTCAGGGGGAGTCCATGACCTTGAGGGGGACGTCGATGCTGAGTCGCTGCCGCTGGTCTTCCAGCGCGCGTGCCTCGTCGTGGTTCGACCGACCAGTCTCCCGCGCAGTGGTTCCAGCTTGGCCCGCACACTGACGTCCACTCCCAGCATCTCACCGACCTGCCGGGCCCTGACCGGCCCGGCCGCCTGCCGCACGGCGGCGAGGATGCGCTCATCATGCGCAGGATCGTGAAGGTGGGGGCGGTGGCAGACTCTGCCACCGCCCCCACTGGTTCGCGTACCGGGAGTGAGGGGGAAAGTGTCTGCTCGGCCGCTTCATGACAGCAAACCAGCCGCTCCGGTCGAGTACGCCTGCGTCAAGGCCGAGGACGAGTCGGCAAGACCGCACACTGACGCGCAGCGGGCGCGGAACGAGCGCTACTTCGGACCGGGCCCCGAAGCGGGGCGGCCGGCGGCGAGACCGGGCGCGTGGACCACCATCAAGTGCGGGCGGCCGAAGACGCTGGCAGTCGCAGGCCGCGTGGTCACGAAGCGACGGCCGTGCTGCGCTGCGACGGAGGCAGGAGCAGGACCTCCAGCGCCCCCGCGCACGCCCGCGCCTGTTCGAGGAACCACGTGACACTGTCATCGGCGATGAGGTCGGGAGTGCCCCGCACGGCGAGGGCGAACCGTGCCGACCCCAGGTGGTCGAGGACGGGCACGGCAACGGTCCGGACGCCCAGGGCGGACTCGCCGTCGTTGAGGGCGTACCGCTGCGCGCGCACCCGCTCCAGCTCCTCGGCCAGCCGCTCCCGGTCGACGATCGTGCGGTCGGTGAACGCGCGCAACGGCGGCAACGACAGCGTCCCCGCCTCTCCCGGGCGGGGCCACGCCAGCAGGACCTTGCCCAGCGCGGTGGAGTGCAACGGGCGGCGCAGACCCACCTTCGGCGTGACCGAGCCGCCGGCCACGATCACTGCGTGCGGGCCGCTGCGCAGGGCCAGGTCAGCGGTCGCGCCGGTGCGCCGGGCCAGGTCGGCGAGTTCGGGTGACGCCAAGTGCAGCCCGCGCTGGTGGTAGGAGAGCCGCCCGAGCTCGGTCACGGCGGGACCGAGCCGGTAGCGGGCCGTGCGCGGGTCCTGCTCCAGGAATCCGGCGCCGAGCAGGGTACGGGCCAGCCGGTGCGCCGTGGACGTGGACAGACCGAGCCTGCGGGAGATCTCCGAGGCGCTGAGGTCGGGGGCGTTGTCGTGGAAGCAGTGCAACACGTCCAGCGCCCGCCGCACCGCCTGGGCCCCGGCGACCGGAGTCTGCGCCACGATCGCGTCCCCTCCCGCTCATCGGCTTCCCCTCACCTGCCCACATCTCTGCGCAGGCGGCTCCGAACCGGATTCCGGCCGCTTCAGGTCACCTCGAGATTCCCACATCGTGGCAAGCCGGAGGACCCCTCGCTCCCTGCTGAAACAGTCTGTTCACGCTCGTTCCCACATCATGGGAAGCCACTTGCCGCGCGCTCGCGGCGCATGTCAGGCTGCGGTCACGCCGCCGGAACGGGTCCGGCGCGAGTCGTCGGAGGGGGCGAAGCGATGCACGCCATGGCTGCGCCTCCGCTGACCATGCGCCGTCACGTCGACCTCGGCCGCGTCGCCAGCGCCGTCTGTCGCTGACCGGCATCGCGACGTCGCCGCGGCTCCCCGCGGTTGTCCCTCGTAGCCCCGCAGCCCCGCACCGCCACCCCGTGGCGTAGTCCCGGCGGCGTGGTCACGACCCGCCCCGGTGCTCGTCCCGCCGTACCCAGCCGCTCGTAGTGGCCGCCACGCCCGGCGGCGGCACGCCCCGCACCAGACCGGACGACACCTCCGTATCTCACTTTCCGGTGGGGTTCCGCTCGCCGCGCCGCCGTTGCCGTGCCGCCCGACATGCTGCCCGCCCGACGTGCCGCCCGGCAGGCGTGCCGGCGGCGGGTAACGCGCCCCGCCCGCACCCACCTCCGCTTCGCCGCCCCAGCGGTGAGCAGCCCTCCGGGGAAGGAACCCATGACGTACCCATCCGTGCCCGAGACCCTGTGGTTCACCCGTTGTCCGGTGCCCACCGCGACCGGTATCGCTGCCGACCGGCGGTGGCTGGCCGATGAGTTCGCGCCGGAGGGGATCGCCGTGCGGTCCCTTCAGGACACCGAGGCCGACGTCGGGGCGGACATCCGCGGCACCCACTACACCCACGAACTGCCTGTGCTGGTTCGGGAGGGCGGCAACGTGCCTGCCCTGTGGGCCCGTGCACGCGGTGCCGAGACCCGGCTGATCGGCCTGACCTGGATCGAGGAACGGCAAGTGGTCCTGGTCCGGCCCGGATCCGGGATCCGGGGTGCCGCCGCCCTGCGCGGGCTGCGGCCGGCCCTGCCCCGCCATGGTGTCCCCATCGACTTCTGGCGGGCCATGGCGCTGCGCGGCTTCGAGGGCGCGCTCGCCTCCGCCGGACTCGGACTCGACGACACCCGGCCGGTCGACGTGCCCGCCGTCGGCCACACCGGGCAGTGGCAGGCCGAACTGGCTGCGCTGGCCCGCGGTGACGTCGACGCCGTGTATGTCAAGGGCGCCGTCGCCGTCGAGGCGGCGCGTCGGGCCGGTGCCGAGGTCGCCGTCGAACTCGACGAACTGCCCGACCGCCGCCACCGCGTGAACAACGGCACCCCGCGCCCCATCACCGTCCACCAGCGGCTGCTCGACGAACACCCCGACCTGGTCGACCGGTTCCTCGCGGTGCTGCTGCGTGCCGCCGACTGGGCGGCCGGGCAGCCGGACGAGGTCGCCCGCATCTTGGGCTCCGAGACCGGCGCCGGCGCCGAGGGAGTGCGCGGTGCCTACCGCCCCGGCACCCACCGCTCGCTGCACCCCGACCTCTCCGCCGAACGCCTCTCCCTGCTGGCCCTTCAGGAGACGGCGCTGCGCGGGCACGGCTTCCTGGCCGGACCCGTCGACGTTCACGCCTGGGCCGACCCGGAACCCCTGCGCCGAGCCCGCCGCCGGCTCGCCGAGCCCACATCCCGACCCCGCTCCCTCCACCCGTAGGACTGTCATGCGCGCCTCCAGATTTTTCCCAGCCGCCCTGGCCACCGTCACCGCGCTCGCCGCCCTGACCGCCTGCGGCACCTCGCAGGCCGAGACCGGCCCGGCCTCCGGCGCCACGGTCACCGTCCGCATCCCCGACCCCGGCAACTCCGGTGTGCTCGCGGTCGGCAAGAAGGACGGCTCCCTCGCCAAGGCCCTGGCCAAGGTGCACGCCAAGGTCGCCTGGACCGGCAGCGCGGGCCCCTTCGCGCCGGCCGCGCAGGCCCTCAACGCCGACCAGCTGGACATCGCCACCGGTTCCGTCACCTCCGGCATCACGTCCCTGGCGCAGAACCCGGGATTCAAGTTCTTCACCGCCAGCGCACCGGACGGGGCGGGCGAAGGCATCCTGGTCAAGAACGGCTCCTCGATAACGTCCGTCAAGGACCTGATCGGCAAGAAGGTCGCCGTCAACCAGGGCGGGACCGGTGAGTACCTGCTGCTCAAGGCCCTGGAGAGGGCGGGCGTCCCCGAGGACAAGGTCGAACGGGTCTACCTGCGGCCCGACCAGACGGCGGCCGTCTTCAACAGCGGCAAGGTCGACGCCTGGGCGGTGTGGGCAACGTACTCCGTGGCGGAACTCGGCACCGGCAAAGCACACTTCCTCACCGACGGCGCGGCCATCGGCTCCGACAACTACAGCCTGAACGCCGTGCGCACCGCGTTCGCGGACAAGCACCCCGAGGTGGTCAAGGCGCTCTACACCTACCTGCACGAGGGCAGCATCAAGGAGAAGCAGGACCCGGCCGCCTACCTGAACGTCAACACCGACGCCGGCCCCCAGGCGCTCACCGGCGAGGCCAAGCGCGTACAGACCGAGCTCACCTCCCAGGGCGGAACCGTCGAGCCGATCACCGACGCCGACATCACGCGGTTCAAGGCCGTCGCCCGCTTCTACGCCGAGCACAAGGTCACCCGCACCGAGGTCGACGTCGCCGCCCATCTCATCGACGTCACCGAGCTGTCATGACCGCCGTCCACCACATCCCGGCCGCGCCGGCCGGGCAGCGGGAGCTGGTGACGCCCCGGCCCGTCGCCCGACGTCCACGGCCGCGTCGGTTCGGTGCGGCCGTACGCGCCCTCGGTCCGCTCGCGCTGCTCGTGCTCTGGTGGGCCGCCTCGGCGACCGGCGCCCTCACCCCGGACGTGCTCGCCTCACCCGCCGACGTGATCCGCGCGGTCGGCGAGCTGTGGGGCAACGGCCAGCTGCCCGACGCGCTCGCCACCTCCCTGACCCGCTCCGGCCTCGGCCTGCTGCTCGGTCTCGCCGCCGGCCTCGCGGCCGGCGTCGTCACCGGCTTCACCCGCCTCGGCGACGAACTGCTCGACTCCACCATGCAGACCCTGCGGACCATTCCTTTCCTGTCCCTGGTCCCGCTGTTCATGGTGTGGTTCGGCATCAACGAGATCGCCAAGATCCTGCTGATCGCCGTCGCCACCACCTTCCCGATGTACGTCTCCACCTCCAGCGGCGTCCGCAGCACCGACACCCGGCTGGTGGAGGCCATGCGCAGCTTCGGCATGAGCCGGTTCGCGATCGTCCGCGAGGTCGTCCTGCCCGGAGCGCTGCCCTCGCTGCTCGCCGGGCTGCGACTGTCGATGACGCTCAGCGTGATCGCGCTGATCGCCGCCGAGGAGATCAACGCCACCGCCGGCATCGGCTACCTGATGGCCCAGGCGCAGAGCTACGCCCGCACGGACGTCCTCGCGGTCTGCATCCTCGTCTACGGCCTGCTCGGCCTGCTCGCCGACGCGCTCGTGCGCCTGCTGGAACGGGTGCTGATGCCGTGGCGGAGGGCCGAGCGATGACGACCGCATCCGGCACGACGGCCACCACCGCCGTACAAGTCCGCTCACTCGTCAAGGCGTTCGGCGACCGGACCGTCCTCGACGGCCTCGATCTCACCATCGGGGGCGGCGAGTTCGTCGCCCTGCTCGGTGCGAGCGGCAGTGGCAAGACCACCCTGCTGAGAATCCTCGGTGCCCTCGACGGCGCCGACAAGGGCGAGGTGCTGGTCCCTCAGACCCGCACCGTCGTCTTCCAGGAACCTCGGCTGATCCCGTCCAAGCGGGTGCTGGCCAACGTCACCGTCGCCCTGCCGAGGACCGACCCGGACCGGGGGCGCCGCGCGCTCGCCGAGGTCGGCCTGGAGAGCCACGCCCGCGCCTGGCCCGCCACCCTGTCCGGCGGCGAGGCCCAGCGCGTGGCGCTCGCCCGAGCCCTGGTCCGCGAGCCCGAACTCCTCCTTCTGGACGAGCCGTTCGCCGCCCTGGACGCCCTGACCCGCCTGCGCATGCACGATCTGGTCAGCGAGCTGTGCCGGGCGCACCGGCCCGCCGTGTTGCTCGTCACCCACGACGTGGACGAGGCCGTACGGCTCGCCGACCGCGTCTGCGTCCTGCGGGAGGGCCGGCTCGTCACGGACGAGACCGTCGACGTCCCGCGTCCGCGCGACCCCGGCGACCCGGCCTTCACCGCTCTGCGCCGCCGGCTGCTGACCGACCTGGGCGTGCCGCCCGCCACCACCACACCACCGGAGCGTTCCGCATGACCGTCACCATCGGCGTCCACAACAGCAACCCCACCCTCTATTACCTCTCACGCCTCGACCACGCCGCCGAGGAACTCGCCAAGGTGGGGGAGACCGTCGCCTTCCACCCCTACACGGACGGCGTACGCACCGGGCGGCTGCTCTCCGAGGGCGTGATCGACTTCGGCGGCACCGGCTCCACCCCGCCGGTCACCGCCCAGGCCGCCGGCCACGACATCGTGTACGTCGCCGTCTCCGCCCCACGCCCGGACCACGGCGCCCTCCTCGTCACCGAGGACAGCCCCGCCCGGACGGTCGCCGACCTCAAGGGGGGCACCGTGCACCTGGCCATCGGCTCCTGGCAGACCCACCTCGTCGCCAAGGCCCTCGACGACGCCGGACTGTCGTACGCCGAGGACATCACCCCCGTACGCGGCGGCGAGAACAGCGAGAGGCTGCTGCGCGAGGGCGCCATCGCCGCCTGGGTCGCCCAGGGCCCGCAGCTGGCGGCCGCCCTGCGCACCGGAGGCGTCCGGATCCTGGTCCGCACCGGCGACGTCATCACCGATCGCTCGGTGTTCTTCACCCGGCGGGACCTGGCCGAGAAGCGGCCCGAGGTGGTCCAGGCGCTGGTCCGTGCCCTCGTCCGGGCCGACGCCTGGGCGAAGGCCCACCCGCGCGAGGCCGCCGCGATCGCCGCCGACCACCAGGGCGGCACGGTCGACGACTGGGAGACCGCCCTGCGTGCCCTGCCCTGGAGCATCGAGGACGTCAGCGACGCGTTCCTCGCCGAACAGCAGCAGGCCGCCGACGTCTTCGTCCGCACCGGGTTCATCGAGGCGCCGGTCACGGTCGCTGACGCGGTCGCCCGACAGGACTGAGGGGAGAACGCACATGGCCTCGGAAGTCCTCTGGTACATCATCCCGCGCGAGGGTGCCTACCCCTGGGAGCCTGAGGGGCGGCGCCCGGTCGACCTCGCCTACCTGCAACAGCTCGCCGGCACCGTGGAACGGCTCGGCTTCAGTGGGGCGCTGCTCGCGACCGACCTGTACGACGTATGGCCGCTGGGCAGTGCCCTCGCCGCCGCCACCAGCCCCCGCTTCCAGCCGCTGCTGGCCGTCCACCCCGGTCTGATCGCCCCGACCCTGCTCGCCAAGATGGCGCTCACCTTCGACACCCTCTTCGGCCCCCGCCTGCGCTTCAACGTCGTCAACGGCTCGACGAAGACGCTGCGCGAGTACGGCCTGGACGTAGAACACGACGAGCGCTACGAACTGAGCGCCGAGTACTGGTCGATCGTCAAACGGCTCACCGCCGGCGAGGTCTTCGACCACAAGGGCCGTTTCTACGACCTGAAGAACGCCGGCGGCTCCTTCGGCGACCTCGGGCCCGCGCGGCGCCCGCACGTCCCGCTGTGGTTCGGCGGCTCCTCCGCGCCGGGCATCGAGATGGCCGCCGAGCATGTCGACGTCTACCTCACCTGGGGCGAGCCGCCACACCTGCTGAAGGAGAAGCTGGACCGGGTGCGCGAACGCGCGGCGGCCCACGGCCGCACTCTGCGCATCGGCCTGCGACTGCACCTGATCGTCCGCGACACGGAGGACGAGGCGTGGGCGGCGGCCGACCGGCTGCTCGACGTCACCAGCGAGGCGACGTACGCCCGGCAGCTCGGCGACCGCGCCGGGGAGGACGGCGTCGGCTGGCAGCGGCAGTTCCGCCAGCATGGCGGCCGGGTACCGGCCGTGGCTCGTGAGCTGGAGGTCTACCCGAACCTGTGGCCGGGCATGAGCCTGTTCCGGCCCGGCCCCGGCACCGCGGTGGTCGGTTCCACCGCCCAGGTGGTGCAGCGCCTCAAGGAGTACGAGGACCTGGGCGTTGACACCTTCATCCTGTCGGCCAACCCGCTGCTGGAGGAGGCGTACCGCGTGGCGGAGACGGTCCTGCCTGCGTTGGGCGCCCGCGCCTGATCCGGACTGCGGCGCGCGGTCCGGCTGGGGGCCGGCCCGGGCGCCAAGGTCGCGTCCGCGGGCCGCCGATGTCCGAGGTGGCGTGGGCGGCCCGGCTCCCCGGACTGCACCAGAAGGGCGAGGCACCGCGCCGCCACCAGTGCGGGCAGCGGATCCCCAACGGGGAGGGTGAGCGCCAGGACCGCGAAGAAGGAGGCAAGGCGAAGCCGCCACGCAGGAAGACACGGGCGGCGGGTGCACCGATCAGCGGTACGGCTCGTCCGGTGTGCACGTGGCGAGCGTCACCGTAGACGGTCCGGTAGCTCCCGGCACCGACTTCGACCCTGACGACATCGCCGAGCACTACTGGCAGTTGCACGTCCAGCAACCGCACCTGTGGGACCGTGAGGTGCTGCACGCCGGTCGTTCACCTGACCGGGTTCGGCCCATGGAGCGGAGGCCGTGCGCCGAGGCGGGCGCCGACGACGCCGGCGGTGCCCGGCAACCCATCTCGGACACCCTGGCTCAGGTGCCGGAGAGATAGGCCGACGCGACTTCGAGCATCAGCCCGAGACGGTTTTGGCGCGCCGACGGGCGGGTTCCGCCGGCGGATCGTCGGGCGGCGGAGCCGGCGGTCAACCAGCTCGGGCGGCAGGACTGGGTCGGTGGCGAGCCCGCACAGGATGTGATGCACAGAGACATCCTGCGACTCGAACTCCGCAGCGGTATGGGCGCTGCGGTTCCGTCAGCGTCTGTCCTTCTCTTCCGTCACCCTGCGGAGCAGAGGCCGTCATCGGGACAGAACACCACCCCCGTGTAGTTGTAGCCGGTGCGAATGGTCACGGGATTCGGCGAGGGGGCGAAGTTGACGTAGGACCCTGAGTCGGGTGTGGCGGTGAAGGTGACCGTCGTTCCGACCTCGAAGCTTGCGGTACAGGCGCCAGTGGGCTGCGGCTGCGGTTGGTTGGACGTATAGGGGTCCCACGCCGACTGGTGGCAGTTGATCCCGGCGGGTTGGCTGGTGATGGTGCCGCCGCCCCAGCCGTCGCTGACATACGCGGAGAGCTGAGCGGTGGACTGAGCCTGAGCCGGGGCGACCGAAGCAATCGCCGCGGCCGTGACGAGGGCGGTGACAACTCCCGTTGCGCGCCGGACGGTGCACCTCTTCCTCATGGGAGGCTCCTCCGATCGAACCATGTCGACCCCCTGGCACCAGGTTATTCGCCCCCTCGGCCAGACGCGACGGGAGCGGTGTCCCGTCTTGGAGACCTTGAACCCGCTGCAGGGACTTGATCGAGTCCTGGGCGTTCGATGACGACGCCCCTGTCCCTGCGTCCATCGAGACAGGATCGTGGCCTGCTCACGCGCGCTGGAGGGCCGACCGTTGAGACAGCGGTCCATGCGGCGACAGCCCACTGAGGGCGCTCGTAGGATGCCTGGATGCCCAAGCCCTTACGGATGCGCCGCCGCACGTGGATCGCCGCGTGGGTCGTGCTGTGTGCGGCCGGTATCGCTGCCACCGCCGCCCTGAACGCCTCCCCGGCGCCTGATGCGCAGCCAGAGAAGCGTGAGAAGCCCGTCAGCGCCGAGTGCGCCGAGTACATCGCGGACATCGAAAGGCAGCTGGCCAAGGCCAAGCAGGACGGTAACGACGACGGCGGCGTGCTGGCCTTCTCACGAAACCGGGTCGGCGCGGACGGCTGCAGCGACGAGATCCGCGATCACTTCGGCGGACACCGGTGAGCCGCCGTACGGGGCTCGCCGCGATGGCGGGGCTGATCTGCGTCGGTGCCGTGGCGGTCATTGCCGTGGCCGCCGCGCCGGAACAGGAGCCGCGGCCCACACCGCCGAGGGTGTACTCCTCCTGCCTGGCGGCCGACACCAAGCCGGTGCCTGCGGGCGCCGATCCGTGCGACGCCCGCTGAAGAGCCACTGGGTCGACCGTCAGCTGGTTGCTGCCGAGATCCGGACGCCGTCGGTACTGGCGACACTGAAACGAGCCGGGGCCTGGGGCCGGCGCTGCCGGAGCCGCTGCAATGCCCGTACCTGACCCGACCCGTCGATCCAGCGGGCGTCGGTGAGCCCGCGCCTGTGCGGCGCTCCCGGCGCGGCACCTCTCGGCCCAGGGAAGGCGTCGGTTCGTCTCGGGCAAGCGGCGGCAGAACACTCACAAGTGCACTGTCGCTTCCGACAGCGGAGGCCGACCGCTGTGGGTCGGCTCCCACTGGCCAGGCAGGATGTCGGGCCGTTGAAACGAGCCGTTCACCACACGTGGGCGTTCCAGGAAACAAGTGGTCCCTACCGTGTCCGCTCATGGATCCGGCTGTCGTAGACGCAGCCCCGAGTGCCCCACCGCCCGTCCCACCCGCACCCGAAGGGCTGACCATGAACATCACCCAGTCACCCCAGACAGCCTCCGGCCCCACCCCCATATCCACCCAGGCGACCAAGGAGACCCTGGAGGACTACACTCTCCGCTTCGCGCCGCGCAGTTACCGCCGCTGGACCCCCATGGTCGTGGCCACGACGGCGCTCGGGGGCATCGCCTACATGGCGGACTTCTCCATCGGCGCCGGCATCGGTCTGGCGCACGGCACCGGCAACGCGCTCGTGGCGATCGCCGTCGCCGCCGTCGTCATCTTCGTCACCGGCTTCCCGCTGGCGTACTACGGCGCCCGTTACAACATCGACCTGGACCTGATCACCCGCGGTTCCGGCTTCGGCTACTACGGCTCGGTGCTGACCAGCGTCATCTTCGCCAGCTTCACTTTCATCTTCTTCGCCCTGGAAGGCTCGATCATGGCGCAGGGGCTGAAGCTGGGCCTCGGACTGCCGCTGTGGCTGGGGTACCTGGTCTCCACGCTGATGGTGATCCCGCTGGTCATCTACGGCATGAAGGCGCTCAGCAAGCTCCAGGTGTGGACGACGCCGATCTGGCTGGTGCTGATGGTCGCTCCGCTGGTCTACCTCATCGCCACCGACCCCGGAACGGTCGACCGCTTCCTCTCCTACGCCGGTACGGACGGCACCGGCGGCGTCAACACGGCCTCCGTACTGCTCGGCGCGGGCGTGTGTCTGTCGCTGATCGCGCAGATCGGCGAGCAGATCGACTACTTGCGCTTCATGCCGCCCAAGACCGAGGCCAACAAGCGCACGTGGTGGACCGCAGTGGTCATGGCAGGCCCGGGCTGGGTGGTGCTCGGCGCGCTGAAGCAGGCCATCGGTGTCTTCCTCGCCGTGTACATCCTCGCCGAGGTCGGTCCGGAGGCCGCACCCGAGCCCATCCAGCAGTTTCGCAGCGCCTTCGACGCGATGATGCCGTCCTGGATCGTGCTTCCGCTGGCCGTCGCCCTCGTCGTGATCAGCCAGATCAAGATCAACGTGACGAACGCCTACTCCGGCTCGCTGGCATGGACCAACTCCTTCACCCGGGTCACCAAGCGCTACCCCGGCCGCATGGTGTTCGTCCTGGTCAACCTGGGTTTCGCGCTGGCACTGATGGAGGCCGACATGTTCAGCTTCCTCAACAGCATCCTCGGCTTCTACTCCAATTGCGCCATCGCGTGGGTCGTCACCGTGGCGACCGACATCGGAGTCAACAAGTACCTGCTCAAGCTCTCGCCGCTGCAGCCCGAGTTCCGCCGCGGCATGCTCTACGCCGCCAACCCGGTGGGTGTCGTGTCCTTCGTCGCCGCCTCCGGTCTGTCGATCGCCCTGTACTTCCACGCCCTCGGCGACACTCTGCAGCCGTACTCCCCGGTCGCGGCGGCCCTCATCGCCTTCGTTCTCACCCCGCTGATGGCCATCGTCACCAAGGGAAAGTACTACCTGCGCCGCACCACCGACGGCATCGACGAGCCGCTCCTCGACGCAGACGGCAACCCGAGCGCGACGACGTACGACTGCCATGTCTGCCACCAGCCCTACGAGCGCCCCGACCTGGCGGCCTGTCAGACGCACGACGCCGTCGTCTGCTCCCTGTGCCTGAGCACGGACAAGGTCGGCGACCACGTGCTGCCGGCACAGCCGTCGGTGGTCTGAACCCGAAGCCCGGGAGGGCGACGCGCTGCGCCCGGCAGAGCTCGACGCGGACGACTCTGGATCCTGCGGGGCCGGTGAGCGAGGCCGACAGCTCCCGGCCGATCACCGGCACGGCGACGCCGATGGGCCACAGCCCCAACTCCGTCCCGTACGCGAAAGTGTTGCTACGTCCTCGGTTGCCGAACCGGACCTCTCATCCCGGATCGCGAGCCGGGACAGCGGTGGGAGCTCGCTCAATCACCCGCACGGCACTGCGAACGTTGCTTGTTGCGGCACCGGCTCCCGGGAGGGTGAGCCGTCGGGCGGGCAGCGGTGTGCCTCGGAGGCGGGGCGGCCTCCGAGGCACGGTGCTCACGACGGTCGGATCGTGGGCGGAGTGGTTACGGTACGAGTTTCAGCAGCCGGTTGGGTGAGCCCGAGCCGGGGCTGGTGACCTTGCCGGTCGTCGCCCCGTTCACGAGGGCCGTGGCGACCTGCGCGGGTGTGGCGGAGGCGTGGCTGGCCAGATAGACCGCGGCGGCGCCGGCGACGTGCGGGGTCGCCATGGAGGTGCCGGAGATCGTGTTGGTCGCGGTGTCGCCCGTGTTCCAGCCGGCCGTGATGGAGGACCCCGGGGCGAAGATGTCCAGCACGGAACCGTAGTTGGAGTAACTGGCCCGGGCGTCGGTGCTGGTAGTGGCGCCGACGGTGAGGGCCTCGGTGACCCGGGCCGGGGAGTACGAGGAGGCGTTGGCGTTGCTGTTGCCGGCGGCGACCGCGTAGGTGACGCCGCTCGCGATGGAAGTGCGCACGGCCGCGTCCAGTGTGGCGGAGGCGCCGCCGCCGAGGGACAGGTTGGCGACGGAGGGGCCGGAGTGGTTCCGGGTCACCCAGTCGATGCCGGCGATGACTCCGGCGGTCGTACCGGATCCGTTGTTGTCCAGCACCCGCACGGCGACGATCTTCGCCTTCTTGGCCACGCCGTAGGTGGAGCCGGCGATGGTGGTGGCCACATGCGTTCCGTGGCCGTTGCCGTCCGCGGCGTCGGTGTCGCCGTCGACGGCGTCGTAACCGTAGGCGGCACGGCCACTGATCTGCTGGTGTGTGATGCGTACGCCGGTGTCGATGAGGTAGGCCGTCACACCGCTGCCGGCGCTGTCCGGGTAGGTGTAGGTGCGGGACAGCGGCAGGGAGGTCTGGTCGATGCGGTCGAGGCCCCACGGCGCGCTGGACTGCGTGGTGTCGGTGACGCTGACCCGCTGGTTCTGCTCGACGGCCGCCACCGCCGGGTCGGCGGCCAGGCGCTTGGCCTCCGTCGCGGAGAGCGTGGCGGTGTAGCCGTTCAGCGCGCTGCCGAACGTCCTGTTCACGCTGCCGCCGTACTCCTCGACCAGACTCTTGCCCGTGGTCGAGGAGGCCTTGAACCCGGCGTCCTTCCGCAGTGTCACGATGTAGCTGTCTCGGACTGCCGTGGGCGAGCCGGCACCGATCACCTCGCCCTCGGCGGGAGCGGCCTGGGCGGGGACGGCGGCAAGGCCGCCGGCCAAGGTGGTCGCCACGACAGCGGCGATCCCGGCGAACCGTATTCTCTTGCTACGCGGTTGTGCCATTACGAGGGATTCCTCCTCTTGGCGGCGCGCACGGGTGGGGCGCGCGTCTGTGGGGGCAGGTGCGCTTGATCGCGCACCCCTGCCGGGCGGGGCGTGGCGTTCCGCTCCGGGCTGCGATCAAGAGTTGCCGAGGATCGGTAGTGCCATCAAGGGAGTTGACGAAGCATCAACATGTTTGCCATGCGCACGACATGACAACGGACGTGGCGTCGGATCGAACGGTGCGCGAGAGAGAGGGCTACTCGCGGGTACGCCGGTATGTCATGAACCGTTGAGCAAGGACAGGTTGTTCTTGCTCTTCCTGGTTGTCGCCCTGCTCCTGCTGGGCATCCTTGTCGGCGCGGCCGTGTACCCGCCGTGGCCTGACGCCGTGGTGCTCGGGGCGACACAACCGCTCGCACCGCAAAGGCCGTGCCGCGTCGAGCACGCCTTCGCCCGCATGAAGGGCTGGGAGATCTTCCGCGACTGCCGCCTCAATGCACCACGCGATGCGCGGCATCGTGCACTTCCGTAATACCGCCCTTGCTGGATGACCTGAGGTGCCGGACGCCGGGCTGGCTGACTCAGCTCTTCGACCATTGCGGGACAGCCTTTAGGCGTCTTTCGCCTCAGCCGCCTCATGGAAGGTGGCGATCGCTTCACCGTTGGACTTCGCCCATTCGGTGAGCTTTGTGATGGGCTCCTCCAGAGTTCGCCCGAGCTCGGTCAAGCTGTATTCCACTCGTGGTGGCGCTTCGGCGTACACGTGCCGCTCGATGAGCCCGTGGTCCTGGAGGCGGCGCAGCGTTTGCGTCAGTACTTTGCGTGAGACGCCTCCGATCAACTGGACCAACTCGCCGTGCCGCAGGGGACCGTCGCTCAGCGCGAAGAGCGTGACCACGGCCCATTTGCTGGCAATGATCTCGATGGCCAGGCGTGCGGGGCAGTCGGCGAGGAAGACGGTTCCGGGGCGGAGACTCATGAGCCGAAGGGTACCTTTGGGTACCTATCGGCTGCCTAGTGTCGAAGGCATGCAGCGCACCACTCCGAAGGGTGCCGAGGTTGAGCTCGGCGTCTTCTCCCTCACCGAGACAGTGCCGGGTGACAGCGGCGCGCAACGAGTCCGCGACATCGTGGAAGTCGGTGTCTTCGCCGACCGAGCGGGGCTCGACGTGTCCGGCGTCGGTGAACACCACACACCCCGGTTCGCGGTCTCCTCGCCGGCCATCGTCCTGGCTGCCACCGCCGCCAACACCTCGTCCCTCACCCGGACCGGTGCCGTCTCGGTCCTGGCGTGCTCGACCCCGTCCGTCTCTACCAGGACTTCGCTCCGCGCTCGGGCTTGGGGTGGCCAGTCACTTCTCGGTCGGTGCGGCCTCGCAGGGAGCACGCAAGACCTTCTACCCCTACTACCGCGCGTATTTCGCTCAGGGCCGCGGCGCTTGCCTCGACCGCTCGACTTTCGAGGCGATGGCCGGTCCTGACGGCGCCCTCTTGGTCAGCAGCACCCGGGAGATCATCGCAAGCCGGGTCCCTGGGACGCGTGTCACGCCTGCTGTGCATCGACGCGTTCGTGCTGGCGTCCGGCGAGAACGCCGTCGATGTCCTGCGGATCACGCGGGCCTTGTTCGACGCTGCCGCCGAGCGTGCTCAGCCCTGGCGCGTTCGCCGTGGCGGGGTCGCCAACAGCGAGCCGTCTCGTATCCACGAGCTGGAGACGGGTGACGCCGCCCTCATGACCAAGCCCGTGGAGCACAACCACCTGCTGCTCGAGAACGCCTGACCGCGAAGCGGGGCACGGCCGACGCATCTGGTGTGCAACTACTCTGTCCCGTCGAACAATTGAGGTACTGCCATGTTCATCGCCTGTGTCATCGTCTCTTCGCTCATGTCGGTGGTGCTCGTGGCCTCGGCCGGTGCCAAATTCACCCGGCCGAAGCGGCTTGTCGACCAGATGTCCACGCTTGGCCTGTCCTACGGCATGTTGCCGTTCCTGTGCGTCGCTCAGATCGCCGGCGCGGGGGGTCTCATCATGGGACTCTGGTGGGGGCTCATCGGTATCGCCGCTGCCGTCGGCTTGACGCTCTACTTCATCGGCGCGGTCGCCGCACACCTGCGTGTCAGTGACTACAAGGGCGCGCCCCCGGCGGCCGTCCTCACGGGTGTCGCCACCGTGCTCATCGTGTTGCGGGTCGCAGCCCTCTGATCGTCCGCCGTTCCGTGAGCGGGAGTGGAGAGCCTCGGTACCGACGTGACCTGCCCGAGCGGTTGGAGCCGCGATCAACGGGGCGGCAAATCGTGGACATCATCATCGGTCTTCAGCGGTCCGGTTCCTCCCCGCCGAGCCGCTGATGCCTGCGGGCGGTCACGCCGACGGCGACCCAGGCGGCAAAGAGGACGGTGGCGGCGACGATGCCCGCGACGGTGTCGGTGTAGACGAGTGCGAGCAGGGCCGTGATCAGCGTGATCGTCCCGGCCGAGGACGTGGCGGAGGAGTCGGCGCGCAGGACGATGCGCAGGAAACGTGAGTGTGAGGCGTCGCTCATAGCGTATCCATTCTGCGGACAGGCCCTGTCGTGATCAACCGGGTTTGTAGAAGGCTGCCGATCCAGATGGCCGCTGTGCGGAGGTGGGATCCGGCGAGGTAGCTGTCGGGGGTCTTGTCGTAGCGGGTGGCGATGCCCCGCCATGCCTTCAGTTTGTTGATCAGGCGCTCGACGGCATTGCGCCCCTTGTAGAGCTCGGCGTCATACGTGACGGGCCGACCGCGCCGGCGGCCCCTCTTCTTCCGGTTGGCTGCCTGGTCCCCCTTCTCCGGAATCACTGCCCTGCACGTCTGGCCGGGTGCGGGGACGCCCGACCGGGACGCGGACGGTCACCTGGTCGAGCAACGGGAATGAACTGGGGGCTGTCCATCCCCGCTGAAGGGCCTCGGGCCGGACGACTACGAGGCGCGCGTCACGGGCATCGTGCGGTGCGCGGCGAGGAACGGCCCGGTGGTGCTGGTCGGGCACAGCCTGGATGGCGTATCGGTCAGCCGTGTCGGCAACGCTGTCTCGCACCTGCTTCACCACATCTGCTACATGGCGGCCTTCTGTCCCAGCCGTATCCTGCCCACAGCGGACGCCTGCACGGCGGCACCCGAGAACGCTGACGCCGTCAGCCCGGTCGAGCTGACGGTGGGTGACCCGGACCGGCTCGGGGTGCTGCGGCTGAACTTCCGGACAGGTGACAGCCGTGAACTGGCCCTGCTGAAGGAGATGATCTGCACGGACTGCCCCGACGGCGACTTCCGCCGGATACTGGCCGGCATGCAGACCGACGAGCCCATCGCCGCTTGTGCGGGCCGAGCCGCCGGCCGAACCGACAGCTGGGGACGCATTCCCCGCACCTACCTGCGCTTCGGTAAAGACCGGACGATCGCCACCGCTCTCCAGGACAGGATGATCGCGGAGGCCGACGCGCTCACACTCGGCAACCGCTTCCGCGTGCACAACTTTCCCGAGGCGTCGCACGTAGGCCCTCTGGATCCCGCCTCCGTCACAGAAGTCCTGGACACACTCGCGGCGTAGGCGCAGCGTGGTCGACCCGGTTGCGGCGCAGGCGATCGGGCCGAACCGTGACGACGACGATCCTGCCGCTCCTGACGCGCTGATGTCCATGCCGGGATCGTGCAGCCCTGGCTGGCTGCCACGGGCGGGTCTCCTCGGCGCGCGGTCCGCAAGCGCGGAAGATGCCCCGTGTCACCATCTGCTGTAACAACGGTCACACGAACTCGCCATCATAGAGACACCGTTCTCCGGGAAGGGCGGTATCCAGCCGTTGCGGGTCCGCCTCTCTGGCCTCCTGCTGCTCCTGGAGCTCAACCACTGGCCGAAGCGGTCACTCGCGCCCCCTTCGTGCGCCGCCGCCACCCTGGTTTCGTCTGAATCACAGTGTGCGAAAGGCGAGGCCCGGAAGTGCGGAGCACACTGTGGAGCGCGCGGTCCGGTGTGCGTGTTCCATGCATCGACCGTACCCGACGCCGCCCGACGGTCGCTTCGCCGACCGCACCCCTGAGGAAGGAAGTGCACCATGGAACGCCGTACTCGCAGAAGCATATGCGTCGCCCTGTCAGCAGCTCTGCTGTCCTGTCCGCTGTGGGCCACTGCGGCTTCGGCTGCGCCGCCCATCACATGCGTGGGCAGCCAAGTCACCACGTACAGCCCGGGGCTGAAGGAGTTCGTACCGCAGACGGTCACCTACACGTCGACGGGCTCCTACGGCTCGTGCCTGGTCAACGACGGTGTCACCTCCGTGACTTACCAGGAGGGCAGTACGGTCCCGAACGCCACGTGCGTCACCTTCCCCAGCACCGCGACGGCCACTCTGGTCTGGCGACTCGCCAACGGCACGAGTCAGCAGTCCACCGTGCAAGTCACCGGCATCGACATCAGCGCAGCCGGCACCACTCAGGTATACACGTCGGCAGGGACGGTCTTGACCGGCCGCTACGCGGGCCACCTGGTGAACGTCACCGTCGCCATCGTCCCGGACCTCTCCAACCCCACACCGTGCCTGACCACCGCCGGGCTGACCGACCTGGACGGTCTCAGCACGCTGACCATCGTGTGACCGCGGAAAGCCGACAGCAGCATCACGGTGCAGACACCAGTGCCCCTGTCACGCAAGGTCAGTCGCATCATATTCCGAACCTTAGACACTTGAGTCACGACATAGGGGCCTTTGCGTTTGCCGCAGACCGAAAGCGGAAGGCGAAAGGTATGGAGAATCGATCAGGCACGGCACCTGTCAGTGCCGATTCCCTTTCCGCTCACGACGTTCTGACCACCACCCACTCGGTGCGCAGGCGGCTCGACTGAGACCGGCCCGTGGCGCGGGACGCGGTGCAGCGGGCGCTGGAAGTGGCGCTGCAGGCGCCCAACGGTTCCAACGACCAACTGTGGCACTGGATCGTGGTCACGGACCCGGACGTGCGAGCGGCCCTGGCCGACTGCTATCGCCGTGCCGCCCGTCCCTACCTGGAGGCGATGCGGGAACAGGCCGGCGACGACCCGGCGCGCAAGCGGGTCTGGGAGAGTTCCCGTCACCTCGCCGACCACCTGCACCGGGCTCCGCTGCTCGTCGTTCCGTGCATGGAGTCCGGGCCAGGCGACTTCGTGCAGCGCTTTGTGGCCCTCGGCTTCGACGAACCCGCCGAGCACGTCGCGCACTCCGTCTACTACGGCTCTGTCTGGCCGGCGATGTGGAGCCTGATGATGGCCCTGCGCCTGGAGGACCTGGCATGTGCCGTGACCGTGCTACACCTCGACCGAGAGGAGGAGGCCGCGCGAGTACTGGCCCTGCCCCCCGGTGTACGCCAGGCGGGCCTGCTGGCCGTGGGGCACTACCACGGCCGAGGCTTCCGGCGTGCTCCGCGTCGTCCCCTCCACCAGGTGCTTCATCACGACCACTGGTGAAGCACGCCCCAGCCGCCCGCCCTCGCCCCAGCGTGACTTGGAACCGGAAAGAATCATGGTTGACCCGTCCAACGAACCCGAACGCCCGGCCGACCTCCCCGTCGGTGTCGACGGTGCCTTCGCCAGCGCCCGGCGCGTCGTGCTCCGGGAGGTCGAAGCCGTCCTGTCGCAGGCCGCCGAGCAGGAGGTGAGGGCCCTGATCGATGCCATCGAGGCGGCTGACCGCGTCTTCGTCCTCGGCATGGGGCGCTCGAAGATGGCCGTCGACGCATTCGCCACGCGCCTGATGCACATGGGGCTGACCGCTCACATTGCCGCCGACGCCACCACCCCGGCGATCACCGCCGGAGATCTGCTGATCGCCTGCAGCGGTTCCGGCGAGACCTCCGTCGTGGTCACCCTGGCACGCGCCGCCACTCGCGCCGGCGCACGTGTCGCCGCGGTCACCGGCGATGCGGACAGCACGCTCGCCCAGGGAGCCGACCTCGTCGTGCGGCTGAGCGAGTACGGCCAGAACTACCAGCCCTCGGCCTCCTCCCAGTTCGTCGGCACGCTCTTCGAGCAGGGCGCCTTCCTCTTCTTCGACTGCCTGGTGCTGGTGATGGAAGGCAGCCAACGCCTCGACGTCCGGGCGATGTTCGCACGCCACACCAATCTCGAATGATGACGAGGAACCACATGCAGACCTCGACGCCACCACTGAGCCAGTACCAAGATGAACCTGGGCCTGCGAGACACCATGGAATGGCTCGACAAGATCGTCCTGCCGCACGCCCCGGCACTCGCGCGAGTCTCCTTCTTCGCCTGCCTTCCGCACCCGCTGCTGCCCCTGGCCCAGCAGCGTCTGCGGGGTACCGGTCTTCACGTCGCGGCGCAGAACTGCTGGCCCGACAGGGGGGCGTTCACCGGAGAGGTCAGCGCCGACCTGTTGGCGGAGACCGGCTGTACGCACGTGATGCTCGGGCACGCAGAACGCCGACGCCTCTTCCACGAGGACGACGCGCTGATAGGCCGAAAGGCAGTCGCCGCTGCCCGGGCGGGGCTCGTTCCCCTGCTCTGCGTGGGTGAGGACCGCCGCCTCGGCACACAGGACGCGAGCCGGCACGTGGCCCGCCAGGCCGCGGCTCTCGCTGGCCTGCCGGCCGATCGACGGGCCCTGGTGCTCTACGAACCCGCATGGGCCATCGGCAGCGACGAGGGGGCTTCCCCGGAACACGCTGCGGAAATACTCCGTACCCTGCGCAGCGAACTCGGTGACGAACGGATCGGCTACCTGTACGGCGGTGCCGTGCTGCCCGGCGTCTACACCGCGCTGCGCCGAGCGGCGCCGTGGGACGGAGTCGCCCTCGGACGAGCCGCCCAGGACAGTGCACTGCTGGCCGAAGTCCTGGACGAACTCCTGACCGGCGGATCTCAGTGAGGCGCGGGGGCGGGCACGGCCAGCGGGGACGTCGCGTCGGGCAGGAAGTAGACCGCGTGCAGAACGAGAGGAACCTCAGCCGGATTCACCCCCACATGGGCCTGCTCCGGGCCCTGCGGCTCCACGAAACAGGAGCCCGCCCCCACCGTGTCGGTGCTCCCGTCGGCGAACGTGTGGGTGAGGGTGCCTTCGGCAACAACCACGAGAACGGGGTCCACATGATAGTGCCAACCGGTGCTCCCGCCCGGTGGCACGACGGTTCGGCTGATGGTGACGTGCGTGGCATCCAGTGGAATGCCACGAAGGGAACCGGCCACGGCGGCTCGTGCGAGGTCGACCGTGACCGGCTCGGGTCCATCGCGGTCCGGAGGCAGCAGGGGAAAGTCGTTCTCCATCTCGGCTCCTTCTGGTGCCGCATGGTTCGGCCGCAGGACGTCTTTCGGTCCCTACAGTAAGGGAGATTCGTTCATATGACACGCCGTCGCCGTCGGACACCGAGCGGTCCCCACGACGAGGTACAACAGCCGCTCACGGTAGCCGAGTTGCTCGTGTGCGGACTCCGCGCACTCGGCGTACGTCATGTCTTCGGCGTACCCGGAGGCCCCCTCCTGCCCCTGTACGAGGCTGTGGACCGCCTTCCGGGCATACGCATGGTGCTGGCCAGGCACGAGGAAGGTGCCGGTTTCATGGCCGAGGGGACCGCACAGGCGACCGGCTGCCCGGGCGTGGTGTGCACCACCGCAGGACCCGGAGCCCTCCACGCGCTGACGGCCGCGGCGAGTGCGACCAGCGACGGAGTGCCCATGCTGGTCATCTCGGCCCAGACCGAATCGTCGCTGGCCGGCCGGGGAAGCCTGCAGGACAGCAGCGGCGGGAACTGGTCCGTCGACACCGTCTCCGCTTTTCGCTCGGCCACCAAACTCTCAGCACTCCTGCACCACCCTGACCAGACCCCCAGGCTGCTCGCCCACGCGATGCGAACCGCACGGGCGGGGCGCCCGGGCGCCGTGCACCTCTCGGTACCGACCGACTTCCTGCCGAGGGCCGTGTCGACCGGAGCGGGAAGCTGCATCCGGGCCCTGGAACGCTTGCGCTCGCCTTCGGCGGCAGAGCCGGCCCAAAGTGCCGTCAGGCAGATGACCGACCTGTTGGGGGCAGCGGGGAACGGGGTGATCCTGGCCGGCCAGGGGGCCAAGCTGGCGCGCGCCACGACGCCGCTGATCCGGTTGGCCGAATCGCTGGGCTGGCCCGTCGCGACCACGATCAAAGGCAAGAGCGTCTTCCCGGAGGATCATCCGCTGTCCGCGGGTGTCTTCGGCTTCGCCGGCTCTCCCCGCGCCCACGAACTCGTACTGAACCCTGAGGTCGACACGCTTCTCGTGCTGGGCAGCGCGCTGGGGGAACTGTCCACCGGCAACTGGCAGACCGGACTGACCGAGGGCAGGCGTGTGTGCCGAGTCGACATCGACCCGCTGCGCATGGACGCGGGCTTCCCGGCGGATGTCGAGGTGGTCGGCGATGCCGCGGCAACCCTGCACGCTGTGCTGGAGGAGTTGGGCGCCGCCGCCCCACTGGCCGGTCGTCGGCCGGAAGAGCCGTCTGGGCGGCCTGAGCCGGGCGAACCGGCTGCGGGAGAAGGCGGTCTGCCCGCCTCGGCCGTCGTCGCGTCGATGAGCAGGTCACTGCCGGCCGACACCCTGCTCTTCGTCGACAACGGCAACTGTCTGAGCTGGATGGGCCGGTGGTACGTCAGTCGGCCTCCCGGCGCCGTGCATGTCTCGCTGAACGTCGGCTCCATGGGCTACAGCGCGGGCGCTGCCATCGGCGGGGCGCTCGCCTGCGACGGTCGCCCCGTCGTGGCGCTCACCGGCGACGCGGCCTACGCGATGAGCGGGATGGAGACCCACACGGCTGCCGAGGAACGGCTGTCGGTGATCTGGGTCGTCCTGAACAACGGCGGCAACGCCATGGTCCGCAATGTTCAGGACGGCGTGTTCGGCCACTCCCACGGGGCCATGTTCCGCACCCCGATGGACGCGGCCACGATCGGCCGCGGTCTTGGCGCACACGGCGTCGTGGCCCGTACCCTTCCAGAGTTCGAGGATGCGCTGACGGCTGCCCTGACCGCCACGGATCGCCCGACGGTCATCGACGTGCGCGTCGACCCGTCGGAGGTCCCCTGGGCCCTGAAGGGCAGGATCGCCGCGCTGCGGGGCGGTGCCTGAAGGGCGCCGGGGACGCCGTGCGGTTCCGCGGGCCGCGCGCAGATCGCCACGGCCAGGGCGAGCGGCAGCGCCCGTAGACACATCCCGGCCTTCCAGCTGGACCGGCCGGGCCACACCGACCTGCTGAGCATCGTCTTCGTCTCCGTGCTCAGCGTGTTCGTGTCCTTCGTACGCAGCCGCCGCGACGCCCAGCTGGATCTGGAGCGCACCGCCGCCGAGGCCGCCCGGCGCGCCGTCGCCCCCCCCGCTGCCCGAGCGGGTCGGGACAGTGCGCTGTGTGGGCCTGAACCGGGTGGTGATGGGCGACGTGCAGGGGCACGTACTGGTTGCGGTCGCGACGGTCGCCTCGCCGCTGGGGGCGTTCCGGGAGGCGGTGCTCGACGAGCCGGACCTGGTGTCGGTCTCCGCCCGGCTCGACCGCAGGCTGTTAGGGCGCCCGGGAAGACAGGCCACGCGGCAGCCCGCGTCGCGGGCTACGGTCGGCGGCAGAGCCCCGACCGAGGCCGACCGATCCACTACCACCCGCACGGTTCCGTGTCTGGCCTGCAGCTTCGTAAACGGTTCCCGCAACCGCGGTTCACTGTTCGGCAGCGGTTTGTCGAACACTCGCTTGCCCGCCGGGGTGATAGCCGTGCCGTGATGTTCACCCTTGCCGACGTCCAGGCCGAGGTAGACATCGATCTCGCCCTCGTGGTGCACAAGCCCTCCCCAGCAGACCCTTCCCAGCCTCCGCTGCGGCATCGGCGTGCCGGCATCCACGTGACGAAGGCCTGCTTCACCTCGACGAGCAGGTGAGCGGTCATGCCCCTGATCAGCGGTCTGCCAATGCCTCCCGGTCCGGTGACACCACTTTTTCGACCGTGATCGACAAGGGGCTCAAGTCATACCGGACCGGAGACCGGCAACCCCGTTGCGGGGCCACGAAGAAGGTAACGGGGCGGCACCAGCAGGGCGAACCGGACGATCACGCCCTCGGTCGAGCCCGAGGCGGACTGACAGGGCGACTGCCCGGACCTCGCGGCCGGAGCAGCGATGTACGTTCCTCCCGGCCCCGGCCCCGGCCCCGGCCCCGGCCCCGGCCCCGGCCCCGGCCCCGGCCCCGGCCCCGGCCCCGGCCCCGGCCTTCCTGTCCTGCTCCTGGGACTCACCGCCCTTGCGGCAGGAGGGGGCTTGTGGTTCATCGGCCGCAAGTTCGTAGGCTGAACTCCCGCCAGTCGCCATCTACTCGTTCAGCCCTCTTGTACAGAGATCGCACCGAACGAGCGGATGGGTGTCTACGGTGCGTGCCCGGTATCTGGGGGCAAAGCGCGTGAACCGCTTCTACGCCGAACGGCACACACCGACTCCTCATGGCCCTGGCCGGTTACTGCGGTTCCGCCGCGTGAAGATAGAGTGAGCAAGATCGGGAAAACCGAAGTCCGATTTTCATGGGGTGGGGAAATGCCGAAGCACCGGATATCCAGAAAGGGCCGCTACATCGCCCTGGCGACGACCGGCGTCGTCGTCGTGGCCGGCGCCGGGACAGTGGCGCAGACCTCGATGGCCGCCACCGCGTGGCCGGCGCAGAAGACCTACACCGGCCGGGCGTTCGACGCCTGCACGGCACCTTCGCTCACCGCGATGAAGGCGTGGAAGAAGGACGCCTACTACGGCGGCGTCGCCGTCTACATCGGCGGCAAGAACCGCGGCTGCGCCCAGCCCAACCTCACCAAGTCCTGGGTGAAGTCGGTCGACACCCTCGGCTGGCGGGTCATCCCCCTGTACGTCGGCGCCCAACCGCCCTGCCAGAAGAGCCTCAACAAGGAGAGGTTCACCGCGGCCACCGCGGCCTCGGTCGGGGTCGCCAACGCCAACGACGCGATCGCCAAGGCCTCGGCCCTCGGGATGAAGGCCGGCAGCCCGATCTACCTCAACATGGAGTCGTACGACATCGCCGACAAGGCCTGCAACGACGCCACCCTCACCTACGTGCGCTCCTTCACCAAGACCTTGCGCGCCAAGACTTACCGCGCCGGCCTCTACGGCTTCAGCAGCTCCAGCGCCAAGGCGATCGCCACCGCCAAGAACCGCACCGACCTGCCGGGCAACCTCTGGTACGCCCTGTGGAACGGCCAGGAGACCACCACCAAGGACTGGCCCTGGGACCCGAAGCTGTACACCGACCACAGTCGCGGCCACCAGTACAAGGCCAACAGCAAGGAGACTCGCGGGGGTCACACCATCACCGTCGACCGCAACGCCTGGGACGCCCCGGTCGCCATCATCGGCTGACCGGCTCGTCGTGAACGGTGCAGCATAGCCTTCTGGAGGGCCAGGGCCACGTGCCGGTCCCTGCCCTGAGGTTGGGGTTTGCGGTGGGCAGGCCCGGCATCACCGAGGCGTCGATGACGTACAGGTCCTCGACGCAGTCCCGTGAGTTCGGCGCGCTCGGGGTCGTCACCTTCGCCTGGGCGGAAGAACTCCGCATTGGCTGGCTCCTGGCTCGTCACCGATCCGCCGAAGGCCCATGTCCCGAGTCCGCCGGGCCTCACTGTTCGAAGGCGCTGAGCGTGGGGTCGTAGTCGGGGGCGCCGATGTCGAACATCGGGGTCATCCAGTGGTAGAAGTTGTCGCCGCGTTCCCGCAGCAGGTCGTACATGCGGCGCATCAGGTGGCGCCGCACGGGGGTGAGCTCCGGGTGGGGGTAGCGGTTGGTCAGCTCGTGGGGGTCGGTGTCGAGGTCGTAGAGCTCGTTGACCGACTCCGGGTTGACGACGAGCTTGTAGCGGTCGTCGCGGAGCATTCTCTGTGGGTAGGGGAAGTGGTGGCCGTGGAACTCGGCCAGCAACTCGTTCGGCCAGTCGGGGTGTTCGCCGCGGACCAGGGGTAGCAGGCTGCGGCTGTCGGTGGCCGGTGAGGGGTCGCAGCCGGCCAGGTCGAGGATGGTGGCGGTGCAGTCGGTGAGGCTGACGAATTCCCGTCTCACCTGCGGTTGTTGCCCCGGTACCCGGAGGATCCCGGGGATGCGGTAGATGTCCTCGTACATGGCCGGCCCCTTGTCGTGCAGCCGGTGGGCGCCGGTGAACTCGCCGTGGTCGGCGGTGAAGAAGACCGACGTGTCGGAGTCCAGGCCGAGTTCGTCGAGGCGGGTGAGGATACGGCCGATCTGTTCGTCGACGAGGCTGACGTAGCCCCAGTAGACGGCGATGAGTTTGCGGGTGACCTCGATCGGCATGGTGTCGAACGTCCAGTGCGCGCTGTAGTTGCGCTGGACCGGCGGTTTGCCCTCGAAGGTCTCGGCGATCGACGGGGGCAGGTCGACGAGGGCGGGGTCGTAGCGGTCGTAGTAGGCGTCCGGCAGAAGATAGGGCAGGTGCGGGCCGAAGAAGTGGGTGGCCAGGTAGAAGGGGCGGCCGTCGGCGGCGTACTTGTCCAGCTGCTCGATGGCGCGGGTGGCGAGGTAGTACTCGAAGGTGGCCTCGACGGGCTGCTGGAGCCTGGCGGCGAGCAGGTTGCCCGGGTTGCCGTTGGGCGTGGTGCCGCGTACGAGGTCAGTGATCCGGTACGGCGGCAGGCCGCGTTCCTCCAGGTAGGCGAGGTAGTCCGGGTGGTCGACGGGGTTGTGCCAGCCCGGCAGGTCGGGGCCGTCGAAGCCGTAGGACGCGGCGTTGCGGTGGGTGCCGACGTGCCACTTGCCGACCAGGCCGAGCTGGTAGTCCTGCTCGGCCAGCGCGGTGGGGAAGGTGAAGGCGTCCTCGCGAAGGTCCTCCAGGTAGCCGACGTTGCGTTCGTAGTTGGCCAGCAGGCGGTGGCGGAAGGGGGCCTGCCCGGTGAGCAGGCTGGCGCGGGCCGGCGTGCAGATGGCGGTGGGGGTGTAGAAGCGGTCGAAGCGTGTGCCGGTGGCGGCGAGGCGGTCCAGGTTCGGCGTGTCCACGTGCGGGTTGCCGTAACAGCCCAGGGTGTCGACGCGGTGCTGGTCGGTCATCAGGAAGAGGATGTTCACGCGGCCGCCTCGGTGTAGACGTCGGCCGCGTAGAACGAGTCGGCCTCGGGGGCCTTGTCCAGCTGGCCGGTGCTGACGAAGAAGTCGCTCATGCCGTCCAGCCATCCGGCGATCGTGCCGTCCTTCGTCTTGGCGACGAGGTCTGCGGTGGTGAGCGTACGGACGTGGCTCGCGTCGGCCTTGACGATGGCCGCGGGCACCTTCAGCAGCTTCGCCGCGGCGTTGATCGACTCCTCGGGATGCGCGGCCCGCCAGTCGTTGGCCTCCTGGAGGACCCGGACGACCTTCACCTCGGTCGCGCGGTCCACCTTGTTCCCGGCGACGAACGCCGTCGGGAAGTTGCCGCCGATCTTCTCGGTGCTCGCGACCTCGACCAGGTCCGGCACCTTCTTCCTGATGGTGTCGATGAGCGGGTAGAAGATGCCGGCGCCGTCGATCTGTCCGGAGGAGAAGGCGGAGACGACCGTGGGAGGATCCATGGCGACCTTCTCGATGTCGTCCATGGTCATGCCCGCCTCGCGCAGGGCGAGGTTGAGGATCATCTCGCCCGAGGTGCCCTCGGGGACGCCGACCTTCTTGCCCCTCAGGTCGGCAATGGAGGAGATGCCGGGCCGGGCGATGACGTGGTCGGCGTAGGTGAGGGTGTTGACGGCCACGATCTTCGATCTGCCGGACGCCGGCAGCCACATGGCGCCGGGGCCGATGTAGCCGTAGTCGAGGTCGCCGCTGCCGAGCGCCTGGATCTGGATGGGGCCGTTGACGAACGCCTTGTACGAGGCGGAGACCCCGTGCTTCTTCCACAGTCCCTGCTGGTCGGCGATGGCCAGCAGGCTGGCGCCGTTGAAGTCGGCGATGTAGCCGAAGCGGACGGAGCCGCCACTACCGGCGTCGCCGTCCGCGGAGGAGCAGGCGGACACGGTGAGTCCCAGAGTGGTCGCGGAGAGTGCGGTCAGAAAACCGCGACGAGACATGCTCATGACATGACCTTTCGGAGGAGTCGAGTCGTCAGGGGAGGCGGCGCGGTCCGCTCAGGCCGCGGGGGAGACCGACGGCTGGTGGTACACGGCGTGCCAGACCTCGTTGCGGATCCGGGCGAACTCGGGGGACAGCCGCAACTCCTCGGTCCGCGGGTACGGCAGGTCCACCTCGACGACCCGGTGGACGCGCCCCGGGCGGGCGGCCATCACGACGACGCGGCGGGCCAGGTACACGGCCTCGTCGACGTCGTGCGTCACAAACATGACCGTCCTGCGTTCCCGGCTCCACGTGGCCAGCAGCTGATCCTGCAACTGCACCCGAGTCAGCGCGTCGAGCGCGCCGAACGGCTCGTCCATCAGCAGGACTTCGGGATCGACGGCGTAGGCACGGGCGATCGCGCACCGCTGCTTCATCCCGCCCGACAGCGTCTTCGGCAGCGCGTCGGCGAAGTCGGTCAGCCCGACCAGGTCGATCGCGTGGTCGGCACGCCGGTGTCGTTCCGCGGCGGACAGGGAGGCGAGCTTCAGCCCGAACTCGACGTTGCCCCGTACCGTGAGCCACGGGAAGAGGGCGTACTGCTGGAAGATCATTCCCCGGTCGGGTCCCGGCCGTTCGACCGCGACGCCGTCGACCAATACCTGTCCGGTGGTGGGCCGGACCAGCCCGGCTGCCATGTTCAGCAGCGTCGACTTGCCGCAGCCGGACGGGCCGACGACGGTGACGAACTCCCGGTCGGCGATGTCGAGGTCGACGCGGTCGAGCGCGGTGAACACGCCGTCCTTGAGCGGATAGGTCATGCCGGTGTCCCGGAAGGAGATCTTCGCCGTGTTCCCGGACGGGCCGGCGGCCTTCGTGGTGCGTGGGGTGCTCATCGCCGCTCCTGCCATGCCGTCAGATGCCGCTCCGCCATGAGGAGCAGCCGGTCCATCACCAGTCCGATCACCCCGATGGTGATCAGGCCGACGAAGATCGTCGGGAGGTCGTAGTAGGTCTGCGCGTGCATCATCTGGTAGCCGAGGCCCTTGTCGGCCGCGATGAGCTCGGCGGCCACCACGGTCCCCCAGGCCGCGCCGAGGCCGATGCGCATGCCGACCAGCAGGAAGGGCGTGGCGGCCGGGATCACCACCTTGAGGAAGATGACCCGGTCCGGGGCGCCGAGCACCCGCGCCGCGTTGATCAGCGTGCGGTCCACCCCGACGACCCCCTGGAAGGAGGCGACCACGCTGGACAGGAACGCCGCGAGGAAGATGACGAAGACCTTGGGCGTCTCACCGATGCCCATCAGTACGATGGCCAGCGGGATGATGGCGAGCGGCGGCACCGTCCGGAAGAACTGCACGTACGGTTCCATCAGGCCTCGGGCCAGCGGGTACCAGCCCATCAGGAAGCCCACCGGCACGGCGAGCAGGGTGCCGAGCGCGAAGCCCAGGAACACCCGGCGCAGACTGGCCAGCGCGTCCTCCGCGAGGGTGCCGTCCCCCGCCAGTTCCCAGGCGCGCGAGCCGACCGACAGCGGCCCGGGGACGTCCACCCAGTGCGCGGCGGCGACCACGGCCCACACGGCGACGCCGGCCACCAGGGCGGCCAGGTTCAGCAGGAGCGGGGGAAGCGCCCGGCGGCCTCGGCGGGACGGGGAGGGGGCGGAGGTCTTGTCGGGGGCGGTGATCACAGCCATGGCGGCCTCTGCGGGGGCGGGACGGTCATGTGTGCTCCAGGGAGGTGGGTTCGGGATAGCGCGCGAGCAGGGGCGACTCGTGCAGGACGAGGGCGATGCCGCCGAGCGCCGCGGCCGCCTCGCCGAGGGTCGCGGGTCGCAGCTCGGCGCGTGACCGCGAGATCGGCATCAGATGGGCGAACAGGGCCCGTTCCACGGCGTCGAAGAGCGCGGGGCCGGCCGCGGTGAGCTCGCCGCCGAGGACGGTCACCTCGGGGCCCAGTGCGTTGCACACCGCCGCGAGCACGGTGCCGACGCGCGTGCCGACCTCGTCCAGCACCCGGGCCGCGGCCGGGTCGTGGGGGAGCGCGGCAAGGAAGCCGGCCAGGTCCTTCGCGCCACCGTGGGCGCGCAGCACCGCACCGATGGACGCGACGGTCTCCAGGCAGCCGTCCTTGCCGCACGAACATCGGCGTCCGTCCGGCTCGGCCGTGATGTGGCCGAACTCGCCGGACAGCCCGTGGGAACCGCGGTGCAGCGCGCCCCCTACCACCAGGCCGCCGCCGACACCGTGCGACAGCCGCAGGTAGACCACGTCCTGGACGCCGGTCGCCGCACCCCAGGTGGCCTCGGCGAGCGCCGCGAGACGCGTGTTGTTGTCGACGAGGACGGGGACACCGAACCGCTTGCGCAACAGAACCGGCAGATCGGGGTCCACGGCCCCGGACTTCGGCCCCTCGGCATCCAACCGCGGGGCGTCGACGGGACCCACCACGCCCACGCCGACCCCGCTGAGCGCGCCCAGCCGCAGCGTCCCCCCGGCGAGCCCGCCGACCAGTCGCTCAGCCAGCTTGATCCGCCGCGGCCAGGGGAGGTCCGCGTCGTGGGCCTCCCCGGCCGAACCGATCACCTCGTGCGCGACGTTCACCGCCGCGACGTGCACGGCACGCCGGGCGAAGTCGATGCCGATGGCCTGCCCGGCGTCGGGATGCAGGCTGAGCCGCTCGACCGGCCTGCCGCGCCGCCGCTCGGTCGCCTCGGGCACGGCCGCGACGACGGCGCCGCCGTCCACCAGGGCGCCGACGATGTCGTACAGCGTCGTGCGGGACAGGCCGCTCAGCTTGCCCAAGTCGGCCCGGCTGAGCGGGCCGTGGGTGCGCAGCAGCCGCAGGATGAGTTCCTCGTGTCCCCGGCGCAACCGGGCCAAGGGCCCCTGGTGTTCGAGTGGCATGCCGTCAGGATGGAGACGACGCGCTATTACGTCAACAGCCCGGAATAAATCGAAGTCGATCGAGCGGCCGCCAAGGGACGGATAACGATGCAGGTCAGCTGCATTGACCGAAGTGCCGGAACCGGGGCGGAGCCTTCACGAAGCTGCAATGAACCGCCGCCCGGCGGCCCCCGGGCCACCCTGGTTGACCTGTCCGCCAACCCCTGTCAGGCGTCGCGCACGCACCGGAAGCCGAGGTTGCCGGTGCTGCTGTCCGGCGTGTTGGCGGTGCGTGCCGCGACCCGGTAGCGGTTGCAGTACGAGTGGTGGCACAGGTAGGAGCCTCCGCGCATGACGCGCGACGTGCCCCGCGCCGGTCCCTTAGGGTCGGTCCGGTGGCGCGCCGTGTGGTTCGTTCCCCACCGGTCCGCGCACCACTCCCACACGTTCCCGGCCACGTTGTACAGTCCGAACCCGTTGGGCTCGAAGGCGTCCACCGGAGCGGTGCCCCGGTATCCGTCCTCGGCCGTGTTCTTGGTGGGGAAGTGTCCCTGCCAGATGTTGCAGCGGTGCGTGCCGCCGGGCGTCAGCTCGTCGCCCCACGGGTAGCGGCGCTGCTCCAGGCCGCCCCGCGCGGCGTACTCCCACTCCGCCTCCGTGGGCAGCCGGGCGCCGGCCCAACGGCAATAGGCGAGCGCGTCGTTCCAGGAGACGTGGACGACCGGATGGTCGCCCCGGTCGTCCACCGTGCTGCCCGGCCCCTCGGGAGCGTGCCAGTACGCCCCTCCGACACCGCACCACCACGGCGTCCCCGGCGGCCGTGCCGCGCCGCGTCGCAGCGCGGCGGGCAGGAAACCGGCGAACACGTAGGACCAGCCGAACCGTTCCGCCTCGGTGACGTGTCCGGTCGCCTCGACGAAGCGGGCGAAGCGCGCATTGGTCACCGCGAAGGCATCGATGCGGAAGGGACGGACGGTGACTTGGCGCACCGGGCCCTCACCGTCCGCCGGGAAACCGTCGCGGTCGTCGGTGCCCATCAGGAACGTGCCGCCTTCCAGCAGCACGGTGCCCTCTGCGCCGCTCGCGTCGGCGTGCACAGCGGCGTAATCCGCGGACGTGGCGCTGGCGGACGGAGGGTGCGGTGAGGACAGCGGGGTGACGGTGGCGCGGGGTGCGGGGGCGCAGCAACTCCTGGGCTCCTCCGCCTCGGACACCGACATGCGACCTCCCCGGTCCCTGTGATCCATCTCCCCGAGGCTACGTCACCACCCGGTGCGGCCCGCCGGGTCGCCGACGACACACGATCTTCATAGTGCGAGTCCCCGCACACTCGACACCGGCCGTGACCTGCGCGGAAGCGATGGGAACCCGGGGCGGCCTGCGCTCCGGGCCACCCGGATTAATTGTCCGGAGTGTTGACGAAAATCGGCAGGGGTTCGCATGCTGCTTCCAGCCCCGCTGCCCTTCCCCGCAAGAACGCCATGGCGTTCCCGCACGCCGCGGACGGGGCGGCCTCCCCGTGCCCTCATGACCCTGTACACCAGCCCGTCAGGCGAAGGAGAACCCCGACCGATGTCCAGTACCGGGAAAAGGACGCATCTGCCCCGACGCTCGCTCCTGGCCGGCGCCACCGGCCTGGGAGTGGCCGCGGCGCTGCCCGCGAACACCGCTCAGGCGGCGCCCCTTGAGGCCGCACCGGCCGGTCACGGCCATGACGGGCGGTACCCGGCGAACTGGCCGGAGCCCGAGCCCTACGGCCTCGCCGACACCCGGCTGGACCTGTGGCCGCGGGAGGACAACTCCTTCGTCCTCCCCCTCGAACTGCGCCCCCGTGACCGCGAGCGCGGTGTCGTTTGGATGCGGGACACGTACGTCAACTGCTTCGTGGTCGACGGCCGTCCGACGTACGTCGCCACGGGCACCACCCGCGTGCCCGGACTGGAGGCGGCCGGACCGTGGAACGACGGCATCTTCGTCTGGCTCGCGCCCTCCCTCAAGGGCCCTTGGAGACTGGCCGACACCACCCGCGTCCGCCCGGACGCTGAGAAGGGCAAGGTGTGGTCACCCGAGTTCGTCGGTGAGAACCGCCCCGGGCGGACCGTCGTCGCCCCGTGGCAGGAGTACTGGTACGACGACCGGTTCGGCAAGCGCGGCCAGGCCTGGGCGCCGGAACTGCACCGCTTCCGCGGCAAGTGGTACATCGTCGCCTGCATGGGGGACCACTCCAAGAAGGTCGGCTCGTTCATGCTGGTCAGCGAGGGCGGTGTCGAGGGCCCGTACCGGCTGGTCGAGGGCAACCTGGACAAGCCGTTCGGCGACTCGTTCATCGGCGGGCCGAACTTCATCGAACCCGGTGCCTACCACCACATCGACGGCGGCCTCTACTCCGAGGGCGACGACGCCTGGCTCGTCCTGCACAACAACCTGTACGCGAAGTTCCGGGACGACATGGAGGACATCACCACCACGACCAACCTGCCGCAGTTCCGGCAGACGCCGTACACGCCCGAGCCGTACCTCGAAGGCGCCTACGTCTTCAAGCACGCGGGCAAGTACTTCCTCGTCCACGCGGCCTGGGACCGGACGTCCGTCAACGCCGACGGCAGCGTCCGCCAGGCTTACGACACGGCCGCCGCGGGCCGTGTGCAGTACCAGTACGACGCGATCGTGGCCGTCTCGGACAGCTTCGAGGGCCCCTATTCCCGGCGGTGGACCGCAGGTGTCGGCGCCGGGCACAACAACATCTTCACGGATCACACGGGCGACCTGTGGGCCACGTTCTTCCGCAACCCGGCCGCCGGCCACTGGTCCGCGCCGACCCGCCTGGACGACGCCGCGGTCCCCGGCGTCGTACGAATGGAATGGACCGGCCTGAAGGGCAACCGCCTCTACGTGCAGCGCCGCAACGGCAACCACTCCGCCGCCTGACCGTCACCGGATGCCGGGCCTCGGCCCACAGCTTGACCCGAGTGTCCGTTTGGGCAGGGGGCCAAGCCTCCGCATGAATGACGCCGCCGGCCGGGGAGCCGAGAACGAGTTCCTTCTTCTTCGTGCCCACGCCGATCACCGGCCGGCCGGCGCTCATGTGCCCTCTGGCTGCTCGTTGATGTAGCGGAAATGGGCGTCGCGGTCCGGGTGCTGCCTGCCCTCGAGGATCTTGGCGCCGGCCTGGAGGCTGAAGCCCTCCCCACGCAGCAGGTCTCCGACCGTGTCCGCGCTCACCCGGTGCCCCTGACGGGTGAGCGCGGCCGCCAGGCTTCTGGTCGGCTTCACCGTCCGGCGCAGCGGCGACATCGGATCGCCCCGTACGTCGGGTTGCACCAAGGCCAACAGCGCGGGCCGCAGACCCGGATCAAGAATTGCGGCTCTCTTCCGGCCACCACCGGACGTGCGGACCGGCCCAGGCGTTCCCCGCCGGCCCCCAGCTCGTCCACGCCCTTGCGGTCCGTCGTCTCGCTGACCTGCGCCGCCCGCGCGACCACCCGGCTACCGCCCTGGCTCAGGGACCGGGCTTCGGCCCGCTCGTCGCCCAGGAGATGATCCGGCGTGCGGTGCGCGCCTTTCCCTACGGTTCCGCGCCCGGCGTGGCCAAGCTGCTGGACAGCGTCCGTAACCTCATCCGAAGGCGGAGTCAGACCAGCTCGCGCAGCGCATCGCCAATGGCCTTCACCCCGTCGGCGATGACTCCTGGTGGGCTGGCCGCGTAGCCGAGGACGAGGCCGGGGCGGCCGGGGAGCTGCCGGTGCCACGACAACGGCTGGCACTTCACGCCCCGGGTGAGGGCAGCGGCGGCGAGTGCGGTGTCCGCTACCTCCGGCACATACGTGACGGTCAGATGCAGGCCGGCCGCCGCGCCGTGCACGACCGCACCCGGCAGGTGCTCGGCGATGGCGTCGATCATCGCGTCGCGGCGCCGCCGGTGACGGCCGCGCAGCAGCTGCAGATGCCGCTCCAGGTCGCCGGAGTGCATCAGCCGGGCGAGCACCAGCTGCGGCAGAACGGCATTGCCCAGGTCGGTGAACCGTTTCGCGTCCGTCAGCGCTTCGCGGTAGCGGGGCGGCGGTACCACCCAACCGATCCGCAGCGCGGGCGCGAGCAGCTTGGACACGCTGCCCATGTAGCACACCTGGTCGGCCAGCAACGCGCGCAGCGCGGGCACCGGCGGTCGGTCGTAGCGGTGCTCCGCGTCGTAGTCGTCCTCCATGATCAGCCCGCCGTCTTTCGCCCAGAGCAGCAACTCGCGGCGCCGCTCGCCGCTCGTCACCACGCCGGTGGGGAATTGGAGCTCGTAACACGATCATGTGCGGGTCTTCTTGAGGCGTCTTGCCCAGCGAACGGCCAGACGCTTGAGGTGGTGCAGCAGCGAGAAGGTCCGCTCGACGACGTGGCGGAGCGTGCCCAGGGCCGCGATGTTCGGGGCGCCCTTGCGGGAGGATGAGTTCGCCTTCGGGGTCGCGCCACACCGCGTCCTGCCTCGGTGCCAATGCCTCCGCAGATCAGCCTCGACACCGCCCGCGAGGTGAGGCCCTGGCGGAGACTGCCGTCGAGAGGGTCCTCGGCAAGTCAGGGCCTGGTGTCATCGGACCCACCGCCGTGTTCCGCCGTGCTATCTGACGACCGTCCTGATGGGCTGGGGTGAGGGGAGGATGCTCTCCAGGCCGTCCTGGCGGGCATGCTTGCGGGGTTCACTCTGCGAGGCCCCCGGCACCCGGCCGCGTTGGGCCGGATAACAGGTGGACGCAGCGCTGCGTGGGTAAGTTGACCTCATTTGCGGTGCTTGCCGTGGCGTGGCCGGGGGTTGGTGCTGCGGGTGAAGGCGCAGGCAAGGCCGAGGCATTGAAGGACGGCGCAGACGGTGATCACGCTGTGGATGTCTTCCGGGTTGACGAGTGCCATGAGGATGCCGGCGAGGGGGTAGGGCAGGAGCAGGATCAGCACGGTCACGGACAGGGTGCTGCCGAACACTTCGGCGGGGATGAGGTGGGATCGAAGGGTGCGCAGTACGACGGTCAGGACACTGTCGCCGGCCATGAAGACGGCGGTCAGGATCAGATAGGTGGGGTAGGAGTTGGCGTGCGCGATGAGGAAGCACGGCACGATGGTCACCAGAGCGGCACAGCGGCCCACCCTCGTCAGTCCCCACCGGTCGATCGTGACGCGGCAGGTGGTGACCGCAAGCAGCGAGGCGGCTGCCGCGCAGGACCACACCAGACCGACCGAGGCGCTGGACTGGTCGAGTTGCTTCATCACGATCACCGGGGTTGCCGCTTCCAGAAGACCGAGTGCCAGGTTGGACAGTGCCAGCCCCGCCACCAGCCATGCGAGCCTCGGCAGCGCGCGCAGGGTGGACCAGCCGGTCCGCCACCCCCGTGCCCCGGGCCCGGTTGCTTGCGGTGCCGGCGAGGGCGCGTGAGGTGTGCGCGGGGCGATGGCGGCCGTGAGCATCGATAAGCCGCTGATCACGGCGAGCATGCCGCTGGAGCCGCCCTGCTGCAGCAGGAGGCCGCCTGCCGCGGGACCGGCCAGAGCGGCTGTCTGGTCGATGCCCAGCAGGACCGACTGGACGCGGTGTGCCGTGCCGTCGGCGTCCCGGCTGGCGACCGCGCCCATGCTCTCGGCCGCGATGTAGCTGAACTGGGTCAGGCACCCCGCGCACGCCGCCAGGAGCATCACCAGGCTCGAGGCCGTTTTGTCGTCTGTCATGGCCAAGGTGGGCGCCGCAAGTCCCGCGACCAGCGCCCGGGCCGTGGCGGCCAGCCGGAAAACCCGTGCGGGTCCGAAACGGTCGACGGCCATGCCGGCCAGACTGAACGTGCACAGCCGGGGCGCCCACGCCAGCATGAAGGCGATCCCGGTCAGCGACGAGGAGTTCGTCGTGCCCAGCACCAGCAAAGGGATGCCGTAGGTGGCCATGGAGGCCGCGGCCGCATCCGCGAGGCGAGGCAGATACACACCTCGTACCCGGCCATGGGTCACCGTGCGGGCATGCCGGGGCGGAGCGGACCGGACTTTCGTAGGTATCAAGGAGATGTGCTTTTTCTGTGAGCGGTAGCGGCGGTCAGCGATCGACAAACAGGAAGAGGCGCAAGTCATGACAAAGGGACTTTTCTTGGCGAACCCCTTCCTGTGAGAGCTGGGCAGGCCACTTTCCGGACCGTGGTCAGACAGGCGGACCCGCTCCCCGGCAGGGAGCGGGCGCCCGACGCCGGGCAGCCCACAACGGACGCGTGGGCGCTGCGACGTGACACCGATGATCAACCGGCTCACCTTTAAGAGCGTGATCAACTTGCTAAATGTTACGCCGGGTAAACCGAGGTCACGTATACCGAGGCGAGTACCAGGGGATCCCAGTCCGCAGTAGACCGGACCGCGCGGTTGGTGGCAGCGAAGGCCGTCGACCGAGTCCGCGACAAGTTCGGGCCCGATGTCACCGGATCTGCCTTCCGCGTGCTTCGTGGCCACGGTCCTGATATGCGGGCATCCGCTCCGGCACCACAGTCAGGCCGTCATCCGGCGATCTGGAGGGCGTCGTGGAGCTCGGGCCCCGCGCTACCGCCCTCCGCCATAAAGGAGGCCAGGAGATACGCGACGGTGGGGGCGCCGGCGACCACGGTGAGGGAGGCCTCCTCTTCCCGTCCCGTCGCGGCCATCGTCTCGGCGGCCTGCTCGGCGCGGCGGACCAGGTCCTGGGCGATGGGCAGGAAGCGGCGGCCGGAGGCGCTCGGCGTCACGGAGCGGCATCTCCGTGGTGCAGTTCCTGTGACAGCCCTACGCTGCCCTGATTTCCGAGCGAGTGGGGGAGACTCGGTGCATGGTGGGCTCGCTGCTCGTCAACGTCGTCGTCGCTGTTCCGATGTTCCTGATGATCAGCACGGCGCGGCAGGGAAAGCTGCAGGCGGCGTCGAGGTTGCTGGTGAAGTTCGTGCCCCTCAGGCCCGGCCAGCCGTCGGAGAGCTTCTTGGTGCCGTAGCCGATGTCCTCGCTGCGGCAGTCGTAGCGGACGTACTGATCGCCTTGGCACAGGTAGACGTCGGTAGCGCTGCCCGGAGCGAGGCAGGCGGCGTCGAGGTTTGCGGGTGAAAGAGGAGCCGAGCAGCCCGGTCCAGCCGGTGGCGAGGAACTGGAAGCTTCCCTCCGGAGGAGACCCCGGAGCGGTGTCGCCCGTGTACTTCACGTGCAGAGCGAAGTGGCCCATCCCCGAGGATCGCGCATTGAACTGCAAGGTCATGCGCCGGCCTTCGGTGTAGTAGAGCGCCTTCAGGTCCGACCGGTTGAGGGCGAAGCCGCGGGTGCCCGACGGTCACACCACCCCTCTCGCGATCGGCCCGGAAGGGTTCACCACCATCACTCGCCCACCGACCGCATGCACCTCGCCGCGACCGGGGCGTCCTCCCGCCGGGCCTTCCCGTGGCAGCCCGCGCTCACCTTCACTGGCGAGCAAGGGGCGTGTCCACGGTGTGCGCCCTCGGCTCCTGGGTACGCGACGGAAACGCAAGACCCCCACTGAAACGGCGAGCACACTGAGAGAACCCCACATGGTTGTCCCGCTGAGCAAGCAAACGACAGATGGTCCGGACCAGGAAACCCCGCTGTGCTACGGCGCGACCTGGGATGATGGCGCGGCGCAGGCTGCGGATGCCCGCCGGTCCGTACGCGCCCTCCTCGCCCACGCCCCCAGAAATGGCCACACCGTGGTGTCGCCGGCTCTGGCCATGGACGCCGAGCTGGCCGCCAGCGAATTGGTCACCAACGCGATCCGGCATGCTCCGGGCGCCTGCGGGATGCTCCTGCGGATGTCCACGCAAGAGCTGACGATCACCGTGTGGGACAGCTCAACCGAGCAGCCGGCGCCGAAGAGGGCCGATCCACACCGCATCGGCGGCCACGGACTGCACCTGGTCCAGACCGTCAGTAAGAAGGTCGTCGTTGCTCTGCGCGCCACAGGAAAACTGATCACCGCTCACCTGCCCATGGCACCGCCAAGCACCGGCAGCCCTCTGCTCCCCTCCACCGTCCCGCACTGAACCTGGCAGCCGCTTCGCCCTGGCAGGACCCCGCCCGGTTGAGCGGCGCGGCCATGACAGTGAGTCCCGCAACGGGCAGTATCAGGTCTCGGACCCCAGACAACCGCGCTGGAGTCTCCCTCGGCGCGGCAGAGGGGCTGATGCCGCGGACGGCTTTGAAGCACCGTGGGGGGAACGAGTAACTGCCACAGCCGTCCGGAATGTGCCCACCGTCAGATCTGGCAGTCCCGAAACCAACCTTCTACGTCAAGCCCGGCATCGTGCGGGGCGTTGTCGTATGGCGGTCGTGCTCCCGCGTTGCGCTCCGTTGCGACGAGGTTCGACAAGCGCGGCTACGTCTACCTCGGCACCGTCACCGCAGCCGCATTCGTCATCTGGCTCCGTTCGTGATCGCCAGGACACTGCCTGGCGGCCGTATCCGCCGCAGTAAGAGCCTCTGCTGATTCGGTCAGGCCGCCTACCGGCGTTGCAACGTCGCCGAGCGCTCATGATCTAGCAAGCAGCGGCCTCTTCCACCGTTTCCCTCACCTTCAGGATGGTGTCGACTGCGGTGAGCTGCAGAAGCCGCCGTACTTGCTGCGCGGGTGCGGCCACGCGGAAGTCGGCTGCCTGGTGGGTGAGGATCAGGAGATTGAGCAGCGCCGAGTCCGCGAAGGTGATGCCGGAGGCGTCCAGGACCACCTTCGGATGCTGCTTGGCCGCAGTGTCCAGCGCGTCCGCCAGCGGCGTGACTGTGGACATGTCGTAGGAGCCCCGCGCGCTGATCACCCAGGCGCCGCGCTGTTCGTACTGGACCACCGTGGCCTCGTGCAGGACCTGCAGCCGACTCGCGTCGGCGCTCTCCGGGCGTCTTGCTACCGCTTCGTCCACAGACACCTCGGGTCCCTCCCTGGCTGTCCCGACTGGATGACGTCATCTGTTGCGCGAAAAGTATGTCATGCATTTGGTGTCATGCAAAGGCGGTCCCCTTAGAATGCTGTGCATGGTTGAAGCGCCTGGATCTCACACCGGATGGACATTCGTCACCAACCACGCGCGTGTGCTGGCAGCCATCGCCGACAATCCGAACATCCGGATCCGCGACATCGCCGCCCACTGTCGCCTCACCGAGCGCGCCGTCCAGCGGATCATCTCCGACCTCGAGCGGGACGGATACCTCTCCCACATCCGCGACGGCCGCACCAACACGTACCGCATCCAGCCGGACAAGGTGCTGCGTCACCCGGCGGAAGCGGGCCTGACCGTGGCCGCGTTGCTCTCTCTCCTCGTGCAGGACGAGAGCGATCGCGTACGGGAGCCCGACAGCCATGCGTCCCGCCTGACCGGTGTCGGCACATAAGGCCGAAATTTGATACGCCGTCCCTCTGCCGACGATCGCTCCGACGCCGCTTCCTCGTGTCGTGGCCGCGCCCTGGCCCCGAGCCGGCGGGCCCGCAAAGGAGGAGCGGTTCAGGCGGCGTCGGGGGCTCCCTGGTGGGCGCTGAGCGCGTCGGCGGTGCTCGGGTAATGGGGCAGGAGGCTGTCCACTCCGGTGAGGGTGAGCATGCGCATCAGCCGGTCGGGGACGGTGGCCAAGGCCAGGGAGCCGCCCGCTTCCTGGGTGCCGTGCCAGATGCCGATCAGTGCGCTGAGGCCGGCGGAGTCACAGAAGCCCACACCCGACAGGTCCAGGATCAAGTGGTGGTGGCCCTGTTCGATCAGCTCCAGCGCGCGGGTACGCAAGCCGGGTGCGGTATGCAGATCGATCTCGCCGGTGACGGTGGCGACCGCTGCGGGACCGGGGGCGGCGGTCAGGGTCAGCTCGAGGTCGTCGGTCATGGCGGTCAGTGCTCCTCGCCGGCGGGCGCGGCGGTGGTGTGGGCGGTGAATCCGGCCCCCGTCGCGGCGGCGGCCTGGTCGGGAGTGGGAACCGACAGAGCCAGCAGGGCGACGTCGTCACTCGCGCCCTCGGGCAGGGCGTCCAGCAGATCGACGGTGTCCTGGACCAACTGCGCCGCCCCACACGAGGCGGTACGAGCGGTGAGGAAGGCCGTCAGGCCCTCGTCACCGAGCATGGTGTCGGTGCCGGTGTGTGCCTCGGTCAGGCCGTCGGTGTACAGGAGCAGGGCCTGGCCTGGGGCGAGGTGGAGGGTGGTGGAGGCGAAGTGGGCGCCGGGGAAGGCCCCGATGAGCATGCCGCCCTTGGGATGGACCGCTTCCACCCGCGTGTGCGTGGCGGGCCCGGCTTCGGGCGGGGCGGGGCTGAGGTGGTAGGCCGGGGGGTGCCCACCGGTGGCCAGCTCCACGGTGAAGCCACCCGCCACATCAGGGGTGAGGGTGGCGAAGAAAGCAGTGCAGAACCGGCTGCCCGCCCATACATCGGCCAGCAGGGCACTGTTCAGGGCCTCGAGTACCGCGACGGGGTCGCCCGTGTGCTGGGCGGAGGCCCGCAGGGTGTAGCGGGCCAGGGAGGTGATGGTGGCCGCCTCGGCGCCCTTGCCGCATACGTCCCCCAGGAACAATCCCCATTTCCCGGCGGACAGGGGGAAGACGTCGTAGAAGTCGCCGCCCACGTCGTGCACGGACGCGGTGTGGTAGTGACAGGCCAGCTCCAGGCCGGGCACCGTCGGCAGCGCCGGCGGCAGCAGAGTGCGCTGCAAGGTGGAGGCGAAGGAGGCGATCGCCGCCTTGTCCCTCTCCGCCTGCTCCCGGGCCGCCCGCTCAGCCTCGGCGGACTGCTGCTCCTGGCGCACGGTGCACAGCGCGGACAGGCGCAGCTCCATCTCGTCCATCACGATCGCCGCCAGATCGGTCAGCGTGGCAGTCTGTTCGGAGGTGATGGAGCGGGGCTTGGTGTCCAGGACGTTGACCGTGCCCAGCTTGTGCCCGTCCGTCGTGGTGATCGGCGCGGCGGCGTAGAACCGCACGCCGAGCGGCCCGGTGACCAGCGGGTTGCCGCAGGCGACGTCGTCGAGCAGAGTGTCGGGAATCACCAGCGCGTCGTCCCGCAGGACCGCGGAGCCGCACAGGCCCGGGTCTCGGCCGATCTCGCTGACCCCGTCCAGGCCGTGCGCGGCCTTGAACCAGATCCTGTCCTCGTCCACGATCGTCACCGTCGCCACGGGGACGTCGAACAGGCGGGCTGCCAGCGCAGCCACCCGGTCGAACGCGCCGTCGGGCGGGGTGTCGAGGATGTCGTAGCGGCGCACCGCCTCCATCCGGCCGACCTCGACGACCTCGTCGGGCACCAGATGCAGGCGCTTGTCAGTAGCGCCGTCCTCGGATGCCGAAGCCTGCTCGGGCATCGGCCTTCCACCTCCTTGACCTCCCGCAGCCACCGGGCGCGGCGCGGGCCAGCGGGAAGCTTAAGCGTAACCAGCGTGCGAAGGCCATCGGGTGGCACCTCACAGGATCACCACCGATGCCGACGCGCAGTGCTGCCCGGTGAAATCCGGCGACGGCACGGGGCTGGACTGCGCTCCCCCTCATCCGCCCCATGTGCCGGCACCGAACGGGCGACCGGGGCTGCGCCTGCCCTCCGTGGATGACCTTTCCAGGCCGAGTGGTGAGGGTCAGAGCCGCACGCATGTGATTCTGATGAACGACCCCAGCCGTGGCGGCCCGGAGCGCCGATCCCGGCGCCGGTCGCCCCAGAGGCCCCGAGCGTGGACATCCGCGTCGGTTACGCGCGCTGCTCGACCCTTGGCCAGGAACTCGACAGCCGGCTGAGAAATCAGCCGGGGGGCGTAGGGCTCGGAGGTGGCGCGGGGCGTCGGGCAGGCTGACCTACCGCGCCGCCACGGCGCTACTTGAGCATATGGGCTGCCTCCACCCGCTGGAGATGGATGACGACGTCGTGCGTCTGCGCGAGCCGGATCTGCGGGGCGTCCGCGATCCCGGGGTAGGTGGCGCCGATGTTCTTGACGGTGTGCGGTGCGGCGAGCCAAGCGCGGGCCGCCGCCGGAGTGTCGCGCAGGTCGACCAGGAAGTCGCGGTACCGCACCCGGTCGAGGGTGTGCTCGGCGGTGCCGGGCGCGGCCGGGCCCACGGCGAAGCGGTGGACGCCGCCGTCCTGGCCGAGGGCGTTGAACGAGCCCCGGCCGAAGGTGAGGCCGACACTTAGGTAGCCGCGGCCCAACTGCTCGCGGAGGAAGTCGCCCTGCACCTGCGGATGGCTGCTGGGGGCGTAGGTCTTGAGGGCGACGTGGCTGTTGTGGGCGCCGAGCACGATCTTGTCGCCGGTCTGCCGCTGCCACCAGACGACGTTCTCCGCCATGACGCGATCCCGGTAGCGCATGGCGTCGGGGATGGCCTGAGGGTCGTCCCAGTCAAAGGCGTACAGCGTGGTCATCTGGTGGATCGCGGTGGCGTGCTGGACGGCCCAGGCGTACGCGTCGGCGTCGGCGCCCTTGCCGGGCCGCTGCCTCAGCAGGTCCATCGCCCGGCCGGTCCGCTCGGCGAGCTGCTTGCGCTCGGCCAGTGGCTTGGCCAGGTATTCGTCGACGTACGTGTCGGCGTCGGTGGTGGGCCGCAGGCCCCGGTACAGCTCGGTGAGCCGCGAGGTGAGTTCGGGGCGGGCCTCGGCGGCGTAGGCACTCACCTTGTCGTACAGCTCGGCACCGGCGAACCCGTTGTCGTCGCCGACGAAGCGGACCGGGTCCTTGGGGTGCTTGACGTTGTAGGCGCGCATCCACTGGAGCAGATCGCGGTACTCGGCGTTGTTCCAGAACTGGTAGGTGCCCTGGAACTCCTCGTCCATGATCTGCTTCAGGTCGCCCTCACCGCGCAGGAGGTAGGCGTCGAGGCGCAGCCCGGTGCTCCACGGGGCTTCGAGGGCGAAGGCCCTGAAGCCCTTCTCCTCGACCAGATACCGGAAGACCCGGTGCTTGACGGTGAAGAACTCGTGCGAGCTGTGGGTGGCCTCGCCCAGGCCCACCACCCGGGCGTCGCCGACCATCCTGCCGAACGGGCGGAGGTCGGCCAGGTCGCCGCGGGGCTCGGTGGTGCGCAGCGGGTGGGCCACCCGGCCGAGGGCCGCCTCGGGGGAGCGGAAAGCGGCGGCCGCGGCCTCCCTCGGACCGACGGGCGCGGCGGTGGAGGAGGCCGGTACGGCGACGGGGGCCGACGGGGTGGCGGCGAGGGCGGCCGGGGCGACGGCCAGGGTGGCACCGAGCGGGACAAGGAGGGCGGCGAGCAGGGCCTTGTGCGTTTTCATGGGCCTTACTCTCGCCGCACGGAAACGCACCGGACCATCCACTGAGCCCCCCGATCGGCCCGGGGGTTAGCTGCACCTGTCGATGGGGGACGGAGGCCCTGGTCCCGGGTCGAACTTCGTTGAGACCGGCCGTACTTCGGTGAGACGGGACAGTGGGCGATCGGAGACGCTATGGAGCCCACCGACGTGGTCGGCATCCACCCCACGCGCCTGGACCCGGCCCCGGCTCCTCCCGCCCGCGCCGTCGCCTTCCCGGATGCCGGGCCGCGCTGGGGCGACCTGTGCCGGGACCACGGCATGGCGGCACGGCGGCGCTCCCGCCTCCCGGCGACACCGGACGGCATCGGCGAGGACCTGTGGGCGGCAGCCCGCGAGGCAGGCCTACCAGGGGCGGCGCGCCTGGCCTTCTCAAGGTGACCGCCCCTGTACCGCCCCCAGCGAGCCGGATGCCTCCGCACGGATCTGCCCTGGCGACCAGATCGGCCCGTGCGCCGCATGCCACCGCCCTACCCACAAGTACGGGCGCGGGGCTCGCTCGCCGCTGTGCGAGTGCTGCGAGGCCAAGGCCGTCGAACGTTGGGGCAGGAAGCTCCACGCCGACTGATCCGGTGCGAGCCACCGGCGACGGTGGAAGGCATCCGTCATGACCTGGACGCTGCCGGAGCCCGTACTCACCAATCTCATGCCCGGCCCCGACCTGCCTGCGCGGCGGAATCGAGGTGGGACGGCTACCGCGCCCAGCTCGCCCGCCGGACGGGCGGCAGGGTGCTGCTGCACTCGCGGCAGGCACGGACATGACGGCCGCGTTCCCGGAGATCCGATCCGCCGCCCTTGCGTAGCTGCCCGACTACACCGGCCTCGACGGCGAGCTGGTGGTCCGGGAGGCCGGCCGCCTGGCCTTCGAGCGGCTCCAACAGCGCTGGCCCGCCGCCGCGGCCGCGAACGCTGGACCACCCCCGCCGGCGGGATCGGGTCCGAATATTGGGCAGCGCGACGGGATGACCCGCAGGGCCAGGCGTGTCGGCTCATCACCCAGGTTCCTCGCGGTCAGGCTCGGCGGGCGTGCGACGAGAGGCGGTCGGCGAGCGCGATCACGAGGCCGCGCAGTTCATCAGGGCGCTCGATGACGAACGGCCGGTCGAGTGAGGCGAGTACTGCGGGCAACCAGTCGAGCCGCTGCGCCCGCAGTTCGACGCGCAGCCAGCGCTCGGCCGCCCGGTCCTCGCCGGCCGGGATCTCGTGCTCCTCCAGGCTCGCGATGCCGGCGGGGAGGTGGGCGCGGATCTGCTCAACTGTCCCGTGGATCCGCAAGGTCACCTCATGCTGGTACTCGGCCGTGGCGAGTCCTGACAACACGCGCTGTGCCGGACCGGGACCCACGGGCGCTTCGAACGAACCCGGCAGGGTCCTCGCGTCTGCGATGCGATCGAGCCGGAAGGTTCGGTCCTCGCCGACCTGGGCGTCCGTGCCCGTGACGTACCACCGGCCCGCATGGGCGACGATCCCGTACGCGTGCAGTGTGCGTTCGCTGCGCCGTCCGTCGCGGTCGGTGTAGCGGATCGAGACCGGCCGCCGGTGACGCACCGCATCGGCGATGGTGAGCAGGAGCCCGGCGTCGGGGCGATCCAGCTCGCCGGGCTGATCCGTGAAGGCGAGAGCTTCCAGGAGAGTGTCGAGCCGACGGGCGATGTGCTTGGGCAGCACCCGCCGGATCTTCGCCGACGCCGTCTCGTTTGCCGTGCGCTCCGTCGTCGTCAGCCCCGCCCGGCGGCCGGCGACCAGGCCGAGCAGCACGGCCAGCGCCTCGTCGTCGCTGAGCATGAGCGGAGGCAAGCGGTACCCGGCAGCCAGCCGGTACCCGCCGTAGCGGCCGCGCACCGACTCCACGGGCACGTCCAGGTCGATCAACTGGTCCACATAACGCCGCACCGTGCGCCCTTGGACGCCGAGCCGGTCGGCGAGCTCGGCCACAGTCCGGGTGCCGCCCGACTGCAGAAGCTCCAGGAGTGTCAGCACGCGGCCGGTGGGTCGGGGCATGTTCGCAGCCTAACGCGAATACAGGACCGATTCTGTCCTCTATTTCTCCTAGCCTGCGACGTGCACGCCTCCAGCACAGCCAAGGAGATTCCCATGGACTTCGTCTCGATCCGCATCATCACCAGCGACGTCGCACGCCTCGTCGACTTCTACGAGCGAGCCACAGGGACGCGGGCGACGTGGGCCACCGAGGACTTCGCCGAACTGAAGACCGCGGGCGCCACCCTCGCGATCGCCGGCACCCGCACCGTCCCGCTGTTCGCCCCGGGATCCGCCCGCCCGGCGGACAACCACAGCGTGATCACCGAGTTCCTCGTCGACGACGTGGACCGCGTTCACCAGAACCTGACCGGCTTCGTCACCGACTTCGTCAACGAGCCCACCACGATGCCCTGGGGCAACCGGTCCCTGCTGTTCCGCGACCCCGACGGCAACCTCGTCAACTTCTTCACCCCCGTCACCCCGGAGGCCACCGAAAAGTTCACACGCTGACGCCACGTCGGGTCCAACATCGGGCGATCAGGCAACGCCGGCCCTGCGCTGAGTGGGGCGTTGCGATCGTAGGACTCTTCGCCCTGCAGGTTGGTCATCCCAGGACGCGAGCGGACACACAAGCCTTGACCCTCGTCCAGGTGCTGCCTCGGGCCTACGCGGCACGCGGCAACCAGGCGACTACCTCCCCGCTTGCCTTCCCGCACACCGGGCCGACCTGGGTCGACCTGTGCTGGAACCACGGAATGCGATCCGGCGGACGCTACCGTCTGCGGTGACGCTGGGTGCGTTGTCGCCTACCTACGGCTGACCAGGGATGCCGGCCTGCCGGGCGCTGCCCAGCTACCAGCTCGCGATACGCGTGCGGCCCGGTCCTTTGACCGGGCCGCTGTCGTCGACCTGGCTGTCGGTGCCTCCCCAGGCGGTTCCTCGTCGGCAGCAGGGGCCAAGTACGCCCACTGCAACGCCGGCAGTGGGGCCCCGGCCCGGGAACGCAGGTCCGGCGGTCTCACGCTTCTTCGCGGTGCATGAGGTGGCCGTCGGTCAGCCGCCAGTAGTGCTGGTGGTCAGTCAATTGCCAGGTCTCGTCCGCAGCGATCGCCTGCGTCATCCATTCGTGGAGTTGCGGGAGGGCCTGCGCTCGGAGAACAGCGCGGGTGGCTGCCCGTTCAGTGGCATCTACGGGGTGGACGTCTATGCGGAAGCCGACCATGTCCGGATGGATGCCGCGGCCGTAGTTGCGGGGGTTCGGAGCGATCCACGCTGTTCCCAGGACGATGGTCCCGCTGTCACGTCCGGTGAGGAATGCCAGGTCCGTGACTCGGGCCATGTATGGGCCGAGGCACTCGTTGATGTCGGTGGTGGTCAGTGGCCAGGCACGGTGCCGGGGCAGTCTTCGATTTCGTGCGGACACGGCAAGCAGAATGGCAGAAGGTCACTGTCGGCTCTCGGGTATTTGTTCGGCGGTCTGCTCCAGCAACGCCCGTGCGGAGTCCGCGTAGCGCGCGAGGATGAGCCGGGTCGCCGGGGTGGTGGCCGCCGCGACGGAGCGATCGACCTGCCCGGGGATGAGCGGTTGCAGCACGGCGTACTCGTACTGCCCGACCTTGATCCGGCTGGTCGGGTTGCGGAAGATCAGCCCGTTTCGCTTGGCCCAGGCCAACAGTGAGCGTAGGGAGACGAGTTGGCCGTGGCGCTGGTGGCCGTGCAGCGTCTTGACGTAGTGAGCGCCGTGGGCAGTCCCGCGGTCCTTGGAGCGGCCGTCGTCGGCGTCCACCGGGGGGCGCACGGACGCCCATGCCTGCGGATCGTCACTCGCGTCGATGCCGGCTCACGCTGCCGGCGCCGTTCCGGGCGGTGCGGACGCCGATGTACTGCTGATCCGATGCGGCGAGCGGCGCACGGCGAGTACCGCCAAGTCGTCCTGCTGCGCTCCCTCGGCGAAGGCGTGGACATCGTCGACGAGTGCATGGGTGAGCTGGCCCGCGGTGATGTCGACGCGGCCGGCGAGGCGTGCCTCAAGAGGATAGAAGGTGCCTGTGGGGGAGCGGGCCTCGGTGAGACCGTCGGTGCACAGCAGCAGCGTCGCCCCGGCGGGGAACGGGAACCAGGACACCGTGCGCGGCTCGTCGACGAGGTCTGCCAGGCCGAGCGGCGCATGCTCTGTCCCTCCGCCCACGGCAGTGACGGCTCCCTCGTGCAGCAAGTAAGGCGGGATGTGGCCGCACGTGATGAGCTGGGTCTCGGTACCGGCGTCCACCCCCAAGACGACGGCGGTGACGAACCGTTCGGGCTCTCCGCGCTGTTCCGCGTATCCGTTGTGGCGGACCACCGCTGCCTCGAGCGAGTCCACGAGCGCGGTCACCGTCGGGGCGGCGAGTCCCTTTCCCTGGACGTCGCCGATCAGCACCCGGGTGCCCCAGGGCGTGGCCGCCACGTCGTAGATGTCGCCCCCGACGAGTTTGTCCTGCTGCACCGGCTCGTACACGCCGTCCACGAGTACGTCGTCGGTGAGCAGCGGCAGCGGACGCAGGATCTGGCGCTGCATCGCGGCAGCGGTCGACCGTAGACGTACCAGTGCCTCCTCGCGTGTGATGCGCAGCCAGGACCCGTAGACGGCCAGTGCGCCGAAGCCGAGGGCGAACAGGGCCAGGATCACCCGGTCGGTGAGCCGCTCTTCGGACAGAGCCACCGGCACGATGACGAGGACGCTCACCCAGGCGGAGACCAGCGCCGTCTGGCGCGGTGTGCACAGCGCGGCGGCGAATGCGGGGAGAAACACCAGCAGCCCCAGCAGGAGCACGGCGGTGCCGGTCGCGGCCCCCAGAGCGAGCGTGACCACCGTGGCCGCGACCGTCACCAGCACGACAGCACGCGTCGGGGGTGTGCGGATCGTGGTGCCGTCGTCCCGTTCCGCACGGCCCTCCACAGGGACCGGCGCCGCACGCAACGGACCAGCCATACGAGCATCCTCCAGTGGCGGTGTGATCGGACGATGCGAATGCCACGTGCCGCGACACACGGGCGGCCTCGGTCATCCAATCTGCTGGAAATAGCGAACGGCGGGAGGCTGGCCGCACCCGTGCCGGAGTGCCTCCGCTCGGGTGATCATTTGGAGGTCCACTGCGGGGCGTTCCACGCCGACCAGCATCTGGCCCTGCAGGCCGGGGCGGGCACCGGCAAGACCACCACACTCGCCGAACTCGCCCGCATCACCCGGCGCCGCGGCCGCTACCTCGCCCACAACCGGGGTCGAAGCGCTCGATCGCGATCGCTCTCGGTACTGGGTCCGCTACTACCGTCTGGGAGCTGTGCACGGCGTTCAACGACGTCGTCAGCACCCCGCCGGCCACCATCGACGCCGACCCGCGGCCTGGACGTTGCCGGTGGCCACACCAAGATTGACCGGGCGGCCGAGTCGCTGGGGTGGAGGCTGAAGCCGTCCCTCGAGGACGGCATCCGCTCCGCCTTGGCCTGGATCCCGGTGCGCGACGAACTGCTGAAGGGCTGACGCCCCCTTCCCGCCCTCACCCCTCCCGGGCGCTGGGGCCCGGCAGGAAGCCGGCTTCGAGGGCGAACAGGTGCTGCAGGGCGGGAGCGAGCCACGCGGTGTCCCACCGGTGCTCTGCCGATGCCTTCCGGTAGGCGCCGCGCAGTGCTTGTGCGTGGCGGCGCAGGTTCTGCCACACGTCGTACCCGTCGAGCCGTGCTGCCGGCGACCTCCACGAGCCGCGGGGGAGGCGGCCGGTCGCTGAGCAGTGAGGCATTCCACACGCTGGCGACGGCGAAAAGGTCGGGGTGCCGGGTCAGCAGGTTGAGGGCGGCGAAGCTTCCTTTGCTGAATCCGGCTGCGAGTGCGGTCAGGACGGACGGCATGGGTGAGCATGGCCAGGGTGATGTGCCGATACCAGCCGGGATAGCGGCGGACCTCGTATTCGTCCAGCCCGCATTCGTTCTTCGCGGCTTGGAAGCACTCCTGGATCGCCCAACGGGAGCCGACCACCCGCGTCACCGGCCCGCCTTCGCTCGCCTGGTGGCACACGGAGACCGAACGGTTCGCCGCGCGGCGGCAGGGGTGACGGGAGGTCAGATCGCCCTCGTCCGCACCATTGACGCGGTCATGCCTCCCCCGCATCATGGGAGCGCTCCCACGAATGTCGCACCGAAGGCACCCCACCGACCACTCACACCGGGCGTCCTGCCGACCGACGCGGCGCTCGCCCGAGGAGGACACGTCATGCCGCTCGCACACCTCCCCGCCACCGGCCGGTTGAGCCGACCGCCTCGCAGAGCCGGAAGAACCGCTGGCAGACGCCCCGCCGCCACGCTCGCCTGCGCCCTGGCCACGGTCGCCGCCCTTGCCGCCGCTTCCCCGGCGCCCGCCGAGACCAGCCGGACCGCCGCGGACCCGGCCGCCACGGTGACGGCCGCCGACGAGGCGTCGACCGTCAAGGTCTCCGTCAACGCGGGGGTGGGGCTCGGCACCATCGACAAGGCGGCGTTCGGCGTCAACCACGCGCTCTGGGACTCGCACATGAACGACCCCGAGGTGACCGGGCTGCTGGGCGAGGCGGGCGTCGGCGCGATGCGCTACCCGGGCGGCTCCTACGGCGACATCTACCACTGGAAGGACCACACCGCCCCCGGCGGTTACGTGGCGCCCGGCACTACCTTCGACGAGTTCATGGGCAGCGTCCGCGCCTCCGGATCCCAGTCGATGATCATCGCCAACTACGGCACCGGCACCCCGCAGGAGGCCGCCGACTGGGTCCGGTACGCCAACGTCACCCGCGGTTACGGGGCGAAGTACTGGGAGATCGGCAACGAGATCTACGGCAACGGCCACTACGGCAGCGGCTGGGAGGCCGACGACCACCCGGACAAGAGCCCGCGCGAGTACGCCCGCAACGTCCTCGCCTACGCCGAGGCGATGAAGGCGGTCGACCCGACGATCAAGATCGGCGCCGTGCTGACCACCCCAGGCGACTGGCCGGACGGCATCACCGGCCCGGGTGACTCAGCCGACTGGAACCACACCGTTCTGTCCGCGGTCGCCGGCACGATCGACTTCGCCATCGTGCACTCCTACCCGGGCGGCGCCACCGCCGACGAAGCCCTGGACCGAACCGCCCGGCTGCCCGGACAACTCCGCGAGGTCCGCCGGCAGATCGACCGGTACGCCGGGGAACGCTCGTCGAAGATCGGCATCGCGCTCACCGAGGTCAACTCCAACGTCCAGATGAACAGCCGCCCCAACGGCCTGTTCGCCGCGGACACCTACATGACGGCGCTGGAGAACGGCGTCTTCAACGTCGACTGGTGGAACGTCCACAACGGGCCCACCAAGGTGGAGACGGTGGACGGCGACACCGACTTCAACGACTTCGGCCTGCTCTCCAGCGGCGGCTGCGTCGGCGACGTCTGCGAGCCGACCGTGAACACGCCGTTCCACCCGTACTTCGGCATCAAGTCGCTGACCAAGCTGGGCCGTCCCGGCGACACGATGGTCGCCTCCTCCACCGACAGCGACCAGGTCTCCGCGCACGCCGTGCACCGGGCCGACGGCACGCTGAGCGTGATGCTGATCAACAAGGACCCGCTGAACTCCCGCACCGCGGACATCAGATACGCCGGATACACGCCCACTACCCAGGCACCGGTCGTGCACCGTTACGGCCGCGGCGACACCGATGTCACCCGGGTGGCCGCCACCGCCGGGGGCGACCAGGTGCTGCCGCCGTACTCGATCACCACGATCACCGTCGCCCCGCACGCCGCCGATGCCTCGGTCGGCGCGCCCGGCGCACCGAAGACCACCGCAGTAGGCAGCTCGACCGCCACGGTGAGCTGGACGGCCCCCGCGAAGGGCAAGGCGGTGCGTTACGAGGTGTACGAACGCCTCGGCACCAACGCCCAGTTGCTGGCCACCTCAACCTCCACCTCGGCGGTGCTGCACAACCTGCCGCCGGGCTCCGAGCACACGGTCAACGTCCTCGCCCGGGACGCCGACGGCCGCCTCTCGCGCCCCTCCGAGCCGCTGACCTTCGCCACCACGGCTCCGCGCGACAGCAGCTGCCTGGTCAACTACCGGGTGGACAGCGGCTGGGCCAGCGGATTCGTCGCCACTGTCACGGTCTCCAACATCGGCGACGCCCCGATCAGCGGCTGGACCCTGGACTTCACCTGGCCCTCCATCGGCCAGTCCGTGCAAAGCTCCTGGAACGCGAACGTCACCGGCTCGGGCACGCGCGTCCATGTGACCGACAACGGTGCCAACGCTGAGCTGGCCCCGCGCGGCGGCTCCACCGCCACCTTCGGCTTCGTCGGAACCAACGACGGCGCCAACCCCACCCCGACGACATTCACCCTCAACGGCACGGTCTGCCGCACCTCCTGACCCCCGCCCGCGGGGCGGGGCCCCCCCCCCCGGGGGGGGGGGGGCGCGGGCCCCGCCCGGGGGGGGGGGCCGAAACCCCCCCTGGGGGCGGGGGTCGGGCTGAATGGGTTGGTGTCGCGGCGATCGGACAGGT
>NZ_JBIWKU010000002.1:0-346297 GCF_044765825.1 Streptomyces flaveolus | reverse complement strand
CCCACCGCGGCCCGCACCCCCCCCCCCCCCCCCCCCCCCCCCCCGCCCGGGGGGGCCCCCCCCCCCCCCCCCCCCCCGGCGCCCCGCCCCCCCGGGGGGGGGGGGGGCGGGGCGGGGGCCACGCCGGAGGATCGTCGCCCACACCCCGGAGGAGGCGGGCGTTGCGCCAGTACGTGGTTCTCGACGGGGACACCGTCCTGTGGAACCCGGCCGCCGGGACCGCGCGTCCGTACCCGCGCCGGCTGCCCGTCTCCGAGATCGAGACCGGGCTGCCGTGCGGCCCCAGCCGTCGCATCCTCACCCGGACCACGCCCTGCCGGCCGTCGACCATCGGCTCGACGGCCGTGGGAGCGCGGCGTGCCTGCGGGTGTGTGAGGAGAAGTCAGACGTAGTACGGGTGCATGAAGTGCGTCTGGCCGTATACGAAGCTGTTCGGTGAGGACTCCCAGCCCAGGAGGGCGCCGTTGAACATGGCGTCGGGCTTGGTCGTCCAGGTCCACAGGCGGACGACGCCGGTGGACGAGTCGCCGTACATGGCGCCGAGGTCGTCGCGGCCGTCGCCGTTGTAGTCGCCGGCTACCAGCTGCATCATCGAGACGTCGAGGCGGCCGCTCAGGGTGAGCTTCGGCGTGGGGCCGAAGGCGGTGCCCGTGGAGAGAAGGGTTTGGACCGTGTCCGTGCCGTCAGTGTGGTCGTACCAGAACATCAGGTCGTCGCGGCTGTCGCCGTCGAAGTCACCGGTGCGCGGGCGGGCGCGGTTCCAGTCGAACGTGGTGGCCGCCGGGCCTGTCCACCACGTCGCCGGGGTGGTGAAGACACCGGTCGGCGTGGTGGGGAAGACGTACGTCTTGATGCTGTTGTCACCCTGGCCGTAGAGGAGGCCCACCTCGTCGCGGCCGTCGCCGTTGAAGTCGCCGGTCACGAACTTGGAGCGGGAGGCCAGCCAGGTACCCTTGGGGCCGGACCACTCGGACGGGATCAGCCGCACGACACCACCGTTGCCGTTCGACGTCAGCGTCCACAGCTTGGTGACGCCCGTGGTCCTGTCCACGTTCCAGATCGCCACGTCGTCGTAGCCGTCGCCGTTGAAGTCGCCGGCCAGCGGGGTCATGTTGGTCTCGTGAAAGGTGACATGGTTCGGGACCACCTCCCACGCCTTGCTCGGCTCGCTGTAGGTGCCGTCCGCCTTGCCGAGCGCGATGAACAGCTTGACGCTGCTGTCGCCGTAGCCCTGGATCGCCATGAAGTCGGCGCGGCCGTCACCGTTGAAGTCGCCGGTGGCGCGCTTCATGTGCTCGTCGCCCCACTGACCCACGGCCGAGGTGTACGTCTTCTTGTAGCCGCTGAGGCTGCCGTCCGGCTTGCCGGAGAAGCTGTACGTGGCGTCCGTGCCCTGCGGGAAGACGTACCAGGCCGACATGTCGCTGCGGCCGTCGTGGTCGAGGTCACCGCGGACGGCGGTGTTGCTGGACCACACAGCGGCACCGGACGCGTCGCGGATGACGAAGTCGCCGGAGTCCAGGAGGGCCGCTCTGCCGCCGGTCGCGCTGGTGCCGGACTGCCACAGAGTCGTGGTGCCTGCAGCGTCGCGGACCACGAGATTACCGTCCGCGCCGAAGTAGGCCGTCGCGCCCGCGTTGCCGGCCGTGCCCGTGGACCACAGGCTCTTGCCCGCGACGGACGAGACGACCAGGTCGCCGTCGGCGCGCATCGCCACCCGGGCGGAGGCCGACACCAGGACGTCGCCCGCCCGGAGCGTCTGGCCGGCCGCGAGGGCCGCGCCGAAGCGCATGCCGTCCGTGCGGGTCGCCAGCGCGCCCGTACGCGTCTCGGACGAGCCGAAGCAGCCACCCTGCCAGGAACGGGTGTTGATGCCGACCAGCTCCAAGCCGCCGCCGGACTTCTGGCGCAGGAGCGGGCCGCCGGTGTCGCCCGCGCAGATCGCGTCGTCGGCGGTGGCACCCGAGAGGGACAGGGCTCCGCTCGTGACGGCGTCCACACCGAAGGTGGCGGCGTGCAGCTTGTCGGGGCGCCACTCGGTCTTCGTACGGCCGAACCCCGCCGCCTTCAGGACCTCCCCCTGGGCCACGGGCGTGGCGGCCAGCGGGACCGGGGTGACGCCGGTCGCCGGGGCGGTGAGGCGGGCCAGTACGAGGTCGGTGCCCTCGCGCGGCACCAGCTCGACGACCTCGCTGACATGGCCGCCGGTGCCCAGGAGGTCGTTCCGGCCGACGGTCGCCACCGTCTTCAGGGCGGGCTTGCCCGCGGCAACCGTGCCGCCCGCCACCGGGTCGGCAGCGAAGCACGCGGCGGCCGTGAGGACCCACTGCGCGTCGATGAGCGCGCCCGAGCAGGCTCGTGTCTGGTCGCCCTCACCGATGTGCAGGTTCGCGGTGAACGCGTACGAGGTGTCGGTGACGGCGGCGCCGACCACCGCGTTCGCGGGGATCGCGGTGCCGAGCAGACCAGCGGCGACACCGGCGGCGACTATTCCCGTCATCCAGGCGGAACGAGGGGATCTTCCGGTCACAGAGGTTCCTATCTGTTCTGTCGGAAAGGGTGATCAGCGGCCCGAAGGGGTTCTCCGGGTCGCGGAGCTCCTCCACGGCGGGGCCGAGGAAGCGCATGGCCCGGCCGGACCGACGTCGTCGAACCGGCGCTCCCAAAGGACCGACGAGCCCCCGGGGTGGGCTACGGGATGGTCGAGGTGCGCCTCGACGGCGGCGCGGACGGCGCAGCCGGTGGCGGCGACGGTGACGGCCAGGTCAATCTCCTGGGGCATCGTGCAGTCCGCAGTGGGCTCCACCACGAAGCGGTGGAGCAGCGTCCCCCTGGCCGACCGGCCGACCTGGGGTTCGTTGTGCAGGTCGTGGGTGAACTCCCGGTGCTCGCCGAGGCCGTCGGCGTGCAGCAGGACGCCGCTCGTGTGATCGGCGGGCAGGCTGTTGACCCGGTCCCGTTCCTTCGAGAACACCAGGACGTCACGGTCTGTCATGCGGACCGCCTCTTCACGGACGCTGAGAGGGCGTCGTTTTCGTTGTGTGACGAACGAGAACGTGGAACGCCCTCAACACCGAACTGTACGTGAAGATCGACGAGTTCGGGGGTCCTCGTAGCTGGACCCGCGCCCCCACGGTCCGAAGCGCCACCCGGTTCATCGGCCCGCCGGCCCACCCGAGCCTCGTACCGTGTGGGCGAGGCCAACACCTCGTCACATTTGGCCAGTTTGCGTTGACCATCGGGCGATGGTGGCGCAGTTGACGATCACGCCGCTGCCCTGTTCGCGCATCTGCCGCAGCTCGTACTTCATGCAGTTCCACACGCCGCGCAGGTTGATGGCCTGCACGCGGTCGAACTCGGCGCCGTCGGCGTCGGCGGTCTCCACGGCCTGCTTCACGAGGTCGGCGACCTCGCCCTCCAAGTCAGCGGGTGCGCGGGGGTCGACTTACAGCCGGGTAGCCGTGCGGATCAGGCTTGCCAGGGCGAGGGAGCGGCTGTGCGCCGGCCAGGCGATGTGGGTGCCCACGGGCGGCGCGTCCGTCAGCGGGACGGCGGTGTGCTCGGCCCACAGCCAGGCGCGGGCGGACTCGGGGAAGACGGCCGCGGTGCGGCCGAGGGCGATCAGCTGGGCCAGCTGCGTCTGATCGCGGATCTCCGGGCCGGGACCGGGCGGGTACGCGCCGTCCCGGGCCCAGCGGGCGAGCGGCAGGTCGGGGACGTCAGTGACCTCGGCCACGGTCAGCGACCTGCGTGCGGCGAGGGGGTGCCCGGCAGGCAGGATCGCGATCTGCCCCTCGGTCATCAGCTCCTCGCTGTCGAACCCGACGAGGGAGTTGAACGGCGTGTGCATCAGCGCCACGTCGGCGCGGCCGTCGCGCAGCATCTCGCCCTGCTCGCACGTGCCGCTGGGCGCCACCTCGATCTCGGCGGCGTCGGGTTCGGCGGCGTAGGCGTCAAGGAGCTTGTGCAGCAACTCGTGCGACGAGCCGGCCTTCACCGCGAGCACCAGGCGGTTGCGGGAACGCCCGGGCCCGTCCGCGCCGCCGGCCCGGCGGGTGCGGCGGACGGCGGCGGTGGCCGCGTCGAGCGCCGCTCGGCCCTCGTGCAGCAGCATCTCCCCGGCGCCGGTAAGGGCGACCCCGCGGCGGTCGCGCTCCAGCAGACGCACACCGAGACGCCGTTCCAACTGCTGGATCGCCCGCGACAGCGGCGGCTGGGCCATCCCGAGGCGTTCGGCAGCGCGGCCGAAGTGCAGCTCCTCCGCCACGGCGACGAAGTACCTCAGCTCGCGGGTCTCCAGGGTGTCCACGGCCCCAGCGTACGCCTGTGATACCTCCCGGGTATCACAGGCCACCGGGCCGGTATTGGATGCGCCCGGCATCCGCAGGTGACCATCTACGGCAGAGAGAGGGCGGCACCCGCGCCGGTCACCGTGCTGCGTCGAGCAAGTCGACGAGCGCGGTCTCCGCGTGGGCCGCCTCCCGTGAGCACCACGCACCGCCCGACATCCGCTGGCTCCCGATATCCGAAACGCAGCCCTCCGGCATGCCTCGCCCAGAAAAAGGACGCAGACTCACCATGAACACCCCCTCCACCTCGGTGCCCGGCGGCACCTGGACCCTCGGCGACCTGACCGTCAGCCGCTTCGGCTACGGCGCCATGCAGCTCGCCGGCCCCGGGGTCATGGGACCGCCCGCCGACCACGACGGCGCGCTCGCCGTCCTGCGCGAGACCGTCCGCCTCGGGATCACCCACATCGACACCGCCGGTGCCTACGGACCACGCGTCACCAACCGGCTGATCCGTGAGGCACTCCACCCGTACCCCGACGCCCTGCACATCGTGACCAAGGTCGGCGCCGTCCGCGACGAACAGGGCGGCTGGCCCCCCGCCCGGCGGCCCGAAGAGCTGCGCCGCGCCGTGGAGGAGAACCTGGAGGACCTCGGCCTCGACGCCCTCGACGTGGTCAACCTCCGGGTCGGCAACGCCCTGGGCCCCCAGCCCGGCTCCCTCGCCAAACCCTTCGAGGCGCTCGCCGAGCTACAGCAGCAGGGCCTGATCCGGCACCTCGGAGTAAGCAACGCGACCGTGGACCAGGTCGACGAGGCGCAGCGCATCGCGCCGATCGTCTGCGTGCAGAACATGTACAACCTGGCCTACCGCCAGGACGACGACCTGATCCACGACCTCGCCGCGAAGGACATCGCCTACGTGCCGTTCTTCCCGCTCGGCGGTTTCGGCCCTCTGCAGTCCACGGCTCTGTCCGCCGTGGCCGACCGGCTCGACGCGACGCCGATGTCGGTCGCCCTGGCCTGGCTCCTCCAGCGCTCGCCCAACATCCTCCTCATCCCCGGCACTTCGTCGGCGGCGCACCTGCGCGAGAACGTCGAGGGGGCGGGGCTGGCGCTTCCCGACGACGCGCTGGCCGAGTTGGACGAGATCGGCCGCTAGGCCCCCGAGGAGCGGCCGGTGGGGGAGGGGCGGCGAAGCGGCCGCTGGGGGCTGAAGCGCATGCCCTAGTGCTGTGACCGAACACGTTCGCTGGGCTGGCGGTTTGAGCGGGTGAGATGACGTCTGCTGCGACCGCTGGAGGCGCGGTGGCCGAGCCTGTACGTGTGCGCAGAGTGCGCTAGTGGCGGGTGAAGATCTCGGCCGGAAGGGGGCCTCTCCGGCGGCGGAGCAAGGCAGCGTCAGCCGTTGAAGAAGTCGCCCAGGCTGGTGGAGAGCGGGCCGGGGGCCTCCTCGGCCACATGGTGGCCGGCGTCGATGCCGTGGCCCCTGACGTCGTCGGCCCAGTCGCGCCAAATGGCGCGCGGGTCGCCGTACAGGTCCTCCAGGTCGTCTCTCAGCGACCACAGGACCAGGACGGGGCAGTCGATCCGCGTGCCTCGGGCGCGGTCCGCCTCCTCGTGTTGGCGGTCCACGGTGAGCCCGGCGCGGTAGTCCTCCAGCATGGCGCGGACGACGTCCGGATTGCGGGTGGCGGCCCGCCACTCGTCGTGATTTTCCTGCCCCATGGCTTGAGGGTCGCCGCGGTACCAGGCGTCAGGGTCGGCGTTGATGACGCGTTCGGGGATCTCCGGCTGGGCGAAGAAGAACCAGTGCCACCACGCGGTGGCGAACCGGGCATCCGCACGGGCCAGGTGCTCGCTCAGGGGCAGACCGTCCACAAACGCCACCCGGGTCACCGCCGAGGGGTGGTCCAGCACCATGCGGAGCGCCACGGCAACCCCCCGGTCGTGGCCGACGAGACCGAAGCGCTGGTGCCCGAGCGACTGCATGACCTCGATCATGTCCCTGGCCACGGCGCGCTTGGAGTGCGGAACATGATCCGCAGCCGGCGCCGGGCCGCGGGAGCGCCCGTACCCACGCAGGTCGGGGCAGACGACGCTGAAACCCCGCCGCACCAGGACGGGCGCGACCCGGTGCCAGGTCGCCGACGTGCGCGGGTGGCCATGCAACAACAGGAGAGGCGGGCCCTCGCCCCCGTACCGAACGAAGACGGACGCCTCACTGGTGCGCACCGTCCTGGTGGCGAACTCCTCGAACACGAGACGACCCTTCTGCTCCGGGGCCAGGCCGGCGCTACCCCGCCGTCCACCTGCCCATAATGAGCCCCGGCACTCCGTCCATCGCCAACTAGCGTGCTCAGGCGCCAGATATTGCGCTCGGTCACAGCAGCCTGCGAGGCAGGCCTACCGGGAGCGCCTCACCTATCCGTTCGAGGCGGCCGACGCCGGCCGCCGAGACGGGGGAGTCACGATGACCGCCCCTGTAGCGCCTCCCACCGAGCCGGACGCCTCCGTTCGGATCTGCCCCGGCGACCAGATCGGCTCCTGAGCCGTCTGCCGCCGACCTATCCGCACGTACGGGCACTGGCCCGTTCGCCGCTGTGCGAGTACTGCGACGCAAAGGCCGTCGAGCGGTGGGGCAGGAAGCTGCGTGCCGGCTGATCCGGGGAAAGCACAGGGCGACGGTGGAAGGCATGCGCCATGACGTGGATGCTGCCGGGGCCGATGTTCACCCTTCCGTGCCCGGCCCCGGCCTGCTGCCCGCACCCGCGGGGATGGTCCCGTGCAGGTTCAGCAGAGTCCGCGGCTTGGTGCTGCGCGGGGGAGTGTCGGCCAGGCCGGAAGGCAGTTAACACGGCTCAGCTCATCGGGTCCGCAGCGACACGCCGTCATTACGGGGTGAGAAGGCATCAGAACATCACCCTGAAAGCCTAATAGTATGTCAATCGCCTTTTCCGGTACGTAACCTGAGGTGCCGTCAGCTTATGGAAAGAGCCGAAGAATACCCCGTTCGGAGCTGAATCCCCGGCTTCTCGAAATGCCCGTCATATCGGCTCTGGGTAAGTTCGTTCACGAGCCGGCCGAACGGTCCGGCGTCTCTGTTCGAACAGGAGATGGTGAGATGAAGCTTCGTGCGACCATGGTCACCGCTGGTGTGTCGGCTGCTGCGGCTCTGGCCGTGACCGGCATCACCTACGCCTCGGCCGGCACCGCTTCGGCGCCCCAGGAGGTTCCGGCCGCCGTGGCCGCCCCGACCGGCGGCGACAGCGGCAACAGCAAGGGCGACGAAGGCAAGGGCAACGAAGGAAAGGGCAACGAAGGCAAGGACGAAGGCAGGGGCTACGGAGGCAAGGGCCACGACCGGGGCGACGACTACGAGGACGAGGGCCGTATCCAGATCAACGAGCGGTCCTACTCTGCTCACGCCGGTGACTGCATCACCGTGGTCAGCGGCCTGGGCGCGAAGACCCTGAACATCCGCAACGACAGCCGCAAGACCGTCGAGGTCTTCCGCGGGGCCGTCTGCGACAACGGGGCTCCCATCGCCACGGTCGGACGCCACAGCTCCAGCTACGGCGTGCGCCCCGGACACGTCAAGAGCATCGACATCGACGACGGTGTCCTGGCCAGCTTCCGGGTGACCAAGAGCCACCACGACGAGTACTAGGCCCCGGCCGCCCGCATAAGTGGAACCCCGGCCCGCTGGAATCGGGCCGGGGTCCCAGTTTGGCCCATGTGCGTAGCGGTCACGTCGCCCACACCCCTGCCGGTGTCGGACACCGGGCGCGCGGCATCCAGTGTCCAAGCGGCCGCACCCTGCCTTCACAGCCCCGCCCACCTGCGGCTTTATACCGCCTGTGCCGCACGTTCCCCGTCCGCTGCCCCGGCTGTCCGCCCGGTGTTTTCCGGCCCGCAAACGGGTGACGTGACATGAGTTCGCCTGGAGAACCACTCCGTCTACGACACCGGACTGGAGCTGGCGCTCGTGGTGCGGGTGTCGAGTGTCAGGCGTGCTTTGAGGGCGCGTGAGGCGGATTCGGCCCCGCGGACTCCCATCACGTTGAGCACGACGGCCTGGCGGTCAAAGCCGAACTCTCTCATCCAGGTGGTGATGACGGGACCGGTGGGGTCCCGCTTCAGAGTGGAAGTGCAGAGCCGACGTTTGGCGTCGGGCCACATCTGGCGGTTCTCGACCACGCCCGGGAAGCCGCCGTCGGGGGTCACGAGGAGGAACGCGATGCCGTAGCGCTCGGCTCGGCGCCGAGCCAGTTCGGGAACCCCCGGCCACTCGGAGCCGAGGTCGTAGTGCACGACGCGCACCTTGTGCAGGCCTACGGCCCCGACCCGCTCGCGAAGTGCGCGGTCAGCCGCCACGGCGTCGCCCGAGCCGTCGGCGGTGACCTGATAGGAGGTCAGGGTCGCCTCATTGAGCGTGCAGTAGTGGGGGGGCCTTCCGGGGCGAGGGGGTAGGGAGGACATCGATGACCTTCACTCGCCATCCGCGGTCGGCGGCGAGGACGGTCCAGGATTCCGCCTTGCGTTCGTAGTGCCACCGGACGGTCCGGACGAATTCGTTGACCTGGGCGGTGTCGCGGCCGGTGTACTCGGTCCAGGGCCAGCGGAACGCTCCGGGGCGGTAGTGGCCGTCCTGGTTCGGGAGACATCGTGCGGCCGTATGGCGTCACGATCACCACGGTGTCGCCCTTGAGGTGGGCCGGTGCGTTCCAGCGGCCCGCACGGTGCACGGTCTGTGTCGGCGCAGATCTTCCGCATCATGGCGCGGGTGAAGCGCGGGGCGCAGTATCCGTCCCAGTGCTCGGGCCGGGTCTGGCAGCGGTAGGGGTCCGCGATGTCCTCGAGGCTCACCTCGTTGCGGATCCACTGGGTGGCGAAGCCGTCGAATCCCGGGCCGTACCGCATGGCGAGCCAGCCGCTGTGGTGCGCGACGGGGTGGTCCAAAGAGGCGTCGTCCGTGATGGCGATGTGCAGCTGGTGTTCGGACATGGGGCTGTCGGGCCCGAAGAGACCTACCGGGCGGTGCAGCCGCCACCGGTGTGCCAGAGCTCGGAGGGGATTGCATAGGCGTCGAGGGCGGTCTTGAGTGCGACGCCGGGCCCTGATGTCCTGTGTGGTGCCACTCTGCGAGGCGAGCGCCTGCGTGACGGAGGCTTCGAGGTGTTCACGGTGCCCGTCCGGCACGTCTTCGAGTGCGGCGGCTCCCTGCACTGCGCCACCTGGGACGTCCGCCGCACGGGCACCCCCGAGGACTACTTCCCGAACCTGTACACCCCGCTGGTCTGACAAAAGCCCACGGTCCCCGTCCGCGGCGGCGGACGGAGACCGTGGTGCCGGAAAGCCATGGCTACGCTCGCGTGCCGTCGCGCCCCAGGCGCAGGGCGGAGACGAGGAAGAAGACGCCGCCGAGGAAGGCGTACCCGGCCAGACTGCCCAGCGAGGCGCCGTCCTTGCCTGCCTGGGCGATGAACGAGGAGCCGGCGAGGGTGGAGATGGCACCACTGGCGATCATCGCCCACTGGCCGCCGAGCCGGCGCCGGACGGCGCCGACGACGAGCTGCACGATGCCCGCGGTGACGGCCCAGGCGCCCCAGACCCGCAGGACGGCGGGGATGCCGGAGGTGGCTGCGACGGCGAGGCCGACGACGGTGAGGGCGCTGAGCGCGATGTTCATGCGCAGGCCGCGCACCGGTTGGCCGTTCCCCTGGGCCGACCTGAGGTCGACGACCGCGCACGCCACGTCGAACAGGGGGTAGATCACGAGCAGCGTGGCCGTGAGCGCGCCCAGTGTGCCGGCGGTCGTGAACAGCAGGGCAGCCCACACGGCGGCGAAAGCGAAGCGCAGGAAGTACAGCTTGCGCAGGCCCGCGGGGACGCCGGTGGGAGCGGTGGCGGTGAGGGTGTCCATGGCAGGTCCTTTTCGTAGCGGATGAGGGAGAACGTTCGGTCTCATTGAGCATTCAAGAGTGGCGGGTTGGCTGCTGTCAAGACCGAACGTTCTCCCTCACGTATGGGGTAGCCTGACCGCATGAGCGAGGCAGCAGAAGGCGGCAGCACATCGGCGGCGCGGGCACGGCTGCTCGGCGCGGCGATCAGGGTCTTCTACGCGGAGGGCATCCACTCCGTCGGCATCGACCGGGTCATCGCGGAGGCGCAGGTCACCCGTGCCACGCTGTACCGGCATTTCACGGGCAAGGAGGACCTCGTCCTCGCCTACCTCGACCAGGCCGACCGGGGAATCCGGGCGGGGGTGGAGGCCGCACGGGCGGGCGAGCGGTCGCCGGCCGACGGGGTCCGGGCGGTCGGCCGGTTCATCACCGAGGGCATCCAGAGCCCCGGGTTTCGCGGCTGCGCCTTCCTCAACGCGGCCGCCGAGTACCCCGACCCCGCCCACCCCGTCCACCGGGCCGTCCTGGCCCACCGTCAGTGGTTCCTGGGCACCGTCACCGAGTTGCTGGCCCAGGTCGGCGACACTCCCGCCGACGAGGACGCACGGCGCTTCGTCATGCTCCGGGACGGCGCGATGGCCGCGGGCTGCCTCTTCGACCCGAAGCTGATTTCCGAGACCTTCCTGCTGGGCATAGAGGACATCCTGCGCACGCGCGAGGCGTGAACTGCCGCGAAGGCTGGGACGGTTCCTGCGTTCGCGTCGGAACGCTGAGCACCGAGCGACTTGAGGGCGTGCCGTCCACCGGAGTTGGACGGCACGCCCTCACCGGGCTCTACTGTCAATGTCCTGACGCGGCGAAGAGTGACGACGGTCTCCGTCGTGCTCACGTCGCCGTATAGAAGCGGAAGGCATTCGCTTGGATCTTCGCCGGGACGGCTTCGAGATTCAGGTATGACGGGGCATCCTGCCGGACGACGCTCAAGCCATGTGCAAGCTGGCCGCCTGGATCCGTCAGCAGACGGAGATCGCGGTTGCCTCCGCCAAGGCGCCGGAGAGACACCTCCGCCGCAGGGGGAATCGGAGCGGCGGGCGCGCTGGATGAGGATGCCGGAAAAGGTGAGCGGTCGGGAGGGCTGGGTGCGATGCTCCGCGGAAGGGTGGTTACAGCAGAGGCCCTCTGTGCGGCGAGGGCGACGGGTGAAAGGCCGGGCCGCATCGGGAGGAGGCCGACCGGCTACGTGTGCGGGTCGGACGGGCGGCCGCCTGGATCTGCCGCTCGACCGAGATCTGCTGTTCGCTCGGCCATTCACACCATCCGTCGGTTCTGCGGCTACGAATCACTTGCGAAGAGAGATTGTCGCTACCGAGGCTCCTGAAGGGAGCCGGTCATGACCACTATCGCCTCGCTCCCCATCACGGAGCGGCACGCTGTCGCTCTTCCGTATGGTCGGCGGGCCCCGGCTGTGGCCCGCCACATCACCGAGCGATGGCTGAAGACCACCGATCAGCCCGACCGCGTCGCGGATGCGGTGCTCGTTGTCTCGGAGCTGGTCACCAACGCGGTCCTTCACACCCGTGACTCGTGCCTGCTGACCCTCACCCTGAGCGGTGGGCAGCTGGACATTGCCGTTGCTGATCACGGTGAGGAGCTGCCCGATCTTCATGCACGGGCGGGTGGGGGCCAGCGCGGAGGCTTCGGTATGGAGATCGTCAGCCAGCTGGGTGAACAGGTCCGAGTGGTCCCCGCTCTTGGCGGTAAGACGGTGCACGTCCAGCTCGGGTTGGAGGAGGGCTAGACCATCCAGGTATGGAAGAGCAGGTCCTCGACCGGCGCCGTCATCACTCGTATGCCTCCGCAACCCTGCATTGCCCGGCAGTCAGTGACACAGTCGGACACGGCACTCAGCGCGCTGCGGGCATGCCTCACAGTGCAGCACAAGGCACGAGGGGAGCGGGGCTTGCTTCACCGATCCAGGCCCAGCGCGCGAGCGGAGGAGCTGCTTGCCCGTGTCGCCGACGGCGATAAGGAAGCCTTTGCAGGTGTCTATGACGCTTTCAGTGAAACGGTGATGGGACTGGCCTGCCGTATTCTGCGCGACTCGGCCCAAGCCGAGGAGGTCACCCAGGACGTCATGATCGAGGTCTGGCGCACCGCAGACCGGTACGACCCCGCACGGGGAACAGCGAAAGCCTGGGTGCTCACCCTGGCGCACCGCCGTGCGGTCGACCGGGTGCGTACCGCCCAGGCCAGCACACAACGGGAGCAGCGCGCCTCGGCGCTCCTTCCCGATCGGGACTTCGACGAGGTTGCCGAGACGGTGCTGACGCACGACGAACAGCGGCGCCTCTACCACTGCCTGGCCTCCCTGGCTCGCCAGCACCGCGTCCCACTGGTGCTCGCCTACTACCAGGGTTTGACCTACCTCGAGGTGGCCCAGGCGCTGACCACCCCTGCGGGCACCGTGAAGTCCCGCATGCGCGCAGCCCTGCAGCAGCTGCGTGCCTGCCTGGAGGGAGACCGATGACTTCCAGGGAGGACTCGCACCTGGCGCTCGGCGCATACGTCCTGCATGCCCTGCCCCCGGCAGAGGAAGCCGCCTTCGAAAACCACCTGGCCGGCTGCGAGACCTGCCGCCAAGAAGTCGCCGCACTGCAGGAAACCCTCAGCGCCCTGGCAGCCATGCACACCGCCCCCGTGGCGCCGCACGTGAAGGCCCGCACGCTGGACGCCGTCACCCGCGTGTCTCAAGACCGCTCCCGCAGGCAGCACCGTGCAGCCGGCCGCCGTGCCCGGGACTTCGTTCTCGCCGTGGCTGTTGCCGCGGTCGCTGCCCTCGGCGGTGTCGCGACCTGGCAGCACTCCCAGGCCGAAGACGCCCGAGCCTTGGCCGCCCAGGCCCGCTCCACCAGCGATGCCCTCACCGACGTCACGACCGCACCCGATGCCACACTGCACACCGCCGAGCTGACTGGTGGCGCCACGGCCGCTGTCGTCGTTTCCCGTGATCAGGGGCGCGCCGTCTTCACCGCCCAGAACCTGCCGACTCTGACCGGCAACAAGGTCTATGAACTTTGGTATGCCGCTGAGACGGGCGCGCTGCGTCCCGCAGGCCTCATGCACGGTGCAGGGGAATACTACGCACACGCCATGGAAGGCCCCCTCGCCGGCGCGGTGGCCGTCGGTATCACCATCGAACCCGCGGGTGGATCGGACCAACCCACCACCGACACCCTGGGCATCATCACCCTCACTGCCTGAGCCGAACTCCTCCAGCTCGGCATCCCCGCCGTACTGACGGTGAGCGCGATCACGCCGAGACGCTAGCTGCCGGTTTGTGATCGGTTATGCACCGTTTCCCGCGTGGATCGGCAGGGCAAGCGCCCTTCGACCTCCCCAGGTGTCCTGGCCCTTGCCCGGCCGACTCCGGGGACCATCCGCTCGCGCGGGCCCGAGCCCCGGGCGCCCTTGCCGTGGCGGACGTGGAGCGTGCCCAAGCGGCCCAGGTCCCAGGTAGTTACAAGCGGTCGGAGCGAACTTCCGGCAGGTCGCCAGCTCGCCGCCCCATCCGGCGAACAGCGTCTTGACCTCCGGCCCGGACGGCGGAATCTGCAGAGCCGCGTCCTTCGACCCGCGCGGCCGGTTCATCTCGTCGATCGGGCACTCGATCACCCGACCGGTCATCCGGTGGACCTCGACCTTGTGCCGCAGCTTCAACAACAGGGAGTACGTAATCAGCGCCTGAGAGCGCCCTAGCCGCGTACCGCTCGGCGAAGCCCGCAGCACCTTCCCGACGTACGCGACGGCGTCCGGCGGCTCCATCTCCCACAGCGGGCGGCCGAACCAGGACCGCGTCTGGTCCAGGTGTCCGACGTCCCTGCGGATCGTGCCGTCCGCCAGCTCAGCCGAGGCCCGCGCCAGCACAAACCCCGCCAGCACGTCGGTCTCGAACCGCTCCACCTCCTCCGCCGTGGCCGACGGCCGGACATCGCGCAGGTCCCGTACGACAGCCAGCGCCAACCCGAGCCCCCTCAACTTCAGTGAGAACGCTTCAGAAATCCTGAAGTTGCCGGGACTCTTGCAGAAAAAATCGCCAACGGTGCTCCGCCGCACGATGCGGAGAAGTATGAGGGCGACCACAGGTGCCCATGCATGATGGCGCGGTTGATCCGGCCGGTGAACTCCTGCCGTATCCGGCGGGCGGAGACGCCCTTGAGGCTGCTGACCAGCTTGGAGACCGCGACCGTGATGACCAAGGCCATCTGCGGTGGGGCGTCGCGCGCATGGTCCCGAGAGGACTGATCAGCAACGGCACCGTCACTATCACGAAAGCCGCGACGGCGGGTCACCAGCGTCGACCGGAGACCTACCGCTACCGCAACACGCCGGCTCCCGACATGGCATCCTCAGTGGCGCTCGGCGACCGCGACGGCAGCCGCGTACCCCGCTTCCACGGCGACGTCGCTGACCACCCAGCCGGGCACCGGGCACGCCCCACGCTCAGAGGTGCCGAGGTAGTCGAGATGCAGGGCGCGCCCCAGTCCGGTGCCGCGCCCCTTCAGGTACGCCTCCTTGCGGGTCCACACGCGGGCGAAGGCCGCCGGGCGTTGGGCCGACGGGCAGCTGGCGAGCTCGGCGCGCTCCAGGGGATGGAGTGTTTCGCCGACATCGGTGACGAGGTCGAGGCCCGGCAACCGCTCGATGTCCACGCCGACTGCTGTTTCCGCGAAGACGAGAAGGCACAGCTCGGCACTGCGGGAGACGGAGAAGCGCAAGGGCGCTTGGGGGACTGCGGGAGGTCCGTGCCGGACCCGGCACACTGGACATGGCTGCCGGACGAGAGAGATGCCTGAGGGTTCTGTGTGCAGGTACGCCCCGAGGAGTAGACGCAGTGCCGTGTGGGTGACCCGATATGCGTCACGATCCGTCGCTTTCTGTAGCGACATGGCCCGTGCTTTTTCGTGGCTGTCCAGCAGTGTGTTAGCGAGTGGGGCGAGGATGTCTCGGAGGTCTGGTATCCGTGCCAGCCACAATCGAAGCGGGCTGCCAAGGGCAGGTGGCTCCAGTGGCTGGGCCCAGGCGGCCGGTGCTAGCGGAACGGGTTCCAGCATGACGTTGCGGTGGCCGGTTGCGGGAATCGCTTCCGAAAGCGGTTATCAGGAGAGTTGCGCATGCCGCCGGCCGCCCTTCTTCACCTGATGCGGGGTCTACTTCGGTCGTATGTCAGAGCCCTACGCTGATCGTCCTTGTCGTTGCTGCCCGACTCCCTTCGTGTCGGTGTCCGCCAGGGATGGCGCACGGTGTTCGGGTTCGGACTTCGTGATGGGGCTTCGATTGTTTCGGTGATCGGGCGGATCACCGACGCTGCGAGACCGCTGATGGTCGGATGCCGGCAGATGCCGCGCATCGGCACCAACAGAGCTGCCTTCTTACCCGAGCACACAGTCTCTGTGGGCCTCGTCCGTAGGCAGTCGGGCGGATTCCTCGCCCCAATTCGTATGGGCAGGATCCAGAGGCGTGACGTCGGCGTGGGGGCTTTCTGAAGCTTTGCTGATGGCGCGCCTTACTCTGTATTCGGTGCGAGGGAGGCCGGGTATGACGCAGTCGCGCATATTTCTTGTGTCTGGTCACCTGTCCCGATATATGCAACGGTCAGAACAGGTGAGGCAAGTGCCGGGCTGACCTGAAACGCCACATGGTGAGACGGACATTCACCATGCAAGAACACTCACAACAACTTCATACCGGGCTGCCCTGGCAACGAATACCTGGCAAGACAGCAGGACGTTCGACCGGCAGTAGCCCAGGGAGTCCTCATGACGGGACAGAGGCTCGAGGTGATGGATACCGGCCTCACGGCCACCGCCTCCCACCACGATGAACTCGCGGATCCCCCCGCACCCAGCACTCAGGATCTCCTCGCACGGGTCCTTGCCGAGGTCGCCCAGGTGCACAAGGTGTCTGTGGACAGTCACTTCTTCAACGACCTGGGAGCCGACTCACTGATCATGGCGCACTTCTGCGCCCGGGTCAGGAAACGGCCGGAACTGCCGTCGGTGTCCATGCGCGACGTTTACCGGCACCCGACCATCAGGGGACTGTCCGCGGCACTGACGGCCGGTGCACCGCCGGCCCACGCACCACCGACGCCCAAGACGTCCGGACCCCCAACCTCGGAGGCGGGCGAGGCACGGACACCGAAGGCGCCGACGGGCCACCCCCACTACGCACTGTGTGGCGCACTGCAGCTGTTGAGTTTCCTTGGCTACGCGTTCCTCTTCGCCTTCGTGACCGCCAGAGGCTACGACTGGATTTCCGCCGGCACCGGCCTCATCGATGCGTATGTCCGGTCCGTCACCTTCGGCGCCGCGCTGCTCCTGGTGCTGTGCGTCCTGCCTGTCTTGGCGAAGTGGCTGCTGATCGGCCGCTGGAAGCCACAGCGGATTCGCGTGTGGAGTCTCGCCTACGTACGCTTCTGGCTGGTCAAGACGCTGATCCGGTCAAGCCCGCTGGCCTTGTTCGCCGGGTCGCCGCTGTACCCGCTCTACCTCAGAGCGCTCGGCGCACGCATCGGCCGGGGAGTGACCTACCTGTCGCGCAGCATGCCCGTGTGCACGGACCTGCTGACCATCGGCGACGGTACGGTCGTCCGTAAGGACTCCTTGATCAGCTGCTACCGCGCTCACGACGGGGTGATCGAGACCGGCCCCGTCACGCTGGGGCGGGAGGCTGTGGTCAGCGAGGCGACGGTGCTGGACATCGGTACCCGCCTGGGCGACGGATCGAGGCTCGGGCACGCGTCGTCCCTGCACACCGGACAGCGAGTACCGGACGGTGCGCACTGGCACGGCTCACCGGCCCAGCCCGCCGATACTGCTTTCCGGACAGTGGAGCCCGCCCGGTGCGGCACCGCACGGCGAGCCGCCGCCGGCGTCCTGCTGCTGTTCACCGTCCTGCTGCTGTACGTACCCGTCGCGGTGGGCCTGGTGGATGCGCTGCTCTCCCAGGTTCTCCAGGACTCCGCGGTGGTGCGGCAGGCGGAGGCCCACCCGGCCGACTGGACGCTCTACGCCGACCTGCTGGCGATCACTGCGGTGGTCTTCTTCGGCGCTGTGCCCGTGGCCCTGGTCGTCGTCGCTACCGTGCCGCGCCTGCTGAGCAGGCTTGTGCCGCCGGGCCGAACCTACCCGCTGTACGGTTTCCGGCACGCCGTACACCGGGCGATCGTCCTCATCACCAACCGGAGGGCGCTCACGCGCCTGTTCGGCGACAGCACCTGCATCGTGCACTACTTGCGCTGGATCGGTTACGACCTCTCGCAGGTGCAGCAGACTGGTTCGAACTTCGGCACCCTGGTCAAGCACGAGAGCCCCTTCGCCAGCACGGTCGGCACCGGGACCATGGTCGCCGACGGGCTCTCCTTGATGAACGCCGACTACTCGAACACCTCCTTCCGGCTGTCTGCGACCTCGATCGGCGCGCACAACTTCCTCGGCAACCGCATCGCCTACCCCTCCCAGGGGCGGACCGGCGACAACTGCCTGCTCGCCACGAAGGTGATGGTGCCTGTCGACGGACCGCTGAGGCACGACGTGGGCCTGCTCGGCTCCCCCTGCTTCGAGATACCGAGGTCGGTACTGCGCGACAGCACCTTCGACGATCTCAAGGACGGCGACGCACTGCGCGCCCGCCTGGCGGCCAAGAACCGGCACAACGCGGTCACGATGCTCTGTTACCTGTTCACGGGGTGGCTCTACTTCTTCGGCGTCACCGCCCTCTTCGCCGGCGCGGCAAGCCTGTACCCGCACTTGGGCATGGTGGTGCTCGGGCTGGCCACCGTCCTGCTGCTGCCCTTCACCGTCCTCTACTTCGTCCTGGTCGAGAGGGCCCTGACTGTGCGGCACCGGCCGGAGCCGCTGTTCTGCTCGATCTACGACCGCCGTTTCTGGTACCGCGAGCGCTACTGGAAGGTGCCCTCGGAGATCCATCTGCACGTCCTCAACGGCACGCCGTTCAAGAGCGCGGTATGGCGGCTGCTCGGCGTCCGCATCGGCCGGCGAGTGTTCGACGACGGATGCACGTTCACCGAGCGCCCCATGGTCGCCGTCGGCGACGGCTGCACGCTCAACGCCGGCAGCGTCGTGCAGTGCCACTCCCAGGAGGACGGCACGTTCAAGTCGGACCGCAGCGAGATCGGCGCACACTGCACCCTCGGGGTCGGAGCGCTGGTGCACTACGGCGTGACAGTCGGCGACGGCGTGGAGCTGGCAGCCGACACCTTCCTGATGAAGGGCGAGACGGTCCCCGAGGGCGCTCGCTGGGCCGGAAACCCTGCCCGCCCCGTATCTGACACCCACGGAGGTGAGCGGTGATGACGACGACAGCGACCAGCGGCCACGACATGGGACACGAGACCTCGCCAGAGGAGGTCTTCACGACCGCGCCCCGCTGGACCAGCGGCCCCCGCCCCGGCACCGCGCGGCACGACACCCCCGTCCCCCACGACGTCACGGCGGCCCTCGAGCAGCGGGCCCGGGAGCTCGGCGTGCCGCTGACCGCGATCCTCCTCGCGGCGCACGCGAAGGTCCTCGCCCTCCTCTCCGGCGCCCCCGCCGTCCGCAGCGGATATCGGCCGCCCGCGGGCACCGGGTTCCTGCCCTGGGAACTGACGGTGGCATCCGGCAGCTGGCGCGAACTGGTCTTTGCGGCCCGGCAGGCGCAGGCGCGGGCTTTCGCGACGCAGCCCGCGACCTCGGCCCCACCGGGATGCGAGGTGGTGTTCGACCCGGTCGGGCACGAGCCGGCCAGCTCCACGGACGGCACGGTGCTCGTCGTGGCCGCCGGAGAGCAGGACGGCCGGCGCGCCCTGCGACTGCGGTACCGGACCGACCTGCTCGACGCTGACTGCGCCGCCCGCATCGGCAGCTATCACCTGCGCGCCCTCGAACAGATCGCCGTCCGTCCGGACGCCCCGCACGACCGGCACAGCCTGCTGACGGCCGAGGAGATCCGTTTCCAGATCGACGCGCTCGCCGGGCCCTGCCGCCCGCTGCCCGACCGCCGCTTCCACGAACTGTTCCAGGAGCGTGCGCACCGGCACCCCGATGCCGTCGCCGTAGTCCACCGCGACCGGCGGTGGACGTACCGGGAACTCGACGTACGCGCCAACCGGCTGGCGCACGCCCTGCTCGACCAGGGGCTGCGCCCCGAGGAGGTGGTCGCAGTAGTGACCGAACGCGACCTGAACTGGCCGGTCGCCGTACTCGCCGTGCTGAAGGCCGGAGGCGCCTACCTACCCCTCGACCCGCACTACCCGCCCGATCGCATGACCACCGTGCTCGCCCGCGCCGACTGCACGCTCGTACTCACCGAACCGGGCAGTACCGCCCATCTGGACCAGGCCCTGGCCTTGCTGCCCGGCACTCGCAAGGTGCTCGTCCCGGACATCGCCGAGGCAGCCGGCAACGACACCGACCCCGGCGTGGACGTCCCCGCGGACTCGCTTGCGTACGTCTTCTTCACCTCCGGATCCACCGGTGAGCCCAAGGGCGCGATGTGCGAGCACGCGGGCCTGCTCAACCACCTCCTCGCCAAGATCGACGACCTGGGCATCGACGAGGGGACAGTCGTCGCACAGACCGCCTCACAGTGCTTCGACATCTCGCTCTGGCAGCTCCTGGCCGCACTGCTGACGGGCGGGCGGACCCTGCTGGTCGATCAGGAAGCGGTCCTCGACACGGACCGGTTCCTCGACACGATCACCGAGGGCCGGGTCGACATCCTCCAGGTGGTGCCCTCCTACCTCGACGTCCTCCTCACCGCGCTCGAACGCCGCCCCCGCCATCTGCCGGACCTGCGGTGCGTTTCGGTCACCGGCGAAGCCCTCAAGGCGGAGCTCGTCCAGCGCTGGTTCGGCGGCGGCCCCGGTCTCCGCCTCGTCAACGCCTACGGCCTCACCGAGACCAGTGACGACACCAACCACGAGGTGCTGGACCGCGCGCCGCCGGGCGACCGGATCCCCCTGGGCCGGCCCGTACGCAACGTGCGCGTCTATGTCGTCGACGACCACCTTGTTCCCGTCCCGCTCGGCGCGCCCGGCGCCATCGTCTTCTCCGGGATCTGCGTCGGCCGCGGGTACGTCAACGACCCCGAACGCACCCGGCTCGCCTACCTGAGCGATCCTCACCGTCCAGGGCAACGGCTCTACCGGGGCGGTGACTTCGGCCGCTGGCTGCCCGACGGCAAGCTGGAGTTCCTCGGCCGCCAGGACGCGCAGGTCAAGATCCGCGGGTTCCGCGTCGAGATCGGCGAAGTCGAGAACGCCCTGCTGCGGGTGCCCGGCGTCCACGACGGTGCGATCGTGGTGACCGGAGCGGAGGGCCAAGACCGGCAACTGACCGCCTTCTGCACCGGCGCGCGGACCCTGACCGCCGAGGACGTGCGGGCACGGCTAGGCGAACTGCTGCCCGCATACATGATCCCGGCCTCCTGCCACCAGCTGGACCGCATGCCTCTCACGGCCAACGGCAAGACCGACAAGAACGCTTTGGCAGCCCTCGCCGGAGCACTCGGTACGGCCTCCGAGGCCCCGTCCCCACCGCGGACACCGACCGAACGGCGGCTCGCCGTTGCCTGGGCGGCAGTACTCGACACACCCATAGAACAAATCGACCGAAACAAGGACTTCTTTTCCCTCGGCGGCACCTCCCTGACGGCCGTGCGCCTCGCGGTCAGACTTGGCAAGGCCATCTCCCCGCGCGACCTCACCGCCCACCCGGTACTCGCCGACCTCGCCCATCTCATCGACACCCGGTCCGAGCCGGCTCCCGCCGTGCTGCACCCTCTCCTGATCCCCGATCACCCGGCACGCGCCGCCCTGATCTGCTTCCCCGACACCGGTCGCACGGCGGCCGGCCTCGGCTCGCCGGCCGACGCCCTGCGGCGAACCGGCCTGGCCGCAGCCAGCGGCCTCGCCGTGCACGTCGCCGCCGTGCCGGACGCCGCACGCATCGTGCAGGCAACCGACCGGCTCCACGCCGACCGCATCCTGTTCTGGGGCGACGGCTCCGGCGCGGCGGCCGCCCAGGAGGCGGCCCACGCCCTGCAGCGGAGCCGAACGCCGGGCCGGGCCGAAGTGATCCGTGCGCCTTCCTTCCAGGAGGCCGCCGACATTGCGTTCCACGCCGCCGTACCTCCGGCAGCACCCTGACACCAGCTCCCCAAGGAGACCACCATGCTGTCCGGACTCTTCCGTAAGCCTTCAGCCCCCGCCGAACCGGCCGCGCCCGCCACGAACGGCACCGCATCACCGACCCCCGCCGAACCCCCGGTCATCGAAGCCCATGACGTCGCGGACGCAGCGGCCTGGACGGCCGAGCACCGGCGCACCCTGCGCAGCATCATTGCCGAGCACGGCGCGCTCACCGTCCACGGCCTCGGTCTGCGCACCCCGTCCGACGTCGAGACGGTGCTTAACCGGCTGGCCGACCGTCCGGCGACCGAACGGGAAGCGTTCGCCGCCCGCGACATGCATGCGACGGGCATCTACTCATCGTCCACGTGGCCGCCCAACCAGACCATGTGCATGCACCACGAGGTGAGCTACACGACACAGTGCCCCGAACTGCTGCTGTTCGCCTGCCTCCAGCCCCCCACCGAGGGCGGCGCCACGGCCGTGGCCGACGCGGCCGCCGTGCTGCGAACGCTGCCCCCCGATCTGGTCGACCGCTTCGAACAGGAGGGCTGGCTGCTCACCCGCACATACAACGACGAGATCGGCGCCACGCTGACCCAGTCCTTCGGCACCGAGGACCGCGACTCCGTCGAGGCGTACTGCCGGGACCACGCCATCGACTACTCCTGGCAACCGGACGGCTCACTGCGCACCCGGCAGCACCGCGCCGCCGTGCTGCGCCACCCGGTCTCCGGCCGGCGCTGCTGGTTCAACCAGATCGCGTTCCTCAACGAGTGGACCATGGCCCCCGACGTTCGGGAGTTCCTCATCGAGGAGTACGGACCCGACGGCCTGCCCTTCAACACCCGCTACGGCAACGGCGACCCCGTGCCCCCCGACGTCGTGGAACAGATCAACAAGGCCTACGAAGCACACACCGTGCGCCGGCCCTGGCAGGCGGGAGACCTGATCGCCGTGGACAACCTGCGCACCGCGCACAGCCGGGAAGCATACGAGGGGCCCAGGGAGGTGGTCGTGGCCATGGGCAATCCCATAAACCTCCTGCCCCACCACACCGCGGCGCGCACCAGGAGGGCAGCGTCATGACCACCACACACCCCGTACCGGAGACCGCCTACGAGGACACGCCGAAGGTGCCGCCCTTCGCGGTCATCCCCGGCGTCCAGGTCAAGGAGGTACTCGAAGGACGGGAGAAGGCCGTGGTGGACGTGGTCGAGGAGGCGTACCGCCTGCACGGCGCCGGACACTCGGTCAATCCGCCGTCCTGCTTCCTCCACCTTCCCGACCGGCCCTCCTCGCGCATCATCGCCCTGCCCGCCTCACTGGGCGGCGACTACCAAGTGGACGGCCTGAAATGGATTTCCAGCTTCCCGGGCAACGTCGCCTCCGACATCCCGCGGGCGTCGGCCGTGCTCATCCTCAACGACCACGCCACCGGTTACCCCTTCGCCTGCCTGGAGAGCTCGATCATCAGTGCCGCCAGGACCGCTGCGTCCGCCGCGTCGGCGGCTGACCGGCTCAGCCGAGGACGGCCTCGGCCCGCCCGGCTGGGCTTCGTCGGGGCGGGCTTGATCGCCCGCTACGTTCACACCTATCTCGACCGCACCGGCTGGTCGTTCGATGCCATCGGCGTGCACGACCTGTCCGCCGACAGTTCGGCGGGCTTCCGGATGTACTTGGAGCAGGCCGGGGCCGTCGGCCGCGTCACGGTCCACCCAAGCGCCGAGGAGCTGGTCCGTAACAGCGACCTGATCGTCTTCGCCACGGTCGCCGGACGGCCGTACATCGACGACCCGTCCTGGTTCCGCCACAACCCGGTGGTGCTGCACGTGTCCCTGCGGGATCTCGCACCCCAGGTGCTGCTGTCCGCCACCAACGTTGTTGACGACATCGACCACTGTCTCAGGGCTGCCACCTCAACGCACCTGACCGAACGCCTCACCGGCAGCCGGGACTTCCTGCTCGGCACGCTCGACGACGTGATGGCCGACCGGGTGACGGTGCCCTCCGGCCGGCCGGTGGTTTTCTCACCGTTCGGCCTGGGGGTGCTCGACCTCGCCGTAGGCAAGTACGTCTACGACGAGGTGGTCATGTCAGGCGAACTACGGATCGTCGAGGACTTTTTCCACGAACTCCGGCGGCACGGCTGAGACGGCCCGCCGACCAACCGGTCGCACCCGAGGAGACCATCGTGCCAGTCATATCCGTCCCCCAGGCCTTCAACGAAGAGGACCTCTACGTCGACCTCGCCTCGTTGTCCGGGCGCCGGCTGTTCCTCAAGTGCGAGGGCTTCAACTTCGCCGGTTCGATCAAGCTGAAGGCCGCGACCGAGATGGTGGAGTCCGCCGAGCGGAGCGGGACCCTGACACGGGATTCGATCCTGGTGGAGTCGTCCTCCGGAAACCTCGGTGTCGCCCTGAGCGTGATCGCAGCGAGCAAGGGATACCAGTTCGTCTGCGTGACCGATTCCCGCTGCAACCTCGCCACCCGCCTGATGATGGAGGCACTGGGCAGCCAGGTCCGTGTCGTCTCCGACGAGGCCGCCGCCGGCGGACTCCTGGGCGCCCGGCTGGCCTACGTGCGAAACCTGTGCGCTTCGGACGACCGTTACGTGTGGCTGAGCCAGTACACCAATGCCGACAACTGGAAGGCTCACTATCGCAGGACCGCTCCCGCCATCGCTCACCGCTTCCCCCAACTGGACGTTCTGTTCATCGGCGTCGGCACCACCGGAACGCTGATGGGGTGTGCCCGCTGGTTCCGCTCCTGGCACCGTCCGGTGCGGATCGTCGCGGTGGACACCGTCGGCTCGGCCATCTTCGGCGACCCGCCGGGCCGCCGCATGATCCCCGGCCTGGGCATGAGCGTACGGCCGCCACTGCTCGACGAGGCGTACGTGGACGAGGCGGTGCGGGTCGAGGAGGCCGACGCCATCCGCACGTGCCGGAGCCTGGCCAGGCGCGGCTTCCTCTTCGGAGGCTCCACCGGCACGGTGGTCAGCGGCGCGACGAGCTGGCTCGCACGGCACGGCACACGCGACCTGACTCCTGTGGCGATTGCCCCGGACCTCGGAGAGCGCTACCTCGACACCGTCTACCAGACCAACTGGGTACAGGCCCTCTACGGCGACGATGCCCTCACCTCGCAGACACCATCAGACGGATCACTCACACCTCCGCCCCCGTCGGCAGCGCGTGTCACGCGGGAATACAGCTAGGGTCCGTCTTCAAAGATCATCAGGTCGTGGATCACGGTGGGGTGGTACGTCGTCATGAACGCACCGGTCATGAGTAGTTGCTCGCCTCGCTGATACCGCGGTTCGCGACGGGCCAGCGCGGAGGATGCCGTAGACGGTCAGGGCAGGTCGCCCAGACGTCCCGAACTTGACGGTGGGTGCCAAAGCGCAGGGCGTTGGCGTGGCCGACATACAGATAAGTGGCGGACCGGTGGGATCTAAGTTGGGCTGTAGCGGACACCGCCTCAGCCACCACTTCCTCCGCCGCGCCGTGCCCGTACATCTCCGCGGTGTCGATGAGGGGTCATTCCCAGGTCCAGGCCGGCGCGCAGGGCCGACACTTCGGCCGCGCGGCGCCCGGGATCCTCCCCCAGGTGCCCTGACCGAGCGCCGGGACCGCAACCCCGCCAGGAAGGATGACCGACCGCGGATCCGCCATGGCTTCCTCCTGGATATAACGGTGGCCAAGACTGCCAACCACCAACTGCACAACGGCACACACCTCAGACCGGAATGGGATTCTCCTGCGGCACGCGCCAAGATTCCCCGTTGGGCCCATGGTTCATCCAGCGAAAGCCGTCCGCGTCGCGCCGCTGCCGCTGCCGCTGCCGCTGCCGCTGATGTGATCGGGATCTTTCCGAATGGCACCGCGATCACCGATGCGCCCCCCGGCCCGGGTTGACGACCAGCCTAGGAGGGAGTTTTCGCGATCGCCCGGGTGCAGGGCACGTCATGCTGCAGATCGCCATGGCCACCCACCACACGGATGCCAGCGGTGAACTGCGGCTGAGCAAGGAGCCGATGCCGCTCAGCCGGGCTCCACCATGAACCTTCAAGATCGTGGATGAGAGCAACCAACCGAACACGGAAGAGTTCTCGGAAACGGGGACACGACATAGCTGCCTCCGGGAAGGCCGGGGCGTACCGGTTTCCTCGCCCCTCGTAGGTACCACGTCGTCGGGGCGGGCTGCGCCGACTGTCGGGGCATTCAGCGGGGCTGGCCGAGTGCTGCCGCCGGACGCAGGTTCTCCTCGAGTCCTTCGGCCATGGCCGCGCTGGCCAATGCCCGTCCCAGTCGAGGCGCCTGTTTGAACAGGTTGTGCCCGGCGGCGAAAAAGATCCTCTCGTCGGCTTCCCAGACCGCCATGCCGTCTTCGCTCCACGGCAGGCTCGTCACCCAGCAGTGCAGGTACTCGACGGGCTCGGGGTCGAGGTCGGGCAGTGCGCGCGAGACGTACCCGCGGGCGCGGTCGTTGAGCGCCACCAGCGCTTCGGGGTCCGCGAAGCTGCCGTCCTCCCGCACCTCGACCGTTTGACTGAGGCCCACCGCATATCGGCTGTTGCCGGGGTAGGGGGCTGCGTAGACGCCAACCTCTCCGAAGTCGCCGCTGCTGTCCTGCAGGCAGGCAACCCGTTCCGGAGGCGCTCCCCTGACCTGGAAGGTGAGGCGGACGTGCGCTGCCGGCTGTACGGGGAGCGAGAGCCCCACGCTGCGCGCCAGCCGCGCGGTGCCCAGGCCGGCGCACACCACGGCCGTTGCGTACTCTTCGCGGCCGACGGCGCTGAGCACCTCCACCGTGCCGCGGCCCGTCCGATGCAGCGAGATGACCTCGTCGGTGACCACAGAGTCACCCAGCGCGTCGCCCAGGCCCTCTACCGCGACACGGGTGCGGATGGCACCGCCGTCCTCATCGAGCATCGCGTTACCGTGATAGTCGGCGAGGAGCGGCATGCGGGCGTGAAGCTCGGCGCTGTCCACGGCCCGGGCCGGTATGCCGCCGGCATCGTGGAGAATGCGCAGTCTCTCAGGAACGGGATCGCCCAGGGCGACCACTCCGTCCTGGGAGATCAGTTCGGCGCCCAACCGGTCGGCCCACTCGTCCCAGACGCCACGGCCCTGCCGGGTGAATTCAACTAGGCGGGCGTCGTCATGCGCGTGGCGGAATATGCGTGACTGGCCACTGGACTGCCCATGGCCTGGAACGCCGCTTTCATAGACCCGCGCCCTTGTTCCGCGTTCGGCCAGTGCATAGGCGGTGCAGAGTCCGACGATGCCGGCTCCTACCACGGCCACCTCGGGAACCCGGTCCATTCGATCGCCTCACTTCGCGTCCCGGACCTGTCCCCCCTGCGGAGCATCTGTCGCCGCCGCGAACTGGTGGGTGACTGGACCCGGTGGGCGGCATTGTCAGGCTCTACGTGACGCGACGGCTGAACAGTGTCCCCTTCAGCCTCGCACCGGTCCGCAATATGTCAACCGGCCACCTCGGACAACGACCGTGACCGACCGGCGGAGAGCCGCGGGATCGGACGTCCGGTCAAGGCAGGGGAGAGGGTTTCCGAGCAGCACATCGGCCGGCTGGCGATTCCGTGGCTGTCCAGACCAGCGGGCAGGAGCAGGGGTCCCGCTCGGTCGAGGTGTCGACCCGCTGGACGTGATGACGGCACCATGAGCGCCGGCTGGTGGAATGACCTTGCATCATGATCAGCCTGGCAGCTTCCGCAGCCAGGACATCCTGCACATCGGAGTCCAGGCTCATTGTGTCGTTCTCGGTGTTTCGACCAGTTGACCTGGCACCTGGCCGCCCCGGGCATCGTGGGGCTCGGCACGTCACGCCCGCCCTGGACCGGGCCGGGCCGGGCCACCGAGGCCGAACCGGACGGTCCTGCTGGGAGCCCCGGAAGTCGGCCGACTTCGGCTGGCCGGTGACACGACCAGGTAACCGTACCGGCGGCGCAGGCACGCGCTGGAGTCCGCCTTCGCCGCCCGGGCGTGACCGCTACGCGCATGGGCCAAACTGGGACCCCGGCCCGATTCCAGCGGGCCGGGGTTCCACTTATGCGGGCGGCCGTGGCCTAGTACTCGTCGTGGTGGCTCTTGGTCACCCGGAAGCTGGCCAGGACACCGTCGTCGATGTCGATGCTCTTGACGTGTCCGGGGCGCACGCCGTAGCTGGAGCTGTGGCGTCCGACCGTGGCGATGGGAGCACCGTTGTCGCAGACGGCCCCGCGGAAGACCTCGACGGTCTTGCGGCTGTCGTTGCGGATGTTCAGGGTCTTCGCGCCCAGGCCGCTGACCACGGTGATGCAGTCACCGGCGTGAGCAGAGTAGGACCGCTCGTTGATCTGGATACGGCCCTCGTCCTCGTAGTCGTCGCCCCGGTCGTGGCCCTTGCCTCCGTAGCCCCTGCCTTCGTCCTTGCCTTCGTTGCCCTTTCCTTCGTTGCCCTTGCCTTCGTCGCCCTTGCTGTTGCCGCTGTCGCCGCCGGTCGGGGCGGCCACGGCGGCCGGAACCTCCTGGGGCGCCGAAGCGGTGCCGGCCGAGGCGTAGGTGATGCCGGTCACGGCCAGAGCCGCAGCAGCCGACACTCCGGCGGTGACCATGGTCGCACGAAGCTTCATCTCACCATCTCCTGTTCGAACAGAGACGCCGGACCGTTCGGCCGGCTCGTGAACGAACTTACCCAGAGCCGATATGACGGGCATTTCGAGAAGCCGGGGATTCAGCTCCGAACGGGGTATTCTCCGGCCCCTTCCACAACCTGACGGAACCTCAGGTCAGGTACTGAAAAAGGCGATTGACATACTATTAGGCTTTCAGAGTGATGTTCTGATGCCTTCTCACCCCCGTGATGACGGCGTGTCGCTGCGGACCCGATGAGCTGAGCCGTGTTACCGAGGTCGAACTTTTCCTGTCGTGTCGTTGCTCAGTCGGGCCCCGGCCAGGCCGGTCCCGGCGAGGCAGCCGTCCACGAGGGCGCTGCGGCACTGTCCCGTCCCATGGGATCCAGCACCGAGGCATCGCGCTGACCAGGCATGATGCACTGTGCGGTGAGACGTGCCGAGGCTGGTGTCCCGGATTGTCGTCTCTGCCAGGGGGAAATGGAGAGTGGCGTCTCAGCTCGTCGTGACTGTGGGTCTGCGTTTCCAGTACCGACTGCCGAACATGATGGATGCCACGAACGAACAACGAACGGATACCACCAGGCGGACGGCGCTGCGCGGTCTGGGGCTCGCGCTGGGGGTGCCGCCCTGGCCGGCGGGTGCGGAGCCTCGCGAGCGGCGGCGAAGCCACGTCGCGGGCTCACCACCTACGTGCTGGTACACGGTACCCACAGCGCCGACCCGTTCTGGATGCCGATCGCGCGGGAGCTGACGCTGAGCGGTCACCACGTCGTCATGGTGGACCAGCCGCAGCATGGCACGGAGGCTTTCGTCCCGGAGTCGCACCAGCGGCAGGACCTCGAAGCGATGGCGGCCGAGCCATCCCCGCTGAAGGGCCTCGGGCTGGACGACTACGAGGCGCGCGTCACGGGCATCGTGCGGCGCGCGGCCAGGAACGGCCCGGCGGTGCTGGTCGGGCACAGCCTGGGTGGCGTGCACCGGCCGGAAGGTCCACGGTCTGGTCATCGGCTCGAACGGAGGCGGCCTGTCCTACGTCGCGGGCCTCGACGGGACGGTGCACCGGACGCGGACAGCGTCGCTGGACGAACCGGAGCTCGACCAAGTAGCCGGTGACCTGCGTCAGTTCCTCGAGCTGCTGGAAGAATCCTTGACACGCTTCACGACCGACGGCGAGCTGGGACCTTTGTAGGCCGGCTCGGGGTGCCCCTTTCCCGCCAGCCGCTGCCCCGCCTCGGCTACCGGCCCCGGAGGAGAAGACCGGGGTGCTGTGCTCCATCCAGTCGTCCGCGTCTGCTCGGTTCGGCATGAACGCGACGAGGGGTGCCGGGCCGGGTCTCGGACAGTGTCTGCTGGAGGTACGTGCCTGGTGGTCGCCTGGGTATCGTGCAGCAGCACGAGAATCAGGGGGACAGATGGCGGGCCGAGCTGACGTAGAGGCGTTGCAGCGGATTCTGCACAGCCAGTGGGGTGCGGACGAGCAGGTGGACTGGGCGGCAGCCGAAGCCGCCCTGGGGACTGCTCTTCCGTCCGACTATCGGGGCTTCATGGCGGTCTACGGTGGCGGCGGCATCGATGACCTGAGCGTTCTCCCGCCTCTGCCGACCGGGAACGGCTGGAAGGGGTCGATCACCGGTCACACTGCGGGGTTCCGGGAGCTGTGGGCCATGGAGGGCGGAGTACCCGGAATCCAGCTGAGTGCTGACCGGGTCCTGCCCTGGGCCAGCGGATGCAACGCGAACGAACTCGGCTGGCTGATGACCGGACCGGACCCTGACCAGTGGCCTGTGGTCGTGTTCAGACGGCACGACAGTCCCCACTGGGCACTGTTCGACTGTGGCATGGCCGCATTCCTCAGGCGGCTCATGACCGCCGACTTCGACGAGTGCCCCCTCAGCGACCTGTCGCTGTGGGGACGCGTGGGCACCTTCGTCCACCACGAGGAACAGGAACGCCGGTTCCACGCGGGCCTGGATCCGATGACCGGCGAACCAGACCCGTACGCCGGCATGTTCGACTGAGTGCCAGGCTTCGGCTCAGGAGCGGGAGCGAACCGCCTCGTCCCAGGCGCGAGGGCTGCGGTAGTGGTTGTGATGCCCCGCGGCGAGGACGTGGCGCAGTTCGGCGCGGTGTGGGGTATCGGCGGGGAGATCCAGCCGGTCGAGCAGAGAGAGCGCGGCTGCTGGTTCCAGGTCGCCGTAGATGTCGTGGAAGCCTGCCCGCAGAGCACGGAACAGCGCGGGGTGCAGGGCGGGCAGTTGCACGGCGGTGCGGTACGTGCGCTCTTTCACCGGCCACGGCACCGGGCCCGAGCACTCCAGAACCCGACGGGCCCGGCGGAGCCGAGCCTCCGATCGCTCCGCGACCACGCGGTCGATGTCGTTGCCGAGGACCTCGGTGAAAGCCGTCGCGGACGTGGTGCGGTCCTCGAACCAGTCCACCCACAGTGAGTAGGTGACCGCCTCGACGTCCCTGTCCGCCTCCAGCCGCCGTCGGTAGCCGTCCCACAGCACGCCGGCCGGCAGCGGGCCTGCCGCACTCGCGTTCGCGAACCGGATCTCGCAGGTGACCCAGTAGTCGTCGAGGAGGTCCAGCAGCCCGAACGCCAGTCGCAGCTGCTCGGCTGCATCCAGGTCTTCGGCGAATACCTCGCCGGCCCAGGAGTGCGCCACCTGGTTGGCGGTGAGCAGCACGTCCGGCTCCTCGTCGCTCATCCACCCCTCGCGCACCTGCCTGATGCCCCGCTCCGCAAGCCAGCGCCGCCCAGCCTCCACGGCCTGCATCTCCATCCGGGAAGTATGACAACCCCTGCCAAGAGGCCGAACTAAGCGGCGCAAGCCATGTATCAGGACGAGCCGACTGTGGAGCATCAACAGATGTGGCCCCTCCCCTTCCCGCCTCGCGGGACGGGGCTGCTGAACGGCACCCCCGCGCTCCCGCCGGGCGGAACGCCGCCGTCCGTCGCGGCGGCGGCTGCCACCGGTGAAGGCAGGCTGCTGTCTGCCGCCGTCCCCGGGCCGCGCGGCGTGCCACCGCCGTTCGAGCAGACGGCCCCGTGGATGAGTGAGCAGAGCGCGCCCCCGCCCGGTGAGTTCGGCACGTGGCTGTCCGGGCAGGGAGCGGACGCCTACGCCCTGGTGTGGCTCGACCCGCCCGGCCAGCTAGCCGGCTGGTCCGGTGGCGTGGAGTCGGAGCTGCCGAGGCTGGGGGAGACGGGTATCGCCCGTCCCGGGTTCGACCTCGCACGGGTCTCGGTGCAGGAGGTCGTCTACGGCCGTGAGGAGGCGCTGCGACGGTGGCTGGACCTGGACACGGGCGCCCGCATGCTGGCCGGCCCCGACGGTCTGCGCGAACGCACTCCGGACGAGCTCGCCGTCGTCCTGCACGAGGCGGACGACGCCTGGCTCAGCCGCCGACTGGCCGACGGCCCGAGGCGCGCCTGCGCGTCAGTCCCAGGCGTTGAAGAGCACTCCGCCCAGCCTGGTGATGCCGTAGAGGCGGATCTCGCGCCACTCGCCCTGGGTGAGGACCGAGGTGTCAACGTCTGCGAGCGGCAGCGTGAGCTCCCCGTGATCGAGCACGACGAAGCCCAGGTCGGTGAAGCTACGGGCGCACGGCGGCGGGGCAAGGAACTCCTCGGTGTACCAGTCCCGGCGCTCCTGAGCGAACGCGATCCAGGGGTGATGGGCGTGACACAGCACGACGTGCTCGGTCGTGCCCGCGAGGACCGCCGCGGTGTGGAACGTACGCGGGTACGCCTGTTCCTCGACCTCGCCCACACTGCTCTGGTCTGCCTCGGCGTGACCGTCGGCGCGCTCGACGTCGCCGCGATCGCCGTGGCCGACCGGCAGGACGCCTCCTGGCTGGCGGGCGCACTGCCCGCTGTGTTCTCCGGCGCGGGCCTGGCCGGCGGCGTGGTCTTCGCCCGCTGCCAGCCCGCCACCCCCCCGGCCGCGTCATCTCCTCCTGCTGGGGACGGTGTTCGCGGCGTGCTGGCTGCCCCTGATCGTCCGCTCCCGGCCCCCGTGGTGCTCGCCGCGGTGTTGCTGCCCGGCGCGCTGTTCGTCCCGGTGCTTACCGTGGCCGGTCTGGCGGTGACCGCGCTGGCCCCGCTGGGGACGACCACGGAGGGGGTCGGTTGGATGTCCAGCGCGATCCGCCTCGGGCTGGCCGCAGGCACCGCCCTGGCCGGGCCCCTCGACGGCCACTTCGCGCTGCCGCTGATGGCCGCCGCCCTGGGCGTGCTCATACTCACCGCCTGCACCCACACCCGCGCGCCCGCCACCGCGTGAGCACCGGAGCAGGGCCCGCCATCACCAAGATGACCACTCACCCCGGGTCAGCCCTGGCGCACGTCGGCTGCTGCTCCGGAGCCGGGCTGGAGGACACGACACCGTGTCACGATGTCCCGCAGCGGCTTCGAAGCAGTTCCACACCATCGCCTTCGAGATCGTCCACGTACGTGGCGCGACCAGTCATGGCCATGATCAAGGCCACGGTGCGGCCGGACACGAGGGGCCCCGAACCGCTGGTGAACGGGCTGTCATCGGCCACGAGCCGCAGGCCGCTGATGCGGCCCTTGGCGACGACTACAAGGTCTGACCCCTGGTAGTACCCGGCCGTCCTCGCCACGACATCGACCGGATAGTCACGGCGGATGCCCAGCGGGCGCCGGATGTCTTCGCCGTGCACGATCGTCTCGCCCAGCATGGCGATGGCAGGCAGGGGAGGCTTGGTCGTGCTCGGGACGGTGCGCCGGAAACGTTCAAGAGTCTCGCCCGGGGTCGTGCCGAGTTGCTGGGCCAGCCGCATGGCCACCTGCTTGTCGAAGTCGAACCGGCAGCGGATCACACCCGCCAGCCAGCGCATCGTATTGAGGCTCGCGCCCGCGGTCAGGTGCGCCAGCACCTCACGCGCTGTCAGGCCAGTGCAAAGCGACGGCGTCGCCCACTGCTCGTCCGTCAGATCTGCCAGATCGGCTGCCAGCGCCGCTCTCTCAGCGTGGATCAAGGGCCACACCCCGGCGTCACGCTTGCGGTCCGCTGTCAATGCCGCGTTACTCATATGGGCTGTACTCCTGTCCAGAATCGTGAACTGCGTGCCCCGGCCCCCGCAGGACTTCGACAGGGGCATTCCCGAAGGAGACTGTTGCTCCCGAGGAATGTCATCGCCGTTGAGCAATCTTTCTCCTGTCGCCTGAACCCGGATCGCACCCACACGGCAGTCACCACAACTGCCAAGCTCACCATGGGCTGCCCAAGGCTGTCAGCCCTCACGAACTCTCCCACCCGGCTGATCAGCTAAGTACTGCCCGAAGCAATTGGCAGACGTTGCCGCTCCCGCTGACACAACCGGTCACCGCCCCCCGGCCGCGTCATCTCCTCCTGCTGGGGACGGTGTTCGCGGCGTGCTGGCTGCCCCTGATCGTCCGCTCCCGGCCCCCGTGGTGCTCGCCGCGGTGTTGCTGCCCGGCGCGCTGTTCGTCCCGGTGCTTACCGTGGCCGGTCTGGCGGTGACCGCGCTGGCCCCGCTGGGGACGACCACGGAGGGGGTCGGTTGGATGTCCAGCGCGATCCGCCTCGGGCTGGCCGCAGGCACCGCCCTGGCCGGGCCCCTCGACGGCCACTTCGCCCTCCCGCTGATGGCCGCCGCCGTGGGCGCGCTCGTGCTCTCAGCCCGCACCCACACCCGTCGCCGCGTGAGTAGGTGAGTCGCAACGGGCCGACGCCGGCAGGTGGGGCGAGGTCGAAGTCCGTGCGGGGAGGACGCCGTTGCTTTCGGATGTTACTCACCTCAAATGTCCAATAGTTACAGTCCCGTCCGACCGCCCCCCTTGCGGACATGTGGGGAATGATCGGCGGTGACCTGGGCATAGGCTCGGTGCCGTCGCCGAACGCGACGGGGGAGGAACACGATGACGACCGTGAAGTACTGGCAGGAGGACGCCGCCTGCCGCGGCGCCGACCCGGACGAACTGTTCGCCGAGAGCACCCGTCAGAGGCGGGCCAAGGCTGTCTGCGAGGGCTGCCCCGTACGCATCGACTGCCTGGTGGAAGCACTCGACAACCGCATCGAGTGGGGTGTGTGGGGCGGCATGACCGAGCGCGAACGCCGCGCACTGCTGCGCCGCAGACCGGGCGTTGCTTCCTGGCGGCACGTCCTGGACAGCGCGCGCGTCGAGCAGCAGCAGCCGCAGGCCAGCTGACCGGCCGCCGGTCAGCGGCGGCGAACAGTCCTGGTCACCTTTCAACGAGGTGTCCCCGCCCTCTGGCGCCCGGGCCGCCTGCCGGGACGCCCGGCCCGATGTCGCACCGCTTGTCTCCCGCCGGGCGTCACCGCCGGCCGAACCCTGTAGCTCGACCACCTCGCCCCCAGAATCCGTCGGCGTGGACCCGTCGTGAGAGGCATGGTTGCCCGACCCGAACAGCTTCTGGTTCGAGGAGCCTTTCGACTCCTTCGATAGTCTGCGTCACCATGATGCGCGCTTGGTTACTGCCCATTCTGCTTGTGCTCTGCGGCTCAGTCGTCGCGACTGGGCAGATCGCCAAAGGGAGCCTCGGCACAGCCGCAGCACTTCTGCCGCCGTTTCTGGCGCTCGCGGGCGTGAACTCGCCTCTGATGTTCCCGAGATCGATCGGTGCGGGGGAGGCCCAACGCCGCAGCGTGGTCGACGGTCGGCCAATCGTGTTCTGGCGTCCGGGGTGCAAGTACTGCATGAGACTGCGCATCCGGCTGGGCCGCAGCGCCCGTCAGTTGCATTGGGTCAACATCTGGCGTGACCCGGCAGGAGCTGCAGCGGTGAGGGCAGCCAACGACGGCAATGAGACCGTGCCGACCGTCGTCGTGGCGGGCCAGCTACACACCAACCCCGATCCCGCATGGGTGCGCGAACAGCTCCCCCTACCGCGTGATCGGAAGCCGCGCCCTACGGAGAGGCGACCGCAGACCCAAGCGGACAGAGGTTAAAACCACAGGTGCATCTCCATCCTCCATTTCATCGCTGGGTTGCAGCGGGAGCCGCCGAGAGTGTCGGTCGGGTTGCGGGTCAGACAGGTTCCAGCAGAACGGCGGGCAGGGACCCGCTGACGATCACCTCCCTGGGCAGCGAGAGCCCGAAGAACTCTTCGACGACGCCCAGTGCCACGCGGTGGACGTCCCTGTGGCCACGTTCCGGGTCGGGAAGGCCGGCGGCCGGGAGCCGCTCCTGCAGACCTGTGGTCGTGACGGGATCGCCGTCGACCTTCTCGTAGCCCCATGACCGGTCCAGGTGCAGGTTGAAGGCGGCCAGCACCCGGCCGTCCTGGAAGGAGGCGAACTGGGGCGGCACCGGCTTGCCGTTCTCCTCCTCGTACTCCAGGAGGCAGACATGCGCGCCGCCGTCGGAGAGGGGTGCCAGGGGTCCGAAGGCGGATTGCCAGCCGCCGTACGCCACCGCGTAAGACCAGTCGCCGGCAGAGCCGAGGCGCAGCCCGACGTCGTAGTCGTCGTCCATGAGCTCCAGGAGCGAGGCTCCCGAGTGGTCCCCGACCGGCACGACCACGTGCTCAGCGTCGTACAGCAGGGCCGCCGCAAGACGCTCGGCGAGCGTCTGCGGCGAGAGTCCTCGGGCCATCACCACGTGATAGCCCCCGAAGGCTATGGCCTGCCGGTCAGCGAGCCAGGTCATTCCGTCTGTCATGACCGACATCCTGACCGCTGCCTCTGACAGCACACGAACCTCTCCTGGGAACCAGCCCGGACCGTCTGCCGGGACGCCCGGTCCGACATTGCGCCGCTGCTCTCCCGCAGGGCGGGACGCTCTGCGCCAGCGGCCCCGTGCCTTCGCCTGTCGTGCCGACACAGACTACGGCCGGGCGCGGCCCCGGCGGAGAGTTTCGGGCTCGATGCATCGCGGCCATGCGCGAGGAGGGCGACCTGCCGGCCTTCCTGTGCCTGCGGATCCGCCCCGACCGCACCGCAGCCTCGTCGCGGTCACCACCCGTTCGAACCGGTCGAAGGCCGAACAGGAACCGGCCCAGTGGCTGCCGCCGGCCGCCGAGGCGCATTGCCAGTACGTCGCCGAGTGGGTGGGTACGAAGCTCCGCTGGGCGCTGTCGGCGGACGAGGCCGAGGCGGCAGCCCTGCAGGAAGCAGGCAGCGCACCCTTCCGCGGGCGACGCGCCAAGCCGATGCGCCGGGAGAACCGTCTCGGCGCCGGTATCTCAACGCGGCCGGAGCCGGCCTGGGCTGGGTGCTGGCGATGCTCACGGTCCTTTGGCTGCTGGGCGTCGGCGCGGTCACTCGCTGAGCTTCGCGGCTGCCGTCGCGGTCCACTCCTGCGGCTGTCCAGCAACACGGAGGGCGTCCTCAATCTCCCTGAGCTTCACGGAGGACAGCACGCCTGCCCGCTCGACCAGGTCGTCCCGGGACACGGTGGTCAGCCACGTGCAAGGGGTGAAGCCTGGACGCGGGAACGCGAACCGCAGCACGCCTTCAAAGGGCAGTCCGTCCGTGGCGCCCACGGCCACTTCGATGCCCAGACCGCTGATGTCGACGCCCGCCGGAGCGACGACCTGCATCACCCGGAGCCCGGACGCCTCGTCTCCCGGCAGCAGCACGACCGGCCGTCGCTCATCGAACTCGACCCACCAGACTTCGCCGTGTTGCATATGTCCTCCTTGCGCGATCTGCGGTGAGGGCGCTGTGAAAACGGGTGCGGCCACCGTTGATCATCGGTGTGTGAAGACTGAAGATCGTGCAGTGGCCGCAGGTCACAGCGTAGACCGTGCCCGGTGGCAGGAGTCGTTCGAGGGCGCCTGATGCAGCGGATCGCGGGCCGCTTCGCGCGGGTTGAACCCCGGCGTCGGGTGCAGGACTTGGTCCTTGGACTGCTCTCGGACCTGCCGCGCTAGAACTGCTGGACCATAGCCGAGCACATCGGGGACACCACCCCGGACGGGCTGCAGCACCTGCTCGGGCGGGCAAAGTGGGACGCCGACCTGCTCCGCGACGACCTGCGCGGCTACGTGCTGGAGCATCTGGCGGACGAGCAGGCCGTGCTCGCGGTGGACGAGACCGGAGACCTGAGGAAGGGCACGCACACGGTTGGCGTCCAACGCCAGTACACCGGCATCGCCGGCAGGATCGAGAACGCCCAGGTCGCCGTCTACCTCACCTGCACCCCCCGGCACGGGCACGCAGGTATCGACCGTGCCCTGTACTTGCCCAAGTCCCGGACCGGCGACATCGAACGCCGCCGCAGGCCCCTCCCGGCCGGTTGATTGAGTATCCGTGGAACTGGCTTTCCGGATGTTCACGGACGCGGAGCGGCGCCTAGGTTCAGGTGTCGGCCCACCGGACTCGCAGGACCGCGCAGCAACTGCGCGGAATCCCGCCCAGCCTCGGTCGGTCAGCACGTGCACGGGCGTGTGGAACGAGCCGCGCATGCCGCTTAACGGCTGTCCCGAGCCGTAGGGCATGGCGCGCTGCTTTTCAGTGGTCGGCCGAGCGTGCTCCGCGGCGCGCCTCGACGCCGAAAAGCTCTTCCGCACGCCCGGGCACGCATGCCCGCTGAAGGCTCGAGGTGCACCCGGTGGCTGCTCGCGAATGTGGGTTGTCCGCCATTGCTGAATCGCCCCGTGGGTATAGCGGTCCCAACGAGGAGAGGCAGCGGTAATTCTGCTCTTGTGTGTGTCCGGTTATGTCGTCGTCTTGGTACGGTGCGGCGATGAGCGACGATGACGGCGTGATCACGGCGCGTGGTTCCGCTGTGCGGACCGTGGCACGCGTCCTCGCCGAGGAGCGTGCCGAACCGCTGCTGCTGTTCGTCGAAGGTGCCGCAGGCGAGGGAAAGAGCCATCTGCTTCAGGAACTGGCCGACCTGTCCGAGAGTGCGGACACGCCGCGCCGGTGGTGGCAGTGCGGAGCCGGTGGGATGCCGTCGCAGGGGGATGAGAACCCGGACATACCGACCCTGTGGCTCGTGGACGATGTCCACCGGGCGGATGGGGACGAACTCGGGCGCCTGCGCCAGGTGCTGGAGGGGCTCGGGCCGGGCTCGGCGGCCGCGGTGACCTATCGCCCCGAGGAACTCCGCGTACCCGGTCTGCCTCTGGGCGCCCTGCCGATGATGTACCCGTCCCGGATGACGGTGCTCCGGCGCCGACTGGCGCCCTGGGACGAGGGACGCGTACGCCAGGCTGTCGTGCAGGCACTGGGCGAAGGCTGTTCGGCCGAGGCGGTGCGCAGGCTGCACGAGCGGACCGGCGGAGTGCCCCGGGTGGTCGTCGACCTCCTCGCCGTACTGCGGGAGCAGCGGCCGGCGTTCAGTGGCACGGCCGCCGAGGTGGAAGCGGCCGGTACGCCGGCCCGGCTGGCGGAGCTGGTGCTGAGCCGTACGCACGCACTGGCTCCCGAGGACCGGCCGGTGGTCTGGGCGGCCGCCGTCTTCGACGGCCCCGTCGGCCGCGACGAACTGCTCGCGGTGTCGGGGCTCGGACATCTGCCGGGGAACGCCGCGCTGCTGCGGGCCCTCGAGCGCGCGGCACTCGCGGAGCTCGGCGACGACCGTTACGGCTTCGCCGTCCCGCTCGCGGCGCCGGCCGTGCGAGCCTCCCTGCCCGGACCCGTACGCCAGGATCTCCACGGGCGGGCGGCGAAAGCCCTGGGTCGCAGGCAGCCCGTGCCCTGGGCCGCCGTGGCCGAGCACCACAGGGCAGCCGGCGACAGTCGCAGATGGATCAACGCGGTGGAGAAGGCCGCCGAGTCGGCGGCGGCCTCCAGCCGGCACCAGGAAGCCATCACGCTGCTGGAACGGACGCTTGCCACCCCCGGCCTCCCTCCCCAGGTCCGCTCCCGGCTGGCACCGCTGCTGGCCCGCAGCGCGGTGACCGGGCTGCGCTCGGACCAGACCGTCGAAGTCCTCGCGCAGATCGTGCAAGATGCGTCCCTCCCCGCGGCCGTACGCGGAGAGCTGCGGCTCGACCTGGGTCTGATGCTGTGCAACCAGATGGGACGGTACCCCGAGGGCTGGCGAGCCCTGGAGACCGCAGCCGCCGAACTGCGCGAGGTGCGCCCCGGCCTGGCCGCACGTGCCATGGGAGCCCTGTCCAGCCCCTTCTGGCCGGGCAACTCCATCGACGTCCACCAGGAGTGGCTCGTCAAGGCCATCGCCGCCGCGGACGCGAGCGGAGACGACGCGATGTGTACGGCGGTCCTGGCCAACAGAGTCGCCCTGGCGACGAGTTGCGCCGAGCCGGACGCGTGGGAGTTGGTACGCAGGCTGCCCAGGGACACCACCGACCCCGCCCGCGCCGGACAAGCGGCACGCGGCCTGTGCAACGCCGCGGACTCCGCCGTCTGGCTCGGCCTGCACGAGCGGGCGGCCGACCTGCTCGCGGAGGGACGGGACTTGTCCGCACGAAGCGGTGCCCCCTACTTCGAGCACAACGCGCTGGGGGCACAACTGCTCCAGGAATGGTGGACCGGCCAGTGGCCGGGCTTGGCCAAGCGGTGCGAGGACTTCGTCGCGGCGACCGCCGACATGCCGCTCATCGCCTCCGACGCCTACGTCGTCCGCGGCCTGCTCGCCCTCGCCCAGGGCGACTGGGGGGAGGCGGCGTCCTGGCTGTCGCAGCGCGGGACGTTCGGCAGGGAAGACCTTCCCGTGCCCCTGGCCACGACGGCGGCCGGCGCCCTGATCCGCCTCGCTCTGGCCCGCCAGGAGACGCAGACCGCGGCGGAACAAGCACGTGCCGCTTGGTCGGTGGTGGCCGAGAAGGGGGTGTGGCCGTGGGCCGCGGAACTCGCGCCGTGGGCCGTGGAAGCGCTGGCGCGCGAGGGCGACAGCGCCACGGCGCAGGCCATGGTCCGGGACTTCGCCCAGGGCCTCGGCCCGGGCGACGCGCCCGCCGCCAGGGCCGCGCTGATCTGGAGCCGGGCCGTGCTCGCCGAAACGGACGCGCCGGCCCGGGGCGGGCGGGACGGACTGCTGCGGGCCGCGGAGCTGTACCGGGAGGCCGCGGCGGCCTACGGGGAGCTGCCCCGCCCCTACACGCAGGCATTGACGGCGGAGGGAGCCGCGCGCTGCGTGCTCGCGGCGCACATCGATGCCGGTCCCAGCCCGATCGCGGAGGGCTTGCGCACCGACGCGTCGCCGGAACCGGCGGCCGACTGCGCCTCAGCCCCGTCGGCGGTGGCCGAACTGGAAGCCTGCGCTCAGCGCTTCACCGATCTGGGTGCAGTCTGGGACGCGGCTCGGACCAGGGCCCTGTTGCGTACACGGCAGCCCGCCAGGAAGGGTCGCCCTCCCGGACGCCCCTCACACGCCGACGAGTTGTCCCCCCGGGAGGCGGAGGTCGCACAGCTCGCGGTCTCCGGACTGACCAACCGGGAGATCGCCGCGACCCTGCACCTGTCTCCCCGCACGGTGGAGCAGCACATCGCCCGCGCCATGCGCAAGACCGGCGCGCTCTCCCGTCGTGACCTCGCCCACCGACTGGGAGGCGGTCCTGAAACGGTGGGCGCCCCCTCGCCCACCAGGGACAGCTGTCCCGTCAGGGCAAGTGAGACCTGCTGAGCCGGAGCCTTCTGTCCTGCCCCCAGGCGTCCACGGTCGCGGCCGTCCAGTCGAGCACCCAGCCGGGGCGCAGCCCCCGGGCCGACCAGCCGTCCGGACGCCGACCGGGGACCGGAAGGCTCGCCATCTGCGCGGCGGTGGCCGTGTCACAGGTCTCACGCGCCATGCGGAGGGCTGCAGACCAGGTGTCGGCCGCCCCGGTGAAGACGTGTAGCCCGCACTGCTCAGGCCGTACGGGATTCCGGATGGGGACATGGACCTGGAAGAAGATTTTGGCCACGGCGCCTGCTCCTTGTCTGCGCGTCTTCCCATCGGACCGCACCAAGGTACGAATCAGCCTGATCCGTGAATATCCGGGATCGGCCCATTACGTATACGTATCCCTGTCCCCGTCTGGGACGACTCCGGAGATGTCGCGGATGCTTCGAGTTTTCTGCGTATCCGTGAATACGCCCGACTGATACAACAGCGAACGCGACTCCCTTATGGTTCAGTGCGCCGACGTCGAGTGCTCCTTCCTATTCAACAGAAGTCCCACTGTTTCTGTTAATTGAATTTCCTGCCGCAGGTACCTTGAAATTCGAGAAATCGTTGCGCGATAGTTCGGGTCCACGGCGGGTCGATGACCCACCGTCAGACAGGAACTGCCTCGACCTGGTGCGCAGTTGCGCCCCGGTCGTAACCCCCCCGTTGGGTTCCTGTCTGTCACCCGGAAGGAATCAACGTGCGCAACTCTCGTAAGTACCGCCTGGCTGCGGTCGGTATCGCGCTCTCGGCATCCGCGGTCCTGGGGACCCAGACCGTGGCGCAGGCTCAGAGCACGACGGACGCCACCCCCCGCTACCAGCCCGAGATGGTCCGGGCCCTGGCCGCTTCGCTCGGTGTGAGCGAGGAGGCCGCGGCCGACCGCCTGGACCGGCAGGACGCCCAGCAGGCCAAGCTCGCCGAGCTCGCCAAGAGAGGGATAGCCGGCGACGGAGCCTTCTTCGACGCATCCGGCAAGCTGATCGTCAACGCCACCGACACCGCCGAGGCGGCCAGGATCGAGAAGGCCGGCCTCGACGCCCGGGTGCCTGCCCGTGGCAAGGCTGCACTCGACAAGGTCAAGGCCGAACTGGACGCCCTCGCAGCCGAGAAGGTCCCCTCCGGAGTGGTCGCCTGGTCCGTGGACATGGCCGCCGACAAGGTGACGGTCAAGGTCAACAACGACCGGGGAGCGGCCGCCAAGGCGTTCCTCGCCAAGGCCGCCGAGCACGGCTCCGCCGTCCAGATCGTACGGGGCCAGGAGAAGCTCGAGGCCAAGGCCGCGATCTACCCCGGCAGCAAGATGACGTTCAACGACACCACCCAGTGGTGTTCCGTCGGATACGGGGCCCGCGACCGGTCGGGCAACCAGTACCTGGTGAGCGCCGGGCACTGCATCGTGAACACCCTGCGCTACGACGGCGCGGCCTTCGCCAAGGGCTACAAGACCCGCTACGCGCTCGGCACCCGCAGCGTCGACATGGGCACAGCGACCATCAACTCCGGTCACTCGATCACCACCAGCGTCGGCACCTGGGGGCAGGCGAGCGGCAACGTGGCCGTCAAGGGCAGCAGCCGCGCCGCGTCCGGCGCCGCCCTCTGCAAGTCCGGTGCGACGACCGGCTGGACCTGCGGCACGGTCGGCTCCTACAACAACACCGTCACCTACATCGACCGCAACGGAGGTCCGGACACGGTCGTCAGCGGCCTGGCTTCCTCCAGCGTCTGCGTCGAGGGCGGTGACAGCGGCGGTGCGTACATCTCCGGCAACCAGGCTCAGGGCATGACCTCCGGCGGCCCGACCAACCAGCAGTGCACCGGCGGGGTCTACTCCCGCGGCTCGTCGTACTTCCAGCCTCTCGATGACGCCCTCAGCTACTACGGGCTGACGCTCAACACCAACTGAGCGTATCCGTAGCAGGGCCGGCCAGGGGTCGCTCGCGAGACATGCCGAGCGGCCCCCGGCTGCCTTCGCGACGGACGCCCGGCCCCGTCCAGTCGCAGACCGTCCTAGTCCGACAAGCCCTCCGCCCGCTGGAAGACGCCATGCCCAACGCCCTCCAAGCCGACGACCCGTACCTGATGTTCGCGACCGCGTTCAACGAGGCCCTGCGACAGCGAGGACTGCCGCTTGACCACGTACGCGACCACCTCCAGTCGCACGGGATCAGCCTCAGCCTCGCCACCCTCAGCTACTGGCGAAGCGGCCGCAGCCAGCCCGAGAGACTCCAGTCCCTGCGCGCCGTCGACATCATGGAACCCCTTCTCGGCCTCCCGAGCGGCGCCCTGCGGTCGCTGCTGAGACACCGGCCTCGCGGCTGGGCCCCGCCTCACGACCCGGCCGCCGTTCGCGGCGTCTACGGCGAGAACTCCGACGTCGAGAAGGTCCTCGGCGACGCTTTCCCCTACCTCAACGCCGACCTGCGGCGGCTGGTCGTCCACGAAGCGGTGAACGTGAACGAGCACCGCCTCGTCGACGAGATTCGCGTCACCGTCGCAGTCAGAGCCACCCAAGACGACGCGCGCCACCTGACGGTCATTCACACCCTGGACTCGTGGACGGCCGACACGGTCGACTTCACCGTTCCCCACGGGCCGGCCCCGAGCATCCGATTCCGCCCGGAACTGAACTGCGTGATCGCCGACATCCCGCTCGGCCGCCGACTGGCCAGGAACGAGACCGCGGTTGTCGAGTACACACTCCGCTCCGCCTCCACCGCGGGCATTTCAGACCAGTACGAACGCCGTACCGCCACACCCCTGCAGATGTACCTGCTGCACATACAGTTCCACCCCCTGGCGGTGCCGTCCAGGTGCTGGCACTACTACCGCAGGCAACTCGGCATCAAGCCCTTGAACCGGCAGTTCGCGCCCCTGGACGACTCCCACACCACCCACCTGCTGCCTACGAAGTGCCCACCCGGCGCGTACGGCATCGAATGGCAGTGGACGGACTGAAGCACGCTCCGAAAAGCCTCCGACTCTGTCAGGACGGTGTCCCGCGTCCACGTTGCGGGAGCGGCCCGCTCGTCGAAGGGCCGCAGATGACTGCTGCACAGCCCGCTCGATCTACGCGGCCCGTGGGTCCACGGTCGCCGGCCTGCCGCAGAGCCGTAAGGCGCCCGTGCTGGTAGGGGCTCAGCCGGGTGCTGCCGTCCCGGCTCCTCTTCGGGGTGAAGCCCAAAACTGCGCGGCAGCCCGGGGAGCGACTGCCTCGACATCCAGACCCTCCCGTGGGGCGAAGAGGTGCGAGAACACTGGGCATCGACGCCAACGCCTTCGATCCCGAGGCCCGCGCCCGCGCTCCTGCGTGAAGGTGCGGTCCCGCACGCCGCCGTCGACGAAGTCCTGCACGAGGGCTGATCCCGGCGCTCGTGACCGGCGGCCTCCGGCCCGGTCAGCCGGCGAACGGCACACGGGCGGCATCGGCGGTGGGCGTGCCTGGCGGGGGAGTCCACAGGCCGGCCGCCGCCAACCGGGGCAGGACACCCTCGCCGAACCAGTACGCCTCCTCCAGATGCGGGTAGCCGGAGAGCACGAACTCCTCGATGCCCAGGGACGCGTACTCCTCGATCCGCTCGGCGACCTCGTCGTGGCTGCCGACCAGGGCGGTGCCCGCGCCGCCGCGCACCAGGCCGATGCCGGCCCACAGGTTGGGGTGAATCTCCAGACCGTCGCGGGCGCCGCCGTGCAGCGCCAGCATGCGCCTCTGGCCCTCGGACTCGCTGCGGGCCAGCCCTTCCTGCACCGACCGCACGGTGGACTCGTCGAACCCGGCTAGCAGGCGACTGGCCTCCGCCCACGCCTCTTCGGAGGTGTCCCGGGTGATGACGTGCAGCCGGACACCGAAACGCACGGTGCGTCCCTGGGCCGCCGCCAGCCCGCGTATCCAGGCGATCTTCTCGGCGACCTGATCCGGCGGCTCGCCCCAGGTGAGGTACACGTCGCTGTGCCGGGCCGCGATGTCGCCCGCGATCGGCGACGAACCGCCGAAGTACACCTCGGGCACCGGGTCGGGCAGCCTGGCCAGACTCGCGTCCTGGACCCGCAGATGCTCGCCGTGCGTGTCGACGGTCTTGCCCTCCCACAGTGCCCGGACGATCTCCAGGAACTCCCCGGTACGGCGGTAGCGGTCGTCCTTGCCGAGGAAGTCGCCGTAGGCGCGCTGTTCGTGGCTCTCGCCGCCGGTGACGACGTTGAGCAGGAGCCGGCCGCCCGTCTGCTGCTGGAAGGTGGCGGCCATCTGAGCGGCGAGCGTGGGGGCGGTGAGGCCGGGACGGAAGGCGACCAGGAACTTCAGCCGTTCGCTGTGCTGGGCGACCATCGCGGTGGTCAGCCAGGCGTCCTCGCACCAGGCGCCGGTCGGGGTGAGCGCTCCCTCGAAGCCCAGGTCCTCGGCAGCGCGGGCGATCTGGCTCAGATAGGCGACCGTCGGCGGCCGGCTCCGGCCCAGGGACCTGGCCGGTGTGCCGTGGCCGCCGCCGACGACATCGCGGCTGTCGCCGTTGGTGGGCAGGAACCAGTGGAAGGTGAGGGACACGTCAGTCTCCGTGGGAAGAAGCAGCGGGGCGTGCCGGCCGGGCACGCGTCGGGCGAAGGGGCGTCAGAGCAGGCCGTGGCGGGGCGGCCGGGTGCCGGTGAGGACGTGGCGTCCGATGTGCTGGATCTTCCAGCGCACCGGGTCGTGCAGGGTGTGGGTGCGGGCGTCGCGCCAGTGGCGGTGCAGATTGAGGGAGGCGAGCGCCGACCGGGTGCCGGAGACCTCGAAGAGGGCGTTGGCGACCTCCACCGCGCTCTGCGCGGCCTGGACCTTGGCGGCGGCCACGGCGATCGACGCTGCTGCCGCCGTGTCGTCGGTCAGGTCGGCGCGGGCGGTGTCCACGGCGCGCGCGGCCTCCCGCAGCAGCGCCTCGGCCGCCCGCACCCGGATGGCGAGTTCACCGAAGCGCTGGATCAGCAGCGGGTCCTCGGCGGCGGTCTCCAGACCGCTCTCGAACCAGGGGCGACTCCTCGTACGGACGAAGCCGGCCGCCTCGTCGAGCGCCCCCTGCGCGATGCCGGCGTCGATCGCGGCGTGCAGCAACTGGGCCACGGCACCGTGCAGTTGCGGCCCCTCGAAGGTGAGGTGGTGGGGCAGGACCCGGTCGGCCGGCACGAGCACGTCGTCCAGCCGTACGGTGCCGCTGGCGGTGGTCCGCTGGCCGAGGCCGTCCCAGTCGTCCACGACCGTGACGCCCGGCGCGCCGCTCGGCACGTAGGCCACGTGGAGCCGGTCGTCCTCGGCGAGGGCCAGCACGGGGATCCAGTGCGCGAACAGGGCGCCGGTGCAGTAGTCCTTGACGCCGTTCAGCAGGAAGGAGCCGTCCGGCCGGCAGGACAGGCGGGTACGGAAGTCCTGGACGTGCCGGGTGCCCGCCTCCGACTGGGCGTTGCCCAGCCGCTTGCCGGCGAGCAGCTCGGCGGAGAAGAACGCCTGCTGCTCGGCCGTGCCCTGGCGGCGGACGACGTTGACATAGGCGAAGTGGCTCTGCGGGATCTGCGCGATGCTGGCGTCGGCGGCAGCCAGCAGCCGGAAGATCTCGGCGAGGGTGGCGGCGGAGACGTCGGCACCGCCGTGCTCGGCGGGGACGGTGACGCCGAGCAGTCCGGACCGGGAGAGCCGGTCGAGTTCGGCGCGCGGCAGCCGGCGCTCGGCGTCGCGCGCGGCGGCACCCGCCCGGAAGTCCTCGGCCAGGGCGGCGGCGACCTTGAGGGCCTCGGCGTCGTCGGCGATGATGTGTGCGGTCATGACTCAGCTCGCCGAGACCAGCAGGGGCGTACGGCTCAGGGCCGCGGAGAACTGGTCGACGACCCGGGTCAGTGCCGCCGCGCCGGCCGGAGCGACGGTCACGGAGCCGTCCTCGTCCACGGTGATGTCCGTGTCCAGGGTGAACCAGCCCTGCACGATGTGCGCGGCGCCCATCGAGCTGAGCACCGGCCGCAGCGCGTAGTCGACGGCGAGAACGTGTGCGGTGGAACCGCCGGTGGCCAGCGGCAGCACGGTCTTGTCGGCCAGCGCGTACTGCGGAAGAAGGTCGAGGAGCGCCTTCAGCACCCCGGAGTAGGACGCTTTGTAGACGGGGGTTCCGACGATGACGCCGTCCGCCGCCGCGAACAGCTCGGTGGCCTCAGTGATCGCGGGATGCCGGAAGTCCGCGCCCAGCAGGGCCTCGGCGGGGATCGTACGGACGTCGAGCGGGATCACCTCGTGGCCCTGGGCGGTCAGCCTCCGGTCGAGGTGGCGCAGCAGGCGGTTGGTGCGGGAGGAGGCGGAGGGGCTGCCGGAGACGGACAGGACGGTGGCCATGGGCTTCTCGTTTCGGGAAGGCGGGGCGCCGTACCCTGGGGTGCGGCGCCCCGCGGCGGTCAGGAGTACCAGGTGGGTTCGGGCAGCGTGCCCTCGAGGACCCAGCGGCCGACCTCGTGCCGCTTGTAGGCGACGGGGTCGTGCAGGGTGTGGGTGCGGACGTTGCGCCAGAACCGGTCCAGGCCCTCGGCGGTGGTCGTGGCGCGGGCACCGGTGACCTCGAAGATCCGGCTGGAGATCTCCAGGGCGACGTCGGTGGCGCGTGCCTTGACCGCGGCCACCCGGACCTCGAACTCGCCGCGTGCCTGCTCGGTGACCGCATCGGCGTCGTCGTGCAGCCGCTGTCCCTCGGCGGCGACGGCGTCGGCGAGGGCTTCCACCGCCCACAGCTTCGCGGTGAGGTCGCCGTAGATGTCGATGACGTACGGTTCGTCGACGGCGCGGTCGTAGCCGCTGTGCAGCCATGACCGGGACTTCTCCCGGGTGTAGGTGGCCGCGGTCTGCAGGGCGCCGCCCGCGATGCCGAGGTAGAAGCTGACGAAGACCAGCTGGATCGTGGGGACGTTGAGGGTGTTGTAGACGCGGGGGACGAACTCGCCGTCGACATAGCCGGCCGCCGACGACCAGGGGGTGCGGACCCCGTCGAGTGTGACACCGCCGCTTTCGGTGAGCCGCTGGCCGATGTTGTCCCAGTCGTCGTGGAAGTTCAGGCCCGCGCTGTCGGAGGGCACGATCGCGAAGACATGCCGGTCGGAGCCTTCGAAAACGCCCTCCAGGACAGTGACGTCGGAGACCTTGCTGCCCGTGGAGAACGTCTTGCGGCCGGTGAACACCAGCTCGTCGCCGTCCTCGGTCACGACGACGTCCGTGTCCCGCGGGTTGACGGCCCCGCCGAAGAACCAGCGGTTGCGGGCGGCCTCGGCCTCGACGTGCTCCCACTGCTCCCGTGTGCCGACCAGCCGGGCCGCCCAGTTCCACAGGTAGTGGTAGCCCAGGAGCTGGCCAATGGAGCCGTCTGCCTTGGAGACCTCGCGGATCACCCGGTAGGCGGTGACCCAGTTCTCGCCCGCGCCTCCGTGCTCGACCGGGCCCAGCAGGGTGACCAGGCCGGAGTCCTTCAGCAACTGGACCTCGGCGTACGGGGTGGCACCGGCCCGGTCCCGGGCGGCGGCGTCGGTGGCGAGAACCGAGGCGACCTCGGCGGCGCGGGCGATCCACTCCTCGGCGGTCCGCGGGTGCGGACGGGTCTGCCAGTCGGGGAGGGCGGAGGTGCTCATGCGGTGACCTCTTTCGTGGTGCGGGTGGATGTGTCTCGGGTACGGGGTGGTCAGACGGGTGCGGTCGCGGCCTCCGGCTCGTCGTGGCCGAGCCGGGCCTCCAGCTCACGCACCAGCGGCAGCACCCGCTTGCCGAAGTAGGCGACCTCTTCGTGGTAGTGGAGGAAGCCGAGCAGCAGCAGGTCGACGCCGAGCTTGCGGTAGGCGACGATTCGTTCAGCCACCTGCTCAGGGGTGCCGATCAGACCGGTGCGGAAACCGTCGTTGTACTGGACGAGGTCCTCGAAGGCGGAGTTCTCCCACATGCCCTTGCCGTCGGCGGTGGACCTCCCGGCCTGCTTGACCGCGGCACCGAAGCCGTCCACGGCCTCCCGATCGGCCTTGGCGATGATCTCGCGCAGCGTGTCGCGGGCCTCGGCCTCGGTGTCCCGGGCGATGAGAAAGCCGTTGAGGCCGAACTTCGGGGCGGTGCGCCCGGCTTGGCGGGCGGCGGCGCGGACGTCGGCGAGCTGCTCGGCGACACCGTCGAAGTCCCTGCCGTTGGAGAAGTACCAGTCGGAGACCCGTCCGGCCATGGCCCGGGCCGCGGTGGAGTTGCCGCCCTGGAAGATCTCGGGGTGGGGACGCTCCGGTGTGTTGAGCGGCTTGGGTTTGAGGGAGAAGTCGCGCAGCCGGTAGAAGTCGCCGGCCAGTTCGGTGTGGTCCTCCGTCCAGATCTGGCGCAGGGCCCTGATGAACTCCTCGGCGCGCCGGTAGCGTTCGTCGTGCTCCAGCCAGGGCTCACCGAGCGCTGTGAACTCCCCCTTGAACCAGCCGCTGACGACGTTCACGGCGAAGCGGCCCTGGGAGAGATGGTCCGCGGTGGCGCCGAGCTTGGCGAGTACGCCGGGGTGCCACAGACCGGGGTGCACGGCGGCGATGACCTTGAGCCGCTCGGTGGCGAGCAGCAGGGCCAGGCTGAAGCTGGTCGACTCATGCTGGTACTCGGCCCCGTAACTGGCCATGTAGCGGACCTGACTGAGGGCGTACTCGAAGCCGTTGTTCTCGGCGAGCACGGCGAGTTCGCGATTGTATTCGTATCCCCAGTCGGTGCGTTGTTCAATGGTGCTGGTGACCAGACCGCCACTGACATTGGGGACCCAGTAGGCGAATTTCACGGGCGCGGGCATGCGGAACTCCTGTTGCGGAACATGGGAATGCACGGCTGATATGCGTGAGCTCGAGGTAGGCGAGAGACAGGGCTTACGGCGCGGATTCGCAGCAGGGGAGCCGGGCCGGCCTGTGAGGGCACGCCGCACCGGGGCCGGTCCGGTTGCTCAGGCGGTGCATGAGCCGGTCAGGCCGTGCGAACGTGGGGAAAGAAGGCGGCGGAGCGCAGATCAGGCCGCGGCGCGACAGGAGGCGCTGGAGACGCGTGCGAGGTCGACATGGCGTCGCCGCGTGAGTTCCAGTCGCTTCTTCATGCCGTCGATGGTGGCAGGCCGCCGTGCGGCCCGTCAAGGGAAACCCAACTCATTCCGCGCCGCTGACCATGGGATTTCACGAACCTGTGACAGGGAAACCCTTGAACGGCCCGTCAATTCGAATGCACGATTCCGGAATGCGGACCGAACAGCTTGAATACATAGCCGCGGTGACCCGGCTCGGCTCATTGCGCCGGGCGGCGGAGGAATTGCGTCTCTCGCAGCCCGCGCTGAGCGAGACCGTGCGGAATCTGGAGCGGGAGCTGGGCGTCGACCTCTTGGACCGCAAGCGGTCAGGGGCGACGATGAGCGCGGAGGGCAGGGAACTGCTGCCGCACATCGTCCGGGTGCTGGAGGCGGTGGACGGGCTGCGCGCCGCGGCCGGGGAGCAGCACCGGATCAGCCGCATGGTTCGGGTCGGCACGGTGAACGCGGCGACCGTGCCGCTGCTCGTGCCGGTGGTGCGGACCTTCCGGGCGGAGCACCCGCTGACCCAGGTCGAGGTGGTGGGTGCGCAGCAGACGCAGATTCAGCGGTCCTTGGCCGAGGGTGCCTTCGACCTCGGCCTCGTCAACCACCTCGAGGGTGACGACACCCCCGTCGGCATGGACTCCACCCGCCTGCTGCGAGGCCGGCCCGTGGTGTGCATGCGCCCCGACAGCCCGCTCGCCTCGCGCACCGTCGTGACGGTGCCGGAACTACTGGCCGAGCCGCTGGTCGCGATGCGCGCCGGCTATGTCATGCACCGGTTGGTGCACCGGCTCCTGGACGGCGGTGTCCCCGCCTTCTCGTACTCGACGGACGGCGCGGAGATGGGCAAGCTGATGGTGGCCGAAGGGCTCGGAGTGACCGTCCTGCCGGACTTCAGCGTGGTCGGTGACCCTCTGCAGCGGCTCGGCATCATCACCTGCCGGCCGCTCGCCGGTGACGTCCCCGGTGTTCTGCTCATGCTCCAGCGCCGCAAGGCGGTCTCCGTGCCGCAGGCCGCGCAGGACCTGCACGAGGTGTTTGTCCGCCGAGCCCGGGAACTGGAGGGCGCCGCCTGACGCCGGAACCCGCGAAACCCCGAGGCTCCCGGTCAGCCAGAGTGCCAGGGCGAGAACGCTGTCACACTCGGCTCGTCCGTAGGACCGCTCCACGTCTGCTGACGAACGAACGCGTAACTCGGTCCATGTTCCGGTCGCATCCAGCCGATACCGGCTTCGCAGTCGATGCCGCGACTGCCTCGGGGGAGCACCGGTCTCACAGGTGCACGTACATGGCTCAGGCTGAGACAGGGGTACGTGACAGGGCTGTGCGCAGCGCGAAGAAACCGAGCAAGCCGCCTGCCGCGAACCGCTGAGCGGTCATCACGCGAGGGCGGGCAGCGAGAAACCCTGACACCCGTGCTGCACCCAGCATGACCAGAGCGTTCACGGAGATTCCCACGACGATCTGCACACTGCCGAGCTGCAGCAGTTGCGCCCAGGCCGGACCCGCCTGCGGATCCATGAACTGGGGCAGAAGAGCGGCGTACAGGAGAGCGATCTTGGGGTTGAGCAGGTTGGTCAGAAGCCCCGTCGAGAACAGGCGGGCATCGGAGACGGGAGGCAGGTCCTGGGCCGGAGCGAAGGGGGAGCGGCCACCGGGCTTGAGCATGTTCCAGGCCAGGTAGGCCAGGTAGGCGGCCCCGGCGAGCTTGACCATCGTGTACGCGAGCGGCACGGCGGCGAACAACGCGGACAGGCCCGCGGCCGCAGCCAGCAGATAGCACAGAAATCCCACGGCGGTACCGCTCAGGCTGACGAGGCCCGCCCTGCGGCCTTGGGTAATCGCGCGTGAGGCGAGGTGGATCATGTTCGGTCCCGGGGTCAGGGCCATGCCCAGTTCGACCAGGGCCACTCCCCCCACTGCGGCCAGGCTGATCACTGTCAACTCCCGATTGTTTGCCGGGCATCCGATACCCGCGGGCGGTAGCCCGGCGACGGACGGCTGCGACGCATCAGCAGTGCCTGCTTCGCTTGCCTCAGGATACGGACCTGCCGTTCGGCTTCTCCGTGCACCCTCACTCCAGCCGGACAACGGGCATCAACGACTGCCTCGTGAAGGCGTCGGCGCTTTCTGAGTGACCAGCTGGACGGGTCCCGGTTACTCACCCAGGTCGGCGGGACAGAGGTCGGATGCAGATCAGGCTTGCTCCGCGCTTCCCCGGTCCGGAAGAAGGTCAGGGCCTGCACGGTGGCGGAGGGTGTCGGCTCGCCCTTGCCGTCGGCTTGATCGCCGTGGTGATGAAGTGTCCCGAGCGGGGCCCGGACGGTTTGACGTCTGGGCCCCACAGGGGGGCGTGGGTGTCAGCGCTTCATGAGAGCGAAGACGCCCCAGCTGAGGTACTCACGCCCGTAACGGGCGTAGCGGGCGGGCTCGGTAGTGAGTTCTTCCCGTACCTCGGGGGCGAGTTCGTCGTCCGGGTTGTCATCGAGCCAGCGGCGCATGCTGAGCCACTGGGCTGCGGCGTAGCGGTCCCAGCTGTTCTGGTCGGCCAGCATCATTTCCACGACGTCGTACCCGAGTTCCTGGAACCGCTCGATCAGATCGGGGAGGAGCAGGAAGTCGGCGATGGAGGTGGCGTGGCACGCCTTGGCGGTCTCCTCGTCCGGAGGGGTCTGCCGCCAGAACGGCTCGCCGATCAGCATCATTCCTCCCGGGCGGAGGCTGCGCTGGAGCAGTTGGGCCGTTCCGGCGACGCCGTTGCCGATCCAGGTGGCGCCGACGCAGGCGGCCAGATCGACCGGCTGGTCGGCGACGTGGCCGGCGGCGTCACCGTGGACGAACTCGACCCGGTCGGCAACGCCGAGCTCGGCGGCGCGGGCCTGGGCCTGCGCGGTGAAGAGCGTACTGATGTCGACCCCAGTGCCGGTGAAGCCCAGGTCGCGGGCCCAGGTGCACAGCATTTCGCCCGAGCCGCTGGCCAGGTCGAATACCCGGGTCCCAGCGGGAAGGCGCAGGGATTCGCCCAGGACGGCGAGCTTGTCCGCGGTCAGCGGATTGTGGATGCGGTGGTTGCTCTCGCGGATGGTGAAGATGCGGGGAAGGTCCATGACCAGGTTCCTTTCCGTCATGCCTTGACGTGGGGGGACTGCTTGAGGGCGCGCACCTGTCGCGAGATCTGCTTCAGGGGCCGTTCCGGCTCGGCGCGCAGGCGCGCGTCGATGCGGGAGGCGGCGTAGGTGTTCTCGCGCTGCAGTCGGTGGTAGCCGTCGAGGCGCCGCCGGGTGAGGTGGCCGTCCTCGACGGCGGCCGGCACGGCGCAGCCCGGCTCGGTGGCGTGGGCGCAGTCCGCGAAGCGGCAGTTGCGGGCCAGCTCGGCAATCTCGGCGAAGGTGTGCTCCAGGCCCTCGTCGGCGTCGTGCAGGCCGACGCCCCGCAGGCCCGGGGTGTCCAGCGGGACTCCGCCGTGGGGCAGCGGCACCAGTTCTCGCCAGGCGGTGGTGTGCCGGCCCTTGCCGTCACTGCCGCGCACCGCGCCGGTGGTCAGGAGGTCCTCGCCGAGCAGGCGGTTGCCGAGGGTGGACTTGCCCGCGCCCGAGGGCCCGAGCAGGACGACCGTGCCCGACAGGACGGCGGTCAGGGTGTCCAGGCCCTCGCCGGTGGTGGCGCTGGTGACCAGCACCACCACGCCCGGGGCTACCTCGGCCACCTCGGACGCAGTCGAAGTGGGGTCGGTGGACCGGTCGGCCTTGGTGAGCACGATCACGGGCGTGGCGCCGCTCTCCCAGGCCAGGGCGAGCATCCGCTCGATCCGCCCGAGTTTGAGCGGGTCGGCGAGGCAGACGGCCACCGCCACGGTGTCGACGTTCGCGGCCAGTACCTGGGCTTGGGAGGTGCGCGAGGAGGTGGAGCGGACCGCGGCGGTCCGGCGCTCCGGTACCTCCACCACGGTGGCGGAGGTCGCCGGGCCGGCCGGCCGGACGGCCACCCAGTCGCCGGTGCACGGCGTCAGCCGGTCACCGGTACCCAAGGAGGGGAGGACCATCGCGCGGACGGGGCCGTTCTCGGCGACGACGTCGCACAGACCGCGCTCGGCCCGCACGACACGGCCCGGGAACAGTCCCTCGTCCCTCGACGGAGCGAAGGACCGCTCACGCTCCGTGTCCCAGCCGTAGTCGACCAGAGTCAGGACATGCGAAGGACGGGGGAGAGGAGATGGGTGTGAAGCGTGTTGGTGAAACACAGTGGAGACCCTTGAGAGGGGGTCTCGCCGGACGGCAGACGTGCCGGAACCACTCCCGCGGAGGGGAGGCCGGCAGAGGAAAGGTCAGGCCGAGACCCGAGAGATGCGAACGAGTCGGGCACCGCACGCAGCGGTGGTCACCACGACCGTCATCGCGCATCTCCTCCGATCTCCAACAGTGGCCTGGTCGCCACTTCCGCAGAACCGTAGCATCTTCTGTGAACCCTCTGCGTCGGCCGGGGAACACGGGGCTGTCTCATGAACAGCGCTGTCCGGGGCAGGCTTCCTCTCCGTGCCCCAGCCGCGTGACTCGAGGCCCCGCCTTTAGCCGTGGCAGCCATTCGCCACGCCACCCACCTGCACCTACCCACGTCATCCCGGGCCGGGCCTGCCGACTCTCACAGGCTCAGCGCAGAGCGCCACTCACTCTCCCAGACTCCACGAGCGGCACCAGGCGCAAGGCACGGCTATGTTCGCAGTGCCTTGCGCGCTGACAGGCCGGGCAGGGCAAGGGCGGCTCCCGGTACCGCTGCGCCCTGGTCACGGGGCCGCCCTTCAGAACACGTCAGCCCACCGCCGACAAGCACATGGAGAGCGTCCGCCTCACCCGCTGGATGCTCTCGTGGGTGCCGACCGTCCTGCTGTGGCGGCGCATGAAGCTGCGGGAGATGCGCTCCTACGAGCAGGTGATCAAGCTGGAGCAGGAGTGCCTGGTCTACCAGGCCGGCCTCCGATCCCGCTACGGCCGGGCCTGGCGCCGCAGAGCACCCGTCGAAGCACTCATCATGTGCCGCCACAACGGCAGCCACCCATCGGTGTATCGGTCGTGCTTGGCCCACACCGACCGTGCCGGCTCCCCGAGCCGACGCAGCAGGCCGGCACGGGCATTCCCCCAATTGCTCATGAAGGATTGATACAGGGCAGAGCATCCCTTTGGGCGGCAGAATGAGCAAACGGGTGATTGCTCGAGCCTGGACCTGATCTTGGCTCCGCCGGCCGGCTGACAAACTGCCGAGCCCCTCGGCAGCTGGAGCCGCCTGAACCGGGTGTGCCGGGGTACGTGAGAGCGGAGCCGGTCCCACCATGCGGGGCTTGGTGGTGAGACTCATGCGCGGAGGAAGCTGAGGGTGTTCTCGGTGGACGTCAGGCAGGACGGGCAACGCTCGGTGTTCGCGCTGCGCGGGGAGCTCGACTACGACAGCACGGAGCAGCTGCACGAGGCCGGTGAGAAGGAGCTGGTCAAAGGGCGGGAAGCGGGGCCCGTGGTGATCGACTGTGCCGCGCTGTCGTTCTGCGACTCCTCCGGCATCAGCGCCCTGCTGCGCTTTCACCAGCAGATGTCCTCGCAGTGCCGGGCGTTGCGGCTGGCGTCGGTACCGACGAAGGTGTCCCGTTTGTTCGAGTTGACAGGTTTGGATCAGGTGTTCTCTGTACACGCCGACGTTGCCGACGCCCTGACCGCGGGCCGGCGTGAGGACGTTGCCCCCGATGCTGAAAGTCCGGCTCGGTCGAGTGAGGGGCACCGCCCATGAGGCGTGTACCGGGGCAGCAGCCCGCCTGGTCCGTGGCGGCGGGAGAACTCGGCCCTGCCCGTGGCGGGACCGAGGATGATCTCCGGACGCTGTTCGGGCAGTCACCGGCCGTGTTCGCTTCCCTGACCGGGCCGGCGCACCTGCTGGAGACGGCCAACGCCGCGTTCTTCGCCGCCATCGGCGGTGGCGAGCGCACCCGAACCGGTGTGCCGCTGGGACAGCTGATGCCGGAGCTGGTCACGCAGGGCTTCATCGCCCTGCTGGACCGGGTCTACCGCACCGGGACGCCTTACACAGGGCGCGATGCCCGGGTGGTGCTGGGCCAGGGGACGCAGGCGCGGGAGACATATTTCGACTTCACCTACGAGCCCCGCCTGGACGCTGGCGGCAACGTCATGGGCGTGCGGGTGATCGGGGTGGAGACCACCCGGGTCAAGCATGCCCAGCGGTTGACCGCGGAGCACCGTGCCCTGCTGGAGCAGATCGCCCGCCAGGCCCCGCTGCCCGAGGTGCTGGAGGGCATGGCCCGCGTCATCGAGGACCTGGCACCCGAGGAGGTGCTGGTCTCAGTGCTGCTGGCCGACGCCGACGGCCGGCACCTGCGCCACGGAGCAGCCCCGAGCCTGCCCGATTTCTACAACCAGGCCATCGACGGCATCGCCACCGGCGAGGGCGTGGGCTCCTGCGGCACAGCCGCGTACCGCCGCCAACCGGTCATCGTCACCTACATCGCCACCGACACCTTCTGGGACGACTTCCGCGACCTGGCCGACAGGGTCGGTCTGGCCGCCTGCTGGTCCACTCCGATCCTCGCCCGGGACGGCTCGCTGCTGGGTACCTTCGCGATGTACCACCGCGTCCCGCGCGCACCGCAGGAGGCCGACCTCGCCCTCGCGCGCGTCTTCGCCGGCACCGCCGCCCTCGCCATAGAACGCCACCAAGCCGAACAGGCACGCCAAGCGGCTGAGGCCCGGGAGAAGGCCGCCCGCGATGACCTCGCCTTCCTGCTGGAGACCAGCACCGCCCTGGCCACCGACCTGGACGCCACCCAAACCCTGACGCGCCTGGCCGCCTCCTGTGTGCCGAAACTGGCACCTCTGTGCGCCGTCGACGTCATCAAGGGCGGACGGGTGCACCGGATTTCCACCGCCGCCCCCACCAGAGATCAGCAGGACCTGCTGGCTTCCCACATCCCGGTCTACGACGCGGCCGACGACGCCGTCGCCCGCGTGCTGGCCTCGGGCATCAGCGAGGTCGCCCGCCGCGCCCCCACCGGGCCCGGCCCCTGGCACGACCTCGGCGTCACCGGTTACCTGTGCGTCCCCCTGATGAACCGCGGCAGTGCCTTCGGCGCCGTGACCCTCCTGTCCACCGGTGAGCACACCTTCGACGGTCACACCGTCGCTCTGGCCGAAGAACTCGCCCGCCGCGCGGCCTCCTCCGCCCACAACGCCCGTCAGTACACCTACCGCGCCGCCCTGGCTCGCGACCTCCAGGCCGGCCTCCTCCTGCCCGAACTGCCTACGGTCCCGGGAGCCGAGGTCGCCACCTACTACCACCCCGCCGGCGAAGGACTTGACATCGGCGGCGACTTCTACGACGTCTTCCCCCTCGACGGCGGCCGCTGGGCATTCATGCTCGGCGACGTCTGCGGACGCGGCGCCATCGCCGCCACCACCACCGCCCTGGTCCGCCACACCGCCCGCGCCATCGCCCCCGTCAGGCCCGGCCCCGAAGACGTCGTCAAGGCCGTCAACCGGGCCCTGCTCAACCGTCCCGGCAGCCATGGCACCGGCTTCGTCACTCTCGTCTACGGCCAGCTCACCCCCACCCCTGACGGCCTGGACATCGAACTCGTCCGCGCCGGCCATACCCTTCCCCTCCACCTCGACGCCCACACCGCCCACCCTGTGGACACACCCGGCTCCCTGCTCGGTATCGCCCCCGACCCCCAGGTCACCTCCCATCGGCTGCAACTGCGCCCGCACGAGAGCCTGTTGCTCTACACCGACGGCATCACCGAAGCCCGCGACGCAAGGGGTGAGCAGTTCGGGGAGCAACGACTCGTCGACGCCCTGACCAACGTCCTGCATCAGCCCGGCGCTCAGAACGTCATCCACGCTCTGACCAGCGCCGTGTACACCTTCACCGGCGGCCACGACATCGACGATGACCAAGCCGTCCTCGTCCTGACCGCCACCTGACCTCGCACCGGGTCGCCGGCCCGGCCGAAGAGCACGACCGGCGTCACCAACGGGCGGCCCGGGCCGCTGATTCACGCGCCGCGGTATGGAAAAAGCAGGCGCAGACGCTTGTTCGTGCCGGGCGGCCGTTCGGGTCCGGACCGACGCGGCTTGGGCGCTCTGGAGCAGGACGGGGCATTGTGGCTGGCGGACCAGGAACGCCGTCAGTCGTTCGGTGCCGGTCGGCCTCTCCTGGGCGGCGCGGCGGGCAACGGTCGGGCTGGACATGGTGCTGCAGTGCATCGTGCCCGTCGGTGCGGCCCTCAGGGCGTGAGGACGACCTTCTCGCAGTGGTCCTTCTTGTTCTTGAACAGGTCGTAGCCGGTCGGTGCCTCGGTCAGGGGCAGCCGGTGGGTGATGACCCGGGTGGGGTCGATCTTGCCCGGCTCGATCAGGCCCAGCAGCGGTTTCATGTACTTGTGCACATGGCACTGTCCGGTGCGCAGGGTCAGTGACCTGTTCATCCAGGCCCCCGCCGGGAACTTGTCGATCAGTCCGCCGTAGACGCCGATGACCGACACCACGCCTCCGCTGCGGCAGGACATGATGGTCTGGCGCAGGGCGTGTGGCCGGTCGGTCTCGGAGCGGACCGCCTGCTTGGCACGGTCGTAGAGGTGGACGTGGGAGGCACCGTGTGTAGCCTCCAAGCCGACCGCGTCGATGCACTTGTCGGGGCCCCGGCCGCCAGTGAGTTCGAGCAGTGCCGACCGTACGTCGGTGTCCTCGAAGTTGATGGTGGTGTAGCCCTGGGCGGCGGCCATGTCGAGCCGGTAGGTCTCCTTGTCGATCGCGATGACCTTCTCCGCGCCCAGGGCGCGAGCGCTGTCCATGGCGAACTGGCCGACCGGACCGGCGCCCCAGACGGCGACGACGTCACCTTCCTGGATGTCGCACATGTCGGCACCCATGTATCCGGTCGGCAGGATGTCGGACAGGAACAGCACCTGCTCGTCGGTGAGGTCCGACTCGATCTTGAGGGCGTTGGCGTCGGCGAGCACCACGCGGGCGTACTCGGCCTGGCCACCGGCGAAGCCGCCGGTGAGGTGGGAGTAGCCGTAGATGCCGGCGGTGGGGTGGCCGAAGAGCTTTTCCGAGATGCCGGCGTTGGGGTTGGTGTTCTCGCAGCACGAGTACAGCTCCGCGTGGCAGGACGCGCAGGCGCCGCAGGCGATGGGGAAGGGCACGACGACCCGGTCGCCGACGCGCAGTTTGCCGTCGCTGATGCCGGGGCCGAGCTCGACGACCTCCCCCATGAACTCGTGGCCCAGAATGTCGCCTTTTTCCATGGTGGGGACGTAGCCGTCGACCAGGTGAAGGTCAGAGCCGCAGATCGCCGTCGAGGTGATTTTCACGATGGCGTCGCGGCTGTTCAGGATCGACGGTTCGGGGACGTTCTGCACCTCGACCGAGTTGCGTCCCGTCCAGCAGTTGGCCTTCATGCCAGGGCCTCCTTCAGCTCGTCCTCGGTCAGTGGTCGGGCCGGGTGCTGCGGGAACTCCCCGCGGGCCCGCTTGCCGCCGGGTGCGCCCTCGGAGCGGACGACCTCGCCGGTTTCCGCGATCTGCTTGAAGCGGCGCAGGTCGTCGTCCAGCTGCTGGTGCGGTTCCTCGCCGAAGTAGCGCGCCGCGGCCTTGCCCAGCGCCCCGCCGGGCAGGTCGTAACGCAGAGTTACCCGTACCTCCGTGCCCCGGCCGCCGGGGGCGGGCACGAAGCGGACCTCGCCGGAGTTGTCGATGTCGGCACCGTCCACCGATCGCCAGGCGATCAGCCGGCCGGGGACGTCCTGGGTGGTTTCGGCGTCCCATTCGACCGCCTTGCCGAACGGCGCGCCGGCCCGCCAGTGGCTGGTACGCGGGCCGGTGACACGCACCTCGTCCAGGTGCCCCATGAAGCGCGGCAGGCGCTCCAGGTCGCTCCAGAGGGCGTAGACCTCGTCCGGGGATTGGGATGACGGTGGTGGCCGAGGTCAGTTCCATGGGGGTGCTCCTACGAGTGCGGGTCACGGCCGCGTAGACGTCCGTGGCCGTGATGGCGGTGACCGCGGCCGTTGCGGCAACGGTGCGGCCCAGGCCGCGACCGTTGTGGTTCCGCAGGGCCCGGGTCAGCATCGTCAGATCCATGAGATCGCCGCCGACGCGGCCCCAGAGCCAGACGGGATGCGGCCGGCCCAGCAGCCCGGTCGCCGCCGCCAGTTCGCGCACACCGACGGCGGTCGTGGCCGAGCGGTGCCGGAATTTGCCGTCCACACCCAACGCCCGGGCGAAGCCCGCCGGGGCGGCGACCTGAGGCACGCCCAGCATCGCACTGGCCCAGCCGAGGCTCCGGACGAGCGGATCGTGTCGTAGGCGGGAGGTGGAACGGGTGTCTGTCTTCATGAGTGCTCCCCACGTGCGGCGAGGTGAACGGAAGGCGGGCTCTTGAGTGAAAAGGTGCAGCGCGCATGGCGGACAACGCCGAGTTTCCGCGTCGCCCACATCCAACCCTCAGCTCCCGTCACCGGATGCGCGCAGCCGTACGGTCGCGGCGCGGACATGACCCGCACCCTGGGCTCGACGAACGCTCTCTCGTACGAGTACGCGCCGGTCAAGCTGGGCGCCAGGTCCGCCATCCGTCCTACCGGGCCGGACGCGGTCGATCGCCGCTGCAGGTATGGCAGGAGCGCAGGCGACGATGGTCTGTCCCACCCCGGCCGAAGCCGGCATCGGGCTCCACTTGTCGGCCGGCCGGTCCTGGAGCTTTCACCGCTTGTGGCCGGCGCGCGCTGGGTGGGCTGATGTCGGTCGTGGAGGGCCAAGACCATATCCCCGCGCTGACCGCCGGCCGCAGCGCCGCCTGGGAGCTGCTGCTGATCTCCCGCTGGGAACCCCACTCGTCACAGTGCCGCCCCTGCTCGTACGGCTGCTCGCGGGTCCGGTCGAACATCAGCCCGCCCGGTTATCCGGCGCGTAGTAGTCGGAGATTGATTGGGGCTGTCTGGCAGTGGTCTGCGCAGTGATCGCGGCCGTCAAGGGGCGGGCCCTGTTCGACTGACGGTCACACCTGACCGCGCCCCGAGCGAGGGACCAGCATGCGACCCGGACACCGGAAACAGATACGCACTGGCCCGCCCCCCCCGGCACATAAGGCGCGGCTACCAGTTGGGGGGCACGTCGGATCCGAAGCCACCACCGGCCGGGCGCTTCTCGAGGTGGAGATGAGGGCCGTTGGCGTTCCCGGTGTGGCCGACTTCTCCGACCTTCTGGCCGGCCTTGACCGAACCCCCGGTCACGGTCCGATCGGAGAGGTGGCAGTACCAGTAGTCGAATCCGCCGGCACGCAGCACGAGGAAGTCGCCGAAACTCTTGTCGTGCCCGATGCGGACTGTGCCGCTGAGTACGGCGACGCACGACTTGCCCTGCGGAGCGGCGTAGTCCGCGCCGGTGTGGTACCCCAGGCTCCAACGAGAACGAGGTCCCTTCATGCGATAGGGCGTGGTGACACCGTGTCCGGGTACGGGAGATGCGACGCCTCTGCCGGAGGGCACGGTCGTGGTTGCAGGGACGTGCAGCTTGTCCCAAGAGGTCTTGCCGGGAATGCCGTCGGCGTCGGCGCCTTCGAACTTGAGCTTGCGCTGCCATGCGGCGAACGACTGTCGATCGACATCGGTCCACTCGGGACCAGGGCCTGTCCGGTACTTCCCGCATCCTTCTGCCACCAGGCGCCTGCCCATGGCGGTGATCACGGGACTCTTCTGTCCCTTGTGAAAGAATGCCGTTCCGGGGAACGGTACTTGTGTCGCCATCACCCTGTCTCCTTTCAGTACGGGGCCGGATCAAGGTGCGGATTCGCCTGTTGTACACGCGCGATGTCGCCGTACCGGCGCCAGATGTAGTTGATGGATGCCGCGACGTTGGCCACCGGATCGTAGATCCGGTCGGACGTGCCCACCTGGTGGTTCTCAGCGAACGTATCGGGAATCACCTGGGCGTAACCGCGTGAGCAGTTGAGCTTGGCGCCGTCCGACTGCACCGGGCCTGTCGCGTTTGTGTCGCTCACGTTCACGGCATTCGGCCGGAAGGACGACTCGCGGAACATGAGAGTGAGCAGGTTCGCTCCGTTGCCGACCCCCGTAACCCAATCCCTCGGCGCACCGGTCATGTCGCATGCCTGCTCGGCGAACGCGCGAGCCGTATCTTCATCGACGGCCACTCCCGAGTTCTTCGAGAAGCGCACCGAACTCCTGGCGATGGCCCCGGGATGCCGGCAGTCCACAGTGAACCCGGATCTGGCGCCGAGCTTGGCCAGTGAGGAGCAACCGGGGTATCCGTCGGCAGCCGATCCGGTGAATCCCAGCATGCGCTGCCACGCCGCGTAGGCCGATCTCGTCTCCTCGCCGAAGGACCCGGTGGCACCCGCGGGGATACTCACCCCGGCTGCGATCAACGCCACTTGAGTGGCCTTGACGTCGTCGTTGCGTTTGCCGAACCGTACGTTGGAGAGAGCAACCATGATGCCTCCCTCAAGCGCTGGAGGTCAGGGCGTACTGGTTGGCACGGCAGGGCGCCTGCCTGAAAGCTGTATACGTTTCAATAACGACGAGCCGCCTACCGTCACGTTCACCCCTATTCCACTTTGCGCCTCAGGGAAACCACTCGCAAACTTCCGTGACGGCTTCCGCGCGCGGGTGCTCACGGCCTTGGGCTTCGCGCCCGAGGACGCGGGCGTCCCCGGCATCCAAGATGGTCTGGCGGGAGGCCTCGGCGCCATGGACCTCGGCCAGATGCGGCTGGCCTTCGCCGGTGGTCAGGCCCTCGCCGGTCGTCAGGGGTCTCGCCGGCGGTCAGGCCCTTCGCGGCCCGCGAGATCACCATCTCGTCGACACGGGTCAGGCGCTTCTGCCGCTTCTTGACGATTTTCGGTTCGAACGAGCCGCAGGCCCTGGCGGTCGACGACGAGGTGACTCTTCGATCCCTTCTTGCCGCGGTCGGTCGGATTCGGTCCTGTAAGTCGCCTCCTTCGATCGCGCACCGCGACCGGTCCAGCTCGCCCCGGGCACCGAGTTCGTCCAGGACCAGGCGGTGGAGTTCGGCCCACACCCGGGCCTCGGTCCACTCGGTGAACCGCCGGAAGGCGGTGACCCCCGGCAGACCGAAGCCCGGTGGCCATCGCGGTGACCGCACGGTCGGCCGGCCCGGCCATGAGCAGCGGCCGCCGTCCCCCCTCAGAAGGTGACCGTCTCGCCCTTCGGCTCGGCTTGCCGGGCGGTGTAGGAAACGCCATGGACCTTGAGGCCGTCAGGGCCGAGAAGGGTGATGGCCCCTCCGCGGTCGCCCAGGTGGAAGTCACCGGCACCGGGAACGGTCAGGGTCCCGCCGGGTTGAAGACTGACATCGGGCAGGGGGAGCTTGCGCTTCTCCTGATCCGCGAGCTGCCAGTCCGTGAGGCGGACGGGGGTGCGGGAGGTGTTGATCAGGGTGACGGTTTCGCTCTCCTGCCCAGGACCGAGGGGATCGGCCAGGGCAGCCACGATCCGCACGGGGCCTCGCCCCTCGTCGGTGCGGCGGGGGACGGTCTCGATGGCGTGACCGGTGATGTCGTCCGTATGCCACGCCTGGGATTGGAAGGCCAGGAAGATCCCGATCCAACGGGACTCTCCGGGCAGGTGCAGCAGGAGTCCGCCGTCCTGCCAGACCCCGTCGTCGCCGTGGAACCGGCCGCTGTTGCCCTGGTTCATGTGGATGTCGTGGACGCCATTGCCGGGCTCGAACCCGAAGATCTTGTCGGGCTTGCCCTCTTCGCGGGCCCAACGCTGACCGAAGGCGTACAGGCAGATGGCGCGGTCGTTGATGGCCCGCTGGATGTAGTGGTCCAGCAGGTCGGCGAGGTCGTTGTCAGGACCCGGCAGGTCCGGAGGCAGCAACCGCATCTTGGCGGGGTCGAACAAGTTGCCGCGGATGAAGTCGAGGCCTGCCGCTCCTGGCCGGGACCGCAGGCCGGTCCAGCCGCTGCCGGCGACCGGGAGCATGTCGGTGAGCGGATGGTGGAAGTCGTCGTCGGCCAGGTACAACAGCTCCGAAGGGGCCTGCTGTGACTGCACATTGACGGCAGCGCGGTAGTGCGTGTCCGCGTCGTCGACAAGGTGGACCTGGTAGTGCGGAGTGTCACTGTGCCCTTCCCGGAGCCTGGCGACAACGTGGGCGGCCAGCACTCCGTACTGCTTCAGTGGCATATGAATCACTTTTCTCTCCTCCGGCCGTCCCGGTCCCAGGCCGGCACCCCGGCGTGCGGGGCGAGACGTCAGGGGAAGCGCAGTACGGCCAGGATCGGAGCATGGTCGGAGGCGGGTGCGTCCCGCCGTTCCGAGGGGTCTTCGCCGACCGAGGGCAGCGACTGCTCGGGGCGCTCGTTGCCGGTGAAGACGCGTTCGACCCGGTCCAGCAGGGCGCGGCTGACCAGGATGTGGTCGATCAGCTCGGGCTGTCCGTCCTGGACGCGGGAGTAACGCTGATCCTCGGGAATGAGGGGGCAGAGGTTCCACAGCCGCGCCTCGTCCCCCCGATCGGGGTGTTTGAAGCCGGAGGTGCTGATCTGGGAGCCGGGCGGGCCAAGGAGGATCTGCGTTGTGGCTGCGGCCGGCTCGTCATTGAAGTCCCCCATGACGGCGACCATTCGCGTACCGCCATCCCCGTCGAGCAGGCGGTCTGCCGCGGCGCGAACGGTCATGGCCTCGGCGCCGCGCCGGAACAGGGCGTATCCGGCGTAGCGGGCCCGTTCACCTTCGTCACGGGGGACGAACCGGTGCCCCGGGAACGTCAGCAGCTTGGACTTCAGATGGCAGACGACCGCGTGCAGTTCGCTGCCCGGGGCCGGCGAGACGCTCACGGCGAGCGCTCCCCGGCCTGCCCGGTGGCTGGGCTCTCCGTCATCACCGCTTTGGAGCGGGGCGACCTGCGAAGGAAACTCGTTGATGTCCGCGACGGGTGTCAAGGGCGACCGGCTGAGAAAACCCACCCGGATTCCGCGCCCGTCCGCATGCTCCGACAGAGCGACGTGCCATTCGCCGTCGAGGGCATCGGCCAGGTCGCCGAGCGCCAGCGGGTCGCCGACCTCCTGCACTCCGAGCAGGTCAGGGCCGAGTCGGCCGACGGTATCGGCCAGGGTCTCCAGCTTCGCCTCGTATGCAGCGCGATCTCGGGGCCCGAACCGTCCGCCGGGCCGGTACAGGTTCTCCAGGTTCCACGTGCCGATGACTGCCATGTTCCTGTCCTTGTGCTCTCATCCTGGTGCTGTTCCACCGATGCGGTTGTCGGGTGAGGTGCGCCGAACCGCGACGCAGGCTGCCGCCTCCACGGCGTCGGCTCTCACTGCCGCGCGGTATGTTCCTTGAGCCGTCGCAGCAACGCCGCGAACTCTGGAGACATGGTCGTATCCGACTGGACCAGGACGGACGCGTGATCGCCCTCCTCAACCGTGATCGAGTAGGTCATGGCGTCTCTAGCGAGGCCGGAGGGCTCCTCGGACCCTTCCACCACCGACCGGGCGGCTGCGGACACCAGTCGGTGCAGCTCGGCAGCGGCTCCTTCGGACAGGGTGTCCGTGTCCAGGACCTGAGGCGGAAGGCCGGCGAGGACGGTGGCCGCCAGCCCGCCGTCTGTCACCAAGGTGATTTTCATGGCGTCTCACAGCCAACCTGCGCCCTCCGCCGGAACGGCGGAGGGCGCGGCGGTCAACGGCCGCTGGTCACACGTCCGTTCAGCATGGCCACGTCGTTGCTCAGTTCCTGCACCTGGCCCATCAGCGTCTGAACCTGCCTGGCCACTGCTGCCACGGAATCCTGTCGGCCCGCGTCACTGCTCTCGTCGACCGCGCGGCCCTGTTCCTCCGCGATCCCGGCCGGGACCCCGGTGATGGTGATGCCCACCTGCTGCCACGTGCCCAGTACGGCCTGTTGCTGGGCGCTGCCGGTTCCGTAGAGATCCCCTGCCTTCCGGTAGGTGGTATCGGCGAATTCCTGGAACCGCGTCTCGCTGTTGGACGCCTTCAGGGATTCGTACCAGATCATTCCCGCGGCCTCCCACGCGTGTCCGCCGATGGCCGTCGCCGTCAGGTAGAACGCTTTGTTCGGGATTCCGGAGTTATAGTGCACTCCGCCGTGGTCCCCCGACATGTGGATGTATTTGGACATGTGGTCAGGTTGAGGGTCCCGTGCCCAGGCGTGCCCCGGGGCCTTCATCGATCGGAGAGCGTCTTTCTGGACCTTGGGTGTAAAGACCTCACGGCCGATCAACCAGTCCGCCTGCTCGGCCGTCTGGTTCAGCATCCATTGCTCGACCAGCGTCCCGAACACGTCGGAGATGGACTCGTTCAGAGCCCCGGACTGATCGCGATAGGCGAGTCCCGCAGTGTGCTCGGTGACTCCGTGCGCCAATTCGTGGGCGATCACGGAAATCGAGCTCGTGAGGTCGGAAAAGATGATTCCGTCACCGTCGCCGAAGCACATTTCACGCCCGTCCCAGAAGGCATTGTTGTACTTCTCGTCGTAGTGGATGTAGCCGTCCAGGCGCATCCCTTGACCATCGATGGAGTTCCGTGCGAAAACTCGCTGGAAGAAGTCTCGAGTCCTGCCGAGAGCGTCGAACGCCCGGTTGGCGGCGCTGTCCGAGGACGGCTGGCCGTCCTCGGACCGGGCCAGTACCGCGAGGGCAAGGTCCGTGCCGTTTCGGCAGTCGAAGACCGTCCTGCGCCCGTTCCCGGGCGTGGCGGCGCCGGGGAAGGCCGCCAGAACCGTCCGCTCACCCCTCAGGCGGGCAGTCGTGAGCAGGGTGTTCAGCGCCGCCCGCCGCACCTCACCGTCATCGCTTTCCAGAAGATCCTCGAGTATGTACGGGGGAATCGCGCAGTTCACTCGAAGTTCGCTTGTCATGGGGAGGCTCCGTGATCCGAAGACGAAGGTTTGTTGCTGATTCGCCCATCGCCGTCCACCCGGACCGCCCATGGCAAGAGGATTGTTGGCCGTGCAAGAGCGTCCAGACGGGCTGGGCTTTGAGACGTGGCCGATCGAAGCAGTCGGACCGCTGACCAGGTCTCATGTGTCACCTTGTGGGTTCTCTTTCAATTCCAGCATTGCAGGGTTCGGGGTGCGGTGCCACATTTCACCGACCCACCGCAGGAGGGGTGTCGAATTTCTGTTTTCACATAACTCCCTGCATTCACACCGCTTCTTTTGGTGGTTGCGGGTGTCGCGTCAAGGGCCGAGCGTCGCCACCGGCCTTCGGGTGTCTTCATGTGTGACCACGGGGCAGTCGACGATCAAGGGCTTGCTTTCGGAGATGGGGTTTCGACGATGCCGTATATGCGTCCCGGACGAGACTCGTGATCACCTGTCTGTGAAATTCGCGGTGTTGCTCCGCGTCCGGACGAACGGCAGCGGCGGTTGCCGGCGGCCGGGCGGTGGACGTAAACGCGTTGCGGACCTCGGTCCCGGACCGCGGTCTGCGCTGTTGGGCCTGGACGAGCCGAACGAGCGCGGGGATGTGAGGTCGCCGTTGCGGTGGACGACCAAGCCGCCCCGCACGCCCGGCGGCCGAGCCGACCCGTCAGGGGTACCGGATCGGTGCCGACACCGTCGCGGCCCGCTGCGGCAGGAGGGCTTCCGGCTGCAGGCCAACACCAAGAGGCACGAGGGCGGTCAGCATGCCGGCCGACCCGGGACATTGAAAGGAGTTTTACCTCGAGGAAAGGGAGCCGGCAGGAGGGGGCATGCACGCTGAAATCCGGCGTCACGGCTCGTCCTCGATGCGGCTGAACTCCGGCCCGTGGATGTGTCCGCTCCCGTCGGGCAGTGGTGTGCGCATCAGGGCGCGGGCGGGTTCCTCCAGAGCGAATATCTGGCGCGACGCGGTGCCGTCCTCCACGTCCTGAGCCAGACACCGCGCATGCGCAGAGGGCGGAGATATCCTGAGAACGTGAGGGGTACGGGCTCCGGAACCGGTGCAGGAGCGATGTCATGGGCTTGTTTCCGGCTGAGATCAAGGTCAACGTCGAGGGCGATGTGCCCGGTGCGCTGTCGGCTCTCGGGAGTTCACAGGGTGCGCTGACCTCACGCCGGATCTGGTTCGCCGAAGACCGGCAAGGGGCCGCCGAGGGGCGGGTCCCGCTATTGGACAACGGCGTGATCGTGCGCTTCAGACTGGGCGGCGCATCCGAGGATCTGACGGTGAAGCTGCGTCCGTGCGACCAGGAGCAGCTGGTCGGCCGGTTCTCCGACGCCTTCGAAGCGGGACCCTTCACCTATCGGATCGAGGAGGACTGGTCGAGGGACGGCCGCGTGCTGGCAGCCTCTCTGGTACGCGACTGCCCTCCTGGGACACTGGGCGAGGCGGTGAAGGAGGGAGCCGATGCCGCCGCGGCGATGGACGCGGTGCAGGACCAGTTTCTGCATGCCTGTGCGCCCTCCGTTCCGCCCGACGGGTTGGTCGCGCTGGGGCCGGTCCTGTCGACGAAGTTCGAGGACGTCCCGCTCGACGACCTGAAGACCGACCTGGAGGTGTGGTCGGTGACCGGCCTGGAGTTCCTGGAGGTCTCGATCCGGGTGAAACCCAAGGACGAGGACGACTGGGAGACGTTCACGGCACGGGCCGAGCGCAAGCAGCGGAAGCTACAAGAGGCGGTACGGGAACGTGGGGTGCCCCTCTCCGAGCACTCCGGGAACAAGACCCGCCGCGTACTCACCGCCTTGGTGACGGCCGCCGGCCGGCTCGGCTGACCGGCCCCCTCCCACGCGACGTCCGTCACGCGGCCGGCACCTGGGGGTCCCGGACTGGTTTGTCGACTGTGTTGTTCGGCCCGCCCACCGAGCTCAGGACGCTTTGCGCCTGGTTGTCGACGAACTTGGTGAACAACTGCTGGGCGTAGCCGAAGATGATGGCCCAGGCGATGATCTGCGCCGACGAGTTGAGTGCCTGCAGGCCCGGCACGAACTCCCCGCGGATGAGGAGCAACCCCAGCACCGCGGTCAGCGCGCCCGTCGGTAGCTTGAGCAGGGCCAGTGCGACCGGCACGTTGTACGGAGTGGACGTGCCCTTGATCCGCCTCAGGGACGCGGCGGCCGCCACGGCGGCGGCGATGACGCCGACGAATTCCACGACCGCATAGTCCCAGGGCGAGGCGACCTGGGACTGCAGGGCGTCGACGTTGCCTTGCTGACTCTGTTCGGAGGTGTCGCTCCCGGTGGGGCAGACCACCCCTACTCCCTCCGGGCTGAAACACAGCGGCACCGTGCCCGGGGCGAGCGCACCGAAGACGCCCACGAGGCCGGCGATTACGGTCAGAGCGATCGCGACCCCGTAGACGACATAGGTGAAGCTGCGCACCCGCAGTCTCTCCCGCAGATGCGCCTGACGGGCGACGGCCACGCTGTCGACCACGACCTCGCGCTGTGCCGCCTGCAGAGGCGTCCCGCTGCGGACCGACAGGGCGATCTCCTCGACCTGTACCCTCCGTGCGTCGTTGACCGGGAGGTGTTCCCGGACGAAGGCCACCAGGCCCGGCATCATGGAGGTGATCTCGTCTGTCGACGAGACTCGCAACAGGAGGTTGTGGGCCACATCGAAGTGGGTCTGCGCGACGGCCAAATGAGCCGCGGGCAGCCGTCGGCGATGGTTGTGGCTGAGCGTGTTCCGTGCCGCCCTCAGCTCTTCGTGGGCCTGGTCGGCCAGAGCCTGCTCCTCCCGGCCGATCTGCCCCCGCTCGGTCTTGACCCGAAACTGCGCCTCGAGCTCGCCGATGCGCGAGTTCAGGTTCTCGCGCAGTTCCCACAACCCCTTCTCGGGCGTGCTCGTCCACCGGGCGCCGCGGAACCTCATCGGTCCCGCGCCCGTCGCTGGTCCTGCGCCGTCGTCGCCGTTCTTCATTCGAAGTCCCACCGGTCCGGGGCGTTCAGCAGACGACGTCAAGGCCGTCGGCCCGGAGCGTCGGCTGCGACGAACCGTGCCGGAGTGTCGGGCGTTGGAGAAGGGCGCCTTCGGCCGACGGTGCTCGTCCAGCTGTTCGCTCGATGAAAAGGAGTTTTCCACCGTTGTTCACGCTAGACGACGGTGACCGCCCTTGTTGACTGCCATGTCGGCATTTTATGGAAAGACGCCATTGGGCCGGTCCTTCGTGCGGTGACGCGATCGTCGATCGAGCCGCCTCGGGGTGGGCGGGATACTTGACGACGTCGTGCGCCTGGTCGTGGACGTTGACGACGGAGAGATCCGTCGGCCCGTCCGGCCAGTAGGCGACGAGGGGTACCCGATGGCCACTGGGTCGGGCCGGGCGCCAGGCGTTGAGCCGATCCGCCCCTGTCCGGATGACCAGGCCTGCCGGACAGCAGCCGCCTGTACACGCTGGGAGCGCGAGGTGCCGCGGGACGACGCTGGTGCGCATCTTCTCGTTGGACACCCAGTCGGCGTCCTCCCCATGGCCGGGCTGCCAGACCTGCTCGCCGGTCCGGGGCACGCCGCTGTGGTGGAGGGCGACGACCTCCCATTGGTCGTTGTAACCGGGGTTCGATTTCCCAGGCTCGGTGTCGGTGCGGCAGCGTGAGGAGCGAGGCGGCCCGTCTGGGCACCCGGGCACCCGGGCACGCGGTGCGGGGCGTGCGGCCCGGTTGCGGAGCACTCGGGGTCCGGTAGCCTGGAGTTGGGAGATTATTTCCTATTTCGGAGGTAGATCATGTTTCTCCGATTGCTACGCATTCGTACGCCTCGTCGGCTCGTTCTTCTCGGTACCGGCCGTCTGATCCGGGGCTACAGCGGCGGCTTCTACGACGGCCACGGCTACCAGTCCTGACACCGTTCCCCACCGGACCCGGGAGGAGGCGCGGTGGCGGACGAGGCCGAAGCCCTGACAGCCCTGGCGAAGATCCTGGCACCGCATTGCCGCGTGACCCGGTTGTCCGGTGGAGCGCTGATCGCGGACTGGAAGCGGACACGTTTCCTCGGCATGACACCGGCGGACGTGCGGGTGCTGACCGAGGGGAACGCCCAGGAACGCGCTGAAGTCGTCACCGGTCTCGTCCGGGCCGGCTGCGCGACGGGACGGCGGCGGGAGCACATGGACGCCGATGTCCGGCTCTGGTTGCTCGGTACCCACCTGCTGATCCGGACCATGGGATTCGGACGGGTGCTCCGACTGCTGTCGGTGGCCGCCCCGGAATACGCCCGAACGGACAGTCCTCCGGCGGAGCAGGTGGGACGGCTGAAACAAGCGGTGCAGTCACGGAGCCGCAGAAGTTGCCTGGTCAATGGGGACTGCAAGTCCGAGGCCCTGACGGCCTTCGCGCTGCTGCGGCGGCGCGGCTGGGAGGCGGTCCTGCACGTCGGTGTACGCGAACACCCCTTCGCCATGCACACCTGGGTCTCCTCGGCCGGTCTGTGCATCCCGGACGCCGACCCGCGCGGGCATGCGTTCACCCCCGTGCTGTCGATCGGGCGCGGAGGGCCGTGACATGGATGCGCTCCGTCTCGAGTGGGCCGACGGCGCGCCGAAGCTCTGGACCGCCGCGTCGATGGAGCGCGAGGGACTCGTGACGACGGTCTGCTCTGAGGAGGGCACCGCGGCCGTCGTCGGCTTCGTCGGCCCGGCCCGGGACCGGGCGGCGGGCGCCCGCCATCTCCTGGACGCCCTCGGCCGTGGGGGAGTCGCCGCGCCGCTGCCGGCCGGCGACTACGCGGCCGTTCTGGTGTACCGCGACCGCGTTCTCGTGACCCGGGACGAGCAGGCACGCGTCCCGCTGTTCTTCCGGGAGTCGGGTGGCCGCGTGAGCGCCGTGAGCACCTCGGTCCGCCAGCTGGGGAGCGGCTCGGCGCTGGAACCCCGCTACTTCTGCCGATATCTCACCGGCAACATGGCGCAACCGCACGCGGACCTCACTCCCTTCGCGGGAGTCCACCGTGTCCTCGGCGGTGAGGTGCTGGAACTTTCGGTCACCGGGCGGATACGCGGCCGGGGGCCAATTCGCGTCCGCCGGGCCCACGACCCGCCCGTGCCCGCAGCCGACGGGTCGCACTGCCATGGGGCAGCCGAGGAGCTGCGCCGGGTGCTGAAGGAGGCCGTCCGGCGCCGCCTGGGCACCATGACGGCATGCCATGTCTCCGGCGGCCTCGATTCCACCAGCGTGGCGCTGCTCGCGGCACAGCTGCTGGCCGGGGAAGGGGACGGCAGCGGGAACCTCTTGCTGCTCGCCGGGCGTTTCACAGCGGGGGAGCTGGCCGGGGAGCAGCCGTACCTCGACGCGGCGGTGGAGGGGATCCGCCGTCTCGCCCCCGCGGCACGCCCGGTGATCGTCGACGCCGACGACGTTGCCGATTTCGACGACTTCGAGCACTACGCGGGAGACGCGGACGAACCCCATGCACACGCCTTCCGCGCCCCGTTCTGGGCCAGGCTCCACGCCGCTGCCGCCGAACTGGGCTGTGACACCGTCCTGACCGGTTGCGGCGCCGATCCGATCGTGGACGCCAACCCGTTCCACCTGCACCGGCTCGCCCGCACGGGGAAATTGCGGGAGCTGGCCAGGCAGTCACGCGCCTGGGCCGAGGGAGGCGAGCGAGGGCTGCGGGAGACCGTCCACGCCTACGTCGTACGGCCGGCCCTTCCACTGACGGCCGAACGGATGGGGGCCCTCGCCCGCAGCGCAACCGTGCTCGGCGGACTCGGCTCTTTCAACCGTCCCCCCTGGCTACGAGCCGCGTTCGCGCGGGCGCACGGCTATCGGGAGGCCAGCATCGCGGAGAGCCGCTTCGTCTACGGGCGCAGGCCGGAGCGGTCGCTCTACGAAGCGGCCAACTACCTCGCCGCTCCCGACCTGCTGTCCTGGCAGCGCGCGGGAGAGGACGGGTTCTTCCTCTCGCACCCTTTCCTCGACCCGGAGGTAATCGCCACGATGCGATGCCTCCCCATCGCAGACCTGTTTGACCCCGGCCGTCCGAAGGCGGTTCTGCGCGAGGCCATGGCGGACCTGCTGCCGGCCCGGATCAGCCGCAGGACGGTCAAGGTCCCCTTCGACGGTCTCTACACCCGCGGTATGCGGACCCACGGCGGTGCACTCATCGACCTGTGCCGCTCCGCCCGGCATCCGCTGGTCGCGGAGATGTTCGACGTCCCGATGCTGTGCCGGGCGGTGCGGGAGGCCCGCTTCGGGCTCGGGGACGCGTACGCCTGGGACCGGGTGAACAGTTCGCTGGCGCTGGTGGCCTGGCTCGAGCGTCTGGAAGGGCGCTCCAGCGGTGTCGGAGCGGCCCGGCCCGTCAGCGCCGGCTCTTGATGTCCCACAGTGACCGTTCGATCGGGCCCGTGATGACGTCGACGAGACCGTAGCGGTTCACCAGCTCGCGCTGCTCCGCTCCGGTGGGGGTGTGTTCCTCCTCGCCCTTGCGTGCGATGATCGTCGCCACGTTCGCGCCGTGCGTGCCGAACCTCCAGTAGACGGTCACGTACCGGGGGTCCCGGGTGCGCTCGTCGATCGCGTTGTTCTCGTGCACCCTGGCGCGGTAGATGATGGAGTCCAGGCCCTGCTTCTGCTCCTCCTTCACCCAGGCGGGGACCCCCTTCCCGCTCCAGGAGTATGCCTTGAACTCGAGCGGTGGCTCCAAGCCGAGCCGGTCCTTGCGGGCGAGGCTCGCCGTGGCGTAGAACGCCAGCTGGTCGTACGGGGTGTCGACGGGCAGTTGCACCATCACTCGGGTGGCGAACGTGTCGCTCGACTCGATCCACTGCCCGGGGGGCATCCACGGCCGTGCCTCGACCAATTCGCCGGGCTGATGGATCTTCCTGCGGGAGAGCGGATTCATTTCCTGGGATTTGCTCCACTGCTCCGCATCGGCTCGCCATTGCCGGCGGAGCCGGTCTTTCGAACTCAACGGCACCCGTTCCCCCATGGCGTGGAATACCGTGCCGATCACGTAGAAACCGACGTTACCTTGGTTCTTCAGAGTGATGTCGACCGGTATGGAGAATTCCTTCCGGTCCTGACTCAGCACAGGATCTCCCAGGGACAGTCCGATGAGAGGCCTGGTCTCACGCTGGTAGGGCTGGTAAAGGTTCTGGTAGCCGAAATTGGCGACCGCGATGGCCGAGGAGACGACGAGCGCCGCGGCCACCCGCTTGGGAGCGGGGATCTTGACCGCCGTCCGCCACACCGCGAAGACGGCCCACGCCGAACCCACCGTGAGCGCGCCGAACACCACGAGGTAGAACGCGGATTCGGCCCTCGCCGTCGCGGCCACGAGCAGGGCGTTCGTCAGCAGGGCCGCGAACGCGCCGATCAGCGCGACCACGCCGGAGTAGGGGAAACTGCGCCACCACCAGTGGTCCACGACGGCGGCGGAGCCCAGGAACGTGGTGAAGGCGACCGCGAGAAGCACGGCACCCGTGAGACGTCCCGGGAAGGTCAGGGCGTGGACGAAGTCCTCGAGGCCGAACCACCCCATGACCAGCGTCGTCGTGAGGAGGACCAGCAGGATCACCGCCATTGCCACGCGGGACCACGGGGTTCTCGGTGGGGGTCGCCGCACTTTCGGGTGCGAGCTGGACTGATGCCTGGGTGGAGTCCTCATCTGATCACCTCCTGGGGCCACCGGCCGGCTCTCGCCGGTTTTCACCACCGAGTGCGCGCCCGGCCAGACGATCTTGCGCGGTGAGCGGCCCCTCGTTCCGCCGCGGCCGTCGACAGCCGCGGCGAGTCGCCGGGAATTCCCACGTCCGGAGGCACACGTGTGGTGCCTCCGTGTCCATGAGCCTCACCCGGGACTCCGACCGACCGGTGGACGGGCGCACGCGGGTCATCTCAGTCCCAGCCAGTCACGATGAGCCGGATCCGCGCGTCCTCCCCGAGGGTGGGGCGGCGGTGGCGGGCAGCGCGATGTGGTTCACCCGAACGCCGGCTCCCGCGGCCGTCGTCGACCGAATGGAGCCCTGCTCATGCGGGCGAGGTGTACTTCGACATCCTGTGACCCTGGTGCTACGTCGGGAAGGTGAGGCTGACGACCGCGCTCGCCGGACGCGACGATGTGGGCGTCGTCTGGCGCAGCCTGGAGCTCGACCCGGAGGGCAGCCCGACGGCCGCGGAAGTGATCGCCCAGTACCAGAGCCGCCCGGAAGCGGCAGATACAGTCGCTCGGCAGTTGCCGCTCGATCTTGGACATCTTGGGTCTCGTCTCCGCAGGCACCCTTGGACCGCACCACCAGGAGGAACCAGTGTCATACCCGCAACCGCTCACCCCCGAGGAGAAGCTCGCCGACGCGAAGAAGCTGTTGAGCCTGCCGCGTATCGTCGTGATCTGCGGCTCCACCCGCTTCATGACCGAGATGACCGAGGCCGATCTGCGGGAGACCAAAGCCGGAAGGATTGTCGTCAAACCGGGCTGTGACATGAAGTCGCCGCACGCACTTTGGTCCGATCCTGTCGAGGCCGAGGCGCTGAAGGTTCGACTCGACGATCTGCACCGGGCGAAGATCCGGCTCGCTGATGAGGTGCTCGTGGTCGGCGACTACATCGGAGACAGCACCCGAGCCGAAATCGCCTACGCCCGGTCGCTGGGCAAGCCCGTGCGGTTCACGCACCCCGAAGTCGACCCTGACGCCTGACCGACCGCTGCCACCTCGACAACCACGGCCTGCAGCCCGCCGCCTGACCGCCTTGCGGTGGCTTCGGCCGCCGCCCGCCCCACACCCTCCGCAGGCATCCCTTGCAATTGATCATCTAGGCGCCAGGGGGGGGCGCGGGCACTGAGCCCCAGGTCAATGCCGTGCCGCTGAACGTTGCGTTACCGAAGTCGACGGTGCCGCTGTCGGAGCTCGCGCTCTGAAAGGTAACCGTGCCGCCGCTGAACACCGCACCCTTGAAGGCATGTCGAGTCCGGCAGGATAGATGACCAAAGAGACCCTCGAGCAGCGCGGTGGAGACGTCGGGCATCTTGGTCAACTGCTTGTGCGGACCGGCTCGTGCGGCTCGCGGGCCGTCACCTGATCGGTGGCCACCTCGAAGCAGCTCCTTGAGCTTCCAGCTGTCCGTGGTTCCCGCCTGACAACCCCTCCCCGGAAGGCTCTCCGAAGCCGGGTCGGCGGGAAGCGCCCATGTGCTTCCTTCTCGACCGCCGCCTCGGCTGGCCCCCGTCAACCAGCCCGACGCCGAGCTGCTCCCGGGCCTGCCTTCGCCGAGACTCCCTTGGTACGGCCTCTGGGACGTGGGCAGGCGGTTGCGGTGCCTGGTTCTCGGGCGGGGGAGGGGCATTGGGCCGCTGTTGTGGCCGGCAAAGCGGCCAGGGGAGCGGTGTCGGTGCTTCGGTCAGCCCCGGTCGCAGCCGGTGCCGTCGTTGTCGCGGTCGAGGTGGCTGCCGTAGCCGGGATCGCCGCGGTGGACGGGGGCGGCGCCGGCGGCTCGGGCGGCGGCGCAGTTCTCGTAGTAGACGCTGCCGCCGCCGCTGCCGCCGCTGCTGTCGTTGCTGTCGTTGCTGCCGGTGCCGGTGCCGGTGCCGGTGCCGGTGTCGTCGGCGGGCTCGGCGGTGACCGTCTTCGTGACCTCGACTTCCACGGTCTCTGTCACCGTCGGTGCCGGCTCGGGCGCTGCGGCGGGGCTCACGGTCGCTGTGACGGTGACGGTGACGGTCGGCTGGGGCGTGGCCGCGGCCGGCTTCGTGTCGTTCTTGGGCTGGCTGTCGCTGGCGCCGGCTCCGATGCCGAGGAAGAAGGCGAGACCGAGCGCGGGCAGGACGTAGCGTTTGCGTGCCCACTTCGGCACGGGCCGTCCCGCAGGTGGCGGTGTGTACGGGTTGGTCATGTCGCCCCCTGGTTGGTCGTTGAAGCGTTGACGATAGCGGCTACGTGAAGAAAACGTGAAGTTTTGGGGGAATCGCCGGTTCGTGGCAGCGGGATGTCCGGCTCGACGCACCGCGGGCACCGTGGCCGGACCCCCGGCCAGTGCCCTAATCGTGTTGACCGCTCCCGGCAGGCAGTGCTGAAGTCGGCACGTGGACAGCATCACCGCCAACCGGCGGCTCTGGAACCGGATCAGCGACGCCTACCAGCACGAGCACGACCCGCAAATCGGAGCCACTCCCCGGCTGTGGGGCATGTACTCCATCCCCGACGCGCACCTGCGCGCCCTGGGTGACGTCACCGGCAAGCGCGTCCTCGAACTCGGCTGTGGCGCCGGCCAGTGGTCCAGGGCGCTCGCCGCCGAGGGTGCCACCGTGGTCGGGCTCGACCTGTCCGAAGCCCAACTCGCCGCAGCGACTCGCGCGATGGGAGCGGCCCGCTACTCGCTGGTGCAGGGCGTCGCCGAACAACTCCCCTTCGCTGCCGACAGCTTCGACGTGGTGTTCTGCGACTTCGGTGGGCTCAGCTGGGCGCCCCCGCACTTGGCCGTCCCGCAGGCCGCACGCGTCCTGGGCCGAGGCGGGCGCCTGGTGTTCAACGTCGCCAGCCCATGGTTCGAAGCTTGCTACGACGAAGCCGCCGGCCGCGTGACCACGACACTGCAGCAGGACTACTTCGGGCTGAACACCATCGCCGAAGACGATGGCGCGACCAGCTATCAGCTCACCTACGGCGACTGGGTCAAGGTCCTGCGCGGCGCGGGTCTCATCATCGACGACCTCATCGAGGCGCGGCCCGAACCCGGAACACCCAACGGCTACAACGAAACCGACCCGCCGGACTGGGCACACCGTTGGCCGGCGGAACTGCTCTGGGTAACCCACAAACCGTAAGTTCCGCTGCGCCGAGACGTGAAGGCATCCCTCGCCGGACAGGCCCTGGGGCCTGTCTCTTCGACCGGCGAGCATCGGTCGTTGACCTGCGCGGTCGGCTGATCGAGCTTCGAAGAGGTCGCCGTCCACCTCAGCGCCTGCCAACGGGCGGGCGTGGTGGAGGGATCCGGCATGGCCTGCCGGGCGGCGCTCAGGACGTCACCAAGGTCGCGAGGACGCCGACCAACTGATCGACTGCCCGTCACCGCCTCTGTGTGTGTGTGGGGGGGGGAGGGCTTCCAGCGCCGTCGGACAGGCCTACGACGCCCTGGGCATGTGGGACGGGCCTGGCGAGCAATGTCTGCGGGGTGTCGCTCCCTCAGTGCAGTCACCTGTGCCAGGAGGAACGCCCCCGACATCGTCGACGCCGCACTCCTCGGCTTCCTCTCGGACCGGATCGGCAGACCCGAGCCCGTCCGCCGCAAGGGGTGACGGCATCCACGGCGACCAGGCGGGCGTGGGCCCCTGCCGGCGCCTCACGGTCGGTGGATCGTCGCGGAGCCGGCGGCGGAGTCACCGTGTCCGCTCAGCTGTCCTGTGCTGCCAGTACCGCGACCGCGGGGATCGCCGCGAAGGCTTTGTGCATGTGCCGGGTGAGCGCCGCACGGTCCTGCCGCACGGCGTTCGAGGAGGTCCACGTCTCCAGCGCGCGATGCCAGGCGGCCAGCATGAGGTCGAGGAGCAGACGCAGTTCGGTGCGGCCGGGGGACTGCCCGGCCAGGCCGTCCGCCACGATCCGAACGACCTCCGCGGAGACCTCCGAGCAGTGGCGCAGGCTGTGTGCGGTCAGCGCGGGGGTGCGGTCGGCCAGGCTTCGGCTGGCGAGGAAGCGCTGCTCCCAACCGTCCGCCATCTGCTCCAGCGCCGCGAACAGCGCGTCCTTGTAGGAGCCGAAGAGGTGCTCGCCGGTCAGAGGACGCTTCTCGATGTGCTCGAGGTAGGCGGCCCACAGTTCTTTCTCCGGGGCCAGGGCCACGTCTTCCTTCGAGGTGAACATGCGGAAGAACGTGCGCTTGGAGACTTCCACCGCCTCGACGATCTCGTCCAGGGTGACCGCGGCGAAGTCCCGGGCGGTGAACAGCTCAAGGGCCGTATCGACCAGGGCTTGACGGGTCCGCAGCTTCTTGCGCTCTCGCAGCGGCAGTTCTTTCGTGTCTCTCTGCACAGGTCGAAGCCTACCAACCGCCTTTGCCACTTGTGGGCTTAGGCCACTCAGTGGCACTATCGCTCGCCATGAAGGCACTGACAATTGATCACTCAGCCCCCGGACACCTCGCGCTCACCACGGTCGCGGACCCGGAACCCGCTGCCCACCAGGCCCTGGTACAGGTCCATTCCTTCTCCCTCAATGCCGGCGAGGTCCACCATGTGGTCCCCGAGGGCGAAGGCGGCACAGTGCCTGGCTGGGACGCCGCGGGCGTGGTGGTCCAGGCAGCCGCCGACGGCTCCGGTCCCGCAGCCGGCACCCCCGTCGTCACCGTGGGACCGGACGGCGCCTGGGCCGAACTGCGTGCTGTGGACACCGATCTGATCGGCACCGTGCCCGAAGGCGCCGACCTCGGCCCGATCAGCACGCTGCCGGTCGCGGCGGGCACGGCACTGCGCGCCCTGCACCGCATCGGCCCGATCCTGGGACGGCGCATCCTGGTGACCGGCGCGGGCGGCGGCGTGGGCCGCTTCACCCTGCAGCTCGCGGCCCGGGGCGGAGCACACGTCACGGCGGTGACCAGCGACCCGGCGAAGACGGACGCACTGCGCGCACTCGGCGCCCACGAGATCGTCACCGACCTGGCCGCGCTCCAGCACATCGAACCGCTGCACGGCGTGGTCGAGCTGGTCGGTGGCGCACACATGGTCGCCGCGCACGGCGCCCTGGCTGAACACGGCGTGCTGGTGGCCGCAGGTCACATATCCGGCGACGGCGAGCAGTTCCCCTACGGAGCCCTCTTCGGCGACGCCCACCGCCACAACCGTCAGATCGCCACCTACTTCCTGCTGGACGACTCCGCAGGACTGGGCGCGGACCTCACCTGGCTCGCCGCGCTCACCGCCCGCGGTGAGCTGGACCCGCAAGTCGCCCTGCGTACCGACTGGACGCAGGTGGCGCGGGCAGCCGCCGAACTGGCCGCCCGCCGCGTGCCGGGCAAAGCCGTCATCGACGTCCGCTGAAGGCGCTGGCGGCCTGGACCGCTACGGGCATGTTCCCACGTCGCCGCGCAGTCCCTTGCCCGCTCCCGTTGCATTCGCGTTTCCCTTGCCTGTCCTCTGGTGCCCTCCCGCCGTCCCGTCGTCCGCATCCGGTCGGCGGCCGCCGGTCCCCGGTCGTCCCCTCACGGCCGGGTGTCGGCTCCGGCCGCGGAGGGAGCCGGACCACGGGCTTGCCTGCCCGGGACAGCGACGCCGGTGCTTCGTCCGTCTCCTGGAGGGAGGCTGACAGGACACAGGCCCTGTGCTCGGTCATCCGCAGGGTGTCGTACGGCACGGCGTTGACCCCATGCTGAGGCAGACGGGGGATCCGCTCACCGTAGCGCTGCACGGTGACGCGGTCGCCGCGCGATCCGGCGTGCTACGTGTGCCGACGCAGTGGTCGGCGTTCGCCGTCCAGGGGGCAGCGCCCGCTCGGCGGCTACGTCACCGCGATCAGCGTCGCGTAGACCACGACGTTGCTCAGGTAGCCGGTGCGCTTGGTGTAGCCGCCGCCGCAGGTGATCAACCGGAGCTCGGGCCGGCCGGAACTGCCGTAGACCTTCTTGCTGGGGAACTTCTTCTTGTCGTGAAGCTCGACGGCGCGGACGGCGAACACCGCTGTCCGCCGGTCCGCTCGGCTGATCTCGATGGTGGCGCCCTTGGGCAGGGCGCCGAGGTTGTAGAAGACACCGGGGTCGCCGGTGGGTGTGTCCACATGCCCGGTGGCGATGGCGGTTCCTGCCGAGCCGGGGGGCGTGCCGTCGCCGTACCAGCCGGCGAGGCCGGGTTGGCCGGGTGGTGGAGTCTGTAGCGCCCCTGCGGAATCGAGGCCCACTCGTGTCATCGGGGCGTTCACCCCGATGGCGGCGATCCGCAGCCGGACCGGATCCGCGGGGCGCAGCGGAGGGACCGTGGAGCGTGTGGGGTCTGCAGAGGTCGAGAAGGCCTGGGCCGCCGATGGCTGCGGTGGCTTCTCGTCGTACACCCCGCTGATCAGGGGCACCGCAACCGCTGCCATTGCGCAGGCCAGAAGGCGCACTGCCGGGACGAACGGATCTCGGGAAGCGCTGGTGGGGTGTTCGGGTGCCATCGCGGTTGTGCCTTTGCTTCACGGCGGGTGCGTTCTGGCGGGTGGTGTGGGCCTTGCGGTGGGCGGGGCTCGCGGCCACCGGATCCGTTGGACGCCGGCCGGCAGAGTCGCACCGTCAGGTTCGGTTCTCCTTCGGGCGGCGGTACAACCAGACCACACCCCCGGCGGCGGCCGTGGCGAGCAGCCCACCGCCCAGGGCGAGCCCCGTACCCGTGTCCGAGGCCGGTCCGAAACCGGCGTCGACCGAGCCCCTCGGAGGGCGGCCGGTGACCTGGTAGGTCTCCGTGACCTTGGTCCGTGGCGGACACTTCAGGGTGACGGTGTCGCTGCCCGGCCTGGTTCCTTCCGGGATTCGGAACTGGCCAGTGAGTACCCCCCTCTGTTCGCCTTCGAAGAGGTGGAACTCTCCTCCCACCTCCGACCAGCCCTTGCCGTAGTCCACGTCCGGGTCGCAGGCCCGCGTACTGACCGTGACCGTGGAACCCGGGTAGGCATTCCACGGGTCGATACGGGCATCTGAGTCATCAGCGGCGGCAGCGGCCGGGATCTGCAGGCTGAGGGCACCGAGAACCAGGCCGATACCTGCTCCCACGCTTGTGTAACGCATGCGAATCCTCCAATGGAACAGTGTCCGGCTTGTCTGCGCGGCACTTCTTCTGTGTTCCGCTCACGAGACAACCGACAGGCCGTCACTTCCGCAACCTGACGAAACGCCGGACGTGTCACCCGGTCAGGTGCCATGGCCTTCCCTGTCGATCGCTTACGCAGGTCACCGACGCGAAGATCATCAATACTCGTCACCCAGCACCCCGTCCCCATACCGGTGAAAGGCGACCGGGCGGACCTGCACGGCACGCGTGCTGACGTCACCGCCTGCGGACGCGCATGCAGACGAGGGACCGGACCGTGCCCGGCATCGCTCGCCCCCTCGTTGCCCCATCCGAGCTCGTCGCCCCCGGCGCACCTGCCCAGCCGACCCGCCCGTATCCCGGCGGGGCGCCTCGGGCGTGACGTTCGCGCCCAGGAGCTCGAAGGCTGTTCTCGGGGCCCTTGCCGGCGGGCCGACGCCTGGAGATCTGTACGTCAGGCGACAGGGTCGTGCGCTGGTCGCATGCCGGCATCGCCGGGGTGGAGCCGGTGGCGAGGGAGTCGAAGCCACCCTGCACGTCGTCGGCCTCAAGTGACAGGTGTAACGCGGGGGATACCCGGACCTCTTGACTCCGCAACGCGGGGAGTGGATCGTACCCGGACACCGTCCTTACGTGTACACACCAACCGGACCGGAGGCGCCCGTGTGCGACTTGCACGATCCCAATGAGCACAGCCCTGAAGCCGCCGTCGCGTCCGGTCTCAGCCGGCGTCAGATCGTGCAGTTGCTGGGCGCCGCGGGGATCGCCACCACGGCGGTGACCGCGACGGCCGACCCGGCGGTGGCGGCCACCGCCGACAGCACCGTCGGCGTCACCGAGGCCGAGGCCGCGGCGTACACACCCCCCGCGGGCCTCGCCGAGGACTCCGCGGCCAAGCGGACCGCGCTCGCCTGGATCGAGCAGAACGCCTCGCGGATCACGGACCTCAACGACGAAATCTGGGAACACGCCGAACTGAGCCTGCGGGAGTGGAACTCCTCCCTCGCCCAGGCCGACTTCCTGCGCAAGGCCGGTTTCGACATCGAGTTCGGAACGGCGGGCTTCCCGACCGCCTTCACCGCGACCTTCCGGCGGGGCAAGGGCGGCCCGGTCATCGGGTTCAGCGGCGAGTACGACGCCCTGCCCGGCCTGTCGCAAAAGGCCGGCGCCGGGGAACACGACCCGAGGGAGTACGTCCACGACCCCTTCGCTCCGGGATACGGCCCTGGCCACGGCTGCGGACACTGCGCGCTCGGGACCGCTGCCGCCGCCGCTGCCGCCGCCGTCGCGGAGGCGGCCCGGCGCCACCGCCTCGACGTGACCGTCAAGTTCTTCGGCTCCACCGCCGAGGAACAGCTCATCGGCAAGACGTACGCGGTCAGTCAGGGCGTGTACGACGGCCTGGACGCGTTCCTCGACTGGCACCCCTCGACCGGCAACGCGACCGGGTGGGGCACGTCCAACGCGATGACCGCCGTCACCTTCACCTTCCTCGGTGTCGCGGGCCACGGCGGCACCCCGCTCGGCAACAAGAGCGCGCTGGACGCGGCCGTCATGATGGCGTCCATGTCGGAGTTCCTGCGCGAGGAGAGCATGGGCCCGTCCGCCCGGCTGCACTGGGTGATCAACAACGGCGGCGACATACCGAACGTCACCCCGGAGATCGCGCAGATCTCGTACTACGTCCGTGAGGGCAGCGTCGAGCGGGTCGACTCCCTGCTCGAGAAGGTGATCGCCGTCTCCGAGGCCGCCGCCCGGGCCAGCCGCACCTCCGTACAGCACAAGATCACGTCTGCTTGCTGGAACCAGCTCCCCTCCAAGGCGTTCGCCGAGCTGATGTACGACAACATGCGACAGATCGGCCCGCCGGAGTTCTCCGCCGAGGCACAGCGGCTGGCCAAGGAGCTGCAGAAGTCGCTGGGGCTGCCGGAGTCGGGCCTGCACGACAAGATCAGCGAGCTGGCCCCGCCCAACCCGGTCTTCCTCGGTGGCGGGTCCACCGATGTCGCCGACATCAGCTGGCAGGTGCCCACCGTCTCCATGGGTGCGGCGCTGGCGCCGATCGGGACCAAGATGCACACCTGGTCCACCGCCTCGTGCGCGGCTTCGGCCCCCGGACACGCCGCGGTACGTGCGGCGGCCACATACCTGGCGGCCACGGCCGTCGACCTGCTGGTGAAGCCGGAGCTGCTGCGGGGCCTCAAGGAGGAGTTCGACAAGCGACGTGGAGGAGTGGAGTGGCGAACGGCACTCCCGGAGGGCTATGAGCCGCCGATGTACGAGCCGCCCGCCTGGTTCCTGAAGCGGACCGGTCAGAGCTGGCCGCCGAAGAACATCACGTGGCCGCCTCGGCAGATCGTCAGCAAGGAGAAGCTCTCCTCACTCGGCCCTGCTCTCCAGCCCCAGACCTGACAGGGGAGAGACCGCCCCGGTCGAACGGCTCGGATCGGTGAACTGTCCGCCCGGACGGGAGCCAGCCGCCGGTCGCTGCGCTACTACGAGGAGCAGGGCCTGCTCGTCAGCTCCCGTTCGCCCAGCGGACAGCGCCACTACGAGGACGAGCACGTCCAGCGGGTGCGCCTCGTGCAGGCATTCCTGGCAGCAGGCATGTCCAGCGGCACCATCGCCGAGATGGCGCCCTGCATGTCCGAGCCGACCGAGGGCAGGGCGCGGCAGGCACTGGACATCATGGGCCGCGAGCGGGCCCGGCTGTCCGAGGCCATCGACGGCCTAGCCGCTGCCAGGGCCGCGTTGGATCGCCTCATCGAGGACAACCACGCGTACCTGGCACGGTCGGCGGACGACCATCCGTGAATCGGGGACGTTCGGATCAGCGCGCGGACCAGAGGTCGATGCCTGCGACGTGGAGTCCGGCCAGGCAGATGGTCGCGGTCTCAGCCTTTCTCAGAGTTCGTAACAGGATCATGAGTGAGCCTTCATGAGCCGCTTCGGGCGTCGACCGACGGACGGTTGACGGAGCGGGACGGTTGGCCCAATCTTGGTCGGCTCGGGACCGTTGAGAGGGCAACAGGCATGGCTGATCGCGGAAACGTCTACGTCGACATGGTCGGCGACCTGTTCCACCCGGGGCACGTCGGGCTGCTCAGGGCAGCGCGGGACTTCGGGGAGCGGCTGATCGTCGGGGTGCTCTCGGACGAGGTCGTGGCCAGGTACAAGCGCAGGCCCATCATGACGCTGGCGGAGCGGGTCGCGGTGATCGAGGCGTGCCGGTACGTCGACGTGGTACTTCCGGACGCGCCTTATCGTGTGACGAACGGGTTCCTGGACCTGCACGGCATCGACGTGGTCGTGCACGGGGACGACCTCTCGGCGGACGCGGTCGAAGAAGTCTTCGGTCCCGTGGCCGATGCGGGGAAGCTGCGGCTCGTGCGGTACACGGCCGGCGTCTCCACGACTGAACTCATCCGGCGGTGTCGCGCGGCGGACCCGTCGTGAGGGGGCACGGTGACCTCCAGCCAGCACACTGGGGACAACCCGACCACAGGAACTCTGGTTGGCCGGATGGTTCCCGGAACGTGCCGTTCTTAGCGTTGCCTCATGTCGATCATGCAGAGTCGGATCAGTCGTCGGACAGTGACCGTGCTCGCTGTCGCCCTTCTGCTGCTATGCGTTCCGGCAGGATCCGGAGCGGGGGCTACCGATCGCCTCCCCCCACTGCAGCGCGATGCTGACGCCCTGCGGGACGACGGCGTCACAGGCGTATCGGTGAGGCTGGAGACGCCCGACGGAGTGCGGACCGTTCGCAGCGGGGTCAGTGATCTCAGCACCGGGCAGCCAGTGGTCACGGACGGCTACCTGAGGATCGGCAGCGCCACAAAGACATTCGTCGCGGTCGTACTGCTCCAGCTCGTCGGTGAAGGCCGCCTGTCACTGGACGACACGGTGGACACCTGGCTGCCCGGCCTGGTCCGCGGCCATGGCAATGACGGGCACCGCGTCACGTTGCGCCAGTTGCTCCAGCACACCAGCGGGCTGCCCGACTACATCGGCGACGTCGTGCCTGATCTCAGCGCCGCCGGATACCGCGCGAACCGCTGGACCACCTACACGTCCCGGCAGCGTGTGGCCCTCGCGATGAAGCACCAGCCGTCCTTCGTGCCTGGTGCCGGCTGGGAGTACTCCAACACCAACTATGTTCTCCTCGGCATGGTCATCAAGGCGGTCACGGGCCATTCATGGGAGTACGAGGTCCGGGCCAGGATTGTCCGGCCGCTGCGGCTCACCCGCACGCTCACACCCGGCAACTGGCCGTTCCTGCCCGGCCCGCATGCCCAGGACTATCAGCAGTTCGAGCCGGGTGGAGTCATGACCGACACCACCGTTGCCTACCTGCCCTTCGACGCCGATGCCGACGGCTCGATGATCAGTACAGCCGCGGACACCAACAGGTTCCTCACGGCGCTGGTGCAAGGCAGGCTTCTGGCCCCCGCCCAGCTGGCTGAGATGCAGCGCACCGTCGAAGTCCCCGCCGACCGCGGCTTTCCACCGGGCACGCGCGACGGGCTTGGCCTGTTCTGGACGCCGCTGTCCTGCGGCGGCGGCTACTGGGGGCACAGCGGGGACGGATTCGGATACCTGGTGTGGCCTGCAACGACTCCGGACGGCCGGATTACCGTCACGGTCTCCTTGCACAGTCGACCGGGCGATGAAAGCAGCGCCACTCGGCAGATGCAAGACGTTACGGCTCTCGTCGACCGCGCACTGTGCTCCGATCGTCGACATCTCCGTGAACAGCACCCGCCAACCGTGCTGAACGAAGTCGCTGCGACCAGCCCGCACAGTCCGCCCTATCTGGCGGCCAAGCCGGACAGCCGCATTCCGAGAAAGCCCCGAACGTGACCGCCCGTAAGAGGGTTCCCAGGACGTGAACACGGCCTCCGTCTGATCCTGTGCTCCGACCAAAGAGGCACTTGATCAGCACGAAGGCCGTGGCGGGGCCCTGCTCACGGCCCCAGCCGGTTCTGCCGCACATCGAAGCAGACCAGCCCCATGAACTGTGCGGCAGTCGCCGCGCAGGCCGACGCCTCCTCGGCCATGCTCCACCGCATGCGGCGGGCGGCCCCGACCTGCACCCCGGCCTGCTCTGAATGTGATCTCCGCAGGTGAGGTGGCCCAGCAGGCACGAGGCCCGCAGCACGTCCTGGTCGTCCACACCGAGTTGTGGTCACGCGGGTAGCCAGCATTCTGCGCCGTGGGCGCTGCCCCGTACGGGGATGCCGCGGCGCTGCCCACAGCCGAGCCACGGCATCCCCGTCCCCAGCCCCGCGCAGAACCAGGCGGCAGTTGCCGCCGGTACGACGATTGCACCCACACGGGTGGCGCACTCGCCGAACGCCTGAGAGCGCCCCCGCGGGGGCCGTTATCAACGGTGCATGCTCAACGCTGTGCTGCGCGGCCTGGCCGCTGCTTCCCTCGCCGTCCTGCCCCTGACCGTCTCCGCCCCCGTCATGCGGCGGAAGCGCTGCCCCTGCCCGAGGCGATCGCTGCTCTGCCGGTGGCGGAGGCGTCCCTGGAGGGCTACGACCGGGACGCTTTCCGTCACCGGAACAGGGGCGACGACCGACGGACGGCTGCAACACGCGTGCCGAGGTCCTGACCGCCGAGGCGGTGGAGCCGCCAGGGGTGGGGCCGGGATGCCGGCTGACGGGCGGTGGCTGGTGATCCTATGACGACCAGGTATGGGTGACGTCGGCTTCCGGTCTGGACATCGACCACATGGGACCGCTCGCCGAGGCATGGGACAGCGGCGCCTCCACCTGGTCGGCGCAGCGCCGTGAGGCATACGAACGACCAGGGCGCACCGGCGAGTCTGGTCGCGGTCACCGCGTGCACCCGCGGTCGAACCGGTCGAAGGCCGGCCAGGACCCTGCCCATTGGCTGCCGTCGGCTACCGCGGTGCACTGCCGGTACGTCGCCGAGTGGGTGGGCACGGAAGCTCCGCTGGACTCTGTCGGCGGACGAGGCCGAAGTGACGGCTCTCACGGAGGTGGCGTCCGGCTGCCCGGAGCAGACCGTGACGTACGAGCCAGTCCCGTAATCGGCGGGACGACGCAGTGCACGCGAACAAGGAGAGACTCATGACCAAAACACCACGGACACGAGGGCGGATTGCCAGGGTCACGGCCGCGCTCACGGCCGCCTGCGGTTTGCTGTTGGTGACCGCGACGCCTGCGAGTGCCGAAGTGAAGTCCACGTGTGGCACCTACATCTGCGTGGCCACGGCTTACCAGGGCCGCGACTACGTCCAGGACATCACCGTCACCACGAGGGACGGTCTGCCGGGGACGCTGCGTGCGTTCGTCGGTGACTACCGGGGGAGCAAGGCGAACGTGTCGCGGTGGCGGTTCGTCGTCAACCGGGAAATCAGGGCGTACCCGAGGCTGGCCGTCTGTGGCGGCCTCGATCGCGGTGGCCGGGTCATCGAGAACCACTGCGTGATGATCCCCTGAAGCCCGTACGTGCCCCTCGTCCTCCACACCACGGGCCCCGGGGGATCTGCCCTGACGTCCCCCGGGGCCCGCTGGATGGAGTCGGTAAGGGCATTGGTGAAGCGGTTGCGAAGGGGGCGGGCCGGGCCGTGAAGGCCCGGGTCACCGTGGTGTCGGTGAACGCCGGGTCGTCCAGGGCGGCTTTGTGGGGTGCGGACGCGCCGCTTTCGTGGGTGCGCAGGAGGGCGGTGCCGACCACGACGGCGTGGGCGCGGCGCGTAGGGCGGTGGCGGTGTCGGCCGGGGTGGTGATGCCGCCTACGGCGATCACGGGCAGCGCCACTGTGTGCCGTGCGCCGCTTACCAGATCGGGCAGTTCGTTGGGGGCAAGGGGAAAGTCGGGGGTGAGGGTGGCGGAGTGGCCGCCGGCGGCGGGGGCCTGGACGATCAGCAGGTCTGCGCCGGTTTCCGCTGCATGCCGGCCCGGTCCCAGGCTCGCTCGCACTGACGGGAGGGCCCTGGCCCAGCAGGCCCGCTATGTGCGTCCACTCGCCGTCTCCCGGCCCTTGGTCGGGTCGCGCTGCTGTTTCAGCTGGAGATGCGTCTCCAGGGACTCCCGGCCGATGCCCGTACGTTGGCACGCGGCGATCAGCATGGCCACCATGTTCATCGTGTCCGCCGCGTCCGTGGCCCGGTCGCGTCATGCGCTTCCCGGTGTGCGCCTGGTCGGGATCGGTGTACCGCGGCACCTCCTGGGAGTTCGCGACCGCCTCGGAGAGCAGCTGGTGAAGCGCCCGCCGCAGCGGCTCGGGCATGAGTGTCCTTCATGGCCGCACGGTAGAGGGGTCCGCCTCATCCGCGCCCTCTACGAACGCCTGGACCGCTGGATGCCGCGCTCACGCAGACCGTGTGATGCTCCCGCTTCCGGCTCCGGGTGCCGCCACGGCGCGGCCGGACCACCGCAGACGAAGAGGATCCGGTGGGACCGGTGTGCGCGCAGCCGCATGCCGCGCGTGCACAGCCGTCCCGTCTGCACTCCTTGATGGACATCGCAGTACGGAGACCCGCTGCCCGTGCAGGCCAGGTCGGCAGTCGGCCCCGACCGGTCCATGCCTGCCCGTGCCTCTGTTCGATGTCGATTACCTCGCCGTCGAACACGCGGAAATCTATATCGGTCACAGTAGACATTGGGGTGGTGTCGTGGTTATGGTTTCTCTCGTAGCCGAGATCAACAGGGCCCGGCAGAGACGAACTGCCGGGCAGCAGTACACGCAGTTGCAGTTCGCAGGACGGTGCGGTGACGGAGTCTCGAAGCCAGGGATGTTGCAAGACGGCGACGGGACTGGTGACCGGACCGGGTGGCCCGCAGTGATCAGGGGCCACCGTGAGCAGTACCGCAGTGGCAGTACCCGTTTGGAAAGAGGTTGATCCCGAGGGAAGAACGGAGGAGCCGAGCGCCATCAGGATCGCCCGGGCGGAAGTGTTCGACCCGGGTGCCGCAGGACATCGATAGTGAGGTGGTCTCCGGTCACGCATCCGCGATCCCCGCGCCCCCGACAGCATCTCGGTCGGGCCCGCGGAAACAGAAGGCTGGCGCAGCATCATGGCCGGCAGATGGTGTAGCAGTTCCTTCGGGGCCCGGGTGCCGATACGGCGCCCGGGCCCCTCCACGCGTTCCACGCAGAGAGCGCGATGGCCGCAGACGACACTTACGGCCGTCTCGATGACGACGAATACCCCGCCTGCACCATGGGCCGGGCCACCGACATGCTCGGCACCACCCGGGGCTTCCTGCGCGCCATCGGAGAAGTTCACGAGAACGTGAGGCACCTGACCCGGAGCCTTCACCGGGCACCGGGAGCGGGTCGTCTGAGGGGGGCTGGCATGGACTGGTCGATGGGTCTGCTCGGGTTTGCCGCCGGGCTGTTGATCTCTGTGGCCACGGCGCCCGTGGGCGTTTCCGGGGCGGTCTTTCTGCTGCCTGTCCAGTTCAGCGTGCTGGGTGTGCCGAGCCCTGCGGTGACACCGACGAACCTGCTCTACAACGTCGTGGCCGGCCCCGGCGCCCTCTTGCGATACTGGCGGGCCGGTCGTCTCGGGGGGCCGCTGACCCGCCTGCTGATCACCGGGACCCTGCCCGGCGTCGTCCTCGGTGCCCTGATCCGCGTCTTCGCGGTACCCGGCCCGCGCGTCTTCCGGCTGCTCGTCGCAGTGTTCCTGCTGCCGCTCGGGGTGTGGTTGGGGCTGCGAACCGTACGTCCCGCACCGGCCCATGCCCCGCGTCCGCTCTCGCCACGTACCACGAAAGTGCTGGCTCTGGCTGTCGGTGTCGTCGGCGGCATCTACGGGATCGGCGGCGGATCCCTGCTCGGCCCGATCCTCGTTGGCCGCGGAACACCAGTCGTCGCCGTCGCACCCGCAGCTCTGGCCGCCACCTTCGTGACCTCCGTCGTCGGTGCGGCCGCCTATGCACTGCTCTCCCTGACCGCCACGGGCGATGTAGCCCCCGCCTGGTTCCTGGGCCTGTCTTGCGGGGCCGGCGGACTTCTCGGCGGATACCTTGGCGCACGCCTTCAGCCCCGCTTGCCCGAAACCGCCCTGCGCTTCCTGCTCGCCGCCCTGGCGACCGGCGTCGGTGCCCTCTACGTGGTACAGGTGCTGGGCTGACGCCGGCTCTGGCGTCCCGACGTGCTGTCGAAGCTCGTGAACATTCTTCTCCGGCGCCGGCCGCTCAGCGCCTTCCAAACCCGTGGCGAGTGTTGTCCGTTCTCACGGAGAGGGCCACTGAGTGGCACCTCGGCAACCGTTTCGGCTCGGCGGCGGTCCTCTCTGTCAGGTCCCGCTGGGGCCTTCGGACGCGAGGGTGGAGGAGTGCCTTGGGGGTACGCAGGGCAGCGAAAGGTGTCGGCGACTTCCTGATCGACACGGTGGGAGAAGTCGTCGCGGAGGTGATCCTCAGTCTGCTCGCCTGCGCCGTGCTCGGCTGCCTGGTTCTGATCGTCTACCTGAGCTGGTCCGTAAGTCCACGCTTCACCGTCGCGGGGGCCGGGCTGCTCAGCTGCTTGTTCGCCCACGGCGCCTGGCAGACCTTCCGTACGCCTGCGAAGGGCCGGCGTCGGGGCCTTGCCGCCGTGACCGCTGCCGGCTTCACCGGTGCCGCCGCGACGGCTCTGCTCCTGCTGCTCTACGCCTCAGGCTGCGACTGCCTGTGAGGCCGGTCGACGCCGCATCTGCCCGTGGCGCGGCTGGTCGGTTCCGATCGCGCATCCGAAGGCTGATCAGCGCGGTGGCGGCGAAGACGGCGGCCTCGTAGATCATGGCGTGCCGAAACGCGGCGCCCGGGCCGGCGGCGGGTGCGAGGTAGACGAGCCCCGCCGCAGCCACCCCGATCGACCCGCCCAGCTGCTGAGCCGTGGGCAACAGCCCGGACACAGAACCGGCCGCGGAGCCGTCCACCCTCGCCAGCACCAGAGCGAACACCGAGGCGGTGAACGAGCCGAACGCGGCGCCGCCGAGAGCCAGGACCGGCAACGCCGCCCATCGCCCGGCGGCCGTGCCGATGAGCGGCGCGAGAGCCAGGGCCGTCCCCGCCAAGACCAGCGCCGAGACCGTGAGCACGGCTGACCCGTGTCGGCGGGCCAGCGCGGGTGCGCCACGGCTGCCCAGCACGGCCGCGGCCGCGAAGGGAGCCGACGTCAGCGCGGCCGCGAGGGCGGGGTACCCGATGGCCGACTGCAGATGCAGGAACAGCAGATACGTGAAGGACGGCACCCCGGAGTTGAACACGAACACCAGCAGCACCCCCGCACGCGCCCTTTGGTCGCGGAACAGCGACGGATGCACCAGGGGATCCGGCCGGTGCGGGAGAGTCAGCGCGAAGCAGCCGAGAACGGCCACGGACACGGCCAGTGTGGCCCATGTCCACCAGGGCCAGCCGGCCTCCTCTCCCAGAGCGAGCGGCAGAACCAGCGCGCCGAAGCCCACGGTGGTCAGCAACACGCCCACCCCGTCCACGCGCTGCCCGGCCGCGCCTCGCGTGCGAGGCAGTACGGTCGCGCCCGCGAGCGAGACGAGTGCCACCGGCACCGTGACCAGGAACACCGAGCGCCAGCCGAGACCGAAGAGGTCGGCGCCGACGAGAAGTCCGCCCATCAGCGGCCCGGCCAGCGACGCCACTCCCATCGTGGCACCGAACAGGCCGAGAGCCCGCGGGCGCCGGGCGGCGGGGACGGCGACCTGGATGATCGACAGAACCTGCGGGGCGACCAAGCCGCTGCCCGCGCCCTGGACCAGCCGGGCGGCGATGAGGAACGTGGCATCGGGAGCACACGCGGCGGCTACTGATCCGGCCATGAAGACGACGGTGCCCAGCACGAACAGCCGGTGGTAGCCGTACCGGTCACCGAGGCGCGCGGCCGTGATGAGCAAGCAGGCGTAGGTCAGGGTGTACCCGGCCAGAATCAGCTGCACGGCACCTGAGCCGGCACCCAGGTCGGTCCTTATCGCCGGGGCGGCGATCTGGGCGACGGTGACGTTGAGCAACTGCACGAATGTCGCGCTCAGTACGACCGGCAGTACGAGCCGCCCGCCGCCACCGGCCGCGAGCCGTCTCCCGCTGAGAGACGGGGAACCCTTCATGGGCCGATGCCGGCTCACGAGGCGAGGGCCGCGGCGAGTTCGCCCGGACGGGCCGCGAACGGGCTGTGGCTGCCGGGCAGGGTATGCACGGTGAACGGGTTACCGGGGAAGGCCCGATCGGCTTCCGTGATCATGAGGTCCTGCGCGGCCGGTGCCAGCGCCCGGTCCTCGGCGCAGCGCAGGAAAGTTCGTGGAATTCGTCCCCACCGAGCTGCGGTCAGGGTGACTGGGGTCGTCGGGATCGCCAGGGGCAGGTCAGGGCTCAGCGCGGACCGCCACCGGTCAAAGCGGTCCAGGGGGGTGTCGTGGTAGTGGGTTTCCCGCAGTTCGTCGAGGTAGGCGGGATCTGATGAGAGGGGATTGATCCGTACGGCGCCCAGGGCCTCGGGGTCGCCGAGGTTCAGGTTCCGGCCCAGCGCGGTGGCGTTCTCGGGTGAGCCCAGGTAGTCGAAGAACCGCGGCCGCCCGCCCGGGACGAAAGCGGACAGGTAGACGATCCGGTCCACCAGCTCAGGCGCCCGCTCCGCGGCCAGGGACGCGGGACCGCCGCCCGCGCTGTGCGCGACGAGCACGACAGTGCGATGGTGACGCACCTGGTGCAGGACGCTCAGTACTGCCTCGGCGCAGTCGTCCATCGTCAGGGTGGCGAGCTGTGACTTCTCGGTCAGCAGGCCCGGCTGGCCGGGCAGCAGGTATCCGGTGGGCAGGGGTGCGTCGAAGCCGTGCCCCGGCATGTCGACGGCCACGCTCGCAGCGCCCAGTCCGGCCAGCGCGCGTTGCGTCGCTGCCCACTGTCCCGAGCTGTGCCAGGCGCCGTGCACGAAAACGAAGACGGTGTCGGTCAGAGATGCGTACTTCATGGCTCCATTCCAGACAGGGACCACAGCGCCATCCATTGATAGATCTAGTAAGTGGCATGGCAATATCTTTGAGGTATTGCCAGCAGCCGATGGGACCGATGGGATGGGGGCGGATCATGGAAGCGCGACACCTGCGGTACGCGGTTGCTCTCGCCGAACACGAACACTTCGGCCGGGCGGCCGGCGAGCTGGGCATCGCGCAACCGCCGCTGTCCAAGCAGATCGCCGACCTGGAGCGCGAGGTCGGGGCCCGCCTGTTCGACCGCACACGTCAGGGGGTTTTCCCCACCGCCGCCGGCGAGGCGTTCCTCGCTCGGGCGCGCCGGGCGCTCGACGAGATCGCAGCGGCTGCGGTCGACGCGGGCCGGGCCGCGCGCGGCGAGACGGGACGGTTGCGCCTCGGCTTCATCGCCTCGGCACTGCTCGACCCGCTGCCGGGCGTCCTGTGCCGGTTCCGCCGTGAACGGCCCGACGTGAGACTGGAACTGCACGAGATGGCAACCAGCCGCAGCAGCCCGGCTCTCGTCGCCGGGGAGCTGGACGTGGCCCTCACTCTCGGCCCACCACGGGGTGCCGGAGCCGAGCATCTCGTGTCCGTCCCGGTCGGACGCGACCACGTGATCGCTGTGGTGAGTACGGTGCATCCGTTCGCGGGGCAACACTCGGTAAGTGCGGATCAGTTGGGGCAGCAGCCGCTGATCGTGTCGGCAGGCGAGGACGAGCCCGCCGTGGTCGCCGGACTGCGTACCCTGCTGGGCACGGACTCACCGGCTCTCGGCGGCGCGACCGTCGCGAGGGACGTGCACACGATCATCGGCCTCGCCGCCTCGGGCGTGGGCGTCGGCTTGGGGCCCTCCCGCATGAGGGCGGTCCCGCGTCCGGGAGTGCGGTTCTGTGAAGTGACCCCGCGCACGCCCCTGCCCGATCTCGTTCTGTCCTTCATGGCCCGCGATCACTCCCCGGTGCTGCGCGCCTTCCTCGACACCATCCGGAAGAACTGCCCCGACGTCGGTGCCGCGCTCAACGACCGGCTCCGACCCCACACTTGATTCGGGCCGGTCATCCCTTCTCGTGCACGTGTCCGGCCGTCCGGCACGGGACGGCCTCGGCGTGAGGCGCACGGCGTACGGCGTACGTGAGCGAGTCTCAGAACGTCGCGTCGGCCCGCGTGCCCGGCACCGTCACCGCTCGCCGCAGTCACCGAAGAGGCTGAGCGCAGACCTGGCGGGGCATCCAGGCGTCGAGGCTTGCTCCGGGGACGTCCGCAAGGTCCCCGGATCGGCGTGACCGCGTACAGCAGTGACAGGAATGGGCTGCTGTCGTGGCGGTAGCTGCCGGTGAGCGTTGTTCCGGCGGTCGATGGCGTGGTTCGCCCAGCATGCGAACACCGGTCCGCAGCACGCGGCCCCTTACTGGTGCCGCGGCATCCGACGTTTGCCCCATGGCCCAGGCGTCGGCCCCACTGCTTGGGGCATGCTTCGCGCGATACGAGCTGCTGAGTACGATCCTGGGGTCTCAGGAGCTTTCCATGAAGCGCGCGCCCGGCCCGGGCGTGCGGCAGACGTCTTCCGGGGTGAGGTGGCTGTGCCCCGCAGCGCACTCGAGGACGACCTTGACCGGCTCGTCGCAGGAGCTCGCATTGTCGACGGGCCGGTGCCGGACGATGACCGACGGGCCCTGAGGGTCGGCGAGGTACGTGTCGCCCCATTCCAGGAGCGCCACGAGCGTGGGCCGCAACGCCAGGCCCTGCTCGGTGAGCTCGTAGGCGAAGCGCTGCCGGTCCCCGGGCTCCTGATAGGGCACTCGGCGCATCACTCCCGCGGTCACCAAGGTCTCGAGCCGAGTCGCCAGGAGATTTCTGGCGATCCCGAGGCGGGAGTGGAACTCCCCGAACCGGCGCGCGCCGTCCAGCGCTTCACGAACGATCAGTAGCGACCAGCGCTCTCCCACCACTGAGAGGGCGCGCGCCACCGAGCAGTTCACCGGGTCGATTCGCCGCGTCTCCATGGGACGAGTGTACCCATCTGGGTTTACAAGCGGTACTCAGCCCTCATAGGCTTCGGCCTGAGTTGAAGAATTAAACTCATAAAGGAGATCGGCCATGCCCATGCTCGACGTGTACATTCCCGACGGCGCGCTCCAGCCGGATGCCGAGGCGGCGCTGCTGAACCGCATCACCGAGATCCTCGTCCGCAACGAGGGCTTCGACCCCGCCGACCCCGTGAGCCGTTCCGTCTCCTGGCTCTGGCTGCACCGACCGGCCGGCGTCTACGTCGGCGGAGAACCCGCGGACGCACCTCGCTACAAGGTCGTCCCGTCCGTCCCCGAGGGCCAGCTCGACGAGCAGAAGCGCACGAGCGTCATCGCCGAGGTCACCGAGGCAATCCTCGACGCGGAGAACGGCGCCTGGCCGCGTGACGCCAGCCGGATCTGGGTATTCCCCACCGAGATCCCCGAGGGTCACTGGGGCGGCTGGGGCCAGATCAGGCCGCTCGCGACGATCCTCGCCCGACTCACTGGCGGCGACACCAAGCGGGCCCGTGCGCTCGCGCGTGAGCGGATCGCTGCCACCCGAGCCGAACACGCCCGCCTGCCCTGATGAGCGGCGAACGACATGGGGATCGATGCGGCCGGTGACACAGTCGTCAGGACCGCTCGTCCTGCACGTTGATCCGCCCACTGTGCTGGTCCAAGTGATCCAGGAACCGGCGTGCCTCGGTGAGCCGGGCCGGTGAAGCGTCCTGCCAACGGCCGTCGGCCGAATGCGCCGTCGCCGCGTCGCCGGCAGTCGCGGAGAATCTTGCTTGCGTGGGAGGAGGCCCGATCCGATCTCCATGCCGCGAGGGAGGCCGATCGGTGCCTGACCAGAGCTCTCAACCGGTCCGGCTGAGACGCTCTTCCGGCACCGCCTCCTGCATACGCCCTGCCCGACGGGTGAGGCCACGAACGCTGACAGCCAGCGCCCAGAACAGGAGAGGAAAAGCGGCGATCCGTTCCATGCCCCCCATCCCGAGACCGAGGTAGTGGTGGGAAAGAAACAGCCCGAAGGCCGTGATCGATGCGACTCCGAGCAGGCTGGTGCCCCACCGCAGGGGGGCCGGAACTCCTTCTGTCAGGCCGACCCCCGCTACGACGAGACCGGTATTGCCCGCTGCCATGATGAAGAGGGCACCCAGGAGATGCTGGTTCTCATTGACGTCCGCAGGGGCCAGCCCAGCCAACACAAAACCCATGCCAGCACTGGCGAGCAGAAGCCGGGCCACAACGGCGGCCCCGCTTCTGCGCCAAAGGACACCACCGGTCAGTGCGACGCCAACAACCAGCAGCACTCCCAGGACGACGAACGAAACATTCATCAGACCGTGTTCGGGGGAACAGACATACCGCGGCTCAGGGTCTGGCTGCAGAGCGCAGTGAGCGTTGCCTAAGTCGCTGATGTTGTACCGCGCCCAGCTGTACGGTCTCGCCCAAGCCGACTCGGCGATCCCGTGGACGGCGAAGAACTGCACCACACCCGCGATCCATGCCGAGTACCCGATCCGAACTCTCACCTGTCCACCTTCCGGCGCGCGAATCCCGTGCGGACAGACGATCATGCGGCGCTGGAGTCAGGCACTCCGACAAGCCCCCTGGAACAGGGTGGGGCAGACCCTACTGCGGCCGGGCACAGGACGTTCACCGAACGAGACTCACGACCCCACGAACCGAGTCACCTCACAGGTAGCGCCACACAGACGATACGGTCACCTACACCGGCGCTGAACTGCGGAAAGTGCGTCATGCCGTCCGCAGCCTCCGGCGCCTGGTGATGCCGAGGTTGCCGAGCTCGGCCGGCCGTGAGCCGCTGTGCGGACATCGAGAACGGGGTGCCACCCCGGCCACCTGCGGCTGCTGCCCTGACGGAGCTTGCGGCGCTGTGCCGGATCAGGCAACGTTTGAAAGTGACCTCGGCGAATCTTTGCCACCGCCATGCCCTGCGCGGACAGCAGCACCATCTGGGCCCGTCGCCAGGTCACCACCGAGCCGGTGGCGCGGCGGATGACCCGCAGTAGCCGCCGTCCTTCGTCGTCGTCGATCTCCCGCACCCGGACACGTTCCGCCATCGGAGCCCCCGGGTCCGTCAGCTGTGACTGGTGTCGATGACGCAGAAGCGGTTGCCCTCGGGATCGGCGAGCACGACGAAGTCGGCGTCGTCCGGATAAAAGTCCCAGTCGACGCGTTGAGCGCCCAGGGAAATCAGTCGCGCCACTTCGGCTTCCTGATCGGCGGCATTGCCGGCATAGAGGTCGAGGTGGATTCTCGGGTGTTCCTGCACGGGCGCCGTACTGAGGTCGAGGGCGAGTGCTGCACCGGAGCCGTTGGCCGGCACCAGTACCGCCCAGTCGTCCTTCACCTCACCATCGCGAGGGACGTAGCCCAGCGCCCGACTCCAGAACTCCGCGGCCCGCCGCACATCAGCAGTCCCCATCACGATCGTTCCGATGCTCAGCATCCGCCGATCATGGCAGACACCGACAGCCCCACGTCGCGAACCACGCCCCAACTACGAGGCGAACGTTGCCTGATACCGCGCTAGCCAGCGCCTCCGTCATGGTGTACCCATCAGGCGCGCGGTCAGGACGTGCTCTGGCTGTCTCCGGTGAGACACGGGCGTCGAGCGCGTTCACTTCTCCACAGGCCGACGCAGGAGCGCCGAGGCGCTGTCCGCGTGTGACCTCTGCGGGAGTGAGGGGCTGGCTGACCATGACCCCTATTCTAATACCGGTATAGTAAGGCGGTATAGTTATTGGCACCGTGAGGAGAGCAGCACGTGATCGAGATCCTGAACCCCACCCTGCTGGCCCGAGCAAAGGGCACAGGCGCCCTGGTCGCAGACATCTTGCAGACGCTGAAGGGCCGTAGCGTGATCGGCACGAACCTTCTGGACATCGACCGGTGGGCCAAGACCATGATCGCCGAGGCTGGAGCGCAATCCTGTTACGTCGACTACGCGCCATCCTTCGGACGCGGGCCGTTCGGCCACTACATCTGCACGGCCGTCAACGATGCCGTGCTGCACGGACGGCCCTACGACTACACGCTCGCCGACGGTGATCTGCTCACACTCGACCTTGCCGTCTCCCGAGGCGGAGTCGCTGCAGACGCCGCCATCAGCTTCATCGTGGGCGACGCGCAGCCCTCGGAGAGTGTTGCGATGATCAGTGCAACCGAACGCGCACTAGCCGCGGGGATCGCCGTCGCAGGCCCCGGAGCTCGCATCGGCGACATCTCCCATGCCATCGGCACGGTCCTCAGCCAGGCCGGATACGCGATCAACACTGAGTTCGGAGGGCATGGCATCGGATCAACCATGCACCAGGACCCGCACGTTGCGAACACCGGACGGCCCGGCCGGGGATACAAGCTGCGCCCCGGGCTGCTGCTGGCACTGGAGCCGTGGGTCATGGCGAACACCGCCGAACTCGTCACCGACGCCGACGGATGGACACTCCGAAGCGCGACGGGCTGCCGGACGGCACACAGTGAGCACACGATCGCCATCACCGAGGACGGAGCCGAAATCCTCACGTTGCCGTCACGGGCGTAAGACCGAAACCCCTGGTCCTCTGCCCGTTGCGGGCCTGGCGGGCAGACGATCTACCGCATCCAGCTGCGCTGCGGCGACACCGGCGGAGGCAAAGCCGCCCAGTAGGACTCCGTCAGGTCTGCCCGCCAGGCCTGTACGGGCCTGATGAGCGCAGTCGTTGGACCGTCGTGGCCAAGACGCTGGCCAAGCATCCCTGGCTTCTCGTGAGCTGGATACCGCTCGCCGCGCTGGCGGTCGTCGGCCAGAAGGTCGTGCCACAACCGTGGAGTGCGGGCGTTTCTCCCGCTGTCCTTGTGGTCGCGCTGCTGCTCTTCTCCCGGGTGTCGGCGTGAAGCTACGGGACGGTCCCACCCGATCACGACAAGAAGGCGCCGTCGGGGATGCAGCACAGTGACCCTCACTCCCGGTGCTGCATCCCTTCGCAGCTACCTTGGAGCCGACAGCACCAACCCGAGCCGACCTCGTCCGAACCCGGATGCTGCGCCCGCCCGGTGAACCGCCCACTGAAGGGAAACCGCCCCACCGTGTTCCAGCAGACCCCTGTCTACGACCGCCTGGTCGCCGAACGCGGCGACGTCCCCGTCCAGGTCCGTGGTGAAGCCGACCGGATACACCGCGACCTGGCACAGGTCCTGCGCCAGACCTCCACCACCTCCCAGCCGAGCGCACCACAGAGCCTCTTCGAGCCCAAGGCCCCTCCCGCCCTGTAGCCGTCGCGTAGGCCCCGGCGCCTACGGTGGCGGCAAAGACCACCACGCAGTCGCGACGGGGCCGCCGACGGGCCCAGCAGTCCAGGGAAGTTCGCGGCGGCTGGCGGCGTGTCCGCCGTGTCCGACGGCGGCCGGGACGGCCCGAGATGCTGTCCCGGCCGGGTGGAGATGCATCTTCATCTGGCCGCGAGTGTCGTCCAGACCCCCGGAGGGTGCTCGTCGGGCTTCAGCCACAACTGCGGCTGAGACTGCCGGTACTGCTCGTCGGCCTCCGGCTGCCAGGGGAAGCGGCCGTCGGCGTCTGGCCAGACTGCGTGGAGGACGGGGAAGGGCGGCCGTCGGTAGAAGGCGATCGCGCGCCCGAAGAACTCCCGATACCAGCGGAGGTCAGCGGGCTTCAGGATGACGGGCCGGTCCTCGATGATGCCGTGGTACTCCGTGTCACACCCCAGCACGGTCCCGGCCACAGCATGGTGGCCGAGGGCGTTGAGCAGCGCGTGCATCTTCCAGCCGTGCTCCTCAACCTGCTCGAGCGGGGCTGCACGACAACGACACTACTACCACCGGTGTGGTCACCCTCACACTTCTCCGCATCGTGCGGCGGAGCACCGTTGGCGATTGTCCGCCAGTACATCGAGCAGCAACAACGCCTGCTCTGACGTGCACGTCAGAGCAGCTTTCAGATGCATTCATCCCCGGCCTGAACGCCGGGGGCTTCTGCAAGAGTCCCGGTGACCCGGTGCGCTCTCGCTGCGGTAAAGGCACGATCACCACCCGGGCCGCGGCTGATGCCGATCCGCTCCTATGACCGAGGTGTGCTGTCCGAGCGCCACGTGGTGAGCCGAGGGTGCCCCGGCAGTTCGGCGCGGCCGGTGGCCCACAAGAGGGTGAGCCAGGGATCCGCGCCGCCCGGAGCCTCCGGAAACAGACGGGCGAGCACTCGCGAGCAGAGGGCGGAGGGCGGGGTCCAGGCAAGCCCGAAGCCTTCCGCCACATCGTGCATGTGCACCAGCATTTCCTGCACCCCCAGCGCCGCGAACCCTTCGGGGTCCGACACCCCGGCGGCGTGGTGGGCGCGGACCCGGGGCGGCGTCGTACGCACCATGGCGACCAGCAGCGCGCCGCACGCCTCCAGCACCTGCACCAGGCCGGCCGGACCCGCATCACGCTCCGCGTAGACGAAGACCACGGGCGCGTCCGGCCTCTTCTGGCTCAACGCGAAAGGTACATGGGTGTCCAGCGGCGGGCTCTGCGGCCCCATCTGCACGGCGTAGTACAACAGGTCGTTGGCGAGGTGCTCGACGGTCTCCCAGCAGTCCCACTCCAGCGAACCCGCCTTACCGCCCCACCCCTCCGGGGGTGCGTCCCGAAGGATGCCCACGGCCAGCCGCACCGCAAGGTCGACGTCGTCCGCGGTGACGGGAGACAAGACTGATCCGGTTTCGACTGATCCAGACATGACAGCACCGTATCGCGAGGGAAGAGGGCAATCACCTCCATGAAATGCTGCTTCACCATCCAACGCAGGGTCGGCTCCGACAGAAAGACATCCCGGTCGACCGGGCCGTAAGCGGTGTTGAACGTGTCGGGCCAGTACGACCAGCGGCGGATTCCCATGCCGCTGTTGAACCGGTAGTTCAACTGCCGGCGGACCCACTGCCAGGGAAGCAGTCGAGCTGCCGGCGGCCTGGGCGGCCGAGGCGGCAACCCGAAGAGCGGCTCCACCTGGGCGAGCACGCCTTCTGACTCCAACACGGCTCGAGAAGCCGACCGGCGTCGCGTTTCTCCGCGCAGCGGCCTCAACGCCCCGGGAGTGTTTCGCCCATGCTGCAGACGATCGGCCCCCCGCTGGCGCGAAGGGCATCGCGCATGAGCGTGAACCGCCCGACCTGCTCTTACGCGCAACGGTGGGGGAGTACCAGTCGTACTTCAGTAGTCGACGGGCCACGAGGCGAGTGCCGCGGCGTCCTGCGTCTACGTGACCCCGCACCCGAAGCTGTTCCAGCTGCTCCACCCCAGCGGAGGGCTGAGCGCGGGACTGCCGGGTGCGGGCCGAGGCGGAGCAGTCGTCCGCCTGATCATCTGGGCACCAGAGGCTCCTTCGGTAGGCAAAGAGGGAGAGGTTGAGGTTCGAAATTTCGAGCGCCAGTCGGAAACTCAGCAGGCCCAACGGATCTTAGAGGTGTGGCTGAACATGTCAACACTGACCGCAAACAGGATCTGCTGGGCGATCGTCAATGCCGCGAAGGTGAAGCGGGGTTGCCGCCCGGGCGCTGAACCGCACCGATTCGACCACCAGCCCCTCGAAAGTTTCGGTCAATCAGGCGAATTTTGCGAGAGGGGTTGACGGGGTGTGTGGGCCTCCTATCGTCCAGATTGCTCGACAAGCCGTTCTGTATTCGATATCCCGAACGAGTGGACGCCGGTCCGTACCGCACGAAGCCGAGGGGATCTCCACGTGAAGTTGTCATGGCGACATCAACCAGTCGCTCGTCGCCGGGTGTGCCCGTCTCGCGGTCGTACGGCCTGGTGAGCGGAAAGAAGGCCTAGCACCCTTCCTCTGGGAGCGCTCCCAAGGGCAATTCCACAGCACCGCCCTCCCGCAGTGCGTCACATGCTCGGAACGAGAGCGTGACGCATCCCCGATCAGGAGAACGAGGTTCAGTCATGCGCCGCAGACTCCGCGTCTTAGCCGCAGCGCTCTCCGCTCTGCCGCTGGCGTTCGCCGCCGCACCGTCCGCCCACGCGGCCGATCCGACCACCATGACCAGTGGGTTCTACGTGGACCCCGACTCCAGCGCGAAGAGGTGGGTGGCCGCCAACCCCGGCGACGGCCGGGCCGCCGCGGTCAACGCCTCGATCGCCAACACGCCGATGGCCCGCTGGTTCGGTTCCTGGAGCGGCGCCATCGGCACCGCCACGGGTGCCTACGTCGGGGCGGCGGACCACCTCGACAAGCTGCCCCTCCTCGTCGCCTACAACATGTACAACCGTGACTACTGCGGCGGCCACTCCGCCGGTGGAGCCGCTTCGCCATCCGCCTACGCCAGCTGGATCGCCCAGTTCGCCGGCGGGATCGCCGGCCGCCCGGCCGTCGTCATCCTCGAACCGGACTCCCTCGGGGACTACGGCTGCATGTCCCAGGCGCAGATCGACGAACGCGAGGCCATGCTCACCGGCGCCCTCGCCCAGTTCAACCGTCAGGCCCCCAATACCTGGGTCTACATGGACGCCGGAAACCCGCGCTGGGCCGACGCGGCGACCATGGCCCGGCGCCTCCACGAAGCCGGCCTCCGTCAGGCCCACGGCTTCTCGCTCAACGTCTCCAACTACTTCACCACCGCTGAGAACACCGCCTATGGCAACGCCGTCAACAGCGAACTCAGCGCTCGTTACGGTTACACCAAGCCGTTCGTCGTGGACACCAGCCGCAACGGCAACGGCTCCGACGGACAGTGGTGCAACCCCTCGGGCCGCCGCATCGGTACGCCCACCCGGACGGGCGGTGGCGCCGAGATGCTTTTGTGGATCAAGACCCCGGGCGAGTCGGACGGCAACTGCGGCGTCGGTGCCGGCTCCACGGCCGGACAGTTCCTTCCCGAGGTCGCCTACAAAATGGTCTACGGCTACTGATCGAGGACTCCCACCGCCCGCCGGGCAGGCCGCGCCGCCGGCCGTCGTCGGTGAACTCCTCCAACTCCGCCTCGCCATCGCGGGCACCGGACGATACACCGCCACAGCGACGTGGCCGGTGATCCCGCGCAGGTGAGATCGGGGCCGGGCAAGGAGAAGGCTGCACGTCACCCGGCGGCCGACCGGGTGCCGTCCGTGCCGGCTGAGACCGTCCCGGTCCCATGACCCGCGGTGTCCGGTGATCCTGTGCTGCCCCGGGTCCTGGCCGCCCCGTCCGTCGGCCGAGTGGGAGCGGACGACACGTTCCCTGCGTTTCCGTCAATTCCGTGATTTCTACCTAGGAGGCACAGTCATGGGCTCGTACGCCCTTCCCAGATCCGCTGTCCGCCGGAAGTTCCGCGGCCTGCTGCTGGCGCTGGTCGTCGGCGTCCTCGGTGCGGTCACCGCACTGGTTACCCCGCCGACCGCACACGCCGCCGAGAGCACGCTCGGCGCCGCAGCGGCGCAGAGCGGCCGCTACTTCGGTACCGCCATCGCCTCGGGCAGGCTGGGCGACTCGACGTACACGACGATCGCGGGCCGTGAGTTCAACATGGTGACGGCCGAGAACGAGATGAAGATCGACGCCACCGAACCGCAGCGGGGCCAGTTCAGCTTCACCGCCGCCGACCGCGTCTACAACTGGGCGGTGCAGAACGGCAAGCAGGTGCGCGGCCACACCCTCGCCTGGCACTCCCAGCAGCCCGGCTGGATGCAGAGCCTCAGCGGCAGCGCACTGCGCCAAGCGATGATCGACCACATCAACGGGGTGATGGCCCACTACAAGGGCAAGATCGCCCAGTGGGACGTCGTGAACGAAGCCTTCGCGGACGGCAGTTCGGGCGCTCGGCGCGACTCCAACCTGCAGCGCACCGGCAACGACTGGATCGAGGTCGCCTTCCGCACCGCCCGCGCCGCCGACCCTGCCGCCAAGCTCTGCTACAACGACTACAACGTCGAGAACTGGACCTGGGCCAAGACCCAGGCCATGTACGCCATGGTCCGGGACTTCAAGCAGCGTGGCGTGCCGATCGACTGCGTCGGTTTCCAGTCGCACTTCAACAGCGGCAGCCCCTACGACAGCAACTTCCGCACCACCCTGCAGAACTTCGCCGCCCTCGGCGTCGACGTGGCCATCACCGAACTCGACATCCAGGGCGCCTCGTCCACGACCTACGCCAACGTGGTCAACGACTGCCTGGCTGTCGCGCGCTGCCTCGGCGTCACCGTCTGGGGCGTGCGTGACAGCGACTCCTGGCGGTCGGGGGACACGCCGTTGCTGTTCAACAACGACGGCAGCAAGAAGCCCGCATACAGCGCCGTCCTCAACGCACTCAACGGCGGCTCCACCACACCGCCCGCGGACGGCGGACAGATCAAGGGAGTCGGTTCGGGCCGCTGCCTGGACGTGCCCAGCGCCAGCACAACCGACGGCACCCAGCTCCAGCTGTGGGACTGCAACAACGGCACCAACCAGCAGTGGACGTACACCGCCGCCGGAGAGCTCAGGGTCTACGGCAACAAGTGCCTGGACGCCGCCGGCACCGGCAACGGCACCAAGGTCCAGATCTACAGCTGCTGGGGCGGCGACAACCAGAAATGGCGCCTCAACTCCGACGGATCCATCGTCGGCGTCCAGTCCGGCCTCTGCCTCGACGCCGTCGGGGCCGGCACCGCCAACGGCACCCTGATCCAGCTCTACTCCTGCTCGAACGGCGGCAACCAGCGCTGGACCCGCACCTGATGGAACCTGCCACGAACGAAAGGGTGAGTCGATGACGGCCTACGGTGCGGCTTCCCCCGCCCCTCCACGAAAACATCGCTGGTGGTCCCGCGTTGCCGCCGTGGTGGCGGCGACCCTCGCGGCCGGCCTGCTCGCCGGGGTGAATCCGGCGCCCGCCGAGGCGGCGACGGTGGACACCAATGCCTGGTACGTCCTGGTCAATCGCAACAGCGGCAAGGCGCTGGACGTCCCTGGCACGTCCACGGCCGACGGTGCGCGGGTCAGCCAGTGGACGCGCAACGACGGAGCCAACCAGCAGTGGCAGTTCGTGGACTCCGGCGGCGGCTTCTATCGCCTCAAGGCCCGGCATTCGGGCAAGGTTCTCGATGTGTCCGGCGCCTCGACCGCGGATGGTGCCGCGATCCAGCAGTGGGCCGATCACAATGGGGCAAACCAGCAGTTCCGCCTGGCCGACTCGGACGCGGGCCACGTCCGGCTGATCAACCGCGCCAGCAGCAAGGCGGTGGAGGTGCAGGGCGCCTCCACCGCCGACGGCGGCACCGTCGTCCAGTACACCGACTGGGGCGGCGCCAACCAGCAATGGCAGATGATCAAGCTGTCGTCCGGCGGTGGCGGATGCGGCAGCACTCCGACTCTGACAAGCGGTACGTACACGATTCAGAGCGGTGGCAAGAACCGCAGCTTCATCCTGAGGGTCCCCGCCAACTACGACAACAGCCACCCCTACCGGCTGATCTTCGCGTTCCACTGGCGGGGCGGAACCGCCGGCGACGTCGCCTCTGGCGGCACCAGCGGAAGCGCCTGGTCCTACTACGGTCAGCAGGAACAGTCGAGCAACAGTGCGATCCTCGTCGCCCCTCAGGGCCTCGGCAACGGCTGGGCCAATTCGGGTGGTGAGGACATCACCTTCGTCGACGACATGATCCAGCGCATCGAGGGCGGTCTCTGTGTCAACCCGGCACAGCGCTTCGCCACAGGATTCAGCTGGGGCGGCGGCATGAGCTACGCACTCGCATGCAGCCGGGCGAACGTCTTCAGGGCCGTCGCGGTCATGTCCGGCGCTCAGATCAGCGGGTGCAGTGGCGGCACCCAGCCCATCGCCTACTTCGGACTGCACGGCATCAGCGACTCCGTCCTCGACATCACCCAAGGACGGTCTCTGCGCGACAAGTTCGTCAGTAACAACGGCTGCACTCCCCAGAGCCCGCGCGAACCCGCTCCGGGCAGCCGAACGCACATCACCACCGCCTACTCGGGCTGCCGTGCCGGATACCCGGTCCAATGGGCGGCGTTCGACGGAGATCACATACCCGGTCCGGTCGACGGCTCCTCGGGCGAAAGCGGCGTGGCCACCTGGACCAAGGCAGAGATCTGGAAGTTCTTCGCACAGTTCCAGTGACACACGCCCGCACCGCGGAGTGGAGCCAGGATGATGCCGGCTCCACTCCGTCGTTGTCTGTCGAGCTGGGCTTCGTCCAACGACGCCGTTCGCGTCCGGTAGATCACTCCGGCAGGGCTGACGACGCAGGACAGGCCGCCGCCGGTGGACGGGCCCGCCGGGGCGATGCGGCTTGCATCGCCCCGGCGTCGGCGCGTCTGCCTCCAGGTCAGAGGTCGAACTCGTGCGGTGGCAGGTCGAGGGCGAAGCAGGCGTCGCGGACGACGGCTCGCTCGTCCTTGTCGAAGTCGCCGTCCGCACCGCCGATGACGATGCCGATCTGGATGACGGCACGTGCCTCGGCGGGCTTCTTCTTCGCCTTGGCGACCTCCTGGAGAACACTCACCTTGCCGAAGGCGAAGTCGACGGTCAGCTTGTTCAGGTTGTCCTCGAAGCGGCGGCGCAGGTCGTCGGCGGGGAAGTTCTGCAGCACGTCGTTGGTGGCGATGAGCTGGGCAACGCGCTGACGCTCGGAGGGATCGACCGTCCCGTCGGCGGCGGCGACCAGGGCGCACATCGCCATGCTCGCGTCCCGGAAGGCGCCGCTCTTGAGGTCGTTCTTCTTCGCCACGAGCTGCGTCTGCATCTGCGACGCGGACTCCTTGAAGCGGTCCCACAGGGCCATGAACTCTCCAAACGGGTCAAGGGCTGCCCGGTCGAAACGGGTCGGGGCAACACGAACTTCTACATCTGTGTAGAGACTACCGGGAGGGGCAGGTGGCTCAGCCCTCCACCCCTCGCTCGGGCGTCCGTGCTCAGTCCTCGCCCTCGCCCTCGAAGAAGTCGCCGATCTCGTCGACGACCTCCGCGGCGACCATGCCACCGACAACGCCGACGGCGAGTCCGGCCGCGCCGGCCGCGATCGCCGTACCCGTACCGGGGCCGGAGCGGTGATGGTCGTCGTGGTGATCGCCGTGTCCGTGGTGTCCGTGGTCGGCGTACGGGGCGCCATGCCCGTACGCGGCCGGGGAGCCGTATGTCGTCCGGTGCTCGACGAGCTGCCGGACCCAGCCGTCGACGTCGGCCGTCCAGTCGCGGGCGTCATGGTGGCCGACGGCGAAGCGGGTCAGCGCGTCGTGGCCGGGGGAGAAGAGGCCGTCGCGCTTGTCGGCTTCCAGGATCACCTCCAGTCCGCCGGGGCCTGCCAGGAAGGTCACCTCGATCTCGTTGACCTGGTGGGCGTACTGCGGGCCCGGCGTGAGCTCGATCTCCTGGTAGAAGGGCAACTGCTGCCCCGTGCCACCGATGTGCCCGTACTCGAGGTCGGCCGACTTGAAACCGAAACCGAGCTGTCCGAACGCTTCCAGGACGGCCTCCTGGGCGGGCAGGGCCGTGACGGTGAGCTGGTCGAGGTCGCCCTTGTCCTTGGCGCCGGCGACCGCGAGTTCGGTGCGCACGCCGAGCACGATGCCCAGTGGCTGACCGTGCAGCTCGGTGACGGGCGTTTCCCAGGGCAGCGTGACGCTGAACGGCACGCTGCGCGGTTCCTCCGCGCCGAGCCGGAAGCCGCCGCCCACGGTGAACCTGTCGAAGACGACGACGCCCTCGCTCTCCCCCTGCTCGTGCTCGGCCTCCACCCGGGCCACGAGTTCGAGCGTGATGTGCTCGATGTCGAAGTCGGCCTGACCGCCCCTGAGGTGCACCTGCCCGGTGAGCGTGCCACCGGGCAGCGCGGGAGCCGGGTCGAGGACCGTGTCGACCGTGGGGGCTCCCACTCCGAGCGAGCCGAGAAGTCGCTTGAACACCATCGTGGCGTCCACTCCTTTACGTGCGTGTGGTTCGTGAGGGTGGTGCCGTCGGCTGCGAGGGGGGGCCGACGGCACCGCGGTCGTCCGCCGACCGGTCACTCGGCCGCTTCCAGAGCGGCGAGTGCCCGCGACCGGCGGACGACCTTCGATTCGGCCAGGTCCGAGATGGTCTTGACTCCCCTGCGTGCCGTCTCCCCGGGTGCGTGACCCAGACCTGCTCGGGCCTGTTTCTACAAACGGGTAGAAGAATAGAGTGGGTCCGGCAGACGGGGAGCGTGCCCCGGGCCGCTTCGCCGGGAAAGGCCGAAAGATGCTCCTGAACCGGCCAGAGGCTGCTCACGACGCGTCTCGCCTTCGGTGCTTGGCTGGTGCGACAGCGCGCCAGGCCAGTGCCGGTCGGTGCCGTGGCGGGAACCCGGTTTCGGCCAGAATCGTTTTCCGTCTGCACGTCCAGAAAAAAGGAGCCAGCGCTTGTCCGCCAGACCGACGGACCCCTCGGGGCACGGTCCCCGACCATTCCGCCCAGTCCTCCCTGAGCACGGCACACGGCGGGGTGGTGTCGGATGAGTGCCGTGGAAGCCTGGCTGGGCGTGCTGGCCGTGTTCGTGCTGACCGCGGGAACCGGCTATTTCGTCGCCCAGGAGTTCGCCTACGTCTCGGCCGACCGGCTCGCTCTCGCCCGTGAAGCCGAAGCGGGGGACAAGAAGGCCGCCCGCGCTCTGAAGGTGCTGGAGCGACTGTCGTTCATGCTCTCGGGCGCCCAGCTCGGTATCACGGTCACCGGTCTGGTCGTCGGTTTCATCGCCGAGCCGTCCGTCTCCGCGCTGCTGCGGCCGGTGCTGTCCGGCGTCGGCATCCCCGACGGCGCCATCACCGGAATCTCCGTCGTGCTCGCCTTCGTCCTCGCCACGGTCGTGCAGATGGTGCTGGGCGAGCTGGCCCCGAAGAACCTCGCCATCGCCGTTCCGGAACGGCTGGCCAAGGCTCTGGCCGGCTCCACCCTGGGCTACCTGAAGGTCGTCGGCCCCGTGGTCCGGGTCTTCGACGGTGCGGCGAACAAGCTGCTGCGCGGGGTCGGCATCGAACCGGTCGAGGAACTGCATCACGGCGCCACGCTGGAAGAGCTCGGTCACCTGATCGGCGAGTCCCACGAGCAGGGGCAGCTGCCCCGGGGGACGGCCGAGCTGCTCGACCACGCCCTGGAGTTCTCGGAGCGAACGCTGCACGAGGTGATGGTGCCGCGGGCCGACGCGGTCTTCGTCCGCAAGGACGCCACGACGGCCGAGGCCATCAGCCTCATCGGCCGGCACGGTCACTCGAACTACCCGGTGCTCGGTGACCACCCGGACGACGTCGCGGGCGTACTGGGTGTACGGGAGCTGATGAGGCTGCCCACCGAGAGGATCACTGTCACCACGGCGGGGGCAGCCGCCCGGCGTCCGTTGCTGCTGCCGGACACGTTGCCGCTGCCGGACGCCGTGGAGCGGATGCGCGACCACGACGACGAGTTCGCCGTGGTCCTTGACGAGCACGGAGGCGTGGCCGGCGTCGTCACCTACGAGGACATCGCCGAGGAACTCGTGGGCGACATCGCCGACGAGTCCGACACCGTCACCGAGGTGGCCGTCGCGGACGGCGTCGGCTGGCTGGTGGACGCAGGGCGCCGCCTGGACGAGGTGGCCGAGGTGACGGGCGTCGAGCTGCCCGAGGAGGACGACTACGACACCGTGGCCGGCCTCGTCGTCGACCGGCTCGGCCGCTTCCCGGCGATCGGGGACCGCCTCACCGTGGAGCTGCCCGCGGGCGGCAGCGCCGTGATCGACGTACGCACTCTGGACCGGCACGTGCCGGAGCGGATCCGCATCGAGCGGCTGGCCGAGAAGACGGAGGAGCAGGCATGAGTTTCCCGATGGCGCTCTTCGTCACCGTCCTGCTGCTCATCGGCAGCGGCTTCTTCGTCGCGGCCGAATTCGCGCTGGTCGCCGCCAAACGGCACCGTGTGGAGAAGGCGGTGGCCGACGGGCAGCGCGGCGCCAAGGCGGCACTGGCGGGCATGCGCGAGCTCTCGCTGATGCTGGCCGGCGCCCAGCTCGGCATCACCGTGTGCACACTGGGCCTGGGTTCGGTGTCCAAGCCCGCGATCTCCCACGAGCTGGACCCGCTGCTGCACAAGCTGGGGCTGCCCAGCGCGCTCAGCTACGGCGTGGCCTTCGCCGTGGCGATGGTCGTGGTGGTGTTCCTGCACATGATCCTCGGCGAGATGGCACCCAAGTCCTGGGCCATCGCCCACCCCGAGCGTTCTGCCATGCTGCTGTCCCCGCCCTTCCGTGCGATCGCGACCGCCGTGCGGCCGCTGATCTGGGTCCTCAACAGGATCAGCAACGCCCTGGTCCGCCTGTGCCGGGTCACCCCACGCGACGAACTGGCCTCCGTCCACAACCGCGAGCAGCTCACCCACCTGGTGGAGGAATCCGAACGACTCGGCCTGATCAGCGAAGCCGACTCCGACCTGCTGACCCGCTCACTGACCGAGCCGGAGACCCCGGTGCGCGACCTGATGATCCCGGCCGCCGACATCGTGGCGGTCGACGCCGACGCCGACACGGAACAGATCCTGCGCCTGGCCACCGCCAACGACCGCACCCGGCTGCTGGTCCGTCAGGAGGGCGCCGTTCTCGGCTCGGTGCACGTCCGCGACGTGCTGGTTGCCCGGGCGCAGGGGCGTGCCACCAGCGCCCGCGCGCTGGCACGCCCCGTGCCGGAACTGGCCGAGGACGCCACGGTCGCCGAAGCGATCGAGGTCTTGCGCCGGCGCCGGGCTTCGCTCGCCGTCGTCCGTGACGGCGCGGGCGGGCTCGCCGGCATCGTGAGCCTCGACGATCTGCTGGCCCGCTATCTCCAGCCCCAGGCCGCATAACCGGCCGATCCGCTTTGCCCGGGCGCCCCGCCTTCTGGCGGGGCGCCCGCGCTTGCACGGACGCGCCGCCCTCCCACGACGGCCGGGCCGTCCGCACGCCGTGATCTACAGTGCTGTAGAAAAGCCTCCTGGAGCGTGATCGCTCACCGCCTCGGCCCCTCGACCGCGAGCAGGCCGAGCCGACTGTCGCGCCATGTGAAGGAGACAAGGCAGCAGATGCCGCACCAGCAGACCCCCGGCCGCCGCGCGCTCCTGGCCCGGCGGTGCACCGCCATCGTCCAGGCCCGCTGGTTCGCGGTCACCGTCTTCGCCCTCATCCTCGCCAACGCCGCGCTGCTGGGCGTCGAGACCTATTCCGGGATCGTCACCGGCTGGCACCAATGGTTACGCGTGGCCGAACACGCCTGCCTTGCCGCCTTCACCGTGGAGATCCTGCTGCGTCTGGCCGCACACGCCGACCGCCCCCGGGAATTCTTCAAGGACCCGTGGAACCTCTTCGACCTGGCCGTGGTCCTGTGCGCGTTCCTGCCCGTCGTACGGGAGAACACGACCGTCCTGCGCCTGCTGCGCCTGGCCCGCGTACTGCGGACCGCCCGCTTCCTGCCCCAACTGCGCATCGTGCTCGTGGCGGTGGCCCGCAGCCTGCCCGGCACCCTGAGCTTTCTGCTCGTCGGCGCCCTGCTGCTGTACGTGTACGCGATGGTGGGCTGGGTCTTCTTCGGCAACCACGACCCCGAACACTACGGGTCGATCGGCCGTGCCGTGCTCACCCTCTTCCTGCTGATGACTCTGGACGGCATCGGCGACGCCGTCCATGCGGGCCTGGACATCTCCCGCTGGAGCCTCCTCTACTACGGCTCCTACGTGCTCCTCGCCTCCTTCGTCCTCGTCAACGTCCTCATCGGTGTCGTCATCACGTCCCTCGACGAGGCGCGGGAGATGGACAGACCGGAGTCGTCGGAGCGGCAGGACGCGGCCCGCCCGGAGGGTCCCGGCTTGGCCCGCCGCATCGCGGCCGCCCGGCGGGCCCTGGACGAGCTCGAACACGAACTGGCCCAGATGGCGCCGCAACCGGCCGACGAGCTGGAGCGGCTGGTTCCGGAGGCACGAAGACGCGAGTGAGGCGCATGCGAACTCCCCGTAGTCATTCGCGTACTGTGAGCGTGTGACGGGAGTGGAAGCAGCGACGCGTGCCTCGGCCAGGCCGGGCCGTATCGGGCTGCTTCTGGGGCTCGTCCTGCTCGTCACCGCTCATCTCGCCGGTGCCGTCCACATGTCCTCCTTCGCGGGACCGCACGTGGCCGTCGAAGTCACCACGTGTTCCCAGCCGGAGGCGGACGACGGGCACGGACTCGGACCCGCTCCCGGCCACCATCACCATGCCGATGCCCATATCGACCACACGGTCGACCGTCCCCGGACCGCTGCGGACGATGGGATCGCCGGACCCTGCATCGGCGGCCCGGGGGAGGGCCTGCCCAGTGCTGCGGACACGGCACCCGCGCCTGCTGACCAGGAACGCCCCGGCGCTGCCGCCGGCACCGCGGACGGCCACGGCACCCTCGCGCTCCACTGCGTCTGGCGCCTGTAGGCGCTGCCCGCACACCCCCGCCAGGACCGCGTACATGCGTGGTGGCCGGGGTGTGTCCGCGCGCCCGAAAACCCAAGACGACCGCACCCCGACGACATCTCGCGGGGTGCGTAGGAGCCGTACGCCCATGCACTTCCTGCTCGAACCTGTCGGGGCCCATGCGCCCGCCCCTCGCATCGCCCGTCGGCCTGCCCAACTCGTGGGCAACACACCCGTCCTGTGGATCGACGAACCCTTCGCCCCTCCGGGTCGGGGCTTCTTCGCCAAGCTGGAAGGCGCCAATCCCGGTGGCATCAAGGACCGTCCCGGCCTGCACATGGTCCGCGAGGCGCGCCGGCGCGGCGACCTCGCTCCCGGTGCGCCGATCGTGGAATCGTCCAGCGGGACCCTCGGCCTGGGGCTGGCTCTGGCCGGCCTGACCTACGGACATCCGGTGACGGTGGTCACCGATCCCGGCATGGAGGAGTCGATGGTCCGGCTCCTGACCGCGCTCGGCGCACAGGTCGAACAGGTCACCCGTCCCCACCCGGAGGGCGGCTGGCAGCTGGCCCGTCGAGCCCGGGTCGTCGAGCTGCTCGACCGTACCCCGGGGGCGTACTGCCCTGACCAGTACCGCAACCCGGACAATGCAGGGGCCTACGGTCCGCTCGCTGCCGAACTCATCATCCAACTCGGGCGCATCGACGTGCTCGTGTGCGCGGTGGGCACGGGTGGACACTCGGCGGGCATCGCCACGGGCCTGCGCGGGGCCTTCCCCGGCCTGCGGGTGATCGGGGTGGACGCGGTCGGCTCGACGATCTTCGGTCAGCCGGCCGGCCCGCGGCTGATGCGAGGGCTGGGCTCCAGCATCCACCCGGAGAACGTCGACTACGCCGCCTTCGCGGAGACCCACTGGGTGGGCCCCGCCGAGGCGGTGTGGGCCTGCCGGCACCTCGCGCAGCGGCACTGCGCATCCGGTGGCTGGAGTGTCGGGGCCGTCGCGCTGGTGGCCGGGTGGGTGGCCCGGACGTCTCCGGCCGGGACCCGGATCGCCGCGGTCTTCCCCGACGGGCCGCACCGCTATCTGGAGACCGTCTACAGCGACGATTGGTGCCGCGAGCATCAGCTTCTGGATCACCCGCCCCTGCTGGAACCGGACGAGATGGCCGAGCCGGACGAGCGCACGGTCACCCGCTGGACGCGGTGCGGCCGGGTGCGTGACCCGCTGGGACGCGACGTGGCGAAGGCAGGTGTCCGATGAAGGGGCTGCGGGCCCAGGTGGCTTCGTTCGACCGGCCGGCGCGGTTGCTGATGGTCAACCAGTTCGCCATCAATCTCGGCTTCTACATGCTGATGCCGTACTTGGCCGACCACCTGGCCCACGGTCTCGGCCTGGCGGCCTGGGCGGTGGGACTGGTACTGGGCGTGCGCAACCTGTCCCAGCAGGGCATGTTCCTGGTCGGCGGCACGCTCGCCGACCGCTACGGCTGCAAGCCGATGATCCTGGCCGGGTGCGCGCTGCGGACCGTCGCCTTCGGCCTGCTGGCGGTGGCGGGCAGCCTTCCGGTGCTCGTCGTGGCGTCGGCCCTGACGGGGCTGGCGGGGGCACTGTTCAATCCGGCCGTCCGTGCCTGTCTGGCCGCCGAGGCGGGTGAGGAGCGGCGGGTCGAAGCCTTCGCCGCCTTCAACGTCTTCTACCAGTCGGGCATCCTGGTCGGCCCGCTCGCCGGACTCGCTCTGCTGGCCTGGAACTTCAGCGTGGTGTGTGCGGCCGCAGCGTTGATCTTCGGAGTGCTGGCCGTCCTCCAGTGGCGTGCGCTGCCGGCTCGTGCGCCGGCCGACCGCGGCGGTGAACCCGCCTGGCGGGCGGTCGCGGCCGACTGGCGCACCATCGCGGCCAACCGCCCCTTCCTCCTCTTCGCCGCCGCGATGAGCGGCTCGTACGTCCTGGCCTTCCAGGTCTATCTCGCGCTGCCGCTGCGGGCCCGCGAACTCTTCGGCGACCGGACAGGGCTGGTCACCGGTGCGGTCTTCGCCGTCTCGGCGCTGGCCGCGTTGTCGGGGCAGCTGAAGCTGACCGCGTGGGCCAAGCGGAGTCTGTCCGGGCCGCAGGCGATCGTGTACGGGCTGGTGGTGATGGGCGCCGCGTTCCTGCCGCTGCTGCACACATCTCAGCACCGGCTGGTCGGGATCGGTGCACTCACGTTATGTGCGGCACTGCTGGCCTGGGGCGGGGCGCTGCTCTACCCGTTCGAGATGGACACCGTGGTCCGGCTCTCCGGGGACCGGCTCGTCGCGACGTACTACGGCGCCTACAACACGGCCTCCGGCATCGCGATCTCCGCCGGCAATCTCGCCGTCGGGGCCCTGTTCGACACCGGCGTGCGCTGGCTGCCCTGGGCGGCGCTGACTGCCACGGGGCTGGCCTGCGCGGCACTGGTGACCCGGCTGCACCGCGCCGGTCACCTCGCCGCCGGGCCGGTGGCCGTGCCGGGATGAGGCGGGGGGCGTGGCGTTGCGCGCAGGGGTTTCGGGCCGACCCGGTCGATGGCGTCGAGCTGGGCGTGCGGGAGGGCGGTCATGCTGTCGATGATGGTGGCCGGCCCGGGGCGCACGCAGGTCAGCTCGAGCTGGGTAGTCCAGCGGCGCGCTGTCGCTGACAGGTAGGGAATCAGCGCAGCGACCTGCTCGCTGTACCGCAATATCCTGAGGACATGGCCAGTGATGAGTATGGCTGTCCCGTTTGCGGCCGCTCGTCGAGCAGATCGTGCGCCGGCACAAGACCCCGGGCGTGTTCGTGCCCCCCGTGGCGTCCCGGCCCGTGCAAGAATCCCGAGTGCCAGGCGTACGAAGCGGAAGAGGCGGAGTCGCAGCTCGTCCACGGCGGAAAGCGGACCGGCGGTCGACACGGCCGAGCAGCGGGACGCCTGACGCTCTTCCCGCGAGCCCGAAAAAAACTTTCGCGAGCGTGTAGAGAAGCGCGGGCCGGCTCCGACGTCCCCTGTGGGAGCCGCCCACCACGGGCGGCCCGAGCCGAAGGAGCGGACTCATGAAGTACCTGGTGATGGTGCAGGGCACGCAGGCGGACTACGAGGCCCAGGCGGGCAAGCCCGCCGCAGGTCTCCCGGCCTGGAGCGACAAGGATATGCAGGCGATGTTCCAGCACATGGGGGCGATCAACAACGACCTCGCCGAGACAGGCGAGTTCATCGATGCCCAGGGGCTGGCCGAGCCTGCCAGGACCCGCCTCGTCAGCGCCGGAGCGGACGGCAAGCCCGTGATCACCGACGGGCCGTACGGCGAGACCAAGGAAGTGATCGCCGGATACTGGCTCCTGGAGTGCGAGAGCCTGGAGCGGGTCACGGAGATCGCCGCGCGGGTCACCCAGTGCCCCGTTCCCGAGGGCGCGAACACGTACCCCGTCGTCATCCGGCCGCTCGGCGAAGTGTGAGCAGGGGAGACGTTTGAGACGTACGAGCGAGGTCGACGACCTGCTGCGCCTGCACGCGCCGCAGGTCCTCGGCGCGCTCGTACGCCGGTACGGGCACTTCGACGCCGCTGAGGACGCCGTACAGGAGGCGCTGCTGGCAGCGGCCGGGCAGTGGCCCGAGTCGGGGGTTCCGGACAATCCGCGGGGCTGGCTGATCAGGGTCGCCTCGCGGCGGCTCACGGACGCGCTGCGCAGTGATCAGGCGCGGCGGTCGCGTGAGGAGAAGGCGGCGGCGCTCACCCCGCGCGACGCCTTCACCGCGCCGCCGCCCGGGCCCGATCGTGCGCCCGCCGAGGACGACACGCTGACCCTGCTCTTCCTCTGCTGCCACCCCGATCTGCCCCCGCCCGCCCAGATCGCGCTGACGCTGCGGGCCGTCGGCGGTCTGACGACGGCTGAGATCGCCCGCGCGTATCTGGTGCCGGAGGCGACGATGGCCCAGCGGATCAGCCGGGCCAAGCAGCGGGTGAAGGGCACGCGTTTCGGCCGCCCCGATCGCTGGGAGGAGCGGCTGCCCGCCGTCCTCCACACGCTCTACCTGATCTTCAACGAGGGGTACACGGCCACCTCCGGAGCCTCCCTCCAGCGGGCCGAACTGGCGGGCGAGGCCATCCGGCTGGCCCGTACGGTGCACCGCCTGTTGCCCGGCGACTGTGAGGTCACCGGCCTGCTCGCCCTGATGCTCCTCACCGACGCCCGCCGCGCCGCGCGGACCGGGGCGGACGGGGAACTGATCCCCCTCGACGAGCAGGACCGCGGGCTTTGGGACAAGGCGGCGATCGAGGAAGGCGTGGCCCTGGTGACCGGGGCTCTTTCCCAACGCCGTCCCGGCCCCTACCAGTTGAGGGCCGCGATCGCCGCCGTCCACGACGAGGCGGACTCGCCCGACAGCACCGACTGGCCCGAGATCCTCGGCCTCTACGACGTCCTCGTCCACCTTGTCCCCAGCCCTGTCGAACGCCTCAACCGTGCCGTGGCCATCGCCATGGTCCACGGACCGAAGGCTGGTCTGGCCGAACTGGACGCGCTCGCACCGCAGTTGACCACAGGCCACCGCCTGGACTCGGTCCGCGCCCACCTCCTGGAACGCGCCGGCGACCCCGAGGCCGCCCGAGCCGCCTACGAGTCAGCCGCCGCCAAGACCCTGAGCCTCCCCGAACAGCGCTACCTCCGGGCCCGTGCGGCCCGCCTCGGCGACATCACTTAGCGTCCCCCGGCGTTCAGGCCGGGGATGAATGCATCTGAAAGCTGCTCTGACGTGCACGTCAGAGCGGTCGTTGTTGCTGCTCGACGTACTGGCGGACAATCGCCAACGGTGCTCCGCCGCACGATGCGGGAAAGTATGAGGGCGACCACGCCGATGGTAGTAGTGTCGTTGTCGTGCAGCTCCGCTACAACTACCGGGCCTACCCGGACGCCGCACAGCGCCGTGCGCTGGCCCGTGCGTTCGGATGCGCTCGCGTGGTGTGGAACGACTGCCTGCGTGCCCGGAAACAAGCGCACGCCGCGGGGCTGCCGTACGTGACGTCGGCGGAGTTGTCCCGGCTGCGTATCACCCAGGCCAAGCGCACCGAGGAACGAGCCTGGCTGGCCGAGGTGTCGGCGGTCGTCCTGCAGCAGTCCCTGCGGGATCTGGATGCCGCCTACAAGAACTTCTTCGACAGCCTCAAGGGGAAACGGGCCGGCCGTAAGGTCGGCCCGCCCCGGTTCAAGTCGAAGAAGGACACCCGGCAGTCGATCCGTCTCAACACCAACGCATTCTCTCTGACCGACGACGGCCGGGTGTACGTGGCGAAGGTCGGCAGCCTCAGAGTGAAGTGGTCGCGTCGGCTTCCGGCAGCGCCCACGTCCCTGACCGTGGTCCAAGACAGCCGTGGCTGCTACTTCCTCAGCTTCGTCGTGGACACCGCACCGGACATCCTCGCTCCGGTGGAGGCGGAGACCGGTCTTGACCTCGGCCTGTCCACGTTCGCGGTCCTGTCCGACGGGCGGAAGATCGACAGCCCGCGCTTCCTGCGCCGGGCGGAGAAGAAACTCAGGCGCCTTCAGCGGGAGCTGTCGCGTAAGCAGAAGGGCTCGAGTAACCGGGCCAAGGCTCGCATCAAGGTCGCACGCCAGCACGCCAAGGTTGCCGACCGGCGTAGGGACTGGCACCACAAGGCATCCACACAGATCATTCGCGACAACCAAGCGGTGTTCGTGGAAGACCTCGCGGTGTCCGGTCTCGGGCGCACCCGGCTCGCCAAGTCCGTGCACGATGCGGGATGGGCCGCGTTCGTCGGCATGGTGGAGTACAAGGCGGCTCTGTACGGCCGCACCTTCGCCAAGGTGCACCGCGCGTTCCCCTCCTCCCAGATCTGTTCGGCGTGCGGATTCCGGGACGGGCCCAAGCCCCTGCACATCCGGGAATGGACGTGCGGCGCATGCGGCACCGTGCACGACCGCGACCACAACGCGGCCCGCAACGTCCTCTTCGAGGGACGCCGAATCGTCGCCGCCGGACGGGCGGAGACGCTAAACGCCTGTGGAGCGCCGGTAAGACGGGCAGCCGTGCCCGCACAGCGCGGTGAAGCAGGAAGCCCCCGGAAGGGTCAGACGACCCAGGCCGGAATCCCTGGACTTTAGGCCAGGGAGCACGTCAATTCGGTGCGGCGGTGGACCCCCGGACCACAAGACGGGGGGACAGCTTGACCTGCGTGGTGGGCCGGGTTCTGTCTCCGATGCGTTCCAGCAGCAGGCGTGCGGCATTGCTTCCCATGGCATGACCTGCTTGATCGACGCTGGTCAGGGAGATGGGACGCAGTGCGGCGAAGGTGGTGTTGTCGTAGCCGACGAGGGAGATGTCCCCGGGAACCGACAGTCCTGCCTCGCCCAGTGCCTCGAGCACACCCATGGCGACGAAGTCCGCACCGGCGAAGACCGCGGTGGGGCGGGGTCCACGGGTGAGCAGCTGCTGGGCTCCGCGATACCCGCCGTCCTGCGTGTAGCTGGTCGAGACGATATCCGTCCGGTCGGCCAGTCCGTGTCGGCGCATGGCCTGGCGGTAGCCCTCCGCACGCATCGCGTTGGGCATCTCCGCGATCCGGGGCGGGTCCCTTTCAAGGTGCTCGATGTGGGCGATCCGACGGTGCCCGAGGCCGACGAGATGATCGACGACCAGAGCCGCTCCGGCCAGATCGTCGTCGACCACCGTGTCGTAGAGGGCGGAGTGCCCATGGCGGCCGACGACCACGGTGGGTACGAGGCTCCCCAGGCGTTCGAGGTGGGAGCGCGGGGAGACGGGAGCGACGAGGATCAGGCCGTCCATGCCACGGTCGACCATGGCCTCGGTGACACGGGCTTCGGCGGCCTCGCCGTTGCAGCCGGGCCCCATGAGGACTTGGTAGTCCGTGTCCTGGAACCAGTCGGTGACGCCGTCGACGATGTCGGGGAAGAACGGATTGCGGATGTCGGGGAGCATCACGCCGATCGTGTACGTCTGTCCGCGCAGGCCGCGGGCCGCCGCGTAGGGACGGTAGCCCAGCTCCGCGATCGCGCGCTGCACCTTCTCGCGCATCGCGGGACTCGCACCGTAGGCGTTGCGCAGCACTTTCGATACAGCGGTCGTCGAGACCTGGGCATGGCGCGCGACATCGACGATCGTCACGCGCCGGGGCGGTGCGGGCTGCTCCATCCGGCGGCCTCCGGCTCTGGGAAACGTTGCCGCAGAGTGTAGGGCCGGAACCAGTGTTCAGTAATCCTGCCGGCGTCGCCGCCGCTGCTCCGGAGCTGCCGCGTGTCACAAAGGTGCAGCGTGCGGAACATCTTGACGTCACGGTGGGTGGACTCTAGGGTCAGCGCAACTTGTGGGAAACGTTGCCCATCAGCTTCGCCCCCGTCGCTTTGGCCCCTGCGTAGCCCGTCCATCGCGTTCCATCCAGTAATCCGCGACAGATCCACCTGGCACACCACCGCACTCCCCGATCCGGGCATCAAATTGAAACGATTCATTCGAATGGGTTCGTCAGTGATGATTGCTTCGTCCGATCGCTCCGAGAAGCCGACCGTGTCCGTCCGGGCGCGCCGGTCGCGGGCGGGCACGACCTGGTGGTTTCTGCTGCCGGCCATGCTGCTGTTCGCCTTCGTCGTGCTGGTGCCGAGCGTGCGCGGTGTCTACTACGCCTTCACCGACTGGGACGGTCTCGATCCCAGCTTCTCCTTCGTCGGACTGGGCAACTTCGGGGATCTGGCAGACGACCGGGACGCAGTCCAGGCGATGGGCCACACCCTGCTTGTCGCGGCCGCGATCACGGTGATCCAGAACTTCTTCGGGCTGCTGCTCGCCCTCGGGGTGAACAGCGCGATCCGTTCTCGGAATCTGCTGCGCGTCTTCCTGTTCGCCCCTGCCGTGATCACGCCGATCGTCACCGCATACCTGTGGCGCAACCTCCTCGGCCCGGACGGCGCGCTCAACAGTCTGCTCGCCGCCGCCGGACTCGGCTCCTGGCAGCAGGACTGGCTGGGGGACCCCGACCTCGCACTGTGGGCAGTGGTGGGTGTGACGGTCTGGCAGTACGCCGGCTACTCAATGGTGATTTTCCTGGCCGGCCTTCAGTCCGTGCCCGCCGAGATCCACGAGGCCGCTGCGATCGACGGAGCCGGACCGGTACGACGGTTCTGGTCGGTCACCCGTCCCCTGCTCGCGCCCGCCGTCACCATCAACCTGATGCTGTCGGTCATCGGCGGTCTGAAGCTCTTCGACCAGGTGTACGCCCTGACCGGCGGCGGCCCCGGGCACGCCACCGACACGATCTCCACGCTGATCTACAAAGACGCCTTCACTCTGGGCGAGTTCGGATACAGCATCGCTCTCGCCGTCGTCCTCACCTTCGTCGTCGCTGTCGTCTCGACCGGCCAGTACCTGGTGCTGTCCCGCAGCGAAAGGGCCGCGTCGTGAACCGCTACCGTCCCCGCACGCTCGCCCTGGAACTCGTCATGGCCGCCGCGGCGCTCGTGCCGGCGTTCCCGGTCTACGTCCTGGTCAACCTGTCCCTCCGCGCCCCCTCGGACACCTCGTCGCCGATCTCGCCCACCACGTCGCCCACCTTCGAGAACTTCGTACAGGCATGGCAGCAGGGCGCGCTCGGCGGCGCGCTGGCCAACAGCCTTCTGGTCACCGCGGTCAGCGTTGCGATCGTGCTGGGGGTCTCCTCGCTCGCCGCCTATCCACTGGCTCGGATCACCGCTCGCTGGTCCCGCGTCACCTACCTGCTGATCATGCTGGGCCTCGTTCTGCCCTTCCAGCTGGCGTCACTGCCGCTCTACCACACGATGCGCGACCTGAACCTGCTCGGCAGCCCCTGGGCCCTCGTCCTGTTCCACTCCGGCCTGCAGGTCCCCTTCACCGTCTTCCTCTACACCGGGTTCCTGCGTGCCCTGCCGCAAGACTTCGAGGACGCCGCCCTCATCGACGGCTGCACGCCCTTGCAGCGCTTCCGCCATGTCGTCCTGCCCCTGCTCAAGCCGATCACCGTGACCGCGCTCGTCCTCAACACCGTCGCCGTCTGGAACGACTTCTTCACGCCCCTGCTGTACCTCAGCGGCAGTGATCAACAGACCCTGCCGGTCGCCATCGCCGGCTTCGTCGGCCAGTACGTGACCGACTGGAACCTCATCTTCGCCGCACTGGTGACCAGCATCGTGCCGGTCCTGGCCGTCTACCTCGCCTTGCAACGTCACATCATCAACGGCTTCGCCGGCGGACTGCGCGGGTGACAGGCGCCCGCCGACCGCTGCGCGCGCCGCAGCCCCACCGCCCCTGGCCATGCCCCGCCCCAGCCCACCGGGCCTCCATCTCGCGGGAGACATCATGAAGACCCTACGAGCCGTCCTCGCCACCACCGCCTGCGCCGCGCTGCTCGCCGCCTGCGGTGGGGGCACCGAAGCCGGCGGCGGCAAGGACGGCGAGGAGACCCTCACCCTGGCCTCCGTCGACCAGGGCTCGGTCGAAGACGTCGTGGAAGCCTTCGAGAAGGCCAACCCCGGGGTTGACGTCCGTTACACGACCAGCAGCGCCGACCAGTACCAGCAGCAGATCCGCACCCAGCTCTCCTCCGGCACCGCGCCGGACGTGATGTCGGTGTGGCCGGGCGACGGCAACCCGGCCGCCACGCACGTCCTGGCCGAGCCGGGATACCTGCGCGACCTCTCCGACCGGCCCTGGGCGGTGAAGCTGCCGTCCGCCACCCGGAGCGTCGCCCAGTACGACGGCAAGACCTACACCGCGGTCTTCGGGCAGAACGGCATCGGCGCCGTCTACAACGAGCAGGCCCTGCAGAAGTCCGGCCTCACCGCGCCCACCACCTGGAGCGAACTCCTCACCTTCTGCAAGGACGCCGCGGCGCGGAAGACCCCCGCTTTCGCGCTCGGAATCCAGGACAACTGGGTCACGCAGATCGTGCAGTACGCCCTTGTCGCCACGACCGTCTACGGGCCTGAGCGGACCTTCGACACCAAGATGCGGGCCGGACAGGCCACCTTCGCCGACTCGCCCTGGCGCACCGCGATGGACAAGTACCTGACCATGGAACGCACCGGCTGCTTCCAGAAGAATCCGCTGGGCACCACCTACGAGGCCAGCCAGCAACTGGCCGCCACCGGGCGCACACTGGGCATCGTCCAGGGGAACTGGGTCATCGCCCTGCTCAAGCAGAAGAACCCCCAGGCCACCTTCACCCTCAAGCCCCTCCCCGCCGACGACCGTCCCGCCGATGCCTTGATTCCCGCCGCGGCCGGAGCCGGATACGGCGTCAACGCCAAGGCGAGGAACGAAGACCTCGCCCTGAAGTTCGTCGACTTCGTCATGTCCCCCGCAGGCATGAAGCTCTACGCGAAGAAGCAGGGCGGCCTGCCCACACTCCCCGACACCGGCTACGAGGCCGACCCGTCGCTGGCCGAACTGTCCCGCTTCATCAGCGACGACCGGACCGTGCCCTTCATGGACCAGCTCTGGCCCAACGCCAAGGTGCAGCAGACCATGCTCAGCGGCCTGCAGGAGATCCTCAGCGGCCAGTCCACACCCGAGGATGTCCTGAAGGCCATGGACGCCGACTACACCTCCGGCTCCTGACCACCCCGGCGCCCCGTCGTCGCACCCCACAGTCGCCGTCACCCCGCCCGGGGCCCGACGGTCCCCTCTCACCCATCCCGTACAGCGAGGAGCTTTCAAGATGTCCGCAGAGCCGCGCGACTTTCTCAGCCGCAGACACGTCGTGGGAGTCATGGTCGCCGGGACCGCAGGCCTGACGCTGCCCATCGTGGCCGCCGGGCCCGCCGGCGCCACCCCAGCCCGGGGAGAGAAAGTGACCGCCACGGTCGGCCACCTCGGCGTCAACGGCCGCCTCGACCAACCCCTCGGCGTCGACGACACCGCCCCCCGGCTCAGCTGGCGGGTGACCACGGCACAGCACGGATGGCAGCAGGCCGCCTACCAGATCCGGGCCGCCGGCACTGCTCGCGACCTCGCCCACGGACGCCACTTGTGGGACTCGGGACGGGTCCGTTCCGACGCCCAGACCGACATCCCCTGGCGTGGGCGCGACCTCGGCTCCCGACAGCAGGTGCACTGGCAGGTCCGCGTCTGGGACCGGCAGGGCAACGCCACGGCCTGGAGCACTCCCGCCATGTGGGAGATGGGCCTGCTCAAGCGCAGCGACTGGGGCACAGCCCAGTGGATCGAGCACCCCGCCCGCAGCATCAGCGACCCCCTACCGATCTTCGCCCGCACCTTCACCGTCACCCACCCCCGTACGAAGATCGTCAAAGCCCGGCTCTACCTGTCCGGCGTCGGGCTGCACATCGCCCGCCTCAACGGCCGGCCAGTCACCGACGAGGTCCTCGCCCCGGGCAACTCCAACTACCAACTGTCCACCGAGTACCGCGCCTACGACGTCACGCGTCTCGTCCGCGCCGGCACCAACGTCATAGGCGTCGAACTGGGGCACGGAACCGCCCTGGTCACCCGTTCCGTCACCAACCCCACCACCGGCCGGACCGCCCCGTACAGCTGGTGGCAGAGCCAGACCAAGGGCAGCGGCACCCTCGCCGCCCCGGCCGCCGTCGGCGACACAACCGTCAAGCTGAGCGCCACGACCGGCTACCACGTGGGCGGCACGCTCAACATCGACACCGGTGACGGCGGCGAGAGGCTGGAACCGCGCACCATCACCGCCATCGGCACCCCCGGGACGGAAGGCACCGGCATCAGTTTCCATCCCGCCCTGAAGAAGGCCCACGGTGCCGGCGCCCCGGTCACCGGCTCGGGCAACTCCCTGGCCGGCACCGACCCGAGCGCCGGCGCTGCCGTCACCCCCCGCATGATCGCCCGGCTGGAAGTCACCAGGGCCGACGGCAGCGTCGAGACCGTCGTCAGCGACCGCTCCTGGAAGACGGCGCTCGGCCCCACCGTGACGAACAACTGGTACTCGGGCACCGACTACGACGCCCGCCGTGAGCAGGCCGACTGGACGGCTCCCGGCGCCGACCACGGCCACAACGCCAGGCGCCGGGACGGCTCACCCGTCGGCTGGACCGCCGCCGGTATCGCCCCGCCGCCCAACCTGACCACCGAACTGGTGTGGCGCGCCGGCGAACCGGTCAAGATCGCCGACCGATTCCGGCCCGTCTCCGTCACCGAGCCGAAACCGGGCGTCTGGGTGTTCGACTTCGGGCAGAACATCGCCGGCTGGCCCCGGCTCACCCTGGACGGCAAGATCCCCGCGGGCACGACCGTCACCATGCGGCCCGCCGAGTCCCTCAACGCGGACGGCACCGTCAACCAGAACTCCATCATGGGCGGCGGCGGAAGCCGCGGCACCGACGTCTTCGCCGCCTACACCACGCACGGCGACACCCGGGGCGAGAGCTGGCACCCGGAGCTCAACTACTTCGGCATGCAGTGGGTGCAGGTCACAGGCCTGCCCGAGGGCTACCGGCCCACGGCAGAGACGATCACCGGACTGCAACTGCATGCCGCCACCCCCGCCGCCGGCCGCGTCGACACCTCCAACGACCGGATCAACCGGATCCACACGATGTCCCGGTACTCGATCATGAGCAACCTCATGTCGACGTTCACCGACTGCCCCGGCCGCGAGAAGCTCGCCTACCCAGCCGACTACCTGCAGCCCTTCCACTCCCTGCACCGCCACTTCGGCTACGCGGCCTACCTGCGCACCATGCAACGCCACCTCGCCGAAGGCCAGTCCAGATCGGGCGACAACATCGGCAACGTCGCACTCAAGGCACCCGTCTACGACTGGGGCTACACCGGCCGCTTCGGTGACGAGATCAACTGGGGCAACGGCATCGTTCTCACCCCCTGGTTCCTCTACGAGACCTACGGCGACACCCAGACCATGGCCCGCTACTACCCTCAGATGCAGGCATTCCTGAACTACATCCGGACACGGAAGGCCGGCACCGGGGCAGAAGCCCACATCGTCGACGCCGCCCTGGGCGACTGGATCGCCGCCGAGACCACCTCCGGCCGCATCACCGGCACTTGGGGCTACCACCAGGTGGCCGACCGCATGGCAAAGATGGCCACCCTCCTCGGACGCCGTGCCGACGCCGCCGAGTACCGTGCCCTCGCCGACAACATCAAGACCGCGTTCAACGACGCCTTCTACAACGAGACCCTGGGCCGCTACACCAGCCAGGGCCGACAGGGAACGGACGGAGCGACGCAGGCCGCCCAGGCACTGGCCCTGGACGAAGGACTCGTCCCGGACAGCCAACGCGCCCGTGTTCTGGACGCTCTGGTCGAACTGATCGAAGGCTTCCGGCCCTTCGGTGGTGGAGCGCACTTCAGCGGCGGCACCATCGGCCTGGCACCCATCGTGCGCGCTCTCATGGACGGCCGCCGCGATGACGTCATCTGGAAGGTACTGCAGGAGGACACCCAGCCCAGCTACGGCTACTTCATGGCGCCCACGACCGCCAATCCAAAGGGCCTGACCACCATCCCGGAAGAGTGGGACATCCGGAACTCCAAGAACCACATGATCCTCCTCCAGATCGAAGAGTGGTTCCACGGGGGCTTGGCCGGCATCCGCCAGGCCCCCGGCTCCACGGGATACCGCACGCTGGTCGTCGACCCGCGGTTCGTCGGCGACCTCACCCACATCGACGGCGCCTACCAGACCCCCTACGGCGACGCCGTATCGCAGTGGACCTTGAAGGACGGAACCCTCCGACTGACCGTCCAGATCCCGCCGAACACCACCGCCGAGGTGTACCTCCCCAAGGGCAGCCGTTCCGCCCAGGAGGTGCCCCGGGACGCTCACTACCAGCGCTCCGAGGGAGACCGCTCCGTGTACAAGATCGCCTCCGGGCTGTACCGCTTCACCGTGCATGGCGTGCGCCCAGCGGTGTAGTCACCGGTCAACGCCCTCTGTCCCGACGGCGCGTTCGCAGACCCTCTCGCCTGCGGACGCGCCACCCCGGCAGCATCAGGCGAGCAGCAGTGATTCGGGGGCAGCTTCGGACAACGTGACGTTCCCTGCGCTCACGTCCCCTCCGGTAAACCAGCCCGAGTGAGGTGTGTTGATCAGCTGTGAAGCGGCCGAGCGCTCAGCGCCGCTTCCCGGTCTCGGGGGAGGTGATGCCGTGGCTGGCGCGGCGCATGGCCTCGTACAGTGCGGCGTCCTCCGGAGGCTCGGGGAGCGGGCCGCGGGCCGGGGCCTGGAAGGACTGGATCATCCACGCGACGAGGCGACGCCAGGCATCGGGGGCGGCGTCGCCGGTGGCGCTGAGGACGCCGGAGTTGGCCATCAGCAGCAGGACGAGGTCTCGGCTGGTGAAGTCCTCGCGCAGCCGTCCGCTGTCCTTGGCGCGGGCGATGAGTTCGAGGAAGCCCTGGTACGCCTGGGCGCGTAGTTCCTCGAGGGCCTGGGCGGCGGGGAAGGTCATGGTCAGGATGTCGGCGAAGCCGCGGTCGGCGGCCTGCATCGCACAGACTTCCTGGATGTAGCCGGTGAAGCCACTCCAGGGGTCGGGGTCGGCGAGAGCCTCGGCCGTGGCCTGCGCGTATCCCTGCATGCGATCGGCGAAGACAGCGACGACCAGTTCCTCCTTGGTGGGGAAATGACGGAAAAGGGTGGCGATCCCTACCTCCGCCTCCCGGGCGACCGAGGCCATCGACGCGTTCAGCCCGTCGCGCCCGAAGACCGTGCGCGCGGCGGCGATGATGCGGCCCCGGTTGCGCTCCGCGTCGCTGCGCTTGGTCGGGGCTGCGGTGTCGGGCGTTCTGGAGGTGCCGTCGGTGTGCTGGTCTCGGGGGGTCATGCCGATCAGGCTAGCAAACCGGAAAGCCTTATCCGATTCCCGTGCTACGCTCGATCGTGAACCGGATAGGGCTTTCCGGATTCGGAAACGGATAGCCCTTTCCGCTCCGTCTCTCGAAAGGCTTCTGCCATGCCCACCATCGCCATCGTCGGTGCCGGCCCCCAACTCGGTCTCGCCATTGCCCGCACGTTCGGAACCCGCGGCTACGACGTCGCACTGATCTCCCGTGACCGGGCCAAGCTCGAGGGCCTGGCCGGGGAACTGGCCGCCGAAGGCATCACCGCGGCCGCATTCCCTGCCGACGTCCTTGACCGCGACGCGCTCGCCCAGGCACTCAAGGGCGCCGCCGCCCGCTTCGGCGGAATCGACGTCCTGGAGTACTCCCCGGTCGGCACGATCGGCTCCACCACCCTGACCACCCCGAGCGCGACCGAGCCGGCTCATGTGCAGCAGGAGATGGAGTTCCAGCTCTACGGTGCGATCGCCGCCACCCGCGCGGTGCTGCCCGCCATGCGCGAGGCCGGGGCGGGCACCCTGCTGTTCACCACGGGGGCCGGCTCCATCGACCCCGTACCGCAGGTCGGCAACGTCAACGCCGCCGCGGCGGCGTTGCGCAACTGGGCCGTCAACCTGCACAAGGAGCTGGACGGCTCCGGCGTCCAGGCCGCCCATGTCGGCATCGACGTGTCCATCGGCATGTCGGTCGTCCCCGGTTTCCCGACCGCCGAGCCGGAGGAGATCTCCCCGGTCTACTGGGAGCTGCACACCACGCGCCGCGACCGGGCCGAGGTCGTCTTCAGCCGCTGACATCGCGCCCGGCCCCCCGGCCGCCTTCCGTGCCGTTCGTGGCCACGCCGCGCGTCTTCGTCGCGGCCTGGCCATAGGGCCGGCGGAGACGTCGTTCCCCCGGTGACGGAGGTGACGTCGAGTCGAGGCCCGTGAATCCAGGGGCGCGGGACACGGGCCCTGGCTCCGCCGGCACGCCTCAGGAGGCCGCGGTGCCGTACACCTCGACTGCGCGGAAACGGCCTTGAGCCCGATGGCCGTGGGAGTCGTAGCAGGTGGCGTCCGGCAAGTGAGACAGGACTTGTCGGGTACCTGGCGGAGGTGAAAACTGACCGGCATGATCGAGCACGCGTACCTGAGCCGTCGACTCCATGTCGACCTGGCCTACGCGTGTTCCGCGTTGTGTAGCCCCGTGGCCACCTGATTCCGCGACCCACCCTTCCGACGCCTTGGGGCGTCGGTTCTCTCTCGTCGGCGGCCCGGTACGACGCTCTTCCGTTTCCGCGACCGGCCGGGGCCGTCCTCTTCCTCCGCCGGCGCCTTCTGGCGCCGCCTGTCGACAGGACTTCGACTCGATGCCTTCCGTCCGCCTCTCCCATGCCGGTGTGTTCGCCGCAGCCTTATCGCTCGCGTTCACCGCCGCGCTGTCACCTGCCCAGGCACAGACAACCGGCTTCGGACCGCTCCCGCCGCACAACCCGTACGCCGGGCCGGACGGAACCGCGACCATGCACGGCGACACCGGTTCCTCCGACGCCACGCCCTTGCCGGGACCCGGGCCGGGCCCGCTGGCCTCGAAGCGGATCGCGCTGCAGTCGGCGTGCCCGACCATCCTCGTGGGTGCCGACGGGTACCCGGTCGCTCTGTGCACGCCGATCCTGACCCGCGTCCCTACGGTGCACCTGCTGGACCCGGGGACGGGCGCGTCACTGGCCGGCTTGCCCATCGCCAAGGGATCGCTGCTGGGAGGGGTCTACGCCTACCTGGACCACGAGGACCGGCTCGTCGTGGTGGACGGCGACCGGAACCTGCTGCGTATCGCGCACCGCAAGAAGGCCGGCGGCGGCTGGGAGCTGTACGTCGAACGCACGCTGTCCTTGGCTTCGGGCGTCCCGGAGGGCGACTCGGTCACCGGCCTGGCGCCCGACTGGCAGGGCAGGGTCTGGTTCGCCACCGGGGGCGGTGTCGTCGGCACCGCGAACGAGGCGACGGGCACGGTCCGTTCCCTCACGCTGCCTGCGGGCGAACGCGTCGACAACTCCATCTCCACCTCGCCCGAGGGGACGGCTGTCGCCACGTCGCACGCGACCTACCTGTTGACCGCGGGAAGGGACGGTACCCCGACTGTTTCCTGGCGCCGGACCTACGACCGAGGCGCGGCCCGACGGCCCGGACAGCTGAGCTGGGGCACAGGATCCACCCCGACCTTCTTCGGCCCCACCACCGGCACCGACTTCGTCACCATCGTCGACAACGCCTCACCCACCGTGAACCTTCTCGTCTACCGTACGGACACCGGAGCCCAGGTTTGCTCCACGCCCGTTCTGGCGGCCGGGGGCAGCGGGAGTGAGAACTCGCCGATAGGTGCCGGCCGTTCCGTCTTCGTGGCGAGCACGTACGGCTACCCCTACCCGGCGGTGCCCGAGGGCGCAGGGGAGAGCGTGCCTGCGTCGGCCGACTTCACCGGCGGCCTGTCCCGTGTCGACGTACGCGCCGACGGCACTGGCTGCGACCTGACGTGGGACACCACGATTCGGTCAGCAGCCGTTCCCCGCCTGTCCACCGCCGACGGCCTCATCCATACCGTCGTGCGCGGCTCCGTTCTTCCGGGCAGTGACGGTACCTCCCTCCTGGACCCCTACTACTACGTCCGGATCGATCCCGACACGGGCGCCATCGTGCGCAGGCACTATCTGGGGGCCTCCTCCCTGTACGACACGCTGCAGATGGTCGGTTCCATCGCACCCGGTGGTGTCCTGTACCAGGGCACGATCACCGGTGTGGTGCGGATCGCGGAGAGGTGAGCGCCCGGCCGGGTTCGCGCCCCGAGGCCGATCGCTGCCCCGGCCTCTGACACACCCCGCGGTCGTACGTAGTCGCCGTCGGGCGCCTCCCGTGAGGAGCCCGACGGGTCAGTCCGGCCAGTCCAGTGAGAAGCCGCGTGAGGGACGGCTGACCGTTCCTCCGCCGAAGCGGCTGAGCGGTCGTGGATCGTGGACGGCACTCTTGCCGGTTCCCTTGGTGCTTTTCTGACCCCCCGTCGAACAGGCAGCCCCGTGAAGGCCCGGGGCCTAAGGCGTCACGGGTTCCAGCCGCAGCCGTCGGGTCGGCCAGGGCGGTGGCTCGGCCGGACCGAACCAGACCCGGACGTCCTCCCCGGTGCGGACGGGCAGCGGGGGGAAGTCGTTCTCAGCGTGCTCGGTGCGGTGCAGCGCATGGCCCGGCTTCAGGTACCGGGCGGCGTACGCATCGAAGGCGGCCGAGTCGGCGGGGTGACACACGGTCGCGAACACTTCACCGGCGCCGGACGGAGGCGTGAAGCCCGGACCGCGCAGCAGCAGGACGTTGTCGCTGTCGACCATGGTGGCGTTGGCCGCATCGCGGTGCTCCCGCCAGACCGGGCCGGTGTAGAACGCCTCCAGCGCGCGCCGACGGTGCGCCATGTCGGGGAACGCGCGCAACCAGACGAAGCGGTCCGGGTCGTCCAGGTCGCGGAAGCGGCCTCCGACGGTGATGCCGACTGCCTGCTGACCGGTCACGAACTCGCGCTCGAACAGCTCGATCAGCGTCTCCCGGGCTCCGGGATGGAGGGTGTACTGCCGGAGTTCGACGATGCTCATGCGTCGACCTGCGCTCTGCGGGCGAGATCCGTGACCCAGTTGAGTTCCCAGGAGCGGCCATCGTCGGGGGAGAGGCCCTGTTCCCAGCGGGCAGTGTGCGGGCCGAGGCGGTACCGGGCGAAGTGCACTCGGATCGGCCGGTCGTGGTAGGTGTCCTCTCCGTGGAAATCACCGCGGTCGCCGGGGAAGGCGCCGACCACCGGCGGATCCAGTCGGCCCTTCCGGCTGTCGGACCAGTGGAGAGACCATCGTTCCGTCTCCCGGTCGAACAGCCGCAGGGTCATGCCCTGACGGGGAAGGGTGGGAAAGGTGATCTCGTCGGTGTTGCCGGCACCCCCGAAAGGCGGCCGGACCACCGCGTGGAGGAAATCGAAGTCGTCCATGCGCCGCAGGCTAGGGTCGATCCACTGACATCTTCTGTCAGTGGATACTGAGCGGCATGCGTGCGAGTCGGCTGGTCACCCTGCTTCTGCTGCTCCAGAACCGGGGTCGGATGACGGCCCGGCAGCTGGCCGAGGAATTGGAGGTCTCCGTACGGACCGTTTACCGAGACGTAGAGGCGCTCGGCGCCGCCGGTGTCCCGCTGTACGGTGACGCCGGACACGCGGGCGGCTACCGGCTGGTCGAGGGCTACCGGACCCGGCTCACCGGACTGACCGCAGACGAGGCGCAGGCCGCGTTCCTCGCCGCACTCCCCGGCGCCGCCGCCGACCTCGGCCTCGGCGAGGCGCTCGCCACCGCCCGGCTCAAGCTGCGGGCCGCTCTTCCTGAGGAACTGCGCGAGCACGCCGAGCGGGTCCAGGAGAGCTTCCTGCTCGACGCCCCCGGCTGGTACGGCGACGTCGACCGTACGCCTCACCTGACCGGGGCCGCCGCCGCGGTGTGGGCACGGCGGGCGGTGGTACTGCGGTACCGGCGCTGGCGGGCGCCGGAGGAGATCGAGCGGCGGGTGGAGCCGTATGGGCTCGTACTCAAGGCCGGCCGCTGGTACCTGGTCGCGAACGGGCCGAGCGGGATCCGCACGTACCGGATCGACCAGATCCTCGAACTCCGGCTCCTTGAAGACGAGTTTGCCGTCCAGGACGGGTTCGACCTGGCCAAGCACTGGAACAGCTCTCTGGCCGACTTCCGAGCGCGACTGCATACCGGGGAGGCCCTGCTACGGCTCACCCCGGAGGGTGCCCGCCGCCTCGGCGTCTCGCCCACCGGTGACGGATGGACGGAGGCCCGGGTGCCCATCGAGTCGATCGATCACGCTTACGGAGAGTTCCTGCGGCTGGGTGCCGACGTCGAGGTCATGGCACCGGCTGAACTCCGTGACCGCATCGCCGAGACGGTGCGGACCCTGGCCACCCGCTACGAAGGGTGGCCACGGGGAGAGCGTTCGTCGGATCGGGGCACCGACCGACCGCACCCTGCCCCCTGTTCCCACGCACGTGTGTAGGACCTCGTAGGCATCTTCACCCGAGCAGTGCAGCCTTCTTGACGGCGATCGCCTGTGCCGGGTCGCGGCGTATCCGGTCGGCTTCACCGCGGCGTTCCGGTCAGGGCAGCGGGGACGGGTACCTCCTGGTCCAGCCGCCGTCGAAGAGCGCGGTGACGAGGCGGGCGTCGTCGTCGGGGAGCGGGCGTCGTCGGCAATGGCACGCAGCCATTCTTCTCCGCCGACCCGAAGGCGCATTTTGATCGATCATTCCTCAGCTCTTGACTCCGGCTTAATGCCCAAGCAACATCCTCACGCACCTTGTGAGAATAATTCTCACTGTATGAGAAGGGCGTGGCTATGAAGGTCGGAATTCTGGGGCTCGGTGAGGCCGGCACCCTGTACGCGGCGGGGTTCGCCGAGCATGGCTGGCAGGTGAGCGGTTTCGATCCGGCGGACATACCCGCCCCGCCGCACGTCGAGCGGGCGACCACGGTGGCCGAGGCCGTGCGCGGCTGCGACCTGGTGCTGGGGCTGACCGGGGCCAAGGCGGCCCTGGAGGTCGCCCGGCAGGCGGCTCCGCACCTCGGGGCGACCACGGTGTACGCCGACATGAACGCCGGCGCCCCCGAACTGAAGCGGCAGATCGCCGAGGCAGTTGGCGCCGCCTCGAAGGCGGTGTTCGCCGATGTGTCCGTCCTCGGCTCGGTTCCCAAGCACCGGCACCGCACCGCCCTCGTGGCCAGTGGCCAGGGCGCCGCGGTGATCGCCGACTGGTTCGGCTCGCTGGGCGCCCCCGTGGAGGACCTCGGGGCCGAACCGGGAGCGGCATCCTCACGCAAGCTGCTGCGCAGCCTCTTCATGAAGGGCCTGGGAGCCATCATCGTCGAGGCGGTGGACGCCGGGCGTGCGGCCGGGGACGAGCAGTGGGTCCGGGAACAGATCGCCGCCGAGCTCGCCGACGGTGAACAGACGGTGGAGCGCCTCTACGCGGGGACGTACAAGCACGCCGAACGGCGCGCACGCGAGGTGTCGGCGGCCGCCGAACTCGTACGGGACCTCGGCCTCGACACGGGACTGGCCCGGGCCATCGGCGACCTCCACGCCCTGGCGGGTCGTCCCGAGGGACTGAAGGACACCGCGCGTGTGACGCCTGAGCTGATCGCCGCGTACGAGGGACTGGTGACGGCGAACATCGGTGACGCCACGGAGCGGCTCGGGCTGCTGGACTCGGGCATCAGCGCGCTGTGGCCTGGTGCGCGGGCCGTGGGCCGGGCGCTGACCGTGTGGACCCGTGCCGGGGACAACAAGGCGTTGCAGCAGGCCGTCAGGTTGGCCGAGCCCGGTGACATCATGGTGGTCAACGGCGAGGGGGACACCTCCCGTGCGCTGGTCGGTGAGCTGATCGCCGAGCGTGCCCGGGCGCGGGGCGTGGTGGGTATGGTGCTGGACGGTGCCGCCCGTGACGTCGAGGTTCTCCGGGAGATGGGTTTCCCCGTGTGGGCGCGTGCGGTGACACCCGCGGGCCCGTACAAGTTCGGGCCGGGAAGGATCGGCGTGCCGATCGCGGTCGGCGGTGTCGTGTGCCGGCCCGGTGACCTGGTGGTGGCCGACGGCGACGGCGTCGCGGTCGTCCCGGCAGATCAGGCGGTCACCGTCCTGGCTGCCGCCCGCGAGGTCGAGGCCGAAGAAGAACGACGACGTGCGAGCATCCGCGCCGCGGCCGCCGCCGTGCCAGGAGGAACATCGTGATCGCCGTTTGGGCACTGGGCTGCTACATCGCGGCCATCATCGTGTGGAACGCCGCCCTGAAACGCAACATCGGCGAGGCCCTGATCGTCGGCTTCCTGGTCACCGGCCTCTTCGCCGGCAGCGACATCGGGCACGTCATGTGGGACGGATTCGCCGAGGCCATGCAGGAGGAGGTCACCTTCGCCGCGCTGGCGTTCGTCTTCATGAGCTACCTGCTCGCCCGCACGCCGGTACTCGACCACCTGCTGGGCATCCTGAACTCCCTGCTGGGACGGTTGCGCGGCGGCCCCGTCTACACCTCCACCGTCGCCGCGGGTGTCTTCGGCGCCATCGCCCACGTCGGAGCCGCGGTGACCGCGGCGGTCGGCTCGGTGACGATTCCCTGGATGAAGCGCTCCAAGGTGAGCGGCGAACTCGCCGCCACCGTCGCGGCGGGTGGCGCCGGCATGGGCGTGACGTTCCCCTTCAGCTCCACGATGTTCATCCTGATGGGCACGGCCGGGGTGGCCTCCATGGCCACCACCGACGACATCGTCCTGCCCTTGTTCCTCGGCGGCCTGTGGTGTCTGGGCTACCGCCTGGTGGCCGCCTTCATCATGGTGCGCCGCCACAAGATCGAGCCGATGGACCGGGCCGACCTGATGCCCCTGCGCACCAGTCTGAGCGTCGGCTGGACGAGTCTGTTCCTGTTCGCCGCGATCCTGGTGCCGCTTTTGCTGACCCGTGGACCCACGGGCGGTGCACTGGACGGCTGGGTGGGCGTCAACATGTCGGACGCCATCAGCCTGATCACCTGGATACCCGTCCTGCTGATCGCCACGGTGCTGATCCTCGGCCGGCGCCACCTGCCGCGCTCGGGCCGTCAGTGGTGGGACATCCTCGGCGGTGCCGCCCCGCAGTTCGGGGTCATCGGGGTGACGATCGTGGCCGCCTTCTCCGCCTCCAACGTCCTCGGAGCGCTCGGGCTGCCCCAGCAACTCACCGACCTGCTGGCCGGAGTCGACGCCCCGCTGTGGATCATGGCGCTGATCGTGGGCGTGCTGGTGGTCGGCGTGGCCATCCCGCTCACCGCCAGCGCCACCATGGCGGCCATCGGCCCCGTCGCGGTCTCCTCACTGGTCGGCGCCGGTGTGCCGCCGACCACCGCCTGCGTCGCGGTGCTCATCTTCGCCTCGACCGAGGGTGCCTCACCGCCGTCGGGCGCCCCCATCTATGTCGCCAGCGGCATCGCCGGCATCGACCCGGCCCGCACCTTCGTACCGCTGGTCGCCTACTACTGCATCCCCATCCTGCTGATCGGCGCCGCCGTGGCCACCGGCGTCCTGCCCGTCTGAACCGGAGGCCGCACCATGGTTCACCGTCTGCTGGAACTTCTCTTCCGCCTCAGCGTCGTCGTCTTCCTCGTCGGAGGCGTCGTCATCGTCGCCGGCCAGGCCGTCGCCATCGCCGCCGGGAACGCGTCCTGGGTGGAACAGGTGGCGACCGCCGCCGAGCCGCCCACCTGCATCGCCGCGAGCATCTGCGGCATCCTCTCCTTCGTCCTGTCGTACCGCTCGATCCCGCCGTCGGACGAAGGGGACGGCATACGGGCCGGCGACCGTGCCGACACGGCCGCCGTCGCGAAGTGAGTCCGCGGCTCCTGGATGGATCTTGTGCGATCCACATCCTGCTCGCATGCTGATAAGTCTTATCGAGATTCCGTGTGCCGAGCAGACCATTCAGGAGCCCGTCCATGACCAGCGCGCCCGCCTCCACCATGCGTTCCCTCGACCGGGCCTTCGACGTCCTCGGCGTGCTGGAGGACACCCGTCAGCCGCTGCGCCTGAGCGAGGTCGCCCGGCGTGCGGACCTGCACGTGGCCACGACCCAGCGCATCCTCAACGTCCTCCTCGAACGGGGCTGGGCGGCGAAGGAGGACATCGGCTACGTCGCCGGTCCCGCCGCCCTGTCCACCGCCCACGCCTTCCTCGTCAACAACCGCCTGAGCCAGGTCGCGCTCCCCGTACTCCAGGAGCTGGCCGCGAGCACCGGACTGACCGCGAGTCTGTACGTCCGCGTGGGCCTCGCCCGCGTCCTGATCGCCCGCGTCCAGGGACGGAACCCCCTGCGCTACCAGCTCCCCATCGGTGAGAAGCTCCCCCTGCACCTCGGCGCCGGCAAGGCCCTGGCCGCGTGGCTGCCCGAGACCGAAATGCACACGCTGATCGAGCAGCGCACCCCGTTCACCCGGATCTCCGGCGAGCAGGTCACCGCCGAGGACCTCGCCGCAGACCTGCACCGGATCAAGCAGGACGGCTACGCCCTCTCCCTGAGCGAGCGCGTACTGGACGTCACCGCCGTGAGCGCGCCCGTCCACCGCGCCGAGCACCTGCTCGGCGCCCTCAGTGTCACGGGCCCCAGCGGCGAGATCACCGAAACCGACCACCCCCGCCTCATCGGCGAGGTACGCCGGGCCGCCGACGCCGTCGCCGCCCGCTGCCCCTGACAGAAAGCCACCCCGTGTCACTGCCGACCTACCAGCAACTCACCGAACGCACCGACGCGCCCGCCGGATCCAGCTGGCATCTGTTCACCGGTCAGCCCGAGCGAGGCATGGCCAACTTCGCAGGACCCCGCCAACTCCTGCGCGCGGCCCAGAACATCGTCCAGGGCCGCGCGGTCAACCTGGACTACGCACTCGACGCCTTCGACCCGCCCATGTCCAAGGCCCGCGGCATTCCCCAGCACCGCATCACCGCCAAGCACGACCAGGCCCGCGACGACGTCCTGGACGACTTCCACCTGCAGGCCACCACCCAGATCGACGGTCTGCGTCACCGCCGCGCCTCCGGCCACGGCTTCTACAACGGCGTGCCCGACCACGAGATCACTCCGCGCAGCCCCCGCCTGGGAGTGCAACTGTGGGCCCAGACGCCCCTGGCCGGACGCGGCCTGCTGATCGACGTCGACGGCCTGCTGCGCGACCGCCACACACCCCTGGCACACGCCGACGGCCCCGCGCTCACCACCGATCTGCTGGACGAGGCACTCGACGCACAGGGCTGCCGCGTCGAGCCCGGCGACCTCGTCATGGTCCACACCGGCTGGGCACACTGGTACCTGACCACCAGCCCCCAGCAGCGCGCCGAGACCCGTGCCGCACGTCGTGCCACCGGCTTCGCGCAGAGCCGCGACTTCGCCGCCTGGTGCTGGGACCACCGCATCGCCCTCATGGCGACCGACACCTTCGCCGTCGAGGTGCTCCCCGTCGTGCCCGACAGCGACTTCCACGACACCGCTCCCGAGGACAACGGCATGATGCACCAGGAGCTGATCGCCATGCTGGGACTGCCGCTGGGCGAACTGTGGAATCTCACCGCCCTGACGCTGGACTGCCGCGCCGACGGCCGCTGGACCAGCCTGGTCACCGTCAAACCCCTCAACCTGACCGGAGGCGTCGGCTCCCCAGCCAACGCAGTCGCACTTCGCTGAGGCGAAGCAGCCTTCACGGCCCACCGTCAAGACTCGCTCTGCTCGCGAGCTCGTCCGGGCACGCAGGTCACCATCACCGACGTCGGCGAACCCCCTCCCCGGCGACAGCACCGGCCCGCGCCTGCGTCAGTACGTCGACGACGTCGAACGCGTACGCGGCGCAGGCAGGTCGCGGAGCAGGCGTCGAGCAGCTGGTCGGAGCCGGTCGGTGCGGTGGGCCAGGGCCTGCGCGAAGGGGCCACGTCGCCGACGGCGAGGTTGAGGCCCTTGGCGCCGGTGGGCGCGACGATGTGCGCGGCGTCACCGGCGAGGAAGAGGCGGCCGTGCCGCATGGGCTCGGGTACGTAGGAGCGGCGTCCCGTGATCACGACAGGAGTGTCATGACACCGTAACCGCGCTTCCCAGGGGGTCGCCGCACCGTTCAGGATGGTGATCGACAAGGCAGAGACCAGCCGGAATGACCAGTCCGGCCCGGCCACATCACCATCAGCAGGGGGAGTCCCACCATGCTTCGCACGCACCGCCGCAAGTCCGTCCTCGCCGCCGCGGCCCTGGTGGCCACGACGATGCTGCTGACCGCCTGTCAGGGAGAGGACACGCAGGACGGCGGCAAGTCGACCGGGGCCACGGCCTCGGACTCGGCCGCCAAGGGGAAGTCCGACGACGGCGGGAGCGGCGCCGGCACCGGCAGCGAGTCCCCGTCGGGCGGGAAGGGCTCGAAGAGCGGCATGGTGTCGGGCAAGTGGGTCGGCACGGTCTCCTACCTCGCCCCCGGCAAGTACACCGTCACGGACGCGAACGACGCGGAGCAGGCGTTCTTCACCTCCGAGGACACCGACATCGAGGGCGCGGGCAAGATCTGCGGTGACGCGGACGGCCAGGCCGCCACGCCGTGCACCGAGGAGGAGCTCGAAGCCGCGGCCAAGAAGGGGTTCGGAGCGACGGTCGACGTCAAGAACGGAGTGGCAGTCAGCATCATCGAGGACCACACCGACAGCGGCACCGGTACCGGCGGCGGCAACGGTATGGGCGAGGGCGAGAGGTCAGGGCTCTTCTCCGGCACGCTCGGGTACATGGCCCCGGGCAAGTACTCCCTCAGCCGCGACGGCGACGAGCGTGCGTTCTTCACCGCCACCGACACCGTCATCAACGGCGCCGGCTGGATCTGCGGTGACGCGGAGACCGTCACGCCTTGCACCGAGGAAGACCTCGAAGCCGCGGCCAAGAAGGGCAGCGTCGCTGTCGCCGTCCAGGTCGCGGACGGGGTCGCCGTCACTATCGACGAGGAGCACAACTGATCGCGGACCCGAGCGGGGCAACGGGTCGACGTGCTCTCCACGACGCTCCGCGACGGCACCTTCCACGAACTCCGAATTCCACGTCCCGCCCGACGGGAACGCGGCCCGTCCTTCCCGTTCACAGATCCGGTGCCGTCCCTGATCACTTTCGGTTTTTCCGGGCGGAGCACCGTCAGGCCGCAGCCCGCGCGAACCGGGCTCCCTGAACCGGTTCCAACAGAGCCCCCGGGCTGGCTCGAGGTTTCGTCCGTTCCTTGCCGAAGCGCCCCGCCTCGGCGTTACCGTGAAGACACGCCAGCAACGCCCAGGAGTCCTCGATGAGTCAGCGGCCGGCCCCCGCGCCTGACCGTCAGCCCCTCGATGAGAATGCCGTCGCGTCGGTCCAGACCGCGTCATGATTGCGATCAGCGTCTACCCCGAGCTGGGCACCCCCGTGCCTGGCACCCTGCTGTGCGACACGTCGACGACATCGACACGGTGCGCGTCATCTACTACGTGACCGCCCTTCGACAGATCACGATCGTGGAGGCGTAGAGGTCTTTCGAGCACCTGTGCAGCGCCCCGGACCACTGACTGGTCCGGGGCGCTGCCTGCATGCGCTGCATGGTGCGGCCGGGGGCGTGGCGGGCGGTGCCGCATGAGTGCCGGACGCACCGGGGAGTGTTCGCGCGCCGAGCCGGTGCCTGGGCGGCACGCGGGTGCTGCTCGGCCTGCAGGCCCGCGCTGCGCTGGGTCAGCTGCTGGTAGCCCGCCGTGCTATCGAGCTTGGGTTCGTCTTCCGCAGGGCGTCGAGGCGGGGCCTCGGGTTACAGGGCGTCGGCGTCTTGGAGGTGTGGGGTCGCGCTGTCCGGCACGCCCAGCGCGCTGAACTCTCCCCGGGACGGCGGGGCGTCGGCCACGGACGCCCGGTGGCAGGGCTGCAGATGAGGCGTCGGGTTGTCAGGTGGCCGTGCCGGTCGGGCGCGGCGCGGGTGCGTGTGGTGGGTGGGGCGGTCGGTCGGTCGGGGTGATGGTGTGCTGGTCGGGAACGACCGTGGTGGGGCCTATGGCGGTGTGGGAGTGGATGCGGTACCCGGGCCGAGGGTGATGCGGCTGCCGGTCTGGACACGGTCGCCGATGAGGGCGCCGAAGCGTGGGGTGCGGCAGCGGTAGAGGCTGTCGGGCAGCCGAAGGATCGTGTCGCGGTTGGGGCGGGTCATATCGGTGGTGAGGTGGATCGCTGCGGCCATGACGTCGGCTGAGAGGTGGGCGTGATCGCCTACGAGGGTCCGGTTGAGGCCGATGCGGTGGCCTAGAACGGTGCCGGCACCGAGGTAGGTGTTGGTGACTTCGCAGTTGAAGCCGACCCTCACGCCGGGGGAGAGGAATGTGTGGCCGCGGACGGTGGTGAACTCCCAGACGCGCACATCGGCGCTGATGATGACGTCCTCGCAGTCGAGCAGGGTGGTGGTGACCACGCCGACGGTCCACATCATGCGGGTGAGCGGCCGGTGGTCGTAGTGCTTTCTTCCGAGGCGTACTGCGTCGAGAGACCGATCCGCTCGCGACCCGGCGTTCCTAGGGTGATTCACATGAGCGACGCGGCGCAGAAGACCTCCCACGACCGGGCTCTGGACGTCGTCCGGGGTTACGTGGACCATGACCCCGTCGCGGTTCACGAGGCGCTGGAGGGTCTGTACGCGGGCGGCTCGTTGGAGGTGTACGCCATCTTGAACGGCCTGTTGCGCTCCACCATCAGCATCATGGAGCTGACCGGCAGGCCGTGGCGGCTGGACGACCTGGTGCGGCGGGCAGACGAGATCGCCGTCTCGGCCCCACCGCACTACGAGTTCGCCGTGGCGGAGGCGACACGGGCGTGGGCCCGCGGAGACGAGTCAGCGATGCGCGCGGCCTCGTGCCGGGACCTCACCGGGGCCGTGCACATCACGGCGGTCGGCGTCACCGTTCTGGGGCTGGCGGTGTGGGGCCGGACCGGTTTCCTCGATGTGCTCGCGGAGTTCCACGAGGCCGCACGCGCCATCGCCGACGAGTGGGTCTACGACGTCTCCGAGCGCTCGTAACTCCGCGCCCCCTGACTCTCGCCGGCTTCGTCGTCGATGCCACCTCTCTGCGGAGCCGGCGAGAACCCCCACCCAGGACACACATGAACTTCCAGACCCCGCTGTCGGCTCTGTTCCCCGGAACCTCGGGCCGACTCCTCACCGCCCTCGTCGGCCATCACATCGCCCAGGCGGACAGAGCGCTGCCCCTCGAGGAGTTGTCCAGGAACGCGGCGGTGACGTCGACGCAGTTGGAAGCGGCGCTCTTTCGCCTTGGTCTGCTCGGCATCATCGAGCCCAGGCGCAAGGGGGAAGCCGTACATCTCGTCACCGGCCATGTAGCCTGGGGCGCCCTGCGCCAGCTGGTAGACCTACGCGACGCCGTTGCCGACATGGTCCGTCGGGAGGCACAGGCGCGCCTCCGACCGGCACCGCACTACCTGGCCCTGACCGGCGCCGTCATCGAGGGAACGGCCACACATCCCGCAGACCTGTTGGAGCTGATCGTCGTCCCTCCGCCGACTGCCCAGGCCGACTGGCACGACGGCGTAGCCTCCCTCGTCTCCCACCTGTCCCGGGCACTCGGCAACGTCGTGGTCCACTGCACCGCTCAGGACACCGACGAGGCGGAGGCCAAGGGCGGAGCCAATGCCGTGCGCGTGTTCCTCCCGTGAGAGCGAACGCCCTGGAGACGGGCTTTCATCGTTCGCCGGCCCCGGTCACCCGCCGCACCAGATCCGCCCAAGTGGCCTGGAGGCGCACGGTGGTGATCTGGTCGTCGGTGCGCAGGTGGTCGAGGGCATCCAGGTCGACAAAGGCGAGGAGAGCGTGGGCGAGCATGGGGTGGTCGCCCACCACTCCCGCCTCCCGCAGCAGCGAGGTGACGTGCTGGCGGAAGGCCCGGCCGTAGTGCGAGGTCTGGCGGCGCTCGCTGGAGACCAGGCGCCCCAGTAACGGGCCCAGGTCCGTCTCGTCGGCGACTCGCGCGACCAGGGCGTGCCCGAACGCGATCAGCCGGTCACTCGCGGGCGCCCCGGGCCCCAGCGGCGGCGGACCGAGGGTGTACGCCTCGTAAAACTCCGCCTCGACGTCGTCCAAGAGAGCCAGCAACAGGCCATCGCGGTCACCGAACCGACGAAACAGCGTGCCCTTGCCCACCCCGGCCACCTGCGCGACCTCGTGCATCGTCACATGCTCGGCACCCCGCTCGGCCACCAGCCAGGCGGCCGCCTCCAGGAGCCGGGCACGGTTGCGCGCGGCGTCGGCCCGCTCACCCGTGAGGTTCTCCGGCGGATCGGTCACCGACCACCCCGCGGCACGACCTCGACGTACACGCTTCCGTCCTCGACCCGCACCGGATACACCGGCACAGGCTGGGTCGCCGGCGGGTCCAGGGGCTTCCCGCTGCGCAGGTCGAAGCGGGAACCGTGCAGCCAGCACTCGACCGTGCACCCCTCCGCCTCGCCCTCGGAGAGCGACACAGCGCTGTGCGAGCACACGTCGTGGATCGCGAACACCTCGTCCCCGGTCAGCACGAGCGAAACGGGTACACCCTCCACCTCGAACCGCCGGGGCACGCCCTCTTCCAGCACGTCGAACCGGCAGAGGTAGTAACGGCTGTTGGACATCGAACTCCTCGAAAGCATTCAGTACCAGGGGTGACCAGGCTGTTCCTCAAGCTAGTGACCGGGACCGCTGTCGTTACCGGCCTCCAGTCGGAATTGCGCTCAGCACATGGTCCTAGGGCACGACGAAGGTGGACGGCGCCGGCCTGCGCGCCACCGTCCGGAACGTCGTCCAGGAGGCCCTGTCCCGGCGTTCCTTCGACGCCCGCCGGGTCAGCGAACGGCTGACGCCGCTGGCTCGAGGTGGACGCGGTGCCGGACTGGGGCACCACGGTGACCATGGAAGTCCCCCTCACACCACCCGACACGCCTCGCCAGGACCCGCTGAGCGAGCTGGGAGCGCGCGAGTTGGAGGTGCTGACGCAACTGGCCCGCGGGCGCCGCAACCGGGAAGTCGCCCAGCAGCTGCACATCAGCGAGCCGACGGTGAAGTTCCACCTGGTCAAGATCTTCGACGTGCGGGTTGGGGTTCGTAAAAGGTTCCGTCGCGGAGCATCCCGAAGAGCACGTCGGTTCGTCGTCTTGCGAGGCAGAGGAGAGCTTGGGTGTGGTGCTTGCCCTGGCTGATCTTCTTGTCGTAGTAGGCCCTGGAGACCGGGTCGGCCAGGGCCGCGAACGCGGTGAGGAAGAAAGCCCGTTTGAGCTGCTTGTTTCCTTTCCGGGACGGTTGCTCGCCACTGATTGACGAGCCCGAGCTGCGGGTTGCTGGGGCAAGGCCGGCGTATGCGGCGAGGCGGGCGCCGGACGGAAACGAACGGCCGTCGCCGACATCGATGAGGATCCTGGCTCCGGTCCTGACGCCGATCCCCGGCATGGACGTCAGGACCCTGGAAAGAGGGTGGTTCTCCAGCAGTTCCTCGATCCGTGCGGCGAGGAGTTTCCGCTGGTCAAGCACTGCCTGGAGTGAGCTGGCAAGGCTGGGGACGATCAGTGCTGCCGCGTCCGTGCCCGGAACGACGACGGTCTGCTCGTCTAGCGCGGTGAAGATGTCATCGACGAGACGCTCGGCCATCCGCGGTGCCTTCGGACGGGTCAGCGGCACGAGCCGGCGCCGCCCGGCCTTGCGTATCTGGGCGGGGGACCCGAACTGGTCGAGGAGCTTGAGCACGGCCGGGTGCTGCACTCGCGGCCCCAGGACGCGTTCCAGCGACGGATGGATCTGCGTCAGCAGGCCGCGCAGGCGGTTGCTGATGCGGGTGGCTTCGCCGGCCAGATCGTCGTCGAAGCCGACGATCATCTCCAGCTCGGCGAGGGTTTCGTCCTCAAGATCGACCGATCGGCTGCCGGTGTCCGTCCGGAGGTGGATTGGCGCGAGCTGCGCACGGGGGCGCCGGGCCGCCGCTCCCCGCTCAGCGGCCTCACCCCGGCCGCCGAGGGGCGGGACACGGTACTGATGGCCGGGGTCGGGCGGGTCGCCGGCGGTGGTGAGGGAGGCCGCACGGCCGGGCACGCCCGGCGCAGGGTGCCGATCCGGTTCGCCCCGGTCTCGATGGCGGTCGCCCCCGGGCCTGTGCCGGGTGTTGTCAGGCGTTCGCGGCCGCCTCCAGGGGACTCAGGGTGGCGGCCCGGCGGGCGGGGACGGCGGCTGCGAGGACGCCGATCGCCAGGGAGAGCAGGCACACCAGGAGCAGTGTTCCCCAGGGCAGGACCAGGGTGTACTGGTCGATGGCGCCGTTGGCGAGGGAGCCGACCGCCCAGGCGCTGAACAGGCCGCCCGATAGGCCGAGGAGGGTTCCGAAGCCGGCGACGGTCAGGGCCTCCAGGCGGATCATGCGGCGGACGTCGGCGCGGTCCAGGCCGAGGGCGCGCAGTGCGCCGATCTCGCGGGTGCGTTCAGCGACCGACATGGCCAGCGTGTTCACGATGCCGAGCGCGCTGATGACGACACCGATGCCGAGCATGCCGTACATCACGTCCAGCAGATCGCCCATGGTGCCGGCGGCCTCGTGGACGAGCTGTTCGCGGTCCTGCACCGTGAGGAGGGGGTTGTTGCCCGCGGCGGTGCGCAGCCGGGTCTCCAGTGCGGCCGTTGCCGGGTCGTCGGTGCGCAGCAGAACGCGCTGGACGGAGTCGGGCAGGAAGCTGTTCGCCGCGACCTCGCTGCGGCTGCCGAGCGCGTCGCGGGCGACGGGGTTGTCCTTGTAGACGCCCACGACCTGGTACGCGGCGAAGTCCCCCGCGCGGCCCAGCCGGACGTTCAGCAGGCCGCCGGCGGTCACGCCGCTCTCGTGGGCGAGGGTGGTGGAGATGGCGATCCGGCCCGGGGCCAGGTCCTCGGCCGAGCCGGAGATGAAGTCGAGCTTCATGGTGTCGCGCACGGTGGCGGGGTCGACGCCGGAGATCTGGCGGACGCCGCTGCCGGTGAACAGGGTCGAGTCGGTGATCGGGTGAGCGGCGCGTACGCCGGGGATGTCGGACAGCCGTCTCACGGCGCCGGGGTCGATGCCCGTCATGGTAGAGCGGGTGCTGACGACGTAGTCGGCGCCGAGCCCGGCCGCGGCCTGGCGGTCGAGGGCCTGTCCGGTGGAGTGTCCGATGACTGCGAGGCCGGTGACGAGGCCGGTGCTGATCAGCAGGGTGGCGGCGGTGGCCGCGGTGCGGCGCGGGTCGCGCAGGGCGTTCTCGCGGGCGAGGCGGCCGGAGACGCCGAGGCGCCCGGTCAGCCGCCCCGTCAGCCGGATCACCGGGGCGGCGAGCAGCGGCGCCAGCATGATCAGTGCGGCGGTGAACAGGCCGCAGCCGATCATCGCGTCGCGCAGGTTCTCCTCAGAGGCGTCCTGCGCGTCGCTGAGCGAAATCAGCCACCCGGTACCGAGGGTGAGGAAAACGAGGCCCACCGCGTCGCGTAGCCGGAACCGCTGTGCCGGAGGCGGCTGTTCGGCTGTGCGCATCGCCTCCATGGGCGAGATCCTGGCGGCCAGGCGGGAGGGCAGCCACGCGGCGAGCACGGTGACGCCGACGCCCACGGCGAGCGCCGCGGCGACCGAGCGCGTGCCGATCACCAGGGGGCCGGTGGGCAGGGCGCTGTCGCCGCCGAGGACCTGGGGGAGCACCGCCGCAATGCCCAGGCCGAGCAGGAAGCCGGCCGCCGAGGCGGCCAGGCCGACCAGCAGGGCCTCCAGGAGGACGGAGCGGGACACCTGGCGGCGCGAGGCGCCGATCGCCCGGAGCAGCGCGGTCTCGCGGGTGCGCCGTTTCACGAGCATGGTGAAGGTGTTGACGATGAGGAACGAACCGATGAAGAGGGAGATCCCGGCGAAGACCATCGGCACCTTCTCGTAGCCGCGGGTCAGGGTGTCGACGAGGATGGCCTGCTGGGTGGCCTGGGCCTGGCCCGTGGTGGCCTCGGCGCGGTCGGCGGGCAGCACGGCCGTGACCCGGTCGGCTAGTTCGGACGCGGTGGTGCCGGCGGCGGCGGTCAGGTCGATGCCGGTGTAGTGGCCAGGGGCCGAGAACAGCTTCTGCGCGGTGGTCTTGTGGAAGAGGACGAGGGTGCCGCCGGCGGTGACGCGGGTGTCGTCGGTGGTGACGATGCCCACCAGCCGCTTGGTCATGACCGGGCCGTCCGTGGCCAGGGTGACCGTGTCGCCGATGCGGAAGCCGCCCGCGGCGGCGGTGCCGCGGTCCACGGCGATCTCGCCGCCGGTCGCGGGGGCGCGGCCCTCGGTCAGCGGGTAACGGCTGTCCTTGCCGTCTCTGCCGGGGACGTACGCGCCGGCCAGGTGGGACCAGGTCCGGTCGGCCCGCAGGGGGCTGCCGTCCGCCGCGTTCAGGGTGGCCGAGCCGTCGGCCGACGGGCGTACGGCGGCGACGCCGGGCACCCGGGTCAGTTCCGTGACGAGCGCGTCGTCGAGCACGCCGGCCCGCGACCCGTCGTGCGTACCGGGTTCGGGGGCCTTACCGGTCACGGTGACGTCGATCCCGGCGAAGGTCTTCGACGCGGCGGCGCGATGGGCGGCGGCGGTGGAGTCCGCGAAGACGAGGGTGCCGCTGACGAACGCGGCGCCGAGGCAGACGGCGAGGACGGTCATGGCCAGCCGGGCCCTGTGGGCCAGGAGGTTGCGCAGGGCTGTTCTCAACATGGGGTTTGAGGGCTTTCCGAGAGATTCCGAGGAAGTCGGGGACGTCCCCGGGCGGTACGGGGCGGGCGGCGGGGTGCGGCTCAGCCGCCGTGGGAGCGGGAGCCCAGGCTCTTCATCAGGTCGAGGACGCGGTCCGGGGCGGGGTGGGTCATCTCCTCGACGAGGCGCCCGTCGGAGAGGAACACGACGCGGTCGGCGTACCCGGCGGCCACGGGGTCGTGGGTGACCATGACCACGGTCTGGCCCAGCTCGCGCACCGAGTCGCGCAGGAAGCCGAGGACTTCGGCGCCGGCGCGGGAGTCGAGGTTGCCGGTGGGCTCGTCGCCGAAGACGATCGCCGGTCGGGAGGCCAGGGCGCGGGCGACGGCGACGCGCTGCTGCTGACCGCCGGACAGCTGGGCGGGCCGGTGACCCAGGCGCTCGGAGAGGCCGACCATGGAGACGACCCGGTCCAGCCACGCGGGGTCGGGTCGGCGTCCGGCGATGTCCAGAGGCAGGGTGATGTTCTCCAGCGCGTTCAGCGTCGGCAGCAGGTTGAACGCCTGGAAGACGAACCCGATCCGGTCCCGGCGCAGCTGCGTGAGCTCCCGGTCCCCGAGACGGGCGAGTTCGGTGGTGCCGACGCGTACCGACCCGGACGTGGGGGAGTCGAGTCCGGCGGCGCAGTGCATCAGCGTGGACTTGCCGCAGCCCGACGGGCCCATGATCGCGGTGAACTCGCCCTCCCGGAAGGCGATGCTGACCCGGTCCAGGGCGACCACCCGGGTGTCGCCGCTGCCGTAGATCTTCGTCAGGTCGGTGGCGGCGGCCGCAATGCCGGTCGTCGGGTGCGGCGGCAGAAGGTCGGCGGTCATGGGGCTCCTCTTCTCGTACGGAAAGACGCACGTGAAGGGTGTCCGGGGAACGTATCGGGGTCTGGGCCGCCGTGTATCGGTGGTCGCTCGGGCGTGCGGCAAAGGTGTTGCGGGCCGGGTACGGAAAAGGGCCTCCCTGCGGTGTCCGCGCGTCGAGAGCGCGGGCAGCGAGGAGGCCCGGTAGGAGCGCCGCCCCTACCGGCGTTCGCCCAGCGCGAGGACCCTACGGGCGAGCGCGGCGACGGTCAGGAGCATCCCGCCGAGGAAAAGCCCGATCGCGCCGAGCACTGCGGCGGGCTGTCCCGTCTCGCCCGCCGCGGTGTTCGCGGTGAGTGCGCCGATGACGAGCAGCAGGGACATGACGGCGGTGAGGGCACCGACGCCCAGGGCGGTGGTGCGGAAGAACGGGCTCATGGTGGCCTCCTCGGAGTGGGTCCCGCACCGGGCACGGCATGTGACGCGGTGCCTTCGAAGGGTGACGGAGCAACGTATCGGGCCCTGAGCCGCCGTGTATCAGTGCCCGCTCCACCGCGTACTGACCCCAGGCCCGTTCGTCACGCGGGCAGCCGCAGGGTGGCGACGGCCCCTCCGTTTGCGGTGTTGGCCAGCAGCAGTTCGGCACCGAGGACCCGGGCCTGGCCGAAGGCGATGGTAAGCCCCAGGCCGTGACCCGAGCCGCGTGCCCGGGCTCCTGTGTGGAAGCGGCGCGGGCCGTGGAGCAGCAGGTCGTCCGGGAAGCCGGGACCGTGGTCACGGACCACGACCGTCTGTCCATCGACGGTGACCTGGACTGGGCCGCATCCGTGGCGGTGGGCGTTGACGACGAGGTTGACGACGATCCGTTCCAGGCGGCGCGGATCGGTCTCCACCGCCCGCGCGGTGCCGTCAGCGGCCTCCTCGGCCTCGGACCGGTCGATGACCTCGGTGGCGAGGCCGGTGCGGGCGACTGCCTCGGCGACCACGGCGCCCAGCGGCACCCGGACGCGGACCGGTTCCTCCGCGCCGGCGTCCAGGCGGGAGATCTCCAGGAGATCCTCGACGAGGTCGCGCAGGTCGCGCACCCTTGTCCGCAGCAGGCCCTCTGTCTCGCCGGGCGGCAGGAGGTCGACGGCGGCGAGCAGTCCGCCGACGGGAGTGCGCAGCTCGTGGGCCACGTCCGCGGTGAACCGGCGCTCGGTGCGCAGCCGCAGCGCGAGGCTGTCGGCCATCCGGTCGACGGTCGCGGCGATGTCCGCGACCTCGTCACGGCCCTTCGTGGGTCCCGTGCGGGCGTCCAGGTCCCCGGCGGAGATCCGCGCCGCGGTCGCGGCGACCCGGCCCAGTCGCCGGGACACGAGTCCCGCGCCGTAGACGGCCAGGGGAACGGCGGCCGCGAGCGCGACGAGCGAGGCGACTGCCATGACCGCGTCGAGGCGCGACAGGTTGGCCCGGTCCGGGCCCAGATTGATCTGGACGCCGAGGACCGGACTGCCGGGGCCGCCGGTGCGCTGGGCCGCCCAGACACTCGGCCCGACGTTGCCCTCGACGTGCCCGTCATAGATGTGGTGCCGCTCGCCGTCGGCCGGGGCCCGCAGCGCGGCGGGCAGACCGTCGGGGTCGAGGTCGGCGCCGTCGGTGAGGACGCCGGTACGGCGGTAGACGTCCATGGCCGCGTACAGCGTGTTCATCGCCCGCGCCTCGCCCCGGCCGCGGATGTCCTGGGCGGTCCACAGATGCACCAGGACACCGACCGCCGTCACCACGAGCAGGGCCGTGACCGCGGCGAGCGCGGCGATCTTCCGCCGCAGCGAGGTACGGCCCGCCCACGGCCCGCGGAGGGGACGCACGGTCACCGCCGGAACTTGTATCCGAAGCCCCGGACCGTCTCGATCCGGTCGCGGCCCACCTTTCGGCGCAGCCGCTGCACGCACAGGTCGACGACGCGGCTGTCCCCGTCCCAGCCGTACTCCCACACGTTCCGCAGGAGCGTGTGCCGCTCCAGCACGATGCCGGGGTGGGCGGCGAACTCCAGCAGGAGCTTGAGTTCCGTCGGGGTGAGCGCCACCGGCTCGCCGGAGAGGAAGACCTCCATGCCAGCGGTGTCGATCCGCAGGTCCCCGAACTCCAGCACGTCCCCGGCGGTCGGCTGGCTTCCGGCCTGAGCTTCTCGCTCGGCAGTCACGGGCGCGTACGTGGCACGCCGCAGCAGCGAGCGCATGCGGGCCACCAGGACGTACGTCTCCACCGGTTTGACGACGTAGTCGTCCGCTCCGGCCTCAAGGCCCGCGACCACATCCAGCCCGTCGCCGCGGGCGGACATCATCAGGACCGGCACCAGGCTGGTCTCCCGTACCTTGCGGCACAGCCCGATCCCGTCGAGGCCGGGCAGCATCACGTCGAGGATCAGCAGGTCCAAGTCGTCCTCACGGAAGGCTTCGAGCCCGGCGAGGCCGTCGGCGACGGCCCGCACCTCGTAGCCGTAACGCTCCAGGGCGACGGCGAAGGACCGGCGCATCAGGTCGTCGTCCTCGACGAGGAGCACACGCGCGGTGGACGCGGGGGAATCGGGCGAGGGCAAGAAGACTCCTGTTCAGCCGTTGGACGGGCGGACGGACCGGCTGCACGACCCGACGTGCGGGGAACCACGCCGCAATCGGAACGATACGACAGACAGCGGACGGACTGGGCCCAGCGCACGGACACCTCAGAACCCTGGAACCGCTCTTCTCGACCGGGAAAACCCCAGGTCGCGCGCCTGCCGACTGTGAGGCGACGGCGCGTAGGTGACTCGCCGGGCACTCCGTTTCGATGTCGGCCCGAGCCCTCTCCGAAACGCCGCGGAAACAAAGGTTCCCCGGGCTGCCCGCACGGGGCCGGTGCGGCGCGAGGCTTCGGTTGACGAGTAAAACGCGTGAGGCGGCTTCGATTACCGTCTCGCGACGACGGGCCAGAGCGGCCTGGTCCGTCTCTTCCCCCAACACGATCCGGCACATCCTGGGAACCGCGAAGTTCCAGTAGATCGGTCCCATGATGGTGCACACCAGATCCCTAGCGGCTCGCCGGCGGGTGTCCTCGGGGAGGCGGGAGGCCATGCCACCGTCCACGAGACCGTGGATCTTCCCCGGAACTCGGCGCGGCGCTCCGGCTCGCTCTCGTCGAGTTCATCGGCCTTCGATCGCCGGGATGACGGCACGGGAGGTCCCGGGCATCCATACGCTGGGAGGCGGCCTCGCCCGCACCATGGGGCCGGTACGGGAGCGGGTACCGGGCGGACGTGCGGCGAGCATCACCCGCGGGGTCAAAGCGGAGGCCGGCGAGCAGCAGGCCGTCAGTCGACCTGTCCCTCGTAGTGGAGTACGGGGTGGCCATCACCGATATCGTCGGAGAGGTCCGCGCGCTTGGTGATCGGCGCGGGGAAGGGGTGGCGCTGAACTGTCTCGGCGACGCACTGCTGCAGATGCAGCGGTGTGAGGAGGCGATCGCGCTTTAACGCAGGCCGTCGGGATCTACCGCGAGCTCGATGAGCGGGTGGAGAAGGCGCGGCGCTTACCGATCTCAGCGGCGCCCTGCGGAAGGTGGGGCGGTTCGAGGAGACGATCGATGTCCTCACGCAGGCTGCTGGGATCTTCCGCGAGCTCGGTGACCGGCACGGGGAAGGGGTGGCGCTGACCAGTCTCGGCCCCGCCCTGCGAGAGGCGCGGCGGTTCTGCTGGCTACGTGCTACGTGGCGCCTTTTTCGCAGAACCCGAGGCATGTCGGCGTGGCCTCCGTCAGCGGGCAGTGAAGCTTACCGGCGGTAGCCGCTCCTTGCATCGGTCGCTCTTGCCGCCACATGGTTGACCTCGAATCCTTAGCACCGGGGGCGGAATCGGTTGCGGCCGAAGTCGCCGGGTTCCGCCCCAAGGCGTCTGACTCCTGTGCGCTCGTCACGACGAGTTCCACTCTAGCGGCCTCGACGGGAGCGCCCTGGACGAGATCCTCTCCATGCCGATGGAGACGGCGGAGCGCCTGGCGCTGCTGACGCTCGAGGAGGCCTACGACGTGCTGCGCCTGGTGGTGACGGTCGCGAAGGAGGGCGGGCCGCTGTCGCGGGAAGCGGTCCGGCTGGCGAAAGGGATCGCTGCCCGTATCCCGTCCGAGAACTGACGCCGGTGGGTCGGCCGGGCCCGGGCGTTGCGGGCCGTGGCTGAAGTCCGCAGGGGCATACCGGTGAGCCGGTCCCCGAGCCAGGCGGGTCTGCTACGTAATGGCCACCCTCGGTCTCGTGCGCGGCCAGGCGGTCCTGCGGTTACGCCCCCGTACCGGTGACGGAGCCACCAGCCTGACTGTCCCGGACAGGCCGCTGAGCAGGCCGGACAGGACGGCAACCGTCCGGGACAGATGACTGACGTTGTTCGTGCGGTGCTGCTCCATCAGGCTCTGAAGCGCCACCCGGCCAGTGTCTTCCATGTGTGGACCCCTTCGCTGCGGCAGCTGGCCGGCTCGTTCCTGAACCACTACCGGAGGGCTTCTTGTTGAACAGCAAAAGAGCAATTGCCGCGTTGGCCGGCGTGGCCATAGTCGGACTGGCGGTGCCCGCCACCGCCGCCCAGCAGGCCCGGGAGGGGGTGCCCGCCGCCGAGGAACCTCTGAAGCCGATCCCCAATCGGTTCATGACGTGGAACACGAACGGGCAGGACCTTGGTACGCCGAAGGCCATCGCAGAACAGATCAAGACCTTCCGGCCACAGGTGGTCGCGTTGCAGGAGTCGTGCTTGAACGAGGTGCGTGAGGCCGTTCGGCAACTCAACGAAGCGGGGTTCAGATACGAGTACCGAAGCGGGCTGTCCGCCCTGAACATCGGATGCCCAGGCCGACTGGGCACGGCGATCATCTACGCCAAGGGCACTACGATCAGGGCGCACAACAAGAAGGGCTACAGCGACGACGAGGGATGGTCGGAGGCGCGTGGCATGCAATCCTTCACCACGAAGCTCGACGGCCAGTGGGTCCGGGTGTTCAACACGCACCTCAGCGCACCGGGCCACGAAGACCTGAGAAAGCTGCAGGCCACAGAACTGGCTGCCGCCGCGCGGCCGCACCCTCGTGCACTAATTCTCGGTGACTTCAACACCCGACCGTACGTCACACGAGTCATGCACCCGATCTGGCAGGCCGGGTTCAAGGACGTCGACCGGTTCTGCGGTCCGGTCGAGGACCCTCGGTGCAACAAGACCCTTCCGAAGACCGGGCCTGGGTACCCCACCAAGGCTGCCAAGTTCGACTACATCCTCGGCCGAGGTGTGAACTTCCGTAGCTGCAGGCTGCATACGCCCACCGAAGATCACCGCATCGTGATCAGCGATCTCACCGTGGTCGACGTTCCTCGGCCGGTGTGCACCGTGACCTGATGGAAGCGGACGGGGCAGGGTGGACGGGTGCTCCTGACCGCCCCGGGAGTGGGGTGGAAACGGTCCCGGTGGTGGCCGGCCGCTCTACGGTGATCGAGACCCAGATGAGCACATTCGACGACGCGCGGATTGTCATCTGCGGGCACGCCCGACTGGTCAGCGCTGCGCCGCCCTGGTGTCACGTCGTATCTCCCCGCCAACGTCGTCTCGCCGGAGACGACAACGGGCCCGGCTGTATGCCGGGCCCGTCGATCAGTAGCGGGGACAGGATTTGAACCTGCGACCTCTGGGTTATGAGCCCAGCGAGCTACCGAGCTGCTCCACCCCGCGTCGGTGAAGCCACTCTACACAGTGGTTCTCGCGGGGCGGCGTGCATTTTCCGGTGTCAGCTGCGACGGACGATGTTCTCGGCCTGGGGGCCCTTCTGCCCCTGGGTCACGTCGAAGGTGACCTGCTCGCCTTCCCCGGCGCACCTGATCGGGTTCGACGTCCTCGACTCGGCCGACGGCCCGCTCCTGGACGAGCCGTACCGAGCACGGCGTGCCCGGCTGGAGGCGCTGTTCGCCGATGGGGTGCTGGCGCGCCGTTCGTCCTGTGCCCGGCGACCACCGACCGGGCGATGGCCGAGCCCGCTCGCCCGCGCTGCGACGGCCGCGCTCGCCGGACTGCTGGCGCCGGCTGAAGGCGAGCACCCGTGGACGGGACGCACGTTCACCGCCGGGGGCGCAACCAGAGCCTCCACAACGCGAACGCCTTGGCGTTGATGACCGAACCGATGGTGATCACGATCGTGGTCGTGTCCATCCCCTGCCTTCCCCTGATGCCGGGTGCGCTCCCGGACCGAGTCTTGTGCAGAGGAGAGGCCGAGAGGCCAGCGAGATCTCCGGCTCGCTCGGCACCGCCCCCTCCATCAACTCCTCCGCCACCACCGCCATGGCCCAGGCGTCCCACGGCTCCGCCCCCGATATCGCCGGACAGAACACCCTGGAGCACACCCAGGACGGCGACAGTCCGAAGGCCGCCGCACGCTCCTGGACCGCGCTCACCGACGCGGCGACCGTGCTGCCCTGACCTCCAGCCCCGGCAGAAAGGTGCCGCGGGTCTGCCCCTGCTTGGTGCTGGTGCGGAAGGCGGTGCTTTGGGCCACGTCGGCTCCTAGGAAAAGGGATGCTGGGTGCGCTGTGCCCACTGTGGCACCGGGACTGACATGGCGGGCGGGAATACGAGACCTCCACCCGAACCGGATAGGTGGTTCTGGCATCAGATGATGCAGCGGGGGGGGTGCCCCTATCTCTTTGGTCAAGGGAAACGGGGGTGCGTTGGGTCGGCGAGCCGGGCAGCATGGCGGCGTGGCTGATCTGCTGTGGGATGACGTGAGTTCCTTCTTCGATCCGGGCTTGATGGGCTCGTTGCCGGACGTGCGTGTCCCGAATGCCTCGATTGAGGACTGGCAGGCCATCCTCGACCTGGTCGCGGAGAAGGGCTGGAAGTGTCAGTACTCCGAAGGAGAGACGGTGCTTCCGGTGCCTCGGGTGGAGGCCGTGCTGTCCCGCCCGGCGGATGCCGAGTTGGCTGCACTGGCCCTCCTCCAGAACGAAGTTGCCGTCCTGGACCGCGATGGGATTTTTCTGCACGCGGATGACGGAGGCCGGCAGGTTGGGCGTACGGACGTAAGGGACGGTGCCGATGCCTGCGTGGTCGGGGTCGGCGAAGTCCCACACTGACTGAACACCGCCGCGGCGCCGGAACCCCTCCCGTGCACGCATTCCGCGGGCTGTCTGGGAGCTCAGCTGAGGTTCGTAGCCCAGGACGATGCCGTTGGCGCCGTTGATGCGTACATCGAGGCGCGTGTGCCCGTCGGCGGTCTGCGATTCGATGTCGGCATGGAAGCCGTGATCTTCGGAGTCCTTCGCGACGCGCTCCTTGCGGGCGAGGTGCTCATCAGACTCATGACTGATGGGCTTCTCCCCAGGTTTCCGGTAGTGAGAGGCAAGCCATACGCCGTCACGCTGGACGAGGTACATGGGGACGCGCCGACCGCGGAGGTCCCAGCAGTCGGGGCAGATGAGCCCGCGCCTTTCGACGGGGACACGACGCTTTCGCATACGCAGGAGCACGTTCAGAAGATCCTGGCCCTGCGGAACGCCGAGGTCGGGACGGGCCAGGTCAAGGTTGCGGTCGGCCGATTCGTAGTAGACGGGGTTACGGAAGAGGTCTTCGTCGCTGTCGCTCTGAACTCGTCGTCCATTGGTGGTCTCGCCCCCCAAGCCGCCACGAGTAGGACTTACAACGCTACGGAAGGGGTCTGACAGTCGGGGCTGAACTGCAGGAATAGCGTGCATTGAGAGAGAGGAGGCCCCGGCGGGTCGGGCCCGCAGCTCGCAGGGCTTCCACCGCCGGCCGGCACCGGTCGACCGTAGGAAGGCGGGCAGTAAAGATCACCTGATCTGCGACGGAGCAAGGACAGCTCCGGGCTTGACCCAGGTGTCACCGGGTGATCGTCGGTGTCAGAGCTCAGCCAGCTGATGCTCGTACGCCGCCCTCGCCTTGGTAGTCCGGGGCTCGCTCTTGTGGCCGTTAGGGGCTACGTCTCACGGCCACGGTGTTACGCCCACTCCATTCCCAGCTCTGGTGGGTCCCCCCGCCTCCGATTTGCGAGTTCCGGCTCTTTGCGCCGGCCGGGCCGCTGCGATCACGAGACGGGTGTCGGCATCTACGATGACCTGCACGTTCGCGGAGAAGCGGTAGTTGCGGCTGGAAGCGCCGACCTTGCGGTCGCGGACCGGGACCAGAGTGCCGTCCACGATCCACAACCGCTCCGCGGCGTCGGCCGGACGCGAGACGGGCTCGATGGCCAGCAGCGGCCCGAGACGTTGGATCACCCGGCACACGGTGGACGAGGACACTCCGAACAGCGGTCCCAGTTGCCGCATGGTCAGGTTCGTCCGGTAGTAGACGGCGACCAGCAGCACCCGCTCGGCCAGCGGCAGGCTCCACGGCCGGCCCTGCATCGTGCCGTTGCCGCCGCGCTCCCGCACTGCCTTGAGTAACCGCGAAAACTGCGTCACCCGCAGCCCCGTGAACGTCTCCACCCACACTCGCTCGGCCCTCAAGACCCCAGCCATACAAGGGAGATGCCCAGTTCGCAGCCTTGTGCAACACCCTTTAGGGTCCGCGGATTCGAGGATGATGTTGGGCAGGCACAGATCCCCGTGGCAGACGACCAGGTCGCCGCCATCATCGACGCCGACGGCATCGAGACACTCAGCCCCATCAGCAGACACCGCAAGGCCGGTGACACCCAGCACATCACCATAGCCTGACACCGGTCCCTGCCCGCAACAGCGGACACCGCAGCCTTCGCGCCCCGGCCCGATGGCTGCGGTGTCCAGGAACGGTGCCGCTCGGACGGGCGCCGGTGGCCCTTGGATGCGCCCGCGCACCAAGGCGCCGAGACCGACCGCCGTATCGGCGCCGCCGCGCAGCCCGTCGGCGCGATGAGCGCTTCCTCGCTTCCCCCGCGCCGTTGCACCGCTAGCGGCGTGCCCGCGAGTGTGATGGCCCCGGCACCACCCGCCTCGGCCCCGCCACGAAAGGGCCCGCCCCATGCCGCTGCACGCCAACGGCCACGCCATAGCCGACCGGGACTTCACCGAACTGTCCCGGGGGGCAGCCACCCTCCCCGCCCTCACCCACGAGCCCGACCACCTGGCCGGCTGTCGCGACTTCCACTGCCGCTGCGGCTGCGACCCGGACCAGACCTGCCAGGACTGTCACCGGCCCCGCGCTGCGCGTCGCGCATACAATCACCGTCATTTCACTGCAGCAGGATCACAGGTACGCGACCCATCCGACCCCACCAGGAGAGTGGGCGGACGACCAGGTCCTCTGCACAGACGCCGGGGGTAGCAGTGCCGCACAGCTTTACCGACTCCGTCATCAGCATGCTGGGGGAGGGCGGAGCACACTGTGCGCCTCCTGCGAATAGGCGTGCACTTGAAGACGAGTTGGGGGTACGGCTGCCTGACGACTACAAGGAAATCGTCGGCAAGTACGCTCCGGTGCAACTGAACGTGCATCTCTACCTCCACCACCCCTCCACGCGCCGGTGGAACCTGCGGGCTTGGATGACGGAGACGATCCAAGCGTTCTCCCGCAGTGATCTGCAGGACCTCGAGCGCCGCGGCTTCCCCGGTGCGTCCTTCGGCGCTCCCTCCGGCCTCATTCCGCTGCTCGACACCGACCGCGGTGAGAACCTCTTCGGTCTGGCCGACGCAGGCACGGGCGCGTGGGGGCTCTTCTCCTGCGACGGTAACGAGGCGCTCTACTAGGAGTACGGCATGTCGTTCTCCGAGTGGATGTACCGGTACCTGGTCGGAGAAGACATGTTCGGACCGGGCAGCGGCGTCTTCTATGCCGGGCCGATCGTTTTCGAGAGCATGCCGATGAGTGAGACGGAACCCCTGACCAGCTGGGAAGGCCCCGAACGCTGCATGTGACCAGCCCCATGCAGCGCCACCACCAAGACAGTCGCTTCAGGACTACGAACTGCAGTGCGTGCAGCGAGCGTGCCGGGCACAGCCACTCGTTCACCGGCCGGGGGATCAGCAGGGTCAGGCTGGCGGCTCGCTGGTGAAAGTGCTCATGTTGGTGCAGTCATCGGGGTCACCGACCCATGCATACAGCCGCAGATCGTCACGGCTGCCGCTGATGTCGAAACCGTCCCCATAACTGTCGGGGTCGATGTCATAGTCGCTGATCTCATCGAAAGACAGCGAAACGTCGAACTCATAGTCACCGCCGTCGCTGAGTTCCCACCGGCCGCTGCCTCTTCTCTGGTCCAAGGGCCCGGTCGCCTCATCGAGGCCGGCAGGCCACGCCACCGCCGTGAAGGAGCCATCGCCCCGCAGGGTTACCGAACTTCCCCACGGGTTCCGGTAGGTGCCGACCAGGTTCTCAGCCGTCAGGCCACCGGGCCGGCCGTCCTCCCCTGGACACGCCCCATAGCGAGCGAAGCATCCAGTCACGGTGGATGCAACAACCACCATCAGCGCACAAGCCAACGCCCAACGTCCCCGCCGCATGATGCCCCCTACACGCGTTCCTCCACGGATTGTTCCACGGCAGATCACTCCCTGATCTGGGGGTCTCCCGGACCGGCGAGAGGTACCGCGTCCGGCGCTGCCAGCGCGGCTTGACTCGTCGTCTCCGCCCCCGCCCCGTCTCACACCCAGGCCGTGGCCCCTGCCCCCGCCAGCCGGGGCGGGGGTACAGCCTGCGCACCGCGCTGAACGCAGACACCACCGGACCCGATCCGTTGCCCAGTAGGACGACCGCCCCCGCCCCCTGACCCATCTCACTCTGACGCAGCTGCACGCCCTGAACCGGCCCGCCGCCTCGCACCGCGCCGTGGCCCGCGAAGCTCTCAAGGCCGCCGATGCCGCCCTCACCCACCAGCCCGCCCCGGTCACCACCCGCGCCGGCCACACCCACCCCGCCTGGGACCAGCGGCCGATGGGCGACCTCTCCCGCGACGAGCTCGCCGCCCAACTCGCTTCTGTCCGCCTGCAGATCCGCAGCGCGCAGGAGGCCCGGGCCCCGCTGTCGGAGACCGCGCGGCGCGTCATCGCCGACCTCACCCACGAGTCCCAGCTCCGCCGCGCCCTGCCCTGGCGCGATCGCGCACATGAGGACTACCAGCGCGAGCAGGCCGGTGCGACCTCGCTGGCCGCTCGAGCCGGCACCGTCCAGGCCCGGCGCACGGCCACGCCCCGCCGGCAGCAGATGGCCCGGGCGGCGCTGGCCCGCGCCGACGCCGTCACCGACAAGATCGCCGCCGAACTCCGGCTGCGCGAGCGCCTGCCCGACCATCCTCCGTACCGGCCCAGCCACCGGGGCGAGATACCCGACTGGGTCGCTGACCGGCACGCCATGGCCCACCCCGGCACCCCGGACCACTGGGTCGCGCACCTCGCCGAACGCCACCGCATCCTGGCCCGCTCACTCGCCGATCGCGGACATGTTCTCGCCACCGCCCCGCCCGCCTGGGCCCGCCCGCTCGGCCCGCCGCCGCCCACCGGTGAAGTTCGCCGCGGCCGAGCAGGCGGCAGCTGCGGCCGGGCGGCGCTACGTGGTGGTGACGGGCTGGCGTCGTCACATGGTGACCGGGCTGGATGCCCTGTCCGCCCGGCGCCGCGCCATGAGTGACCGGCTCGGCTTGGAGGGCGAACTGCTGGAGTTGGTTGCCGAGCGTCCCCGGCGGTTCGTCGAGCTGGTGGAGGGCACTTCGCTGCCGGCGGTGGCCCGCGCACACGCTGTCCATCTGCTCTGGCACCGGCGCCTGGCGGTGGATCTGTCCCAACCCACTGTGTGACGCCGCATGGAGCGTGATGCGGACACTCAGCGAACTCCATGGAGCAGAGCATGTGCGACTCGTTACCTGGTTCCACTGACCTCGACTCCGCGGCGAAGCGAGGCGAAGCGCCGCTTGCCCGATGGGGGACCGGCGTGACCGAACGCGACGTCATACTCAACGAGCTTGCCCAGGGGCTCCGCCCGATGTCACAGGGCATCGCATGGTTCGACGCTCTCGCCCCAGAGGAGCAGTCCGAGGCCCTGCTGTTTCTGCGCCACCACTGTGTCCAGGCACGTGCCGTGGCCGAGGACGGGCCGGAGGGCATCCGCCGTGCCGGTCTGCGCCCGACGCACACGCCGGCGGTGCTGATCACGCGTGGTCGGATAGACGATCAACTGGGGAAGATCGCCTCTCTGACTCCCCGCGACGAACGCCGGAAGGCCTTCCGGCTGCTGGTCGCGGTGCTAGCAATCGCCGACGGAAGACGCCGCGAGCGCTACTGCTCGAACGGTTGCAGTCACTGGTGGCACAGGCTGTCCGCCGCTGACTGATCCCTCCGTCGGCATCAGCGCCCAGTTGGGCTCCCGTATCAGGCGCGTACGTAGCCCAACGGACCGGCAGCAGCGTTGGAGTCACTACCGCGGCAGCTCGGCCAGTTCACGTGAGGGTCACGTGCATCCCGCCCGCGGTCAGAACTTCGATCACCAGGGCGACCAGGTCATATTGCTCACCCTCTGGCGCCAGGACGCGGGGCAGGTGCTCGCGTGCAGTCGCAGCGTCTCGCCAGACCAAGGTCGCGGCAGCGGTATAGCCGAAGTTGCCGCGCAGACAGTCCGCGAGGGCGTCCAAACAGCCGCCGAAGTAGCCGCCCGGCCCGTTGACGGCCTCGCCGAGTGCCAGGTAGAGGCCCGGCTCGTCCGTGATGTGCCGGCCATCCAGCTCGTACGCGTGTCCGGCACGGTTTTGGTGCTTGAGCCGACAGCCCCGCTCCCGGACGAGATCGAGCCAGGCCCCACGCTGGCGGGTCTCGAGCCCGGCCCAAGCACCAGGGGCGTCCGGCGGGCCGGCAAGCCAGCGCTCCCATACTGGCCGGGCGTATCCCGGTACGGGTGCGAGGTATCCGTCGAGTTCCAGATCAATCAGCTCCGTCCCGCGGGAGGACGGCTGCCACGTACGGACTTTGGGTCGCAGCAGTCGATCGGTGAGCGGTTCGCCCCGGTCGTCCCGTATCTCAAGCCAGACCTCCTCCAGGTCCAGTGTGTGCCGGGTGCCCGTAGCCAGTGCCCGCCGTAGCCGATCACTCGGGACAAGCCCCCGCAGGACGAGAGGAGGTTCCTCTTGCTCGGGCGGCAGGACGCGGGCGAACTCCCGGCAGGAACCCAGCCACCGGTACCCGTCGTGCAGCCGGACAGGCCCTCGGTGCCCCTCGGGCGGGCCCACGTAGTCGTCCAGACCGGTGAGCACAAGACCGTCCGTTCCCGGGTACTGCCCGAGACTCTCCGCGTCCTCCAGCAGCCAGGCATCGAGCGTTCTGTCCTCCGGCACCAGCCACACCCTGCTACCGACCCAGCCGCGCGGGACCTCAGCTCCATCCGGAGCCCAGCCGAACAGCTCGTACGTCCCGCGCAGGGGTTCCCGGAAAAATCCCTCCACCTCGGCGCAGACGCCCCAGACGTGGCCGCTTCCTGTGTCCGTCAGCGCGTACCGTCCCTGCCCGCGATGGCCCCTGTCCATATGCACGGTGGGAATCATGCCCAGACCAGGGGTAGTCCGTGAAGCTCGTTTCGAGATCGGTCACGGTGAACCGTTCCGGGTCGGATGGAGGCTGAGCGCTCGATCTGGCGGATGGCGCCATCTGAAGCGCTCAGTCACAGTACAACAGGCCTTCACCCGCCCCATCCCCAAGTCCGCCGGCGCCCAGATGCGCTACCTCGTCAAACAGCTCAAAGGCACCCGCGCCGTGGCCGACCTGCTCGCCGTCTCGCAGCGCACCGTCGAGCGCTACGTGAAGGACCAGATCCGCCGTCCCCGCGCCGACCTCGCGCAGCGTCTTGAGGACGCCGTACGCCAGCGCTGGCAGCCCCGCATCCGCGCCCAAGCCGGCAAGCAGGCCGCCATCAGCACCGGTCTGGTCCTCAAGGCCCGGGCCCGCTTCGGCTTCACCGCAGCCTCCGGCACCACCGACGACGCCCGCATCCGCCACCTCACCCTCGCCCTGCCCCCGCAGCACGCCGCCTGCCTCTTCGACGCCCAGGATCAAGGCGCCGGCGTTCAGCAGCTGCGCGCCCTCGCGGGCCGAAGCGCTCGGCGAGGTCTACTTCCGCGACGGCGGCCGCCGCGCCGCGGGCTTGGAGGTCGAGTTCACGGATGTCGAGGCACGTGGAGTTCGACCTGTAGCCGAGACATGCCCGGCCCGGACCCGCGACGGCCGATGGTGAGCGACGATGGGAGGGTCCGGTCAGTTGCACGATGAATTTTCCTCTGCAGGCGAGGAAGGGCGCCGCGCTGCGGCGAACCGCACCAGCGCGGCGAGGGAGACGAGGGAGACGACCAGAGCGAGCGGCGAGCTTGGCGCTGCCACCGGGCAGCAGAGCGTAATCGTTGGGCATGGCGGCGCCCGCGAGGGTGATCAGCCGTAGCTGGGCCGCCGACAGGGTCTTCTCCAGGTCGGTCAGCGCGTGGTGGGCGGAGGTCTTGCAGTTGGCCGCGGTGCCCCAGCGCCCATCGAAGTAGGAGCTGAACCGCTTGAGACCGCCGGAACCGTTGTAGTGGTCCTTCAGGGCGTCGACGATGTTCTTGCCGCCGCGCACGGCTTGAGCCAGCAGGTAACCGTCCGCGTCCTCGATGAGGTCGTTGAAGCCAAACGTGGAGGCGACACCGGGCACGGCGAGCCGGTCGTGGGCGAACTGCTTCGGGTCGGCGTACCGCTGTTCCGAGTTACGCCAGTCGACCCAGAACGTCATGAGGTCTCCGGCCCATCCGCCCACGTCGCCCCCGTTGGCGTCGGACTCGGTGACAGGCTGGTCCTTCAGCAGGTGCGCGTTGGCGGTGGCCATCATGTGGGGCGCACCGAGCTGGTAGCCCGTGATGGGGTCGGTGAAGAATTTCTCGACGATCATGGCGCCAGCCGGATCCTTGCCATCGCCGCCGTCCGGGCTGGGGATGTGGCCACTTACGGTACCGGCGGCACCGTACCGCCCGACTACAAACTCCCGGGAATCAGGCCTGTTGTTCTTGGCCCACCGATGCGGACCTTGACCTTGACGCAACGGCAGGGTTTCTACTGAAGGCATGCGAATCGGAGAGATCGCCGCGCTCGTCGGGCTCACCACCCGGGCAATCCGGCACTACCACCACGTCGCACTGCTTCCGGAACCGGAGCGGCGTCCCAACGGTTACCGGGCCTACAGCATCCGCGACGCCGTCTTGCTCGCCAGGGTGCGCCGGCTCACCGAACTCGGTCTCAGCCTCGATGAAGTGCGCGACGCTCTCGCCGACGATGACGGACGCGAACTGGCCGAGGTATTGAAGGACCTCGACGCCGACCTGGCCCGCCAGGAAGCCGACATCCAAGAGCGCCGCCGTCGCCTCGGTGCACTGCTCGCCGAGCCGCCCGGCGCGACAGGACCCGTCTCTCCCGGCCTTGCCGCCCTGCTGGTTCAGGCGCCCCGGACGGACTCGCCGAGCGCGGCGAAGGATCGCGAGTACCTCACGCTGGTGGACGGCATGGTGGACGGCTCCGGTAACCAAGAGATGTTGGCGCTGCTCGGCACGCTGGTCACCGATCCTGCGGTCGTCGAACTGTATGAGCGTCTCGACGCGCTCGCCGAAGCGCCTGCCGACGATCCGCGGGTCGCACCCCTGGCAGCTGACCTGATGGCAGCCGTCCCCGACGAGCTGTTCGGCGCAATCCCCGCGGACGGGGTGGTCCTGACCGGGTTCAAGGAGGCGCTGCTCGGGGAGTACGCCCCCGCGCAGGCGGAAGTAGTGAGCCGACTCATGGACGCGTTCATGGAGAGGGGCCGGGGATGAGCGGCGGGATCCGGGGCGTACAGGCGGCCCGGGCCGCGGTGGCGGGCGTGCTGCCGGGGGAACTGGCCCTGGTGGTCTGCCTGGTGGCCGGGGTCCGGCTGCCGGGGTGGGTGCTGGCGGGCGCCGAGGCGCTGGTGCTCGCGGTGCTGCTGCTGGAGGCTTGCGTGCTGCGCTCGCTGTACAACGCCGCCCGCGCCCGCGGTGCGGACCGCCGGGCGGCGCGGCGGGCCGCAGTACAGGAGACGGTGCCGGTGACGATCCGCCGCCTGGTCCTCCACGAACTGCGCGCCCTCGCCTCCCTGGGCCGTTGGGCCCGGCGCGGCACCCATGGGGTGCGCCCCGGGGATCTCGCCGCCGCGTACACCGGACCCCAGACCGCGATGATGTACGGGCTGCTCTTCGTGGGGGTCATCGAAACGGTGGGGCTGGCCTTCCTCATCCCTTGGCCCGTCGTCCACCGGGTGATCCTCGTACTCGACCTGTACAGCGTCGCCCTCGTACTGGGCCTGCACGCCGCCTGCGTCACTCGGCCGCACGTCGTGCACGCCGACGGCTCTGTGCGGATCCGCTACGGGGCCCTCTTCGACCTCGCCGTACCGGCGGACGCGGTCGCCTCGGTCCAAGTCGACCGGCGCTACCCCGAAGGCCGCCTGATCACCCTCTCCGAACACGGGGTCCTCGACCTGATCGTGGGCAGCCAGACCTCCGTGACCCTGAGACTGAACCGGCCACTGCCCTTCACCCGCCCGCTCGGCGCGACGGAGAAGGCCCACACCATCCGCTTCCACGCCGACGACCCGCGCGCACTGGTCAGCGCACTCCGCCAGACCACCTGACCCCACAGGCTCAGTTCGACCCTGGCGAGCACCGCAGACGAGCCCGAGCAGACCCCGGACATGGCTCCGGAAAGCCGCTCCACGAGGTGGTACTGGTCGTCCTCGCACGTCCTCGCCAGCGCTCTGATCTGGTACCGGCGACTCCTGTGATCAACCATGCTGCACAGCCACGGCGGCGAACAAAACAGCCGCCGCACCGAGAACGAGCAGGTGAACGGACCCGGCAGTCCACAATCGCAGGCCCATCAACCCGCCACCCGCCACAACCGCTGCACAACCGCTGATCCATGCCCCGCGCCGCCCAGCACGGGCAGTGCGAATGCCGGGAGATCCGAAGTCATCACCCGAGAACATCACATGCATTCCGAGCCAGACGATAAGCATGGTCGACACCGGCAGAAGCGCGATCGCGAGCCCAAGATCCAACCACACCGAAGGACGCTGCATGCGTGTCAGCGTGCCGCCCCACCCGGAAGCGCACCTGAGTATGGGTACTCATCTTGCACGCCGCGACCGCGACCGGGCCGCGGTCGCCGCGCTGGCGCTCACCGCCTACGACTGCCGTGCCGCTCGAAACAATGTGGCGAGCACGTCCCGCCCGCCAGCGCTGAGCGGGCGAATGCGCCAGACATCCACCATCTCCCAGCCGGGCGTGCCACGGAACGCCTTCGAGCCCAAGACCCCTCCCGGCGCCCTGTAGCCGTCGCGTAGGCGCCCGCGGCTTCGGTGTCGGCAAGGCCACCAAGCAGGCGGTACCGGCTCGCTGAGCGCACGTCGGCAACCGTTTTGGGTCGGTCGGGGTCCTCTCTGTCAGGTCCCGCCCGGGGCCGTCGGAGGCGAGGGTCAAGGGAGCGCTGTGGGGGTTCGCAGGGCAGCGAGAGGCGTGGGTGACTTCCTGATCGACATGGTGGGAGAAGCCGTCGCCGAGGTGATCCTCACCCTGGTCGCGTGCGTCCTGCTGGGCCGTCTGGTTGTGATCGCCTACCTGAGCTGGTCTGCGAGTCCACCCTTGACCATCGCGGGTGCCGGGCTGCTCTGCTGCTTGTTGGCCCACGGCGCCTGGCAGACCTTCCGTAGACCTGAGAAGGGCCGCCGTCGGGGCTTTGCCGCCGTGACAGCCGCCGGCTTCACCACAGTCGCTGCGACGGCGCTGTTCCTGCTGCTCTATGCCACGGGCTGCGACTGCCTGTGAGGCCGTTCGGTTCCACCGGCAGTGATCACCTGGCGGGATCACTGCTGCTGGCGTGTGGCGAACAGGCCTCGACCCCCGGGCCGGTGACGGGTCCGGGGGTCGCTCGCGTATCCGCGGGGGTCGGATGTGCATGCATGCGCGCGATGCCAGGTGCAACGACGCCGCGCCGTGCCGGTCACTGTGCGCCCACCGCTGCGCCGGGGGGCCTTCCGGCGCGGCGAGGGCGGTGTCGGCGAAGGCCCGCACGCGTTCAACGCTTGCCTGGTGGTTGTCAGTAGGCCCCGATAGACCAGAAGACGCCTACCTCTTCGTCGTTCACCGCGATCACGCCCAGGTCCTCGAAGATGTCGAGGCCGGCGATGTAGGCGGTGGTGTGGAAACGGTGGGTTTCGGTGCCCTGGAGTCCTGAAGCGAGGAAGTCGGGGGCCGGGGTGGAGGCGGCGGCTGTCGCGTTGGTCCAGTAGTGCGCGCTGGGCCCGTACCGGTCGAGCAGCAACCGGGCGTCCGCCAGCAGGGCGTCCCGGTCCGGGCGGGAGCGGACAGGGGCCTGCTCCGACTGCCATTCCTCCGCCATGACGGCCAGCGCGGCCACTGCCGCCTGGGCGTCCAGGGGGTGCAGGTGGGCGGGCATGTCGGCCGGGGCCGGCGGGTCGAAGGGGTAGGCGGGCACGGTCTGGCGGGCGGGGTCGGGGCAGTCCATGTCCAGCCGGAGCCAGCCGCGGGGATCGGTGACCGTCCGGTGCAACACGGCATGGACATCGTGCGTCCAGTCCTCGTGCCGCCGCGGGCCGGTGGCGACGAAGATGCACTGGTCGTCCAGCAGCCGCAGCGCCGCCGCGTTCCAGGGGCTGCGGCGGGAGCGGAATTCCATGAGCAGGCCGCCGATCTCACGGGCGAAGGCGTCCTTTGGCTCGCGCGGGATGCTCCGGAGCCGGCCGAGGGCCCAGTGGACGAGCTCGCCTGCTCCTTCCGCCGCGAGCCCGGGCGGCTCGCCCGGAAGCACGTCCGACGGCTCCCACGTCCCCCCCAGCGCCTCGAGGTGGGCGTCCAGCAGGTCCAGGGCCGTCCGTTCGGCAGGCAGAAGCATTCCGCCACCCTAGGCCGCAGCCGTCACAGGTGCCGGTCCGACGTGAACGGCGGGGAGGACCAGCCGTGTCAGCAGCTCCACGACCCCCCGGCGCAGCGTCACTCGACCGGATCCAGAGGGTCGTAGGGTGGCTCGCCGAGCGCGTGAGCGAGACGGTTGACTACTTCGACGACAGTGAGGTCCCATCCGGTCAGGCGCTGTCCGCTCCAGTTGATCCCTACCCGGATGTCTTCCCCGGCCAGATCCGGCAAGGCCGCGCTCCGCCAGTGATCCAGCGGCATCGCAACCGCACGAAATTGAGGACCCCAGAGCTGAGTTGCGCGCTGCGCACGGGTCTGCGACGACCAGTAGGGAAAGGCTGGCTGCCCGGAACTCGAGACCGGCATGGGACTGCCCTCGCCGTCCCGGACCCACCAGACGGTACGAACCAGAGCGATCTCCCGGAAGAAGGCCGCTGCCTGAGCCCCGCTCGTGCTCACCTGAATCCTCCAAGATCATCCAGACCTTCCACACCCAGTAACCTCGCCCACCACGCGGCCACGGCTGACGCCGAACGTGCCTCGCCGCACAAGGAAGGGTGCCGTGCCCGGTGTGCATACTGCTGACCATGATGTTCTCGCCCACGGCCCGCCTCTACGCACGGACCGCGGTGCTCGGAGCGGGCATGGCGACCGCGGCAGCCTGTCTCGGTTTCTCGCTGTGGGGCGAGTGGGCAGCCGCGCTGGGGACGGTCCTGGCCGTCCTGTACGTGGGTGGTGTGGTGGTGGTCGAACGCCGGCGTGCGGCGGCGTCCCTGTCGGCCGCCGCTGCCCGGGGCACGGAGCAGGGGCTGTCCGACGCGGTCGTCGCGGGCATCGCCGTGTACGAGGCTGCGGTCTTCCCGCTCACGCCCGGCGGTGTCAGCGAGGCCGAACACCAGGCCCGCCGGACCGTCGCCTACCGGCTCGCCGCCCACGAAAACCTCCCCAACACGGTCCGCGTTGCGGCGGCCGCTGCCCTGGAAGCCATCGACGCGGGCGCGGACCGCGACTACGCCCGGGCCGCGGTGGTCGCGCTCGCTCTCACCGCCTACGACTGCCGCGCTGCGCGCGCAGCGTGGCGAGTCCGTCCGCCCGGCGGCGCTGAGCACGCCCGCTCACCGGCCCGTGAACCAGATCCTGGCCCAAGCCCGCCGCGGAGGGCTTCAGCCTCGCAGGGTGGGCAGCTCGCCGGGCTTCACGTCGACTCTCTCGATGCCGGTGGCCCCGGCCTCCTCCAGTTCGTCCCGCCGCCGGTCGGTGGAGACCTCGTCGTAGGCGACGGCAGAGGCGCGGGGGGTGCCGTCCGCATCGGTCCAGGTGAAGCCGTAGCTGCGCATGGTGATCGTCATACCGGCATCATTGCTGGTGGCACTGACACTGGGCCCGGGTGCGACCAGCCCCGAACCGGCATACACCTGGGATTGTGACCCTCGCCCCGCCCCTCCAGCCGATGCTCGCCGAGGCCCGCTCCGAGCTGCCGTCCGAGCGGGCGCTGCCGGGCGGGCTGGCCTACGAGCAGAAACCCGACGGCTACCGGGCGCTGCTCTTCGCCGGTCCCGGCCGCGCGTACCTGCAGTCCCGTAACGGCGCCGACCTCAACGGCGCCTTCCCCGAGATCACCGCTGCTGGCCGCGCCCTGCACGAACCGCTGGTCCTGGACGGGGAGCTGGTCGTCGCCACGGAGGGCCGTCTCGACTTCGGTGGGAGGGCCGGGCCCGGCGTCGTGGCGCCGGCGCGAGGCAGGCTGCCCGGACCGCCCCGGCGCACCTGATCGTGTTCGACGTCCTCGAGACCGCCGACGGCCCGCTCCTCGACGAGCCCTACCAGGCGCGGCGGGCCCGGCTGGAGGCGCTCTTCGCCGAGGGGGTGCTGGCCGCGCCGTTCGTCCTGTGCCCAGCCACCACCGACCGGGCGAGGGCCGAGGACTGGCTCGACCCGGCGTGGGGCGCTGCCGGTATCGAGGGTGTCGTCGTGAAAGGCCTGTCGCAGAGGTATCAGCCGGGCCGCCGGGGGTGGATCAAGGTGCGGGCCCGCGCCAGCGCGGAGGCGGTCGTCGCTTCGGTGACGGGCCGGGTGGCGGCGCCGTCGACGCTGCTGTTGGGCCGCTACGACGAGGCTGGCCGGCTGCGGTTCATCGCGCGGACGGCACCCCTGTCGGCGACGGCACGGGGGGAGGTCGGCAGCCTCCTCTCCCCGGGCGGCGCCGAGCATCCGTGGCAGCACCGCCGCTTCGCCGTAGGCTGGGGCTCACGCGAGATGATCGACCACCGGCCGGTGGCGCCCGACGTGGTGGTCGAGTTCGCCGGTGACACCGCGGTGGACGAGGGCCGCTACCGGCATCCCGTCCGCTACCTGCGCGTGCGCGACGACATTGGCCCAGAGCAGCTGCCGCCCCCAGGGGCCTAACCCGGCGCCACGCCCGCCGTCGCAGGCTGACTGCTCTCTGGCCAGGGTGGTTTGCCGCAGGCCAGGTTGGGACGAGGCGGGGATGGCGAGTGATCTGGCGGAGCCGTCAGCTTCAGAGTTGGCAGAGGTCATGCGCGCTGCGCTCATCCGTGCCCGGGGGGATCCGGACGGTGATCCGGCGGTTGCCGTTGATGTGCTGAACGCCTTGGTAGCGGGTGTGTGCGGTCCGGTCGATTCGGTGGCGGCCGGACAGATGGTCTTCGACTCGCAAGCTCTGGGGGCGGTGTACCTGTTTTGCGCTTCAGAGAACAAGGCCCTTGATCGACATCACCCGGCACGGCCCTCTGCCCACCGGGGTCTGTCTCTTGCCGATCATCTCGCCTTCGTGCATCCCCTGCTGCCCGGATTCCACCGGCAGCAGCAGGAGGTACTCCAACTCCTGGAGCAGGAGTTTCCGCCCCACAACTGATCCCGCAAGCAAGCGGAGCAGCACGTCCAGAGCCCAGGCGCGCTCACCGTGTGCAGTCGCTGGGAGCCAGCCGTCAGATCCCGGCACTGGCTGAAGAGGACAGCTCCTCCGAAGGTTCGACGTAGCGTTCACGATGGGTAACAGACAGAGGTAAAGCCGTCACGAGGAGCGACATGATGATGCAGAACGACACCGAGCACCCCCTGCGCGAGGCCGGCTACGCCGCTTACGTCGACCACCTGAAGAACTGCGCCGAATGCGGGCCCACGCGCTGCCCGGTCGGTGAGACGTTATGCACCGACTACCTCACCCGTGTCCGGATGATGACCCGAACCGCTCTCCCGTGACACCGGGGCGAGTACCCGCAGCGACGGAGCGCCGGGTCGTGTTCGCCCCGCCACGCCCTGCCTGCCGCCGAGGCGGCAGCAGAAGCCGAAGCGGTCGTTCACCCTGCGCCCGGGCGCAGGGTGAACGAGGAGCAAGCCCGCCCTGTGGCCCCGGGCACGGCCGCGATACTGGCCGCCATGACCAGGACTCCCGAGGTGCCGGCGGCCCCGTTTTCCCGGATCAAGGTCCGTACCGGGGCTCTCGTCTTCTGCGGCGACGACGTCGCCCTGATCCGCCGGGACCGGGACGGCTCCGTCCACTACACCCCGCCCGGCGGCAACGTCGAGGACGGGGAGGACTTCCGCCAGGCCCTCGCGCGCGAGCTCGCCGAGGAACTCGACCTCGACATCGACCGGGCCGACGGCGGCGACCTGCTGTGGGTCGTCGACCAGCGGGTCACCCGCCCGGGCCCTCCCCGCCGCCGCGCAAGCTCCACCTGATCTACCGCCTCCACATCACGCCCGACGTCCGCGCAGGCCTCGCCGAGCAGGAACCGGACGAACTGCCCGACGGCAGCCACGAGGCCGGGATCATCGAGTGGGTCGACTACCGCACCACCGCCGACCTGCCCCTCTTCCCGCCCATCGGACCCGCCCTGGCGGCCCTGCCCGACCCCCGCGCCACCGTCGGCGACGCCGCCCTGGAAGCCGTCACCGACGACAACTACACCTGGCTGTAGGGCTCCTGACAGGCGCCCGGCCATCCCGGTCGACGAGGCCGAGGCCCCCGCCCCCTGCACGATCCGGGCTCGGTCCCGGTGAATGCGGGTCGCCGTGGCGACGGCGGACGCTGCCGCACACGCAGCAGCCCGCTTGCGCACCGTAGGTTCGGCATGCCCCCTGGCTCCCACAGTCGTTCCCCGCACACGGACCACGAGCCCCGGCGGTCCCCCCGTCCCGCCCGTCTGGCGGGAGGCCGGCCGCTTCCCTGCTCCGGTGAGCCGCACCTGGTGGCAGCCTCCGTGCATGCCGGACACAGACGCCACACGGCAGAAGGAGACGGAGGGCAGGGGCGAGGCCCCCCAAACTGGTCCTCCCGCACCGTGCTTGTACTCGCTGACGACGCGTTACACCGATCAGTTCCTCGGCGGACAGGACGGCCCGGACCTGCTGTCCGACGATGCGGTCGCCGCGCTGCACTTCGCTCTCACGGTCAGCAGTTCCAGCCCGCTGGCCGTCACCTGCAGTGCCACTGCCGAGCGGCCGCACCTGGACACGACTGCCACTGCACGCCCTGCACGCGGACGCGGAAAACGCCCTGCGGCAGGACGTGAAACCCGCCATGTACGCCGTCGCGCTCGATCCCCGCACGGATCCCAGGCGCCCTCGTGCGGCCCTGCGCCGTCTCATCGAGCACGCCGCGCCCTCGACCAGGCCCAGCGCACCCTTCACGAAGGCATCTGGGACATCGCCGCTGCACGCCGCGCCCAGCACGACCCCGCAAGGGGGCCCTGGAACGGCTACGACGACCAACGGGCCACCACCGATCTCACCCCCCTCCTCACCACCGGCGAAGCCCGCATAGCCCACTTGCGCCGGCGCCATCTCGACGCCACCCACCAAGCCCTGACCGACCTGATCCCACAGCTCACCGACACCCCACCAGACGGCCACCGGCACCACGCCATGCGCAATCACCTGGCCCCCCGGACCTGCTGCGCCAGGACCTCAACACCCTGGCCTCGCACATCGACACGTGACGCCGCAACTGCACCGAACTCCGCACCCGCCTGAACACCAGCCCCCACTACGGCCAGGACCCCGTCACCGCCCACGACCTGGCCACCGCCGAAAACACCCTGCGGAGCCTCGAACGACGCTACGCCGCCACCCAGACCGAATTCGCCCTGTCCGTCACCCTCGGCCGCACCTTCGACCACGTCCGTAACCCCCCGTCCCCAGACACAACCGCCACCCAGCACTCCACCGACCCTGCACCACGCCCCTCCCGCCGCACCGCCCCCTCCACACCGACAGGCCACGACCAGACCCACCGCCGCGGCGCTACGCCCAGGCCCTGCCGCTCACGGCGGCCGGACGGCAGGCGCCTGACCGGACTGCCGCGGCAGGCCTGAAGCCCAGAAGGGACGGCCCACGCCGACCGCGCTGCGCCGCGACGGCTGATCACCCGACTCACCAACCGCCGGCCCACCCCCATTGAGCACATCCTGCACTGGTCCACCTGGCGCCGATGCAGCTAGCGGTGGGTCCTTCGCGGGCGCGGGGTTCGCGGAGAATAGATGCATGCAGGAGCAGTCAGAAGTCTTCGCTGGTCGCGCCATGGACCACCCGGCGTGGTGCTCTCCCGCGCGCTGCACTGCGCCAGCCCGCTACGCCGTCGATGAGTGGGCGTACGAGGAGTTCGTGGGATCGGATGCGTATCGCGGCAGTGGATACGAGCATGTCTCCGAGCCGTGGGAGATCCCTCCCTATGCCGGCTTCCATCCGCTCCTCGAACAGTTCGTTTACGAGACCACACTGACTGCGCAGCTCACCCAGTTCGCGGCGACGCCCTGGCTCAACGATGCCTACGTCAGCGTGTATGCAGGCCAGGAGCGGCTCTTGTTCATCAGCGAAGTATGGGTACAGAAAATCTTGGGAGGGGTCACGTCACGACTGCAGGGCCTTGAAAGGAACAGCGCCATCAAAAACAAGAGCGACTAGTACTCCGGTGTGGTTTGTGCTCGGGCGGCTCTGTCGGTGCTTCCTCGTACGGTGCTGTGCATGGGGTATGAACTGCACATCACGCGGCGTGACGACTGGTGGGATGAGGAGGGCTCTGAGATCAGTCGGCAGGAATGGGAGTCCGTTGTTGCCGCCGATCCCGATCTCGTCATGCAGCCCATCCCTGATGGCTGGCCTGCCGATGCCTTTTCCTCGGCTTTGATGACGACGTGGTCGGAACGGGACGACGGGATCGAGGCGCTGCACTGGGACCGGGGCCTGGTCAGCGCCAAGCACCCGAGCGAAGTGCTGATCGCCAAGATGTGCGAGCTGGCCAGGCTCTTGAGGCTCGGGTGCAAGGCGACGACGGGGAGTGCTATGGCAGTTGAGCGCGGCCACCGCGAGATGATCAAGGGTTGACAGAGCTGGCCGAGCTCGCGGGGCGGCCATCCCGGCCGGCTGTGCCGCCTTTGTTCTGCAACCGTCCTGTGCCACCGTTATGTGGTGGCTACCCTGGCAGCATGTCTGTCACCACCATGACCCTGCGCGTCCCAAACGAGCTCGCCCCCTCGATCCGGGCTGCCGCGGCCGAGGCCGGCCTCTCCGTGAACGCCTATGTGGTGCGTGCTGCCCGCCGGGCGGCGACGCTGGATGCTGCGAAGCAGCTCGCCGCGCTCGGCTTGGGCGACGATCTTGCGGGTGAGGGCGACACACTGTGAACCGTGGTGAGATCTGGGCACTGCCGGACGGCCGCAACGTTCTCCTCATCAGCCTGACCGGCCTCGAAGAGGCCTACGGCGCGGTCCTCGCCATCGTGCTCCACGACAGCGGCCGCTACCCCGACACCGCCATGTCCGTCGTCATCGCCGACCCGCTCCCGTGCACCGCCGTCGCCGTCAACATCGTCCAGCTGCGCACGGACCGCTTCGACGGCGCGAAGCTCCTCGGACCGGTCGACGCCGCGGTCATGGCCCGCGTGGACGCTGCCCTGCGAGCTGTCCAGGACCTGTAGCCGCCTACACCAAGCGGGGCGGCGGCACGCGGGGCCTGCGGGGTGAGGTGACCAAGCCACCAGCGACAGAGGTCGCGTTCGGTCGCGGGTTCGGTCGCGGGGCCTGCTGGCGCCGGCGGAGCGGCTGGCTGCGACGATGCGCGGGTGAGCTATGACCTTGCGGTGTGGGACGGTGACCGTCCACTCGACCATCATCAAGCGGGTGCGGTCTACGACGATCTCTACGAGCGCTACCTGGAGTCGGACGCGGTCGTCGCACCGCCGGTGCCGCGCATCACGGCCTATGTGGAGGCGCTCCTCGCGCGGTACCCGGACGACGCCGGCCACGGTGTCGTGTGGGCGTCGGCACCTGTCATGGAGGAGGCGTCGGGTCCGATTGTGTGCCTGGCCATGTCGTACGGCAGGGCTGACGAAGTGTCCGAGTACGCCGCTGCGCTGGCTCGTGCACACGGGTTTGTCTGCTTCGATCCGCAGGTTGAATGCCTGCGGCCGTGATCTGCTGCCGCCGCTACTGGGTGACGGCTTTCGGCGCTGTGATCGCCACGCGGTGATCATCAAGCCGTACGTGTCTCAGGGCCAGCCGGCACGGAGTTCTTCGGCCTTGCCGTGGCCGCCCACCGCGATGCTGAGGCCTACCCCGACCCGGACTCGTTCCGTCTGGACCAGCGCATACGGGTTCGCCGTCGGCATGACCCTCGCCGCGATCAGGTCGTCACGGCCACCGGCGTCCAGTGACGAGACTGCGAGTCGAAGGCGCTGGACGCGGCGAGTGCCGGAAAGCGGATCCTGGCCGGGGGCCGCGGGCTGCCGGCGCTGGCGCGCACCGGAACTCGACGATGACGACGACGGCGAGCACTGACAACCGACGGGCCTCGCGTCGCCTCACGGAATCTCAGGCTTGGCCTGTAGTCGGGACTCGGCGAGGGCGAGGGCGGCGATGGCCCCGAGGAGGATCACTGTGCCCGCCACTGTGGCGACGGTGAGTTGTTCGTCTAGGAACAGCACGGCCAGAACGGCGGCGCTGACCGGCTCGAGCAGCATCAGCACCGACGCGGTAGCGGCCCTGAGGACGGCGACGCCGGCGAAGTACAGCGGGTAGGCGAGCGCGGTGGTGATGGCGGCGATGTACAGCATCCACAGCGCCGCCTCGGCGAGGTTACCGCCCTGCGGGAGAAGGCCCTCGTGGCGGGCGAGCGGCAGCATCACGGCGGCGCCGATGAGAAAGGAGAACAGGGTGAGGGTGAAGGCGTCCTCGCCGGTGCCGTGGCGTCCGGTCCACCGGCCCAGCAGGTTGGAGACGGCGTAGCCGGCGGCGGACAGCAGCGCCATCGCCACGCCCTTGGGGTGGACGACGCCGGGCTGGTTGCCCAGCACGAGCACAGTCAGTCCCGCCAGTGCGGCGGAGACGGCGAGTACTCCGGCGCGGCCGATGCGCTCGCCGAGGAACAGGCGCCCGCCGGCGGCTGTGAACACCGGGGCGGCACCGAGCGTGACGATGGTGCCCACCGCCAGGCCGGTGTCCCGCACGGCGGCGAAGTAGGCGGTCTGGAAGACGGCCAGCCCCGCTCCGGTGCCCACCAACAGCAGTATCCGCCGCCCGGCAGGCTGCGGCGCACGCTATTTCCTCCGGGACGGGCGTAGGGTCCAGGCGGGCAGCAGCAGCACCGCTCCGGCCAGGAAGCGCCAGAACGAGATGGCCATGGGCCCCAGGTCGCTGGTCCGGTAGATGACCTCCACGGCCGCGCCGGTGGTTCCCCACGCGATTCCGGCGAAGGCGAGGAAGGCGAAGCCGCGCCGTACCGAGAGCGAGCCGCCCAGCGAGCGGTCCCCGCCCCGGCCCAGTGCATCGGCGGTAAGGGCGAGGTCCTGTGAGGTCTTCATCTCCTCACCGTGCGCCCCTTCACCTGATACGCAAAATGCATCCGACCGACTATCGATACGCTGAGCGTATGGATTCACGCGGAGGAATCGGTGCAGGGCTGGAGCTGAAGCACCTGCGCTGCCTGGTCGCCATCATCGACACCGGCAGCTTCACCGACGCGGCCCTGGAGCTGGGCGTCTCCCAGGCCGCGGTCTCCCGCACCCTCCTCGCCCTGGAAAAGACCCTGGGGGTGCGACTGCTGCACCGCACCAGCCGCACGGTCGAGCCCACCATGGCGGGTGTGCAGGTCCTCGCCCGAGCCCGTGTACTGCTGGCCGGAGCGGACGAAATCGTCGCCGAGGCCGCCTTGGGCCACAGCCGCCTGCACATCGGTCACGCCTGGTCGGCCTTCGGACGGCACACCACCGAGTTCCAGCGCCGATGGCACCACGACCACCCCGACATCGAGCTCCGGCTCGTGCGCCACAACTCCTCCACCGGAGGGCTTGCTGAAGGACTGTGTGACCTCGCGGTCATCCGCAGCGCCCTCGACCTCACACCCTGGGCACATGCCTTCGTCGGCCACGAGGACCGATACCTCGCCCTCGCCTCCGACGACCCCTGGGCCCGCCGCCGCAGCATCCGCCTGGCCGAAGTCGCCACCCGCACCCTCGCCCTCGACCGCCGCACCGGCACCACCACCCTGAATCTGTGGCCCGAAAACGAACGGCCCGCCGCCGAGCACGTCCACGACATCGATGACTGGCTCGCCGCCATCGCCTCCGGCCGCTGCGTCGGCGTCACCCCCCAGGCCACCGCAGCCCAGTACCGCCCCTCCGGCATCACCTACCGCCCCCTGCGCGACGCCGAACCCGTCCCCGTCCACCTCATCTGGCGCCGACGGGACCCCCACCCCGCCACCCGCGCCGCTGTCACCCTCGCCATCGGCCTCTACCGCACAGACCACCAGGCCCCGACGCGCTCTGGCAGATGAGCGGCGACTACGGCGGGCCGCCCCACCGCTGCACGCGGCTACGTCTTCCTCGGCACCGCCACCGCGGCAGCCCTCGTGATCTGGCTCCGTAGCTCAGTACGGCTGCTGCCCCGCCCCATCCCACGCCCCGGAGCGGTTGTCCATGCCCTGAACTGGTCCCTCTGGCGCAGACGGCACCAAGCCACAGCCCGACGCTGCCACTACCGACGAAGGACCAGCTCAGGCAACGATTTCTCACTGGAGTACTAGCCGCCGCAGCCCAAGCAGCCCGGGACGGATGCCGGACGGAGCCGGGCGAGGGTGAGGGGGGAGGTCTTCCCCGTGGGGTGCCTGCGGCCGGCGGTCCGCGCCCATGCGACGAGCCCGTTCTCGCGAGCCGACCGGAACCAAATGCGGGCGGCAGATTCGGGAGCCGCGCGCAAGCGGGAACCGTGCGCAGTGGGCAGAGCGCAGGGGCGGGCCCGATCAGTTGGCCGACGTGTTCCGTGTCATCTCGGCTGCCTCGGTGATGGCGCGTTGTCTGAGATCGCCGAACAGCTGCATCGTGACGGCGGCCAGGACGTCGTCCCCGCCGACAGTGCGCCCGTCCCCGCGGCGGGTGGACAGGGCGGGGAGGGGGTCCTTGAGCAGCGGGGCCGGGGCTGGCTCGTCCGGCACCACCAGGCTGACCGTCCCGAACCGCTTGACCCCGCCCTCGCGGACGACCGTGGCCGCGTCCCGGGCCAGGGCCGTCAGGAACACGCTCGCGATTCCGTCCAGGTCGCGGACCATCGCCGGGACCGCCCTCACCCCCCGGCTCCCCAGCAGCCTTCTCACCCCGGCCTCGAACCGATGGGCGCCGGCCACACCACTCGGTGTACGCGCCCCGCGGCGCTCACGAAGAGACACGAGCGCACCATCGGCGTTGCGCATCTCGCCCATCAGGCCGTGGAAGGTCGGGCTGTGCAGGTACCACGCCGATCCCACCTCCACCTCGACGTTCCGGTCGATCGCCGAGATGAGGTCCTGGGGAATCAGCCTCTTCCTGGCTTCCTCGGCCGCCGCGCTTCTCGCGCCGTCGATGATCTCCGTCAGCACGGTCCGCGTCACCGACGCGGCGGCCCACGCAGCCGACCGCGAGACGTGCAACGAGGTCACGTCCCTGAACACCGCTTTGACGAGGGGAGGCTTGAACGGGAGGTCGGTCACGACGGAAGCGGTCTGCGGACCGCTGCGCTCGGTGCGCAGGGGGTGTGTGGTCATCGAAGATGTGCTTTCTGCTGTCGGGGGTGTCAGTGGCCCATGCCGTACCGGGCGGCGAGACCACGAAGCGCTGCGGAGGGCGCCGAGCCGGCCCAGGGCCTGCCGGGCGGGGCCGCCGGCACACAGAGGTGCAGGCGGCCCCGCCCGGATTCTCGGCGTTCCGGCGACCGGGCGTGCGGCAGGGGGCCCAACCCGGGCGACGCGCTGTGGTGCGGCGCCGCGCTGGTCAGGCGACCTGGTACCTGCCGACTTCCAGGAAGTGGCGCAGTGCTTCGGGTGTGTTGTCGTCCAGGACGGCGTTGGCTGCCGCGCGCAGGGCCGGGCTGATGGACGGATCGGCGAGGATGCGGGCGATGGCGACGCGGTCGTCCTCGGCCTGGGCGATGCGGTAGCCGGTCTCCAGCCAGGTGCGCATCGCCTCGGGGTCGTTGGCGTCCAGGAGGGCGTTGGCTTCTCGTGTCACACGCCGGCCGCTGTCCGGGTCGGCGAGGATCCGGGCTATGGCCACTCTCAGGTCGTCGGCGTCCGGCCCGTCCGCGGACGAGGGCACCGCGGGCACCGTCCCCGCGGTCGGTGCCGCCGTGGCGGCGAAGGACGGGGTGGCGAGCAGGAGGGCCGGGGCAAGGATGCCCGCGGCGATGCCAGGCGCTACGCGATGCAGTCGCAAGGGGAATGCTCCTCTTCGTCTGTGTCGGAGATGAGTTGAGGACGCCTCAGGGCGTTCACTTCGCCTGATGCTGCCACCTGGGTCTGACAGTGGCAGTCGCCCCGCTGCGGTCGCAGGGCACCGTCGCCGCGGACGTGGCCGGTGTTCCATGGCGGCGCGCCCTCGAGGAGGGCGGCCTTGAGCGCGGCTCGTGGCCGTCGGGGCATGATCGGGGCGAGACGATTCCTGGGGGCGGTCGTGGTGTGGTCCGCGCGTGTGGCGATGCGCGACGGGGTTCGGCTTGTCTGCCGGGACCAGGGCGGGCCGGGGGAGCCGGCCGTGCTGCTGCACGGCTTGGCCGGTCATGCGGATGAGTGGGAGAACGACGGCATGACAAGCGCGTCGTGCCCATCCTCTCCGCCGCGGTGGCCAGCCGCTGCGGGACTGCTGCCGCGGCGGGGCTGTCAGACAGCACTTGCGCCTGCGCGACTGGGATGTGGCCGGGCTGGACGAGGGACAAGGACGGTCAGGACGAGTGATCCGTCAGGCGTCGGCCGGGCGGTCTTCCGTCGGCGATATCGGGTGCGGAATTAGGTGTGGGTGGGGTCGATACGCCATCGGTCGCTGACTTGGTAGATCGCCTGTGTGCCACCGATGGCGTGGCTGATGGCCTGGGCGTAGTCCGGCAGTTGGGGGACGGGGGGATGCGGTCAGCTCGGTGATGAGGCGGTAAGCGGTAAAGGCTTCTTGGTCGCACAGGTGGCAGGCCGCGGCGAATGCCTCGGGTAGGGCAAGGCCGTGCTCCCGGGCGAGGATCAGGGGCAGGGTCTGGGGCGGGAAGCCGGACTCGTGGCGCTCTTTGGGGAAGGAGTACACGTCGTTGACCCATCCCGACAGCAGCGCCGTGCTGTGGATCAGCTGTCGGACCTGCTCGGTGTCATGGGCCTCGGCGGGCAGATCGAGGCCGGCGCAGGGTTCGATGAGGGCGGCGACGGCGTGGCTGAAGACGCTGTGGGAGCGCATGGCCTTGTACTCGGCGAGCCTGACGGTGCGGCCCCTGGTGGTGGTGTCCCAGAGCATGCCCAGGAAGGCCTGGTGGAGCCGGGTGGCGCAGCGGGCGGCCTGGGCGGGGGTCGTCAGTTCGTGGATGCGGCGGGTGAGGTCGGCCAGCGCCGGCGTGAAGGGAGAGGGGGGGGCGCGGGAGGCGTGGTGCGGGTGTCCAGGACGTAGGTGAAGGAGGCAAGGTGGGGTGCCAGCGTGGTGACCGTGGCCTGGGGGGCCTCGACATGGAGGTCGTCGAAGGCGCAGAGCCACAGGCACAGGTCTGCGGCGAGGTCCAGGAGATCCTGCTGCGCGTCGGGGAAGAAGCACCCCATACCGCTGCTCACGCGAAAGGCCTTCAGGCGGCTGATCTCGTGCTCGTCGTCGGTGAGGCGGTAGTCGTCCAGCCAGGCACTGGCGTGGTAGTCGGCCTTGGGGCCCAGGGCGTTGGAACGGCTGGGGAACAGATGCCAGAACGTGGGGCGGGCCTGCCCCGGCGCGCTGGAGCCGGCGGTGGAGGTACTCATGGTTGTCCTTCTGTCGGGGGCCTGCGTCATCGTCGTCCCGACGGCCGGGCGCCGCCGCCGCGTACCCGGGCAAGCGAGCGCACGGACCGCTTCGGCTAGTGGGAGGCCGGCACAGCGCCGGAGCTACCCCGGTCTTCGTCTGCGACAGAACACCCGAACACCGAAGCGAAAATCTTCAGGTCATGGTGGGCCTGGGGTGTGGGCTGTGCGCGCACGAGGCTCTGAGCTGCAAGATCCATGTGCTTGTCGATGGTCTGCACCGCCCAGCTGCGCCCACCGCATGCTTCGATCAGCGCGACCGATTGCCTGATCTGCGCATCGCTGAGCGGCGCGTCCGAGCCATAGAGTCCGGCGAGGCGGTCCCGGTCGGATCCACTCGTGCGCAGTGCCGCCAGGAGCATGGGGGTCTGCTTGCGGCGGCGGATGTCCGTCCCGTGCACACCGTCGACCCACGCGGTGACGGGCCACAGGTCCTCCAGATCGTCCTGGAGCTGGCTCGCGACGCCCAGGTGATGGCCGTAGGCGGACAGGGCCTCGACCTGGCTGCCCGTGGCGTCCGCGCACAGACCCCCCAGTTCGCAGGCATAGCTCATGACGCGGCATGTCTTGGCCTCGACGACGGCCAAAGACTCCTCCAGTGAGACATCCGTGCGCCCCTCGAAGTTCATGTCCAGGACCTGCCCGGCACACATCACCTGAACGGTTCTGCCCATCCGTGCGATGGCCGCCTGGATCTTCCGGCCGCTCTGTTCGGACAGCAGCTCGAAGGCGAGGGCCAGCAGGGCGTTGCCGGTCTGCAGGGCCGCCGCCGGGCCGAGGGCCTTCCACAGGGTCGGGCGGCCGCGGCGGTGGCTGTCGCGATCCATGATGTCGTCGTGGATGAGCGTGTGATTGCTCATCAGGCTCCAGGCCGCGGCGGCCTCCGCCGCACGGTCCCACGCGTTGCCGTTCACACCTGAGCACAGCAGCACCAGGGCCGGCATCCGCAGGCGGGACAACGAGCCCTCGGGGGCTGCGCCGCCCAGGCCGGCCCACCCGTAGTGGAACTCCGCGAAGCCACGCAGCGGATCCGGAAGCCGACTGACGCCGGCCCTGAGTACGGGGTCGAGCATCGATCGAGCAACGCCGAGGATCTCTTCAGCCGTACGACCTGAAGCAGCAGAACTCATCACCATGGGTGCCTCTCCACTCGACGGGCACTCTATGTAGTCAGTGGAAGACGCAACGTGCTCATTCGGAGGTGTCAGATCGTCTTCGCGAAGTGTGGTGCTGTTGGCCGGCTTTGTTCACGAGAACCGACAGCACCTGTACGCGAGATCGGGCGGCACTCGAGGCGCCGGAGAATTCGAACGGTTTCTTCGGGCAGCGTGGGCCCCGACGGAGTCAGCCCGCCGAAGGAGTTCCGCGCGGGCTCCGTGGCCGGATGCCACGGAGCCGGAAGGCTAGGTGGAACTACACCTGCGCCGCCTTCGCTCAGCCCTCGTCGGTCAGACGCGTGGACCGAGGAACAGGCCACCGCTCGCGTCGATGATCTGACCAGTGACCCAGCGGGCGGCGTCGGAAGCGAGGAAGGCGACCACGTCGGCTACGTCGTCGGGCGCGCCCAGCCGGTTGAGTGCTGTCATGCCAGTTATCTGCTCGGTGAGGACCGGCACGTCGAAGACGGCTGCGTTGCTCGCCGTCCTGGTGGCCCCAGGAGCGACCGCGTTCACCGTTATCCCCCGTGGACCGAGTTGGCTGGCGAGGGTTTTGGTCATCGTCTCGATCGCGCCCTTCGTCATGGCGAAGGATGTCTGAGCCGAGTTGGCCATCCGGGTTGCCACTGACGAGATCGAGATGATCCGGGCACCCTCGCGCAACAGAGGCAGCGCACGCTCGATGATGAAGTATGGTGCTCGCACGTTCACCGCGAACAAGTGGTCGAACTCCGCCCGGGTGGTCACGCCGAGCGCGCCGGCCGGTGCGGCCGCTGCGTTGTTGACGACGATGTCGAGCGGCCGACCGTCCAAGCCGGCCTCCACGCCGGCGAAGAGTGTCTCGACGTCGCCGTCCACGCCCAGTTCGGCTCGGACGGCAAAGCCGGTCCCACCGGCGCGTTCCATCGCGGCGAGCACCGCCGCAGCCCCGCTCTCATCCGTGCCGAAGTGCACGATGACCGTGGCTCCTTCGGCCGCCAGCCGAGCCGCGATGGCCTGCCCGATGCCCCGCGAAGCGCCCGTCACCAGAGCCGTTCTGCCCATCAGATCGCTCACGCCTTCACCCCATCTCGTTAGTCACTAACATGATGGTAGTGTCTAACATATGAGTGAGCGGCAACCAAACCTGCGGGAACGACGGCGCTCCGAGACGCGGCGCCTGATCCAGGCGCACGCGGTGCGGCTGTTCACCGACCACGGCTACGACGCGGTGACGGTGGCCGACGTGGCCGGGGCTGCCGGCGTCTCGTCAATGACCGTGTACCGACACTTTCCCACTAAGGAGGACCTCGTCCTCATTGACCAGCCCGCCCAGCTCATCGCCGAGCACGTTGCCGCGTCGTCCGCAACGCAACCCCTGGTGCGCCGTATCGGCAGCGCCCTCATCGACGCGGCCACCGCCTCGACCGGCGGCAACGGGGACGAACAGGCGGCGACCGAACGGTTCCTGCTGGACTGCCTCCGGCTCATGGTCTCAACGCCTGCGCTGCGGGCCCGGCATCTGGACAGCCAGTACGCGCTACAACAGGCCATCGTCGAAGCTCTCGGGAAGGACGCGACCGATCCCGACGCCGCGTTCCGCGCCCAAGCCGCTACCAGCGCCTGCCTGGCCGCGATGCACACGGCGCTGACGCGCTGGGTCGAAGACGACGGACGCACCAGACTGCCCGACCTGATCGCACGGGCACTCACCGCCTCCTTCGGTGATGACGCCGTCGCCACCCACTGGAAGGACTGAAGCGCCCGGATCGGGCGCTGTCACCTCCCTTGACCATCGAACACAGCGCGGTGTCAGTGCCTCCCGAAGTGCTGAACAATCGCTGTCGACACTCGTGAACAAAGCCAGGCCCGCGCCGCCGTTGACGTCGAGGTAGCCTTGGCCCCCGCTCAGTTCGTTGAGCAGGGTAATGGAGGTGCCGTAGGTGAGGACGGCTCCGGAGCGCGCGGCCCTGTCCGCCACTGCCGGCGCCTGGGGCGCGGCTGTCGCGGCCGTCGCGACGGACAGGGCGGCGGTGACAATGCCGTCACTGTGGAACCCCGGGGCCGTAGCGCGTGGAGGCCGCGCCTTGGGACCGGGACATCACCCCACGCGCCGTCATCACACTCCTCCGCCGGAGCACGGCGATAAGATGAGCGGCTCTTCATGGTGGACGCTGCCTCGTCGGCGTCCACCCGCGCGGGCTTCTTGCTGCCGAGCACCCCAGAGCCATCAGGCCCAGCAGGGCGAGACCTACCCTGGCGCCGGGTTCTGGTGGACTACCTCACCGACTACGAGAAGCGCTACGACCTGTCCGTCCAGACAAGAGCAATTGTCAGACATGGCCTGGTAGCGGAGGTCGTTCTGCCGCCATCTCAGTAGGCGAACTCAGGAGCTTGATAGGGAGCCCACCAACTCGTCAGACCGCAGATTCCCAGGGCGGCCGCGGTGACGGCGGCCAGGGCGGCGAGCCATGGGCGGTGGAACCGGCGCAAGGTGAGCATCCAGAAGGCGAGCGGCACCAGGGCGCCCCCCGCGGCGACGAGCGGCAGGTCCATGTAGAGCACGCTGAGGTCACGGTGGCTCCCATCGAATCCACCCTCCACATTGACCCTCGCCAGCGGTGCCCAGGCCAGCAGCGCCGCTGCGGCACCCAGACCGGCGACGAGGAAACCAGCAAGACCCTTGATCTCTTCCTTCACAGCAGGTCAGACGCGGCAGCACTGCGCGCAGTTCCCGCACACTCGTCCATGCAGGCTCACTGACCGACGACGCCTACCGGACCGTCGCCGACGGTGGCGCCCTGATACCGCGCCTACCTGGCCGGTTGGAGAGGCCGCGCCCCGCACGGCCGTCACCCTCCCCGTCCGGCACGCGGACGTGGGCGTGATTCGGGGCGGGGGTGGCGGCCGCGGTGGGCCCATCAGGCCCGGCGCCGGTGATCAGGACCGGCGCGGTGAGAACGCTGGGCTGTGTTCATCAGCACGGTTGGGCATGCGCAGAGAGGTTTCGGCGGGCTCCGGCTCGACGCAGCCTCGCCGTGTCCGTCAGGCCTGGGTGAGCTGGTCGAGGAACTGGCCGACCAGCTTCAGGCCGGTGCGCAGGGTCTCGGTGTCGTCGGCGAACCCGATGCGGACGGTGTGCTCGATATCGAAGGCGGCGCCGGGGGTGAACATGACGCCGGTCTCCTGAAGGAGGCGGGTGCAGAATTCGTAGGAGCCGATCGGGGCGTGATAGCGCAGGAGCGCGGTGGTGCCCGAGGCCGGTTTGACGTAGGTGATGTCGTTTCGGCTGCTGACCCATTCGTTGAGGATGGCGAGGTTGGTGCGGGTGATGTGGTGGGAGCGGGCGAGGACGGCGTCCTTGTTCTCCAGGGCGACGCAGGCCAGGAGGTCGTCGACGCGTCCGACGCTGATGGTGGTGTAGTCGCGGTGGGTGGCGACTGCCCGCAGCAGCGTGGTGGGGCCGACGATCCAGCCCAGGCGCAGGCCGGCCAGGGAGAAGGGCTTGGACATGCTGCCGGTGGAGATGCCGCGCTCGTAGAGATCGGCGATCGAGGCGGTGAACCCGTCACCGTCCTGGTCGACGCCGCGGTAGACCTCGTCGCACAGCACCCAGGCCCCGACCTGGTCGGCGGTCTTGGCGATGCGGCTCAGGCCCGCTTCGTCGATGAGGGCGCCGGTGGGGTTGTTGGGGTTGTTGACGGCGATGAGCTTGGTGTCAGGAGTGACCAGGTGATCAAGCTCGTCGAGGTCGGGCAGCCACCCGTTCTCCTCGCGCAGCGTCAGGAGGTCGACGCGGGCGCCGTAGCTGTCGGGGATGGAGAAGTGCTGCTGGTAGGTGGGGACGACGGCGACGACGTGGTCGCCCGGGTCGACGAGGGTGGCATGGACGAGGGCGTTGGCTCCGACCGCCCCGTGGGTGATCAGGATGTTGTCCGGGTCCTGGTTCGTGTACAGGCCTGCGACCAGGCCACGCAGGCGCGGGCTGCCCGGGATCGGCCCGTAGGTGAGAGGGGTGGCGTCCAGCTCCGCCAGCACCTGCTCGCGTCGGCCGGACAGGCCCAGCAGTTCGCCGGTGGTCAGGGAGCGGACGCAGGTCTCGGCGAGGTTGTAGCGGCAGGTCTTCTCGTAGTCGTTCATCCACTGCTCGACGGCGAACGGGCGGATCTTCACTGGGGCTGTCCCTTCGTCATGGGGTTGTCGTTGTGCAGGGCGGCCCAGGCGACGGCCGCGTCCTCGATGCCCAGTCCCACGGACCGGAAGTACACCGGCCGTTCGCCGCTCGGGCCCTGGGCGCGGACGGCCACGAGGCCGGCCAGGTCGCCGCGCACGGCGGCGGGGTCCCAGCCGTCGGCGGCGGCGCGGGTCAGGTCGGCGGCGACCTGCACGGTGGTGAGCGCGTCGACGTAGACGTCGAGTGCCTTGACGGCAGCGGGCGGGATCTCGCGGGCGCCGGGGGCGTTGGTCGAGATCGAGGTGACGACCGTGCCGGCGGGCAGGGTGCGGGGGTCGATCACGTCGTCGGCGGCCGAGGTGCACAGCATCACCAGGTCTGCGCCCGTCACCGCGTCCTCAAGGTTCGCCGCGGCCTGGACGCCCTCGTCGGCCTCGTCGACGCCCTTCGGGGAGAAGGCGCGGACGGTCATGTCGGGGCGCAGGTGGCGCAGGTAGCGGGCGTGCGCACGGCCGATGCGCCCGTATCCGATGACGGCCGCGGTGCGGGCGCCGGGCGGCAGGAGCAGGTCGGCGGCGAGCACGGTGGTGGCCGCGGTGCGTTCGACAGTCAGCTCGGAGGCGTCCAGAAGCGCGAGCGGCTGCCCGGTGGACAGGCTCACGAGCATCGTCCACGCCGTGACCACGGCGGGACCGGCAGGGTCGGGCAGGTACGGGGAGACCTTGACCGAGTACACGTCGGCATGGGGCAGGACAGCCGGGTAGTGGATGACGTCACCACCACCGGGCAGGTCGACCGTGAACTGGCCCGGAGACGATGCCGTGCGGAGGGAAGGGGCCCCGAAGGAGTCGCGGAGAGCGGCGAGAACGGCCTGCTCGGAGACGCGAGGAGAGCTGATCACATGCATAGTGAGCAATATATTGCTCACCCATCCCGGTGAGCAACTTTTTGCGCACTATACTTCTCAGTATGAGTCGTGAGAGCGCCCCGGACGGAGACGGCCAGGCCACGCAGGAGTTCGTCACCCGCATCGGCAGACGCATCCGCACGCTGCGCAAAAAGCGCGGGTGGGGCGTCCAGCAACTCGCCGACGCCGCCAGGCTCAGCCGGCGCATGCTCACCGACATCGAACTCGGCCAGGCCAACCCCAGCCTCGCCACCGTCGACCGTGTCGCCCGTGCCCTCGACACCGACTTCGCCACCCTTGCCCTGCCCGAGAAGGACGCTCCCGGCACGGAAGCCGAAGGCACGCTCGTATGGGAGGCCCAGGACGGCAGCACCGCCCTCCTGCTGGGTGCCACCGAGAACCCGCGCGCCGAACTATGGCGCTGGACCCTCGCCCCAGGCAGCCGTTACGACGCCGAACCCGACCGGCCTGGAGCACAGGAGATCCACCACGTCCTCGCCGGCCGCCTCACCCTCGTGCTGGAAACCGGACCGCAGGTGGTGGGGCCGGGGCAGAGCGCCACCATCTACAGCGACCAGCAGTACGCCTACCTCAACGAGCACACCGAACCGACCGTCTTCATGCGGGTCGTAACCGGTGCTTGATCTTCCAGCGCTGGGCGGCGAGGGAGTCGGTGACGGCCTCGTCGGCGGGCGTGGACCGTGACTTGAGGGCGACCACGGCGGCATCGCAGTCCGCGGGCAGAGCGGTGGTGTCGTCCGGTGCACTGAAGACCAGGGCGGTGCGCAGGCCGGCACGCCGGAAGGCCGCGGCGACATCGGTGCCGCCGGTGAAGTCGTCGGCTATGCAGCCGATGCGCAGGGTCATGGTCGGGGTCTCTCCTCGGGCATGCGGGTGAAGCGTGGGCCGGGGCGGGCCGGTCGGAGTGGGTCCGCCCCGGAGCGGTGGGTCAGTTCTGGCTGGCGCCGATGGCCTTGATGACGGCGGCGGTGAACTCGGTGGTGGAGGCGGAGCCGCCGAGGTCGCGTGTGGAGGTGCCGGCGGCGATCGCATCGGCCACCCCCTTCTCGGTGATCTTTGCGACGGCGGCGAGCTTCTCGTCGCCGTGCTTGGCGCCGAGCCACTCGAAGAGCATGGCGCCGGAGAGAATCATGGCGACCGGGTTGGCGACGTTCTGTCCGGCGATATCGGGGGCGGAGCCGTGGGACGCCTGGGCCATGGCGGTGGTGGCGGAGGAGTTGATGGAGGGGGCGGTGCCGAGCGAGCCGGAGATCTCGCCGGCCAGGTCGGAGAGGATGTCGCCGAACATGTTCTCGGTGACGATGACGTCGAAGTCTTGGGCGCGGCGCACCAGGTGGACGGTCATGGCGTCGATGTGAAAGTCGTCTACGGCGACGTCCGGGTAGTCCTTGGCGACTTCCGAACGCGGAGACGGCCGCGTGGCCCTGGGCGCGAAGGGCGATGATGACGTCCGTTGTCAGCTGCTGGTTCTGGGTGAGCCCGAGGGTCTCGTAGAGGGCGAGTTCATCCCTGAGCGCAGGGTCGACGCGGTCGGAGAACGGGGGGTCTGTTCATGGGCGGGCCTGCCTCCTTTCCTGAAGGTGGCTGTGTGAGGGCCGTAGGGGCCGCCCGGCAGTGCCCGACCCGGGGGCCGGGTTGCAGGTCTTCGCGTCGCGGAGCCCGCTGGGGCTGCCGGGCGGCTCTTACGGGGTGACGGCTCGGTGCCGAGCGGGTGGGCGCCGGCGGGTGATGCCGGACTGTCCTGGTCAGGCGCCGGCGCCGCCGTCGACCGGCAGGATCGCGCCGGTCACGTACGAGGCGCGGTCGCTGAGCAGCCACGCGGCCGCCTCGGCGATCTGCCGGGGCTCGCCCATCTGACCGAGCGGGATCGACTTGATCATCTGCTCGACGATGCCGGGGGTCGCCGCCTCCCAGGTGGCGATCATCTCGGTGAAGGTGCCGCCGGGGGTGATGCCGTTGACCCGGATACGGTCACCGGCCCAGTTCACCGCGGCGGTCTCGGTGAGGCTGTTGAGCGCGCGCTTCATGGCGCCGTAGGCGGGCAGGGCCGGGTTCGCGCGGCGGCTGCCGATGCTGGAGGTGTTGACGATCGCCCCGCCGCCGTTCTTGCGCATGAGAGCGGCCTGGGCGTTCATGGCGGTCCAGTGCGCGCGGAAGTTCACGGCGAACTGCTCGTCGATGTCCTCGTCGCTGGTGGTGTGGACCGGGCCGAACTGCTGCTGGGGGACCGCGCCGTTGTTGAAGGCGCCATCCAGCCGTCCGTGCAGCTTTTCGACCTGGTCGACGGCGGCGCGGATGCTCGCGCTGTCGGCGAGGTCCAGGGTGACGGCGTCGGCGGTACCGCCGTCGGCGCGGATCTCCTTCACGATGGTCTCCAGGGCGTCGGTGCTGCGGGCGGCGAGCACGACGGCGGCGCCCTCGGAGGCGAAGAGCCGGGCCGCGGCCGCCCCGATGCCGCGGCTGGCGCCGGTGATGAAGATGATCTTGCCGGTGAGCAGGCCGACGGGTGCGATCTCAGTGGTGTTCGTGTTGTTCGTCATGGCAACAGCGTCCGTCCGGCCGCCGGCCGGATACAGGCACAACCCGTACTACGATCCGCCGCCGGGCGGCGCGCACACTGGCCGTATGGACAAACAGGAACTCGGGGCATTCCTCCGCAGCCGCCGCGAGCGGCTCCGCCCCCAGGACGTAGGCCTACCCTCCGGCCCGCGACGCCGCACACCAGGCCTGCGTCGCGAGGAAGTGGCGGTCCTCGCGCACATCTCCACCGAGTACTACATCCGCCTCGAACAGGGCCGGGCGCCACGCCCCTCAGGCGACGTCCTGGCCGCGATCGCCGGCGCCCTACGGCTCACCGACGCCGAGTCCGACCACCTCCACATCCTCGCCGGCACCGCGCCGAACCGCACCGGACTACACCGGCGCGACGTCCGCCCCAGCATCCTCGCGCTCCTCGAACGAATGCCGCAGACAGCTGGCTTCGTGATGTCCGCCGCGTGCGAGGTCCTCGCCTGGAACGACCTCGCGGCCGCGCTCATGGAGGACTTCGCCCCGCTCGCCCCCGCGGACCGCAACCTCGCACGCCGGGCCTTTCCCGGATCGCAGTACGCCGATGAGACGCTCTACGGGATCTCCGACGCCGCCGACTTCCGGCTGGGCATCGTGACGCAGCTCCACACCGCCCTCGCCCGCTACCCCACCGATCGCGCGGTGACCGGCCTCGTCGACGAACTCCGCGACACCAGCTCCGACTTCGCCCGGCTCTGGGAACGCCACGACGTACAGCCCACACCGACGCTCACCAAGACCTTCCGCCACCCGACCGTCGGAGACGTCACCGTCGACTGCGACACCCTCACCCTTACCGACCGCGCCCAGCACCTCGTGCTCTACAGCGCACCGCCAGGATCACCCGGCGCCGAGACGCTGGCTCTTCTGAACGTCCTCGGCACCCAGGCAAGGAGCATCATGTGATGCTGGGGAGGCTCCGGACGGGACTGCGCTCGGTGTTGTTGTCAGTGCGCCGGTCCGACTCAGTGCGGAGTTCGTGGATGACCTGGGCATAGACGGCGACGCGCTCGCGAAGCCGGCCGTTGTCCTCCCGAAGGGCCTGGGCGGCGGCTTCGGCGTCGATGGCGCGGGCGGGCAGAGGCTGGAACGCAGGTGGGATGCCATTCGCTTCGGATTTTCGGCGGACGAATTCCTCTTTGAGATCAACGTGCTTGTGCGTGAGGACCGAGCGCTTGACACCTGCCTCGGCGGCGAGTTGCAGTGTGGTGAGCGCCCCGGTGGACCGGGTTGGACGGCCGTCGAGGAGCCGTTGGATCGCTGCGGTAACGGCGTCGCGTTCGGCGTCGTGGTCAGTGGCCATCGTGGGGTTCTCCGGTCGAGTTGTGAGCGTTAACGATGCGTTCCAGGCGGTCGAGCTCGTGCTGTTCGCGGGCGTGCCGGAAGGCGGGAGCCAGTGGGTCGTCGACGAGCGGTCATAGCTGCTCGATCTGAACGAGGACGTGTTCGATGTCGCATCGGTCCGTGCGATGTTGACGCAGTTCGGAGCGCAGACCGCCGACACCGCGACGCCGGTCAGGGGGAGACGTAGTCGCCCCAGCCGAAAGTGAGAACGTACGCCCGGCGTACTGCCTCCCTGCCTTCCTCTGCGGTGCGCAGGAGGGCCAGCATGAGGACGAACCACGCCGCGAAGCATCCCGTGATGATCACAGCCCAGCGGGGCCCCGAGAAACAGCCGACAACGACCACGGCGATGACCGTCACCGCCAGGCCGATGTGCGCCCCGCCGACATCCGTCTTACCGTCTGCCATGGCACCCCTTCGACGAGCATTTTCGAACCGATGATGCAGGCTTGGTCAACGCCGTTTGACCGTGCTCAGGACGCATCGTCAACTAGTGCGAAGCCTTCCGGGAACTGTTCCAGGAAGGCGCGGCGAGCCGGGTCGGTCTCGGCGGCCGCCATCTCCCCGACCAGCTCCACCAGCTCCTGCCGCTGAGCATCGGACAGCGAGGTGACCCGGTGGGCGACGCCCTCCAGCACCTTGACCGCGTCGTCCGGGTCCATCTGCTCGTCCTCACTGCCCTCGATGAACCACAGGACATCCACCAGTGCCTCGCCCAAGGCGCGAGTCAGGGACGGGTAAGACGTCACGTTGGCCTCCCAGCAGGTCCACGGCAAGATCCGTCATCCCACCACACACCACGGACACCACCCACAGGACCCTCCACGCGTCCGTGGACAGCGCAAAGCCGACCCGCGATACCGGCCGCCTGCCTGGACACCGTGAACAGGGAGTCGACTTGAGCGCGCTGCGCGCTTTCACCGCCCGGCACGCGGCGCACTGGGCTCAGGTGTGAACTAGTGAGGCGTGGATGCGGTCGATGGCCCGCAGTACCTCGTCGCGGTTCTTGGCGTGCTGCATCCATGCGGGCAGGCGGGCCACCACGGTCATCTTCCGGCCGTGGTCGTGCCAGGGAATCCCCTCACGTAGCGACGCCTGCACGAAGCGCCTGATCAGGTCGAGGTGTTCCAGGTTGTAGGCCCATACCCATCCGTGCCGGGTCTCGGTCTGCAGCCACAAGGGGAGGCCGAAGTACGGGTCGGTGGCCGGCGTGTGCCGGTCACGGTGCAGGGCCACACCTCGACCGCTCCATTGCTTCGCCGTCCCGCAGCTGCGGCAGACCAGACGCCTCGCAGCGAAGAGACCACGGTCGTGCCTTCCTTCCGGGGCCGGGTCCGAGGCAGTTACGACGTGCGCAACCCTCGCGCAGCCGGGACAGCGCACGAGGACCGAGACGAGGAAGTCGAACTTCGTGCTGCGCGGATCCCGGAACCGATGGCGCGTGGAGAGCGGACTCATCGCACCAGTATGCGAGCCAGGCACCGAGGCTCCCACGGGATAAAACGCCGGCTGGCACCCGGCCCTCGATGCCGCAGCGGAGAGGATGCCGCCCATGGCTGATGGGGTTGCGGCGACCGCACTGTGGGCGCTCGTGGAAGAAGCAGAGATCGAGGCGCTCGTGGGAGGCCCGTCCGACATGCAGCGCTTCGCCGTCGGCGGGGCGACCGTGGTGCTGGGCCCGTCAGGGAGCGTGATCATCACGACGGCGGGTGACGCGCTGGGGGACAACGGTGTGTGGAGCGCGGGGGAAGTCCGTCTGGTCGGTGAGGCGCCCGCGCCGGTGACCAAGCGGCTGCTGGGCGACCTGGAGGCGTGGGGCGCCGACGAGTCGTCGCTGCCGATCCACCTGGCCGTCCGCGTGGCCGAGGGACTGCTGTATCTGGGCACGGGCCGACGCCGGCGCGCGCACATCATGCAACCGCCGGACGGCGGTGAGCCCGCACTCACGAGCTGTGGGCTGCGGCTCGACACACGACTGAGCAGGCCCATCCTGGACCGGGTCCGCCCCGCCGCGCCTGCACCAAACCTGCCGGATCTGGGGTGGCTGGACCACGTCAACGGGGACCGGGCCGCAGCGCTCGAGCAGTTCGTCACCGGCTGGTACCCGGCCGCCGACCAGCCCCAGCCCCAGCCCCGGCACCCGTCATCCGCGCCGGCCGGGTCACGGTCGCTGCCCGGCCGCCTGCAGCAGCTCTACCTGCTGGCCGAACAACGGCCCGTCTGCTCGGACACCACAACCACATCCTGCCCTGGCACGAAGTCTCCACCGCCTTCCTCGGAGAGCTGCTGGTCTTCGGCGCAGAGAACCAGGGAGGCTTCTACTGGTGCCTGCCCTGGACCCTGGACGAGCCGGAAGACGACCCGACCGTCTGGTTCCGCGAGTTCGACGAGACGCCGATAGCCGAACAGGAGCCGCTCAGCGGCTTCCTCCTCCAGTTCTCCCTCTTCGAAGCCGCCATGAGCGCCCACTACCTCGGCCACGCCCACAGCCTCAGCGACCGACAAGTAGCCCAGCTCACCGCACCCCTGCAGCACGTTCCCCTGCGGCCCTTCTGGCCCCGCACCCGCACCCGCTTCTACGTCGCACCAGGACTCGTCCTGTACGTCGCCGATTCCCTGGACGACGGCAAGTTCGACCTGTGGGCCGGCGCCACACACCGCAGCGCTCTGCAGGCCCTCCCGGAATCCGACGTCAAGTGGAACCGCTTCGACGGCTGACAACCGCGCCGCTGCGCCGGCAACCAGCGTTCCAGACACCCCGGCCCCGGCGGCCTCCGGCTCGCTGAACCGGAGGCGAGACGGCTACCTACCGGCCCGGGCGGCTGTCCCTGGCGCGGGAATGCCTGTAGGCCTGCAGGTCCGTCCGGCGTACTGAGCCCTCCGTGTTCGGTCTGTCAGACCGGCTCGAAGCCCGGCTGGATTGGGCCGATCTCTCCCGCGGTGGCCAGTTCTTCGAGGTCCTCCGGCTCCAGGTACTCCAGGGCATCGGGGTCGATGCCGTGGTACCGGTCCACGTTGAGCAGTTGCCGCACGAACGCGAGGACGAACGCCGAGAACGACCCGTCGAAGGTCTCGCAGCCCTCTTCATGGGCCATCGTGACGACCTTCCACCGGTCCGGGTCCGGGTCGCAGGGCAGAAAGAAGTGCTCGTCCCCGCTCTGGTCGTATCCCACGAGATCAGCCCTCCGGGCTCCGGGTGGAAGGGATACGGGACATGCTCGGCATCCCCGCTGCCAAGGGCCCGGGCGCGACGTTCGGCGAACGTCGCGTGCGTTACGCGCATACGCTCCAGCAGCGGGCTCGACCCCCGCGGATGAAAGACAGCGAGTTCGCCGCAGATCAGCCCGCTGCCGTACTCATCAAGGAACGCCTTGAAGTCGCCGGGCAGGGCCGCACCGACGTACTCCTCGACCTCGTCCCAGCCACCCGGGACCGCACGCTTGGCGACGGGCTCGCCCAGCAGGGCCCGCAACTCATCCAACGAGGACATACACCTCTCCCAGACCGATCAGCGAGGAACTGCGCGCCAACCTAGCCGCGCACTACGACGTCGCGCGGCGCGGCCCTCGTCAGACGGGACACCCTGCGGAAGCAGGCGCACCGCGCGGAACCCGCGAAACGGCGGGGCGAAACCTGCTGCCCAACGGCATTGCGGGTAGCTCATAGTGGAGCCACACATCACCGAGCACTCTGGAGCATGCGGCCGTGACGACCGTGCACACCGAACCTTCTACCGAACGGGTCCCCGGGAGGGCCTGGACCGTCCGCATCGTCGGCCACGGCCGAACTGCCGCCTCCGTCACCTGCAGCACTGCGGCCTGCCGGATGCCGGCCCGCTCCGATGACCTCACGGCGCTGCGGGCGTTCGCCGCCCGGCACGCCGCCGCCCACGCCAAGGCGGCCACCGTCCGCCCCAACGCCTGGTGCCACTGCGGCTCCCAGCACTGCGGCGCCCACCCCGACACCAAGACCCACTGCGCCGGCGCCGTCCTGCTCATCCTGCGCCACGACCCCGTCATGCGCCGCGTGTGGAGCGTCGAAGAAGTCTGCGAAACCTGCGCCCCGCTCATCCCCAACGCCACCGTCCTTGCCCGCGCCGAGCGACCGCGCCGCACCCCCAACCGCCCCACCGTTCAGGCACCGGCTCCTGTGCGGCCGGTCGTCGCCGGAGGCTTCTCCTCACCCACCGCTCCCGGTGCCGGCGAACCCGCGCCCGTCCGCCGCTCCCGGCGCAGCTCCCAGCGCTCCTGGTCCCGGAGGTCCGGCCAGGGCCGCTGAGGCATAAGACCCGTTCCGGTGACTGCGCCGCTGCTCGAACCATGCCTGCTGGTCGTAGGTGCTGGTGGGTATCGTGCACCAGCGCGAGAATCAGGGGGACCGATGGCGGGCCGAGCTGACGTAGAGGCGTTGCAGCGGATTCTGCACAGCCAGTGGGGTGCGGACGAGCAGGTGGACTGGGCGGCAGCCGAAGCCGCCCTGGGCACTGCTCTTCCGTCCGACTACCGGGGCTTCATGGCGGTCTACGGTGGCGGCGGCATTGATGAGCTGAGCATTCTCCCGCCTCTGCCGACCGGAAACGGCTGGCAGGGATCGATCACCGGTGACATTGCGGGGTTCCGGGAGCTGTGGGCCATGGAGGGCGGAGTACCCGGGATCCAGCTGGGTGCTGACCGAGTCCTGCCCTGGGCCAGCGGATGCAACGCGAACGAACTCGGCTGGCTGATGACCGGACCGGACCCCGACCAGTGGCCAGTGGTCGTCTGGAGACGGCACGACAGTCCCCACTGGGCCCTGTTCGACTGCGGCATGGCCGCATTCCTCAGACGCCTCATGACAGCTGACTTCGACGAGTGCCCCCTCAGCGACCTGTCGCTGTGGGGACACGTGGGCACCTTCGTCCACCACGAGGAACAGCAACGCCGGTTCCATGCGGGCCTGGATCCGATGACCGGCGAACCGAGTCCCTACGCCGGCATGTTCGACTGAGCGCCAGCACCGGCTCAGGAGAGGCGCGAACCGCCTCGTCCCAGTTACGGTGCCCCGCGGCCAGGACGTGGCGCAGTTCAGCGCGGTGGCGGGGGCCGGCCGGGAGATCCAGCCGGTCGAGGAGAGCGAGTGCGGCCGCAGGTTCCAGGTCGCCGTAGACGTCGTGGAAACCCCCCGCAGAGCACGGAACAGGGCGGGGTGCAGGGCGGGCAGTTGTAGAGCTGTGCGGTACGTGTGTTCCTTCACCGGCCACGGCACCGGGCCCGAGCACTCCAGAACCCGCGGGGTTGGTGCGGTCCGAGTCCAGCCGGAGCCAGCCGCGGGGATCGGTGACCGTCCGGTGCAGCACGGCGTGGCCAGATCCGGCAAAGCCGCGCTCCGCCAGTGATCCAGCGGCATCGCAACAGCACGAAATTGAGGACCCCAGAGCTGAGCTGCGCGCTGCGCACGGGTCTGCGACCACCAGGCAACCGTTGGACGCGGGACCCTTCTGCTCGCCGAAGCGGCTTGAGACGATCACAGATCTGGAGTCTGGCGAGACCCGATCACTCATCGAGCACTGGACCGGCCGGCAGGTCCTGGGGTTGGAGCTTCCCACCCGCCCCACAGCGAGAAACCGAGACACGCCGCCGCTACCGCCGTACCCGGCCGGGCCCGGGGGGTCGAAGGGGTAGGCGGGCACGGTCTGGCGGTCACGCGCTCGGCGAGCCACCTTACGACCGCGTGGATTCGGTCGTCGTGCGTCCAGTCCTCGTGCCGCCGCGGGCCGGTGGCGACGAACGTGTACTGGTCGTACAACAGCCGCAGCGCTGCCGCGTTCCAGGGGCTGCGGCGGGAACGGAACCCTGGCCTTGCTCATCGACACGCGACGCCGCACCTGCACCGAACTGCGCACCCGCCTGGACAGGGGCCCGCGCTACGGCCAGGATTCCGCCACCGCCCACGACCTGGCCGCCGCCGAAGAAGACCTGCGGACCCTCGAGCGGCGCTACGCCGACACCCAGACCGAATTCGCCCTGTCCGTCACCCTCGGCCGCACCTTCGACCAGGTCCGCAACCCCCCACCCCCCGACGCAACCGCCGCCCAGCACTCCGCCGGCGCCGCACCACGCCCCTCCCGCCGCACCGCCCCCACCGCACCGACAGGCCACGACCAGGCCACCGCTACGGCGCTACGCCCGGGCCCTGCCGCTCACGGCAGGACGACAGGCGGCTGACCGAACTGCCGCGGCAGGCTTGCGGCCCATGCAGGCCCTCCCACCAACGGCGCGCAGCATGCGGCCAGGAGGCCCGATGCCGAAGGCCCGGCACGCCCGTGCGGCCGCGGCGCCGTCCACGCAGCTGTGGTCTCAGCAAAACCCGCTGCTTGCCGTCCTCAAGGTGTCCTACCGTTCCACGCATGACTCCGATCAGCCTCGAGAACCCGCTGACCTCAGAAGACGCCCAAGAGCTGCTTGCCATGCTCTCTGCCCGCGTTGAGGTGAAGCGAGGCATGAGCGAGTGGGAACTCGACCACGTCGAGGAGCGCTGGGGGTTCCGCTTCGCGCCGGAGCATCGAACCCTGCTTGGGGCAGGGCTTCCTACGGGGAGCCGTAGTTGGCCCGATTGGCGGGACGGCGACCCGGAGGACCTGGCGGAGCGGTTGGCCTGGCCGGTGCACGGGGTGCTGTTCGACGTGGAGCACAACGGTTTCTGGCATCCGGACTGGGAGCTGCGGCCGACGGGCACTCAGGATGCCGTGGAAGTGGCTCGCATGTACTTGGCCAAGGTTCCGGTCATGGTGCCGATCCACTCCCACCGATACCTGTTGGCCGATGCTGACCGCTCCGGTACCCCTGTGCTGTCGATGTACCAGACGGACATCATTCCTTACGGCACTGACCTGGTCGACTACTTCCATCACGAGTTCGGTCGCCCTGTGCCAACACCTGAGGATCATGAGTACGCCCCGATCCCGTTCTGGTCCTCCTTCCTGGACTGAGCGGCGCCGACGCCAGGGGCCTAGCCCGGCGTCACGTCCGCACGCAACGCGGACCCGTGTTCCGGCCACCGGGCTCCACCCCGGCTCGAACGCTCCGCCGCTTGCCCCGCAACCGTCCTGTGCCACCGTTATGTGGTGGCTACCCTGGCAGCATGTCTGTCACCACCATGACCCTGCGTGTCCTGGACGAGCTCGCCCCGTCGATCCGGGCGGCCGCGGCCGAGGCCGGCCTCAGCGTGAACGCCTATGTGGTGCGTGCCGGCCGGAGTGATGGCGGTGGCGTGATGTTGGCCCCCGCTGATGTCCAGGCGGAGGAGGACATCGAAGCCGTCGTTGCTGCTGATGTGCAGGCTGGTCCAGCAGGCCTTCGTTCGGCCTTGTCTGGGCACCGCAGTGCCGCTTCCTCGTGATCGGGAGCTCTTCCGGCCCGGGTGAAGCCGGTGTTCATGCCCTCATCAGCGGCCGTCGATGCCTCAGGATCCGGTGGCATCGACGGCCGGATCATCATCGACGGCAGGGAGGACGCCATGCCGGACGCGAAGGGCGGGGGGCCGTTGCGGAGCCGGGACGGGGCACCCGCGATGTAGGGGGCGGTGGCCCGCAATCCCTGACGGCGCGCGGTGTCGGGCGGCCGGGTCAGATCACGCGGAACAGATCCGCGGCGGCGTGGACGTCGGTGAGGTCCTCGACGGAACGGAGGTTGTCGCACAGCGCCGCGAGGACCGAGCCCGCCGCCGCAACGCGCGGGGCGCCGATGCCCACCCCGAAGACCCGGAAGCCCAGCCGGCGCTTGGCCTCGTTCCAGTGCCGCATCCACGCCTCGGTGACGCCGCAGTCGTCGTCGGTGAGGATCACGATGTCGCCCCGGGTGCGGGCGGCGTCGTTGAACTCCTCCTCGAGCAGTTCGCCTGCCGCCGACAGGGGCCGCTGGTAGCTGGTGCCGCCGCCGAGGAAGGTCTCCGCGAAGTCGAGGGTGCGGGCGAGGTCCGCGGGCCGGCCGGCCGGGAAGCGGAAGACCCGGAGCCGGTCGGCGGCGGAGAACACGATGCCGACGAAGTCGCGCCCCGCGTGGCGGGCCTGGTCCAGCAGGGCCAGCGCGCACGCCTTCGCCCATGCCTCCCGGGTGATGCCGCCGGGCCCCGCCTCGTACATGGAGTGCGAGGTGTCCACGCACGCGATGACGGCGCCCCGGCCAGTGGCCTGCTCGCCCTGACTGTCGTAGAGCATCAGCTCCCCGGCGGCGTAGCGCGCGGCGAACACCGCCCGCAGTCCGGGCAGTCCGAGATTCGCCAGTTCGGACGGGATGACCCGGGAGAGGTCGTCGCCGAGCGTGACCCCGATCAGCTCGCCGGTGGCGTTCTCCACCTTGCGGGCCCGTTCGCCGTCGGCCATCTGCCGGAAACGGCCGATCAGTTCGGCCCACTGGGCGAGCCGTCCGGTGCGCAGCCGCTCGGCCAGCCGGGCGCGCTCGTCGAAGGGCATCCGCTCCAGCTCGCCGGAACCGACGCCCCAGGCCCGCATCAGCGCGGCCTCCTCCCGGGCGGCCGCCGCCGACTTCGCCACCGCACCGCGCGCGGCGGCACGGACGCCGGGCACGGTCACCGCGAGCGACCGGGCGGCGTCAAAAGCGGCCCGTTCCGCGGCGGCCTTCGCGTACTGGACCGCGCGTCGTACGGCGTCGGCCGCCGGTCCCAGCACGGTGCCGTCCTCGTCGGCCTCCTCGGCGGCGTGCCGGAGCGCCTCGGCCACGGCGTCCGCCGCGTCCCCGGCCTCCCGCCGGGCCCGCTCCGCCCGCTCGTCCTGGTCCCGGGCGGGCCGGGAGTCCTCCAGCATCCGGCGCAGTGCGGTGCCCTGAGCGAGCACAGCCATGGCGGCGGCGTAGGGATCGCCGACCGTCTCCCGGTGCAGCTCGGCGAAGTCCGGCGACTCCAGGAGCGCGGTGATGATGCGGTGGTTGACCAGCCGGGAGGGTGCCATCTGGCGCGGCTCGCGTAGGCGCGGAGCGGCCTTGTACGCGGCCAGGAAGGCGTCGGTGAGGAGGTCGGCGGTGTGCGGGTGGCGCTCGCCCAGTTCGGCGGCCAACTCACGCAACGCCGTCGACTGTTCGTAGGTGTCGCGCCAGGCGATGCGGTCGAAACGGTCGGCGGACACGGCCCCCGTGTGCCGTACGGATGCGGCGGCCGGCCGGGCCAGCCATACCCCGGCCAGGTCCGTCAGCACGCCGAGCCGGCTCGCCGCCCCGCCCGCGTCCACATCGGTGCCGTCGTTCACGCTGCTGTCCTGACCCGTGCTCAGAGCTGGGCCTGCACGGTGCTCGCGTCCACGCCGAGAGCCTCGGTGAGCACCCGGGCGCGCACGGCGCGCTGACGGCCGGTGACCCGGTCGATGGCGCTGGTGGAGCGCCCCGCGCCCACCGCCTCCGCGCGCAGTCTCTCCAGCCGCTTGCCCGCCATCGCCAGCTGGTTGTGCGCCTTCTTGATGACCCACTCGCTCAGCGCCTCGCGGGACTGCCCCGCCATCGCGTCGAGCTGGGTCTCCAGCTCCTCGATGGTGTCGGCGAGGTCGAGGGCCTCCTTGGCGTCCGGGTTGACCAGGTGCAGCACCTCGCGCTCGACGGTCGGGCGTTCGGCGGGGGAGTCCCACAGCACGTGGGTCAGCACCGACAGATCGCTCTCGCCGACCGAGGGGCGCCCGTCGAGGTACGCGGACGCCTGGAGCAGCCCCACCGCCTGCCGCCAGCGGCGGTCGGAGGCGATCAGCTCCTTGCGGCGCAGGGCGGCCCGCAGCGTGCACACCGCGTCCACGATCCCGTCGGGCACCTCCACGGCGGGGACGGCCTCGGCCACGGCGTGCCGCAGGGCGGCCAGGTCCACGGTGGTCCGCCTCGGCGCGGCCGGACGGCTGACGGCGGAGCGGACCAGAGCGGCGAAGTTCGAGGGGTTCTCCAGGTACTTGACCTCGATCCGCACCAGCAGCCGGTCGTAGATCGCGGCCGAGTCCTGACCGTCGGGCAGTTCGTTGCTCGCCGTGATCGCGCCGATGAGGGGGCAGCGGACGGGGGCGCCGCCGCTCTCGGGGTGGTAGATCCGCTCGTTGAGGTAGCCCAGCGTCTCGTTCAGCGCCGCAGTGGAACACTTGAAGATCTCGTCGATGAACGCGACGTGCGCCGTGGTCGCGCGCCCTTCGTAGACCTGGCGGTACTCCCCGCGTGCCAGCGCGGCCACGTCGATGGGCCCGAACATCCTCGTCGGTGCGGTGAACTTGGACAGCAGGATCTCCCAGTAGGACGCCCCCACGATCCGGCCGGTCAGCTCCCGGGCCAGCTCGGACTTGGCCGTTCCCGGCGGGCCGAGCACCAGCGAGTGCTGACCGGCCAGCAGCGTCACCAGCAGCGTCCGGACGACGTCGGCCCGCTCGTAGAAACGGTCCGACAACTCGTCGCCGATCGCCCGGAGCTGCTCGGCAGTGTCCGGTGCCTCCTGCGGGTCCTGTGGGCCCATGGCCGACTCCTCCTGTGGCGGTCCTGGCGGGCTGGCGGTGACCCGAGCCTATCCCGCACAGACGTCCGCATCGTCGCCCCGCCTCCAACCGGTAGGCAGCTTGACTCGCGCACCTCCTCGGCGACACCACCGTGGCGCCATCGACCAGACTGTCCGCCATCAATCGCCGGTGGCCATCCGCGTCAACCAGGTCGGATAGGTGCCCGGCGAGAAGACGTTCGCCCATGTCATGGGGGGCCGGGACACACTGGCCGACGCAGAGTTCGAGGTCCTGGATGAGCGCGCCGACACGGCCGGGCACGGCGGCAGGCCCTGCGCCGCGTGAGGCCCAGCGAAGCGACGCCGCGCACGCCGCACGTCCTGCGGTTTTGGCTGAGCACTCGGGCAACCTCTGCCACCTGGTCGGCGAGGTCACGGCAGCCTGGGCACAGAGCGGACTGCGGGTGCTGTTCCTCGAGGAAGCCGAGGGCTACTGGTGCTGGACCATGAGCGGCGTGAGGCGTAGCCGGAGGCGCAGCAAGAAGGAGACCGAGCCGGCCGCCCCGGCCGGGGCCGACCACCAGCATGCTGTGGGGCTCGCCGGACGGCCCCGGCGTCCTGATACGCCACACATACCTGGGGGTCCGCCCCCCTCGCGGGAGAGCGACCGCGGCTGGCCCCGCACGGACCGCAGTCCGCTCGCGGCCGCGGTGGCCGGCGCCCTCGACGCCTACGACGTGATCATCCTCCTGCCGAAGACCGGGTAGGGCTGCCCGGACCGGGAGAACGCGACGGCGCACGTGGTGCTCGGCGAGATCAACGTCTTCCCGGACGCCGACTACAGGACCGCCCTCCCCGGACCCGGGGCAGAAGAGAAGGGCGCTGGCAGGAGGTGGAGTTCCCGCTGGTCAGTTTCTCGGTCGGTGGGGTCCTCGGTGTCCGGGTTCCGTTGGGACGGTTCACGCATCCGTTCCCGTGTGCTGTCTGCTGATCGTCTGGGGTAGCGGGCAGGAACCGTATTCCGCTTTCCGGGGCGGGAGTGCTGGGTGAGCTCTGAGCCCTCTGTGTCGTCTGCCAGGTCGCCTGCCTCGTGTTGGCCGGGACGGTTCGGGCCGCTGCTCCGGAGAGGCGTAGAGCATGGCGACGATTCGCTGTTGGGGGTTGAGGACGCGTCCGGCTTTTCCTGAGCAGGTACTGCACGTCTTCTGCGTCGTGGATGGCTGCCGTGGCGGCCGTCGCCTGGATGGCGGTGTGACCCTGGGATGTGGAGATCGTTTGCCATGCATGATCAAACCAGCCACGTTTGCCGTCTCAGGCGCCCTGCTCGTTGGTGCCCTCTTCATGTCAGCGACACCTGTTCAGGCAGCTGATGCCGATCCCGAGCCTGCTCGGGCGGCTGTTCCCCTTCCGACGGCACCGGTGAGCACCTGCCCGAGCGGCCTCCTGGGCATCCTTCTTGGCTGCCCCCGATAGAGGGAGCAGGTAGGGGGAGCAGGGGGTAGACCGATGGAGGCGGGCCCGCGGCCGGTGTGGCTGCGGGCCCGTGGGCCTGCCGTGGCCGGTCCCGTGGTTGGCCGGGTGTGGGGTTGGTCAGGAGCCAGGCAGACCGTCGTAGGGGCGTCCGCTCGTGAAACGTTTGTGAACGGCCCCAGGGCCGCGTGCGAGGACGGCGGTCATGTCACAGGGCGGCGCGTGCCTTCAACGGCTCCCACCAGTCGCGGTTGTCGCGGTACCAGGCGAACGTCTCCGCCAGCCCCTCGGTGAAGTCCTTGCGCGGACGGTAGCCCAGCTCGGTGGAGATCTTGGTGCAGTCCACCGAGTAGCGCAGGTCGTGCCCGAGCCGGTCGGGCACGTGCTCCACGCTCTCCCAGCCCGCCCCGGCCAGTGCCAGCAGCAGCGTGGTCAGCTCCTTGTTGCTCAGCTCGGTGCCGCCGCCGATGTTGTACACCTCACCGGGCCGGCCCCCCGTGCGCACGAGCTCCAGGCCCTGCACGTGATCGTCGATGTGCAGCCAGTCCCGCACGTTCAGACCCTCCCCGTACAGCGGCACCTTGTGCCCGTCGAGCAGGTTGGTGATGAACAGCGGGATGACCTTCTCCGGGAAGTGGTGATGGCCGTAGTTGTTGGAGCAGCGGGTGACGCGCACGTCCAGACCGAAGGTGCGGTGGTAGGACAGCGCCATCAGGTCGGAGGACGCCTTCGACGCCGCGTAGGGCGAGTTCGGCCGCAGCGGGGAGCTCTCCGGCCAGGAGCCCTCCGCGAGCGACCCGTACACCTCGTCGGTGGACACGTGCAGGAACCGGGCCGTGCCGCCGGGCCGGCGCAGCGCCGCGTCCAGCAGGGTCTGGGTGCCCAGCACGTTGGTGGTGACGAACTCGGCCGCACCCGCGATGGAGCGGTCCACGTGGGACTCGGCGGCGAAGTGCACGATCTGGTCGTGCCCGGCCACCAGCTCGGCGACCAGGTCCCGGTCGCAGATGTCGCCCCGCACGAACCGGAAGCCGGGGTGGTGGCGGACCGGATCGAGGTTGGCCGGGTTGCCGGCGTAGGTGAGCTTGTCGAGCACGGTGATGCTCACGTCGCCCGGTCCGCCGGTGCCCAGCAGCCGGCGGACGTAGTGCGAACCGATGAATCCCGCGCCGCCGGTGACGAGAATGCGTGTGAGGGTCATGACGAGATCTGTACCTTGCTGTGGTCGCCGAGGATGAGCCGGTGCGCGGCGGGCGCCCGCGGCGCGGGCGTCACCTCCACGTTGCGTCCGATGATCGACGCTTCCACGTGGCGGGCGCCGCGCACGGAGGAATTGTCCAGGACGTTGGAGAACTCGATCTCGCTGTCCGTGACGTCGCAGTCGTTGGAGATCGACGTGAAGGGCCGACGTAGGAGGAGCAGATCACCGTGCCCGCGCCGATGACCGCAGGGGCGACGATCCGCGAGGCGGTGACCTTGGCGCCCTCCGCGATCCGTACCCGTCCGATGATCTCGCTCGCCTCGTCGACGTCACCCTCGATGCGCGGCTCCGCGGACTCCAGCACTGACCGGTTGACCTCGAGCATGTCGGTGACGTTCCCGGTGTCCTTCCAGTATCCGGACACGGTCGTGGACCGCACGTCGAGCCCGTGGTCGATCAGCCGCTGCAGGGCGTGCATGATCTCCAGCTCGCCCCGCCAGGACGGCTTGACGGAGCGCACGGCCTCGTGCACCGCGGGCGTGAACGGGTAGACCCGACCTGGGCCAGGTCGCTCTTGGGCGTGGCCGGCTTCTCCTCCAGGCCGATCACATCGTTGTCCGGGCCGAGCTCGGCCACGCCGAAGGCCCGCGGGTCGGAGACCTTGGTGAGCAGGATCTGCGCGTCGGGGCGCTGCGCGCGGAAGTCGTCGACGATGGAGGAGATGCCGCCGACGATGAAGTTGTCCCCGATATACATCACGAAGTCGTCGTCGCCGAGGAACTCCTGGGCGATCAGCACGGCGTGGGCGAGCCCGAGCGGGGCTTCCTGCGGGAGGTAGGTGACCGTCAGACCGAACTTCGAACCGTCGCCGACGGCCTGCCTGATCTCGGCGGCGGTGTCCCCGACGACGATCCCGGCCCCGTTGCGCCGGCGTCTGCGATCGCCTCCAGGCCGTAGAAGAGCACGGGCTTGTCGGCCACGGGCACCAGTTGCTTGGCTGATGTGTGGGTGAGGGGGCGCAGGCGGGTTCCGGCCCCGCCGGAGAGTACGAGAGCCTTCATGGCACCGACCCCAGGAGCGCACGCTGGAGCGGGAGTGGGGGATCGCACGCGCCCTCAGCCCCCCAGCCCTGCTCGAGACGCGGCCCCGATGCTTCCGGGCATGGCAGACGACCCATGACGTCAGCACCATCGGCGAGCACACCGCGCCGGGGCACATCGACCAGAATCCGGTCGTCGCCGACGGCGTGGAGGCCAACGCGGCCTTCTTCCAGCAGATCTTCGACGCGTTCCCCGACGTCAGGGTCGTCGCCCACGACGTCCTCGTCGACGGGGACCGGACCGCCGGCCGTTTCGAGTACTCCGGCACCCACCAGGGCACCTTCTTCGGCGTTCCGGCGACCGGGCGCCGGCTGGCCTTCCAGTCCATCGACGTCTGGCGCGTCGAGGACGGCCTGCTGGCCGAGCACTGGGACCAGCCCGACATGGGCGGCATGTTCCACCAGCTGGGCGTCGACTTCTACGCCCTCCAGAAGGCCTGACCCACCCGCCGAGGTCAGCTCGCCCCGCCCTGGCCGGCGCTGCCGATCGGGCCGACCCGGACGGGGGAGCCGGCGCCGTCGGTCACGGGCAGGGTGGCCGCGCCCGGCCAGTCAAGGGTGACCGACTTCGTCTCGTCGGGCGGGGTCACCACGAGTGCGGTGACACGGACGCCGGAGCCGCCCGTGTCGTTGACCGGGTAGCTGACGGTGAAGGACACCGACTTGCCGTCCTTGAGAATCATCCGGCCGGCCTCCTGGCCGGTGCGCTCGGCGGACAGATCGCCCGCGTTGGTCTTCAGGTCGACGCCCGCGTACCCGGTCAGGGCACAGTCCCGGCCGCCGCCGTTGGTGAACGTGATGGCGACCGAGCCCTCGGTGTCGCCGTCGATGGTGCTGTCCGACGCGGTGACGTCCAGTTCGTCGGTGCGGCACGCGCCGGCCTCGGCGCCCGCGCCGGTCCCGGCGGACGTGTCCCGCCCGCCGGAGCTGCCGTCCGTGCTCTGCCCGCCGGAGGCGTTCCCGGAGCCGTCCTTCCCGCCGTCCTGCCCGGCACCGCCCGAGCCCGAGCCGCCCGCCGAGGAAGCCGGTGAGGACGCGGACGGGCCGTCGCTCTGTGCCGTGCCGTCGTCGCCGTTGCAGGCCGTGAGCGACAGACCCGCGGCAACGGCCAGGGCGGCGAAGGTGAGCTTGCGAACGCGCATCGTCTTTTCCCTCAGTCTCGGTGACAGGTACCGCCCGCCTGGCCCCGGGGGGACGAGCGAGCGTCTGTGACCACCAGGACCGCTGCGCACCGGCGAAGCGTTCCGCCCAACGGCCCGCCAGGACACCCCTGTTACAAACAACGAGACCCCGCGCACGGGAACGGTGTGCCCCGGCACGCCGGGAGGCACCGTCTCCGGGCCCCGCCGCCCCGCATCGCGCCACCGGCCGCGCCCGCTCGCGCAACGCCGCCCGCTGGGACGAACCCGTGACCCGGCAGATCTTGACCGCACCGGCTGTCACCGGCTCCCGGTCAGGCCATGCTCGTCCTCGAATCCGGCGACGACAGCGACGGCCCCTGCGCGCCCGGCCCGCTGGCCGAGGCCCTGACCGAGATCGAGGAAGCCGTCGTCCCCCTCGCCGCGGGCCGCGATGCCCGTGTGCTCACCGAGGTGCTGTGGAGCGCCTGGCACGGCATGGCCACCCTCATCAACGCCGGCCGCCTCGACGCGGAGCCGACCGGGGCACGCCTGGCGATGCTGACCGACCAGCTCACCGGCCCCGCCGCCCAGCCGGCCTGAACCGGCCAGGCCACGGGGGAGCGCAGGCACAGCCGGCGGCTCAGACTGTACTCTTCACCTGCTCCGGCTCCCCGGCAGGCGGCTGCTGCTGCCCGGCCGGCTCCTTGAGCCGCTTGCCCAGCAGCACGAACAGCAGGATGAGCCCGACCGTCAGCAGGATGTGCCCCAGGCCCGCGACCAGCGACAGGGCCTCCGGCATCTCATGGCCGAGCACCGTCAGACAACCGTGCACGCCCATCATGCCCACGGACACCGCGATACCGGCGTTGTAGAACCAGAAGAAGTTCGTGAACAGCTTCGACGGGGACAGCCCGAACTGCTTGTCGAGCCCCAGAACGATCAGGAAACCGAACATGCCCAGCGTCAGCAGGTGCGTGTGCATCACCGACAGCTGCGTGTCCCCGGTGAAGTCCTTGATCTTGGTGAACTCCCGGTAGAACAGCCCCGAGACCACCCCGATGATCATGTAGACATGCGCTGCGTGAAACGACTTTCGCATCGCGGTGCTCGCTCCCTGCGGTCGATTACGGTGCCGACACCGCTCATTCAAGCACCCCCGAACGACTCCAACTGCCCTTAACGCAGGGCGCCTCGAGCGCTCGTCCAGCGTGACCACGACCCTGATCAGGCAAGCACGCCTCAACCGTAATCACGCACCAGCTCGTAGGGAACGAACCGAGAACCACTTGAGAACCCCCTTCGCCTGCACCGACGCGGCCGACCGGGAAGGAGACGCCGACTTGGCAACTCTTGGCAAGGCCGGCGACCCGAGTGCGGCCGGTGCCGCCCTGCCGAGGCGGGGGCGGCTGGAACGCACCGGCTCCGAGCGGCCGTGGCATGTCCGCCGTGCCGCCTTCCGGCTGCTCGCCGCGCACGACACAGTCGTGGCACGCGGGCGGCGGCCGGGCTCCTGCGAGACCCGCCACACCGGAACGCACTCGATATGCACGGCGACCGTACGCGATCCGTACGGTTTCCGAGGTAGCGTGGGAGTCGGAGGTGCTCGATGTCCGAGTTGTTCGACGCGGTCGACGCGCTGGTCGCGTCCCGCTCCGCGCTGCCGGCCGCGGAGGAGCGCAAGCGGCTGAGGGTCGCGCACGGCTTGACTCTGGACGAAGTCGCCGCCGCGCTGAAGGTGCGCCGGGCGACGGTGTCCGGCTGGGAGTCGGTCAAGAAGACGACCGAGCCGCGCGGCCCGGAACGTGAGGCGTACGCGCGGCTGCTGAACAAGCTCGCGGCGCTCTATCCCGCGCCCACTGACGCTTCACCCGCGATGCCGTCCACCGACCCGGCCCCCGAGGCCTCGGCCACGGCCGCACGCGACAGCATCCCGGCCGCCCCCGCCCCCGCCCCCGTCTCTGCGGACCCTGTCGAGCCTGCGGAGCAGGCCGCACCGCGCCCAGGGAGCAGCGCCGGTGCGCGGAAGGGGGCCCGGGCCGGCCGGCAGGCGGACAGTACCGGGCGGCGGTTCGAGAACGGGCCGCTGGCGGTCGTCGACGTCGAGGACGGGCAGGTGCTGGCGTACTGCACCGGCGGCCTGGTCCTCGAGGTGCCCGCCAAGAGCCTCCCGGCCCTGATGGAGTGGACGCTGAAGGAGGCGCGGCTCGGACAGCCGAGGCTGTCCGCCGCCGGGAAGGACGCCGACCCGCTGCTCGTGCTCACCGAGGCCGCGCTGGAGCGCTACGGCCTTCCTGTCGCCCTCACCAAGCAGGAGCGGCTCGCCGGCCGGATCCCGGAGAACCACAAGGTCATCAAGCAACTGGTCCGCGCGGAGTGGAAGCTGACGAAGCGCGGGTTCGGGCCGTGGGCGCGGATCTACCGCCCGGCCACCGGCTCGTCACGGGCCTGCGTCCAGCTGTGCATCCCGTCCTGGCACGCGCTCGACGCGCGTCACTGGGGGAAGGCCGGGCAGCTTCCGCCCGCGGAACTCGCCCGCGTACTGGGCGTGTACGCCTCGCGGGTGATGACGCCGCGCGGCTCGACCGCCGTGACCGGCCTGGAGCTGATGACCGCGCTGCACCCGGCGACCCGCGCGTCCGAGCCGGACGCCGACGGCAAGCGGCACTCCGAGCACAATCCCGGCTCGCTGGGCAAGGACCCGGTCGACCCGGCGCCGTGCGAGGCCCCCGACGGGCATCCGCTACTGGCGGACCTGCCGCGTTTCCACGTCCGCGGCCCCGGCGAGAAGCTCTTCGAGGAGGCGTACGACTGGGCGCGGCCGATGACCGACGACGAATGCACTCTGCGGCACCTGGTCGGCATCGACGTCAACATGGCCTTCGCCGCCGGCGCCAACGGCCTGGTCGTCGGCCTCGGCGCCCCCACCCACGTCACGAACCCTGTCTTCGATCCGAAGCTGCCGGGCTCCTGGCTGGTCGACCTGTCCCACGTCGACCTGTCCCGGGTGAAGGCCGGCAAGGACAGGTGGGCGGAGCTGGACGCCTCGCTGTTGCCCTCCCCGTTCACGCCGAAGGGCGAGCGCCCGACCGGCCCGGCCTGGTACGCGACGCCCACCGTCGCGTACGCGGTGGAGCTCGGCTACGAGGTACGCCCGACCGAGGCGTACGTCCGGTACGACAACGGCCGCTACCTGGACGGCTGGTACAGCCGCCTGCGGGACGCCTACCTCGCCACGATGGCCGACCTCGGCGTCGGCGCCGACCTGTCACCGGCCGACTTCCTCGCGGCGATGGACGGCTGCAAGGAACGCGACCCGGAGCTGGCGATCGTCGTCTCCGCGATCAAGGCGACGGTCAAAGGCGGCCTGGGCAAGCTCCGCGAACGCCCCCGGGGCGAGGGCTGGCGGCCGGGCGAGCCGTGGCGGGCGCTGTCCCGCCCGACGTGGCGCCCGGACATCCGCGCGGCGGTCATCTCCCGCACACGGATCAACCTGCACCGAAAGATCGTCAAGCACGCGGCGTTCACCGGCCAGTACCCGGTCGCGATCCTGTCCGACTGCGTCGTCTACGCCTCGAACGGGCCGAGCCCGCTGGACTTCGTGCCCTACCGGGACGGCAAGCCGCTGCCCGGCGGCTTCAAACTCGGCGTCAACCCCGGCCTGGTCAAGCACGAGGGCACCCAGAGCGTCCTGTGGGGCGAGGAGGTCCGCGAGCGGTTCAACGCCCCCGACCTCAACCTCGCCCGCTACATCAAGGACGGCACCGTCACCGACGCCGACAGCGGAGAGTAGGAGCCGGCGATGAGCCTGTTCGGGAACGGCCTGGACGCCGCCGTGCAGAAGGCCTTCACCCGCCCCGCGCCCAAGAGCGCGGGCGCGCAGATGCGGTACCTGGTCAAACAGCTCAAGGGCACCAAAGCGGTGGCCCAGACGCTGCGAATCTCCCAGCGCACCGTCGAACGCTACGTGAGAAACCAGATCAAGAAGCCCCGACCGGACCTCGCCGCACGCCTGGAACGCGAGGTGAAGAAGCGCTGGCAGCCCCAGGTCCGGGCCAGGGCCCGGCAGCAGGCGGCCACCACCGGCGGCATCGTCATCGACACCCGCGCCCGCATGGGCTACACCGCGCCGATCGGGTCGACGGACCAGGACCGCATCCGTCACCTGACCGTCGCCCTGCCCCCGCGGTACGCGGCCCGCCTCTTCGATGCCCAGGAGGCAGGCGCCGGCGACCGCGAGCTCAAGGAGATCGCCGCCGAAGCACTCAAGGAGGTCTACTTCCAGGACAGCGGCCGCCGCGCCGGCTCCCTGGAGGAGGTCCGGTTCACGGACATCGAGCACCTGGAGTTCGACCTGTAGCGCTTCCCGCCCGTGGCAGGGCCCCCGCAGGACAAGTCCTGAGTTCTCGCACATCCGGGCCACCCCCTTGGCGCCGTCGAAAGATCACCTGGCGAATCCGTGGTCGTCGGGCGGGCCGGAGGCCGACTGCGCCGCTCCGAAGCGGCGGTCGCGGCGGGTGTAGGCGTCGACGGCCTGCCACAGATGGGTGCGGTCGACGTCGGGCCAGAGGGTGTCGAGGAAGACGAGTTCGGCGTAGGTCGCCTGCCAGGGAAGGAAGTTGGAGGTGCGCATCTCACCGCCGGTGCGGATGAGGAGGTCCACCTCCGGCAGGTCGGGCTGGTGCAGGTGGGCGGCCAGATGCCGGGGGGTGATGGCGTCGGGGTCCATCGTTCCCGCGGCCACTTGACGGGCCAGGACGCGGGCGGCCTGCGTGAGTTCGTCGCGGCCGCCGTAGTTGACGCACATGTTCAGGGTCAGGGCGGTCCGGTCACGCGTGGCGTGCTCGGTCCGGCGCAGTGAGCGCACCAGGTCCGGGGGCAGCCCGTCAGGGGTGCCGGACCAGCGCAGGCGTACGTCGCGTTGCCAGACTTCCTCGGTTTCCCTGTCGAGGCTGGCCTGGAAGAGGTGCAGGATGGCTTCGATCTCGGCGGTGGGGCGTGTCCAGTTCTCGGTGGACAGGGCGTACAGGCTCAGGCAGGGCAGGCCGATCTCCAGGGCCCCGTACACGGCTTCCCGCACGGCGGTCTGGCCGGCCTCGTGGCCGGCGGTGCGCGGCCGGCCGCGGTGGGTGGCCCATCGTCCGTTGCCGTCCATGATGACCGCCACGTGCCGGGGGAGCAGGTGAGCGGGCAGCCGGGGCGGCCGGGCACCGCTGGGGTGCGGCACCGGCGGCAGCAGAGGCGGCGTTGCAGGAGCAGTGGGGCCGCTTTCCGCGGAGCGTGGCAGCGGGACGGCGGCAGATGACGTCCGGCCGGCGGTGCGGGTGCGGGTGTGGTGGCGCCAGGTTCCGGACACGCGGAGCCGGCCGCGCGCCAGCGTGAAGTGGAAGCGGACCGGGTGGGCGCGGATGCGGCCTGTCAGGAGCGCGTGGGGCTTCTGGTCGATGCGGTCGAGTTCGAGCCGGTGGAGGTCGGCGATGGTCCGCAGCGCGGCGGCCATGGGCGGATGCCCGGTGCCGGCGGTCGCGGTCTGCTCCAGCCACTGACGGGCCTGGGCGGTCATGGCGTGGACCATGTCGGCAAACCTGCCGCCCGCCCGGCCTTGCGCGAGGTCCTCGGTGACGATGCCGTACTCGTCGAGTACAGCGGCCGGCAGCTTGACCAAGCCCTCCGCGGCGTCTTCGCGCAGGTCGCGCAGCACGTCCAGGAGGTTGAGCGCGTCGGTCCACACCCGCAGTGCCTGGGCGTCGCCGGAAGTGAAGGTCAGCCCGGGGGCGGTGAGCAGGGTCATCAGGCGCCTCACCCCGAAGGGAAAGGTCAGCGTGCGCCAGTAGGCCAGCCAGTCGTCCCAGGTGGCCAGCGTGGTCGTGCCCTTGGCGTCCTGGCGGTAGACGGCGTTGGTCGCCCCGACTCCGTCGCTGGGCAGGTCCCAGGCCCATACCGCGTGCACGATGGCCGAACGCAGCGGATCTTCGCTGTGGCCCCGCCGCAGATCGGCTTCCAGCAGTTCGCTGCACCGGCTGACGCGCTCGAACCTGTCCTGCTGATCAAGCTGCTGGGTGTCGGAGATGTTGTCGAGGTACCGGCCGTACCCGTACATGGCCCACAGCACGGGCCGCAGACGGGTGGGGAAGAGCTTGGGAAGAGCCGCTTCCACCGGGCCTGAGCGGTGCATCAGGCGGCGGCAGATCTCGTAACCGGCGATGACCTTGGCGTCGTGGATGCCGGCCTGACGGTAGATGCCGGCGCGCACCGGGTGCAGCAGGCGCAGGGCCATCAGGTGGGCGGAGGGCTTGGAGATGCGCGGGCCCAGGAGCGTCCGCACAAGGGTGCGTCGGCTGGTACGCGCGGTGAAGGCCGCCAGCCCGGCAACGGTCAGACCGGCCGACCAGCACAGACCCAGCAGAAGCTGACGCCAGGGGAAGAAGGTGAGATCGGCCGCGGAGACAGAAGCCTGCATCGCCCCGTAGGCGGGCAGCCACTTCAGCATCGGACTGTCGGCGGCAGGGTTGGCAACGGGGTTCTGCAGTGTCAGGTCGATCAGGCTGACCATGATGACGACGAACATCCCCGCCAGCTCGCTGCGCAGCATCGCCGCCAGCAGGATGCCCACGCCCCCGTAGGTCAGGGCCCCGACCATGAACGCGCCGGCCATGACGTCGAGGCGCTCGGGCCGGTAGAAGACGCACACCCACGCCGTGGCGTAGCCGGCCGTCAGCGCCGCGGTGAGCAGCAGTACGCCGCTGCGGGCCAGCAGCAGACACAGGCGCGGATATCCGGCGAGCACCAGGCGGTGGTCGAACTCCGCCGAGCGGCTGGCGGCCAGGAACATCATGAAACCGACGATCAACGCGATGGAATGCAACGCCCCCGACAGCTGCGTCACCGTGTTGGCATCAAGGTTCACCGGCCGGCCCGCCGCGCGCAGGAAGAACCGCACCGGATCACTCGGCAGCACCCGGTAGGCGAGGGTGAGCCACAGCGGGATGAAGAAGACCACCAAGGCCAGCGCCAACCGGTTACGGGCCTGCTCCAGCACAGCATGACGCACCGCCGTGCCCATGCACTGCCACCACCACCTCATGCGGCACCCCCCGCAACAGCGCCGTGGTCGACGGCCAGGACGCCGTCCTGGAGGCGGTGCAGCACATCGAGGCGTTCCCGGTCATGGGCGAGGTGGGAGACCACCACGACCGTACGGCCCCGCTCGCACAGGGCCCTGGCGAGCTCCCAGAAGCATAAATACGTCTCCCAGTCGAAGCCCTGGTACGGCTCGTCCAGCAGCAGCACCTCCGGATCGTGCATCAGCCCCACCGCGAGGTTCAGCTTCTGCCGCGTCCCGCCGCTCAGCGTGTGCAGGCGGCTGCGAGGACTCTCGTCGAACCGCAACTGCTCCAGCAGCTCCCACACCCGCTCGCAGTCATCGAGCCGGTAGGCGGCCTGGAAGAACCGCACATGCTCCCGAACCGTCAACGCCGGGTGCAGCACGGTGTCCTGCGGGCAGTAGCCGATCCGGCCGCGGCACTGGACCGTGCCGCTGTCGGCCGCCGCCTGACCCACCAGGATGCGCAGCAGCGTGCTCTTGCCCGCGCCGTTCGCACCGACGATGCCCAGCAGACAGCCCCGCGGCACATCCAAACTCACCCCCCGCAGCACCGGGCGCCGGCCATAAGCCTTGCGCACGTCATGAAGACGCAGAACGGCACCCGTGGGCCCCGAAGTTGAGAAGTTCACATCATCAGCAACGAGGAAGCTCAGAGATGGTAGCGGGAGTGAAATCCTACCGGGCCGGCGGAAAACAGACCGGTGGGAACCTGCTCTTTCGCGGCAGGACGGACGTGCTCCGGCCGGCCCGTCCCCTGACGGCTCACTCGGCGTCACCGTGCTGCGGGCGTGAGCCGCGAGGAACGTGCCGGCAGCGCGGGCGATCTCGGCTGTCAGTGAGGCAGGCCCAGGCCGTTCAGGGAAGTCCCGGCGGCCCACTGCCGCAGCAGGCGGCCGTCGATCAGGTGGACGCCGCCCTGGCGGGAGGCCCAGAGCACATCCGTGCGGCTGTACGAGCCCCGGCTGACCACTACGCGGATCAGGCTGTCGCCGCCGGGGCGGCCCGTCTCCCTCAGGGTGGGGGCAGGGCCGACCAGTGTGTCCTCGTGTGCCGACGCCTCGTCCGGCGGGCGGAACCCCACGTCGAGATGGCGGCCGCCGCGGTCGCGTGCGTACAGCCGAGGGCGGCCCGCGTCCGGCACGGAGATGACGTGCCAGCCGTCGCGCTGCAGCATCCGTTCGGCGGCCACCGCCAGGCCGTGCTCATCCAGTGCCGTCAGCTCGGCCGGGGTGTAGATGCCGCCGCGCCGGCGAACCGCCGCACGGCGCCAGCGCGACCCCACCACCGTGGCGGCCGCGAGCAGGAGCACGCCCAGCACCAGGCCCCCCGCGCCGAGCGCGCGGTACAGCCAGGCGAGGGCTACCACAAGGCCGGCGACGGCGAGAGCGAGGCCGGTGAACGCGGGCAGCACGTCCCGTAGTTCCGGGCCGTAACGCCCCTGCGCCCGCAGCTCGGCGACCGCACGCTGTCTCTGTGACCGGTGTGACACGGGCACGCGAGAGCGCCTCCAGCGGCCAGGTATCGCCGGGCGGCGCCGCCTCGTGACGCGTACCGCCAGTTTGCGCACCAATTCTTTCCCCTCCCTCCTGCATAGAGATACCCGCTCGCGCGAGCCTGCCGCCAGCCGGGACGGACGCCGGACACGGCTTGGCCGGACGAATGGGGGTGAACAGCCCGCCGAGGACGGCCTCGTGCCGGCCGGGGGAGCGGTGGGCGGGTTCGCTGTCCTCCGCGTCCGGCGGGTCCGGCCGTTCGGCGCGAGGCGGCCGGCCGGGGAGGGCGGGGCAGCAGAACGGGGGCGTGCCGGCGTACGTTCGCCTCCTGATGCACCGGCATCGCGCTGTCCATGGCCCGCGACGAGGATGCCGAAGCGGCCCACCGGCTCCTGGCTCTCGTTCTTGACGCTGTGTACGCGGGACCGCGCCGAAGCCCGTGACACCGCTCCTGCTTCGCGCGCCGCAGGTGGCAGGCGGCCTGCCCCGTGACCGGCGACGGAGGCGGGGCGGGACCGGAACCGCCTCGCCCCGCCCGCTCTCAGACGACGTGCACCGGGTGGCGGACGACTGCGTCGAAGAGGTAGCCCTGCGTGTTGGCGGCGGTGGCGTCCGGCTGGGTCCGTCCGGTGCTGTCGGTGGCCCGGGCCAGCAGGGTGCGGGGGCCGGGGGCCGACGGCCGCCACCGGGTGGACCAGCGGACCCAGCCGTCCCGGCGCGGCCTGTCGTGCAGCCGGGCCTCGCCCCAGGTGGTGCCGCCGTCGGTACTGACCTCGACCCGGACGATGCCGCCGGTCCCGGACCAGGAACGCCCGGTGAGCCGGTGCGTGGTGCCCGCGGGCAGATTCGCCCCCCGGTCCAGCTCGAAGGCGCTCTTGACGGTCTGCCGGGTCAGCGGGGCGCTGCCGCCGGCCGGGTGGGCGTCCCCGAAGAGCCGGTAGAAGTCGGTGTTCCAGGGCGAGTAGAGCGGCTGCGCCGCCACCTCGATGTCACCGATCCACTTGATGGAGGCGATGCCGATCCAGGACGGCACCAGGAGCCGTACGGGGTGCCCGTGGTCCGGCGGCAGCGGTTCGCCGTTCATCTCGTGGACGAGCAGGACGTCGTCGAGGGCCTTGGACAGCGGCAGCGGACGGCGGACCCGGCCGAGGTCGGTGCCGTCGGCGGTGGCGTAGGGGGCATCGAGACCGCGTGGCATGACGTCCACGGCGCGCCGGTCCAGGCCGGCCCGCCCGAGGACGTCGGCGAGGCGGACACCGCGCCAGCGGGCGGCGCCGATCGCGCCGAGCGTCCAGGCGGTGCCGCTGACGGACTGGCCCTGCTGGGTGGTGAACAGGCTGCGTCCGTTGCCCGCGCACTCCACGAACGCGCTGTGCGAGACGGACGGGAACGTCTTCAGGTCGTCGAGGGAGAACTCGACCGGGCGGCGGTGGCGGAGGCCGTCGCCCCAGACGGTGAGCGACCAGTCGGCGGCGTCGAGGACAGGCGTCGTGGTGTGGTTACGGACGAAGAAGCGCTCGTTGGGGGTGTGGTAGCCGGTACCGGCGAGGGCGGCGAACCGGGTCTCGGCGTTGGTGCCGCGGACGGTGAACCACGCCTCGGGCAGGGGCTTGACGATCCCGGCCGCGGTGACGGCCCGGTCGGCGGCCCGCGCGAGGGGGCCCGGCGCCGCGCCGGCGGCACCGGCCAGTCCGGCAGCCGCGAGGAGCCGGAGCATGTCGCGGCGGGCGACGCCGTCGGCGCGGGCCTCGCCGGCCAGCCACTGGCGGAGTCTGCGGCGGTCGTGAGCGGTTTCGGAGATACGCATGGCGGCCTGCCTTTCGCCCGGAGCACGGCCCCTGCCGGAGGAAGGACGGTGCGTCGGGAACGCGGAGAACGAGGTGGAAGGCCCCGGGCGGGGAGGTGCCCCGGGGCGATGCTCGGCACCGGCGCGGTGCGCCCACCCGGCGGGTGGACGGGGACCGCGCGGCGCGGATCACTCGGTGGGGATCAACAACAGCCGTGGAGGACGAGCACACAGGACCGCGGGGCGGTGGTGCGGCGTCGGCTGAGGATCATGGCGCCATGCTACGGAAGGGGCGGCGCGCGCGGGCCGGAACCGGCGTACTCGCCGGGCGCCGTGCACCGTGTCCCCGTAGGTGCCCGGTGGCGCGCCGGCAGGAGCGCAGCGCCGCCGGCTTCGTCTCCCCGGCTTCTACGCCGGGTGACAGACCATGCCGGCTCTCGGAGTGTCGAAGAGCTTCGTGCGCCGCAGCTCCAGTTCCCCGGCTCGCAGTGCTTTCCGCTGCCGGTGTGCACCCACCGGCCCAGCGTGAAGGGCAGGGGGCTTCGAACAGTCCTGACCGGGATCGGAGAGAATCCCGGCATGGTGATGGCACGGCACTGGTACTCCTCGTCCCCCGTCGTGGACGGGCACCCGCTCCTGGACGAGCCGGGCTTCTGGCCGGCCCACTTGGCGGACATGTCCGAGGGGTACCCGCCGGAGGCCTTCGGATCGGACGCGGGCGACGCGGACGCCATGCTGGACACCCTCCACGATCCGTCGGCGTGGCCCGTGTTCACGGTGCCGCTGGCCGGCGGCTTCGCGATCGTCGTGCACTACAACAGCGGCGAGGAGTTCACGACCACGGACTACTTCCTCACCCATCCCGACTGGAGCCAGGATCTCGTCCTGGCCGGCGACGGCCAGGACCGCATCGGCCCCGGGCTGTGCTGGCCCGAACTCGCCGCCCTGCTGGAGGCACCGTCCGGTGCGGCAGGCGTCACCGACCCTCACGCCCGTCTCCTGCTTCTTCTGCCTGTTCTCGGCGACGCGGCGGTTCCGGAGGAGGCCGTGACGGCAGTGGTCGAGGCCTTGGCCGCCCAGGGTGCGCCCGAGCCGAGCGAGGCGTTGGCCGGACAACTGCTCCAGGGACACCCCATGTGGGGCGCGGAGGAATGGTGGTTCGACGATGACGAGCAGAGCTGGCTCTGCGAGGGCGATCACAGCCCCCGCAAAGTCCCTCTCGGCGACCACCTGCCCCCGCACCAGCGAGCCGCCCTCGAAGCCTGCCTCACTCCCCGCCGACCATAAGGACAACGGGCATGATCATGCCGGCACACCGCGAGGTGACTCCCGAAGTCGTCGGCGAACGACTCCCGTTCTCGCGTGCTGCGCCGGGTGAAGGCACACCTTCCCGTGCGGCGAGGTCCGCGTCCACGAGCACCGTGCCGGCCCGCACTCGCCGGTCCGTCCGTGGGTACCGCGTCCCGCGGTCCCTGGACCCCGACGCCGAGGGCCGGCCTTGGGAGTGCGTCTGGGATTCTTCTCCTCATGACCACACCACCAGACGGATTGCCCATCTACCGGGTCTTGACCGGGCAGGACGATGCCACGTTCTGCCAGCGTGTGAGCGAAATGATCGGTCTGGGCTACGAACTGCACGAAGGCCCGGCCGTCACCTTCAACGGTGAGAGCGTCATCGTCGCCCAGGCGCTGGTCTGGCCGGCACGGTCGTAGGTCCTTGTGACACGGGAAGGGCCCGCACGGTTCCGGGCCGTGGGGAGCGCGGCGATGAACGACAAGCTGTGCGCGGCGCCGCACCACGTGTGGGGCGACGGGAACCGAGCCCGGCGCCCGAACAGCAGGGCGCGGGGCGGTGGTGACACCGGGCAGCATCAGATACTCCTCGGCCTGGTCGACGCCGCGGCCGTGGCCCGCGCGGAGGCCGCTCCACGGGCCGTCCGGGACCTGTAGCCGACGCAGCCGGATCCTGCGGTCATTGCGCCCTTGCTGCGACTGCCGGACGGCGGATGACGGGCGGCCGTGGCCCGCGCCCCGATCCCCGAGACGGGAGCACACGCCTGGCGTCATGCCCGCTGCACCCGTCTGAGCCCAGGAGGAGAAGAAGGCCGCTTCGGCTCCTGAGCTCCTGCGTTCTGAGTGGCACAGTTGACCACGTCCCCTTCCCTCGGGCAGAAGGAGCGTGTCCGGTGAACTCGATCGTGCAACCGGACGGAATCGGAGGCGAGCGGCCGGCTCGCGTGGCCGCCGTACGTCGCGAACTCACCCGGCACGGGCCGCCGCGGAGTCCCGACGGCGGCCCGGACTTCGCCACCGTCACGCTGCCGGAGCGCGACGGTGATCAGATACGTGACCTCCTGGTGGAAGAGCAGGTCGGCACGGTGGTCGAGATCGGGCTCGCCTATGCCGGCTCGGCGCTGGCGATCGGCGAGGCGCTGCTGCGCACCGGTGCACGCAACCCGCGGCATGTGGTGATCGACCCGTTCCAGTACACGGCATACGACGGTGTCGGGTGGGAGCTGCTGCGCGGCGCGGGTCTGGACGACATCGTCGAGCTGGTGACCGAGCCGTCGCAGCGCTTCCTTGCCCGGCTGGCCGACGTGGGTTTCACCGCGGACGCGGCGTTCGTCGACGGCAGTCACCACTTCCACAACGTGTTCGTGGACCTCCACTTCCTGGGCGAGATCGTCCGGCCTGGCGGCATCGTGCTGCTCGACGATGTCTGGTGGCCATCGGTCGGTGCTGCCGTGGCGTACTTCGAGACCAATCTGGGGTGGCGTCCGATACCGGGCGCTCTGGCGGACGGGACCACCGACCCGGCCGGCGGCCGGCCGCGGACCGGCGCCTACCGGCTGCCGGACCCGCGCCCGGCGCCCAGCTTCAAGGAGTTCCGACCGTTCTGCTGATCCGGTCGGGGTTCGCGAGGCCCGCCCGAATCGGATCGCCCGCAGATGACCTGAGCCCGGCGAACCGTCCGGGCTGTGTGACAGGGATGCCTCGGGCGGCCAGGAGCACGGGGTTGTGCCAAGGGGTGCGCCTGTCGGTTGCGCTGGATGTTGCGCCAAGGGTTGTGCCGACTGTTGCGCGCCCCGCAGAAGCGTCCCCGCGTCCGTGCAGGTCACCACGCGGTTTCGCCGTGGTCGGGCTGCTGACATCCCCGTAGCGACCCCTTTGCCCGTGCCCTGGCTGGAGTTGAGGATGAGGGAGGGCGGGACGGGCGGCGCGGACGCCGCGGGGATCGGGACGCGCTCAGCCGGTTGCGCGTCGGCCGGGGCCGTCGCGCCCCGTGCCGCAACGGGACCCCGGCAGGTGCACGGTGCCGCCCCCGCGCCGCCCGACGCCGCTGAGCCGAGCCGGCGCCGGATTCCCCGACGGAGGGCGACCGGTACGTCGCGTTCCTGAGAGCGAGCGGCGTCGACGGAGACACCTGGGTTCACCTGGCGCCGCATGTAGGCACGTCATCGCTTCACGCGGCTGCGCACGGCGAGGACGGCAAGCCCGAGCAGGGCCGGTTCGACGAGGCGGGCCGTCATCTCGACGTACGTCCCGGTAGTGGTCAGGTCCTGTCCGGAGGCCCGGAAGATCACCGAGTTGGCCACCACCCTCAAGGACTTCTCGAATCGCTCGGCCGACAGACGCTTCGTGTACGGCCCTTCCGGGTTGACGGGTGTGGGCTTCTGGGTCGTCAGGGTGATGCGTCGGCCGTCGGTGGTCCCCGCACTGATCGGGTCGGGGTCGGTTCGCGGCAGCCCCCACACCATCATCGCGAGCACGGTGGCCGTCATCGCCAGGACCAGCCAGGCCAGGGCACGCACGGCGCGCAAACCGTATCCGGACAGTGCCCAGTACAGCCGCAGCAGTGTCCGTTCACCGCGGGGCGCCGCGGTGTCGTGGCGGCGCATCTCCATCTCACCGTAGTAGAAGTCGGCCGCGCCCGGTTCGTTCCGGCCGTCCTCGAGAGCCTTGCGGAGCTGCCGGTAGACCGGCGCGAGCGCGGCGGGTCCATGCGTCTCCACGCGCCGTGGCGCGGGTGTCCAGCCGTCGCCGTACCGGGTCGCCCGCCAGTGGTGCTCCTCGGCAAGGGTCCGGCGGCGCGTCCAGCGCAGCCCGGCGGGTGGTGACGCCAGGACGCAGCGGCCCTCGAGCCGCAGCTGGTCCAGGTGGACCGTCTCCACGAAAAGACAGCCGGTCAGGTCGACGTCGGCCAGCACCAGGTGCGCGGCGTCCACGCCCTTGACCGAGGTGACACGGACCCGGTCGCCGGTGAGCCCCGGTTCGGCGATCTCCTCGCCCTCCGGCGAGACGAACGGGCGGAGCCGGCCGACGACGGTCACGGGGAACTCCACCACGGCATCGCTCAGGTCCACCTCGGCGTGCCGCAGCCGCAGCGCGGCGGTGGACGCCCACCGCGTCCGCCGGCAGCGGATCTCCCGCGCGGCGGCCTCCAGCGTCGACGCGGCCTCGAACAGGGCGTCGGAGAAGTCCACCGTCCCCGGGCAGACCAGCGGGCCGATCCGGGCAGTGCGCCGGAACACCGCCCTCCGGAAATCGGCACCGTCTTCCAGCCGGGCCCCGGAGAACGACAGGTCACCACCGATCGCGGCCCCGTCGAACGTGGCCTTCGCTGTGAAGTGAGCCTCGGCGAACGGCATGTCCCCGCCGACATCCGCGCCGTTGAAGCAGGCCCTGCTCCGGTGGAAATGCGTACCGTCGAAACAGGCCCGGCCGGTGATCCGGACCTTCTCGAAGTCGGCACCTTCCTCGAAGACCGCGCCGTCGAAGGCGGCCTCCCCGTCGACGACCGCCCCGTTGAAAGAGGCGACGCCGCACACCCGAACACCCGAGAAGTAGGCATTCGCGCACGTCATCCCCTTGAACATCGCACTGCCGCCGACCTCGCGGACACAGAACCGCAGCGTGCCTCGGATCCGTGTCTCGTAGAACCAGGCGTCGGCACCCACTTCGGTGTCATCGAGCCACACGTCTCCCGCCACCTGCGCCGCAGCGAGGCTGAAATCGCCGCCGGTACGCGCCTCGCGGACGTACACACCCCCGTCGAACACGGCCGACACGAAGGAGCAGAAGCCGCCGAAGTCGATCGCCTCGAACTCCGCGTCTCCGGTGAACCGCACCTCGTCGAACGACGCGTCCCCCACCCGCGCCCGCCCGCTGCCCGGATCCCTGAGCGGTGCGAGGAGTTCGTCGAGCAGGCTCTGGGTGAAGGGTGTGCCCCGGTGGTCGAGGTCGGCTCCGGGTGTCAGCGAGGTCAAGTGGGCGGCCCGTTCGGCGCTGTCCAGATGCGCCAGGCAGGCCGTGGCCGAGCCCACCCTGCGCCCCCGGCAGCGTTCCCCGGCGTCGAGGTGTGCGCACTGCGGCCACGCGGGGGCGTCGGTCCCGGTCATCCCAGCTCCCGTCTCATACCGCCACGACCGTGACGTCCCTGCGGTCACGCCCCTTCGGCCGGTCGACCAGCGCCTCGACCACCCAGCGTCCGGGGGTGGCTTCCAGTTCCGCCCGGTAGCGGTCGGGCTCGTACTGCCGGAAGACGACGGGCTGTTTGTCGGGACGGCCCGAACGCCACATGAACGTCTGCAGATTGCGCCGCGGCAGGTCGTGCCCCAGCAGCTCGATCACGAACGGACGGCCGGCGGCGACCGGGTCCTGGGGGAAGTGCAGGGCGATGCCCTCCCCACTGGCGAGTGTGCCGCCGGGCGGGCGTCCCGCGCGGATCGCGAGCATCGCGTCCCGGAGCGCGGGACCGCTCGCCAGGTCCGCGTTCCGGAAGCCGGTCCACAGCATGGGGCTCGCCCCGGTCCAGTCCGCGACGGCCGACCGGCGCGGCACCGTCCCGTCGCCGGGCCCTGGCAGGCCGTCGGTGATCCGCGACCCGTCCGAGGAGAGCACGAGCGTCTCGGGGCTCGGGAAGTCGACGCTGCCCAGGCAGTGCACGGTGTACGGGAGGGAGCCGACGCGCCGGTGCTCGTCGCAGCCCGAGCGGAACTCCTCCTGGAAGGCCAGCGCCTCGCGGACGGCGTCGCCCGGCAGCCCGGGAACCGGGTAGCGGCTGTCGGTGATCTGCCGCTCGCGGCTCTTTCCCTCGACCCGTACGGCGGGGTACGCCACCGGCAGCATCTGGGCGACCGCCGGCAGGTTGACCGCCCAGTCGCGCAGCGCCTCGTTCAGCCGGGAGGCCACGTCCGCGCCGGGGCCCGCGTCGCCGGGGACCGCATGACCGGCCAGCAGCCGGGCGGCCTGGACCAGCCCCTGCTGCGGGGTGCCGAGGGTGACCAGAGTCCGGGCGGTCTCCCGGCCGTCCTCGCACTCGAGGTAGTGCCGCCCGATCAGACCGCCCGTCGCATGGCAGACCAGAATGACGCGCGGATCATCAGGCCGGTCCGGGTAGTACGCGTCGACCTCCGCATGCCACCGGTCGAGTTCGCGCGCCACGCGCGTCTTCAACTGCCGGGCCACCAGCCGGTGGGACAGCCGCCAGTCGTAACCGAACGGCACGAACTGCGCGTCGAGCGGGTCGCCGAGGGCGGTACGGATATCGGGATAGCCCATGCAGGACAGCAGCCCGGGCACGGAGTCCGGGACCTGCAGCAGCGCGTCGGCGTCCAGCCGGAAGGGGCCCTCGGGCGGCGCGTCCCCCAGCCCCGGCGGGAGGGCCACCTCGGTGAGCGCCGCCGGCGCCGCGCCGATCAGCTGTTCACCGCATCGCGCCCAGACATCCTGGCCGTCCCGGCACAGTCGCGTGCCCAGGAACCCCGGGACGAAGACCACCAGATCGTGTTTCATTCACTCTCCCCGTGTCCCGGCGCCGAAGAACGCGTGCGGCAGCCGGATCAGATCGCAGCGGTCCATCCCCTGCAACGCCACCACCAGACCCTCCGGGTCCATCGCGGCACGGACGGCGTGCACGTCGTACCCGCGCGGGGGAATCCCCGGCCCGTCCAGCCATGCCCGGGACCAGACGTCCCATGCGCGTGACACCGTCTGCGGCATGCAAAGCAGCAGCACCGGCCGCTCCACGGGGCCGGCGAACACCAGGGACGTCACGTCGGGAAAGTCCCCCGGCAACCGCTCCGGGGGGTGGATGCTCCGGTCGCCGGAGCAGTCCTTGATGTACACGCTGCCGTGGTCCGCCCAGGCCAGCATGGGCATCGAGACGTCGTCCTCGTCGTCGTACAGCTCTCCGAGGGCGAGGCAGGAGGGGCCGGCCGAGAGCAGGACGCGCTGTTCGACGCCCTGCTCGCCGTCGGTCCAGACCCGCAGTTGGTCACTGAGATCACCGGCCATCCACTGCGTGCCGTCCCGCAGGACCCTCGTGTCGATCCCGCAGAACCCGCGGTCCGCCAGGATCGCGCGCACCGCGACCCCGGCGGACGAGACATCGGCCGGGACCTCGTGGCGTACCAGCCGTCGGCCGTCCGCCACGCTCAGCCGCAGCGTGCCGGCGGCGGGGTCGCCGACCAGACTCAGCGCGCGGGCCGGCTGGCCGGCGTCCCCGCCGAGCGGGATGTCCCGGTGGGTGATGACCGACAGGCTGTCGTCGAGCCGCCACAGCCGTACGGTCCGGCCGGCCGCGGCGGCCACCGTCCAGCCGTCCGCTGCCCGCACCGAGGCCACCGCCGTCACCGTGCGCCCGTCATGGGCGAGCTCCGTAGCCGGAAGGGCGGCCGGATCCCCCTGCTCCGGCCGGGAAACCCGGATCCGGTCGTGCCAGGCCCGGCACAGCAGCGGCGGACCGTCCGGTGCGCCGGCCAGGGCAAGGACCGGGCGCTCGTTGCTCGGCCGTCGCTGGATCCCGTAGCCGGACTCCAGCGCGGGGACCACGTCCACCACCCGGATGTACGGGCCGTCGGCGACCGCGAGCAGTCCCTGACCGCCCGGCTCGAAGGCCATGGCGCCCTCACGGGGGGCGTTCAGAACGAGCGTGGCCTCGCGTCCGGACCGCCCGACGGACCAGAGCCGGACGGCCACTTCCTCGTATCCGGCGAGCAACAGCTCATCGCCGTACCGCCCGAAGGCCAGGCCGCGCGCGTTCGAGGCGTACGTCGCCACCCTTTCCAGGACCGGCTCGGGGCCGGACACGGCCTCGCACCGCCAGACGTACACGGCGGTCCCGTCGGCCACGGCGAGGAACCCCTCCCGGGACGAGACCGCGGAGGCCGCGGCGGACATCGCGGGTGCCGCCAGGGTCACGCCGGGAGCGGTCCGGCAGGCGCGCAGACCGTCGATGCCGTCGCGGGTGTGGCCCAGTTCGAACAGCTCCACCCGCTCGGCGCCCGCCGTCAGGACGAACATCCGCCCGCCCAGGGTGAGGGCCGCGAGCTGCCGCACATCAGCCGTGCGGACCTCCTTAAGCTGCGTGTCCAGGTGCCTGCCGCTCTTCCAGAACCACACCCACACCCGGTCTCCGTCGGCCGCCAGGGCCACGCTCCGGCCCTCCACCTCGGCCACCGACAGGGCGCGCACACTCCCGCCCCACCGGTACTCCTGATCGGGCATCCGGGCACCCGCGCGCCAGAAGTACACGGCCTGATCGTCCCGGGCGACGGTGATCCAGCGGGCTCCCGCGTCCACCTCGCGGACCTCGCTGAGCGGGCGTCCACGCTCCCCGCCGGTCCGGGGGAGCCGACGGGTCAGCAGCCGGGCGCCCGACTCCGGGTGCAGGACCTGGATCTCCCCGGGCCCGCCGGCGGTCAGGGTGCCGGCGTGGGTCAGCCCCGCCGCCCCGGTCCCGGCCCGCCAACTCAGCGCCCGCGCGCCGCCCGAGGGCGCCGCGCGCCGCCATTCCGGGGGGTCCGGCGGCACATCGGTCCAGTACTCCTGCCAGGGCAGGAAGCCGCCGGCGCGTCGTAGCGTCCGGTACGTCGCGTCGCGGTGGCTGACGAAGGCGGTGGCGCTGAGCAGGGCCTTGCGCTCCAACAGGACCGACGCCGACAGCGGGCCGGACGTGCGGGGGAACGAGTCCGCGACCCTGCCGTACAACGCGGCGCCGTCACAGTCCCGGGCCAGGCCCGCCGCGAGCGGCAGCATGACATCGGGGTTCGTACGCAGCAGGAAGCCCACGTCCTCGAAGAGCTCCCGCAGGGCGTCCAGCCCCACCTGGGCGGCGTGGGCGCCCAGGTATTCGAGGGTGTACTCGTCGTCGTCACCCCAGTCGCCGCCGGCGCGGGCGCGCAGCGCATCGAGCACCCTGCGGTGTGCCTCCCGGACGGTCAGTCCCGCGTCGGAGAGGAAGAACTCCCCGTAACTCGGATGGGCCAGCTGATGGCGGATCCCCCCGACCGCCTGCCGCGCGCCGTCCTTCTGGGTGGCGACGATGCCGCCGTCGGCGCTCCGGCACACCTGCCGAAGGTCGTTCAGCGTGAGCTCCGGTGAGCCGGTCTCGCGCAGCGCATTGGCGAGCGTCAGCCAGGCCTCGTCCGGGGCCAGCCCGGGGCCCTGGACCACCGCCAGCGCCCGCAGCACCTCGTGGGCCCGCCGGGCGCCGGGCTGCTCACTCAGATGGAGCGTCTCCTCCGCCAGGCGGGTGCGCAGGTCCGTGCCGCCGTCACGCAGCCACGCCACCAGCTCGGCCTCGGCGGCGACCGTGGTCCGCCGGGCGAGCCCTTCCGCGGCCAGCCGGGCCACCAGGAACGAGCCGTGACTTTGCGCCGCGACGATATCCGCCGTCCAGTCGCGGTCCTCCTGCCGCGCGTCACCCCGGTACGGGGACTGCTCGGTGTCCAGTACGGACAGCACCATGCCGGCGATGCTCGCGCGCGCCTCCTCGTCGTCCCCGAGGACCACGGGGTCGACGCTGAGTTCCAGGGTGTCCAGGAGTGACTCCTCCGCCGCGGGGGCGGTGGTACGCCGGCGGGGCTGGGTCCGGGTACCGACGATCACCCGGACACCGGGTGTGCTGGCCAGGGGGCTCAGGACGTGCCGGGCGATCGCGTAAGCCTGGTCCGGGAGGGCCTCGTCGAGCGCGTCGAACAGCAGGTTCACCGAACCCGCCCGGCCGACCAGCTCCTCGAACGCGACGGTGAACTTCTCCGACGTCACCGGCTCCTCCGGCAGCGGTGGCGCCCCGTCGATGGCCGCCAGCACCTCCCGCAGATGCGCGGCCAGCGAATGGGCGGACTGCCCCCGGCAGCTCAGCGCCGCGTGGATGGTCCCCGCCCGGGGCAGCGCCGCGGGGTCGAGGTCCGGGCCGAGGGCCTCCCGCCAGCTCGGCAGGGAGGTGAGGGCCAGTCGGCCGAGCAGCGTCGTCTTCCCCGTGCCCGCCAGGCCCGTTACCGCGAGCAGCCCCTTCGGATGGGTGTCCATCCAGCGCACGATCCGGCTCAGCGCTTCCCGCCGACCCGCGAAGTGGCGGCTGAGATGGCTGTTCTCCTCGAGAACGAACTGCTCGGCCTCGATCCAGGGCTTCCGCCGCGTCAGCACGGCCGGCGTGTACACCGGCCGGTCGGACTGATGGTAGTGCGGGTTGTCGAGGAAGTTGTTGGGGAGCGCCCGGACCTCCCTGCAGTCCGGCCGCTGCGCGGGTTCGTCCAGACCGTCGTCGGCGGCCCGCGCGTCCACGGCACGGCAGAGATACGGCAGCGGCAGGTACAGCGCGGACGGCTCGAACGGGCGGGCCTGGTCGTCCGCCACGAAGTCCGGCTTCGCCAGCGCTTCCTCCAGCCATGTCACCCAGCGGCCCGCCGGCACCTGCGCGTCCGCCCCCGAGGTGCCGATGACGGCGAAGCCCCTGCGCCGGCTCTCTCGCGCCCGGATCACCACGGAGTCCCGCTCCAGCTCCACGGCGTGCCGCACCGCCTCGCCCAGGGAGTTGTAGCTCTGCGAGGAGCAGGCGTCGATGATCAGCAGGGTGTCCGCCTCGTACTCCGGCCGCAGCAGGAATCCCACCAGATCGAGCAGGGAAACGGCCCGGGCGGGGTCGAACTCGCCCGACTGCCACGAGTCGGCACAGGCGAGGAAGTAGCCCTCGTTGCCGCGCTGGACGCCGTGCCCCGTCCAGTAGAGGATCTTCCGCTGGGCGCCGTCGGCCAGGAATTCCTCCAACCCGGCCCGCAGCTGCCGCCGGGTCGCCCCGCCCCGGTCGGCCCGGAGGGCCTTCCCGAACCCCAGCCTCTCCTGCACCGTCTCCGTGAAGCGGTCACGAACCTCGGCCAGCTGCGGGCGGCGCAGCCTCTGCCGCTCCTCCGCGTCCGGATGGAGGTACTCCGGTACGGCGATCGTGCCCACCAGGGAAGAGGAACGCCGCTCGACCTTCAGCAACGTCAGCCGACTGCCCTCGTCGCTTCGTACCATGAGACCGACAGCACCCCCGAATGCGTCCACCACAGCTTGTTTACCACTGGAGTTGACGATGCGAGACAGGTTCACCGTGGTTGGCCGGGCGACAGGCTGTCATCTCTTCGAGGGGGACGGGACCCGGCCCATTGACGAGGAGAACGTCCACGTCAAGTACACGCCGGAGCGCGTGCAGTTCCCGCAGGAGATCGCTGCCTGGCGGCGGTCCATCGAGGCGGAGGAGGAGCGCAAGGAGGCCAGCGGTCTGCCGCACCGCTGGAACAACGCGCGTTTCGCGGTCGAGCGGGTCGTGGTCACCCGTACGCATCTGGCCGAGGAGCCCGTGGTCTCCCTCACCATGCGGGACGCCGACTACTTCGACTTCCTCACCACCTCGCTCAACCTGGACCGGCGGCAGAAGAACGGCCTCACGCTGCGCCAGCAGTACCTGGAGGGCAGCGACCCGGCCGACGCGCCCTCCTGGATGAACTGCAGCTTCGGCGTCAACGTGGCCTTGGAGACCGGCAAGGACGGCAGGATGCTGTTCTCCCGGCGCAGCGCCCAGGTCGCCGGGCCGAACAGCGGGCGCTGGAACTCCTCGGCCAACGAGGGCCTGGCCCAGCAGCACGACCTGCCCCCGGACGGCAGCCCGGTCAGCCTGCACGCGGTGGCGCGCCGCGCCATCCTCGAGGAACTCGCCGTGCACGACGGCGACAAGACCAAGGTGGAGCTGCTCGGGTTCGGGCTCGACGTCATCAACCACCAGTGGGCGGCGTTCTTCCGTGCGGTGGCGCCCGAGCTCGACGAGCCGACACTGCGCCTGCGCTGGACGCGTGGTGTCACCGACAAGTGGGAGCACGACCGGTTCGAGTTCGTGGACGCCGACCCGGAGTCGGTGCTCGGTTTCATCGCGGACGAGCCGGAGGAGCGGTGGACACCCTGCGCGCCGGCCCTCTTCTACCTCGCCCTGGTGCGCGGTGCCGTGGAGCGCGCCGGCGGTGACCCGGCCGCCCGGTTCGCCGTGGACCGGGCCGAGCGGAAGGTCATGTCGGACCGAGGTCTGTGAGCCGGGAGACCCGGGGCGGGACGTCTCAGGGGTTCCCGCCCACGTCTCCCCCCGGGGAACGTGGTCCGGGCACTGGCACCGGGCCCGACCCGGGGGATCAGTCCAGGATCGCGGTCGCCTCGACCTCGACGAGCACGTCCGGCTCGAAGAGATACTCGACGCCGATGAGGGAGGCGGGAGGCAGGGGAGTCGGGAGGCCGATCTCCTCGGCAACGGCCTCCACGCCGGCCATGAAGTCGCCGATCTTCTCCGGCGCCCACCGGGTCACGTAGAACGTCAGGCGCAGCACGTCTGCGAACGTCGCACCCGCGCCTGCCAGTCCGACGGCGGTGTTGCGCAGTGCCTGGGCGACCTGCCCGGCCAGATCACCGGGCGCGACCGGAGCCCCGTCACCCCGACGCGCGACCTGTCCGCTGACGTGGACGTGCTTCGTCCCGGTGCCCACGGCGACGTGGTGGTACGGGACCGGCTGCAGCATGCCGTGCGGTGTGAAGTGCTGAACTGTCACGGGTTCTCTCCTCCGAAGTAGGTATCTTGAAGCTATCTAGTAGAAGAAAGACACTTCAACGAGACCAGGTTTCGCCATGGATACCGCCGACGGACTCCGCATCGACGCCCCGCACCGCGAACTGCTCGACCAGATCCTCGACAAGTGGTCCCTCAGCGTCCTCAACGAGCTCTGCGAGCGCCCGTGCCGCTTCAACGAACTGCGCCGGGCCGTCCCCCGGGTCACACAGAAGTCGCTGACCGCGACGCTCCGGCGCCTCGAACGCAACGGCGTCATCGAGCGCGAGGTCGTCTCCACCCGCCCGGTGGCGGTCAGGTACCGGATCACACCGCTCGGCAAGACCCTTCGGCATCCCATCGACGTGCTGCTGGCCTGGGCCTCGCAGAACATGCCCGCCATCGAACGCGCACGCGACAATTTCGACGAGCGCGACGAAGCAACCGGCCTCTGACACGTTCCTGATCCTGGTGTCCGGGCCGGCCCAGGCAAAGGAAACGGCGAGGCGCCTCCGGGCCGTACAGCACTTGCCCGCGGGCGCGGGGAGAACGCCTGACGCGAGCGTTCCCAGTTCTCGTCAGCCCCGCCGGTCCGGTCGGCGGACTCCGGGGATCGCGCGTCCTGCCCCGCCCGCCGAGCGCTTGCGCTGGAGCGCACTCCAGGCCGTAGCGTCGTGGCGACGGCGACGGACACGGGCCGGGCGCCGGTACGGCCACGGCAGCGAGCGCAACGGGCGGCGGCTGTACGACGCGCCACCGCGCGGCACCGGCTCGGGATGCCGGTCAGCGCCATCTGTCGCTAGATGGACGAGGGGCTCTCCCTCCGCTGGGACGACGAACGAGCACGTAGGGAAGGACTGGCACACATCATGCAGAAGCGCAGCCTGAGGGACCTCGAGGTGTCGGCCATCGGCCTGGGATGCATGGGCATGTCCGCGTTCTACGGCTCCGCCGACGAGGACGAGGGCATCGCCACGATCCAGCGCGCCCTCGACCTCGGCATCACCTTCCTCGACACGGCCCAGATGTACGGCCCCCTCACCAACGAGTCACTGGTCGGCGAAGCGATCCGGGGCCACCGCGACGAGTACGTGATCGCGACCAAGTTCAACTACCGGATGGACAACGCCGTACCCGGCGACATCGGCACCGTCGGCCCGCAGGACGGCTCGGCCGAGCACGTGCGCAGCTCGGTCCACGGCTCCTTGCAGCGCCTGGGTACCGACCACATCGACCTGTACTACCAGCACCGGGTCGACCCGAAGGTGCCCATTGAGGAGACCGCCGGCGCGCTGGGCGAGTTGGTGGCCGAGGGCAAGGTGCGCTGCATCGGGCTGAGCGAGGCGAGCGCGGAGACCATCCGGCGGGCTCACGCCGTGCACCCGGTCACCGCCGTGCAGAGCGAGTACTCGCTGTGGTCGCGGGACGTGGAGGCCGAGGTGCTGCCCGCCTGCCGGGAGCTGGGGATCGGTTTCGTGCCGTACTCGCCGCTCGGGCGGGGCTTCCTCGCCGGGCGGTTCACCAGGCCGGACGAGCTGGACGCGGACGACTGGCGCCGTCAGAACCCGCGCTTCCAGGACGCCAACCTGGAAGCGAACCTGCGCTTGGCGGCCAAGGTGAAGGAGATCGCCGCCGAGAAGGAGGTGACCCCCGCCCAGCTGGCCATCGCCTGGGTACTGGCCCAGGGCGAGCACCTGGTGCCGATCCCGGGCACCAAGCGCCGCACCTACCTGGAGCAGAACGCCGGAGCGGTCGACGTCGAGCTGACCGAGGACGACCTGGCGCGCATCACCGCGGAGCTGCCGGAGGCGGCGGGGGAGCGGTACGACGAAGCGGGGATGCGGTCGGTCAACCAGTGACATCCTCTCCCGTACGGGCCATGGAGCCTTCTTCACTTGGCAGGGCCGTCTGTCACTGCAGTTGGCTGAATGCCTGGTCGGCATCGGCTACGGCTTCGGGGCGGACGTCGCGGGCGGTACGACCGTCGGCGATCTTCTGCCAGTTGGTCCGGGCGAGCACCCGCTGGACCGCGAGTACCTGGGCGGCCAGCAGCCGTGCCTGGATGCCTTCGCCGAGGGCATCCGCCAGTGCTTCCTCGTCCTCGAGCTGGTACCGCGTGAGCCGTCCTGCCAGGCTCGGTGTGGAGAAGACCAGGCGATGGAACGCCACCACCTCGGGATGATCGCTGAGGCCGGTGACGGGGTCGTAGCGATCGAGGCCGGCCCGGAAGTGCTGGTGCAGCGCCGCCACCGGCGTGATGCGGGACCCGCGGTCGCGTACGACGCGTGCGGCCTCGCCCTGGTGGTCCGCGAACCGGTACAGCACCAGGTCTTCCTTGGTGGGGAAGTACCGGAAGAGAGTGGGCTTGGAGATCTGGGCCGCGGCGGCGATGTCGTTGACCGAGACGCGGTCGAAGCCGCGCTCCAGGAACAGCGAGACAGCCGCCTCGCCGATGGCGTCGCGTGTCCGCTCCTTCTTGCGGGCCCGCAGTCCCGTCGACTCGCTCACCTGACCACCGTAACATTCATTACCGGGTTGCTTTTTTAACCGAGTAACGTTTTCATGGGCGGCATGACTCACCTGGACATTCCTCCCGTACTCGTAACCGGGGCGACGGGCCGGGTCGGCCGCGCCGTCATCGACCAACTCCTCGACACGGGCGTGCCGGTCCGCGCCCTCGCCCGTCGCTCCGAAGCGGCGGCGACGCTGCCGGCGAAGGTCGAGGTCTTCACCGGCGACCTCACCGCGCCCGATTCGCTCGACCCGGCATTGAACGGCGCCGGTGCGGTCTTCCTCGTCTGGACCGCCCCGCCCCAGACCGCCGAGGCAGTTGTCGAGCGGCTGGCAGCCCATGTGCGGCGGGTCGTCTTCCTCTCCTCCCCGCACCGGACACCACACCCCTTCTTCCAGCAGCCCAATCCCATGGCGGTGCTGCACGCCGGCATCGAGCAGCTCATCGCGGCCACCGGACTCGAATCGACGATCATCCGGCCGGGGATGCTCGCCTCGAACGCGCTGGCCTGGTGGGCGCCCGCGATCCGGGCCGGCGAGGTCGTCCGATGGCCTTACGGCACCGCCGAGACGGCACCGGTCGACGACCGCGACGTCGCAGCCGTCGCGGCACGGACGCTCTGTCAGGACGGATACGCCAGAGGCGACTACGTCCTCACAGGCGCCGAATCGCTGACCCAAGCCGCACAGGTGAACATCATCGGTGACGCCCTGGAGCGCCGGATCGCATTCGAGGAAATGACGCCGGACGAGTTCCGAAGCCTGTCGTCGGCCACGGCGCCCAGCACGATCGTCGACATGCTGCTCGCCGCGTGGAGCGCGGCGGTCGGACAGCCCGCGTACATCACCACTGCGGTGGCCGACGTCTTCGGGACGGCGCCGCGAACGTTTCGGCAATGGGCCGTCGACCACGCCAGCGCGCAGCGCGTTCACGGACGGTTCTTGACGTGCTCCCTGGCCTAAAGTCCAGGGATTCCGGCCTGGGTCGTCTGACCCTTCCGGGGGCTTCCTGCTTCACCGCGCTGTGCGGGCACGGCTGCCCGTCTTACCGGCGCTCCACAGGCGTTTAGCGTCTCCGCCCGTCCGGCGTCGACGATTCGGCGTCCCTCGAAGAGGACGTTGCGGGCCGCGTTGTGGTCGCGGTCGTGCACGGTGCCGCATGCGCCGCACTTCCATTCCCGGATGTGCAGGGGTTTGGGGCCGTCCCGGAATCCGCACGCCGAACAGACCTGGGAGGACGGGAAAGCGCGGTGCACCTTGGCGAAGGTACGGCCGTGCAGAGCCGCCTTGTACTCCAGCATGCCGACGAACGCGGCCCATCCCGCATCGTGCACGGACTTGGCGAGCCGGGTGCGCCCGAGACCGGACACCGCGAGGTTTTCCACGTACACCGCTTGGTTGTCGCGAATGATCTGTGTGGATGCCTTGTGGTGCCAGTCCCTGCGCCGGTCGGCAACTTTGGCGTGCTGGCGTGCGACCTTGATGCGAGCCTTGGCCCGGTTCTTGGATCCTTTGGCCTTACGGGACAGTTCCCGCTGAAGGCGCTTGAGTTTCTTCTCCGCCCGGCGCAGGTAGCGCGGGCTGTCGATCTTCCTGCCGTCGGACAGGACGGCGAACGTGGACAGACCGAGGTCGATACCGGCGTCGGTCTCCGCCTCGGGCAGGACGTCCGGTTCGGTGTCCACGACGAAGCTGAGGAAGTACCGGCCGGAGCTGTCTTTGGTGACGGTCAGGGACGAGGGTGTGGCCGGAATCCTGCGGGACCACTTGACCTCGAGGTTGCCGACCTTGGCCACGTACACCCGGCCGTCGTCGGTCAGAGAGAAGGCGTTGGTGTTGAGGCGGATCGACTGCCGGGTGTCCTTCTTCGACTTGAACCGGGGAGGGCCCACCTTGCGCCCCTTCCGCTTGCCCCCGAGGCTGTCGAAGAAGTTCTTGTAGGCGGCATCCAGATCCCGCAGGGACTGCTGCAGGACGACCGCCGACACCTCGGCCAGCCAGGCACGTTCCTCGGTGCGCTTGGCCTGCGTGATACGCAGCCGGGACAACTCCGCCGACGTCACGTACGGAAGCCCCGCGGCGTGCGCTTGTTTCCGGGCACGCAGGCAGTCGTTCCACACCACGCGCGCACACCCGAACGCGCGCGCCAGCGCACCACGCTGGGCGGCATCGGGATAAGCCCGGTAGTTGTAGCGGAGCTGCACCACAACGACATTACTACCACTGGTCTCATGGATGGGCAGAACGACTACAGGCGGGGCGGACACGTTGTTTCGGCGATGCATGTGCACTTGGTCTTCGTGACGAAGTACCGGCGCGGGGTGTTCGACGACGAGATGCTCGCATGCTGCGAGGAGATCATGCGCAAGGTCTGCGAGGACTTCGAGGCGGAGCTGAAGGAGTTCAATGGCGAACGCGATCACGTCCACCTGTTGGTGCACTACCCGCCCAAGGTCGCGGTCTCCAAGCTGGTCAACAGCCTCAAGGGCGTCTCCGCCTGCCGGATACGGCAGGAGTTCACCGGCCGGATCAACCGCGCCATCATGCAGGGGCACCTGTGGTCGCCCTCATACTTCTCCGCATCCTGCGGCGGAGCACCGTTGGCGATCGTCCGCCAGCACATCGAGCAGCAACAACGTCCGCTCTGACGTGCACGTCAGAGCAGCCTTGAGATGCATTCATCCCCGGCGTGAACGCCGGGGCCTTCTGCAAGAGTCCCGGTAACCTCATCGACCGCGACCTGCGCCCGGGCCGCCGTCGCTCCAGCCCGCACCCCGGGGTCCTGTGGTGCACCTCCACCCTCGCCCACACCCTCGACCTCGAGGACAAGGTCCGCCGGCTGTACGGGGAAAATTCAGGGGAGCGGACGGCCGCGCGCTGCTACGGTCGGGCGCCATGAGCTGGCTTCCCGATGACTTCGTCCACCCCGTCCTGGTACCGCTGCCGGGCGGTGCTCATCACCTGCGGCCGATCCGGGAGGCGGACACCCCGCTCGACTATCCGGCTGTGATGGGTTCGCGCGAGCGGCTGTGGACCATCTTCGGCCCGGCCTGGGGCTGGCCCGCGGCCACCATGACCTACGCGGCCGACCAGGCCGACCTGTTGCGGCACGAGAAGGAGATCGCCGCACACCAGTCCTTCAACTACGCGCTGTTCGACGCGGCGGAGACAGCGCTGCTCGGCTGCGTCTACATCGACCCACCGGAGCGGGCCGGCGCGGACGGCGAGATCTCCTGGTGGGTGGTGGACGAGCTGGTGGGCAGCAAGGTCGAGCAAGCACTCGACGCGCTGGTGCCGCAGTGGATCGCAGCCGACTGGCCGTTCGACCAGCCGCGCTTCCTCGGCCGCGAGATCTCCTGGTCGGACTGGCTCGCCCTGCCGGAGCATCCCGCCCCTCCAGCTGATCGCTGAAGGGGCACCGCCACTTCGTCCTCGATGTGCCCCGTGTCCTTTCCGGACTCGGTCGGACCGGGCACCGTCGGGCCGTGAGCTCTCCCGCACTGCTGGAGAGCAGGAGCGAGGCCAGTAGATGGTTCCCGGTGGGCTTTTCACATCGTCGTTCGTCGTGGGGTTCGGGCTGTGCCACAGAGAGCTTCGGTGAAGATCCGACTGGACCTCGGTCAGTCGATGCCTTCGACGATACGGAAGTCGCGCTCGACGCCGTCGGAGAGGGCGACCAGCGCCTCCTGATAGGCCGCACTCTCGCGCGCCGCGACGGCCTGCTCGAAGCTGTCGAACTCGATCAGGACGGTGCGCTCGGCGATTCCGGCGTCGTGCGCCACGACCCGACCGCCACGGGCGAGGACCCGACCGCCCCCGGCCTCGACGGCCGGACCGGCCAGCTTGCTGTACGCAGCCAGCTTCGCAGGGTCGGAAATGGTGCGGTAGACGCTGACCCAGTAGCTCTTGGGCATGGAACCTCCAGTGTGGGGATGAGCGCATCTGAACTTACGGGTTGGTCCAGGCCGAGCGTCGGCGGGCGAGAGCGAGACTTGTCAGTGTCGTGATCGCCATGGCGCCGATGCCGACCAGCGCCGCGGTGGTGTAGGCGCTGTCGTCGGGGAAGAGGTGGCCGGGGCCGGTGCCCGCGGCGAGGATCAGGCCGCCGACGGCGCTGCCCAGGGAGTACCCGACGCTGCGGACGACGTAGTTGAAGCTCATGGCGCTCGACGTCTCGCTCTTGGGGGTGACGGCCAGGATGACGCCGGGCATCGCGGCCGAGAAGCCGCCGACGCCGAAGCCGAGCACGCCCATCGCCGTGAACAGTTCGGCCAGGTCCGACCGGGCCGCCGCGAACAGGGCGAACCCGCCGCCGACCACGACGGCGCTGCCGGCCAGGAGCAGGGGGTCGGCGATCCGCGTCCGGACCCGCGGCGTGAGCTTGCCGGCGACGAACCCCAGCACCGAGAACGGGATGAGGACCAGCCCGGCGACGAAGGTCGTCAGCCCGAAGCCGTAGCCGGCGCCGTGCGGCGTCTGCGCGTACCGGGTGATGAGCGTGAGCAGGAGGTACATGCCGATCCCGCCGACGAACATGGCGAGATTCGCGCCGGCGACCGCCGGGTGCCGCACCGCCCGCACATCGACCAGGGGCGTCGTGCTGCGCAGCTCGATGACGGCCCAGACGCAGAGCAGCACCACCGCGACGACGGCGAGGCCCGCCGCTACGGCGAGGTGCCGGCTCCACAGATTCCGTTCGCCGGCGAGGAACAGCACCAGGACCAGCGCAGCGGCCAGGACGACCGCGCCTGCCACGTCCACGTGGGCAGAGCGGCCTTCGGGGGCTTCGGGCATGGAGCGCCAGGCGGTCAGGAGGGCGGCGGCGGTGACGACCAGGCCGAGGCCGTAGGCGGCCCGTACCCCGCCGAGCTCGGCGAGCAATGCGGCCAGCGGGTAGCCGACGCCGGCCCCGATGATCGAGACCACCGAGATCAGGGCGATCACGGCGCCGCTGCGCTCCTCGGGGAGGTGGTCCCGGGCCACGCCCATCATCAGCGCCGTCAGCCCGAGCCCGACGCCCTGGGCCGCCCTGCCGGCCAGCAGCCACGCGAACGGCAGCGGCAGCACGGTGAGCGCGCTGCCGGCGACGACGACCGCCAGCGTGGTGAGGATCGTGGCCCGCCGGTGCGGGCCGGCTCCGAGCCGGCCCAGGACCGGCGTGGCGACGGCGCCGCTGAGCAGCGCGACGGTCAGCGTCCACTGCGCGCTGCCGAGCGAGACGTGGAACGAGGTCGCCACGCTGGTGATGAGCGGCGTCCCGAGGCTGGCGACCGCCGCCACGACCAGAGCGATGAAGATCAGGGCGGGGACCAGCAGCCGCGCCTCGGAACGCCCCACCGGGAACGCCTTCACCGCGGCCCCGCCGGCCGGCTGCCCGGTCACCGGCTCGGCCCTTCGCGGTCCTGGCTTTCGAGCTCTGCCAGATGCTTCAGCGCCGGAAGGGCCGCCTCCAGCGCCTCGACCTCGTCGTCGGTGAGCTCGCCGATCAACCGCTCGAACGCGTGGATGCCCGCCTGGCGCCGCGTCCGGACATAGGAGGCGCCGGCCTCGGTCAGGCACACCAGCGTGACCCGCTTGTCGGACGCGTCGCCACGCCGCTCGACCAGGCCGGACTCCTCCATCACCCGGACCAGGGTGGTCATCGCGGGCTGGGTGACGCCCTCGGCCGCGGCCAGATCGGTGATGCGCCGCGGGCCGGTCCGGTCCAGGGTGGCCAGGGTGGCGGCGGACGTCAGGCTCATGTCCCGGGGCAGGCGTCTCGCGGCCCTGGTGGCCAGGCCGTAGAGGGCTGCCCCGATGGCGGCGGACGCGCCAGGAGTGGTGTCTTGACGACTCATGCTCGAAGCATAGCCGTTTTTATATTCATAGCTTATGGAAATGCCTCGGGTGCCTCCATGTCCGCTTCCCCGGCAGCGCCCTCCCGGCGCAGGCCGAGGTGCTCCGGCAGATCCACTGGCCCGAAGCACTTCTTGGTCGACGGGCGCGGCAGGTTCCGGCCGCGCACCGAGCGCGATGGCCGGCCGCCGTCGCGGTGGGACCTGCGACGCCAAGCGCGTCAACGTCATCACCGACATGGCCACCGCCGTCTCGGCCCTGCCCGACATCCATGCCGCCTCCGGCGGCTGCGCCCGACAAGCATCTGGTCGACGGCGGTTACCGGGACTCTTGCAGAAGCCCCCGGCGTTCACGCCGGGGATGAATGCATCTGAAAGCTGACGTGCACGTCAGAGCGGGCGTTGTTGCTGCTCGATGTACTGGCGAGTTCGTGGACAGCCACCGACTCGAGCGGCATGCCTGAAGGCGGCGCGGACGAGCCGCACGGGGAACGTACGCCGTACGTTCCCCGTGCCGTACGCGATGCGCACAGTTGGAGAGACGACCAGCAGGCGGTCTGCGCTCGGTCCCGAGCTCAGGTGTACATCTGCGAGCCGTCATCACCTCAGCCCCCGGGGCGAGGACCGGCTTTCGTGCCGGGTCCCGGGGGCGACGCCGGCGGCCATCGGGATGTCTCGAGGTCAGGTTCCGGCCTGGAGGCGCAGGCCCGCCAGCGTCAGGTCCAGCGCGGCGAGGAACTGCTCCCGGTCGTCGTGACCGGCGAACTCGTCGGCGATCTGCCGTACGAACGGGAACTCCTCGGCGTCGAGCGACCGCCACGTCTCGGCGAAGCGGCCGAGGTACTCCTCGCGGTCCACCTCACCGTCGAGCAGTTCCTGGGGGATCTCCGCACCCAGGTCGGCGGCCGTGCCGACCACGACACCCGTGATCGCCGAGACGGCGTGGAACCGCTGCCGCGGGGTGAGGTCGAGGCGCAGGGTCTGCCGGCCGAGCCGCTCGTACAGCCGCAGCGAGTTGCCCTGGACGTCGGTGTTGCGCATGAAGTACGCGGACAGCCACGGCCGGTCCACGATCGCGTCGAACAGCGCGATGGCCATCGCACGGAGGTCGGCGACGGGGTCGTCGCTGTCCGGGCGTTCCTCCACGGTGGCCAGGACGCCGCCGATCGCGTGGTCGGTGGCGCGGTCGAGGAGCTCGTCCTTGTTCTGGACGTACCAGTAGATCGTGCCGACGCCCGTGCCGAGCCGGGCGGCGAGGGCGCGGAACGTCAGCGCGGAGCCACCGGCCTCGTCGAGCACGGCCACGGCCGCGTCGAGGACGGCCTCCATGGAGTGCGAAGCGCGCCGGCGCCCCCGGGGGGACCTTTCGGCAGCGGAGCGTGCGCGTGTCGGCGGCGGTGTCATGACGTCCATCAAAGCACAGTTGCCTCCATATCGAACGAGGTTCTATGGTAGAACAACGTTCCATCATAGAACAATGTTCCATAGTCGAACGTCGTTCGATGCTCGGCGTCGTTCAGCGTTCAGAAAGGAGGCCGGTCATGACCGCCACCACTACCGACACCGGGCCCGTTTCCAGCCGTGCCTACGGATCACTGCGGGCGGCGTGGATCCCGCTGGCCGCGCTCTGCCTGGCCTTCTTCGTCGAGATGGCCGACAACACGCTGCTCTCGATCGCGCTGCCCACCATCGGCCGCGACCTCGGCAGCGGCACGACCGCCCTGCAATGGGTCACCGGCGCCTACTCGCTGACGTTCGGCGGCCTGCTGCTCACGGCGGGATCCCTGGCCGACCGCCTCGGACGCCGACGCGTCCTGCTCGTCGGCCTCGCCGCTTTCGGCCTGTTGAGCCTGACCGTCGTCGCCGTCGACTCCACCGGGCAGCTCATCGCCCTGCGGGCCGGACTCGGCATCGCCGCCGCGGCCATGGCCCCCATCACCAACTCGCTCGTCTTCCGCCTGTTCGACGACCAGGCGCTGCGGATGCGCGCGATGACGCTGATGATCGTCGTTGGCATGTCCGGGTTCATTCTCGGCCCGCTGCTCGGCGGCACCGCGCTCGCCCACGTGAGCTGGCAGTGGCTCCTGCTGATAAACGCGCCGATCGCCCTGATCGCGGCCATCGGTGTGCGGCTCGGCGTCGCGCCCGACCGGCCCCAGGACCTCACCGACGACAAGCTCGACCTGCCGGGCGCCGTCCTGAGCGTGCTCACCATCGGCCTGGCCTGCTACGCGCTGACCAGCGGCGTCGAGCACGGCTGGCTCTCCGCGGCCACGCTCGCCTCGGTCCTGGGCGCCGTGGTCGCGGGCCTCGCCTTCGTATGGCACGAGCGCCGTAGCAGGGCCCCCATGCTGGACCTCAAGATCTTCTCGAACGGCACCGTGCGCGGCGCCGCCCTCGCGCAGATCGGCACGTCCGTCGCGATGGCCGGTGTGATGTTCGGTCTGATCCTCCATTTCCAGTACGCCTACGGATGGAGTCCCGTGCGGGCCGGTCTGGCGAACCTGCCGCTCATCGTGACCATGATCGCGGCGACCCCGCTCTCGGAGTGGCTCGCCAAGAGGTTCGGCCACCGCGTCGCCTGCCTCGTCGGCGCGGCCTGCCTGTCCGTGGCGCTGGCCGGCCTCGCCTGGGGCGTCGGCCACGGATACGCCGCCATCGCGGTCTGCATGGTCGTGATGACCATCGGGCTGCGCACGGTCATGACCATCTGCGCCATCGCCCTGGTCGAGGCGGTGCCGGCCAACCGCACCTCGATCGGCACCGCGCTCAACGACACCGCCCAGGAGGTCGGCACCAGCGTCGGCACCGCCGTCGTCGGCACCCTGATCGCCGCACTCGTCACCACCCAGCTGCCCGCGGGCGTCTGGAACAGCGACCTCGTGCAGTCCTTCTTTCACGGCGAGCGCATCACCTATACCGTGCTCGCCGTGATCGTCGGCCTGATCGCGGCGGGCGGCGCGCTCACCCTCACCGACTCGCACGCCACCGAAGAGCCGGCCTGAGACAGGTGCAACCGAGGTGCTGGCGGTGACCGATGGCCGAACTCCACTCGGCCGATGAGATGAGCTCACCAGCATCGTTGGATCATTGCGGGACGGCCTTTGTCGACAGAGCCGTTGACTGGGTTTCCGTGGCGAGCCAGGCCACTCCCGCATGACGCCCGCGGCTGCTGTCGTGCTACATGAAGCCACAAGTGGTGCCACGGGCGAGGTAGTGCCGACTGAGCGGATCGGGCGCAATTCCACGTGCGGAACGGCGGATCATCAGGGTCGATGTGATGAGTCCTCGCCTCCTCCGATGCACCATGCCCCGCGGCTCGGGGCGATGTGCCCAGTACACCGCGCCGGCCGGCCCCACAGGGGTCATCTGCCATGCGAGGCAACGCCTTAGCCCACGGTGGGGGAGCGGGCCGGTCTTGCCGAGGGACCGGATGCGGCACGCGCGCACGACGTCTTCGGCGAACGGGCAGCCTTCTGGCGCCATCACATGGGGGAGGCCGATCACGATCGGCGTTCGGCCTGTGCCTGTGCCGGTGGGACGGTCGCGGAGAGGGCGCGCAGATCGTCGAAGGCGCGGGTGAGATGTGTGTCCAGGCTCTGTGAGGGGTCGTCGATCCAGGCTTGGGCCGCTTGGTGGAAGGTAGCCCAACCGGTATGGGCTGCCAGGCCGGCCAGCCGGTCGGGGACGCCGCGCTGCCGCAGCGCCTCTGTCAGCGCGTCGGTGAGCGACGCGGCCTTGGCCAGGTCGCGTCGCTCATGCCCGCCGGCCGGGAGACCACCGAGAAGGACGAGCCCGACACGGCCGGGATCGCCGCCTTCCGCATCGCAGGTGAACGAGCTTGCCTGCGCCTCGCCGCCCGGGACGTGCGCGCGAGCGTGGTCCGCCTCGCTCCCACCGTCCACGGCCCCCAGGACCACGGTTTCATCCCATGCTCATCGCCACCGCCCGAAAGACCGGCGTGTCGGCCTACGTCGGCGACGGCACCAACCGATGGCCCGCCGTACATCGGCTCGACGCGGCCGTGCTGTTCCGCCTCGCACTGGAGAAGGCACCCGCAGGCAGCCGTCCTGCACGGAGCAGCCGAAAGCGGCGTCACGCTGAAGAGCATCGCAGAGAAGATCGCCCGGGGGTCTGGATCTGCCCACGCTCTCGCTGACTCCGGCCGACGCCGCCAGGCACTTCGTGAGCCCGTTCATGGCCACCGCCTACGGCTTCGACGGACCCGTCTCCAGCGCTCACACCCAGGAACTGCTCGGCTGGTCGCCCACCCTCCGCCCGGTGATCGCCGAACGCGGACAGCCCCACGGCACCGGCCTGGGCACCCTTCCGTTGGGTCGTCTAAGGGTTGTCCCGTAAGTGATCTCGGATTCGTTGCGGACGGGAGCGGTCGGGCCGTGGCTGGCTCAGCTATCCGCCGAGGGCAAGGTTGTGCAGGCGGGCGAGGCCGAGCATGGCGTGGTGAACGCCGTTGCCTTTCAGCCGGCAGTCGCGGCGGATCTTCCAGCCCTTCATGCGGGCGAAGGCGTGCTCGACGCGAGCGCGAACTCGCTTGTGGGAGCGGTTGTGTTCTTCCTTCCACGCTGGAAGTTCCTCGCCCGCCTTCGTGCGGTGCGGGAGTACGAGTCCGGTGCCCTGGTAGCCACCGTCTAGACGAGCCCCGTGAGGTCTTCGCCCAGGACGGTAACACCCTGTCGGCTGAGCACGACTGCGGGATCAAGAACCGCGATTTCTTGTTCGTTCGCTTCGAGGACTCCAACTAGCGCGGACAGGGCTGCCGCTGGGCCCAGCATCGGCGACAACGGCGGATGTGCCGACCGCAGCGAGGGCAAGTCCGGCGACAGTGGCAGCAAGGCGAGCACGAGCGCGCATGAAGAGTTCCTTGTGTCGGAGCAGATCGGTCACCGGGGGAAACGATCTTCCAGAGAGCCGGTGTCGACATCATGGTGTGACCTGCATCACTCGCTCCCCTGTGAGGCAAGGAGGAGCCGCGACTGACAATCAGGCGTTACGGGACAACCTTTGGCCGACGGTCGCCTGGCTGCACGGCTTCCGCTGCCTTCGCATCCGTTGGAGGACCAGTTAGCCCACCTGGCTGGCGTGGCGGTGCCGGTCACCGGCCCGTGCGGTCTCTCGTGCTTCCATCACGCCAGGAGGCATACGACATGGCTGACGACCGACAGCAGAACACCCGCTTCGGGCCCCCGGCGTCCCGGCGCCGTGTGCTGGCCGCGGCTGCCCTGGCGCCCGTACTCGCCGGGATGCCCGCCCGCGCCGGCGCCCTGTCCGCAGGACCGGAGGACGGCGCGCCGGTCGAGCCCGTGATGACCGCACTGGCGGACTGGGCGGAGGTGGGCGAGGCCCTCGGGCGGACCGGTGACATGAGGCGGTTCATGTACCACACGGGCTTTCCGCGCTGGGACCTCACGGTCTTCTCCCGCGGCATCCGGGTCGACCCCACCCTCGCGCTGGGCACGCATGTGTCCTTCGTCCGTTACGCCGACCACAGCACCCTCTTGATGGGCGACACCGTGGTCACCGAGCGCGAACTGCAGCGCTTCAGCGACGTCCTGCACCGGCACGGGATCGAACAGACCGCCATCCACAAGCACCTGCTCGCCCATGAGCCGGACGTCTGGTGGATCCATGTGCACGCCCACAGCCACGATCCGGTCCCCGTCGCCCGGGGTCTGCGCGCCGCGCTGGAGCGCACCGGCACCCCGCTGGCCCAGCCCCCTTCCGTCTCGCCGCCCGCAGACCTGGACACCGCCGCGATCGACGCCGCGCTGGGTATCGAGGGCTTCGCCGACGGCAGCATCTACAGATGCACGTACGTCCGCCGCGAGACCATCACCGACGGCCATGTGATCCTGCCTCCGGGACTGGGCTCCACCAGCGCCGTCGGCTTCCAGCCGCTGGGCGGTGGACGGGCCGTGCTCAGCGGCGACCTGGCGTTGGTCGCCCACGAGGTCCAGCCCGCCCTCATGGCCCTGCGACGGGGTGGAATCGAACTCGTCGAGCTGCATCATCACAACCTGACCGACGAGCCGCGTCTGTTCTTCGTCCACTACTGGGCCGTCGGCGATGCCGTGAGCCTGGCCAAGGGCCTTCGGCCGGCCGTGGACGCCACCAACGTCGTACCCATGCCCGGAGGAGCGGCCTGACGGCCGACGACAACGAAGCGATCACTTGCCCGTCCGGCTTCGGCGAAGTCCTGGACGGCGTCCCGCCCCGGCCGACCTGACGCATCGCGGTTCCCCCCGCACGCGTCCGGTTCGGCTTGTGGGACACGACCGAGCGGGCAGTCCGCCGGACTGCTTCACGTGACGTCCGGATCGCCTGCTGGTCGGCCGTTCCCCTGCATCCGGCGCTGCAACTCGCCGTACTGCCGCTCAGCTTCTTCGCGGCGCCGGCGTACGTCCTCACGGAGCGCGGGACGGTCAGCCGCCTCGTAGGTGTCCCCGCATGCCTTCAAACGCCGTCGCATCTTCGTCAGCTCGTCCTCCACCCGCGCCGGCGCGGAAGCCATCGTCACCTCGGTGACGGGTTGGGCGGCCGCGCCGTCGACGCTACTGCTGAGCCGCTACGACCTGGCGGGCCGGCTGCGGTTCACCGCGCGGACGGCGCCCCTCGCGAGAGTCGCCTCTGCCCGCCGGTCAATGCCGCGTGACGACTCGGCCTGGCCGAGGCAGAACCTGCGTGTGACCGTCTTCTACTGCACCAAGTGCGGAACCGCGCTCACCGGGGATCTGGTGGCGCTTCCAGCTGGCTTCGCTCACGTTCAGCAGCAGCGTTTCGGATGTCGGCACGGGTTCCTCGGGCCCGTAGCTGGTGACCGCGTCACCGCCCGGGCACTGCGCCGCGGGCGGCGTCCGGTTCACGGTCTGCGCGCGGCTTGTGCGAACAGGCCCTCCGGATCGTACGCTGCGCGGGTGCGCTCGAGCCGCTCCTCGTGCGAGCCGAAGACCGCGCCGTGCAGCTCGCCCGCGTCCTCACCGAGCCCGGCGAAGTTGACGTAGGTCCCGCCGCTCGAGAACGGCTTCATAGCGTCCCATGCCGAGCGTGCCCACCCGATCGCGGCCTCGTCCAGCGCGGGGTCCCGCCAGCCCGCGTCGATGCTCACGTTGTAGCGAGCGGACCGGTGTGCGAACGCGCTGTCATCGGGGTCCACGCGCGCCACAGCGCCGCCCAGGGTGCGGATGACGATCAGGCTCTCCGGGGTAGGCCGCCGCAAGTCCCAGTCCAGCAGGGTCCGGAGGGCCTCGTCCGTCAGCTCGTCCATGAAGTGCGACTTCATGAAGTAGCGTTCCCCGTCGGGGAACCGCCAGGTGTTCGCGCTCTGCAGTGCGACGTACGGCAGGGTCCCGCTCAGGTCCATGAGGGGTGGGCCCAGTTCCCGCTGCGGAGCCAGCGCGGCGGTCGCACCGTTGCCCGGCGGGCCGCCGTACACGGCTCCGACCATCACGCACTTCGACCGCCGCAGGTCCTCGGGGATCGCGGGGTCGGCGGGGACACTCCAGAGCAGGAGCTCCGGCGTGACCGTCTCCGGCGCGCTGTACGTCGCGTCCCGCCAGGCCCGCAGCACCTGCCCGGCGCGCTCGTACGGATGCAGAACGAGTACCCCGGCCACCTCCGGGCCGAGCGGATGAAGGCCGAACTCGAAGGACGTGACGACCCCCAGGCCCCGGCCTCCGCCGCGCGCCGCCCAGAACAGGTCGGGCTCCTCCTCCCGGCTCGCCGTGCGCACCGTGCCGTCCGCGGTGACGATCTCCATCGAGCGGACGCTGTCGCAGCTCAGCCCGAACGTCCGCATCACGAACCCGAATCCGCCGCCGAGCGTGAGGCCCGCGATCCCGGTCGCCGAAATCTCCCCGCCCGGTGCGGCCAGCCCCGACAGCTGTGTCTCACGGTCCAGCTCGCCCCAAGTCACGCCCGCCTGGGCGCGCGCGGTGCGGGCCGCGGGGTCGACGTGCACGCCTTTCATGTGTGACAGGTCGATCACCAGGCCGTCGTCGCACACGGCGCTGCCCGCGACCTGGTGCCCGCCCCCGCGAATGCTCACCACCGGCCGATGCTCGCGCGCGGCCGTCACCGCCTCGACGACGTCGGCGGTTCCGGCGCACCGGGCGATCACCGCGGGCTCGCGGTCGATCAGCCCGTTCCACACGGTTCTGGCCTCGTCGTAGGCGGGGTGGCCGCGGTCGACCACTTCCCCTCGCAGCCCCGATCGGAGCCGCTCGGCCAGTGCGTGTTCGGGTGCCTTGATCTGCTCGCTCGGCATGGGATCACCTCTCCCGGCGCAACGTGCGAGCTGCTCCTCTTTCCACGCTATGCCTGATCGGACACCTCGGCATTGCGGCGAGGGGATGTCCGACATGCCGCCAGGGCCGTGCCCCGTCCCGAGAGCACGGGCCGTTCCAGTCGGCCGAGTCGTCGGTGTCCGCCGTGGCGGGGGTCGGGTACGGGTTGGTGCCCCGGCAGGGGTATGCCGGGTGCGCCGTCGTGGAAGAGCCCCGCCCCGGGGCCCCAGGTACCGGCGCCACGGCGCCTTCAGCGGCGAACAGCCCGGACGCATCGTCCGCGAGACCCGGCACGCTGAACTCGCCCACTTCCGGCAGGCCCCGTACGGCCGGTTCGACGCCATCCCGCTCTTCCTCGTCCTGCGGGTTGCAGGGCACCGTTGCCTGCAGTCGGCCTGACCCGGGCGACACCCCTCAAGGCGCGGCGGTCGTCCCGTGGCCGGGCCAGGCCAGGTGGTCGACGGCGAGGAAGCGCTCGCGGGCCAACGTCGCGGGGGTCGCCTCGGTGAACGCCTTGACGTCCCGGTGCAGGTGGGACTGGTCGGCGTAACCGGTGTCGGCCGCGACTCGGGCCGCGCCCTCGCCCTCGACCAGGCGGTGTGCGGCGTGGTCGAAGCGGACCAGCTTCACCGCGCGCTTGGGCGGCAGGCCGAGCTGCGACCGGAACCGGGACCACAACCGCTTACGGCTCCACCCGACCTCGACCGCGAGGTCGTCGACCCGGACCAGGCCACGGCCGACGACGATCCGGTGCCAGGCCCAGGCCACCTCCGGGTCCACCTGCGGCCCCGCCTCGTGCCGGCGCGCGAGCAGCGCGTCCGTCAGCGCGAAACGGTCCTGCCACGACGAGGCGTCACCGAGTCGCTCCCGGATCCGGGCCGCCTGCCGGCCCCACAGGTCGTCCAGCGGCACGGCGATGCCGTCGAGGTCGGCGGGGGAGACGCCCAGAACCGCACGTGCGGTCACCGGGGACAGACGCACCTGCACACACTCGACGTTCTCGCCCCGCGCCCGGACCGCCCCTGCGGACCCGAGCCCCGGCCCGGCCACGAGGCTGCCCCGTTGCTGCCGTCCCGGGGCACAGTCGAGGAGGGACGAACCGGCGCCGAAATCCAGGAGCAGCGTCACGGCGGGGTGGGGGACGATCCGGAGCGTGTGCAAGTCACGGACGTGGAACCCGGCCATGGCGACCCCGGTGACCCGGCTGGGCCGCCGCGGGCGCACCACCCCCCACACAGCCGCACCGTGCACGAACGTCTGCATCCCCTCATGCTAGGTGAGCAGACTGGGGAACATTCGTCCAATCCCGCGGAGCGTACCGGCCGACACAGTGGGCGCATGACTGTTTCCGACGGCGACAAATACGCGAGCAGCCGCACCCGGACCACCCTGTCGCTGCGCGACGGCGACATCCACGTGCGCGAGGACGGTGCCCGCGACGCGCCGGCACTCCTGCTCATCCACGGGTCCGCATCCTCGACCCGCTCCTGGGACCCGATGGTTCCGCTGCTGACCGGCTCCCACCGGGTCGTCCGGATCGACCTGCTCGGGCACGGCCGGTCGGCCAAACCGGCCGGCAGCAGCTACGCGCTTCCCGACCAGGCACGTCGGGCCGGCGCGGCACTGGACCGCCTCGGCGTCGAGCACGCCGTGGTCGTCGGTCACTCCAGCGGCGGCGCAGTCGCCACTGCCCTCGCGGAACTGCGGCCCGATCTGGTGACCGCGCTCGCGCTCGTCAACACCGGCCCCAGCCTGGACGCCCTGACCGCAACGGGGACCGCGGCGACGGGCCCGTCGCAGTGGCCACCGACCGACGAGCAGCTCCGCAGGTTCGCGAGTACCGGTTTCAGCCGCGAGGGCTACCGGATCCCGGAAGAGCTCCTGGACGACGTGCGGGGCATGACCCTGCACACGCTCACCACCTCAATGGGAGCCACCCGCTCCTACCTGGAGCAGCGGGCGCTGCCCGACCGGCTGGCGGACCTGGGCAAGCCCCTCCTGGTGATCTTCGGTGAGGACGACCGCAGGTGGCGCTCCTCGTCCGCCTTCGACTACCGAACCGTACCGGGCGCGAAGATCGAGTTGCTGCCCGGTCTCGGACACTCGCCTCTACTGGAGGATCCGCCGCGCACGGCCGCCCCGCTGCTGGCCTTCGCCGCCTCCCACTCCTCACGAGCTGACTGACCGAAGGGAGGGGCATCATGCGGATTCTCGTCTGCGGCGCCAGCATCGCCGGTCCGGCCGTGGCCTACTGGCTCACCCGGCACGGCTACTCCGTCACCGTCGTCGAGCGCGCGCCGTCCCTACGCAGGACCGGCGGCCACGCGGTCGACCTGTTCCGGCCCGCGATGCACATCACGGAGCAGATGGGGGTGCTCCCGCGCGTCGAGGAACTGGCCACCCGCACGCACCGCATGACGGTCTGCGCGGAGGGCTCACGACGGCCCGTCCACGCCGACCTCACCAAGATCTTCCGTGCCACCTCGGACCGGCACCTCGAGATCATGCGCGACGACCTGAGCGAGATCTACTACGACGCAACACGCGACGACGTCGAGTACGTCTTCGGCGACTCGGTCACGGCGATCTCCCCCCACGGCCAGGTGCGGTTCGAGACCGCCGCGCCCCGCCGCTTCGATCTTGTCATCGGCGCCGACGGACTGCACTCCACCGTGCGCCGCCTCGTCTTCGGCGAGGAGTCACGCTTCAGCGCCTTCACCGGGGCCCACCTGGGCGTGCTGACCCTGCCGAACGTCTCGGGCCTCGACGGCGAGCTCCGTATGCACGTCGGCGTCGGCCGAACCGCCGGCATGTACGGCGCACCGCACCTCGACGGCGCCCGGGCCCTGTTCCTGTTCCGGAGCGAGCGTGAACTCCTCTGCCACCACCGCGACGTGCCCCGGCAGAAGGAGCTGCTGCGCGGTGCATTCGCCGGACTGCACGCCGAGGTGGACCGCTGGCTGGACGAACTCGACCGCACCCCGGCGTTCTACTTCGACTCGATCACCCAGCTCCGCATGGACACCTGGTCACAGGGGAGGGTGACGCTCGTCGGCGACGCGGGCTACTGCCCCGGTCCGGCCGTCGGCGGCAGCACCAGCCTGGCCGTCCTCGGCGCGTACATCCTCGCCGGCGAGCTGGCACGGGCGGGTGGCGACCACGAACGTGCCTTCCCCGCCTACGAGCACGCGATGGCGCAGCACGTCCGCGGCAGCCGTGCCGTCGCGCTGAGCGCGGCGAAGACCCTGATCCCCACGTCCCGCCTGGGCGTGCGGGCTCTCGCGCAGGGTGCCCGCCTCATCTCCGCCCTGCCCGCGGGCCCCAGCCGCGCCCTCGTCCGTCTCACGACCAAGAGCGCACGCTTCTACAACTCCGTGACCGTCGACGACTACCCGCCGTCACCCAGCGCACCGGAACACCAGGCCGGCCTCGCGGGCGACCCCGGGCTCTAGGGGATGCGCTACTGCTCGCTGCTTCGCAGGCGGCCGGCCCTCACCGTTCCCCGCCTCGCCGGGTCGGTCCGTGCGGCGTGTGAGGGTGTCGGCGCGGGCGACCGGCTTCGTGGCCGGCAGCCAGGTGGTCGCAGGCGCCGGCCGTCGGCTGCGCGGCGGTCAGGCGCGGCCTGCACGAGCGGACCGCGTCCCGCAACGCCGCCTGGAGGGCCCGACCCCGTACGCGGGGCGGTGTCGAGGCGGCGGGCAGCAGCAGCTCCCAGGCGGCGCGGCGGCCGGTGCAGGCCCGTACCTCCATCTCGAAGAGGCAAGCTGACAACCTCGCCGAACGCTCCGCGGTCACCATCCGCGCCACCACCGGCCGCTGAGCCACCCCGCCCGGCCTGTCGGGCCGCCCCACGCCCTCTGGGGTGGCCCGGCACCGCCCATCCGCTGTCAGCCGTGCTGCCCCACTGTCCGCGCCCCGGGCGGGGCCCGGCCCACCGTCAGCGTTCCGCACGCTGAGCGTTATTCAGTGAGAGTGCGGAGGTCAGCGTCCAGCATGCGGATCAACTCGCCGACCCGTCCGCCGCCGTCCGGCGCTGCCGGGAAGCGTTTGAGCACGTCCACGACGACCGGTGTTGCGCGGTGCACCATCCGCTTGAGGTGTTCAGCACCGACGCGCCGATCGTCGTCGGCGACGATTTCGGCCGCTCTGGCTGCGTAAGCGCCGGCTCCGAGAATGTGCTTGACCTGCGTGGCCTTGGCCAGCGGATGCAGATAGGCGGCACCTGCCGCAGACATCGCTGCCCACGCTGCCTCGCGCGCAGCCGCTGTGTGCGCGCTCTTGGCTGCCTTGAGGGCGGCCGACGCTGTGTCGCGCAGCGCTTTCCCGCGCTCGCCGCCCTGGGCGAATGCCCATGCGGCAGTGATGGCCTCTCGAGGCCGCGAGTCGTCCGGCTGATCAGCCTCGAATATTTCCAGGACGGCCTGCGCGCATGCCGCAGCGAACGCGGTTACCTCACGAAGATCCTGCTTGCTCAGAACGATCTTGCTCGCTTCCCCTGTCATGCTCCCATCCTGGATGATTCGGCCGAACAGCGCGGCGGGAAGCCGGTCTTGGCCGCTTTGCTGGTTCGATTCCGGGCGCGCCCTCTCCCACCCGGCGCCTGCGCTCGGCCGTGCCGCGCCGTGCCGTGCCCGCCCCCCGGCCCGGGCCCGGCCGCGCCGTGCCGCCCGCCGCCCTGTCCTGTTCCCCGGCTTGTGTGTTGCCGTGCTCGCCCCCGGTGCCGGACGCTTCGCCTGGAGCCGTGATGCATCAGTCGTCGTGACCTCCTCCTCATCGTCTGGTTCCACCAACAAGTCTTGGTCTTATTGATCATGGAGGTCAAGACGCGCAGGAATCCGGACGTCAGGAACACTTGTGCCTACGTGTATGGGGGTTACGGTGGTGTGGTGGCTCCCGATCAGACAGCTCAGACCGACGCGGTCGGCAGCGCCATCGACTCCGTCAGCGTCCTGAGCGAGGACTCACGGCGGCGCATGTTCGCTTTCATCCGCCGTGCCGGCCACGCCGTCACCCGCGACGAGGCCGCCGCGAGTGTGGGCATATCCCGTAAGCTCGCCGCCTTCCATCTCGACAAGCTCGTCGACGCCGGCCTGCTGCACGCCCGCTATGAGACGCCCGGCGGGATCCGCAAGGTCGGCAGGCGGCCGAAGGTGTACGAACCCACCAACGCCCAGATCACCGTGAGCATCCCCGACCGGCGCCACGAACTCCTGGCGGACCTCCTCCTGGACGCTGTCCTGGCCGAGGAGGCCGACGAGAACGCCACGCAGGCGGCCATGCGGACCGCGAAGCAGCGCGGCCGGCAGCTGGGCAAAGCGGCGCGGGAGGAGACCCGGCCCGGGCGTTTGGGTCCCGAGCGGGGGCTGACCGCCTGCGAGGGGCTCCTGGAGAGATACGGCTACGAACCCGTCCGGGAAGCTCCGACCCGGCTGCGGCTGCGCAACTGCCCCTTCCATCCGCTGGCCGCAAAGGCCCCCGACCTGGTGTGCGGCATGAACCAGGCATTCCTCAGCGGCTACCTCACCGGCCTGGAGGTGGGCGGCATCCAGGCCGTCCTGGCCCCCGAGCCGGGCGAATGCTGCGTACAACTGGGCCCGAACGGCACCGATCGCGATGACCAGATGCCCCAGGACCACTGACACGCCACCGGCTACCCGCCCCCGCGGGCCACCGACGCGATGCACACCCCTGCCCGCGGCACAAGGATCGAAGGAGCACTTCGCCGATCCCCTGCGGGAGCACACGTCACTGGTGCTCGATGTCCGCTCGAGCTGGGGGAAACGCGCGTTTCTGGCGTTCCAACCGGAGCATCGCCATGTTGGCCAAACACATCCTGAAGTCCCCTGAACGATCCACTACACCGGCGGCGCGGTCCGCTCCCACCACCGCGCCGATGACGGCCGCCGCCGACGTCGGGCTGCTGCTCATCCGGCTCACCTTCGGTCTGCTGATGGCCGGACACGGGGCGCAGAAGGTCTTCGGGCTGTTCGGAGGCCCGGGTCTGACGGCGACGGGTAAGGGGTTCGCGGCCCTGGGCTACCACCCGGGCAAGCTCTTCGCGGCGGTCGGGGGCATGTCCGAGTTGCTCGGCGGCCTCGGCCTGGCGCTGGGGCTGCTGACACCCCTGGCGGCCGCTGCCCTGATCGGCGTCATGATCAACGCCATGACCACGGTCACCGGCGCCCACGGCCTGTGGGATACGGACGGCGGAGTGGAGTACAGCGTGTGCATCGCTGTCGTCGCGCTGGCCGTCGCAGCCATCGGTCCGGGCCGGCTGGCCGCCGACCGCCCCTTCCGCTGGGGAAAGGGCGGCTGGAAAGAGGCGGCCTTCGCCCTCGGCCTGGGGGGCATCGCCGCGGCGATCACCCTCAGCCTGTAACACCACAGCGCCCACCCGCCTCGTGAAGTCGCGTCCGGACTGCGCATGCCCGCAGGGACGTTGGTGGGCTCCGGGGGAGCGGCGTGTAAGGTCGGCGGTCGCGAAGGGGAGTAGCCCTGCAATACCGGTCGTCGACATACTGGAGCCCAGCGCTGGGATCCCGGTGACCGGGCCCGCACCGTGGTGCGGGTGGGCGAGACCTTCGGCCCTTTGTCGACGACGTATGCGCGTGTCGGCGGGGTCGAAGCTGCCGCCGTTCCCCTTGTTTCGCGCGGTCGTCCTCGAAGCCCCCGCCGGTGCGGGAAGGCTTGGACCGGACCTGTGATTCATTTTGTTCTCCTGATCGTCTGCGCGGTGGCGATCTACCTCTCCTGCGAGTGGTTCGTCAACGCCGTGGAGTGGCTCGGCGAGCGCCTCGACGTGGGAAAGGGCGGTCGGCACGATCCTGGCCGCTTTCGGCACCGCCCTGCCCGAGTCCGTCGTCACCCTGGTCGCGGTCACCACCGGCGCCACCGATGAGGCCAAGGACATCGGTGTGGGGGCCGCGATGGGCGGCCCGCTGGCCCTGGCGACCGTCGCCTACGGCGTGACCGGCGCGATGCTGCTGCTCAAGCGCCGGCGCGAGCGCAACGCTGTCCCGGCCATCACGGGGTTGCCGCCCTCGGGCCCGCTCACCTACCCGGATCCCGAGAACGCTCTGGGTACGGAGAAGGACATCAAGCGGCTGGCCAAGGACCAGAAGTGGTTCCTGCCGATCTTCATCGTGAAGGTCGCGCTCGGCCTGGTCGCCTTCGCGTTCAAGCCCGTGCTGGGTCTGCTCTTCTTCGCCGCGTACGCGGCCTACTTCTGGCGGGAGATCGGCGGAGGCCAGGACGAGGACGAGGAGGGCGAGGAGCTGGAGCCGCTCAAGTTCCAGCCCAAGGCCGCCTCCCCCGCCACCTGGGCCGTCGTCGCGCAGACCCTGGCCACCCTCGTGGTGATCTTCTTCGCCTCGCAGCTGTTCGTGAAGCAGCTGGATGCCATCGGCCCCATGATCGGCCTGTCCGCCTCCGTCACCGCACTGCTGCTGTCCCTGATCGCCACCGAACTGCCGGAGATCATGAACGCGGTGATCTGGGTTCGCCAGGGCAAGACCAAACTCGCCCTGGCGAACATCTCCGGCGCCATGATGATCCAGGCCACCGTCCCCTCCGGCCTGGGCCTGCTGTTCACCAAGTGGCACTTCGACGCCGCCCTGCTGTGGTCCGGGCTGATCACCATGGCCGCGATCGTCTACCTGCTGCTGACCATGCGCGCCCACAAGCTCACCCCCGCGCGCCTGTCGGTCGCGGCGGGCTTCTACGTGCTCTTCGCTCTCGGCCTGATCCCCATCCTCGGCTGAGCGACGCCGGTGGGCACCGGGCCTGGAAATGGGCCACCGGCGTCTCCTTCCCCCGCGACTCCTGGGTGCAGATCCCCGCCTGCGACCGCGGCAACGGCTCTGCGTCCACCGCGCACCACTTCAAGATCAACGAAGCGTTCACCATCGGCGGCACCACGGGCGACACGGCCAGGGCCGCCGCCTGCACCATCAAGACCGTCGAGGCCAACACCCGGGTCCGCATCGACGTTCACGCCGTCGGTCGGGGGGTGTTTGCGGCCCCGGGGCAGTGCGGGGCGGAGCCGTTGTTCGGGTGTTCGGCGGAGGCAGTCTGTCGTGCCGTCTCTTGAGGGTGTGGTTCTTGGGTGAGCGAGGTCCGTGCCGTGTACGGGCACAGCCGGGGTCGTGGCGTCGTGGGCACGGGTGTGGTCCCGCAGACGGCGTTCTGAGGCTCCGTCAGAATACTGCTGTCATAGCCATAGCCATAGCCATAGCCATAGCCATAGCCATAGCCATAGCCATAGCCGTAGCGATAGTCATAGCCGTAGCTGTCGGGCGGTCGTTGGGACCTGCTGTCGGCGGATGTGCTGGAGGTGGGCTGGTGTCAGCCATGCTGCTGGGGCGTGGGCCCGGTGATGCCGGCGCTCTCGAACGGTGAAGGCTGCCGGCGGGACAGGGCGTCGTGGTCTGGCCCGTGGGCCGGACGTGGTGGGCTTTCGGTATGTAGGTCGTTGCCGCCTGAGTGTCGAGTTCGGACGGCGCCGGGGTTGTCGGCGGGTGTGGCGAGTGCGGATCGGTTCCGTTCCGGTGTGTGTGGGCGTCGGGATTTGTTCTGATGGTTGAGCTTGCCGGGCTGTGGCTGTGCGGGCGGTGGGAGGGGTGGGCGTGGGAGGCCTTGGCGGGCGAGAGCCGTCAGCATGTCCTGGTCTGGGGGGGCCTGCCGGCCGGCCCGTGAATCGAGTGCTTTCTTGCGTCCAGGGCTGAGAACAAGGGGGGAGCTGTCGAGTCGTGACGAGCTGGGACGCCATTGTCCGTTTCCCCCTGGCAGGGGCGGTATCCGGGGCGCCGGCCTCGGCGCGTCTCGCCGCGCAGTGCATCATGCCTGGTCAGTGCGATGCCTCGGTGCTGGATCTCGTGGGACGGGGCAGTGCCGCAGCGGCCTCGTGGGCGGCTGCCTCGCCGGGACCGGCCTGGCCGGGGCCCGGCTGGGCAACGGCACGACAGGAAAGGTTCGGCCTCGGTAACACGGCTCAGCTCATCGGGTCCGCAGCGACGCGCCGTCATGACGGGGGTGAGAAGGCATCAGAACATCACTCTGAAAGCCTAATAGTATGTCAATCGCCTTTTTCGGCAGGTGACCTGAGGTGTCGTCAGGTTGTGGAAGGAGCCGAAGAATACCCCGTTCGGAGCTGAATCCCCGGCTTCTCGAAATGCCCGTCATATCGGCTCTGGGTAAGTTCGTTCACGAGCCGGCCGAATGGTCCGGCGTCTCTGTTCGACAGGAGATGGTGAGATGAAGCTTCGTTCGACCATGGTCACCGCTGGTGTGTCGGCTGCCGCGGCTCTGGCTGCGACCGGCATCACCTACGCCTCGGCCGGCACTGCTTCGGCGCCCCAGGAGGTTCCGGCCGCCGTGGCCGCCCCGACCGGCGGCGACAGCGGCAACAGCAAGGGCGACGAAGGCAAGGGCAACGAAGGCAAGGGGGACGAAGGCAAGGGCAACGAGGGCAGGGGCTACGGAGGCAAGGGCAACGACCGGGGCGACGACTACGAGGACGAGGGCCGTATCCAGATCAACGAGCGGTCCTACTCCACTCACGCCGGTGACTGCATCACCGTGGTCAGCGGTCTGGGCGCGAAGACCCTGAACATCCGCAACGACAGCCGTAAGACCGTCGAGGTCTTCCGCGGGGCCGTCTGCGACAACGGTGCTCCCATCGCCACGGTCGGACGCCACAGCTCCAGCTACGGCGTGCGCCCGGGATGCGTCGAGGGCATCGACGTCGACGAGGGTGTCGTGGCCAGCTTCCGGGTGATCAAGCGCCACCACGACGAGTACTAGGCCGCGGCCGCCCGCACAGGTGGAGCCCCGGCCCGCTGGAATCGGGCCGGGGTCCCAGTTTGGCCCATGTGTGTGGCGGTCACGTCCCCCACATCCCCTGTCGGTGTCGGACGCCGGGCGCGCGGCATCCGGTGTCCAAGCGGCCGCACCCTGCCTTCACATCCCCGCTCACCTGCGGTTTTATGCCGCCTGTGCCGCGTGTTCCCCGTCCGCTGCCCCGGCTGTCCGCCCGGTGCTTTCCGGCCCGCAAACGGGTGAGGAGTGACATGAGTATCCGCCTGGTGGAAGACGTGAGCGACGGCACCTACGTCCTGGACGGCCTCGCCGTCACGCTGACTCCGGCAATGCCCTGGCTGGGACACCAGGCCCGCTGGGAGCTGAACGGCCGCCTCAAGGAGCCCGTCGACCTGACCCGGGTCACCTGCAACGTGATCATGAAGTTCGGGCCGGTGAAGATGTTCCAGAGAACCTACAGACTGCCCGCCCTGCTCGAGACCCTGGGCGCGAGGCTCTCGGGCGACCTCACACCGGCTGCCGGACCGTGGCGGCAGACGTGGAACCTCCAGCTCCCCGAAGCGGTGCCGGTGGCCGAGCACCGCATTCTGGTGCACGCCCGCACGGACAGCGGACGGAACTTCCTCGCACTGGACATCGCCCTGAACTTCAGCCACAGATTCCGTCCGGCCCCGGTGAGCGGCCATGCAGGCTCACGTGTGCTGCACGGCTCACACAGCGCCGGCACGTGACGCGCGCCGCGCCGGTCCGCTGTCAGCACCGTGGCGACGCCTTCCCGCACGACCCCGATCCCGCCCCGGTGTTCCTCGTGTCCGTCGAGGCGGCCGGCACCGGACCCTGCACTCTGCGGCTTGTGGTGCACATCGAAGCCGGCACCGTCACCGACGCTGCCGGCGGCGAGCTGGGTGGTGGCGCGTTCCAGGGTGCGCGGGGGTCGGGTGATCCAGCAGGCCGGTGAACGCCGCGAGCGCCGCGGCGGCCAGGGTGCACGCGCCGGCCGGGGCGAGGCGGTCCGGATGGGGTGTCCGCGGTCGGTGACCATGGTCATCGGGTAGGTCACCCGCAGCGCGCCGCGCATGGTGGTGCCGGGGGAGCCCGGCATCGTCGCCGCCACGATATCCGCGCCGTCGGCGCCGGTGCGGGTGGCGGCGGTGGTCTCGTTGCGCAGGGCGGCGGCGATGTCCGGCTCGCCCGCACGGGCGGTCCCGGTGACGGTGGTGCCGGCGCAGTCGGTGAGCACCCGGCCGTCGCGCTCTACGATCACGACCCGGGCTCCGGCGTTGTCCTCGGCGTACTCCCGGGCCAGTTCCGGCAGGGCGGTCAGGTTGCCCTTCTCGGTGTTCTCCCCGGCAGCCCCGGCCGGCATCGAGGCGTCGCGTTCGACGCTCTGGGATTCGACGCTCTGGGGAGCCGGGATCAGCGCGTGTCTTCGGCAGTCCGCTGTGCTGCGTCCGTCCTGCCGCACGGCAGAGCGGGGGCACGGAGGAGCGCGGGAGCGTTGCCGCGGCCGGCTGTGTGGGGGACGATCGTTGGCTGAAGTCCTGCAGAGCCTCTCCCCGGCGCGTTACCGCGCCAGGGCTGGGTACGTTGCCCGGTCATGGACGACGACCAGCACATCGACCTCGACGAGATCGGCTTCGCCCCGGTGGACACCGCGGCGCGCCTGGCCCAGCTGACGCTGGAAGAGGCGCATGACGTGCTGCGGCTGCTGGTGACGGTGGCGCAGGAGCAGGGGCCGATGTCGAAGGAGGCGGACCGGCTGGCGAAGGCGATCGCCTTCCACATCCCGTCGGAGAACTGACCCGGCACGCAGCCTGCCGCACCGGGGCGGGACAAGCCGATGCAGTGCAGCTGGACGTCGGGCCGGCAGTGGCCGCAGGCCTTCAGGCCTTCAGGCGAGGAGCGGGCGGGCTTGGCACGGCCGACGGCACGGTGCCGTCGGCCGTGCGGCAGTCGCCGGCGTGGACCGGCAGGGGCGGGCGCCGGGCGCCGATGCCGAGTCCGGCGATCCACTGCGGCGGCCGCGGCCGCGGCCGGTTGGTCCGGCCGTCGTCCACCTGCGCCTGCCGCTGAAGCATCGCGGCGATCTTCGCGTCGATGCGCTGCACCCACAGCACGTGCCGCATCCTCAGCGTCGGGAGACGTCTCGGCCTGCCGAGGCAGAAGTGGCGCGTCACGGCCGGCTGCCCGTCGTGGCGGCCCCGACGGGCGGATCCGGCGCGCAGCGGCCGGGACACCGTCGCGGTGCCGATCCGCGACGGTGACGGCACGCACCGGCTGCCGCGGACCGAGACCCAGCAGCTGCCTGCCGCAGGGACTGCGGGTACCGCTGCACCCAGGTCAGCAGCGGCCGGCCCGGTGAGCGGTGGCCGGACTCCGATCACACGGCGTCCCACGGAAGGCACGCACCGGGCAGTCACCGGTCACCCGTACGACCATCAAGCCGCTCGATGCGCGTGGTCCTGCTGACCCATTCGGCCAGAGTGAGCTGTCTGACCAGGGCTACGCGGACTGAGCTGCTCCGACGCGGTGACACGTGGCTGTGCACGGTTCGGCCATTGCCATGCATCTGCTGGTCCCGGCCGGTGCCGTGGGCCAGGGCATCGCGCAGAAGAGACAGGTGCGGTGCCACGGCGGCAAGGCAGTCGTGCTCATTCCGGCGCGCGTCGCAGGCCGTCCGGTGACGGGTCCTGTGGGGATGGCCGGGGCTGCGCAACCCCGTGATGCCGGGGCGGACGGTGAAGGACAGATCCTCGACGGCTGCCTTGTCGGTGTGCTTCCTGGTCAGGCACTGGGCTTTATTTCCGATCATGGCGATACCTCCGTTCCGGGTTCCACCATCGCCCAGCAAGGGCCCCTGGCGCGTCATCCCCGCGCAGCGATTCACCGCTACCACGGCCGCGGTATGCAGCCCGCCGGCCTACCGCGGCGACACAACCCGTGCGCCGCCGCAGCTGCTGGTACTGCAACGGTGTTTGCAGTGGCTGGTGGCCAGGTCAGGGGCTGTGTCCGCGTCGTTCGCAGTGACTGGTACGGGCCTGGTGCCGGCGTCGTCGGCGCCAGTGTGACCGGTGCAGGATGTGCCCGAGGGGTGTGGGCCGGCGGTCGGTGAGGCGGGTGATCAGCGCCGTGTCCCGGCGAGGCTGAGGTGGATGAGCTCGGAGGATCCGTTTGTGCTTTCCCGGTATCCAGCTGCCGGAATCGCAGGACGGTCAGGCAGGCGTGCGCGGCCATGGCGGGGGTCATGTGGCGGTGCCATCCGGGGGAGCGGCGGACCCGGTAGTCGTCCAGGCCGCATTCCTGCTTGGCGCTCTGGAAGCATTCCTCGACGGCCCACCGGCTGCCCGCGATGCGGATCAGGTCATCCCGTGGGGTGCCGGCGGGGCAGTAGGCGATGTAGGGCGCCGGCGCGGACTCCCGGGGCTCCGACCTGCTGAAACGGTGCACGAACCGCCATGGTCCCCACCCATGACCACACCAGCGACCGACCTGGCCACCAGCCACGGCAAGCACCGTTGCCGTACTAGCCGGACATGTGTGACTGACCCGGTTCCGTCGCCGGACTGACCAGTCCGCACTGGTAGGCGATGACCACGAGCTGGGCCCGGTCACGAGCGCCCAGCTTGGTCATGGCCCGGTTGACGTGGGTCTTGGCGGTCAGGGGGCTGATGAACAACTCTTCGGCGATCTCGTCGTTGGAGAGGCCCAGTGCGACCAGCCTCGTGATGTCGCCTTCTCGAGCCGTCAAGCACTTCAGCCGCTCGTGCACGGCTCCCGGACGCGGATCAGGCTGCGCCAGGAACCGGGTGATCAACGCTCGCGTCGCCGACGGGGACAACAGCGCCTCGCCCCCTGCGACCGTGCGGACGGCATTGAGGAGCTCTTCGGGTCGCGCGCCCTTGCCAAGAAAGCCGCTCGCACCCGCGCGCAGTGCCTCGGCGACATGCTCGTGATCCTCGAAGGTGGTCAGAATCAGCACCTTCACATGAGCGAGGTCCTCCGACTCGCTGATGAGCCGTGTCGCTTCGAGACCGTCCATCTCGGGCATGCGGATGTCCATCAGAACCACATCCGGGTGCTGTGCGCCGGCCAGTTCCACCGCCTCCCGCCCGTCGGACGCCTCGCCCACGGTCTCCATGTCGTGCGTGGCGTCGAACAGCATCCTGAAGGCGCCCCGCAGCAGGGCCTGGTCATCGGCAAGCAGTACGCGAATTGTCATGCCCTTCCCTCCGATCCCGTGCCTGGCCGGGCCGCAGCGGCAGTTCGGCGGTCACGGTGAAACCGCCCTCAGGACGCGGTCCCGCACACAGCCTGCCTCCGATCGTGACAGCCCGCTCACGCATCCCGATCAGCCCGTGGCCGGTCCCCGAGGAGACGTGAGGCGGCCTGGCCGAGCCGTCGTCCTCGACGGTGATCGTCAGCTGTTCACGACCGTAGTGCAGGAACAGCCGGGCGGTGCCCGTCCCGGCGTGCTTGCGCACGTTGGTCAGGGACTCCTGCACGATGCGGTACGCAGCCAGGTCGACTGCCGGCTCAAGCGGTTGAGCCGCGCCGCACCGGGTGTGGCTCACCGCGAGCCCCGCGCGTTCGAACGACGCCAGAAGGGCCGGCACCTGCGCGAGACCCGGCATCGGGTCGCGTGGCTGCGCCGGATCGTCGGACTGCCGCAGCAGACCCACGGTCACCCGTAGCTCGTCCAGCACGGACCGGCTGGTGTCCCTGATGTCCTTCAGAGCCGTGAGGAGTTGTTCCGGCCGTTGCTCCACGAGATGGACGGCCACACCTGCCTGCGCATTGATCAAGGTGATGTGGTGCGCGACGATGTCGTGCAGCTCGCGTGCGATCCGCACGCGTTCGGCCTCCACGCGCTGCCGGGCCTCCTGCTCGCGGGTGCGTTCTGCGTACTCCGCCCGCTCCTCGACGGCCGCCACATAGGCGCGGCGGGAACGAACTCCGTCCCCGATAGCGGCGGGCAGAGCCGTCCACGCAACCGTCGCCACCATGTCCGGGTCCAGCAACGACTTGGAGGCGAGCATGGTGGCGGCCCCCACCAGAACGGCGGCCGAGGCAGTGGCCGCAGCCCAGGCGGTACGCCGGTCGGTGCGCACCGCAACGTTGTAGACGGACACCAGAACCGGACTGATCACCAGCGGGCTGTCCCGGAACCCGAGCACATGAAAGACGACGCCGCAGCCAACGGTGACGGCCAGTGCGCCGAACGGGTGGCGACGCCGCCACACCAGCGCGGCGCAGCCGACGGCCGCAAGCACCACGGCGGGCCACCGCAGCAAGAACTGGTCCTGGTCCGGATCGATCGACGCAGCCACAACCGACAGTACGAACAGCACAGCCGCGCCGATAGCGTCCACTGCGCGGATCCGGGCTCGCGTTGCCAGCCTCCAACCGTTGATCACCGCCATGCCACAACCGTAGGGTCGACGGCTGGATCAGGCATCGCCGCGCCCACGGTCCCCGGGCCCCGGGCGGTGCCCCCGGTTGCGTCCCGGAAAGCGATGTGCATGACCCGGACACGCCGGAAACCCGCCACGAGATGATCTGGCGGCCCGTTGACGGGTCGGAGAGGCCCACGCCCATGAGGACGGTGCCGGTGGGCGTCTTCGCCGAGCGCTGGCCAGGCTGCCCGGTCAGCTTCTCGTGCAAGCGCCAAGCTCGGACTGACCGCCTTGCGCACCTCGGCGAGGAACTCCTCCCTACGTGGGTGCGTGGGGTGGGCCGGATGGGCGACGCAGACATCGATGCCGGCAGCGGGCAGCGCGTCGACGTGCTGCCCGACCGGAAGGCGGCCACCGTGACCGCCTGGCTGCGCGAGCATCCCGGCGTCCGCGTGGTGGGCCGCGACGGCTCGGGGGGGCTTCGCCCAGGCCACCACCGACGCCGGCCCGACGATCGTGCAGACCGGCGACCGCCGGCACCTCTGGCACGGCCTGGCCGAAACAGCCCTCGAAGAGATCGGCGCGCACACCTCGTGCCGGAGCACGTTCGGCCCGCCGCTGCGCGAGGGCAAACGCGCCGCCACCACCCGATCGACGACGCCGTCGTCCACCTCACCCCACCGCACCCTGGCCCGCCCGCCGCCTGCCGCACCCGGCCCCGGCAGACAGAAAGGTCCCGTCCCCCGTATCTGGGGACGGGACCTGATGGAGCGCCGGGCAGGCCTTGCACCTGCATTTCCCCGCAGGAAGCGGGGCGTCCTTCCTTAGACGACCAACGCACAGCGGACGGCCGCCGCAGCGGCGCGCCTTGCAAGATCAATCATACCGGCAACCGCCCCCGGTGCGCACCGCCCTGACCGCGCTGAACGTCCGGCACCTCGGCCCTGCCCCTCGCTCCTGGCGACAAGTCCGACTCGCTACCTTGAGTGCATGTCAGGCAACGACAAGTCCCGCCTCATCCCGGCCGGCATCACCAAGTACGCCGCAGCCGGCCTCGCCGCCGCCGTGCTTCTCCTCACCGCGTGCGGCAGCGATTCCGAACCTGCTTCCAGCAGCCCGGACGAGGTCACGGAACCGCTGACGGAGGAACCGGCCGCCCCCGAACCCGCCGTCGAGGAGACCCAGGACACCTCCGTGCAGGACTACCTGGACGAACACGGCATCACCGACGCGATGGTGAGGCAGCTGGCGGCCGTCGCCGAGGCCAACAACTACGCAGACCCGCCGATGGGCGACGAGAGCGCCAAGCTGTTCGCCACGGTCATCGGGGACCACTGCGAGAAGGTCGCCTCCGGTGAGCTGACGTGGAACTACTACAAGGAGGACGACAAGAGCACGGGCGGCACGCAGGCCCAGGTGGACGCGTTCTACGGGTTCGCGGAGGACACCTTCTGCCCGTCGATGAAACCCGGGACGTAGGGGCGTCGCAGGCCGCCGCTCAGCCCTCCGTGCGGGCGGGGCCGTCCGCCTCTTCGCGCGGGGCGTCGTCCTGGCCGCGGCGGCGGGCCAGGAGTGCCGTGCCGGCGACGACGCATCCGATGGCCAGGATCTTGCCGGCCCCGTAGGAGCGGGACCAGTCGCTGCCGGCCGTGCCTGTGCCCAGGACCAGCCACAGCAGCAGGCCGAGCCCGCTCACCAGGAGGATCACTCCTCCGGCCGGTCCGAACCCCGCCCACCAGGGAGCGTCTGCGGCATCGGTGTCCTGGCCTCGCGCGCGGTCACTCACCTTGTGTCCCTCTCTCGTGATCATGTTCTTCGGCGGGGAAGACGCGCTCCACCGCGCAGGGGTTCCGCGATCCGCCGCCCGGACCCTGCCCCCGGCGACCGGCGACCGGCCCTCACCAAGAAGAAGAACATCCGCGTGCTGCGCGCCCCCGCGGCCCCCGCCGCCCCGCCTGGCGGCATGACCGCGCACCCCGGGGCACCGCTCACGGCCCCCGGCCAGCCGGCCCTCCGTGCGGCCGGGCATCACGCCGTAGTGCCCGGCCGCACCCGTCGCCGGGCTCGTCGGAGGGCCGTCCGCGGGCGCATGCTGAAGGGGTGGGCAGTGCGCCGATCGTCGTGCACGGCCGTTCCCTTTCGGGCGGCCGGAGGGTCACGGTGCACCGTCAGGGCGGGGACGAGGTCCTCGGTACCGCCTACAGCGACCACGACCTGGCCGTGTTCCTCGAAGGCGCCGGCATCGCCGACCCCAGGGCCGTCCTGGACGATCCGCGGTGGGTGGAGTGGCGCGACGCCCCCGCCCACAACTTCGCGGCCGCCTGAACCCCCTGGGGGGCTGCCGGGACGGACCCGCACGTCGCGCGGCCCGCCGCCGTCCCGCCCGGGCCAGGAGGCGAACCGTGCCGGCCCGGTCATCGCAAGGCCGGCGCTCACGGCATCCGGGGCAGCCGCAGTGCGCCGGGTTCCCGCCCCCCGGCCCGGTTGCCGCCGCCGGCGTACGTGTCCCCGGCCCCTCCCGCCGGCGGGCCCCGCACGGGCTGGAGGAGGACGGGCCGGCGAGGCCAAGGGTCTGGCCATGGAACCGGTGGGGGACGGTGTCCCGCAGTCGTCGGACCCTCGTGGTCAAGGCGCTGGTCGAGCATCCGTGGTTCCTCGTGAGCCGGCTGCTGCTCGCACCGTGGCGGTCGCCGTCCCGAAGGCCGTACCCCAACCGTGGAGCGCCGGTGTCCATCCCGTTTCCCTGATCGTCGCGATGCTGCTCTGCTCCCGGGCCTCTGCACGAAGCTGACGGCCGGTCACGGCCCGCGGTCACGTCCTGCTCATCCGGATCCCAGGCCGCGGAGAACGCGGGATCATGCTGCCCTGCCGCGTCTGTCGTCGACGTGGACCTCCAGGTCGGGCCAGTGTGCGGTCCACCGCGTCAGGGCGTCCGCGGTCAGTGCCCCTGGCGGTCGGAGCGGCTCGGCCGGCAGAAAGCGGACGAGCGTCCCGGTGGTCGCGTCGGCCTCGAGGGGTACCGGCTCTGTCACCGCAACACCGCGCTCATACCGCTGGGTCCAGGCCCCGTTGCGACGACGGTTGGTGTGAACCAGCCACTCGCTGAGCGCCGCCACGACGGACATGCCGCGGCGCGGATGCCCGTCCGGAAGCCGCTGGGCGTCCGGGGCGTCGAAGAACCGCAGGTCCTTCGACGCCATCACCGGCTTCTTCACGGTCCGGCCGTGATCATCAACGCGGGTGTCGGTGCCTCGTCCGTTGTCCTCGACGGACACGGAGCCGTCGCCGTGCAGGGTGATCAGACACCGGCCCTGCCCTTGGCTCGCTGCCTCGTCGGCGGCGTAGGCGACGACTTCGAGGACAAGGTGCCCCGGGCCGCCGGGAGCGAACTGCTCCGGCGCCCGGCGAATGTGAGCGAGATGGCCCAGGTCCACGTCACGGGCCCAATCGTGAGTGGTGTTGATCCAGCCGGCCCTCGATCCGTCCATCCCGCGAGTATCCGGCATTCCGTTCCGCCCCGGGACGCGGCACCCCACCGGCCCACGGCGCCCCCGCCGTGTGGCAAGCGGCTCCTGGACCGCGAGCGCCGGCTCTCGACAGACGCTGCCGCAAAGGTGATCGAAGCCGGACAGAGCGACGCCGCTGTCCAGTATCTTCGCCTTCAACCCGCTGAAGACCAGGAGCCAGCATGCCCACCGCCACGGAGACGGCCTTCACCTCCGGTGACGTCACCCACCGGCTCACCGGAGACGAGGTCCGGGCCGCCGCCGCCCGCCTGACGCCCGCCGACTCCGCCCGTCCGCACCCCAACCGGAGCTGGTACGGCCTCGTCGGCACCCACCTGTACTACGTGGTCGACCTGGTCGAGGAAGCCACCGGCGCTGCGGACGTGAAGGTCAAGACGGCTCGTCTCGCCCTCGCCGAACTCGGCTTCCCCGTCTTCGCCCTGGCGTGGAACACCCTGCTGACACAGGGTCACCCCGGCCACACCGGCTGAGTCTCCCGTCCGGTCCGAACGCCAGGAAGCACCTGATGCCCTGGCCCGGCCGTCGCCGATCCCGGCGTGAACCGGCCCTCCCGGCCGCCGACTTGGCCTGCCGGCCCCCTTGACGGTACCTGCAGCGACGCTAAGGCCTAGACCTGCACACGTCAGGTCTAGACCTGCGTGGAGGTGCCTGTGCGGGCGGGCGCCGGCCCTGCCCGCCCCGCCGAGCAGGGCGGCCTCCCCGGCCCCTGACCGGGCGCGGCAGGCCGCAGCGATGTGATCACCTGGCGCTCACCATGATTTCCTGAGGGGCGGCACCGAACGGGGGATCACACATGAGCGAAGGCAGAACCGCAGGAAGTGACGGCAAGACCACGGGGGACGACCGGCTTCCGGAGCCGGACGGGGCGAAGCTTCCGCTGTCCCCGGACGAGATCGAGCGGCACAAGGTCCTTCCCGGCTGGGAGGGCCACTACACCGCGCCGCCCGCGGACAGCACCACCGACCCGCTGAACCGGCCGCAGCTGCTCCCGGGCCCTCCCGGCCTCCTGCGCCCACCGCCCGCCGGCGGACGGCCGGTCGACCTGAACATCGCACCGGGAGTGCTCAAGAAGGCCGCCGGCCGGATCGACGACATCTACGACCACTTCTACAAGCCGGCCGCGACGCTGGAGGAACCCGCGCTGAAGGCGGTGGGCGCGCTGGAGGGCCTGGAATCGGCGCGGGCCGTCCGCCTCGCCCACCGGCAGTGGGAACGGCAGGCCGGCACGGTCACGGCATGGCTCGCGCACATCGCCGAGAGCCTGCGCCTCAGCGACGGCAGCTACACCCAGGCGGACATGGCCGTGGAGCAGACCGCCGGCCGGGTGCGGCTCCGCTCGCCGCTGGAGGACTACTGATGGCGCAGACCTTCTACCTCACCCTGCTGGCCGTGGACCTGTCGGCGCTGGACGGCCTGGCGGACCGCTGGGAGAGCATCCACCGCGACATCAAGGGCCTCGGCACACGCATGCACGACGAAGCGCTCACGCCGCTGCGCGACAAGGGCTACTGGGAAGGGGCGGCCGCCCCCTACGCCTGGAAGATGATCGACGACATCGAGCGCCGGCTGGAGAGCGCCGCGAAGGTGGCGGACGCGGCCCGACGCGTCGTCGAGGACGGCGTGGGCGATCTGAGGTCCGCCCAGAAGGACCTCAAGGACGCCGCCCGGCGGGCCACGGAGAAGGGCCTGCACATCACAGCGGACGGGACGCTGTCCCCGGACGTCATCGGCAGCGTCTGCAAGGCCGAGCTGACCGACGACGAGAAGAAGACCATCGAGGCGGCGGACCGGGAGATCGCGCAGATCCTCAAGCGGGGTGTCACGGCCGACCGCAACCTCGCCTTCAGCCTGATGGCCGACATCGGCCTGGGCCGGTGGTTCAACGACGAACCGGGACTCACCGACATCGACTCCACGAAGAAGATCAGCGAGGACGCGTACAACGCGCTGGACCTCGCCCTTCAGGGCAAGAACCCCTATCCGGGGCTCAGTTCGGACGACCCGTACTCGCTGGGCCGGGACTGGGTGACCGGCGACGGCGCCCGGCACCGCGACTACTACTACGGCGACGAGATGACCGAGCTGATCAGGTCCAGCGAGAGCATGGAGCAGCTGCGGCTGGACACGCTGGAGCAGTGGCGGTCCACCGGCCGGCCGCAGGGCAGCGTGGCGTACTCGATCTCGGAGAGCGGCAAGCTGGGGGCGTTCAAGAAGCTCCTCACCACCGACCTGCCCGCCATCGTCACCGGCGACGAGGACCATCTGGGCGAGGCGTTCACCGGCTCCTACAACCTCAACTACACGGTCAGGGGCCAGGACCCCGACGGCTCCCTGGTCGTCGAGTACACCCTGAAGAACAACACCAGCAACGCGTCGTTCCTGCACTACATCGGCTACTACGACTGGCTGGAGAAGACCAACCGCGAAGAGGGCGTCTTCTCGTCCGTGGACCAGAAGATCATCTGGACCGAGCGCATTGCGGCGAAGGAGAAGTGAGCCGGTGTCCCGAGTACGTCTGCCGGCGGCCGCCGCCGCGCTGGCACTGCTGACCTGCCTGCCGGGCTGTTCCTCGGCGCCCACCGCCGTCGACGCCTGCATGGGGAAGCAGGCGGTCGGCGCGACCTCCGGGCAGCTCGCCGGCACCTACCGGGGCGAGGGCGACGCGAAGGACGTGACGCTCACCCTGAAGGCGTCCACGACCAAGCCGGGCAGCGGCACGGTCACCGTGCACCACTGGCCGACCGGTGACTGGTACCGGAGCGAACTCGGCGAGAACTTCGACGGCTCCGGCACCTGGTCCGTCGTGCAGGGCGGCACCCCGGCCACCGAATTCGCGCACGTGTCCCTCTCCTTCACCGCGCCGCAGCGCTTCCTGGACGGCGACACCCTCGACTCCCTGTCGATCGCCGACGGCGACGGGCGCACCTACCTCTACGCGGGCGACGACCCGGACGTCTGTCCCGCTTTCCGGCTGCGGCTCCAGAGCGGCTGAACCCGCCGCACCGGGCGCCGGTGGTCCCGGCCGGGGTGGCGGCCAAGGCCCTTGCCGGCCCGTGGCTCCCGTCCCCGCCGACGGCACGTCACCAGTCGACGTGCGCCTCGATCCAGTGGTCCAGTCCCGCCGCGTCGTCCGCGGGCGGCAGCTCGGGGGCCAGGCCGAGGGGAGAGGCGGCCAGTTGCAGATGGGTGAGGTAGCCGTACGGGCCGTTGTCCGCATGGGGGCCCACGATCACGGCGTGCGTGGCGGTGCGCCAGATCCGGTGGGGCATGGGCGGGCCCGTCACCACGGCCGCGTCGCTGGTGACCGTCCGCTCCGGTGCGGCCCCGAGGCGGGCGGCGATGGCGTCCGCGGCCCGGTCGAGCACCTCGACGCACGCCTCCACCGTGGACGGGCGCCTAACGGTCCAGCCCGGGGCCCGGCCCCAGTCGTCCACGAGGTCACCCAGCCAGGGCATGTTGTCGAGGTCCTCGTCGTCCGGGTCGACTGGATGGAGCTCGCCGAACGCCAGGAAACTCCGCGCCGTCGGATCCCCGAACGGGGCAACGCCCTCGGTGCACAACGGATGCCCGAAGCCCCTGCGGTAGGAGTCCGTCAGGCATTCGTGCCCCCATCTCCAGCCGCGAGCGCGCAGAGCGGTGTCGAGCGCGTCGAAGTCGTCCGCAACCGCGGGCTGTTGCGGCAGGGCAAGGAACTCCGCCACGGCGGCCTGGGTCAGGAGGCAGTGCGCCAGTGCGTGCACGGGGGAGGGCATGGGGTCAGGTGAGGACGTGCCTGCGGGGCCTGGTCGAACCGCTGCCCGAACCGCAGCGCGCCCCGCCCTCAGCGGTAGGGCCCTCACCGGCGTTCCAGGCTGTCGTACACGTAGTCGTGACCGCAGCCGAGCTTCCATGCCCGGGAGCCGACGGACCAGGTGAGCGGCAGCCCGGCCGGCCGTTCGCCGCGGGCCGGGATGCCGCGCCGGGCGGGGGAGGGGTACCGGGCTTCTGCGTCGGGGTGGCGGAGCCCGAAGGCCGCTCGGAGGCGGGGGTGCCGCCCGGGCCGGGTGAGGCACCCCGCCGCTCAGGCGCCCTGGCCTGCGCCGTACCGGAGACCGTCGGACCGGTGACCCGGTCAGGGCCGTCGGCGGACGTCCGGCAGCGTGGACAGGGCTCCGGGCGTCGCGAGCACGGCACAGACGGAGGCCGGCCCGGCCACGAGACGTCTGCGGCGGCGGTACCAGGGGCGGCGGGGGGAGCGGGGGCGCAGGAGCGCCGGGCGGTCCGGGCGCAGGGCCCGTCCCGGCGTCCTGGCTGCTGGTGGCCTTCGGGGCCGTGCCCGCTCCGTCCGCCGCGTCGTTCACGGCGTCCGCCACCGTGGCGTCGGGCGCTCTCCGCGACGCCGCTCCTGCCCGAGTGCGGTGACCACCGCCGCGTCGAAGTAGCTGCGGGATCACCTTCCACAGCAGCGCCGTGGGCCAGGTGCCGGTCCGCGGACCGGCGGAGCGACGTGCGTACGTGCCTGCCGGCCGAGGGGGTAGTGCGGCTCTCATCAGGCCACGAGGACCTCCACGCCGAGTGTCTCCAGCTGCCCGACGACCGTGTCGTGGGGATCGGCGTCGGTGATCAGCCCGGTGATCTTCTCCCAGGGCAGCACGCGGTACGGCGAGGCCGTACCGATCTTCTCGCGGGAGGCGAGGATGTAGGTGTCCGCGGCCCGCGCGGACAGGGCGCGCTTCATCGCCGCCTCCTCGGCGTCCCCCGTGGTCAGTCCGGCCGTGGGGTGGACGCCGGTGACGCCGAGCAGGCACAGGTCGGCGGAGACGTTCTGCGCGGCCTCGACCGCGGCGGCGCCGCAGGTGACCGCCGAGTGCTTGAAGACGCGTCCCCCGAGGAGGAAGAGCTCCGCCCGCGGGTGGTCGATCAGTGCCGTGGCGATCGTCGGACTGTGGGTGATCACCGTGCAGGCGAGGTCCTTCGGGAGTGCCCGGGCCACGGCGAGGGCGGTGGTGCCGCCGTCGAGGATCACCGAACCGCCCGGCCGCACCAGCGAGGCGGCCACTGAGGCGACTTTCCGCTTGCCGTCCGGGGCCACCGCCTGCCGGGCGTCGTAGTCCACCACCGCGGGAGACGCGGGCAGCGCGCCGCCGTACACCCTCTGGCACAACCCCTCGGCGGCGAGATCGCGAAGGTCGCGCCGCACGCTGTCCTCGGAGATGCCCAGGTCGGCGGCGACGTCCTTGGCCACGATCTTTCCCGTGCGGGCGAGCAGACCGAGCAGGTGCTCGCGCCGTTCAGCAGCCAGCATTCACGTTCCTTCCTGTTCTTGCACGATTCTGCATGTATCTTAGCCGGTATGACCGACAACCCCATGCTCATCCTCATCGCAGGCCCCTACCGTTCCGGCACCGACGGCGATCCGCAGGCCATGGCCGCCAACCTCGCCCGCCTGGAAGCCGCGGCCTGGCCCGTCTTCGCAGCCGGCCACATCCCCGTGATCGGCGAGTGGATCGCCCTGCCCGTCCTCCGCTCCGCCGGCGCGGGCCCCACCGACCCCCTCGCCGACCAGGTGCTCTACCCGACCGCCGAACGGCTGCTCACCCGTTGCGACGCCGTGCTGCGCCTGCGGGGCGAATCCGCCGGTGCCGACCAGGACGTCGCCACCGCCCGCCGCCGCGGCCTGCCCGTCTACCACGACGTCGCCGAGATTCCGCACCGCACCCTGCAGGAGACCAGGTGACGGGCCGCCCGGGTGTCGACACCCCCGATCACCGCGGACGCACCGGCCTCGACCTCGCCGGACGAGACCTCGACCGCAACCCCGGCGTCCGGATACGCGACGTCGAACTCACCTCCCAGGGCTGGCACGTCCTGCGCCGCACCACCTTCGACTACCGGCGCCGCGACGGACGGTGGCAGACCCAGCAGCGCGAGACCTACGACCGCGGCAACGGCGCCGTCGTTCTGCCTTACGACACCGAACGCGGCCGCATCCTGCTCACCCGCCAGTTCCGCTACCCGGCCTACGTGAACGGCCACCCCGACGGCATGCTCATCGAGGCGGCGGCCGGACTGCTCGACGAGGACGACCCGCATGCCGCGATCCGCCGTGAGAGCGCCGAGGAACTCGGCGTCGTACTCGGCCCGCTCACCCACGTGCTCGATGCCTACATGAGCCCGGGCTCCGTCACCGAGCGCCTCCACTTCTTCGCCGCCCCCTACACCCCCGCCGACCGGACCGGCACGGGCGGAGGGGTCGCGGAGGAGGGCGAGGACATCGAAGTCCTCGAACTCCCCTTCGCCGAGGCCCTCACCATGGCCCACGACGGACGCATCACCGACGGCAAGACCATCATGCTCCTGCAATGGGCAGCCCTGCGCGGGCCCTTCGCCCGCCGGCAGAACGTCTGAAGGTCCGCCTTCGCCGGACGCGCCCAGGAAGCGGAGCGTTCGGTTTCCGGGCTGGACGGCTCGGGTGCCTCCCAGCCCGCCTCCTCGCCGCCCAGGAGCGCGGAGCCGGCGGGCAGCACCTGCGCGCGCTGGCCGCCGAACCGCTCGGCGGTCTGCTTCCGCCACGGCGGCCGCCGCGGTGCAGGCCCCGAGGCCGAGTACGTCTCGGCGGCCGGACACTTCTGCGGGGGCGGCCTGCGCCGGCTGCACGAACGCCCCGCACTCGGGCCGCCGGCACGTCACCGCCTTGCCTCCGCGGGCCCCGCCCGGCGTACGGCCGTCCCGGTCCCCGTCAGACGGGTGCCGGCCGGGACCGGTCGCCCGCGGGTTCCAGGCGGACGACGATGCCCTTCGACGTGGGCTGGTTGCTCATGTCGGCGACGCTGTCGAGCGGCACCAGGACGTTCGTCTCCGGGTAGTAGGCGGCGGCCGAACCCTTGGCCGCCGGGTAGGACACGACCTCGAAGTTCTCCGCCCGGCGCTCGGTGCCGTCCTCCCAGACGCTCACCAGGTCCACCCGGTCGCCCTGCGCGAGGCCGAGTTCGGACAGATCGGCCGGGTTGACCAGGACGACGTGGCGGCTGCCGTGGATACCGCGGTAGCGGTCGTTGTTGGTGTACGGGACGGTGTTCCACTGGTCGTGCGAGCGCAGGGTCTGCAGCAGCAGGTGCCCCCGGGGGGCCAGGGGAACCACCCGCTCGTTGCAGGTGAACCGGGCCTTGCCGGTCTCGGTCCTGAACACGCCCTCGTTGACCGGGTTGGGCAGCTGGAAGCCTCCCGGACGGGTCACCCGGGCGTTGAAGTCGTGGAAGCCCGGCACGATCCGGGAGATGCTGTCCCGGATGGTGTTGTAGTCGCCCTCGAACCTGGCCCAGGGGATGTCCCCCACACCGTCCACGGTCAGCCGGGCGAGCCGGCACAGGATGGCGACCTCGCTCAGCAGCATCCGCGAGGCCGGTTCGAGCCGCCCCTGGGAGGTGTGCACCTCGCTCATGGAGTTCTCGACGGTGACGAACTGCTCACCGTCGGCCTGGACGTCACGCTCGGTGCGCCCCAGCGTCGGCAGGATCAGGGCGGTGTCGCCGCAGACGGTGTGCGAGCGGTTGAGCTTGGTGGAGATGTGGGCGGTCAGCCGGCACGAACGCATCGCCTTCTCGGTGACCTCGCTGTCGGGCGCCGCGCGCACGAAGTTCCCGGCCAGGGCGAGGAAGACCTTGACGCGGCCCTCCAGCATCGCCTTGATCGACTTCACCGAGTCCAGGCCGTGCGGGCGCGGCGGGTCGAAGCCGAACTCCTTCTGCAGGGCGTCCAGGAAGATGTCCGGCATCTGCTCCCAGATGCCCATGGTGCGGTCGCCCTGGACGTTGCTGTGCCCGCGCACCGGGCAGGCGCCCGTGCCCGCACGCCCCAGATTGCCGCGCAGCATCAGGAAGTTGACGATCTCCCGGACGGTGGGCACCCCGTGCTTGTGCTGGGTGATGCCCATCGCCCAGCACACGATGACGCGTTCGCTGCCGAGGACCTCGTCGCGGACCTTCTCGATCTCCTCGCGGCTCAGTCCCGTCGCCGCGCGCACGTCGTCCCAGTCGACGGTGCGGGCGTGCCGGGCGAAGTCCTCGAAACCGGAGGTGTGGGCGTCGATGAAGTCGCGGTCCAGGACGGTGCCGGGACGCGCGTCCTCCGCCTCCAGCAGCAGCCGGTTCAGGGCCTGGAACAGGGCGAGGTCCCCGCCCGGCTTGATGTGCAGGAAGCGGTCGGCGATCTGGGTGCCCCGCCCCACGACCCCGCGCGGCTTCTGCGGGTTCTTGAACCGCCGCAGCCCCGCCTCCGGCAGCGGGTTGACCGCCACGATGCGGCCGCCGTTGCGCTTGGCCTCCTCCAGGGCCGACAGCTGCCGCGGGTGGTTGCTGCCCGGGTTCTGCCCCACCAGGAAGATCAGGTCCGCGTGGTGCAGGTCGTCGAGACTCACGGTGCCCTTGCCGACGCCGAGAGTCTCGTTCAGGGCGAAGCCGCTGGACTCGTGGCACATGTTGCTGCAGTCGGGCAGGTTGTTGGTGCCCAGGGCCCGGGCGAAGAGCTGGAAGACGAAAGCGGCTTCGTTGCTGGCCCGGCCGGAGGTGTAGAAGACCGCCTCGTCGGGCGAGTCCAGCCCTTGGAGTTCCTGCGCGAGGACGCCCAGGGCGTCGTTCCAGCCGATGGGCTCGTAGTGGTCCGACCCGGGCCGCTTGATCACCGGCTCGGTGAGCCGGCCCTGCTGGTTGAGCCACATGTCGGAACGGGCCGCCAGGTCGGACACACGGTGCTCGCGGAAGAAGTCGGCGGTGATCCTGCGCGTCGTGGCCTCGTCGTTGATGTGCTTGGCGCCGTTCTCGCAGTACTCGTTGCGATGGCGCCGGCCCGGGGCGGGATCCGCCCACGCGCAGCCGGGGCAGTCGATCCCGCCCACCTGGTTCATGGTGAGCAGATCGACCCCGGTCTTGCGCGGGGAGGTCTGCTCCAGGGAGTACTCCAGCGCGTGCACGACGGCGGGGACCCCGGCCGCCCACTTCTTCGGCGGTGTCACGGAGAGAGAGGTCTCCGGCTCCTGACCGGACGGGTTCTGCATCGCTTGGCCTTTCTCTTGCCGTGTGGGTGGGCGGGTCAGCCGACGGGCCACTGGGCGACACGGCTCCTGGGCGGTTCCGGGGTGTCGTGCTGGACGCGTCCGTTGCGGATGGTGCCGCGCCAGGCACCGCCCTCCTGGCCGAGCCCTTCGATGAAGTGCGTGAAGTTGACCAGTTCGGCGCGCACCAGCCGGGAGGCCGGCCCCGTGACCCCGGGGGAGCGGGTGAGGACCTTCACGGCCCCGTGCGGCCGCAGGAGCACCCGGACCGTGATCGCGGTGCCGCCGGACCCCGTGGGCCTGAACTCGACCTCGCCCTCGTGGGTGGGGTGCTGCCCCAGACCACGCCAGGCCAGGTAGGCATCGGGGTCCTGCTCCACGATCTCGACCGGGAAACGGTGGCGCAGCAGGCCGTAGCCGATGGTCCACGCGGTGACGGTGGGCCTGACCTGCTCGACGTCGCGCACCACGGCCGAGAAGCGCGGGAACGTCTTGAACTGCGTCCACTGGTTGTACGCCGTGCGGACCGGCACCGCGACCTCGACCGTCTCCTCGACGTGCCACTCACGCAGCGGACGGCGGCGTGTGACGCCGTCGCCGCCGGTGCGCCCGTCGTCCTCTTCGTGCGCCATCATGGTCCTTCTTCCGGTGTCGGAGCCGGGCGCCCGGGCACCCGTCCTCCCCTCATGCATCAGGGCACCACTTCCGGTTCCCCGATCCCGGGTTTCGAGTCACCCGACCGCACCGGCGTCCCCGGGCGGGGACCCGACCTCGAGAAGAGCGCCGCACCCCAGGCACCGGAGGGAACGCCGCCCGGGCTTCTCCCGTGGTCCGGCGGGCACCTCCAGCTTCACCCCTGGACACGGCCACCCGCCACTGACCCTGCCCCGGCAGGCGGACAGGTGGCAGGCGGCCGCGCCCCAGCAGCGCCGCTCCGCCGTCGCCGCCGCGCCCCGCTGGCCGAGGGATGCGCCCCGGCGGCGTCAGCAGCCCTGGGAGAGCACGAGGAGCTCGGCGCACGTGCATCCGGCGTGGACGAGATCGCCGCAGCGCCCGGTGATCCGGCCGTACTCCCACGACGAGACCTGGCCCGTCAGCGCCTATGGGTGTCACGACTGCGCCCCCCACGAGGCCGCTGATCACGCACAAGGAGAAAGCCTGCACCCAGGTCTGCGCGATGGTCACCGGGGACGCCGGTTCCCACGGCCTTGCTGCGCTGCGGTCACGTCATCCACTCCATCGCCTGGGCGCCGGTGGGTCCGGCCGGTCATGCGGAAGGTGGCGAGGCCAGGCCCGGTCACAGCGGACGTGAGAGCCGTGAGACCGCGCTGGAACGCCCGCTGTGCCTTGGCGCCCTTCGCCGCACGAGCGGCTGCCGGAACGGAGGGGGCGCCTCAGCGGGCTGCACACCCAGCCCCGACAGCCGCTCACGCTAATGGGCTGCCTCCACCCGCTGGAGATGGATGACGACGTCGTGCGTCTTTGCGAGCCGGATCTGCGGGGCGTCCGCGATCCCGGGGTGGCTGGCGCCGATGTTCTTGACGGTGTGTGGTGCGGCGAGCCAAGCGCGGGCCGCCGCCGGAGTGCTTCCCCAGCGCGCGGATGGCTACGGCTTTGAAGCCGTAGCGCCACAGTGCTTCGCGCACGACCGTGACAGCCTGCACCACCTCGGCCGCCGCTCCCTCGGGAGCCTCGCACTCCAGCACGGGGACACCCAGATGTCACTGCTGCGGATGTCCGCGCCTACGCCGCGACCATGATGCGGGACGCCAGCACCGGCCAACTGCGCTCGGAAGGCGCAGCAGCAATCCACGACGTCCCCGGACGTCGACAAGGGGTCACACCCGCTGAAGCCGCCCGAACGCTTTTCCTTCCGCTGACCAAGACATCGAAGGAGGCGTGTATGGCGGACCGGCCGCCCGGGTCGTCGTCCGCGTCCGGGGCGGGGGCCGGCCCGGCGGTCAGAGGTGGGAGAGCTCGTCGACTAGGTCGTCCAGGCCCAGGGAGCCCTGGGAGAGGGCGGCCATGTGCCACTGTGGGCCCGGCTCGACCACCTGCAGATCCAGAAGTTCTGGGCGGATCAGGGCTTCACCGGCCGCTTGGTCGATCGGACCGCCCAGATCCTTGGCCGCGAGCTGCACATCGTCTGTAGAGACCCTGGCCAGCGCGGCTTGCAGGTCCAACCCAAGCAGTGGGCGACCGAGGGGGAGTGTCCGCGTCGGCGAGCAGGGCCGCGAGGATCCGTGCCCGCGGTCGCTTGTCCGAACGGATACCGGACGGTCTCTGACCAGCCCGGACAGGACCGATGTGTCCGGGACACCGGCGAACCCTTGTCGCGGTTATCCGACGACCCAAAAATCCAACGGAAACGTCAGCCAGCGGACGGAGCAGGGGGAGACGGTATGAAGCCACTCAAGGCAGCAGCGAACGTCGCTGCAGGAGTTGCGGCCTGCACGCTCGTGATCTTCGGATCGCAACCGGCCCACGCGGTCACCTACAGCGTGGCTGCGTACAGCGCGAACGGCGCGAGCCACGGCGAGGGCGTGTATCGCTACTTCCAACCCGGCGGAGAGTGCGACTACGCCAGCTACCAGGCCGGCTTCAGCGGGTCGATCGCGGACGTGAAGCGGTTCGACACGTACGGGGCGGCGCTCAAGGTGACGTACCAGCGATGCACTGCGAGACCGTCGGGAACCATCCAGTGGGAGTACCAGGAAGAGATCATCGGCTACAACGGCCCGAGTGGGACATGGCCGGACCGGACCACGGTCAGCGAGACGTGGGCCGATGTCAAGGACGTGCACTTCTTCACCTGCAACTGGAACCCCTCCACCGGTACGGTCGGCACCTGTGCCCGGATGACGAAACAATGAGCTCTCTCACGTGACCCAGGACCGGGTGACGGAGTGCGGCAGGTCCCCCCTGACCTGCCGCACTGCAACTGCCCTGCGCCCGGTCCCGGTGGGCCCATGGTCGGAAGGCGTTGGACCGTCGCCGGTTGGCGCAGACCTTGTCGTACGCGACGGCAGAGGCGAGCGGGGTGCCGTCAGTGCTGCCCGTGGCAGCGCGAGCTGGCTGTGGGCGCGGCCGTTGGGGGGCGATGGTGAGCGCGGAGAGGTAGGAGCCGCGCCAGATGATCCGCACGGCTCTTCCCGGACCGGCGATGTGGCGCCTTGCCGCGGCTGCCGGACGGATTGATGGGTGGGCGGGGCCCGCATGCTCCCGAGCCGGGCGCGGGCCCCGTCCGGCCTGTTAACCACCGACTACCTCACCGGACGATGACCCCCACGGCTGACCGGTGATGAGGCCGCCGTGTGGCTGCCGGACGCGGATGACGGGCGGGAGCTCCGCACCTCGGCCCCTCGAGCCGGTGGTTAACCGTACGCATGGCGTACGAACCGAGAACATATGGCGGCCCATTCGCCTGTCCGCTGCTCCCACGCCACCCCCAGGTCCCGCAGCGCCCCCAGTTGCTCCGAGGCGTACAGACACCGGCGCGGCTTCGCCGTCGGCCGTGATCTGTTCTGCGTGAGCCCGGGGGACTGGCCGCTGCCCTTCCCCGCTTGACCCACTGCGTCAGGGCCGCCAGCCCTCGCTGGAACGCCGCCTGCTCGGCGCCTTCTTCGTACGTGTGGCCCCCGGGGCGGAAGAAGGCCCTCAGCGGGCTGCACGCCCAGCTCCGGAAACGACAGCGGGGCCGGACAGGATGTTCCTGTCCGGCCCGAGGATGACTCCCACCACGGTGAGGGGCACGGTGATCGCCGCGGCTGCGGTCGTCACATTCTGCTTGGGTCAGGCCTTTTGGGCTGGGATCAGCCACAGGGAGATGAGGGCGGAGGCCGCGGCGATGCCCGTGGCGACGAGGAAGGCGTTGTCGAATCCGGTCGCTGCGGCGGTGGGGGTGTGGGCGGCGATGCCGGCGGCTGCGGCGCTGGATACGGCGGCGGCGCCTGCGGAGGCGCCGAACTCGTGGAAGGTGCTGACGATTCCTGAGGCCACCCCGGCCTCGTGCGGGGCGACGCTGCCGAGGGCGGTGGCCGAGGCGACCACGAACAGGGCGCCCAGACCGGCCGCGGCGATACTCACACCGGTGACCATGGCGGCGGTGCCGGACCAGAGGACTGGGACGAGGAATCCGGCTGCCGCGAGGACCAGGGCCGCCGTTGCCGGCAGCCGGGCCCCGAGGCGGCCGATCACGCGGCCGACCGCAGTGGCGGCAGCCATGGTCACCAGCGCCACCGGCAGGAACAGCACCCCGGTCATCAAGGCGCCATGGCCCTGGTGGTTCTGCAGGTAGAAGGAGCCGAGGAAGAAGACACCCACCATCAGGGCCGTGGCCACCGCGATGATGAAGATGCCCGCCAGTACCGGGCGCCGGCCGAGCAGGCGAAGGTCCATCAGCGGTGCCGCCGCCCGGCGCTGCCAGGCGGTGAAAGCTGCGTAGGCGGCTGCCGAGGCGGCGAACAGGGCGAGGGTGAGGGCATCGAGCCAGCCGTGGTCGCCGGCACGGATCAGCGCGTAGATGAGAGCACCGGTGGCCGCGGCGACGAGAGCGGCGCCGGGCACGTCGAGGGAGCCGGCGGCCGCCTTGGGCAGGGTGGGCAGGATCCGGGCGAGTACGGCGAGTACGGCCAGGCCGACGGGGACGTTGATGAAGAAGACCCAGGCCCAGCCGGGCCCGGCGGTGATCAGCCCGCCCAGCAGCACGCCGAGGGCGGCGCCGCCGCCGCCGAGCGCCGACCAGATACCCAGTGCCTTGTTGCGTTCGTCGCCGTCGAACAGTCTCACCACGACCGACAGGGCCGCCGGCGAGAGCATCGCGGCGCCCGCGCCCTGGGCGATCCGGGCGGCCAGCAGCAGGGGAGCGCCGGTGGCCAGTCCGGCGGCCAGGGACGCGGCGGTGAACAGGGTGAGCCCTGCCAGGACGACGCGCTTGGCGCCGAACAGGTCGGCGGCCCGGCCGCCGAGCAGCATCAGGCTGCCGAAGGTGAGGGCGTAGCCGCTGACCACCCAGGTCAGGGCGGCGCGGTCCAGGTCCAGTTCGGCGCCCATGTGGGGCAGTGCGATGGCGACCACGGTGATGTCGAGGATGAGCATCAGCTGGGCCAGCCCCAGCAGGCCGAGGACCGGCCAGCGCCGTGGATGGGGTGCCTGCGGGGTGCGTGTGCTCGCGGTTTCCGTGTCACTCATGACGCTCACCTCTCGACGGCTAATCCGTACAGTGCTGTTCAGGTTAGACCTGCAGCCCGCCTAAGCCATACAGTTGTGTTCGACTTATTCGGGTAGGGTGTGAGGCATGGGCAGTAGAAGCACCGTCAAACGCGCCGACGCCCTGCGGAGCATCGACGCGATCGTCAAGGCCGCGGCCGAGTGCCTGGGACAGAACCCGGAGGCGAGCCTCAGCGAGATCGCGCGCGCCGCGGGCGTGGGCCGGGTGACGCTGTACGCGCACTTCGCCTCCCGGGCGGAGGTCGTCGATGCGGCGATGAGCCGCGCAGTGGACCAGGGCAATCAGGCGCTGGACGCGGTCGATCTGACCGGTGATCCGCTGCTCGCGCTGGCGCGCTATGTCGAGGCCAGCTGGCATCTGGTGGACCAGGCGCGTGCGCTGCTGGTCGCCGCCCAGAGGGAACTGCCCCCCGGTCGCATCCGCGAGCTGCACAGCGGCCCGGCCGCCCGGGTCGAGACGCTCATCGCCCGCGGCCGCTCCGAGGGGGTCTTCCGCACCGACCTGCCGATCGCGTGGCTGGTCAACGTCCTGCACTCGGTCATGCACAGCGCCGCCGACGAGATCCGCGCGGGCCGTCTCACCTCCGAGCACGCCGCCGGCCACATCACCGCCACCGCGCTGGCCGCCTTCACCCCGCCGGGCAGGCCGGTACCCGAACCCGGCACGGGCGCGTGACGCGGACGATGCCCGGCGATGTGGCGCCCTGGCTCGGCGGCCGGACGGCCAACGATGGGCGGGCGGGGCCCGCATCCGATTCCCGAGCCGGGCGCGGGCCCGATCGGCCGCTGACCGTACGTATCGCGTTCGAAGCGGGAGCGGACGTACATTCCGGTGTGCTGTACGTCGGGGTGGGCGGGTTCGCCGCCGAGGTGGTGGCGGAGGCCGCCGACACGGAGCCTCGGAGCGGCGTTCGATCAGGCCGTCGGTGTACAGGACCAGTGTGGCGCCCTCGGTGAAGGAGACGGTGGCCTGGGGGCGGGGGCCGTGTTCGGGGCGGGCGCCAAGAGGCGGGTCGGTGGCCTGGTCGAGGAAGCTCGTGGTGCCGTCGGGGGCGAGCAGTACCGGCGGTGGGTGGCCGGCGCTGCCGGCGTGGAGAAAGGTCCTGCCAACTGAAGGACTGGAGAAGGCCGGAGCCACCGACACTGACGGAGCCGACGTGAAGCCCGGCGAGCTGCCGGCCCCGCGCCGGTGAGCTAGCCCAGGGCGGCCACGTCCCGTGTACCGATCAGGCCTCGGGCCCCGGTCCGTCAGGGGGTCCGGGGCCGTTCGCGTATCCGCCGGGGGGTGGGATGTGCATGCACGCGGGTGCCAGGTTCAGCGAGCCCGCGCCGAGCCGGTCACCGTGTGCCTGCTGCCTCGCCGGGGGAGGGCTGGTGTTCGGGGGCGGCGAGGACCGTGTCGATGAAGGCCCGCACGAGCGTGGTCACCTCGGCCACGCTGACGTCCTTCGTCCAGGTGCTCCTCGGTTGAAGCGAGCCACTACGCCGACCTCGTGCACGGCTACGCCCAGGTCCCGCCGCTACCAGGCTGCGCTGGTGCGCGGGATGCAGGGCGCCGGCGGACCCGCTGGCGGTCCCGGAGAGGATCGCCGCCCACCAGGCTGAGCTGGAGCACCTCGCTCCGCCAGGAGCGGGCGGATCTCGCTGATGGCGCGGCCGATGGTGCAAGAGCCCACCTCATAGATCACGCCGAGGGCCTCGTGGGTGAGGCCGGTGCGCAGATGGACCAAGGCGGCCAGCAGTCGGTCGGTGAAGACGAGTTCGTACTTCGGCCCGGCCCCGGCCTGCCGCCGGCGCGCGCGTGGGCGCCGCTCGTGCCGCACGGACTCGCAGCGCGCTTCCCAGCGTGGCGCGAGTTCTTCGAGCAACTCGCCGAGATGTTGGCGCGACGCCGCAGAGGGCGGGATGGGCCATGGCCGCGCGGGCCTGCTTGATCTTCACAGCTCAAGAACCCGCGCGGCCGTCGTGATGTCACGGCCTGTCCTGGAGGCTGGTCAGACCCGGTCCAGGGGTCGGTGCGGACCGCTGGGAAGTTCCATTTCGATCGTGTCGCCTGGGCGCACCACGCCGCCTTCCCTCACGATGCTCATGATTCCGGCTTTGCGCACGATGTTCCCCGCCTCATCGCGGCCGACGACCTGCTTCAGCAGCCCGTCCTGGAAGTTGTCGATCTGCAGGCAGGGATTGCGGAGACCGGTGACTTCCAGGACCGCGGAGTCGCCGATGCGCAGCAATGTGCCGACCGGCAGACCGAGCAGATCGATGCCACGCGTGGTGAGGTTCTCGCCGAGGTCGCCGGGCGCCACCTTGAACCCTTCTTCGCCGACCTCGGCGAAGAGCTCTTCATGAATGAGGTGGACCTGGCGCAGATTCGGCTGGGTGGGATCCTGCGCGACGCGTGAGCGGTGCTTGACCGTCACACCGGCGTGCACGTCCCCCTCCACACCGAGCCCGGCAAGCAACCTGACGCTGTCCCGGTTCGGCTTCGTGAACGAGTACTCCCCATTGCTGCTGACCGCCGTCACTCTCCCGCTCATACCTCGGAACCCCCTCGTCGGTAACTGTGATCAGCCACGAGCCTAGCCCTGGCCCTCCAAGGCACCACAGCATCCACGATCAATCGCGGGTGGGGCCGTCGGCACCGTCGTTCCGGACGCGCAGTGTCAGGCGGCGCGTCCGTGATGCAGCGGTGTACTCAGCCGCGGACGCGCCGCCTCGTGGCCGGTCTCCGCGTCGACGAGGTGCACCTCGCGGTTCAGGTCGCGGAGACGGGGGAGGGCGAGGTCGGGATCTACTCAGCCGCCCTGCGGCTGATCGACGCGGACGGCGTCGAGGCGCTCACCATGCGCAGACCTGCTACCGAGCTCGACGCGAACCCGATGTCGCTGTACCACCACGTGCCGAACAAGGAAGCCGCTATGCGCGGCATGACAAGGATGGTCGGCGCCCAGTTCCGCACCGTCACGCCCGAGGACGCTCCTTGGCAGGAGCGTCTCCGCCTGCTCGCAACAGACCTCCGGGCCCTGGCGCACCGTCATCCCAGGTTGATGGCCTACTCGTTCAGCCGCCAGCCCGGCTTCCTCCACTCCGACGACCCGTTCCGGACCGCGCTCACCGAGTCCGTGGAGGCTGCCGGAGTTCCGCAGTCGGAAGTCTCGAAGAGCGCGGCGCTGTTGGACACGTTGATCACGGGTCTGGGAAGCCGGTTCCCCAGCGATCGCGACGGCCGGGACGCCGGTTCCGTGAGCCGGACCCTTCCAGACGCTGGCCCTTGGACTGTCCCGCAGCCGGGCGAAGTGGCCGTGCCGCCGAGCACTGCCGCCCTGAGCGTGAGGCAACACCCCTCTACCGGGGCAGCAGCGCCTGATCGCCACACGGCCACTGCCGCTCTCTCGACCCTGGCAACTGGCGCGCGCCACGGCCGGATGACGCACGCCGGATGCAGGCGCATCCGGCGTGCGTCACAAGGCGGCCGTCAACGTGAAGACGGGTCCACCGAGGAGCCGGCGAGGCTTACTTCGAGGCTCCTTCGACGCCGAGTCGCTGAGCGACCTGCTTGGCGGTGCGCAGGCCTGTCAGGACGGCGCCGTTCATGGTGCCGACCCACTCGCCTGCGGTTTCGGTGCCGGACCAGTGGATACGCCCGTGAGGCTCGGTGAGGGCGCTGCCGTAGCTCACGGATGCGTAGGGACCCGCAGCGGGGTGGGGGCCGCCGGGAGCGAATGGCTCCGTGCCCCAGCAGTGGTCCACGTAGTCGATGGGGGTGCTCGCCTGGGGACCGTACAGGTCGACCATCTGCTGGACGACTCGGCTGCGTCGGGTTTCCGGGTCGAAGTTGTCGTACACACTGGGGGTGCAGAAGACCATCAGGACGCCCGGTCCGTTGTCCGGCGACACGTCGAAGGTGATGAACGCCGTCCCGGTGTCCATCACTGCCTCACCCGAGAGCCCCTCAGTCCGCCAGAAGGGCCTGTCGTAAGCGACGAACGCCTTGCTCAGCCTGCCCATGGGCCACGTCCTCGTGAGCCCCTGGGTCTTTTCCGGCAGGGCCGGGAGGAACTCGATGTAGGAACGGTGCTCGGGGGCCGCGGTGACGATGACGTACTTGGCGCTGATGACAGCCGAGTCGGTGTGGACCGTGACGCCGTCGTCGTCCTGGGAGATCCGGCGGACACGGGTGTCCAGAACGACCCTGTCGCCGAGTTTCTCGGCGAGCCGGTTGGCGATCTCCTGAGTGGTTTCGACGAACCGGTCCTGGTTCGCTCCGGCTTCGACGTCCAGCATGTGAAGGAGCCCGCCCGCTGCACGGATGTAGCGCAGTACGTGCAGCAGGGAGACATCTCCCGGGGAGCAGCCCCACTGCACCTTGCTGACGATGGTCATCAGCGCACGGGTGCTGCTCACCACCTGCTGCCGGTCGAGCCACTCGCCGAACGAGATCGAGTCGAGCTCCTCGGCGTTGGGGGACTTCCAGGCGGCGCCGACGTCGATGGTCTCCAGCAGCTCGTCCATCGCCACCTGGACGCGGCCCAGGTCCTCGAGGTCCACGGGGTCGACCATCGGCATGGTGCCCGTCCACGTGCGACGCTGCCCGGCCATCCACAGGACATTGAGACCTTCGTGGAACTGGCCGGTCGTGGAGCACCCCAGCCGCTTCGCGAGGTCGCGGATCGCGGTGTGACGCTCGGCGACCCACGTGGCCCCGAGGTCGACCTTGACCCCGGCCACCTCACCTGAGAACGAACGGCCGCCGACCCGGTCCCGGCCTTCGAGGACCAGGACGGATACACCCATGTCTGCAAGCCGCTCCGCGGCACTCAGGCCGGCGAAGCCCGCACCGACGATCACGACATCCACCGACGCGGCTCCGGAGCCGCCCTTGATTTCCTCTGTCATGGTTTTCTCCTTCACTCGAAAGGCGTTTCCTCACAATTCGCGAGGATTTCATCAGTCTTGCTGCACTCGCCCTGAGTCATTCAGGGGGAGCGCCGGAAGGGCAGGCGGGCGCTGTCGGGCCAGGGCCTGTCGCGGACGGCGCGAGAGAACGTCCGCTTGCAGCGGCATCTGATGCTGCCGCGATGACGCCCGGCCGGCAGGAAGAAGCGAAGCTACCGCTGCCGGCCCGGGGCATCCACGATGCGACCAGCGTCGACATTCAGGCGAAAGCGACCTTGATCAGAGGCCGACGCGGTACCGGTTGTACTCGTAGTGGCCGGTCTGGTCACGGTCCCCGCCATGACGGTCCCCGTCATGACGCCAGCCGTGGGAACTGTCCCACAGGTAGCTGACGCCGTGGTCCCACCGGCAGTCGTCGCGGCGGTCCCCGCGGTGATCATGGCCACCGTCCCGGCGGTGGTCGTGGCCGAGGGTCCCGCAGTCGTCGTGGCCGCGGCCGGAGTGGTGGTGGTCGCCACGGGCCTGGCCGTGGTCGTGGGCACCCCGGCGGTGGTCGTCGCCCCGGACCTCACAGCGGTCATGGTCGCGGCCGAAGCGGCGGTCGTCGCCGCGGACTGCGTCGCGGTCGTCGGCACCACTCCGATGATGGTCGCTGACTACGACACTGACGGGCGGGCTCTTGACGTGCCCGGACAGCGGCGTGGCAGCCGAAGCAGTGCCTCCGGCGCCGAGTACGGCTCCGCCTGCGACCGCCAGGGAGGCGATGGCGACACACATGCGCTTCGCGAGGTTACTCACGGGTTTCTCCTTCGTCTCAGAACAGTCCGCCCGTCCAACGGGCGCCCAGCTCACTGATGCGATACGCGGCCGATGCAGTGGCGTCGTCCCTTCTGCATCCGTTGCCACCAAGGCAATCACACGACATTGTCACTCGACAATGTCGAAGGATTGTGTCGCTCGACACGGTCGTCGTTCTGCCCGGGGTTTCCGGTGGCCGACCTGGATGACGACGGCCTTCTCGAAGCCGGCCGCGATGTGCGCCGGCGCTGTCTTCCGCGGCGGTCAACGGCCCCTGGGTGCGTGGGCTCCAGGCCCTGGACGGCTCGTAGGGCGGCGTCGACCGGGCCGATGAGCTTCGCGCCGTCGGTCAGGGACGGGCCACGTCACCGCTCCTGACCGAACGGATCGCGTACGCATCACGTATGTTCCCCGTACGGAGCATGGGGAGGGTGGCAGGTCGCGTGCTCGGTAAGGTGCCTCACCGGCTGCGCCGCCCCCGGCCCCGCCTGATGGGCAGCCACTCCTGCGCCCGGTTGGGGCCGAGGCCGGCGAGCCGCCGAGGTCGGTCCGCCCCGCAGCTTTCCCTGTCACAGGCTGACGACGACCAGGGCGGTGTCGTCGGTGACGCCTTCGGCGGGGATGAGGTCGTTCATCACGGCGTCGGCGAGTGCTTCGGGGCTGGTGAGGTCCTGGTGGCGGGTGAGGGCGTCGGTGAGTTGGGTGAGTCCGGTGTCGATGTCCTGGTGTCGGCGTTCGATGAGGCCGTCGGTGTAGAGGAGGAGGGTGTCGCCGTCGGTGAAGGCGGTGGTGGCTTCGGGCCGGGGGCTGAGTTCGAAGGCGGCGTCCAGTGGCGGGTCGGTGGCCTGGTCCAGGAGCTCGACGCTGCCGTCGCCGCGCAGGAGGACCGGGGGAGGGTGGCCGGCGCTGGAGTAGGTGATGAGGTGGCGGCTGAAGTCGATGAAGGCGGTCACCGCGGTGGTGGATTCGGCGCCGGTCAGCGAGTGCGCGTAGCGGCCGAGGACTTCGAGGGCCTGCGCGGGGCCGGCGGCGACCCGGGAGGTGGCGGACAGGGCGCTGCGGAGCTGGCCCATGACGCCTGCGGCTTCCAGGCCGTGGCCGACGACGTCGCCGACGGCGACGGCGATCTTGTCGCCGTCGTGCAGCCGGACGAGGTCGTACCAGTCACCGCAGACGTTGAGGGAGCCGACCGCGGGCCGGTAGCGGACAGCGACCCGGTGACGGCCGACCGGGGCCGGAACGGGGAGCATCGCGCGCTGGAGCGCGAGGGCGACCTCACGCTCCTGGGCGTGTGCGCGACGCAGGCGCTCGTTGACTTCGTGCAGCTGCCGCATCCGGCTGAAGAGTTCGGCCTCGAGGTGGCGGGCGCCGTCCGGCCGGCTGGTGGCACGCAGGAGTTCGGTGACTTCCTCGACGCGGTGGATCACCAGCGCGACGTGGCCGTCGGGCGCGAAGACAGGCGCGTTGACCGGGCTCCAGTAACGCTCCTCCCACTGGCCCGGGCGCTGTGCGGATTCCACGTCGTAGCGCTGCAAGTCCATCGTGTCGATCTCGCGATTGGCCAGCACCGCCCGGAGGGACGCTTCCAGGTTGCGGGCGCCCGAGGCTGACGGGTCGTCCGGGTTGTCGGGGAAGACGTCGAAGAGGTAGCGGCCCACCATCTGCTCGCGGCTGCGTCCGGCCTGCCGCAGAAACGCGAGGTTGGCGTCGGCGAAGACCAGATCAGGAGTCAGCAGAGCAACCGCACCGGGCAGCGCTTGGAAGACTGCCGCGTAGTCGATAGCCATTGCTGAAGAATAGGGATGAAGAGTGCGAAAGGTGGTCTACCGGCGCCGTTGAGTAGTCGCCCGGCCTGGGGGCGGGGCCGGCCATCGGCTCCCCGTCTCGTGCAGCCCGGACGGGATGGCTGCTCGCCCGGCCCCCGGCAGGGCCGGGCGCCCCGGCGGCAGCGGCGTGCTTGTCCGCATCGCGCGGGCGGTGGTGTCGCCCTGGCCGCCGAGCTGTCGCGGTGGCCCGGCGACCGCGCCTGAACGACCCCGGCGCCGGCGAGCCGCGCACACCAGGCCCTGGGGCCGCCTTCCGCTTTCACTGCTCCGGCGACACGCCCTGACTCAGGCCCCGCCCCACCGCCGTTCACGAGGCGGCGTCGTGGTGCGTGAGGGGCGGGGCCGGGGGAACGCTGCACGGCACGCAGCCCGTGAATATGCCCCGTGCCTCGCGGAAGTAACTCCCGCTTTGTGGGCTTGTCGGCCTGAGGTAAGGGCACATGGTGGCCAGGAGGTTGATAACTATGGTTCCCCTGCTTCTGGTTCTTCTGCTGGCCCTGATCCTCTTCGGCGCGGGATTCGCGCTCAAGGCGCTGTGGTGGATCGCGGTGATTGTGCTCGTCGTGTGGCTGCTGGGCTTCGTCGTCCGCACCGCGGACAGCGGCGGCCGCAAGGGTCGCTGGTACCGCTGGTAGACGACAGACGCACCAGGCGCGAAGAGCGCATCACGCGTGCGAGGTGATGGGGCCCGGCCGGACACGGCCGGGCCCCACCCGTGTAACAAGACGTGTTGTGCGGGAGGTTGGGAGGGATCGGGCGTATCGGACGCGCCGCAGGGTACGTGAAGGGTGCACCGGCCCCGCAGGCCCCAGCAGTGGAACCCTGCTCCTCCTGTCTGCGGGGCCGCTGCGCACGGTTCCAGCCCGACGTACCGGCAGGACGAACCCCAGTAGCCGGCGGCGAGGTCAGGGCTGCACGGTGCGGAGCGAGACGAGCGAAGGGCGCGTAGGCCGGCAGCACGAGCCGCGGGCCGTGCTTCGTCGGGCTCGTGGTGCTGCCGCCGCCTTGTGGCCTCACCTCGTGGTGCAGCCGGATCCGGATACGTCCAAGGCGTACCCGCCATGTCCAGGTGCGGCGGTCATGGCCGACGGCTTCCAGACGAAGGCGGCACGGATGCCGCCGAGTCCATCGATCCGAGGGATCCGCTGCGCCATCCCGGACAGGGCCGACCAGGTGCGCAACCGCACGAGTCGCGGCTTCCGCGGCGGCCGTCCACCGAGGTGCGGCCCGGAAGACTACAGCCAGGCACGCGGTCGAGTGCGGCATCAACCGCCTCGGAAGGCACCGGGCAGTGGCCACGAGGTTCGACAAACCAGCCGTCCGCTACGAAGCGACTGTTCTGGTGGCAGCTATCAACGAGTGGCTGTGAGGGGGTGGTGTCGGGCGCATGACTGTGCAGATGACCACGGAACCCAAGAAAGAGAGCCACGCCAGCCAGGTCGCCCGCAGGCCCAGCCCTGGAGCACCTCAGCCACAGGTTCCACTGCGAAGACTTCGTGCGTGCGGGGTACCCATGCCTGGAAGTGCTTGTCCGGCCCTCCCTCGCGGTATTCCACCTGGTAGCTCAGGTCGTCATTGAGATAGACCTGCATGTAGTACTGATCTGCAGGCTCCAGATCAAGCCGCCGCACGACGACAAATCGCGATCCGAGACTCATGTCAGCTAGCAAGTCGTGCAGCTGCTCCTCAGAGGGGTCGTCCCAGGTCGTCCCGTTCGCCTCAACTGCTTGTAGCACTGGTGTTGCCATGCCTTTGACTCTAGTCACACACCAGGATCTCCACTTCGACGGGCTCGGCTTCCGGCACACGCTCCACTTGGTGGATCCGGGATCCGAACCGGACTCTCCACTCGTGGGGGTGGGACCAGTTCACCGGTCAGGCGGGCGTGAGGTAGTCGGTGTTGCGTGCAGCTTCGGGTGTGAGTCCGGTCCAGCGGCGGAAGGCCCGGTGTCGCCTGATCGCACGCGCGCGACGGTGTCGTCCTGCTCGAATCCGGTGACCTGCTGGCCGTAGTGCACCGGGATGCCGCGCGCTTCGACGAGCGAGGCGAGCACCCTCTCGGTGGTGGCCTGGGTGATCTGCAGGATGTAGGGGTGGGGGTGTCCAGCTCGGTGTAGTCCAGCAGTTGCGGGAGCATGCCGAAGTGCGTCCGGGGCACCGTGCGGCCGTGCGACAGCAGGATGTCGGTGAGCGTGCGGCCGTCCTCGGCACGCACGGTGGTGAGGACCTCCAGCGTGCGGGGGTGCAGGACGGCGGCACGGGAGTTCTCGCCGCGCTCGGTGAGCTGCTCGAGGACCTCCACCTTTCACCCCGGCCGAGTCCAGGAGCGCGGCGGTCAGCAGACCGACCGGGCCTGCGCCCGAGACGATGACGTCGGCGCTCACAGGTGCCCTCCGCTCACGATCGTGGGTACCGCTGCCGGGGCGGTTGCCCCCGCCGGTCGTATCGCTCCGGTCTCGCTGGTGCGCACCCTCGGTGCCGGCCTCTGCATGTCACTCCTCAGTGGGTTGAGTCGGGGGCTGCGAGCGGCTCCCGCCGCGACAGGGTCGGCGACCCGGTTCCTGCCTCACAGCCGACGGTGAGGTGGAGATCGCCGGATCAGCGCAGGAAATCCAGTACTGCCGTGCTGAGTTCCTGCGGCGCTTCTTCGGGCAGGAAGTGGCCGGCATCGGGGATGACCAGTCCGGTGACGTCCGTGGCCACCAGGCGCAGGGTCTCCTCGGGCATGGTGCCGGTGCTGTGCTGGCCGCCTATCGCCAGGACCGGGATCGTGAGCGGGCCTTCGTCGCGCCAGCGCAGGGCGTGCTCAGCGGACGTTTCGAGGGTGCGGTAGTACTCGAAGCTGGCGCGCAGCGCGGCCGGATCGCGCAGCTGGTCGACATAGACGTCGATGGCCTGCTGCGGGATGGCGCCAGGCCTGGCGGTCTTGGTCGTGAAGTTGTAGCCGAAGTAGATCGCCTCGCGGCCGGCGACCATGCGCTCGTTGATGTCCGCGAGGCGGTTGAAGGCGAAGTGCCACAGGAACTCGTTGGTGGCCGGGTCCGACATGAGCGGCGGGGACGGCGAGAGACCGGGAAGGATCGACTCGGCGCCGACGAGGCGGGTGACGCGGTCACGGTGGCTCGCGGCGAGGGCGTAGCCGACCAGCATGCCCAGGTCGTAGCCGACGACGGCGAAGCTCTCATGCCCCAGCTCGGTCATCAACTCCGCCATGTCGTCAGCGAGTGTGGCGGCGTCGTAGCCGGTGGCGGGCTTGTCACTGGCGCCCATGCCGCGCAGGTCAGGGGCGATGACGGTGAAGTGCTCGGCCAGGGCGGGCATGACCAGACGCCAGCTGTACCAGAACTGGGGCCAGCCGGGCAGGAGCAGCAGCGGCGGCCCGCCGCCGCCGACGACGGCGTGCAGGGTCAGTTCGCTGGTCTTGACGGTGTGGCTGGTGAACGTGTCGGTGAACCCGGCGGGCAGGTCCGGTACGTCGGTGACGGTGAACGGCACGATGATTCCTTCACATGACTCATTAAGTGGATGAACTATCCACTTCACCGTAGCACGAAGCGGATGAGCTATCCATTTATGCTGTTCGCATGACCAGTGCATCGATGCGCAAGGACGCTGCCCGCAACCGGCAGCTCATCGTCGACGTGGCCCGCCGGCTCGTCGACGAGGGCACCCCGCTTCAGCTCAACGACGTCGCCCGTCTCGCGGGCCTGGGGGTGGCTACCGTCTACCGGCGCTTCCCGACACCGGAAGCCCTGATGGAGACCGTTGCAGCCCCCGGCCTGGAAGCACTGATCACCCGTGCGGAACAGGCGCTGACCGAGGAAGATCCCTGGGCGGCCCTGACCGGCTTCCTCGACGTCACCCTGGAGGCGCAGCTGACCGACCCCTCGCTCACCATCGTCCGCGCGGCGCCGGAGAGCGTTCTGCCCCGCACCGAGGAGCTGACCGCCACGCTGGACTCACTGGCCGGCCGGCTGCTCGACCGTGCGCGCACGGCAGGCCTCGTCCAGGGCGTCGTCACCTGGGACGACCTGCTGCCGCTCATGTGTGGCATCGCCTTCGCCGCCAACGTCCACAGCGAAGACCGGCCGGCACGCCTGGACTCCGGCCGCCGCTACTTGGGCGTAATGCTGCAGGGGATACGCGGCTGAGCCCCTCTCCGGGGCCGGGGAGGATCCGTGCCGACCTCGAGCCGGATGCGGAGTCGAAGCCACTTGATCCCGCAAACAGTTGTTCAGGCAAGTAATGGCCTTGACTCACCTTCTAGACAACTCCTGCGCCCACGGGCAACAGTACATCTGCGATGTTGCGCGGCACTTGCCACCCGCGTGATGCGGCTCACATGTACTTCCGGGAAGATCGGTTCGGGATTTAATTGTTCGGGCAAGTAATGGGGTCGCGGGAAGCCGCGCCCCCGTCTGCTCCCCCGAAGAGAGATGACGATGTCGAAGGCATTCGAGCCCTATGAGCTGGGCGGCAAGCGCCTGGCCAACCGCCTGGTGATGGCACCGATGACCCGAAGCCGCGCCTACGGCCCCGGCCAGAGCCCCATGCCGTTGATGGCCGACTACTACGCGCAGCGCGCCTCCGCCGGGCTGATCGTCACCGAAGGCGTCCAGCCCTCCAGGGCCGGTCAGGGCTACCCCGACACCCCCGGCATCCACACCGCACAGCAGGTCGCTGCCTGGCGAAAGGTGACCGACGCCGTACACGCCCAGGGCGGCGTGATCTATCTGCAGATCATGCACACCGGACGGGTCGGACACCCGGCACTCATGGGCCTGCAGCCCGTCGGCCCCTCCGCCGTCCCGGCCGCCGGGCAGGTATACACCCACGAAGGCCCCCAGGACTTCGTCACCCCGCACGAACTCACCGACGCAGAAGTCCGCGCCACCATCGCGGACCACGCCGCCGCCGCGCGCAACGCCGTCGAGGCGGGTTTCGACGGCGTCGAGCTGCACGGCGCCAACGGCTACCTCATCCACCAGTTCCTCGCCCCGAACAGCAACCAGCGCACCGACGAATGGGGCGGCAGCCCCGAGAAGCGCATCCGCTTCGCCGTGGAGACCGCCAAGGCCGTCGCCGAGGCAGTCGGCGCGGACAAGGTCGGCTTCCGCATGTCTCCGGGCAACCGCTACAACGACATCGACGAGTCCGACACCGCAGACGCCGAGACCACCTACACCGCCCTGGTCGAAGCCCTCGCCCCGCTGAACCTCGCCTACCTGCACCAGCTGGAAGCCCCCGGCGCGCGCGACCTGACACGCCGGCTGCGCAAGGCCTGGCCCACGACCTTCATCCTCAACCCCTTCACCGGCCAGGAGCCCACCGGACCAGCCGAGTTGGAGCTCATCGAGGACGGCACCGCCGACCTGGTCGCCTACGGAGCCCTCTTCCTCGCCAACCCGGATCTGCCCGCCCGACTGGCCCAGGGCGGCCCGTTCAACGCGCCCGATCCGGCCACCTTCTATGGGGGAGACGAGAAGGGGTTCACCGACTACCCCACGCTGGAGGAAGCCCGCGCCTGACGCTTCGGCGACAGACCCAAGGCCCACCGGACATGCCGCGCCTGAGCAGCACATACCCTGCCCTCAGGGATGCGGACCTGAGGGCTGTCTGCGGCGGTCGGCGCAGCGCCGGCTGCCGCAGACATGCGCTGCAAGCACGGCCGCACGTTGAGAAGGCAGAGGGAAGCACCGTGGAATCCGAGGCAATGCCCCAGGCCCCCGCGACCGGGGAACTCCCCGAGGCCGCACGCCGCGGACCGATCAGCCATGCGATCTTCCGGGTGGCCCGCCTGCACCGCATGCTCGCCGGCCAGCTGCTGCGCGAGGTCGGCCTGCACCCCGCCCAGGAACTCGTCATGATGCAGCTGTGGGACCGCGGCCGGATGCGACAGACCGACCTGGCCCAGCACGTCGGCGCCGACGCTGCCACCATGACCCGCACCATCCAGCGCCTGGAGAAGGCCGGATTCGTGCGCCGCGTGCGCTCCACCAGCGACAAGCGTTCCGTCCTGGTCGAACCCACTGCCGCCAGCCAAGCTCTGCGCCAACAGGTCGAAGACCTCTGGGCCCGCCTGGAGGACTGCGTGGCCGGCGATCTCGCCGGTGCTGAACTCAGCGAGACCCTCGCCGTCCTCGAACGCCTCGAAGCCAACCTCGCCACCCACATCAACGACGCCGAACCGCCCTCGCCTGCCTCTGCACCCGACGCCTGACCGGGCGATCGATGGCGGGGCCCAGCGGGAGCCCCTGGAAAGTCGGCGGTGTGGCGTCACAGGATGTGACGCCGGCTGCACGGTGCCGAGGGCCGAGACCTTCATCTTCATCTATCGACCGTTGGACAGACGCACGGACGCCTGCACCGAACACAGCCCTCAGCCCACTACGACGAGAACCGGTCCGAGCCTCCTCACGGGCCCATTCATGAGCAAGGCAAGCCAGCGACGGTCACCCCATGTCTCATGAGACGCGTCAAAGTCTGGAGAAGGACGGCTACCGCGCCCAGCTCGCCGCCCTTGGCCTTGACGGGGCAGCGGCGGGCGGCGAGGTCCAGGTCCTCGATGTCACCCCGAGGATCTCCTCCGCTCGGGCGCGGGTCTCGTAGAGCATCCGCCACAGCGTCTTCTCCCGCAGATGGACCTCGCGGCGGGCGATGAGCCGGTCCACGGCCATCTTCGAGCGGGCCGGGGTCTCGGAGTCCGGCACCGCCAGCCGCTTGGTCCAGGCGGGAACCTGCGCCTGCGGTCCCGTGTCCCCGCGCGAGCGCTCCCCAAGAAGGGGGGGAGGCGTCAGCGGTGCGCGGCGCGGTTCATTTCGACGACGTCGTCCAGGGTGGGGTTGTCGGGGAGGGCGGCGAAGCGCTCGAGCATGCTGTCGCGCACAGCGGCGTCCTTGACGCGGTCGGCCGCGGCCAGCGCGGCGGGCAGCTCGTCGAGGGTCAGCTCGGTGCAGTAGGCGGGCCCCATCGGCTGCTGGCGCCACGAGTCGGCCAGCGCGCCGGCGTCGTAGGGGTCGAAGCCGGTGTCGTCGATCAGGCTCATGGCCACCTTCTTCGCCTCCGCAGAGTCCCCGGCCACCGGGATGGCGATGCGGCCGGGGGTACCCGCCGGAAGGCCTCGGGTGCGCTGGGTCTCGGCCAGGGCGGCGTTCCACGCCTTGACCACGGGCCGGCCGAGAAGCCCGGAGGCGTAGACGCTCTCCACCTGACCGCCGCCGTCCGCCTCGACCTCCTCGATCCGCCCGTTGAGGTGCGGGTAGTAGTTCGAGGTGTCGATCACCACGGTCGTGTCGGGGACGGTGGCGAACAGCTCGGCCAGCTGCCCCTGCACCCCGAACGGGATCGCCAGGATGATCGCGTCCCGGTCCTCGACCGACGCGTCCAGGACCACCGCGCGGGCGCCGGCCTCGCGCACCTCGGCCGTGACGGCCTCGGGCCCGCGGGCATCCGCGACCTGGACGTTGTGACCGGCCAGGCTCAGCTTGCGGGCCAGGTTTCCACCGATCGCTCCGGATCCGATAACAGTTATTTTCATGATTTGTCCCTTCAAAGGTTGTGCCACCCCGTGGGCGGCTCGATGTGTGACGGCATGGTGGGATCGCCGGACCCCCGCCGCGGACCGGCTGTGCGTGAGGCGACGGCCGCTAGGCGCGGTCGCCGGGCTCGCGGTACCCGTGGGCGATGAGTGAGCGCAGCCGCTCGACCGCTTCCTCGGCGGTGCCGGTGCCCTTGATCCAAGCGACCGAGCACGCGCCGAGGAACAGGTCGTGGCCGGTCACCGACGGGCGCAGATATCCCGCGCGCTGCGCGGTGCGCGCATGCGTCTCGGTCGTGGCGATGAGTTCGCCGCAGGGCACGGTGAGCGGATTGTCCGGGTCCTGTGCCCGGGCCGCGGCCATGAGGGGTTCGGGCAGGCCGCTGTAGGCGCTGAGGTAGTCCTCCATCGCCCGCAGCCACTGTGCCAGCGCCTCACCGACGTCACTGATGCCCGCGATGGCCTCGCGGCGAGCCTCCAGTTCCGCGGTGCGGGACTGGAGGACGGCTGCCAGCAGGGCCTCGCGGGTGGGGAAGTGCCGGTACAGCGTCCCCGGCCCGACGCCCGCATCCTTGGCGACCGCCTCCAGTGACGTGCCGACCCCGTCGCGCAGGAAGTGGCGCTGGGCGGCCTCCAGGAGGGCCGTGCGGTTGCGCTGGACGTCGGCGCGCGGCTTGCGCCCCTGCTGCCCCTTGGCGTTCATTGACCCTCCTGTACGTGTCGGGTCCGGCGACCCGATCGAAAGCGGAGGCTAGCTCCGTATTGCTCTCACGGTAAACCGGAGGCACCCTCCGGTCAAAATGGGCGCCGACGGCCCGCTGGCGAGTGCCCTCGGGGCGCCCGCCGCCTCAGCTCCTTGATCGGTGGCGGCGATGGGTATGAGGCCTTCGGTGGTTTTGAAGCTGAGCTGGGGAAGTTGGCAAAAGACGCGAGGATCGTCGTCTGGCCCAGTGATGTAGGAATCCCATGTGCTGTCGGCCCAGACTTCTGATGCCGAGCGGATCTCCTCGCCCAGGTTCCACCAGTCCGAAGTGGGGTGGGACAGGGTCAGGTGTCCGTGCCGTGCCGTGCGGCGCTCGCCCGGCACGGAGTCGGCGTCTCCTGCAACCCGCTCAGCAATATGCGGCTGGGCAGCGGCATCGCCCCCGTGATCTCCATGCGGGGGCGGGACTTCGGGTAGGGCTCGGGGTGGAGGGGGCCGCCGGCAACGACACCCAGGACATTCTGGAAGCCATGCGGATCGGGGCGTATCTGCAGCGCGCCGCGCACCGGCAGGCCGATCTGCTCGGTTTCGCGGAAATGCCGGCCATCGCTGCCGGCGGCGCCAACGAGGTGTTCGGTCTCGATTCCCGCGCGGACGGTGTGGTGGCCGGTGCCAGGGCCGACCTCGTGCTGCACCGCTTCGAGCGGGACTACGCGTGCCTTCCGGCGCGCGATCCGGGCGCAACGCTGCTGACCTGCGCGAGCAGCCGGACCGTGGACACGGTCCTGGTGGCGGGAGAGGCGGTGGTGTGGGACGGGCGCAGTGCGCGTCTTCCCGAGGCGTTCCTGGTCGACCTGTTGTCGCGATAGAGGCCACCCTCTGGTGATCGCCCTTCGAATACGGTGGGCGGCGCGAGCGCACAGCATCGGGAGAACGGTCCCGATTTCGGCCGTACCGCCACCCCATCGACGTCGTCGTTCGTCGTGGACGTGCTGTCGCAGTAACAGACCTGGTTCCCGGACGAAACATGATGCCGCCAGGCTGGCTTCATCGCGCATGGCCCCTGTCGACGGGGCGTATGCCAGCCCACGGCGCCGGGCCCACGGACGGGTCCGAGGCCGACCGTGCCCGCGGACCTCTGTGTGTCCGCGGTGGGGGTGCAGGGGCGGTGACTGCACCTCGTAGGACTTCGGAGGACACCACTCCGACGTACTCAGGAGTACTTGCCGCGATGACTGACATCACGACGCGTGCCGTGCCGCACACGACGCCTCGATCGGCGTACGGCCTCGCCGAACTCGACAAGGAAACGCGCATGGGCGGGGCCGGAACCGAGACCACGGCGCGGGAGATCCGCCGCATCGACCTCTCCGATTTCGAGGCCCGCAAGGCCGAGATCACCGAGGAGTTGTGGGCGGCGGCCACGGACATCGGGTTCTTCCAGCTGGTCAACCACGGCATCGAACAGGCCTTGGTGGACGAGGCGTTCACGAACGCCGAGGGATTTTTCGCGCTGCCCGAGGCCCACAAGGCCCGGCATGGGCTGAAGAAGGGCCTCAACTCCGGGTGGGAGTCCATGACCCAGGTCAGGCCGTCCTGCGGGACACCGGACCAGAAGGAGTCGTTCCAGGTCACCCGCCCTCACATGGAGGGGCTCTGGCCCGACGACGTCCTGCCCGAATTCCGGCAGCGTGCCCTCGACTTCGAGACGCGCTGCCGCGAGCTGGCGATGCGGGTCCTGTCCTGCTTCGCCGACAAGCTGGGCTTCGCCGGCGACTTCTTCACCCGCGCCCACGACCCTCAGAGCATGCACTACCAGTCCACCCTGCGGATGCTGCACTACTTCGCGATCCCCGAGGACGCCGAGCCCGCCCCGAACGTGTGGCGGGCCGGTGCGCACACCGACTTCGACTGCCTGACGCTGCTCTTCCAGCGGGACGGGCAGGGCGGGCTGCAGGTGTGTCCGGGAAAGGAGGCCGAGGCTCAGGAGTGGACTCCCGTGGTGCCCTCGGACGACGCCATCACCTGCAACATCGGCGACATGCTGATGCGGTGGAGCGACGACCGGCTTCCGTCCAACTTCCACCGGGTCAAGTCCCCGGGCCCCGGCGAGGACCGGGGCGCCCGCTACAGCATCGCCTTCTTCGCCCAGGCCGACCGTGACGTGGTGATCGAGGGGCCGGACGGCCGGTATCCGCCGATCACGGCGGAGCAGTACATCCAGCAGCGCATCGCCGCCAACTTCGCACGATAGAGGTGCTGTGGTGATGATGTCCGCGAAGAAGCGGGCGCCGTTCGGGCGGCTCGCGGTGCTGGGTCTCCAGCACGTTCTGGTGATGTACACGGGCTGTGTCACGGTGCCGCTCGTCTTCGGTGCGACCGCCGGGCTCGATGCCTCGACCATCGCTCTGCTCATCAACGCGGACCTGCTGGTCGCGGGCGTCGTCACGATGATCCAGGGCGCGGGCGTCGGGCGGGTGCTCGGCGTCCGCATGCCCGTGATGGCCGGCGCGGCCTTCACTGCCGTGACGCCGATGATCCTGATCGCCGGTGAGTACGGGATCCAGGCCGTATACGGTTCGATGCTCGCCGCCGGGATCTTCGGCCTGCTCGTCGCCCGGCCGTTCGCCAAGGCAGCGCGCTTCTTGCCGCCGCTGGTGAGCGGTGTGGTGATCACCGTGGTCGGCCTGGCGCTGATCGGTGTCGGCGTCAACCTTGTCGTCGGCAGCGACCCCAAGGCGGCGGACTACGCGGCGCCGTCGCGCCTCGCCCTCGCCGCCCTCGTCGTCACCGTGATCCTGCTGGTGGCGAGGTTCGGCCGGGGCTTTCTGGCCCAGACCGGCGTCCTGCTCGGGCTGCTGGCCGGTACCGCGGTCGCGGTACCGCTGGGTCTGGTGGACCTGTCCGCCGCCCGTGGCGCTGACTGGATCGGGGTGAGCGCTCCGTTCCACTTCGGCGCGCCCGAGTTCCGGCCCGTCGCGGTCATCTCCATGTGTGTCGTGATGCTGGTCCTGTTCGCCGAGTCGACCGCCGACCTGATCGCGGTCGCCGAACTCACCGGCAAGGAGCTGACGACCGGGGACATGGCCCGCGGGCTGGCCGCCGACGGACTGTCCGGGGTGCTCGGCGGAGTGATGAACGCCTTCATCGACACCGTCTTCGCCCAGAACGTGGGCCTGGTGTCGATGACCCGGGTGCGCAGCCGCCATGTGGCCACCGTCGCGGGCGCCATCCTGGTCGCCCTGGGCCTGGTTCCCAAGCTGGGGGCGGTGGTGGCCGGGCTGCCCGGACCGGTCGTGGGCGCGGCGGGACTGGTCATGTTCGCCACGGTCGCTGCCGTCGGCATCAGCACACTGCGGAAGGTCGAGTTCGAGGGAACGCACAACCTGCTGATTGTCGCCGTGTCGATCGGCGTGGGCATGGCGCCCGACGTGGCACCGGGCCTCTACTCCCGTTTCCCGGACGGTGTGCGCATCGTGCTGGGCTCACCGGTGACGAGCGCGGCCCTGCTCGCGGTCGGGCTGAACCTGGCCTTCAACCGGACCCGCCCGGCACGCAGGGCGGACGACGAGGCAGAGGCAGAGAAGCAGGCTCGGCCGACGTCCACCACCCCGGCGGAATACGTACCATAGCGCGGGTGCCAGGGCGACCGCGCACGTCATCAGCGCGGGCCCGAGTCGGCGGGGTGCTGGTCGTCGGTGCCGGGTGCGTTCTGGACCGCGAGGATACGGACGCGGTCGCGGTCACCGAACAGATGAGGCTGTCGCCCGGGCCCAGGCGTTCGAGACGCGGGCCGGACGGAGTCTGCAGCTCGACTTCTCGCTCGCCGTCCACCACCTGGCCGAACCCGTCACCGGGGTGCCCTCTACCCCTGTCTCCCTTTGTTCGGCGTTCTAACGAGGGGCGTTCTGTACGGTGAGGACGTGGACCCCGGAAATGTCCTGATTGCCCGTCAGGACTCGCCAGCGGTGAGGGGTTCCGCCCGGGTAGAGCAGGCTGTCACCGGAGTGGAGGCGGTGCAGTTCGCGGCCGCCGCGGCCCAGTAGGTCGACCTCGATCGCGCCGTTCACCACGTAGAGGAACTCATCGCCCGGGTGGTCGTAGTACTCCTCGAAGCCGGTGGGTCCTCCCGTGTATTCGACCGGATGGACGGCGAATTGGGGTGCCCCGAGCATCCGGGCCGAGCCGCCGCTGTTGGCGACGGGAGTGCCGGTCCCTTCCCGTACGACATGGATGTCGGCGGAGGAGGTTGCCGAGTACGCCAGCAGGGCCTGTTGGGTGGTGCCGAGCGCCTGGGCGATCCGGTGCAGCGAGGGCATGCTCGGGCGGGTCAGCCCGCGCTCCAGCTGGCTGAGGAAGGGGTGCGAAAGGTCTGCGCTGCCCGCGAGTTGGACAAGGGTGAGGCCGCGCTTCTTGCGTAGCCGGCGGATGGCGTCACCGAGCTGCTGGTCCGGATCGGCGGGGGTTTCGGTGGGTCGGTCTGCCATGGCGGAAATCCTAAGCGGTCACTTCGGAGTGGGATTTACTCCCGCGAAACACATGTCTCCTACGCTCAATGTTGATGTGACGAACATTCTAGGCGAGGAGCCCGAATGACCGCGACCACCGCCGACCGGCCCGCCACGGCCGGATACCTCGATGCCATGGCAGCCCTCGCAGGTGGCGTCTGCGTGGTGACCGCTGCCGCAGCCGATGGCAAACTTGCCGGATTCACCAGCACCGCCGTGATGAGCCTCAGCCGTACGCCGCAGCTGGTAGCGATCGGCGTCCAGCGCAGCAGCCGCACCCTGCCGCTGCTCCAGGACGGCGGCAGGCTCGCCCTCAACATCCTTTCCGCGGACGGCGAATCCGTCTCGCGGCGGTTCGCCGATCCGGCCGCCGACCGGTTCGCCGGCCTGGAGTGGACGAGGGGAGAGGGAGGTGTGCCGCTGCTGCTCGCGCAGAGCACGTACGCCGCTGTGTGCCGCGTACGGGGAGAGGTGGCGGCCGGGGACCACCTGCTGCTGATAGCCGACATCGAGGAGATCGTCCCCGGCCAGGGCGGGGCCGGCGCTCTCGTCCACCACGCCCGCCGCTACCACGGCATCGGCGCGTGAGCGGGCGCGACTGGTTCTCCGTACAGGAGACCGGACCTGGGACCTTCCTCATAGCCGAGCCCGGGCACGTCAACAGCTATCTCGTCGTGGGCGACGACCTCGCCCTGCTGTACGACACCGGAATGGGCATCGGGGACATCGGGCGCGAGGTGCGCGCGCTGACCTCACTGCCGCTGCTCGTCGTCAACTCCCACCACCACTACGACCACCGGGGCGGCAACGCCTCGCTTGTGGGCGAGGCCAAGGACTTCGCCGTCCACGAAGCGGGAGCGGACCTGCACGGCGAGCCCGCACCGCGCGAGTGGCTCGAGACGTACGAGCACATCGCCCAGGACATGCGACAGCGCTACATCGAGCTGAGCGCACTCTCCGCCGAGGGCTTCTTCCTCACCGACTCGCGGACCGAGGTGCGGCCCGTCCCCGAGCTGACTCAGTGGCGTATCGACGGGGTGCGACCGACCCGGCTGCTCCGGGAAGGGGAGCAGGTCGATCTGGGCGGGCGCAGGCTGCATGTCCTGCACACCCCCGGTCACTCGCCCGACGGCATCTGTCTCTGGGAACCGGAGACCGGTCTGCTCCTCGCCGGCGACACCCTGATCAGCGGCACCTTCTTCGCCCATGTCCCGGGCGCGGATGTGCCTGCCTTCGCCGCGTCGACCCGGCGCCTCGCCGAACTCCCGGTCGAAAAAGCCCTGTTGGGGCACAACCTCCGCCACTGTGAGGGCCATTACTTCGTGGGGCGGGTCGCCGAAGCTTTCGACCAGGTGGTACGCGGACGGACCCGCCCGGTCCCCCGCCAGGACATGTTCGGCGCGCCCGCGATGTGGCATGCCTTCGACGGCTTCGCGGTACTCACGGCACCGGGAAACGGGGACATGCGATGACGGCGACGGCACTGCTGCTGCGCGGGGCGCGGCTGCCCGAAGGGCAGGTCCGGGACGTACTGATCGAGGGCGGGCGGGTGTCGGCCGTTGCGCAGGCCGGTCGACTGGCCTCCGCATGTGCGGAGATGGACCTCTCCGGCTACATGCTGTTGCCCGCCCTCGCCGAACCCCACGCCCACCTCGACAAGGCCCTCACCTGGGATTTGGCCGGTGCGCCGCCCTGCGACCTGCCAGGGGCGGTCGCCGCCTGGCGCGGCTACGCCGAGCAGGTGACGGAGGAGGACGTTCTGGTCAGGGCCCGCCGTGCCCTGGACGAGCTGGTCGCCAATGGTGCGACCGCCGTCCGCACCCACGCCGACGTCCTGCCCGGCCGCGATCCGCTCCGGGGGCTGCGGGCGCTGTTGCGGCTGCGCGAGGAGCTGAGCGAGCGGGTTGCACTGCAGATCGCCGTACTGCACATCGAGGCTCCCGACGAAGTTCTCGACGAGGCACTGGAGTTGGGCGCCGACCTGCTCGGGGGCTGCCCGCACCTCTCCGATGACCCGCAGGCCGCTGTCGCCCGCGCCCTGGCCATCGCCGAGCGGCACGGCGTAGGCGTCGATCTGCATGCGGACGAGCATCTCCGTCCGGACCCGAAGGATCTGCTGCTGCTCGCCCAGGCTGTCCGGGAGCGGGGCTTCGCCCACGGTGCGACCGCCAGCCACTGCGTGGGACTGGGCGGGCTGGACCCGGCCGAGGCCGCCCGCATCGCCAAGGAGGCGGCGGCATCCCGGATCGGGATCGTCGCGCTGCCGCTCACCAACCTCTACCTTCAGGGCCGCGATATGCCTGCCCGCACCCCGCGCGGTCTGACCGCCGTACGCGCCCTCCTGGACGCGGGCGTGCCCCTGGCCGGGGGCGGCGACAACATCCGCGACCCCTTCAACCCGGTAGGCAGGGCCGACCCCCTGGAGACCGCCGGACTCCTCGTCACGGCAGGTCACTTGACGCTGACCGAGGCCGTCCACGCGGTGACCGCCGGCGCCCGCACGGTCCTCGGGCTACCCGCCGCAGGGCCGTACGAGGGTGCCGTCGCCGACCTCCTCGCCGTACGGGCCGACTCGCTCTCCGGGGCTGTCGGGGCCTCGTACCCGGACCGGATCGTCTTCAAGGGCGGGCGAGCGGTGAGCCGTACCACGGTGATCCGCGAAGCGCTCTGACTGGTCCCGGGCGTAAACGCCCGGGACATCCCCCCGAAACAATGAATGTTGATGCTACGAACATCGGTGAACGCACCACAGGCCCACAGGAAGGAGTCGACGTGGCGACAGCAGTGCAGACGGCGCTGAGCTTCGTAGCCGTCGACAAGCGTTTCGACAGCGGGACCACCGCGCTCTCGGGAGTGGAACTTGGCGTCGGCGCGGGCGAGTTCGTCGTAGTCGTCGGCCCCTCCGGTTGCGGCAAGTCCACCCTGCTGCGGCTCGCCTCCGGGCTCGATGCCCCCAGCGCGGGCGAGATCAGCACCCCGGGCGGGAACATCGGTTACGTCTTCCAGGACGCCACCCTGCTGCCCTGGCGCAGCGTCCTCGCCAATGTGGCGCTGCCGGCCGAACTGGCCGGCTGTCCCAAGACCGAACGGCACGAGCGCGCCATGGACGCCATCCGTCTCGTTGGCCTCAGCGGCTTTGAGGGGCAGTTGCCGGGACAGCTCTCGGGCGGGATGCGGATGCGGGTCTCGCTGGCCCGCGCGCTGATGATGCGCCCCGCGCTCTTCCTCTTCGACGAACCTTTCGGCGCGCTGGACGAGATGACCCGGCTTCGTATGCAGGAAGAGCTCCAGCGGATCTTCGGCGAGACAGGGTTCGCGGGTCTCTTCATCACGCACTCGGTGACCGAGGCGGTCTTCCTGGCCAACCGGGTCGTGGTGATGTCGGACCGACCTGGACGCATCGTCGCCGAATTCGACGTCCCGTTCGCCCACCCCAGGCCCGCATCGCTGCGTTACGAACCGGAGTTCGCCGCGATCGCGGGCGCGGTCTCCGGGGCCCTGCGAGGAGACGCCCAGTGACCACGAACACCCCGGCCGCCGGCGCGCCGACTGCCCACGCAACCACGGCCGCCTCGGTCACCGTCGGCCCGAGCAGCGAACCGTCTGCCGCGTCCGAACCGGCCGTCACCGGTTCGAGCGCTGCCGCTCCGGCCCACGAGGGGAAGACCCCCGTGCACCAGTCCGACGCTGCCGCCGACTCCACGGTCGAGACCTTCACGGCCACCGAGGCGTCCGTCCGTACACGCCGCAGCCCTGTCGCGCTGCTCGCTCCCATCGGCTCGCTCGCCGTCGCCATCGGTTTCTGGTACGCGGTGAGTTACCTGCTCCTCGCCCCCGCCCGCCGCTTCCTCGTACCGCCCCCGCACCAGGTCCTCCAGGTCGCCGTCCTCGACTGGACCCACCTCCAGCCTATGCTCCAGGCCCTCGCCCGCACCGCGCAGGTCGCCCTCGCCGGGCTCGTCATCGCCGCCGTCCTCGGCATCACCGGGGCCGTCGTGATGAGCCGCGCCCGATGGCTGGAGCGCTCCCTCTATCCGTATGCCGTCATCCTGCAGACCGTCCCGATCCTCGCCATCGTCCCCCTCATCGGCCTCTGGTTCGGCTTCGGCTTCACCAGCCGGGTCATCGTCTGCGTCCTCATCGCCCTGTTCCCGCTGATCGCCAACACCCTCTTCGGACTGCAGTCCGTGGACCGCGCCCACCACGACCTCTTCACCCTCCAGAAGGCGGGCCGCTGGAACCGCCTGCGCAAGCTCGAACTGCCCGCGGCGCTCCCCGCCATCTTCACCGGGCTGCGTACCTCCTCCGGGCTCTCCGTCATCGGCGCGATCGTCGGCGACATGTTCTTCAAGCAGGGCGCACCCGGTATCGGCACCCTCCTGGACGTCTACCGCTCACGGCTTCAGTCCGAGGACCTCTTCGCCGCGATCATTCTCGCCTCCCTCTTCGGGGTCGCCGTCTTCGCGCTCTTCACGTTCCTGTCCCGCCTCGCCGTCGGTTCCTGGCACGCGTCCGGCCGCAGCTGAGCCGGCCCACCCCCCTCTCCGCCTCCTCGTCAGAGCCCCTCCCGGGAGACTGCCATGCCATTTTCCTCCAGAAGATGCCTTGTCGCGGGACTGAGTACCTCGCTCCTCCTCGCCGCCACCGGCTGCGGCGCCGGCGCCACCACAGCCGGGTCCTCTGCCGACCTCAAGCCCGCCCCCGCTGCCCAGCGCCTCGACAAGGTCTGTCCCGCCACCGTCGTCGTCCAGGCCGACTGGGAGCCCGAGGCCGAACACGGTCCGATCTACAACCTCGTCGGCCCCGGCTACACCGTCGACACCGACAAGAAGCGGGTCACCGGCCCCCTCGTCATCGGCGGCAAGGACACCGGCATCAAGATCCAGGTACGTGCGGGTGGTTCGGCTGTCGGATACCAGACCCCCGCCTCGGAGATGTACATCGACCAGTCCATCACTCTCGGCATGGTCACCACCGACAGCGCCATCCAGACAGCGGGCAAGCAGCCCGTCACCGCGGTCGCCGCGCTGATGAAGAAGAGTCCGCAGGTCCTGATGTGGGACCCCAAGACCCACCCGGGCTGGAAGACCGTCGCCGACATCGGCAAGAGCGGCGCCAAGGTCGTCTACCGGGACGGCGAGGTCTTCGCCCCCATGCTGGTGACGAAGGGGCTCATCAAGAAGAGCCAGCTGGACGGGAGTTACGACAGCTCACCGTCCCGTTTCGTCGCCGACCCCTCCATCGCGCAGCAGGGCTTCGCGACCGCGGAACCGTACCTCTACGAGCACGAGATCGCCGCCTGGAAGAAGCCGGTCAAGTTCCAGCTGCTGGCCGATGTCGGCTACACCGTCTACCCGCAGGCACTCTCCGTCCGCTCCGGCGCACTGAAGAAGCTCAGCCCCTGCCTGAAGAAGCTGGTCCCCGTCATCCAGCAGTCGGCCGCCGACTTCGCCGCCGCACCGGACACAGCGATCACGCTCATCGACGACATCGTGAAGCAGTACGGCACAAGCTGGGTCTACTCCAAGGGCACCGGCCAGTACGCCGCCAAGGAGATGGTCAGGCTCGGCATCCTCGGCAACGAGGCTGACGGATCGATCGCGAGCTTCGACGAGAAGCGCGTCGCCGACTCCCTGAAGACCTTCGGACCGATCTTCACCAAGGGCGGCGTCAAGATACCGGCCGGACTGAGTGCCGACGACCTGGCGACCAACGAATTCATCGACACCAAGATCGGAATGAAGTGATGGCCGTCGACCCCAAGGGCACGACCCTGTCCGCCGCCGAACTGCGCCGGATGACCGAACTTGTCGTAGACGACGCGCTGCTGGGCGTCTGCTCAGGTGCCACGCACCGCACCCGCGGCATCGACGCATTCTGTGCAGAGGCTGCCGCATTGCTGGGCGAGGATGCCGTCGTACGCGAGGACTCCGCCCTCGACAAGGCGTCCCGCGACTGGGCGCACATGTCGCCGATCCTCGCCGCCAAGCTCCCCGCCGGTCGCGCCGAGGTGGTGCTGCGCCCGTCGTCGTACGAGCAGATCCAGCCGCTCGTCGCCCTCGCCCACCGCCTGCGCATCCCGCTCACCCCGCGCGGCAAAGGCACCGGCAACTACGGCCAGGCGATCCCGCTCCACGGCGGCGCAGTACTCGACCTCACCGGATGCGGACGCATCCTGGGCGCGGGCGACGGGTGGATCAGGGCCGAGGCGGGCGCAAAGATGTCCGACCTGGAGGCGCATGCGCGCACGCTGGGCCAGGAACTGTGGATGTTCCCCTCCACATTCGGGACATCGCTCGGCGGCTTCCTCTCCGGTGGGAACGGCGGCACGGGATCGCTTGCCAACGGCACCAACGGGGAGGGCTTCGTCAGGGAGCTGACCGTCGTCCCGTGCACAGCGGAGGCCGAGCCCTTCACCGTACGCGGCGAGGAAGCACTCCCGTACATCCACGCCTACGGCACCACTGGCATCACCACGACCGCGACCGTCGCACTTCAGCCGGCCCGCGTCTGGACCGGTCTCTTCGCCTCCTTCGGCACTTGGACCTCCGCCACCGCCGCGCTCGGCGACCTCGTACGCCTGGAGCCCGCCCCGCGCCTGGTCTCCCTCGACGAGCCCGGCCTCGTCGAGACCTTCGAGGCCGACCCGGCCCTCGACCCGGCCGCGCTGAGCGTCCGCGCGATCATCGAGGAGCAGGCCGGGGACGATGCCCGGGCGATCATCGAGAGCCGCGGCGGCCGGGTGACGGAGGTACGTCCCGCCCCGCACGGCCCCGCCCTCATCTCCTCGCTCTCCTTCAACCACCCCACGTACCACCTGATGAAGGCCAAGGACGGCTACTTCCACCTGGAGATCGGCGGCGACGTACTGCTCGGCGACCCGGCGGCGGTCAAGGCCGTCTTCCCCGGCACGGTGCTGCACCTGGAGGGGATGCGCTCGGGTCCCGTCGGCATGCTGATGGCGCACTACCAGGACGAAGCCACTGTGTACGAGGGGATCGCCGCCCTGGAGGCACTGGGCGTAGGAGTCCATGACGTCCACAACTGGTACGTCGACCGGCGCCTCGACCTCGTCCGTGCCACCGCCCGCACCGCCGATCCGCTGGGGCTGCTCAACCCCGGCCACCTCCTGGGAGCGCGCTGACCGTGGCGTTCAACCGCTTCACCGACCTCAGCGGACCGTCGGTCACCGACCTGTCCGCCGACACTGTGGCCGTCCTTCCGGTAGGCGCGATCGAACAGCACGGTCCCCATCTTCCCGTCGCCACCGACTACTTCATGGCGGAGGCGATAGCAGGGGGCGCAGCGCTGGCCGCATCCGAAAGCTGTGACATCACGCTGCTGCCGGGCCTCGCGTACACCAAGTCCGACGAACACGCCTGGTCGCCCGGTACGCTGTGGCTCAGCGCCTCGACACTCTTCGCGGTCCTGGACGACCTGGGACGTTCTCTCGCCATGGGGCCCGTCCGGCGGCTCGCATTCCTCAACGCGCACGGCGGCAACAGCGCGCTGCTGGGAGTCGCCCTGCGAGAACTCCGCACCAGATACGGTTTGTTCACCTTTCTGCTGCACGCCACGCTCCCTGCGGACCAGGGCGGCGCGTCCCCGTCCGGCGAGCTGGGTCTGGGGGTGCACGGCGGGCTGAACGAGACCGCGGCGATGCTCCACCTCCGCCCGGAGACGGTGGACATGTCGCTGGCCGAGCGAAGTGTCCCCGCGCACCTGACCGCCTACGAGCACATCGGCTTCGGCAAGTCCGTCTCCTTCGGCTGGACGAGCGACGACTTCGGCACAGGCAACGGCGTTATCGGCGACCCCACCGGAGCCACGCCCGAACTCGGCCGCAAGCTCGTCGACACCGCCATCGCCAACAACGCGGCCGCACTGCGCGAATGCGCCCGCTTCCTGCCTTCCGCCTGACCGCCTTCTTCCTGAACGCCTGACGCCGAGGACACCCGCCATGGCCATACCCCCGCTCCACAAACCGCTCCGTGAGATCACCGCCCACCACATCACCGAAGGCGACACGGTCAAGCTCGCCGTCCTCACCGGACCGACCGACGGCTCACCGACCACCGTCGTCTTCGAGGTGTGGGAGCCGGGCGGCGCCCAGCCGCTCAACTGGCACCCCGAGTCCGTGGAGACCTTCGTGGTGCTCGCGGGCGAGGGCCGCGCGGTCAGCGATGAGCACGAACGCGACCTCGCACCGGGTGATGTCCTCGTCCTGCCCCTCGGCTCCAAGCACCGGATCACCAACACCTCGGCCACCGAGCGTCTCTACACCCTCACGGTCATGTCCCCCGACGAGGGCTTCGCCGATCTGATCCAGCGCGGCCCCTTCGCGGTGCTCGACGACGCGGACCTGGCCGTCCTCGGAGCCGCCCGATGAGCACTGTGCCTTCCCGAGGGGCAACCCCCGGACCCCCGGCCGGACAAGCAGGCCGGCCCACCACGCCCCACCGCCCTCGCGGGGCGAACCGCAGCGAACTCCTCGACGCCTTCTGGTCGTACGAACAGGCCCTCGGGGCCAATGACGTGGCGGGCCTCGACCACTGGTTCCTGGACGCTCCGGACACGGTGCGCGCCGAGGGTTCCATGGTGCTGAGCGGGCACGCGGCCATCTCGGACTTCCGTCGCGGCCGCAGCGGGGGAGCCCCGGCCCGTACGGTCGAGCGCGTCCACGAGGTGCGGATCGCCGAGGACGTCGCCGTCCTGTCCGCCGAAACGCTGCGGGCCTGCGGGGCGCGTGGGATGCAGACTCAGGTGTGGCGGCTGACGGCGGAGGGCTGGCGGATCGCGGCCGCGCACGTCAGCGCGGTGCCGGAGCCGGTGGCCGAGGATGCTCCGGACCCCGCGGTGTGGCGGGTCGTGGGCGAGCCGCTGGTCGCCGGGGCGGAGGCGGGGCCGCTCGCAGGTGTACGTACTGCCATCAAGGACCTCTTCGCCGTTGCCGGACAGCGGATCGGCGGGGGCAACCCGCAGTGGCTGGCCGATGCGCCGATGGAGTCCCAACACGCTGACGCAGTAGGGGAGTTGATCAGCGCGGGCGCTGATCTCACCGGGATCGCCCAAACCGACGAACTCGCCTACAGCCTCGCCGGGACCAACATCCACTACGGCACCCCCGTCAACCCCGCTGCCCCCGGCCGGATCACCGGCGGTTCCAGCAGCGGCCCGGCGGCGGCGGTCGCCCGCGGTTGGGCGGATCTGGGGCTGGCCACGGACACCGCGGGCTCGATCCGGGTCCCCGCCTCCTACTGCGGCCTCTACGGCTGGCGCCCCACCCACGGAGCCGTCCCCACCGGCGGCCTGCTCCCGCTGGCCCCGTCCTTCGACACGGCGGGACTGCTTGCTCGGGACCCCCACCTGCTGCATACAGCGGCGAAGGTGCTCCTGCCCCGGGACGACGAAGCCCCGATGACGACGCTTCTGGTCGACGACGTCCTCACCGCGCTCGCCGAACCCGAGGTCCAGGCATCCTTCGAGGCGGCATGCCGGGCGCTCTCCCTCCGTATCGGCCTGGATCTCGTACGGACCGACACCGGCATGGCCCCACACCTGGAGGAGTGGCTGCACGCCTTCCGTACCGTCCAGGCGGCCGAGGCGTGGGCCGCGCACGGGGAGTGGATCGAGAAGCACCCAGGCGCGCTGGGGGCCGACATCGAGGCCCGGTTCGCCGGGGGGAGCCAGGTCACGGAGGGTGAAGTGCGTGACGCCACCTCCGGGCTCCTGTCCGCCCGTTCGGTCATCGTCGAAGCCCTCCCGCCCGGTACCACGATCCTTCTCCCCGCCACGAGCAGCCCAGCCCCCCGCGCCGATGCGACATCGGCCGAGGTCGAGACCGTACGAGCCGCAACCATCCGCCTCACCTGCCTTGCCTCGCTCGCCGGGCTGCCCGCCGTCACCATGCCCCGGCTGCGGGTCCGCGACCTCCCGGTCGGCCTCTGCGCGATCGGCGCACCGGGCACGGACCACGCCCTCCTGGACCTCACCCATGCCTGAGATCGGCCCCAACTCCCGCAACGCCTGGAGCGCGGACGCCACACACGTCGACCTTCGCCGCCCGCAGCGCCCGGCCCGCCCCGTGACCGTGGAGGCTCAGCCCCAAATCCTGACGCTCGACCTGGCCTCAACGGCGATCGTCGTCGTCGACATGCAGAACGACTTCTGCTCGCCCGACGGCTGGCTGGCCTCGATCGGCGTTGACGTGTCCCCGGCCCGCACCCCCATCCCCGTACTCCAGCGGCTCCTCCCCGCCCTCCGGGCGGCCGACGTCCCCGTCGTCTGGCTCAACTGGGGCAACCGCCCCGACCGCGCGAACCTCCCGCCCGGCGTCCTCCACGTCTACGACCGGGAGGGAACCGGAGGCGGCCTCGGCTCCCAACTACCCACCGGGGCAAGGGTCCTGGAACGCGAGAGCACATCCGCCGACATCACCGCACCCCTCTTTGCGGCACCCGGCGACCTGAACATCGCCAAGTACCGCATGAGCGGCTTCCAGGACACCGAACTCGACAGCGTCCTGCGCAATCTCCGCGCCGACACGCTCCTCTTCGCCGGAGTCAACGCCGACCAGTGCGTCCTCGCCACCCTCATGGACGCAGCGAGCCTCGGCTACGACGTGCTGATGCTGGAGGACGCGGTGGCCACCACCTCACCCCCGTACTGCATGGACGCCACCGTCTACAACGTCCGCCAGTGCTTCGGCTTCACCCTCACCGCCGCCGACCTCCAGGAAGCCCTGTGACCCTCCTCCAGCCCCACCGGGGTCCCGTCGACGGCGACCACTACCTCCCCGCCGACCCGGCCGCGGTCCACTGGGGCCTGCTTCCCAACGCCCTTTCCAAGCCGTCCCTTTCGGTGCCTTCAGGCGCGAGCGTCACCCTCGACACGATCAGCCACGAGGGCATCCTCGCCGACCAGGGCCGCGACCCGGCCGCCTTCTTCGCCGTCGCCGGCATCCACGGCGTCCTCCACGAGACCGCCGAACTCGCCGCTTCCACCCGCCTTCACGACCCCGCCGCCCACGGCCCGCACGTTGTCACAGGACCCGTCCACATCCAGGGGGCCGAGCCCGGCGACGTACTCGAAGTGGAAGTCCTCAGCCTGCGCCGCCGAGCCCCCTACGGCGTGATCAGCAACCGCCACGGCAAGGGCGCACTCCCCGGCGAATACCCCCAGGGCCCCGGACCCGACCCGGTCAGCCTGGTCGCCACCGTCGACGACGACGGCCGTGGCCGCCTCCCCGTGGGCGACGGTCGCGACATCCGCTTCCCGCTCCGTCCCTTCCTCGGCATCATGGGCACCGCCCCCGACACCGAAGCCCCGGTCCACTCGGTGCCTCCCGGCCCGCACGGAGGCAATCTCGACGTACGCCACCTCGGCGTCGGCGCTCGCCTCTTCCTCCCCGTTGCCGTCGAGGGCGCCCTCTTCTACGCCGGCGACCCGCACTTCTCCCAGGGCGACGGCGAAGTGGCCCTCACCGCCTTCGAAGCCCCTCTGCGCGCGACCCTCCGCCTCACCGTCCTCCGCGACCCCGCCCTGCGGCGACTCGCATCCCGCCTGCGCGCCCCCTTCGCCGAGACCGACACCGAGCACATCGTCATGGGCCTGGACACCGACCTCGACGAGGCGATGCGCCATGCCGTACGCGACGCCCTCACCCTCCTCGACGAGCGCTTCTCCGTCCCTGGCCCGATTGCCCTCGCCTACCTCAGCGCGGCCGCCGACTTCCAGGTCTCCCAGGTGGTCGACATCGTCAAGGGTGTCCACTGCCGCATTTCCAAGGCGGACCTGACCTTCTGACGGCAACCCGCAGCCGTCCACGGTGGGTGGCTGCCCCTGCACGGCGGATATGCAGGGCAGCCGAGCGATACCCGCAGTGCACGGCGAAACTGGGCTGCTGCAACGGTCAAAACACTGCATCCCGCCTCGCCCGTCTACTGCCTCTCACGCCTTCTTGACTGGCCGGCCGGTGATTTCTGTGGAAGTGTCCCTGAGCGGTGGCACTCGCCCGTAGCGTGAGGCGCCATGACTGTGCTGATCATCGGCGGCAGCGGCTTCCTGGGGGCCGAGCTCGTGCGCCAGGCGGTATCCGCGGGCCAGAGCCCGGCCGCCACGTTCCATTCCCGCCCCGGCAGCGACGGAGCGGCATGGCATCACCTCGACCTTCGCGACTCCGCCCGCTTGGAGGAGCTCCTAGACACGGAGGCTCCGGCCGTGGTGATCAACGTGACGAGCGGTGGAGCAGACTGGTCGGTCACCGCCGAAGGCGGTATCCGACTTGCCCTGGCTGCAGCCGGCCGCGGCATCCGCCTGGTGCATGTGTCCAGCGACGCGGTCTTCTCCGGCACTGGCCGCGGCCGGTACGACGAATCCTGCCTTCCGGACCCGCTCACGCCGTACGGGGCTGCGAAGGCGGCTGCTGAGACTGCCGTACGTCTCCTGTGCCCCGACGCGGCCGTCGCCCGTACCTCGCTGATCATCGGCAAGGGCCGGTCGGAGCACGAGCAGCTGGTGCACGCGCTGGCTACCGGCAACCGGCAGGGTGCCCTGTTCACCGACGACATCCGCTGCCCCGTACACGTGACCGACCTGGCCGCCGCCCTGTGGGAGATCACCCGATCCGCCGCTGCCGGTGTCTTCCACCTCGCCGGCCCGGATGCCCTGAGCCGCTACGAGTTGGGCGAGCTCATCGCCCGTCGTGACGGACTCGATTCCGCCCGGCTGCCCTCCGCACGCCGCTCCGGTACGGGACTGCCCGGCGGGCTCGACGTACGACTCGACAGCCGCATCACCCAGCAGAAGCTGAGCACCCGGCTCCGGGGCGCCCGCGAGTTCCTGAGCGGGAACGGCCCGGAGCTGAGCTGACAGGCGTGCTTTCTGATCCTGTGGAAGGGGCACGGGTCCCGCAGGGCGGCCTTCGGGCAGCCGCGGGAGAGGGCGGTCTTGCGGCCGGGCCCTGGAAGCCCGCGCCGGGATACCCAGGACAACGCCCGCGCCTATGGCTGCACGGCGTACACGTACCTGCTGAAGGGCGCTCTGGGGTCGTCCGCACCCACGTCGTTCGCGTACTCTCCGAGTGTCCACAGTGCCCCGGAGCCGCTGCCGTCGTAACTCAGGTCCTCACAGCCGAGGTTCAGCCGGGACCTGTGCCGGCGAACCGTCCGGCTGCCGCCCGATACCGCATGAAAGTGCTTGCTATGGGTGGGAGCGAGCGGAGCGGTGGCCCTTGATCAACGCTGCGGGGCTTCGTACCCTCGCTCGATGGGACATGACGACCTTCCGGCCCTTGAACTCGCTTTCCCCGGTCCGGAACGTGACCGTGGTGTGGCGGCGATCCTGAGCGGTCAGAAGACCGCGCTCACGGGTCTCCTTGAGATCTACGAGCACGCCGGGGAGGCAGTGCCGATGACCGGTCAGCGATTTTCGGTGCTTGATTCCGAGGGTCGCCCGGCCGCCACGATCGAGGTCGTCGACGTGCGCGTCGTTCCCATGAAGGAGATCGACGACGACTTCGCGCGAGCCGAGGGGCGCGGCTACTCCGACGTAGCGCAGTGGAGGGCAGCCCACGAAGAGTTCTTCCGGAGCGATGGCGTGAGCGAGTACCTGGGACGCAGCCCAGTCATTGATGACCACACTCTTGTCGTTGCGGAACGCTTCCGAGTGGTCGAGCCCGAAGGCTCGGGTGGTCCGTGAGCCGAGCTTCTCGCGGCTGCGGACCTGGTCGGACTTCTCCGGAATTGTGCACGCGCTTGTTGTGCGCAGGTAGGCGCGGTTCGCGCCGCGTGCCGTAGGCCTTATCGGCACGGACCCGGTCGGGCTTGGTGCGGGGCCGGCCGGGGCCGACGCGGGGCACCCGGTGCCCTTCAATACAGGCTGGAACTGCGGGCTGTCGCTCCTCGGGCCGCGGTGTCGAGCAGGGGCAGAGGCTTCTGTCCCTGCTCGACAGCGAGGTGCAGCGTGGTGGTCAGTCCGCCGCGCGAGGGTCCGAGGCCGTGGCCGTCGGGCTCAGTGTCAACGCCACCAGGAGGCTCACGAGTTCGATTCGGCCGCCGGACGGGGGTTGTAGGTGCTGATCTCGATGAGGTTGCCGTCCGGGTCGCGTAGGTAGGTACTGGTGATGGGTCCTTGGGCGCCGGTTCGCGGCACAGTGCCTTCCAGTACGGGCACTCCGCAGGCGGTCAGATGGGCCAGGACCTGTTCCTGCGGGATGTCGGTGGCCAGGCACAGGTCTGCGCTGCCAGGGGTGGGGTGCGTGGCGTGCGGGAGAAGCTCGCCGCCGGCCTGATGGAGGTTGATCTTGCTGGCGCCGAAGGTCAGTGCGCGGCGACCCTCCCCGAAGGTGACCGGGCGCATGCCCAGTACGCGTTCGTAGAAGTCGACGGTGCGTTCGATGTCGGCGACGGTCATCACCAGGTGGTCCAGGCCGGTGATCCGGATCCTCGGCCCCGGTCCGAGGGAATCCCGGCCCAACTGCCGTTCGCAGGCGTCCCGTGCCGCGGTGGAGAGCAGATCCTGTGAGCGGGTGAACAGCCGGTGCAGGGCGGGGCCGTGGCGCTCGGCGAGGTCGGGATTGTGCGCGAGTACGTCGAGTTCGTTGGCCGCGGTGATCTCGACGAAGGCGCGCACGTCCGACGGCGAGGGGGTGTGCTCGCGGTCGGTGAAGCGGTCGCGGAAGACCACCGGTCGCCCGCTCGCCAACCGGGGATACACGACCGCGCGGTCACAGCCGGCGTAGAGGAAGACCAGTGCCTCGGCCCGTTCTCCGATCAGCTCGGCGAGAAGCGCGCGCTCGTCGGTGCCCATCAGGGCGTGGTCGAACCCGTCGGTTCCGTACATCGCGTGACACAGGCCGGCGGCCTGCAGGTCCGGATCGGCGCCCCACTTCGCCAGCAGGCGTGCGACGCGGTTCAGGTGGTCCAGGAGCGTACCGCCGGGATGCTCTGTCTCGCCGGCGCCTCGGGCGCGCAGGAAGGCCTGGACAGCGGGCCAGGCCGCCGCAGGGTCACGGTCGCTTCCTGGTGAGCCGCCATCGGATGGGACAGATCGCCGCATCAGGCCTCCTGGGTCGTCAGGCGTGCGACCTCTGCCACCAGTCGGGCCGTGATCGGGGTCTCGACGTGGTGGGCGGCGCCGGCGCGGAGGACCGCTCCGCCGATGGCATCGACTTCGAGGGGGCGTCCTGCCTCGGCGTCGCGCTGCATGGAGGACTTCATGGTGTCCGGGACGCGATCGAAGAAGGAGAGTACGGTCTCGGTCGTTACCGGTGCGCCGGCGGCCCGGGCCACGGCGGTGATCTCGTCGAGCACGGCGAGCAGTTCCGGGCGCAGGTCGCCGCGGACGGTTCCGACGTCCGCGCGGTGTCGGGTGGTCAGCAGGGCGAGCGGGGCGAGGAAGGCGAGCTTGTCCCAGAGCATCGCCGTCTCGTCGCTTCGCAGGGTCACGCCGAGACCGGCGTGCCGCAGTTGCTCCGCGAGCTCGCTGAGGGGAGAGGCAAGTTCGAGGTTGGCGAAGGGGCTGGTGTGGTGGATGCGCCCTGGTGCGGTGCGTGTGGCTTCGACCCTGATCGTGCCGGCGACGACCTCGGCCGCGGGGTAGCGATCGCGCAGCAGGCCGAGGTGGTCGAGGCCGTTGAGCAACGGGATCACAACCGCGTTGCCGAGGGCGGGGGCCGGGACGCGGTCGAGTGCCTCGTCCAGGGAGGTCTGTTTGACCGTCACGAAGACGGCGTCCACCGCCTCTCGCAACCGTGTGTCCGCCTCGACCGCTGCGGTGAAGTCCCCGTACCGGGAGCTTTCGACGTGCAGGCCGCCCTGGCTCAGTGCGACGGCGGTCGGCTCGCCGGCCAGGCAGATGACGCGGTGCCCGTCACGGGCGAGGAGGGCACCGATCAGGCCTCCGACACCACCCGGTCCGAGGACGGCCACCGTCAGCGGGGTTGTGTTCATCTGAGCTCCTGTCGTCCTTGGGGGACCCGTTCAGCCGGGCTGAGGCCGACGGGAGCCAACGGGAGGAGTGGCGCGTGGACCACGGCGTCTCCCTTCGGCGTGAAACGGGTCGACACCCGCCGGCCGCTCACCGCACCGCGTCCGGAACGGGTGAGCGACGGGCGGGTTGCCGCCCTGGGCAGCAATGATCAAGCGCCCCGCAACCCAAGTCAATCAACGGATTTACTGGCATCACTCCAAGCGATACCTTGGGTCATCGTGACTCTCGACGATCTCCGCGTCTTCGCCGCGGCCTGCCGAGCCGGCTCGCTGAGCGCGGCGGCCCGTGACCTTTCCTGCACGCAGTCCGCGGTCAGCCAGCACGTGAAGCGGCTGGAGCGGGAGTTGGGCCTGAGCCTCCTGGAACGGCACACGCGAGGCGTGGTGCCCACGCCGGCCGGACACACGCTGAACGCGGCGGTCACCGAGGGCCTGGGCAGCATCGACCACGCACTGCGCCGGCTCGACGAGGCCGCGCGCGCGGAAGGCGGATCGGTACGGGTCACGACGGGGGCAACGACTGTCCGGCACTTCATGGCCGCCGCCGTCGTCGACTTCCGGCGGCGCTTTCCCCGGACCAGCCTGGAGTTCCAGACCGAGACCTCCAGCCGCGGCTGCTTCGACGCGCTCGCAGCCGGCCGCGTCGACCTCGCCTGGATCACCCTGGGGCCCACAGATCGCGCCATTGAGCAACGCCCCGTCGTCGAAATCCCCTGGGCGCTCGCCGTCTCGGCGTCCGACCCGCTCGCGGACAAGGCCCGTGTCGAACCGGCCGACCTGCAGGACGCCCGGCTCATCGGGCTTCCGCAGAACTCCACCTCCCGCCTGCAACTCGGCGCCTGGCTCGCGGAAGCCGGGATCCGGCCGGTCTTCGACACCAGCGTCACCGACTGGGACACCGCGATCCTGCTGGCCGAACTGGGACTGGGCCTCGCCGTCGTCCCGGCACTGCCCGCCTGGAGCGGCCCCGGACACCCTGACCTGCGACTGATCCCCATCCCCGCGCTCCCCGCCCTCACCGCGGGCTGGGCGGTACGCCGCTGGGACGCCCTCTCCCCGCTGGCCCGCGGGTTCGCCGAGGCCGTCGCGCACCACTGCGGCAAGCAGACCGTTCGAAAATAGCCGCCGGCCACGACGGGCCGGCAGTTCCTTTCGTCAGGGATGCGCGCGCCCCCCGCCCGGTTCCGGCGGGGGCGGCCACGTCGGCGGTGGCCGGCGAGCCAGGCGAGGAGCGCATGGCCGGGGCCGGTCGCTTCGGCCTCTGCGGACTCCGCCGGGAGCTTCCTCGCGAGACCCAGACTCAGCGTTTCGAGCTCATCGCCGACCTGCGCGGCAGCCTGGACCGACTGCTCGACACGGCAACACGAGGCCGCCAGGCCTCCTCTGCATGCTCTCCGGCAGAGCGCTGACGACGTAGTGGAGTGCGTCCAGGCGCTGGGGGCCGACGCGCCATCCGACCTTGCCGTGGCGGTACGGCACCTCAGTACCTGGCTGAAAGACTCACGGCGGGAACGTCGAGGCGTTCAGCGAAGGGACCGGCCATCAGGCTGACTACCGAGACAACCGCGGCACACAACCGCTGGGGCCGGGTCATGCCAGAAGTATGCACACCCCGCTACAGCGCGTCGGCGTCGCGGCTCGTGTTCAGGCGCCTCAGTGGCGCGCTAGCGGTGCTCGAGAGATGTCTCCAAGGCTGTACGGGCGCGGCGCGACGACCGCCATGACGTACCCGGGGGCAATGACCGATGCGCGAAGTCAGAACATCCGAGTCCGGACTGCCCATCGAGCCGGTCTACGGGCCGGAGGCTCTTGAGGGCTGGGATCCGGCGGAGCGGCTGGGGGAGCCGGGGGCGTTCCCGTATACCCGTGGCGTGTATCGGTCGATGTACACCGGTCGACCCTGGACGATGCGGCAGTACGCCGGCTTCGGTACGGCGACGGAGTCCAACGCCCGTTACCGGCAGCTGATCGCGCACGGCACGACGGGCCTGTCGGTCGCCTTCGACCTGCCCACCCAGATGGGTCACGACTCGGATGCCGCCATCGCCCACGGCGAGGTCGGCAAGGTGGGGGTGGCGATCGACTCGATCGACGACATGCGGGTGCTGTTCGGCGGCATCCCGCTGGACAAGGTGTCGACGTCGATGACGATCAACGCCCCGGCGGCGTTGCTGCTGCTCCTGTACCAGCTGGTCGCCGAGGAACAGGGGGTGGCCGCGGACCGGCTCACCGGCACGATCCAGAACGACGTGCTGAAGGAGTACATCGCCCGGGGCACCTACATCTTCCCGCCCAAGCCGTCGCTGCGGCTGATCGCGGACATCTTCCGGTACTGCCGGGCGGAGATGCCGCGGTGGAACACCATCTCCATCTCCGGCTACCACATGGCCGAGGCGGGGGCCTCGCCCGCGCAGGAGATCGCCTTCACCCTGGCCGACGGCATCGCGTACGTGCGCACCGCCGTCGCCGCGGGCATGGACGTCGACGACTTCGCACCCCGCCTGTCGTTCTTCTTCGTGGCCCGCACCACCCTGCTGGAGGAGGTGGCGAAGTTCCGTGCCGCGCGGCGGATCTGGGCGCGGGTGATGCGCGAGGAGTTCGGCGCGCGCGACCCCAAGTCGCTGATGCTGCGCTTCCACACCCAGACCGCCGGGGTGCAGCTGACCGCCCAGCAGCCCGAGGTGAACCTGGTGCGGGTCGCCGTGCAGGGCCTGGCGGCAGTGCTGGGCGGCACCCAGTCGCTGCACACCAACTCCTTCGACGAGGCCATCGCCCTGCCCACGGACAAATCCGCCCGCCTCGCCCTGCGCACCCAACAGGTCCTCGCCTACGAAACCGACGTCACCGCCACCGTCGACCCGTTCGCCGGGTCCTACGTCATCGAGAAACTCACCGACGACGTCGAAACCGCGGCCGTGGAACTGATGGACAAGATCGAGGAACTGGGCGGCGCCGTCGAGGCCATCGAACGCGGCTTCCAGAAGAACGAGATCGAACGCAACGCCTACCGCATCGCCCAGGAGACCGACTCCGGCGAGCGGGTCGTCGTCGGCGTCAACCGCTTCCAGCTCGACGAGGAAGAGCCCTACGAACCCCTGCGCGTCGACCCCGCCATCGAAGCCCGCCAGGCCGAACGCCTGGCCGCACTGCGCGCCGAACGCGACCAGCCGGCCGTCGACGCGGCCCTGACCGCCCTGCAGAAGGCCGCCCAGGGCGACGACAACCTCCTCTACCCCATGAAGGAGGCGCTCAAGGCCCGCGCCACCGTCGGCGAGGTCTGCAACGCGCTGCGCGAGATCTGGGGCACCCATGTCCCCGGTGACGCGTACTGAGCTCATGTCCCGTACCCCGTCGATGCTTTCGAGGAGTCCGATGCCGACCGACACTTCCGGCGTACCGATCCGTGTGGTGGTCGCCAAGCCGGGCCTGGACGGTCACGATCGTGGCGCCAAGGTCATCGCCCGGGCGTTGCGGGACGCGGGGGTGGAGGTCATCTACACCGGTCTTCACCAGACGCCGCGGCAGATCGTGGACACCGCCGTGCAGGAGGACGTCGACGCCATCGGTCTCTCGGTGCTGTCCGGTGCCCACATGACGCTGTTCGCCGATGTGTTGACGCTGCTGCGGGAGGAAGGTGCGGGGGACATCACGGTGTTCGGCGGCGGCATCATCCCCGAGGCCGATGTCGAGGCGCTGCGGCGGCTGGGGGTGGCTGCCCTCTTCACGCCCGGCACGCCGACTCATGCGGTCACCGACTGGGTGCGGGAGAGCGTGCGGGTCGAGAGCCGTTCGTAAGCCGCTTGAGTCTCTTCGGTCGCTGTTCCAGGAGCGGCTGGTGAGTGTCTGACGGCGGGGCGGCTGGACAGCGACTGAGGAAGAGTGACTGCCCGAGGGCCTGTACGCCAAGGGGGCCCCGGCCGAGTCGATCGACCCGGGCACGCTCGCCGCACGGGTGAAGGGCTGCAAGATGCAGCGTTCCGAAGGCGGTCAGGCCTCAACTGCCCGGCGGGCGGTGTCACGCTGCCGCTGCGACAGGCGGTCGTCACGCTTGCGATATGGTTGGTCACTATGCGCAAGCTCACCTACTTCGTCGCTGTGACCCTGGACGGCTTCATCGCCTCTCCCGATGCGGACCACGGCATGTTCCTCGAGGGCCAGGATCACGGGGCGTGGGTGCTCGAGCATCTGCCGGAGACCGTCCCGACCGCGGTGCGGCAGCAGGTCCCCGGTCTCGACGGGAGCGGCAACCGGCGGTTCGACACCGTCCTGATGGGCCGCGGCACCTACGAGCGCGGTATGCGTGACGGAGTCACCAGCCCTTATCGGCACCTTCGGCAGTACGTCGTCTCGGCGAGTCTGGACAGCACCCCCGACTCCGCGGTGGAGGTGGTCCCGGGAGACCCGCTGGACTTCGTCCGGATGCTGAAGAAGGAGGACGGGCTCGACATCTGGCTGTGCGGCGGCGGGAAGGCCGCCGCGGCGCTGCGGGACGAGATCGACGAACTCATCGTCAAGATCAACCCGGTCGTGATCGGTTCGGGCGTCCCGCTTTTCGACTCCGGCTATTCGCCGCAGCGTTACGAGGTCGTCTCGGGCCGGGTCTTCGACAGCGGCGTCACGATCATGACCTACGCCAAGGGCCGGCCGTGAGGCACGTCGGCCCGCGACCGGGGTGGTCCGTGCCCGGGCGGTGTGCCGGACACGGACCGTGTGGACGGCTGTCAGGAGCGGCCTGCTCCTGAGCCGGGCTGTTCGCAGTGCTCCTGGCCGATGCGCCCCCCGCCGGCGATCGGAACAGTGGCAAGGAACTCCGCCGGCAGGTCGAAGGCGTCGGCGAGTGCCATGGTGTGGGGGGCCAGCCGGGCGACCAGGTCGTTGACGGTGGACCAGAGCGAGCGGACGTGCTCGGCTGTCATGTGGTTGTCGGCGAGCAGGAGTCCGCTGTGGGCACTGAGCTGCTGGAGCAGGAAGAGGCGGCACAACTCCTCCAGTACCCGGCGGGCTTCGGGGTCCTCTGCCCGGGCCGCGGCGGCCGTGAAGGCGTCAGCCGCCTGGAGGCAGGCGTAGGCGGAGACCATCTCCAGCGCGGGTGCCGACGCCTCGTTCCAGCGGCCGAGCGGGTCGCCCTTGGGGCCTGACCGCAGGGCGTCGCGTGCCCGGGTCTGCCAGCCGGTGACGACCTCGGCCAGCAGCTCGCGCAGGAACGACAGGTCGGTCAGCGGTCGGTCGCCCGGCGCGTCCCCGGCCGCGGGCCGGTCGTCGCCCTGGCGGTCGAAGAGCATCTCGGAGGCCGCCTTCAGCCAGATCACCAGGTTGTCGCCCTCGGCGGTGATGCCGCCCTCCACGTTCGACGGCAGGTCGGATATGCCGTTGACGGGGAAGAAGCCCTGGGCGCCGCACCGCTCGCGGGACTCGGTGGTGATGGCGCGGGCCTGCCAGGTGATCCAGCCCTTGGCGACGGCTACCAGGCGCGCGGTGTCCTCGCGGTCCTCGGGGGAGTGCCCGACCCAGCGGGTGAGTACGGACCGGTGCAGGAAGCTCATGGCGTAGGCCTGGGCCAGGGAGTGCAGGAGCCGGCCGTGGTGGCTGCGGTGGGCCATCAGCGGCACGCGCAGTCCTCGTCTGGGGCCGCTGATCTGACGTGAGTGGGCGTGCCGGACCGCGATGACCAGGGAGGCGCGGGCCATGCCGAGGGTTCCGGCGCTCATGCAGAGCTTGCCGGTGGTGACGCGGTCGATGGACTGCAGGAACCGCTTGCGCGGGCTGCCCATGGTGCTGGTGAAGGTGCCGTGGGCGTCGAGGCGGCCGTGGTCGGCCTGGAGCAGGGCCTCGTGGGGGAGCCGGACGTGGTCGAACGACGTGAGGCAGTGGTCGACCGGGGTGCCGGTGCGGTCGGGCAGCCGTCGTACGTGGACGCCGGGCAGGTGGCCGTTGTCATCGCTCAGCGGTGTGAGGAAGAGGTAGACCCCCTGGTCCTCGCCGTCGATCAGCAGCCGTGCGGCCACGACGGCGGTCTTGGGGCCGCCGGTGAGGCTGGTGTTCGGCATGAACTTCTGGGCTCCGGGTGTGGGCGTGTTCAGGACGAACTCGCCTGTCTCCCGGTCGAGTTCGGCTGTGGTCTGCAGGGCCGGTGCGTCGTTGCCGTGATCCAGTTCCGTGCACAGGAAGGTGCCCGTGCGGCGCATGGAGGTGAAGTCGGACAGGTCCCGGCCGGCGCTCTCGTGGTCGAGGAGGCTGCCGAGGAACAGGTTGTAGTGGATGCTCGCCAGCGTGCACAGGCCCCCGTCGACGACGCCGGTCCATTCGTGCAGCGCGGCGAGCCGCTCGGGATCGCGGGCCAGTTGCTCGGGCGAGTCGATCACCTCGTTGACCTGGCGGAGCCGGTCGTAGGAGAGCGCGACCCGCTGCTCGGGCGTCAGGCCCGGCCGGTGGTGAAACCTTTCGTCGGTGAGCAGGCCGCGCCAGGCTGCGTGGACGGGCGTCCGGCTGTCCCCGTCGAAGAGGAGCCGGGCGAGTTCCCCGCTGAGGATTCTGTGCGGCGGCTGCTGCGGTGTCCGGGCGGTCCGCTCGCTCCGGCAGGAGTCCTCGGCGAGCGGGAACACGACGGTCCCGGAGGGAAGATGGCCAGGAAGAAGCGCAGTTGTCATGAAACCCCCGTAGAAGCGCGGTGCGCGACTGATGGAAGCCGGGGGGAGCCCCCGCTTCCGTGCCGTTGGTCATCGGCGCGGCCCATCCTCCCCTTCTCAACCCAATTGGGGAAGTCTTGAAAAACCGATTGATCGGTTTTAAAGTGAGGACTCGCTTGCGCCACCGTCCGTGCAGACACAGGAATCTTCGCGGTTCACCAGGCTCTTCCCATCCACGGGGACGGGAGTGGTGAGGTCAGTCTGCATGCGGAACAATACCGACTGGTCTTTTCTGATAGGAGGAAGAACGGTGGCGCTGCAGGAACGGGCGATCCGGACACGCAGGGCAATCCTCGTGGCCGCGGCCGAAGTGTTCGACGAGGTCGGATACGAGGCTGCGACCATCACCGAGATCCTGAAGCGGTCCGGTCTGACGAGGGGCGCCCTGTACTTTCACTTCGGTTCCAAGGAGGAACTGGCCCAGGGGGTTCTGGCCGTACAGGTCGACGCTCTCCCGCCGGTCCCCAAGCAGGAGCTCAAGCTGCAGGAGTCTCTGGACGAGGCCCTGCTGCTGGCCTATCTGCTCAGGCGGGAGACCGGCGACCCGATTGTCCGCGGCAGTGTGCGGCTGACCATCGACCAGGGGGCGGCCCAGGGAGGGCTCGACGCGCGGATTCCGATGCAGGCGTGGGTCGAGCACACCCATGCCCTGCTGAACGAGGCGAAGACGAACGGCGAGCTGTTGCCGCACGTCGACACGCTGAGCCTCGCCAAGCTCGCCGTCGGGGCGTTCACCGGAGTGCAGGTGCTGTCCAACATCATGACCGACCGCGAGGACATGCCGGAGCGGGTGACCGACCTCTACCGGAACCTGATGGCGGCCGCCGCGGTGCCCGCGGTGCTCTCCCGTCTGGACTTCGGGTCCGGCCGGGGCCCGCGGATCTACGAAGAGGCCGTGAAACTCCGTCAGGCCGACGCGGAGCCGGAGGTCGCCCAGGGCGCCGTGCGGTGATGCGTCCGGGGGGCCGGGTACGACGCGTTCCTGCTGTGTGATCGGTGTGCCCGACGGGCACGAAGCAGCCAGTTATGAGGGGGAAACACAGATGGAAGCGACTGCCTGCCCATATGCGCTCGACGTGCAGGGGCGCGACCTGCCCGGCGAGGCCGCGATGCTGCAACGCACCGGCCCCGCCGTCGAGGTCGAACTGCCCGGGGGGGTGCGGGCCTGGGCGATCACCCGGCAGCGGTACATCAAGCAGCTGCTCACGGATCCGAGGGTGTCCAAGGACGCCCGGCAGCACTGGCCGGCGTTCGTCGAGGGGCACATCTCCGACGAGTGGCCGCTGTATCCGTGGGTGGCCAACGAGAACATGCTCTTCGCCTACGGCGAGAAGCACACCCGGCTGCGCCGGCTGATCGCCAGCGCCTTCACGGTGCGGCGCACGGAGGCCCTGCGGCCCCGCGTCGAGGCGATCACCGCCGAGCTCCTCGACGACCTGGCGCTCCTGCCGGCCGGAGAGCCTGTGGACCTGCGCGCCCACTACGCCAAGCTGCTGCCCCTGCGGGTCATATGCGAGCTCTTCGGCGTCGCGGAGGACCTCAGGCAGCCGCTGTGCACCGCGCTGGAGATGGTGTTCAGCACCTCGGCGGCCGCGTCGGAGATGGCCGCGGCGCAGCTGGAGGTCTTCGGGATGCTGGGCGAGCTGGTCCGGCAGAAGCAGGACCGGCACGGCGACGACCTGACGTCCGCCCTGATCGCCGCCCGGGACGAGGACGGGGCGCTCAGCGAGGAGGAACTGCTCGGCACCCTCTACCTGATGATCGCGGCCGGCCAGGAGACGACCTGCACGCTGATCGGCAACGCGGTGGGCGCGCTGCTGGCCGACCCCGGGCAGCTGGACCATGTGCGGGCCGGGCGTGCCGACTGGGGCGACGTCATCGCCGAGACCCTGCGCAGCCGCAACCCGGCGGCCTACTCGCCCATGCGTTTCGCGGTGGACGACATCGACCTGGACGGGGTGCTGATCGGCAAGGGGGATCCGATCATCGTCTCCTTCGCCGCCGCGGGCATCGACTCCGGACAGCACGGGCCGGACGCCACCCGCTTCGAGCTGATGCGGCCCGGGCGCCGTGACCACATCGGCTTCGGGCACGGCGTCCACTTCTGCATGGGGGCTCCGCTGGCCAGGCTGGAAACCGTCAGCGCTCTGACCGGGCTCTTCGAGCGTTTTCCGCGGATGGAGCTCGCCGTACCGGCGGACGAGATCGATCCCGTGCCGTCCTTCATCGTCAACGGGTACAGCTCGCTGCCCGTGCTGCTGGGCAGCCCGGCGGGGAGCGACCCGGAGAAGTAAACCAACTGTCCGGTTTATCGGAGGGCGGGGTAGGGCGGCCGACGGCCGTTCGAGCCGCCCTCCACGGATGCTCCGGCGCCGCGAGACCGCCACATGACTGGATACGGGTCGACCCGAACCAGCAATGGGGGAGAAAGACATGGCGGCAAGCCCCGGAACACGCAGCCCCTACTTCACCGTCTATCGCCCGTCCCCGGACGCCTCCGTCCGTCTGGTCTGTCTGCCGCACGCGGGCGGTGCAGCCAGCTTCTACGTCCCCGTGGCCCAGGCTCTCGCCCCCCGGGTCGAGGTCCTGTCCGTGCAGTACCCGGGCCGGCACGAGCGGCACAACCACCCGCTCGTCCCGGACATCGGCACCCTCGCCGACCGGATCGCCGACGCCCTCATGGGGTGCACCGACCGCCCCTACGCGCTGTTCGGCCACAGCATGGGCGCCATCGTCGGTTTCGAAGTGGCACGCCGGATGGAGGACGCGGGCCGCGGCCCCGTCGAACTCTTCGCCTCCGGCAGCCGTGCGCCCTCCGTGGAGCGGCGCGGCGAGGTGTGGCACCGCAGCTCCGACGCCGAGTTCGTCGCCCGGGTGCAGTCCATGGGCGGTGCCGGATCCGAGCTGCTCGACGACCCCGACATCCGGCGGATGCTGCTGCCCGCCCTGCGCAACGACTACCGCGCCATCGAGCAGTACGAGTACCGGAGTCAGCCTCCGCTGGTCTGCCCGGTCACGGCCTTCGCCGGTGCCGACGACCCGCGGGTCACCGTCGCCGAGGTGCGCTCCTGGGCACACCACACCACCGGACCGTTCAGCGTCGAGGTCCATCCCGGAGGGCACTTCTTCCTCGCCGACCACCGCGAAGCCGTCCTGGACACGGTCACCGGCCACCTGGGGGACCGGGCGCTGCGCCCGTGCCCTTGAGAAACGCTAGGAGTCCGTCGAGTCCGGGCCGATCGGCGTTCGAGTGGTCGTCGAGTCGTCGTCGGCACAGTCGTCAACAGCCGAGGCGCGCGTCCGGCAGGCCGGCGCGCGGCTCGTCGCCGTAGGTCCGCAGGAGCCGAAGGGGGGCTGATCCGCGTCACCATGGCCGTCGCAGCCGCCACCGCAGGGGATCTGGCCGTCGCCGGCGATCCCGTCCGTCCGGCCGCCCCGTCCGCCGCCGACGCCGACCGGCGTGCCGCGCGGCTGGAAGTGCTCCTCGGTGATCCCTACGCCCCCGACAACCCGCACGGCCTGACCGCCCTGTTCGAGGCCGACGCCCGGGGACGGCCGCCCGAGCAGACGGAACTGCTGCTCGAACGGTTCGGGCTGAGCGCCGAATGCGTGCCCGTCGCGGACGGCGGGCGACTGACCAGGGCCGACCTGCTCGCCAGGGTGCTGCGGCCGGTCTTCCGCCGCGACGTGGCACTCGGAACCGCGGTGGGCACCGCCCCGGTGCTGGCCGCGGGGCCGGTGTGGGCCGCCGGCAACACGCACCGGCGTGCGCAGACCGCCGCGTTGCTGCTGGGCGGCGGCCGGGTCGGGCTGGTGCCGCACGAGCGCGGGCAGACCGCCGGCAGCACGCCGGGCGGCATCACCGCTCGCCCCGCGCCGGACGGCGGCCTGCTGCTGGACGGCCGGGCCGAGGCCGCCCCGGACGCGATCGGCGCCCGCCTGTACGTCGTACAGGCCCGCACCGGACCGGCCCGCTCCCCGCACAGCCATACCGCCGTGCTCCTGGACGGCGACCGTCTCCCCCCGCCGGCGGTGCGCGAGACGGGCGGGGCCGCGGCCCGCGGGCGGGTTGGTGCCTCGCGTGCCGAGATCGAGCTGCACGAGCACGCCGTACCCCACGACGCGGTCCTCGGAACCGTGGGCGAGGGTGTGCCGCTGACCCTGCGTACACAGCAGGTCGGCCACGCTCTGGTGCCCGCGCTGCTGGTCGCCGCCGCGGACACCGCGCTGCGCTCCGCCGTGCGGGCGGCCGAAGGCGGGGCGTCGCCCGCCCGCCCGAACCGGCGACTGGCCGGGGTCTTCGCCGACATCCTGACCTGCGCCAGCTTCGCCGATGTCGCCCTGCGTGCGCTGAGCCTGCTGCCTGCCCAGGCCCAGGTGCCGGCCGCCGCCGTGCACTACCTGGTCCCCGCGCTGCTCCAGGAGAACCTCGAGGCTCTCGCCTGCGTGCTCGGTGCGCGCCGCCACGACCGCGGCAGCGCCCACCACGGCGCCCTCGGCAGGCTGATGCGGGCCCTGCCGCTCGCAGCCTCCGGACCCGCACGCACCGGCGCCGCCGACGGCCAGGCGGTGATCGCCCCTCATCTGCGGCCGCTCGCCGAGCACTCCTGGTTCGCCGAGCCGGAGCCGCCGCTGACGCTGTTCCGGGGCGGATCCGGCCTGCCCGTCCTCGACTTCGCCTCCCTCGCGGCGGCGGGTCACGGGGACCTCCTGGCCGCCTCGCTGTGCGGATCGGCGGCGCGGTTCGCCGAGGTCCGCGGCGTCGGCGGCCACACGGCCGTCCTCGCGGAACTCGTCCAGAGCCTCGTCACCGAACTGCACGCGCTGCGCGCCCGGTGCCGTGCGCTGCCCGGTCCCGGGGACGGACCGCTGCCCGTGGCCGCCGTGTGCGCGCTCGTCGACCGTTACGCCCTGGTGCTCGCCGCCGCGGCGGTCCTCGGCGTGTGGGAGAGCCAGGACGGCGCCGACCCCTTTCTCGCCGCACCCGCCTGGCCGGTGCTCGCCCTGTCCCGGATCGCCCGGCGCCTCGGCGCGCCCGTTCCGCCCCTGCCGGACGGGGTGGAGGAACTGGTGCACCGCGAACTCGTGCGCCGCTGTCACGAGCACCTCAGCTATGACCTGGACGCCACGGAGCTCGCGCCGTGACGGCGCACGCGGTGCACATCGCACCGCCGTTCAAGGCCAGTGGCAGCCGCGGCCCCTGGCAGGAGGTGCGCGAGAGCATGCGGCTGACCGGCAACGCCACGGTCCTCACCACCTGGGGGGAGTGGCTCAACGCCGCGTTGGCCGGAGGCGGTCTGCGCGAGATGCTCGGCCCGGACTGGCAGCGCTACCGGCGGACCCCGGACCCGGCCGTCCGCTACCGGTTCGCCGCATCCCGGCTTGCCGTCAAGTACACGGCGGCCGCCGCCCTCGGCACCGAGCCCGTCGAGCTCGACCTCGCCTACACGCCCGGCGGCCGCCCGTACCTGCGTGGCTTCGGGCAGCTCGACATGAGCCTGACCCACTCCGAGGATCTGATCGCCGTGGGCATCAGCCGCACCGGCAGGATCGGCGTCGACGCCGAACCGGCCCACACGCGGCCGCCCGCCGAGGGGTTCCTCGGCCATGTGTGCACCCCCGCCGAGCGCGCCGAGCTCGGTCTGCTGCCCGAGGCGGAGCAGCACCGGGCGCGCCTGCGCCTGTGGACGCTGAAGGAGGCGTACTCCAAGGCCCTCGGCCAGGGACTGCCCCTCGGTTTCACCGAGTTCGGCTTCACCGCGTGCGCGAGCTGCCGCGCCGGCGCGGACGCGGGCCGCTGCGCGCTGCTGTGCGCGCCCGACGGCACGCCCGTGGAGAGCGACACATGGACCTTCGCCACCTACCGCGCCCTGGGCGGCCGCTATCTGGTCAGCGTGGCCTGCCAGGACACCGGGGTGGTCACCGTGCCCGGCCCGGCGGTCACCGCACCGCTGGACGAGACCGTCCTGAGCACGCTCGCGGACCGTCTGTCCCGTCAACACGCCCTTCCCGATTCTCTGGAGACCCATGTCCCGTCGTCTGTTCACCTCGGAGTCCGTGACCGAGGGTCACCCCGACAAGATCGCTGACCAGATCAGCGACACCATTCTCGACGCGCTCCTGCGCGAGGACCCGTCCTCCCGGGTCGCCGTCGAGACCTTGATCACGACCGGCCTGGTGCACGTGGCCGGCGAAGTCTCCACCACCGCGTACGCACCGATCGCGCAGCTGGTCCGGAACAAGATCCTCGAGATCGGCTACGACTCCTCGAAGAAGGGCTTCGACGGCGCCTCCTGCGGCGTGTCGGTATCCATCGGCGCGCAGTCCCCGGACATCGCCCAGGGTGTGGACACGGCGTACGAGTCCCGGGTCGAGGGTGCCGCCGCGGGCGGAGAATCGGACGAGCTGGACAAGCAGGGTGCGGGCGACCAGGGCCTGATGTTCGGCTACGCGACGGACGAGACGCCGACGCTGATGCCGCTGCCGGTCTTCCTGGCCCACCGGCTGTCGAAGCGGCTGTCGGACGTGCGCAAGAACGGCACGATCGCCTACCTGCGTCCGGACGGCAAGACGCAGGTCACCATCGAGTACGACGGTGACAAGGCGGTCCGGCTGGACACCGTCGTGGTCTCCTCGCAGCACGCCTCGGACATCGACCTGGACTCGCTGCTGGCTCCGGACATCAAGGAGTTCGTCGTCGAGCCGGAGCTGAAGGCGCTGCTGGACGAGGGCATCAAGATCGACACGGAGAACTACCGTCTCCTGGTCAACCCCACCGGCCGCTTCGAGATCGGCGGCCCGATGGGTGACGCCGGTCTGACCGGCCGCAAGATCATCATCGACACCTACGGCGGCATGGCCCGTCATGGTGGCGGTGCCTTCTCCGGCAAGGACCCGTCCAAGGTCGACCGTTCCGCGGCGTACGCGATGCGCTGGGTTGCGAAGAACGTGGTCGCCGCCGGTCTCGCCGCCCGCTGCGAGGTCCAGGTCGCCTACGCGATCGGCAAGGCCGAGCCGGTGGGTCTGTTCGTCGAGACCTTCGGCACCGAACGGGTCCCCGTGGCCCGCCTGCAGCAGGCGATCACCGAGGTCTTCGACCTCCGCCCGGCCGCCATCATCCGCGACCTCGACCTGCTCCGCCCGATCTACTCCCAGACCGCCGCCTACGGTCACTTCGGCCGCGAGCTCCCCGACTTCACCTGGGAGCGCGCCGACCGGGCCGAGGCCCTCGCGGTGGCCGCAGGCCTCGTGACATGACAGCCGGACAGCGCGGCACCCGGCCGGTGCGCCTGTACTGCTTCGCCCACGCCGGCGCGGGCACCTCCTCGTTCGAGGGCTGGGCCGGCCGGGCCGGGCCGGACGTCGAGGTCGTACCGCTGCCGCTGCCCGGCCGGGGCGGCCGCGCCAAAGAGCCGGCCATCACCGGGCGCGAGGCTCTCCTCGCCGACCTGATGGGCCACTTCACCGCGGCAGCGCGTCCCGAGCCGTTCGCGCTGTACGGGCACAGCCTGGGCGCGATGGTCGCCTACACGGTGACCCGCGCGCTGCACGAGGCCGGCCTGCCCGGGCCCGTGCTGCTCGCCGTCGGGGCCTGCCCCCCTCCGACGGTGCCCTCCCCGCTGTCCGACGCCTGGGCGGCACCGGAAGCCGAACTCGTGCGCCTGCTCACCGAGATGGGCGCCGTACCGGACAGGGCGGCACCCGGCGGATTCTGGTACCGCACCGTCCTGCCGGTGCTGCGCGACGACCTGGCCCTGGGGCACCGGCTGCGCGTCGCCGCCCGGGAACCGGCCCCGGGCGGGCTGCCGGACGTGCCGCTGCTGGCGGTCTCCGGTGATCGCGATCGCCTGGGCCGTCCCGGCGACATGGCGGGCTGGCGGGAGTGGACCACCGGCCCCGTCACGCTGCACACCGTGCCGGGCGACCACTACTTCGCGGGCGGCCCGGATCTTCCCGTCCTGCTCGGCCGGGCCTGCCGCACCGCGGCCGACCGTGCGCCCGACTGCTGCTCCGGTCTCGCTCAAGTCGGTGCCGCCAAGGTCGGGATGACAGCGGACACCTCGGAGGGAACGGGGCGGCAGTGGGCGCGCTCACACCTTCGGGCCGGCCGTCATCTCCAAGGAGAGGCATGAGCCCCTACACGATCACAGCCGAAGAAGAGCGCGCGGCGGCCACACCGGCCGCCGCGCAGCACCGGTGGCATCTGGCGCTTGCCGAAGCCGCGAACGGTGCATTGCTGGACGCCGGCCTCGCCGCGCTGCGCACCCGGGCAGGCGACGCCGTCGGGTCAGCCGAACCGGTCGGCGTGGTACGCGTCGGCGGCCGGACCGGGGGGCACCGCGCGGCGGTCCTCTCGGGCCCCGACGGCGCGGTGGAACTGGGGTCGGCCCAGACCGCGGACAGCGGCGCCGCGGTGGCCTTCATGTTCCCCGGCCTGGGCGACCACTACCTCGACATGGGGCGCGACCTGTACCGCGACTTCCCCGTGTTCAAGACCACCGTCGACCGCTGCGCCGAGGCGCTCACCGCGGAGCTCGGCCTGGACATCCGGGACGTGATCTTCACCGCCGCCGGACGTCCCGAGCCGACCGAGACGGGCAACGCCCTCGCCATGGACCTGCGCCGCATGCTGGGCCTCGACACGCGTGAGCAGAGCACCGAGGAGCGGCGTCTCAACGCCACGCGCATAGCCCAGCCCGCGCTCTTCGTGGTCGAGTACGCCCTGGCGGCCCTGTGGGAATCGTGGGGCGTCAGGCCGACCGCGATGATCGGCTACAGCCTCGGCGAGTACGTCGCGGCCACCCTCGCCGGCGTCCTCTCGCTGGAGGACGCGCTGGTCCTGGTGGCGCGCCGGGCCGCGCTCATCGACGAGCTGCCCGAGGGCACGATGCTCGCCGTGATGCTGCCGGAGGAGCAGGTGCGGCCGCTGACGGGCGGGAACATCTCCCTGTCCGCCGTCAACGGCCCCGAGTTCTGCGTGGTGGGCGGCCCGGTGGCCGACATCTTCGAGCTGGAGCGGACCCTCGCCGGCCGCGGTGTGATCACCCGCAGGGTGACCACCACGCACGCGTTCCACTCCTCGATGATGGAGCCGATCGCCGACCAGGTCACCGACATCGCCCGCGGTCTGACGCTCAACCCGCCGCGTATCCCCTACATCTCGAACGTCACCGGCCGGCCCATCACCGACGAGCAGGCCACCGACCCGGCGTACTGGGCCCGCCACCTGCTCAGCCCGGTCCGTTTCGCCGACGGCCTGCGCCACCTCGGCCAGGAGCGCCTGCTGCTGGAGTGCGGGCCGGGTCAGACGCTGAGCAGCCTGGCGACCGTGGTCCGGGGCGGCGACACCGGCAACATCGTCGCTTCCATGCGCCACTCCCTTGAGCCGCACGCCGACACGTCCGTCGCTCTGAAGGCCCTGGGCCGGCTGTGGCTCGCGGACGCCGACGCGGCCTGGCACGACCTGCCCTGCGGCGACCTGGCCACCACCGAGGAGACCCCCGTGGCACAGACCGACGCAACGGACGCGGACGGCGCACCGGAGGCGACCGAGACGGAGACCGCGCTGCTGGCCGTGTGGGCCAGGATCCTGAAGAACGACGACTTCCCGCGCGATGTCAGCTTCTTCGAACTGGGCGGCAACTCCCTGCTCGCCACGCGGCTGATGCTGCGCATCAGCCGGGCCTTCGACGTCGAGCTGACGCTGCGCCAGGTGTACGAGTTCGCCACCCTCACGCGCATGGCCGCGGCCATCGACGTACTGCGCGGCGGCGGCGACCCGGAGACGGCGGGGGAGAAGGCGGGCTCTTCGCACACCGGCAGCTGCCAGGCCCGATTTCGGCTGCCCAACGGCCTGACGGTCCACCACCAGAACGAGTCGGAGACCCGTCACTTCTACGAGGACATCTTCGACCACCGCGTCTACGCCAAGAACGGCATCTCGCTGCGCAGCGGCGACACCGTCGTGGACGTCGGCGGCAACATCGGCCTGTTCACCCTGTTCGCGCACTACGAGGCGCAGAACGTGCGGGTCTTCACCTTCGAGCCGGCCCCGCCGCTGTTCGAACTGCTGAGCAGGAACGTCGCGGAGCACGGTGTGGACGCGAAGCTGTTCAACATCGGCATCTCCGACGCCGAGACCGAAGCGAGCTTCACCTTCTACCCCCGCAGCTCCGGGATGTCCTCGTTCCACCCGGACGAGGAGGAGGAGAAGCACAATCTGCGCACGATCATCGCCAACCAGCAGAACACGGACGCGGAGGCCCGCCGGCTCACCGACTACGCCGAGGAGCTGATGGACGTCCGCTTCGAGGCCATCGAGTACACGGCCCGGCTGCGTCCGCTGAGCGCTGTCATCCGCGAGCAGGGAATCGAGCGGATCGACCTCATCAAGATCGACGTGCAGAAGAGCGAACGCCAGGTCATCGACGGCATCGCCGACGAGGACTGGCCGAAGATCCGGCAAATGGTCCTCGAAGCGCACGACGCCGACGGTGAGGTGGAACGCCTCACGAAGCTGCTGGAGGACCGGGGCTTCACCGTCATGGCCGAGCAGGACGAGCTGTACGTCGGGACGGACATCTACAACATCTTCGCCGTACGCGGCGCACGGTAACGGAGCCGGACGAGTCATGGAATTCACCACGGTAGGAGTCGTCGGCGCCGGCGTCATGGGCGTCGGCGTGGCACAGAACCTCGCGCAGACCGGGCACCAGGTGATCCTGGTCGACGTCTCGGAGGAGGTGCTCGACAACGCGAGGCGCGAACTGCGCACCAGCCTGCGCGCCTTCGCCCTCTTCAATCGCGCCGCGGCCGTCGACCCGGCGGCGGTGATCGAGAAAATAGAGTTCACCACCGACTACGAGCTGCTGGCCAAAGCCGATTTCGTCGTCGAGAACGTCACCGAGGACTGGAGCATCAAGGAGAAGGTCTACGAGCGGCTGGACCGCATCTGCCGCCCTGAGGTGCGGTTCGCCGTGAACACCTCGGCGATCTCCATCACCCGCGTCGGCTCGGTCACCGACCGCCCGCAGAACATCGTCGGCATGCACTTCATGAACCCGGTGCCGATGAAGCCGATGGTGGAGGTCATCCGCGGCCACCACACCACCCCGGAGACCATCGACACCGCCCGCAGGTTCCTCGCCGAGATGGGCAAGGAGTGCATCGTCGTCGAGGACGTGCCGGGATTCGTCTCCAACCGCGTCCTGATGCTCACCATCAACGAGGCCGTCTTCCTGGTGCAGGACGGGGTGGCCTCGCCCGCCGACGTCGACCGCATCTTCAAGACGTGCTTCGACCACAAGATGGGGCCGCTGGAGACGGCGGACCTGATCGGTCTCGACACCATCCTGAAGTCCGTCGAGGTGCTCTACGAGAGCTTCAACGACAGCAAGTACCGGCCGGCCCCGCTGCTGAAGAAGATGGTCGCCGCCGGCCTGCTGGGGCGCAAGAGCGGCGAGGGCTTCTTCAACTACCGCTGACCCGGCCGAGGCGCACACCCACTGCCAGGCCGCACACGAACAGGACGGAACACGACATGAGCATGGACAACAAGGCGAAGATCGGGGAGTACCTGTCCCGCTTCTTCCCGGTGCAGGACCTCAAGGACGACGACGACATCTTCCAGCTGGGCTTCGTCAGCTCGATGTTCGCCATCCAGCTCGTCTCCTTCGTGGAGCACGAGTTCGGCCTCACCATCGACAACGACGACCTGGAGCTCGACAACTTCCGTTCCGTCGGAGCTCTCGACGCGTTCGTCACCCGTAAGCTCTCCGCCTCCGTGGCGTCCTGACCCACGAGGAGACGCCACAGCGATGACCAGCACGCTCACGGCGGAGCAGGCCCAGGCCCAGAAGGAGTTCCGGGCCTTCGCCGACCGCCACATCGTTCCGCACGCCGACGCAAACCATCGCGCTCAGCGCACTCCGCCCCGGACCGTCGAACTGCTGGCGACCGAGGGACTGCTCGGTCTGCCGGTCGCGGCCCAGTACGGCGGGGGCGGATGCGACGCGGTGACGCTCGGGCTGCTCGCCGGTGAACTGGGGCGTGCCTGCTCGTCGCTGCGCAGCCTGCTCACCGTTCACACGATGGTGGCGCACGCCGTCGCACGGTGGGGAAGCCGCGAACTCAAGGAGACCTGGCTGCCCCGTCTCGCCCGCGGTGAGAGCATCGGCGCGCTCGCCGTGTCCGAGCCGGGTGCCGGCAGTGACGCCGCCGGCGTCGTCACCCGGCTCACCCCGGACGGGGACTCCTGGCTGCTCGACGGCCACAAGACGTGGACGACGTACGGCGAGACCGCCGACGTCTTCCTCGTCCTGGGCCGTTCCCCCGAAGGTCCCACGGCGGTGCTGGTGGAGCGCGCCACCGCCGGAGTGCGCACCGAGCTGATCGAGGACCTGATCGGCATCCGCGCCTCGATGACGGCGGACGTCCACTTCGACGGCTGCCGCATCCCGGCCGGCCAGGTGCTCGCCCGGCCCGGCCTCGGCCTCTCCCACGTCGTCGGTACGGCGCTCGACCTGGGCCGCTACACCGTCGGCTGGGGCTGCGTCGGCATCGTCGACGCCTGCCTGGAGGCCAGCGTCGACTACGCGGGCAGCCGGGAGACCTTCGGCACGCCCATCAAGGACCACCAGCTCGTACGGCAGATGATCAGCGGCATGTACACCGACGCCCGGGCGGCGCGGCTGCTCTGCCTCGAGGCGGGCCGGCTGCGCGACGAGGGCGATCCCGGTGCGCTCGCCCAGACATCCATGGCGAAGTACTTCGCCTCGACCGCCGCGAGCCGGGCCGCGGCCGGCGCCGTGCAGATCCACGGCGCCAACGGCTGCAGCGCCGGCTACCCGGTGCAGCGCTATCTCGGCGACTCCAGAGTCATGGAGATCATCGAGGGAAGCTCTCAGATCCATCAGATCGGCCTCGCCGAGTACGCGTTCCAGGAGCGCGCCCTCGTCCGCCGGAGGCAGGCCGGTGCGACCCCCAGGAGTGAGGGACGATGACGACGACCGTCAAATGTGTGGTGTGGGACCTCGACAACACCGTCTGGGAGGGGGTGCTCCTCGAGGACGGGGACGTGAAGCTGCGGCCCGGTGTCGTGGACGTCCTCAAGACCCTCGACGAGCGGGGCATCCTCCACTCCGTCGCGAGTCGCAACGACCACGACGCGGCCATGGCCAAGCTGGAGGAGCTGGGCATCGCCGAGTACTTCCTGTATCCGCAGATCAACTGGGGCAACAAGTCGGACTCCGTGAAGGCGGTCGCCGAGGCGATCAACATCGGCATCGACACGCTGGCCTTCGTCGACGACCAGCCCTTCGAGCGCGACGAGGTCCGCTTCACGCACCCGCAGGTGCTGTGCATCGACGCCCTCGACGCCGAGCGCATCCCCGGCCTGCCCGAGATGCACCCGAGGTTCGTCACCGCGGACTCCCGGGAGCGCCGTCACCTGTACCGGGCCGACGCCGAGCGCAACCAGGCCGAGGCCGGCCACGACGGCACGGCCGAGGAGTTCCTCAGCTCCCTGAACATGCGCTTCACCATCACCCCGGCCCAGGAACGCGACCTGCAGCGCGCCGAGGAACTGACCGTCCGCACCAACCAGCTCAACGCGACCGGCTACACCTACTCGTACGAGGAGCTGGACGCGTTCCGCCAGTCGCCCGGCCACGATCTGCTGGTCGCCGGCCTGGAGGACAGGTACGGAACGTACGGCAAGATCGGGCTGGCGCTCGTCGAGCGCGGCGAGGACGCGTGGACGGTCAAGCTCCTGCTGATGTCCTGCCGGGTGATGTCCCGTGGCGTCGGGTCGGTGCTGCTCGCCCATCTCATCCGGGAAGCGGCCGCGGCCGGGATACGGCTGCGCGCGGAGTTCGTGCCGACGAACCGCAACCGGAGCATGTACGTCACCTACAAGTTCGCCGGGTTCCGGGAGATCACCACGAACGGCGAGATCTCCGTGCTGGAACACGACCTCGCCCGCGTTCCTGAGTTCCCGCCGTACATGGAGGTCCTGGTCGAGGGCTGACCTGGGGCTGGACACGAGTTCGAGCCGGGTTTTAGGGCGCTTCGCCATACTGGCCGAGTCTGTCAGCCCCTGCCGGTCTCCGGCAGGAACGGGGAGGGAAGCAGAGAACGGATGGCCATTCAGTCACTGTGCGAAGCAGTCCATTGCCGTCACGCCCGGCAGTCGGGCAAGCCCCAGCCTCGGACGGCCGCCTCGGGGCAGCGGCTCTGCCTGGTGTGCCGCGCCCGGCTGAAGGAGGACCTCGTCAGTCTTCCGGGCCTGTACGACGGCTGTGAGGAAGCGCTCTCGCCGGCGCGGACCGGAATCACCGAGCGGGTCAGCTCGGGCCGTGCCCGGCAGGGCATCCGGCTCAACGAAGCGGCTCTCCAGGCCCGCGGTGACATGGTTGTGGTACTCGCCTCGTGGGCCGGCGCCATCGTCGCGGAGCGGGGGGTGACCGGGCCGTCCCGGCGCGAGGTCGGTACGCTCGCGGCCTTCCTGGCCCGCCATCTCGACTGGCTGGCCGCCCACCCGGCCGCGGGCGAGTGCGCGGCCGAGGTCCGCAGGGTCACCAACGTGGCGCGCTCGGCGCTCGCCCCCAGGCCGGCCGTCCCGCAGGAGCTCGGCTCCTGCCCGGTCACCGACTGCGAGGAACGCGTCCGCACGTCCCGGGGCGCCGATTCGACACACATGGTGCGTTGCGGGGCCGGGCATGTGCTGCCGCCGGACCGCTGGCTGCTGCTGAGCGGCCGCGCGTGAGCCCGGCCGGTCCGCACCCCGCCCAGCTCCGACCTCACGCACTCACGGAAGGCCCCCCATGACCGCCGTCAAGAAGGCCGGCACGCGCACGGTCCCCACCCAGCTCGCCGCCCTCGCCGCGGGAGTGTCCGAGGCCACCATCCGGCAGTGGGCCACCCGCGGCAAACTCACCCGCTACGGCCGGCCCGGCCGTCGTGAGTACTCCCTCCAGGAACTGACCGCCCTGATCGCGAAGAGTGCCGAGCGCGCGAAGAGCGCCGAATAGGCCACCCCGCGGCCAACTCCCGTCCGGACCCCCGCTCCACCGGCCCGAAGGCCCGCGGAGCGGGGAGAGCACACCGGCGGCTCAGGGGGATGTCACCAGGTGACCGGAAGCCGGTGCACGCCGAGGACACCCATGTCCTTGCGCACCGGCACCTCGGAGACCGGGACATCCAGTCGCAGGCCGGGGAACTCGCGCAGCAGCCCGTTGATGCCGATCCGCATCTCGATACGCGCCAACTGCTGCCCCAGGCACTGGTGGATGCCGTGCCCGAAGGCCACGTGCCCGGTGGCCGGCCGGGTGATGTCCAGGTCCTCCGAGGGGCCGAACTTCTCCGGGTCCCGGTTGGCCGCCGCAACGGACACCGTGACCGTGTCGCCCTTCCCGATCACATGACCGGCCAGCTCGACGTCCTCCAGGGCGGCACGCAGCAGGCCCACGTGCATGATGCTCAGGTAGCGCAGCAACTCCTCCACCGCACCGTCGATCAGCGACGGGTCCTCGCGCAGCAGCGCCAGCTGGCCGGGATGGCTCAGCAGCGCGAACGTACCCATCGCGATCATGTTCGCGGTGGTCTCGTGCCCGGCCAGGAGCAACAGCAGAGCCATGCCGATCAGCTCGTCGTCCATGAGATCGCCACCTGCCACCAGGTCGCTCAGGATGTCGTCGGCCGGCTCCTCACGGCGCCGCCGCACCAGATCGAGCAGGTAGGTCCGTAGCCCGGCGTACGCCGCCGCGGCCTCCTCGGGGTCCTGCACCAGCCGGAAGATGGCCACGGCCCTGGACTGGAAGAACTCGTGGTCCTCGTACGGCACTCCGAGCAGCTCGCAGATCATCAGCGACGGGATCGGCAGCGCGAAGTGCTCGACCAGATCCGCGCCCGGCCCCTGGGCGCGCAGACGGGCCAGTTGATGAGCGGTGACCTCCTCGACCCGTGCCTCGAGCCGCCTCATGCGGCGCACGGTGAACTGGCCGGTGAGCAGTTTGCGGTAGCGGGTGTGCTCCGGCGGATCCATGAACAGGAAGCCGCCCGGCATCGCCGGCTCGAACGCGCGGTCCGTCAGCGGTGAACTCATCAGCTCCTGACGGGCGCTGAAACGAGGATCACTGAGCACCTTCCGGGCCAGCGCGTAGTCGGTGACGAGCCAACCGGTGCTGCCGTCCGGGTTCGCGATCCGGCTGAGGGGTTCCCTCCCACGCAGGTCGGTGAGCTCGGTGGGGGGTGTGAAAGGACAGGTCCGGGCCAACGGGAGGGGCCGCGGCTCGTGTGCCGGGCCCCCGGTGGGGCGGGACTCCCGTGTGGTCTCGGTCGTCATACGTTCTCCGATCGTGGGGGGTGGTGGGGGAAGGTGGCCGATCGTGGGCTCAGTGGCTTGCCGCCGCGGGCCGGCACACGTGGGGGGTGGCCGGCCTCGGAGCCGCGCGAGGAGACGTCGCGGAGCGCTCAGTCCTCCGCCGTGGCCAGAGCGCCGGTGGGGCAGGTCGACACCGCGTCGAGGACCGCGTCCACCTCGTCGGCCGGAGCCCTCGCCACCAGCAGCACGACTTCGCCGGTGGCGGGGTCCTGGTCGAAGACGGAGTCGGCGGCCATGACGCACTGGCCGGCTCCGATGCAACGACCGGTATCGGCAATGATCTTCATCCAGGATCCTTCGTTCCTTCGTGTGTCGTGAGGTCGTCGCCGGGTTCAGCGGGAGGACGCGGCCAGCACCTCGACGAGGTCGGACCGGCCCGGCCCGGAGGGGGCCTGCGGACGCCAGCCCGACGCCCACACCTCCTGCAGACGCCGCCGGTTCTCAGGGGTGTCCAGGCTGTCGAGGGGGGCCAGCAGACCGGCCACACGCTGCGCCGCCTGCCACAGATGCCCGTCGTGCTCCCCGGCCTCCATGAGGCTGAACAGGCTCACCGGCGGCATCGCCGCGCCCTGCGGCAGACGGTGCCCGTCCACCGCGGCCTGCCAGAGCCGGGTGCGGGCGATGTCGGCCTGGACCGAGTCGTCGAACCAGGGCCGCACCCACGCCTGGGCTTGCGCGGTCACGTCCCGGACGAGCCCGGGCAGAGAGCCCGGTTCCCCGGCGAACGCCTCGGCGAGCAGCACGGCCTGGTGCATCGCCACCGACGCACCCCGCCCGAAGGCCGGATCGGTCGTGCACAGCGCGTCGCCCACGACGCCGTAGCCCACGGGGGCGTCGGGCGCCAGGCCGCGCAGGGTGTTGCGCAGCCCGGCCATGGGGACGACCTCGGTCAGCACCTCTCCGACATCGGGACGCAGCCACGGCTCGAACTTTGGGAAGAGCGCGGTGACCTGGTCGAAGGCCTCCGCCTCACGCAGCGCCTTGAGGTCGTTGTCGTCGGGGAGGCGGCCGATGCCGATCGCGAACGTGCGGTTGTCGTGGTAGAAGAGCCCGGCGCCGAATCCGTCGCCGGCGACCATCGTCGTCACGCCGCGTTCGAGCGGCGGCCGCCGCACCCCGTCGCGCAGCCGGTAGAACCGCGTGTTGTACACGACCCCGCAGTCCTCGTCCCCCTCCAGGACGGTGAAGTCCTCACGCAGCGGCGAGCGTCGGCCCGCCGCGTCGATGAGCACGTCCGCGTCGACGACGCCGCCGCGCACCCGTACCCCGCTGATCCGGCCGTCCCTCACCTCGGCCCGGCGCACCGACGTCCCGTAGTGGATCTCGACGCCCGGCTCCCGGCGCAGGGCGCGTTCCAGCGCCCACTCCACGGTGGGGCGGCGCGCCGCCAGGACCGCCAGGTCCTCGGCACCGGGCGGGGTGGTGCCGGCCGGCGTGGCGATGCTGACCTCCTCGGCGCCGTTGGCCAGCAGATCCTCGTACACATCGGGCAGATGCGTGAGCAGGTGCTGCCGGAACAGCCCCAGGAAGGTGTGCAGTTGGCGGGTCTGCGGGGCACCGGGGCGGTGCCAGTCGCCGATGGCGGCCAGGTCCCCGGGCGGGGCCTGGTCGCGCTCCAGCACGGTCACCTCGAAGCCCCGTCGCGCCAGCAGCAGCGCCACGGACAGACCTGAGATCCCTCCACCCATCACCACGGTCCGGGCACTCATCACAGTCTTCCTTTCGCGATCATCGGTAGCGGTCAGGCGGCGAAGTCGCCGAGCACGAGGTCCAGGGCCCGGTCGATGTCCGAGTCGCTGAGCGACTCGGCCGCCCGGAGGGCATCGCTCGCACCGCGCTGCTTCGGCAGGTCCATGCCCTGGGCCAGGTCGAGCAGCTGCGCGAGCAGTCCGCTCTCCCGCAGCAGCGTGGCGCCGGCCTTGCCGATGGCCCACTGCGCGGCGGCCATGGGGTCCTGCGGCGGGCCGTCCTGTGCCGCGCTGCCGAGCCGCAGCCTGCCGAGGAGGAACTCCGCGATCGCCCGCGGCGTCGGGTAGTCGAACGCCAGCGTGCTGGGCAGCTCGGCACCGGTCTGGGCGGCGATGCGGTTCTTCAGGTCGACGGACATCAGCGAGTCCAGGCCCAGACCCTGCAACGGCCTCTCCGCGGCCACCGCGTGCGCGCCCGGCAGACCGACGGCCGCCGCCACCTCACCGCGGACGAACTCGGTGAGCGTCTCGAACCGCTCCGCCTCGCCCAGGGCGGCGAGCCGGTCGAGGAAGTCCGAACCCTGCGGCGCGGTGGCCGCCGCCTGCCGCAGCCGCGGCCGCACCAGGGAACGCAGCAGCGGCGCCACGTCCTCCTGCTGCGCCAGCCCAGCCAGGTCCAGCCTGACCGGCGCCAGCTGCGCCTCGGGCCGGCGCAGGGCGGCGTCGAACAGCGCGAGCCCCTCCTCGACACCGAGGGCCCGGGCCCCTCCGCGGCGCATCCGGGCCAGTTCGGCCTCGCCGAGGTGCGCGGTCATGCCCGCTCCGCCCTGGTCCCACAGCCCCCAGGCGAGGCTGAGCCCCGGCAGCCCGCGGGTGCGGCGGTAGGCGGCGAAGGCGTCCAGGAAGGCGTTCGCGGCCGCGTAGTTGACCTGCCCGGGGGACCCGAACGTGCCCGCCACCGACGAGAACAGTGCGAAGACGGCCAGATCCTGACCGGCGGTCAGCTCGTGCAGATGCACCGCCCCGTCGACCTTCGGCGCCAGGACCGCGGCCATCCGGTCCGCGTCCTGGTTGCGCGCGATGCCGTCGTCGAGAACGGCGGCCAGGTGCACCACCGCGGTCAGCGGGTGGTCCGCGGCCACCGCGGAGACGGCGGCGGCGACGTCGTCGCGGCGGCTGACGTCGCAGGCGACGATGCGCACGGTGGCGGCGCCTGCGGCGGTGAGGCGGGTGGTGAGGGCGTCGGCGCCGGGGGTGTCGCGGCCGCGTCGGGAGGTGAGGACGAGGTGGCGTATGCCGTGGGTGCGGATGAGGTGTTCGGCGAGGGCCTGGCCGAGTGCGCCGGTGCCGCCGGTGATGAGGGCGGTGCCCTCGGGGTCCAGCGGACGGGGCAGGGTGAGGACCAGCTTGCCGGTGTGCCGGCCCTGCGCCATGAACCGGAACGCGCTGGGCGCCTCGCGGACGTCGTAGGCGTGCAGGGGCAGCGGACGGATCGTGCCGTCGGCCAGGAGTGCGGTGATCTCCTGGAGCATCTCCTGGATGCGGTCGGCGCCGCTGTCCATGAGGTCGAAGGCCTGGTAGCGCACTCCGGGGTGGTCGGTGGTGACCTGGTGGGGGTCGCGGATGTCGGTCTTGCCCATCTCCAGGAAGCGGCCGCCGTCGGTCAGCATCGTCAGGGTGGTGTCGACGAACTCGCGTGCCAGGGAGTTGAGGACGACGTCGAAGGGCACGTCGTTCCAGGTGTCGGCGAAGGTGGTGTCGCGGGAGGAGGCGATGTGGTCGTCGGCCAGGCCCATGGCGCGCAGGGCGGGCCATTTGGCGGTGCTGGCGGTGCCGTAGACCTCGGCGCGGAAGTGCCGGGCGAGCTGGACGGCGGCCATGCCGACGCCGCCGGCGGCGGCGTGGATGAGGATCTTCTCGCCGGCCTGGAGGCTGCCGAGGTCGACCAGGCCGTGGTAGGCGGTGAGGAAGGTCAGGGGGACGGTTGCCGCTTCGGCGTAGGAGAGGTGGTCGGGGATGGGGGTCATGACCCGGGCGTCGGCGCGGACCTCGGTGCCGAAGGAGCCCACGGCCAGGCCCATCACCCGGTCACCGGCCCGCAGATGCCTCACCTCGGCACCCGCCTCCAGCACGACTCCGGCGCATTCCAGGCCGAACTTCGGGGCGTGCACCATGTCCAGGGCGTTGAGCACGTCACGGAAGTTCAGTCCGGCCGCGCGCACCTGCACCCGGACCTCGCCGGGGCCGAGCGGCTCAGCCGTGTCCAGGGGCACGGCCTCGAACGTGTCGAGCCTGCCCTTCTCCCGCACGTCCAGGGCCCACGCCCCGGTGTCCGGCACCCGCACCGTGCCGCCGGAACCGGCCCGTGCCAGACGCGAGACGAACACCATCTCGCCGCGCAGCGCCAGTTCCGGTTCGCCGGTGACGGACAGGGCCGTCGCGAACAGGTCCGGGACCGCGGCGTCCGCGTCGACGTCGACCAGACGCCACGTCCGCTCCGGGCTCTCCGCCCGCAGCGAGCGGACCAGACCCCACAGGGGAGCGGTGCCGAGCGCGGCGACCGTGTCGTCGGGGCGGGTGCTGACCGCGTCGCCGGTCACCCACACGACCTCGGTGTCGACCAGCGCCGGTGACGCCAGCAACCGCTGGACCAGAGCGAGTTCACCGGACGCGGTGGCGTGTGCCCGCTCGGCCGCGGACGGACCGGCGGTGCCGGACGGCTGCGGTGTGCGGTCGACCACGATGCGCCGGGGCGCCGGGTCCGAGGCGAGGAGCCCGTCGAGGTCCGCGAAGGCCGGGGCGTCCAAGGACCGTGCGACGAACCCGTTGCCGTCGCCGAGGACCAGCGTGCCCGCCGTACCGTCGGCGCCGGGCGCGGGCAGCGCCTCCGCCTCCACCGGCTGGAACTCCACCCGGTACAGATGGTCGGTGCCGCGCCCGCCGGCCCGCAGCTGCTCGGCGCTCGCCCGCTGCAACCGCAGGCCGCTCGCCGATGCCACCGGCCGGCCGGTGCCGTCGGCGAGGAGCACCGACGCGCGGGTCTCGCCGCCCTCGCCCTCGCCGGACGGCTCCAGCTCGACACGCACGCGCAGCTCGGTGGCGCCCGTCGCGTACAGCGTGACGTCCGTCCAGGCGAAGGGGAGCAGCACCGAGTCGCCGTCGGTGTCCCGCTCGCCGCCCGGGGCGGTGCCCGCGAGGGTGTGCAGGGCCGCGTCGAACAGCGCCGGGTGCACCCCGAACCCGTCCCTGCCGGCGGTGTCGCCGTCCGGCAGCACGATGCGCCCGTAGGCGACGCCGTCCCGGCGGGACAGCTCGGTCAGGCCGCGGAAGGCCGGCCCGTATGCGACGCCCTTCGCCGCCATCCCGTCGTAGAAGCCGTCCAGCTCCACGCCGTCCGCACCGGGTACGGGCCAGGCGCTCAGCTCGGCGAACGCCTCGCCGCTCGGAACCCGGACGTCGTCCAGCTCTCCCTCGGCGTGCAGGGTCCACACCTGCTGGTCGACGGCGTCCTCGGGCTGGCTGTAGACGGCGATCGTGCGCCGTCCCTCCTCCGCCGCCTCGCCGACGCGCACCTGGAGCCGCGTCCGCGCGGATCCCTCGAGGACCAGGGGCCGGGCGAGCGTAAGGTGCGCGACGCGTGCGGCGCCCACCGTGTGCGCGGCCGCCCATGCCAGGTCCAGCAGACCGGTGCCGGGCAGCAGCACGGAGTCGAACACGGCGTGGTCGGCCAGCCAGGGGTGCTCGGCCGCGGAGACGGCACCGGACAGCAGATGTCCGTCGCCGCCCGCCAGCACCGCCGTCGCGGGCAGCCAGGGGTGGCTGCCCTGCCCCAGACCCGAACCGCGCACATCCGTGCGCGACGCCGGCTCCTTCCAGTAGCGCGTGCGCTGGAAGGCGTACGTCGGCAGCTCGACGGGGCCGCCCGAGGCGGGCAGCGGGGTGCGGGACCAGTCCACGCGGTGGCCCGCCGTGTGCAGCCGGGCGAGCGCGGCCAGCAGCGTACGGGGCTCGTCCGCCGTGCCCTCGCCCGCCTTGGCCGCGTTGCGCATGCTCGGCGTGAAGTGACCGACGCTCAGCGTCTGCGTGCCCATGTGCGTGAGCGCGGGAGCCGGGCCGCACTCCAGGAAGCGCCGGACGCCGTGCTCCGCGAGCGTGCCGAGGGCATCGGTGAACCGGACCGCCTCACGGACCTGGCGCACCCAGTGCTCCGGCGAGCGGATCCCCTCGCCCTCGGCGGTGCCGGCCGGGTGCCAGGCGCCGGTGCGGGTGTCCACCAGCGGGATCGCGGGCGCCCGGTAGTCGCAGTCGGCGGCCACGGCGGCGTACTCGTCGAGCATCGCGTCCATGTGGGTGCTGTGGAAGGCGTGCGAGACGGTCAGCCGGTGGGTGCGCCGCCCCTGGCCGGCGAAGTGCTCGGCGAGGGCGGTGACGGCGTCGGCGTCGCCGCTGACGACGGTCTGCGCCGGGGTGTTGAGGGCGGCGACGCCGACGCCCGCACGGTCGCCGATCGCGTCGAGCACCTCGGCCTCGCCGGCTTCGACGGAGACCATCGCACCGTCGGTGCGGCAGGCCTGCATGAGACGCCCGCGGGCGACGACCAGCCGAGCCGCGTCCTGAAGGCTCAGCACCCCCGCGACATGGGCCGCGGCGAACTCGCCGACGGAGTGCCCCGCGACGGCCGTCGCGGTGACGCCCCACGACTCCCACAGCCGGTAGAGAGCGACCTCCAGCGCGAACAGCGCGGGCTGGGTGAAGCGGGTCTCGTGGATCAGCGCGCCGGTGCCGTCACCGTCGTCACCACCGGAGAACACCAGCTCGCCCAGGGACCTTCCCAGATGCGGGTCCACGGCCGCGCACACCGCGTCGAACGCGGCACGGTAGGCGGGGAAGGTGTCGTACAACTGCCGCCCCATACCGCCGTACTGGCTGCCCTGCCCGGTGAACAGGACACCGAGCCCGGCGTCACCGGTCACCTCGCCCCGGACGACAGCGGCGTGCGAGGTACCGCCGCCCAGCGCCCGCAGTCCGGCCACGGCCTCGTCGGCCGACGAGGCGAGGACGGCGGCGCGGGTGTCGAAGTGGGTGCGGTGCAGTGCCGCCGTGGCGGCCACGTCCGCCAGCGGGACCTCGTCGTGGCTCTCCAGCCAGTCGGCCCAGCGCTCGGCCTGTGCCCGCAGGGCGGCCTCGTCCCGGCCCGAAAGGAGCACCGGCACCGGGAGCTGCGGCGTGTCCGTGCCCTCCGACGCGACTGCCTCGACGGCGGGTGCTTCCTCGAGGATGAGGTGTGCGTTGGTGCCGCTGAGGCCGAAGGAGGAGATGCCGGCCCGCCGGGTCCGTTCGCCGCGTTCCCAGGGGCGGGCCTCCTGGAGGAGTTGCAGGCCGGAGTCGTCCCACTCGATGTGCGGGCTGGGCTGGTCGGCGTGGAGGGTCTTGGGGAGGGTGTCGTGCTGGAGGGCGAGGATCATCTTGATGACGCCTGCGACACCGGCGGCTGCTTGGGCGTGGCCGATGTTGGACTTGGACGAGCCCAGAAGCAGCGGCCGGTCGGCCGGGCGCGTGGGTCCGAAGACCTCCGCGAGGGCTCCGGCCTCGATCGGGTCGCCGAGGCTGGTGCCGGTGCCGTGGGCTTCGATGGCGTCGATGTCGTCGGGGGTCAGGCGGGCTGCCGTGAGTGCGTCCTGGACGACGCGCTGCTGGGAGGGGCCGTTGGGGGCGGTCAGGCCCTGGCTGCGGCCGTCCTGGTTGACGGCGCTGCCCCGGATGACGGCCAGCACGCGGTCGCCGTCGCGCTCGGCGTCGGAGAGGCGCTTGAGGAGGAGGATGCCTGCGCCTTCGGCCCAGCCCGCGCCGTCGGCGTCGGCGGAGAAACTCCGGCAACGGCCGTCGGCCGACAGACCCTTGAGACGGCTGAACTCGACGAACGTCGCCGGTGTCGACATGACGGTGACACCACCGACCAGGGCCGTCTCGCACTCGCCGTTGCGCAGGGCCGTCACGCCGAGGTGGGTGGCGACCAGCGACGACGAGCACGCCGTATCCACGGTCAGGGCCGGACCCTGAAGACCGATGGTGTACGACACCCGTCCGGACAGGACACTGCTCGCGTTGCCGGTGCTCAGGTAGCCGTCGAGCCCGCCCAGGTCGTGGTTGTACAGGTTCCCGTAATCGGAGCCCATGGTGCCCAGGTAGACGCCGGTGCGGGACTCCGACAGCGTGTCGGGGCGGACACCGGCGCGCTCCAGGGCCTCCCAGACGGTCTCCAGGATGATCCGCTGCTGCGGGTCCATCGACTGCGCCTCACGCGGAGTGATCCCGAAGAACTCCGCGTCGAAGCCATCGATGTCGTCGAGGAAGCCACCCTCACGGGCGTAGCACTTGCCGTCCGCCTCCGGGTCCGGGTCGTAGAGATCGAGGCCGGACCACCGGCTCGGGAACGAGTCGACGGCGTCGGATCCGCTGACCAGCAGCTGCCAGTAGTCCTCGGGGGTGCCGATACCGCCGGGCAGGCGGCAGGCCATCGACACCACCGCGATGGGCTCCTCGGCGGTGCCACGGCGCGCACGACGCGTGGTGGCCGGCTTCGATGCGCCGCCGAGTGCGAGCTTGTCGAGCAGGAGCCCGGCGATGGCGGTGGGGGTGGGGTAGTCGAAGGCGAGGGTCGCCGGCAGCGACACCCCCGTCACGGCCGACAGGCGGCGGCGCAGCTCGACCGCCATCAGCGAATCGATGCCCAGGTCCTTCAGCACCTGGTCCGCCCCGAGCGCCGCACCGTCCGCGATGCCGAGCACCACGGCGGCCTCACCGCACACGAGAGCGGTCAGCTCCCTGCTCCGCTCGTCGTCGGAGAGCGGCGCGAGCCGATCGCGCAGCGTGCCGCCCTCGACGGCGCCGGCGGCCCGCCTGCGCGGAGCACGCAGCAGCGACCGCAGCAACGGCGGCGTCTCCCCGTCACGATCGAAGTCCCGCTGCAACGTGGTGAGTTCCAGCTTCAGCGGGATGGTGTGGGGGTGGTTGGCGGTGAGGGTGGTGTCGAGGAGGTGGAGGGCTTGTTCGGTGGTCAGGGCGGTGACGCCTTGGCG